>CAWKFD010000014.1:0-9328 GCA_963848805.1 uncultured Acidobacteriaceae bacterium | reverse complement strand
GTGCCCGGAATTTGAGGTGAGGCGACAGGTGCCGCTGCCGGTACCGGCGGAGGCGGGGACGACTTTATCACCATCGCCGCAACAACCTTGTCGCTGACGTCCGCCGCCTTCAGCGAGATCAACCCGTTCGGCGATGTGTCGTAGGTTCCCGGCGATGCGTTGATGGTGGTGACGAGCAAATCGTCCGACAGACCGGCCTTCGACATCTTGATGATGGAGTCGTTGTTCAAAACCTGCTGGGCAGTGAGAAAGGAGCAAAATGCCAGGAAGAGAACCGCGAGAAGGATCTTGCGCATGAAGCTGCCTCAACTTTCGGAACAGCAATTCACCTCAAGGGGAAGCAAATGCATTGTCTACCCAACCGGCGGTTTTCGCAATCCGACTTTTGCGCCATGTGCGATGGGATGGGCGCCGGCGAGGACAAAAAAGCTGACCACTGATCACTGACCACTGATCACTGACACCTGACCACCAGCGTGCAAAAACACGCAAAAAATGGCCCCAAAGTGGGCACTTTATGGCCGCAAACGCCGGTTTAGACGCGCTTTTGGGAAATTGTTCGGTGCCACTCCCTCTTATTCGCAACTATTCTCGGTTCTAACTGCCAATTGTTCCCAACTATTCTCGGTATTTGTCTCGAAGAATCGTACCCTCCCAAGCGAACGTTCGCGGGGCAACCGCAACCACTTGAGCCAACATTTGGCCGGTCCGCCGCACCCCTGAAACGAACATTTGCGCTGATTCTAAATAAGTTATTTTGATTGAGCACGTTCCACTGGCGGCATGCGTCTTTTCGTGCGCGATCGTTCCCATTTACGTGAGGCTGATACTCTGAATGCATGAAATTCGGGGTGTTGGTTTTTCCTGGCTCGAACTGCGACCGCGACACCTACAACGTGATTGCCGAGGTCGCGCATCAGCCCGTCACGTTCCTCTGGCACGACAGCGAGGACTTGCAGGGCGTTGACGCCGTGCTGGTTCCCGGCGGATTTGCCTACGGCGACTACCTGCGCACGGGCGCCATTGCGCGCTTCTCGCCGGTGATGCAGGCCGTGAAGCGATTCGCGGCCGGCGGCGGCCTGGTACTCGGCATCTGCAATGGATTTCAGATTTTGACCGAGGCAGGCTTGCTGCCGGGAGCGCTGATGCGCAACGCCGGCCTGAAGTATATCTGCAAGCAGGTCGACCTGCGCGTTGAGACCGCCGACAGTCCCTTCACCAATCAACTGAAGAAGGGCGAAGTGCTCAGGATTCCCATCGGCCACATGGAAGGGAACTACTTTTGCGAGCCCGAGGAGTTGAAACGGCTGGAGGCTGAGGACCGCATCGCCTTCCGTTATTCCACGCCCCAAGGCGACATCGCCCCCGAAGCGAACCCCAACGGCTCGCTGAGCAACATTGCCGGAATTCTAAACCAAAAAAGAAATGTGCTCGGCATGATGCCCCATCCCGACCGCTCGAGCGAGCCGGTTCTGGGGTCGGCGGACGGATGGAGGATTTTTGCATCGATGTTGGAAGCGATGGCGGGGCAGGGAATAGCGACCGATGGACTGAAAGACTAATGGTTTCAGTAGGATGTAAAGCACATCGATGTGTGTGGCATGGCTGAGCCCATGGAACGAAATCGCTGTCTGCGAAATGCTAAACTATGGTCGATATTCATCAACATCTGATTTACGGAGTGGACGACGGGTCGCCCGACCTGGAGACCTCGCTTGAGATGGCGCACGAGGCTGCGGGCGACGGCATTACGCACATTGTTTGCACGCCGCATGCCAGCGACGAATATCCTTATCAGGCTACGGTGATCGAGGAACGGTACGCCGAGCTGAAGGAAAGGCTGAAGGGTGTGGTGGATTTGAGCCTGGGTTGCGACTTCCACTTAATGGCGGACAACATAGTGGATGCGGTTGCGCACCCGCTGCGCTACTCGGTTGGCGGGAAGGGATACCTCCTGATCGAATTTCCCATGATGGTGATTCCTCCGGGCATGTCGCAGGCACTTTTCAGGCTGCAGTCGGCGGGCTACAAGCTGATCGTGACCCATCCGGAGCGCTATCCGGCGGTGCTGCGGCAGCCCGAATTGGTGAGCGAGTGGATGCGGGCTGGCTGCCTCATCCAGGTGACAGCGGGATCGCTGAATGGGCGCTTCGGCAGGGCGGAACAAGCCTTCGCCATCGAGCTGCTGGAGCGAAACTGGATTCACTTTCTGGCTACCGATGCGCACGGGCCGGTGTGGCGGCCGCCACATTTGAAGTTTGCCTATGACTACGTGGCGAAGCGGGCGGGCGAGGAGGCAGCAGAGCGGCTGTGCGTGAGCAATCCACGGGCGGTGGTGGAGGGCGCCAAGTGGCCGAGGCAACCGGAGCCGAAAGGACTGTGGGAGAACGAACCGCTGAAGTTCGCGAGTGGACGCGGGGCGGAGCAGCCGAAGAAGAGCCGTTCAATGCAGCGCACAGCGGGCGCCGACGGCGTGATGGAGCGCAAGGCAGGCGGATTCTGGAGCCGGTTGTTCGGACGCTAAACAGCGAAGCCGAGGAGTTCTTAGGAAAGGCCAAGGCCGCCATCTACGGTGAGCGTCTGGCCGGTGATGAAGTGCGGGCCGGAGGCGAAGAAGAGCACGGCCTGGGCTACGTCGTTGGCGGCGCCGTTGCGTCCCATGGGAGTTTTGGCGGCAAAACGAGCGGCCTCGCGCTCGCCAGTGAAAGATTCAGGAAACTGAATCCAGCCGGGAGCAACGCAGTTGACGCTTACTTCGGGCGCGAATGCTTTGGCCATAGCTTGCGTGAGCATGTGCAGCGCGGCCTTCGCGGCGCAGTAGTGCGCGTGGCCGACCCAGGCGTGTGAGGCGCCCAGCGAGCCGATGTTGACGATGCGTCCGTGAGCGGCGCGCAGATGAGGCAGCGCTTCGCGGGCCACGAGGAAAGGGCCGCGCGCATTGGTTTCAAAGACCGCGTCCCATTGATCGAGAGTAATGCTTTCGAGGGCAGCGGAGGCGAAGACGGCGGCGTTGTTGACCAGGATATCGAGTTGGCCGAAGGCTGTTGCGGCGGAGTCGACGGCTTCACGGACGGAGGGTTCGGAGCGGACGTCGCATGGAATGGCTCCGGAACGGACGCCAAGGGCTGCGATTTCGGCAGCGGTCTGATCGGCTTCAGCGAACGAGGAGCGATAGGTGACGGCTACGTCTGCGCCGGCACGGGCAAGGGTGAGCGCGATTTCACGGCCAATGCGCCGCGCGCCCCCGGTGACCAATACCGATTTGCCAGACAGATGCCCAGTGGCCATAGCGAAATCCATTCATGACTGAGGATGCATGAAACGGCTACACCCACAAGCTCACTGGGGATGGGGCTGAGCATCCGGCTGGCCGTTGGGGCCGGAGGGTTTGTCGCCGGAACCGGGCTGGGTAGAGTTCGGAGGGTTTGCAGGCTTGTCACTTCCGGAGCCTTGGCCGGAGCCACTGCCTGATCCCGAGCCGTTGTTCTTATATACCGAATATTGCGCTCCGGGCCGCTTCATCCGGATCTCCATCGACATCTCCGGTCTGTCGACCTTGTAGTCCCCACCGTAGGTCTGGAATCCGTTGGCGATGATCTGCAAACGGACCGTGTCGCCGATGGGGATGACATCGATGACCGCCTTGCCGTCCTCGTTGGTCTTTAGCTCCATGGAGCCTTTGTCCTTGTCGCCCTCGATGGGATGAAGGATGACGTGAGCGTCTTCAATCGGCTTGCCGCTCGAATCGCGCAGGACGGTAATCTCAATTCGCGCGGAGGGTGGCGGGGCCTTATATTTGCGTCCCCGGTTATTGTTGTCGTCCTGAGGGTGGAGGGCAATGGAACCGCAAGCAATCCCCAAGCCCGCCACGAGAGCGCAAAAACGAAGATGTGAACAGTAAAGCATAGTAATCATTTTACCGTGTTCCGGCGTGACGGACGAGGCGAGTTGGGATTCCACTGATCGGCTAGACTTGAACCGCAGGATGGAAGTGAAAAGCGGGCCCGATAACGAGTGAGTTGACGGAAGGCGCCGCAGGCCAAAGGCGCACGCTGGCGACGATCAAGGTTCTGCACACCGCGATCTCAACGTTCTTTGCCGGCTGCAGGTGGCTTTTGGCCCGATCACCAGTGATTATGTGTTCAATCTCATATTTTATGAGTCAACTTAACTCAATTTTTAACGTAAATCGACTTGACAAGCTCTGATCCATCCCCTATCTTTAGCAATTGGAAGGCGAGAGTGCTAGCAGTTCTCTGTTGGGAGCGCTCGCTAGGTCCGCCCAGTACCCATGGCGGGAGGCACTTCGGTACATCCCAACTTCTGTTTCTTAATACACACTCAAACTCGCGGGTCAGGCATGACCTGGTCTGCGCGCGAAGGAGAAGCAAAGCAATGGCAGCAACAGCAGCAAAGACTACGACGTTCACTCCGCTCCATGATCGCATCCTGGTCCGGCGGGTGGAAGAGACCGAAACCATTCGCGGGGGCATTATCATCCCCGATAGCGCGAAAGAAAAACCCCAGGAGGGCGAGGTCATCTCCGTGGGCAAGGGCAAATCGAACGACGAAGGTAAGGTATTTCCGCTGGACGTGAAGGCGGGCGATCGCGTGCTGTTCGGCAAGTATTCCGGCACCGAGATCAAGATCGATGGCGAAGAGTTTCTAATCATGCGTGAGGAAGAAGTTCTCGGCATTTTGAAGAAGTAGCGATGGGAGTGGTCAGCGAGCAGTGGTCAGTGGTCAGAAAGGACCCTCCGCCGCAGATCGCATCGTGACCACGAAATTCGCCAAAAAGATTGAGGAATTGAACTTTCAAAAAACTGATCACTGAACACTGTTCACTGATCGCTGGAGAGAAAAATGGCAAAGCAAATTCTGCACGGTGAGGATTCCCGTCAGGCGATTCTGCGCGGCGTGAACACGCTGGCAGACGCTGTGAAGGCGACGCTCGGACCCAAGGGCCGGAACGTTGTAATCGAGAAGAAGTTCGGTTCGCCCACCATCACCAAGGACGGCGTGACGGTGGCAAAAGAGATTGACCTTAAGGATCCGCTTGAGAACGTGGGGGCACAGTTGGTGCGCGAAGTTGCATCGAAGACCTCCGACGTTGCCGGCGACGGCACGACGACTGCCACAGTGTTGGCGCAGGCGATTTTCCGCGAAGGCGTGAAGACGGTGGCCGCGGGCGCAAACCCGACGGCCCTGAAGCGCGGCATCGAGAAGGCTGTGACGGCGATCAACGGCACGCGCGACAAGGACGGCAAATGGAACCAGGATGGTGCACTGAGCAAGCTGTCGAAGCCGGTAAACGAAGGATCGGTGGCCCAGGTGGGCTCGATCTCGGCTAACGGCGACGAGGAGATTGGCGCCATCATTGCCGAGGCGGTAAAGGTAGTGGGCAAGGACGGTGTGATCACCATCGAAGAGTCGAAGACGATGCATACCGGCCTGGAAACAGTCGACGGCATGCAGTTCGATCGCGGCTATCTGAGCCCCTACTTTGTGACCGACGCGGAGCGGCTGGAAGCTGTTCTGGACGAGCCATACATTCTGATCTATGAGAAGAAGATCAGCGCCATGAAGGACCTGCTGCCTCTGTTGGAGCAGGTTGCGCGCGGCGGCAAGCCGCTGCTGATCATCGCCGAGGATGTTGAGGGCGAGGCACTGGCTACTTTGGTGGTGAACAAGCTGCGCGGCACCCTGAACGTAGCTGCCGTGAAGGCGCCGGGCTTCGGCGACCGCCGCAAGGCGATCTTGGGCGACATCGCCATCCTGACTGGCGGCAAGGCCATCACCGAGGACCTGGGCATCAAGCTGGAAGGCGTGAAGATCGAGGACCTGGGCAAGGCCAAGCGCATCACCATCGACAAGGACAACACCACGATCGTCGACGGCTCAGGCAAGCAGTCTGATATCGAGGGCCGTGTGAAAGAGATCCGCTCGCAGATCGAGAAGACCACCTCGGACTATGACAAGGAGAAGCTGCAGGAGCGGCTGGCCAAGCTGGTGGGCGGCGTTGCCATCATCAAGGTTGGCGCGGCTACCGAAACCGAGCTGAAGGAGAAGAAGGCTCGCGTTGAGGACGCTTTGCACGCGACGCGCGCGGCGGTCGAGGAAGGCATCGTCCCCGGCGGCGGCGTGGCGCTGGTGCGGTGCATGGCGGCGGTGGAAAAGCTGCTCGACACACTGAGCGGCGACGAGAAGACCGGCGCTAAGATCGTGCTGAGGGCGCTGGAAGAGCCGTTGCGCCAGATCGTCGGCAATGCCGGCGAGGAGGGCGCCGTGGTGCTGGCCAAGGTGCTGGAATCCAAGGAGAACCACTACGGCTACAACGCGTTGACGGGCACGTTCGAGGACCTGGTGAAGGCCGGCGTCATCGATCCGACCAAGGTGACGCGGACGGCGCTGCAAAATGCAGCCTCTATCGCGGCACTGCTGCTGACCACGGAAGCTCTGGTCTGCGAGATTCCAGAGCCCAAGACTCCGATGCCGGCCGGCGGCCACGGCGGCGGTATGGACGGAATGTACTAAATGCAAGGAATAGGGATCAGGGAAGAGGGAACAGAAAACCGAGGGGTAATGGCTCGATCTGGCCGAATTCTCGAATCTCCGATCACCCGGACCGAAAAAGGCCTCCAGCTTCGGCTAGGGGCCTTTTTGCGTAATTGGTCTTGCTTGCACCACGCACAATCGTGAGCCGAGGACGCAGGCCTCTTGAGCCGGGTTGTCGCCGCGGCTTACATGACAGCGGCGTGTACGCTTGCAGACGCGATTTGTGTCTCAGCGACAACGGTCTGTGGACGCAGGGATCGGAGCCAGCCAGCCGAGAGCCAGGCACGCGGAATCACGAACTCTGACCATCCGCAATCCAGGCAAACCCGAATGTCTGGCGGGGGTGTCATGGGAGGGTGACTTAGCGTGCGGGGAATATTGCGAAAAAGTCTGACTTCTGCCGGGATGATGGAAACCGCGGCAGATTGGCATTTGGGGCAAACCATAGGCACCTCAGGAGATCCGAAAACAACGGAACCCCAAAATCAAGTAGAGGGAGTGATTCAATGTAACCGGATTGTGGAAAAGTTTTCAACAGGAACAGATTGAATTCTGAGCGAAAGCCCAAATGATATTTGCATATCTTAAAAATATTTTAATGGCATGAATACGATTTTAAGGGTCAAAAATAGAAGGAAATGAACCAGATGGGCGATGTGGCTACAACAAGATTACCTGGCCACATCGCTGCCGCGTGCTCTCGTCAGGCCCAGCAACAGCAGGCTACCCGCGAGCATGGCAACGCCGACAAAGACAAATCCGGACTGAACGCTTCCGCTCTGCCTTGCCACTACACCGAGCAGATAGGGACCGGCAAAGCCGCCAAGATTGCCGACCGAGTTGATCAACGCAATGCCGGACGCGGCGCCGATGCCGGTCAGATATTGGCCCGGGAGCGACCAGAAGGGTCCGAAGAAGCCGTCAATCCCGATCCCCATAAGCGAGAGGAGGGCAATGGCTGCTGCCGGGTTGGCGGTCTTCGCAATGAACAGCAGAGCCACTCCACCGATCAAGGCGGGAATGGCCGCGTGATACCTTCGCTCCTGCACGCGGTCCGAATGACGGGAGATGAGAATCATGGCCACGAGGCCGCACGCATGCGGAATCGTCACAAGGCAACCTACCACAGTATTCGAATAGGACGAAGAGAGATTCCTGACCACCTGGGGCAGCCAAAAGTTCATTACGTTCAGCCCGATCATCATGGCGAAGTAGATCGCGCACAAGTACCACACTCTACCGCTTGTGAGCGCGCCCAGCGCCGAGACACGGCCTCTCTCGGCCAGCGTGGCCTGTTCCTCACGGGCAAGTTCGGAGGCGAGCCATTGCTTTTCTTCCTGCGTTGAGGAACCAGGCATTCTCCGGCCGGTTGGGAAGGGCAATCAGAGTCAAACCGCCCAGCACCACCGGAGGGAAGCCTTCCAGGATCAGCAGCCAGCGCCAACCACCGATCCCGAGCCAGTGCACGTGGTCCAGGATCAGGCCCGAGACCGGCGCGCCCAGCACCGAAGCCAGCGGCACCGCGACCATGAACAGCGCTACCGCCTGCGCCCGTTGCCGGGATGGGAACCAATAGCTCAGGTACAGGATCATGCCGGGAAACAGTCCCGCCTCGGCGATCCCGAGCAGGAAACGCAAAACATAGAGTTGTTCTACGGAGCGCGCCAGCCCGGTGCTCGTCGCAACGATTCCCCAGGCGATGAGGATGGCGCTCACCCAGCGCCGAGCGCCCAGCTTATGCAGAACGATATTGCTTGGAACCCCGAAGAGCAGGTAACCGATAAAGAAGATGCCCGAAAGAAGCCCGAACTGCTCGGCGCCTATGGCCAGCTCCCTGTTCATCGTGAGAGCGGCAAACCCGATGTTCACGCGGTCGAGGACGGAAACGATGTACAAGACGAGCAGAAAGGGCAAGACCCAGATCTGAACCTTACGCACGACTCTGCGGGCGCGCTCAGCGGGCAATTCCTGCACCGCCATAGATCTTCCTCCCCTGAATGTGGCACGGCTCGCTGGCTGATCGCTCCTCAAGAAGATGGCGCCGGGGTCCACCTCACCCATTCTAGATGTGCGAAGCGCCACAACCACCCTCGTCCGCCTCCCGACGGTTCTCGCGTGTGCTTTCATGCTGGCGGAGAGCTTCTGCCCGAAGTTCTGTTCCCTAAGTCTTGTACACAACCGCTATCGTGTAGAGGTTGTGAAGGTCTGGCAAGCTTCAGGACGGCGTGCCCGGGAAGCGTTCCTGGGAAACGCCATGAACCGCAAAACGGGTGTCGCCTCCTGATCGGATACAACCCTTTCCCTCAGGCGGCGAACCGCCAGGAAGCTCGTCTCCTATGATTCTTCGAACGCGCGATGGTCAACCACGATGCCGAGGGCAACGGGCGTGGAAAGCCATCCGCGGGCGCCCGAAGGCGCTCGGAGGAAGGCGCTTCAAGAAATCCACTGCGAGCCAGACGATCGGGTGTAAGCTGACTTCGGATCAGAAAGCCAAATTGGAAATCTTTGTCAAGAACAGGAGAGGATCATGGAGAAGCACGAGGATTCAGTCTACAAAGTGGTGGAGGTAATCGGCACCAGCACGGAGTCCTGGGAGCGTGCAGCAATGCGTGCGGTGGAAACCGCCTCGCATTCGCTGCGGGATTTGCGCGTTGCCGAGGTGGTGAAGATGGACATGAAAGTCGAGAGGGGCAAGGTGGTGGCCTATCGTACGCGAGTGCTGTTGTCTTTCAAGTACGAAGGCTGAGAGCCCGGTTCTGGCTCATTTGCTGGC
>CAWKFD010000013.1:0-71229 GCA_963848805.1 uncultured Acidobacteriaceae bacterium | reverse complement strand
GTCGCGCCTCAGCCTCCGGCCGATCAGGTCGCCGCGCCGCAGGCTCCCCCGCCACCTCCATTTCACTCCACAGACGGGAAGGTCCGGGTCTACGTTACGGACCACCCCATATTTGAGGCCAACGGAATTGCGATGGCGTCGGGCAACAGGCACGGCGGCTCGGCTGGGGCAACATCTCATGTACTGGCAGGTGATGATCCAAGAACGGTCGAGGTGCAAGCCGACATCCAAAAAGTTTGCCCCGCTTACGTCATCGCCTCTAACAACCCTGACCGGGCGGATTACGTACTTGTCTTTCGCCGCAGAGGAGGCGAGCGCAGCACGATGTTTGCTCTAGGCGGCCTTACGGGGTTAGCCCTTTCAGGCGCCGCAAAGGTTGATGGCGGGTCGCTCTTCCAGAACGATGGCGATATGGTCTATGCCACCAAGCAAACCACCGTCGAAAAGGCCATCAGGGACATCTGCCTTCACATACCGTCTCCAACCGGTGCGCCGCCTCCTGCACCATCTCCCGCACCTGCTTCCGCTTCTACCGAGGCCGTGACGCCGATTGCGCCTCCACCGCCGCCACCAAGCAACTGAATCGGCTGGCTGGCGAATCACTCTGCCCGGTCCTGGGGGATGATTCGCCGACCCAACTCCGCCCCCATCCGACCTCAAAAAAAGAGGGCCATGAATCAAGGACTCAAGGATTCGCAGCCGAATTTGCACTGAGAAAGGGGCCCCCAATGAAACGTTCTCTTCCGTTCTTACTTCTGCTCTCGATTCTCGTTCTGGCCGCACCGTTGGCCGCCAAAGCCTCGGGGCCGCCGCAGTTCAACACCATCGTCGTCAAGCACTTCACCAATGCCAACGGCATGGCCCAGTCGCAGGATTTCATCAGTATGTTCGCTGACAACATGCGCACCGTACTGACCAAGTACAAGACTGCCACCCTGGTTGTGGAAGAGGGAACGACCGTTCCCGATGCCGCGGCCGCTAATTCGCTTGTGATTGAAGGCAAGTTTCTCTCGCATGAAGGTGGTAGCTTCCTCACGCCTGGGAAGCTGCAATTGGAAATTAGCATCTACCGGCTCAGCGATCATGCGGTAGTTAAAACCTGGAGTGTAGCATCGCTGTTCCCGGTCAACGGCGATCACAAAGATAAGGTCTATGCGTTTTATACAGGGGAAAGTGCCGGAGGTTTGATATTCCAAGCGCTCAGAGGCGTCAGCCTGTCCACGATTCCTCCCGCAGCGCCCGGTGCTGCCGCCGCCGCACCCGGCGCCGCACCCACTCCCGGAACCGCGCCCTCCGGCCCCGACGCCGTTGCTTCCGTGCAGTTGGCCTCAGACCCCGCCGGAGCTGAGATCGCCATCGACGGCAACTATGTGGGCAGCACGCCCAGCACCGTCAACCTCAAGCCGGGCGCGCACGCCATCAAAATGACAATGACTGGCTATTTGCCCTGGGTGCGGTCCATCGAAACCGAAGGCGGAGAGACGCGCAACTTCATCGCCGATCTCAAGAAGACCAACCCGTGATGTGAAGCTGGATCCGCGCCGGGAAAGGAGAACTGTGATGAAACGCCTTACGCCTTGTTTTCTATTCCTCTGTCTGGTTCTGGCCGCGGCGCCACCGGCCGCCAGAGCCCTAGAACACCAATTCGACACCATTGCCGTCGAGCGCTTTACCAATGCGAATGGAATGTCACAGCCGCAGGACTTCATCAATGCTTTCGACGCCCGCATCCGCTCTCTCCTGAAGAGAGAAGCCGATCACGTTGGCGATGAGGGCGCTTCGGTGACTGACGCAGCGGCCGCCAACTCGCTTGTAATCGAAGGTAAGTTCACCGGCTTTACAGTAGGCGGTCTTGGAGGCTGCATCGGAAAGTTCACTTTAGAAATCAATATTTACCGGCTCAGCGATCACGTACTGGCAAAAATGCTCACGACCACGGCGTTGTTCAGCAATTGTCCTTTTCACGCCGCGGGAAAAGCGCAGGTTTCTGAAAATGCAGGTATGTTAACCGGGAGTTTTGCGGCGGACCCGATCAAGAAGGCGCTCAAAGAGATCAACCTGTCCAGCATTCCTGCCGGGCCACGTGTGCCCTGGCCCCCGACGCCGAGCATTGCGACCGCACAGATGGCCGGCGCCGCGCAGCCCGCCCCTCCCGCCTTTGCCGCCGTGCAGTTGTCGTCAACCCCTGCGGGAGCGGAGATCACAATCGATGGCGCCTATGCCGGCAACACGCCGAGCCTGATCAAGCTCAGGCCGGGAACGCATTCCATCAGAATCGCGAAAGACGGCTATGCGCCATGGGAGCGGTCGATCGATACCGGCGCCGGGGAAGCACGCAACCTGGCGGCGAATCTCGAAAAGACGGGCCCGTGATTCCCCTATTGCCGGCGGCCGGAGGTGTTAGCCTTTTCCTGATGCCTCCGGTCACTCCAGCATGAAACGGCGCACGCGCAGAACGCTTTTGATCGTCGCCGCGGTCCTGCTTTTGCTGGCCGTTGCGGTTTTTTTGCGCTCCAAAGCGCCACCTGAGGCCGCGCGCCTGCTGCCCGAGTCCGACGGCATCGTGTACATCAACCTCAAGCCCATCCGCGCCTTCTTCAATAACAGCCTGAAGCCGCCCGAGCGCGTGCCCGAGTACAAGGAGTTCATTGAATCCATCGGCATCGATCCGGAGCGCGACCTGGACCAGGTAGCCATCGCGCTGCACCGCATGCCCGATCCCAACGGCCCCAACGGTCCCGTTGCTTATTCGATGGTGCTGGTGGGCAAAATCACCGGCAAGCGCCTCAATTCCTGGCTCGACGCCCACGCCGCTTCACGCGAAACCTACGCCGGCCACACCATCTACAGCATCCCGTCAGAGGGCCGCACGGTGCGCGTGACGCAAATCGGCTATGACGTGGTGGCCGTCTCCAACACGCCCACGCCCGAGCAGATTCACTCGATCGTCGACCGCCATCGCACCGCCGCGCTGCCCTTTTCCGGCTCCTCGCTGCTGGGGCGCCACTACCACGACGTGCCCCTGCTTTCTGTCGCGTGGGGCATGGGCCAAATCGGACTGCCTTTCTCTGAGAGCGGCGCCATTAGAGTCTTCGGGCTTTCACTGCCGCTGCAGGCCGACTCGACCATCATCGCCAGCGTGGCCCCGGCTTTGCCCGTGCCCGGCTCTCTCCGCGTGCGCGTTGAAGAGATCGCTCCCAGCGAAGACAAAGCCGCCAGCCAGGCCGCCGCGCTGGCCACGCTCGTCACCCTGGCGCGCGGTTTTACCGCGCCGCTCGGCAAGAACACCGCCAACAACGCCCTCAAGGAGCTGCTGCAAACGGCCGAAGTCACCCAGCACGGCGAGCGCGTGGTGGTCACGGCCACGCTTCCATCCAGCCTTCTTGCCAATCTCTAACGCGGCCCTCAAAACACGGCTCTCTAGCGCGGCAAAAAATTCCCGCCGCCGGGCGCCACGCATGCCCCCGGCGCATCGAATTTTGCAGGGTACGGGGGTTTACGAGGCTGCGGAAGAGATTGCCTGCAAGAGGTAGCGGCTTAAGAGGCTGCGGAAAAACTCCTGAACTCGGCCGTTGGGGCAGAAATGAGCCTGGCTGGGGCTAAAGCCCAATTCATTTTATTGGCCTTATCGGCACGAGTAAACTCGTGCCCTTTTTACAAAGCGCCTGCAGTCGAGTTTTTCTGCAGACTGTCCAGGCCCTCACATTTCCTGACCCGCCGATTCGGTAACTCGCTGGCTTGCTGACTCACTGGCCTGCCGACTCGCCGGCCCCTGACGGCCAACCTGAACGGCGCTTCGCGGCATCGGACTCGTAGCGGAAGGAGTGGCTATGCATTCGATGTTCAGGAATTTCTCCCGTCTCCTGCTGGCAGCGGCAATCGCGTTGCCCGCGCTCAGCACCGGTTGCGCGGTGCACGCACGCGTTTACGGGCCCGGCGAGGATGTTTACTACACGCAGTGGGAGCATGAAACCCATCGCGAACACGTCGACTATGAGAAGCGCAACGCCAGAGACCAGAAAGAATACTGGAAGTGGCGCCACGACCACCCCAACCAATAAGAGACTCGGATCATCGATCTGGCGCTGATGCCTGCCGTGTCCGCTAAGTAAACTCCGATAAGTGGTCCGCTGAACAGAAGACCATCCCTCAGGGGCTAAAAGCCCCGCTGACTTCGTGACATTTACGGCACGGCTAAACAGCTTGCTGAAAAAGTGCAAATGAGCGGCGAAGATAGAGGGGCGAACGCGGCAGGGGCTGAAGCCCACACTCATTTTGCGACATTTGCGGCCCGGCTGAAGCCGTGCCCTTGTTACAAAGCCGCCTCCGGTTGAGTTTTTCAGCAAGCTGTGAAGCCGTGCCCCTTCAAGGCACCGGCTCAATCGGAGTTTCCCTGACACCTGACACCTGAAACCTGAAACATGAGCCTGTTATTCTCACTCGGTGGGCTTCCAGGACTTCCTCGGCAACACGGCCACCGTCACGCACCTGCGCGAGAGCGTGCGCTCCGGCCGGTTTCCGCATTCGCTCATTCTCGCCGGGCCGCGTGGCGCGGGCAAATACACGCTGTCGCTCATGCTGGCCCAGGCTGTCAACTGCCTCAATCCCCCTGAATGCGACGGCCTGCCCGACTTTTGCGGCGTCTGCTCCAATTGCAAGCGCATCGCCGAGGCCGCCAATCTGGATGCGCTGGTGGATGAAGCCGTGAGCGCGCGCGACGACATGCGCGACACCGACAAGCGCGAAACGCGCATCCTCATCCAGACCCACCCCGACGTTCTCGTGGTTCCACCCGACCCGCCGCAACTGCTGATAAAGCTGGGCCAGGTGCGCCAGGCGATCCACGCCGCCTATTATCGCCCGCCGGTCGAGGCGCGGCGCGCGTTTACCATCTTCACCACTTCGGCCTTCATGAAAGAGGCAGCCAACAGCCTGCTGAAGCTTCTCGAAGAGCCGCCTGACCACTCCACGCTCATCCTGCTCACGGAAAATCCCCAGGAGCTTCTGCCCACCACTCGCTCGCGCGCCGTCATTCACCGTCTGGGCGCGCTGCCAGCCGCCGCCATCGAAGATCTGCTTGCCAGACGCCGGCCCGAATTGCGCCCGCAGGAGCGCGCGCTGGCTGCCCGCCTGGCCGAAGGCGCCGTGGGGCGAGCGCTCTCGGTCGATCTCAGTGCGTATCTTTTAAGCCGTCAAGACGCGCTCGTCATCCTGCGCACCGCGCTCCGTGAGCCGGATTATTCCGCTCTGTTCCACGCCACCGAGAGCTACCGCGCCGGGGCCGATGGCCAGGAGAAGACTGTGAACCTGCTCCGCGCCCTGGGCAGCCTCGTGGAGGATTTGCTGCTTCTAGTCGCCGGGACCCCCACATTGATCCGCAACGTCGATCTTGCCGCCGAACTCCCCAGGCTGGCCGAAGGCCTCACCGTCGAGTGGATCGACGGCGCAGCCCGCGCACTGGTGCAGGTGGAACAGGGCATGCGGCGCAACCTGCTGCGTTCGCTCTCGCTTGACGCCATGGCAGTGAGCCTCGGAACGAGGGAGTAGGGAGTAGCCAATAGGGAGTAGAGCGAACCATGGACCCGGAATCAAGCATGTAGATGAACGTCTGGTAGAGCTGCACCCCTGTATCTCTCCCTCTTGACGCTGGGCCCGGTTCGCCGCAGAATGAAAGAGCAACCTCCGTTAGTCTCCAGGCATCTTTTGAATACGAGTTCTCCGGTTCAGGTCAGGGACGCTGAGACCCGCATCTCCCTCAAGCGCGAGAGTGTCATCGTGTATCTTCCTGCGGCGTAGAACAAAGTTGTTGTATTGCATCTTGTTGCGATTTGGGCTGTTCCCGCGGACCGGCAGAACGATTTTTTGAGAAAGATCGCGGCGGTTACGGTTTTTCAATGATTCGAGGAAGGATCGTTCCCCAATGAGCATAAACTCGATTCTGCCTACATCGCGCGGGTTCGAGCCCGGCCGGTTTACCAGGCACACGAGAAAAAACCTCCCCGCGCCGCCGCCCTTCCGCTTCCCGGCTTTTAGCGAGGAGAGAGATGCATCCAACCACCACGCCGAACTCTTCTACCTGCAGAAGCAGATCCAGTCGCGGACGCCGATGGTGATTGTGCTGGAAGACGGCGAGCGTCTGGACGGTTGCATCGAGTGGTACGATCGCAATTCGCTCAAGGTGCGCGGGCGGACCAAGAACCTGATCTACAAGTCCGCGATCAAGTACATGTACAAGCTGGGCGACAACGGGTAAAGCGCGCTTCTAGCTTTTAGCTTTTAGCTTTTAGCTTTTAGCTTCGCTCCCTCGTTCCCTGCTTTCAGCAGCCGGTCCCTGATCGCCGCACCCAGCCCTTTTGCGTCCGGCAGCGGGCAGAGAATCACAGTGCATCCTGCGTCATCGAGCGCGCGCAGGCCGGCGTAAAGCCTCTGGGCGAGCTCTTCGGGCGCGCTCCAACTGCCCCACGCGTACACGCACCCGGCCGCAATGCCGGCCGGCGCGGCTACTCCCTCAGGCAGCATCACGCCCAGCCGCTCACCTGGCCGCTCACGCGACGCGACGCTTGCTGCCTCCTCGAGCCGCGCGCCCAACTCCCCGAGCGGCGTGCCGAAAACCGGCGAGCCCAGCAACGGCGCATCGACCAGCACCAGCCGTGCCCTGGGCGCATAGTGGCGCAGTCCCACGCCGGGCGACGGCAGCGCTTCCGGCGGCTTGTGCCGCAGCGCTTCTGCTTTCCGGTAAACCTCCACCGGGCCCGCGACGGCTCGAATCTGCTCCTCGGTCACCGCGCCCGGCCGGTAGATCGTCATCGGGCTTGACGAGGGATCGAGCACCGTAGACTCGACGCCGTGCGGCGTAGGGCCCGCGTCCAGCACCGCATCGATCCGCCCCTCCAGATCGTCGAGCACGTGCGCGGCGGTGGTGGGGCTGACGTGGCCAAAGCGATTGGCGCTGGGCGCGGCCACCGGAACTGCCGCGCGCCGGATCAGCGCGAGCGCCACCGGGTGCGATGGCATGCGCACTCCCACGAGTGGCCGCCCGGCCGTTACCGCGTCGGGCACGGCGGACGTCCGCGGCAGCAGAAGCGTAAGCGGTCCCGGCCAGAAGGCTTTCATCAGCTTCCGCGCCGTCTCCGAAACCTCTTCCACCAGCCCTTCCAGCATGGCTTCGCTGGAAATATGCACAATGATCGGATCCCACGCCGGCCTCTGCTTGGCCTTGAAGATTCTCTCTACCGCTGCCCGGTCCAGCGCATTCGCTCCCAGCCCATAAACCGTTTCCGTGGGCAGCGCCACCAGCCCTCCCGCGCGCAGAATCGCGGCAGCGCAACGGAGCGCCGCTTCGGCCTCCGGGGTTTCCAGTTGGCCGGGATCGACGGTGAGGTGCAGTGTCTTCACTCTTCCATTGTCGCCTTCGCGAGCCGGCTGCGGCCAGCGGCCTTTATACTCACGGTCTGGGGTCTGTTCACACTACGACGATGGCCATCGAAACCGAAATCAAATTCCGCGTCGCCGATCTCGCCGCCCTCGCGCAGCGCCTGGAGGCCAGCGGTTTTCACCTGCAAACGCCGCGCAGCTTTGAGAGCAACGTTCTCTACGACACTGCTGACCGCCAGATGCGCGCGCGCACCGAGATTCTCCGAATCCGTAACTATGCGGGCCGCTGCACGCTGACGCACAAGCGGCTGCCGGTCGGCGGGCCTGCTGAAGACCGTCACAAACACCGAATTGAAACTGAAACCGCGATCGCCGACGGCAATGCGCTCGCCGAGTTTTTCTTATCGCTCGGCCTCGTCGCCGCATTCCGCTACGAAAAATGGCGCACCGAGTGGCAGGATGGCGAAGGCCACTGCGTTATCGACGAGACTCCCATTGGCGACTACGCCGAACTCGAGGGCTCCGCCGAGTGGATCGACCGCGCCGCGGCGCGTCTCGGCGTGGACCCTGCGGAGTACCTGACGCTCAGTTATGGCCGGCTGTTCGACCTGTGGCGCGAGCAGTACCGCAGCACTGCAGACGACCTCACGTTTGCCGCCGTCGCCGCGACCCAGGTCCCTTAGCGATGTACTCTCACACTATTTTTCGAATTTGATCTAGCCGCGCACCATGTCCCGATGCAGCGCCTTCACCTGGTAGCCGGCCTTCTCAATACGCCTGGCGATCTCTTCGGCCATCATCACGCTGCGGTGCTGGCCGCCGGTGCAGCCGAAGGCCACGGTCAGGTAGCTCTTGCCTTCCTCCACGTAATGCGGCAGAAGGTAAAGCATCAGCTTGGTCACGCGATCGAGAAACTCCTGCGTCTGCGGAAAGCCGCGGACGTACGCAGCCACCTTCGGATCGAGCCCTGTCTTCTTGCGGAACTCGGCCACGAAGTGAGGATTGGGCAGAAAACGCACGTCGAAGACCATGTCCGCGTCGAGCGGGACGCCATTTTTGAAACCGAAGCTCAGGCAGGAGACCAACAGGCGCTTGGTTTCGTCCTGATGGCCGAAGCGGGCAAGGATGTCGGCACGCAGTTCGTGCACGTTGAAGTTCGAGGTGTCGATGAGCGTATCGGCTACGTTGCGGATGGGGTCAAGAAGTTGCCGCTCCTCGACAATCGAGCGCCACACCGTCTCCGAACGGCCAAGGGGGTGCGGACGCCGCGTCTCGGAGTAGCGCCGCACGAGCGCCGCGTCCTGAGCGTCAAGAAAAATCACCCGCGTGTGAAGCAGCTTTTTTACGCTCTTCAGAATATCGGGCAGGCGATCGAGGGTTGAGCCTTCGCGAACGTCCACCACAATGGCGGCCCGGTCCACTTCGCCAGACCTGCTGACCAATGCGGCGAAATGGGGCAGCAACTCCAGCGGCAGATTGTCGACGCAGTGAAATCCAAGATCTTCAAAAGCCTTGAGCGCCGAAGCTTTGCCCGCGCCGGAGATTCCGGTGACAATTACCAACTCCTTGGTTGGCGTAGCTGCCGCTTTCTGCTTGCGTGCAGCCGCTCGCGATGGGACCGCTTTGCGCACGGACGTCCTCGGCGTCATGGGTTCATGCTACACCGGCAGGCAAGACAGCATGCCGCATGCGGCTGGATTCAGGCTTTGGGCACGATCGTCCAGCGGCCGGTTTCAGCCTGCTTGAGCGCCTGCGCCGGTTCGAGAGCGGGAGATAATAGCGGCCCCTGACCCAAGGCGCAACCCATGCGCACGAGCCTCGCGAGCTGTTCCGGGGTCTCGATTCCCTGGGCGACAACTTCCAGGCCCAATGTGTGGCCGAGGCGGATGAGCGACTCCATTACTGCTTGCCTCCGGCCGGGCGAAACTGCGCCCGCAGTCAGCCTGGGGGCCAGTTTCACCGTGCTGACGGGAAAATTCACCAGGTAATTCATCGGCGCGAGATTACTTCCGAAATCGTCCAAAGCAACGCGCACGTGGCAGTCCGCCAGGCGTTGCAGAATGGCTACCGCCGCATCCGGGTTCTCGTTAAATGCGCTCTCCGGCGCCTCGAACATGAGCCGCGAAGGATCGGCGCCGCTGGCCGCAAGAGCCTTTTTTAATTGCGCGATCAGGTCGTGCTGGTAAAGTTGGCGCCGCGTCAGGTTGACGGTCACGAACGGACCCTGATGCGGGAAGCGATCGGTCCAACTGCGCAACTGCCCGCATATGGCGTCGAGTGTTTCCTGCCCCAGGAGGATGGAAAGGCCGGTTTCCTCCGCAATCTCGAGCAGGTCGCTGCAATTCTCCACCGTGCCGTCGGCCCGGCGCAGGCACAACAACGATTCGAAACCCTCCAGTTTGCCAGTGGCGAGCCGGTAAATTGGCTGATACTGGAAGGCGAACAACCGCTTGTTCAAAGCGGTGCGCAGCTCGCGCTCGCGCTCCTGCTGGCTGCTGACGCACACTTCAAGGTGTTTGTCGAAGATCTCGAAGCGGCTGCCACCCGCTTGTTTGGCGCGGTACATGGCAAAGTCCGCGTCGCGGATGAGTAATTCGGGCGCCGTATGGTCCGGTCCGGCCATGGCCGCGCCGATGCTGGCGCCGGCCTCGATGACGTGCCCAAAGATGTCGAAAGGACGCTTGATCTCCTGCAATATGCGCTCGGACACGATCTCGAGGTCGTTGGTACTGACAATGTTTTCCACCAGGACCGCAAACTCGTCCCCACCCAGCCTGGCAGCCGAGTCCTGGGGGCGCAGCGAGGAGCGAAGCCGCCCGGCAACCGCCGTCAGCAGAACATCGCCGGCAGCGTGACCGAGCGCGTCGTTGATTTCCTTAAAGCGGTCAAGGTCAATATAGATCACGCCGAAGCCATAATCGGGATTGCGCACGCGGCGGCTGAACGTGAGGTTGAGCCGGTCAAGAAACAGCGCGCGGTTGGGCAATCCCGTCACCACGTCGTGCATGGCATCATGCTGCAGCTTGGCTTCGGTCTGCTTGTAATCGCCGATGTCGCGGAAGGTGAACACGTAGCCCGCTTTGGCGCCGTTGACGAGCAGCGGCGCAATCTGCAGGCTCACATCCACCAGTTCGCCCGCCTTGTTCATGCGCACCGTTTCCACCGTGGCGCTGCCGCGCTCGTCGACGGTCTTTAGCAGCGCCGCACTCTCGTTGAAGCGCGTCTCCGGAACAATCAGTTCCCGCACGCTGCCGCCGCCAGCTTCCTCAGCGGTGTAGCCGAACATGCGGGTAAATGCCGGATTGGTGTACAAAATATGGCTTTGGTGCTCGATGGCGACGGCCTCGGGCAGGCTGGCCAGCACGTCTTCCATCAGCCGCGATTTGGGTGCGCGCTCGCGTCCCTCGCTGGGATGGGCCACGATCACCGCGTCGCGCATCTCCGCATTCAAAATGCTGTAGGTGCCTTCGACCGGCACCAGTTGGCCATTCTTCGCCGGTAGCGTGGCATGAAACGGGCTGCTGCGCCGCGTGCCCGTCAACAGCGTCTGCGGCTCCGCCGTTCCGGGAAACAGTCCCCACAGCACGTCCTCGACCGCGCAGTGAAACCACGCTCCGTCGGTCAAGCCAAGCATCTCGCGCGCTTCCGTGTTGGCAAAGACAATCTTCCCTGCCCGCTCAAGAAAAACCAGAACCGGAAGGCCGTTGAGAACCTCCAACTGTACATCGGGGTTCGCGTTTTGCTGAAAATTCAATCCAAAGGCCTCCCTGGGAGGCGCTCCCGTTGCCGCTAGCGTGCGCTTCCGCTCCGGGTTTATCCGGGCCCTGACTACAGGTGCTGCCATATACCAGATCGTATGCGGCGCAGTGCAGCCCATCCATCCCCTAAATCGGTCAGCACGTGCCACCAAAGTCTGCCCCAGAGCGAATTCCGAGCGAGCCCTGCGCGCCGCGCATTTCCGGCTTCGCAATGGGAAACGAACGCGGACCCTGCGCCGCGCAGTCATCAAATGCAGGTCTTTCGACTCGCTCACGATGACAGGGCATTTATGCGGCGAACTTTAGAGACAGGACGCTAGGGAATCTCTACCAACTCCATTTCGCCGTCGCGGCGGCGATGGAGCACATACATTTCTCCCGATGCGGTGCGGAAGATGAGCAAATCGCGGTCGCGGAACTCGGTATCTTTCACGGCTTCTTCAATGGTCATCGGCTTGAGCGCGATGGCCTCGCTGTTGCTGATTACGTGCGGCTCGACCACTGTAGCGCGGGCGGGAAAGGAGTGGACCGCGATGGATGCTCGCGCATGGTTTGCGGAAGGGGACGGCTGCGTCTCTTCGGCGTCGCTAACCATCTTGGCGCGCGCCTTGGGCCGTGAAACCGGCGGAGCCGTGAGCACCTTCTCGCCTTTCGGCAGGCGTTTGCTTCCCAGGCGCCTGTCACGGAACCGCTGGGCCTGAAGTTCGGCGTGCGCCATGGCCTGGCGGAGCGCCGCATCCGGCGTGTCGGCCTTGCCCGTCGCGGCAAATTTCTGCATTCGGGCTTGTATCGTCAACTCGACAATCTGGACATGCCTTTCTGCGCTGAAGGTGATGCTAGCGCGCGCGCTCCGGCCCAGCATGCGGCCGATGCGTTCCATCCCCTCCTCAGCCTGTGTGCGCATTCCCTTGGAGATCTTCCCTTTTCTTGCGGTCAATGCCACATCCATGGTTGCCCTCCGCTTTGCTTCGTTCCGCCGGCTCCTGGAGCCAGCGTTTGTGGAGCACAGTATATGACGAACTAGCTTCCAGCTTCTAGCACCGAACTACTGGCTACCGGCTTCCTGATTCGCAGACATTCTGACTCACTGCCTCGCTAGCGCCGCTAACCCCGCCAGCGCCGCTCGCTCCGCTGCTCGTCAGAACTCCCAGCGCAGTAGCACGCTTCCCACCGAGAAGCCCGCACCCACGGCGGCCAATAGCACCAGATCGCCTTTTTTCAGCTTGCCTTCTTCGATGGCCGTCTCCATGGCCAGGGGGATGGTTCCCGACGACGTGTTGCCGTACTTTTCAATATTGATAATCACGCGGTCCGGGGCCATGCCCAGCCGGTCCGCGGTGGCCGTAATGATTCGCTTGTTCGCCTGGTGGGGAATAAAGCAGCCCAGGTCGGCGCCGGTGATGCCGTTGCGCGCCAAAACGGCCGCCGAGGCCTCGGCCATCTTGCGGACGGCAAATTTATACACCGCCGGCCCGTCCTGATGGATGTAGTGCATCTTCTTATCCACGGTCTCGTGGCTGGCCGGGTTCAGGCTGCCGCCCCCGGGCAGGCACAGGCTGACCCCGCCCGCGCCGTCAATCTCGTTCACCGCATCGATGAAACCGATCTCGCCCTCTTCAGCCGGCTCCAGCAGCACCGCCCCGCTGCCGTCTCCAAACAGGACACAGGTGGTGCGGTCGGTGTAATCGGTCATGCGCGTATTGGCGTCGGCGCCGCACACCAGCACCTTCTTGTACGAGCCGCTCTCCACCATCTTCACGCCGGCCTGCAGTGCATACACGAATCCCGAGCACCCGCCCGACACGTCGAAACCCCATACGTGCGGCGCGCCGATCTTGTGCTGCACCAGGCAGGCCGTCGAAGGATACATCATGTCGGGCGTGACCGTGCCGACGAGAATAACTTCAAGCTCCTCGGGTCCTATGCCCCTCGCCGCCAGGCACTTTTTCGCCGCCTCGGTGCACATATCGCTCAAGCCCAGCCCTTTGGCCAGCACGTGCCGCTCGCGGATTCCCGAGCGCTCCATGATCCACTGGTCGCTGGTCTCGACCATTTTTTCGAGATCTTTATTGGTAAGGACATCGGGAGGGACGTAGGTACCAAGCGCCGTAATTTTGGCGCGCCGGCCCACCACGGGGCGAACGGTCAGGCTCAATGCATTTCTCCTTGCGGCGCACACGCGGGCGGGGAACCGGCATGCCGCTCAAAAAAAACCTCATGAATGAAGAAAACCGCCAAAAAAGTACCGGGTGACCTACTGCGCCCGTACTAGCCCGTTACCGTTGCTTCCTTCCGGACCTGGCGGGGTTGGCGGGATTACGTCGCGTAGGACCCGGCACTGATCGATTTTAGCACTCGATGCGATTTGGACGCAGAAACGACGGTCCATCCGTTCAGGGTCGCGGAGCGCCTGCCCGACGAGCGATATCTGGCCGTCCTCTGCCCGGAAGCGCAACAAAGAGGGTGATGCAAAGAGAGTAACAACTTGACAAAATGTCACATTAGATTGATTCTAATTTGCGTGGATTCCGAGGAAATAAAGCGTGGCCTGGAGGCCGGCGGCTTGAGGTGCACGCCGCAGCGCTTCGGCGTAATGGCATTCCTGGTGGAGCACACCGGGCATCCCACGGCACCGGAAATCTTCGAGGCTGTGAATCGCCTGGACCCGCGCTCCTCAAGGGCTACGGTATATAACAATCTGCGGGACCTGGTGCAGGCGGGTTTGGTGCGTGAAGTTGCCGTCGAGGGCCGCGCCGCGCGCTTCGATGTCAAGGCCAAGCAGCATCACCACTTCATTTGCGATCGCTGTGGCAGCGTGGAAGATTTGCAATGGTACGACGTGCCCCGTCCCGCCTCGGGGTCCCTGGGAAAGCGGATTGTTCGCGAATGCGAGCTCATTATCAGGGGGCTCTGCGCGAACTGCGCGAATGGGAAAGGCAGGATGGGCTCATAGTTTGTCGGAGTTATTCAGGGTATCGATTCAGAAAGCGGATGAATACCTGGAGAAATGACGCACCACAACAGCGGGGCGGAGGTCCCGGCAACAAGGAGTAAAAAAGTGACGACAGAAACGAAAGAAACGAAATGCCCGGCATTGGGCGCTACTGACAACAAATGGCACAAAGCGCCGCTGACGAACGCGGACTGGTGGCCGAATCAACTCAACCTGAAGATCCTTCATCAGCATTCTTCTCTGTCGGATCCTATGGACCCAAATTTCAATTACGCCAAGGAATTCAAGAGCCTCGACCTGAATGCCGTAATCAAGGACCTGCATGCGTTGATGACATCGTCGCAGCAGTGGTGGCCGGCCGACTACGGTCACTACGGTGGGCTTTTCATTCGCATGGCATGGCACAGCGCGGGTACATACCGTATCCACGACGGCCGCGGCGGAGCAGGTTCCGGCCAACAGCGATTCGCGCCGCTTAATAGCTGGCCGGACAATGTGAGCCTGGACAAAGCGCGCCGCCTGCTCTGGCCGATCAAGCAGAAGTATGGCAAGAAACTTTCCTGGGCCGACCTCATCGTTCTCACCGGCAATGTCGCGCTCGAATCGATGGGCTTCAAGACCTTTGGTTTTGGCGGCGGCCGCGCGGACGTGTGGGAGCCCGAAGAGGACGTCTACTGGGGGCCCGAGGGGACGTGGCTGGGGGACGAGCGCTACAAGGGCGAACGCCAGCTGGACAGTCCGCTCGGCGCTGTGCAGATGGGCCTGATTTATGTGAACCCAGAAGGTCCCAATGGAAAGCCCGATCCACTTGCCGCGGCAGTGGATATTCGCGAGACTTTCGGGCGCATGGCAATGAATGACGAAGAGACCGTCGCGCTCATTGCCGGCGGCCACACCTTCGGCAAAGCCCACGGCGCAGGCGATCCCATCAAGCACGTCGGCCCCGAGCCCGAGGGCGCGCCCATTGAAGAGCAGGGCCTGGGCTGGAAAAACAGCCTGGGCACGGGCAATGGCGACTACACCATCACCAGCGGCCTCGAAGGCGCATGGACCACCAACCCCGTAAAGTGGGACCACAATTACTTCGAAAACCTTTTCGGCTATGAGTGGGAACTGGTGAAGAGCCCGGCTGGCGCGAACCAGTGGACTCCCAAAAACGGAGCCGCGGCGGGCACCGTTCCCGATGCTCACGATAAGTCGAAGCGCCACGCTCCGATGATGTTCACCACGGATCTGGCCCTGAAAATGGACCCGATCTACGAGCCCATCGCCCGGCGCTTCCATGAGCATCCGAAGGAGCTTGAAGACGCGTTCGCCAAGGCGTGGTTCAAGCTCACGCATCGCGACATGGGACCAATCTCCCGCTACCTCGGCCCTCTGGTACCGAAAGAAGAGCTGATCTGGCAGGACCCGGTTCCCAAGGCCGATCATGATCCCATCGACGCCGCGGACATCACTGCCCTCAGCGCCAAAATCCTGGCCTCCGGTCTGTCGATTTCCGAGCTGGTCTCGACTGCCTGGGCTTCGGCATCCACCTTCCGCGGCTCCGACAAGCGTGGCGGGGCTAACGGAGCGCGCATTCGCCTGGCGCCGCAAAGGGATTGGGAGGTGAACCAGCCGAAAGCGCTGGCCAAGGTTCTCTCCACGCTGGAGACGATCCAAAAGGACTTCAACAGCGCTCAATCCAACGGCAAGCGAAGCAAAAAGAAGGTCTCGCTCGCCGATCTGATCGTTCTTGCCGGTTGCGCGGCCATCGATGCAGCCGCAAGAAAGGCCGGTTACGACGTGAAGGTTCCATTCTTGCCGGGACGCACGGATGCTGCTCAGGAGCAGACCGATGTGGCCTCCTTCGCCGTATTGGAGCCGACCGCGGACGGCTTCCGCAACTACCTTCGCCCCGGGCACCACAGCTCGGCCGAAGAGCTGCTGGTGGATCGGGCACAGTTGTTAAAGCTGACGGCTCCTGAAATGACGGTTCTGGTTGGCGGCCTGCGCATGCTGAACGCGAACTTTGGGCAGTCCAAGCATGGCGTCTTCACCAACCGGCCCGAAACGCTGACCAACGATTTCTTCGTCAACCTGCTCGACATGTCAACCGAGTGGAAGCCCTCCTCGACTCAGGAAGGCGTTTATGAAGGGCATGATCGCAAGACGGGCGCAATCAAGTGGACCGGGACGCGTATCGATCTCATTTTCGGTTCAAACTCCCAGCTCCGTGCCATCGCGGAAGTCTACGCAACGAACGACTCGAAGGAGAAGTTTGTGAAGGACTTCGTGGCGGCGTGGAACAAAGTGATGAACGCGGATCGGTACGATCTTGCCTGACCAAGAGCGGAGTGTTCGCATCGGCAAAACGGAAGTTTGTGGTTTTCGCCGGCCCGCGCGTGTCGCATCCTGGCTCGCGCGGGCGGGCGGGTTTGCCCTGGAGCCAGGCGGTCGAGCGGGCGGGCGCAGCGGTTGTGGATCCGGGAGCAGGGGCTAAAGCCCTATCTTTATTATCAGCTGCTTGCGGCGCAACTGAAGTCGTGCCATGATGCAAAACCGCATCGTGCTCGACTCGGTCAATTACGAAACGGCTCTAAGGCACATTGGATAGGAGGTTGGCGGGTGAACGGAGGCGGAATTGTCGATTCGCAGATTGCGAGTTTGCGCGCAAAGACGGTCGTGGTGCGGAACAACAGGATTCTGCTCGGCTTTCTCTTCTTGTTGTCTATTGCCGCTGCCTTCATATCGTTGGGCATGCTGCTGATGGTGGGCTCAATCTTGTTTCCAACGGAGCAGACGCCGTGGAGCTTTACCCGGATATACAATGCCATCTCGTGGCTCTTCGGGGCTTTCTTCATCGGCGTGCTCTGCCCGTACATGTGGCAGATGGGAAGTAAGATGGCGCGCAACCGCGCGCGGGTGGACGAGCGCGGCGTGGAATTCCACATGGGAACGAAAAAGAAGCCCATAGACCTCTTCATGGCCTGGGAGACCGTTGCGTCCATCCGGCGGAAACGTGTGGGCAGGGCGTACCAGTTCACCGTGACGGGAAGAGACGGAAGTTTTGCGCAATATTCGTCATACACGTTTCTCAGGCCGGCGAAGGTGGCGCGGCTGATCGCGGAGCGGACGGGACTGACGATCGAGAAGAGTTGAGGATTTGGGCGGCCGCGGAAGCTTCAAGAAGCATTAAGTAGAAGAAGGGGTGACGCGCGGATCGTTAACCCCATCCCACGGCAAAACCGGCCATCGACAGCGATAATGAATTATCGCCTGCGCAGAACGCGGGCAGGAGAAAGAAGATATGAGTACGACTACAAACCCACGACCCACCGCAACCGCACGGCGCGCTACCAAGAATCGCCAGGAGCATAGCGTTCCAGCGCTCTGGCCCCTTGCAGCCGCCATCGAGCTCGAAGAGGAAGGGTTGAGGATGTACGAGGACAATCTCCTCTTTCTTGCCGAAGCAGAGGAAATCACATTCCCGCCACAACCCGAATGGGCCACCAGAAACCGCATACTCATGGACCTCGATACCATGCGGCTGCGTGACTTTTCCCCGCACGAGAAAGGGAGCACGGACATACCCGTTCTGGTCGACGCTCCCTATGCAGGGCACAGCGCCACAATCGCCGATTACGCGAAGGGTCAGAGCCTGGTTGAGACTCTGCAAGCTGGCCATTTGAAGCGTGTTCTGGTGACGGATTGGAAGAGCGCCACGCCGGAGATGAAGGATTTCGACATCGACAAATACCTCGGCGATCTTGACAAAGCGATTGAAAAGGCGGGCAACCTTGTACACCTGATTGGCCTTTGCCAGGGTGGCTGGTTGAGCGCGATGTACACTGCGCTATTTCCTGAAAAAGTGCGGAGCCTGGTGCTCGCGGGAGCGCCTATCGACACCGACGCAGGCGACGGCGCCATCAAAAAGATCGCCCACAAGCTGCCGATGTCTTTCTTTGAAGGGTTAGTGACCGCTGGCGACGGCCTTTTGCTGGGGCAATTTATGCTCGCCGGCTGGAAGAGCATGCATCCGGAGAAGCAATTGGAGAAGTACCTTGACCTCTACGAACACATAGAGGAGAAGAACTATATTGAGCGCACCGAAATATTTGAGCGGTGGTACGAGAACCCAGTCAATTTGCCCGGCGCTTTTTATCTTCAGGCGGTCCAGCAGCTTTTCAAAGAGAATCGCCTCGCCAGGGGAGAATTCATCGGGCTGGGAAAAAGCTTGTCTTTGAAGGACATCACCTGTCCGGTTTATCTCCTTGCCGGTGACGAGGACGACATCACGCCGAAGGAACAGGTTTTTGATGCCGAGAAATTTCTTGGGACCCACAAGAAGCACATCGTCAAGAAGCTTGTTTCGGGAGGACACATTGGCCTGTTCATGGGGACCAAAACCCTCAAGGAATGCTGGCCAGGAATTGCCGAGTGGATTGGAACTTTTGCATAGGCCATTGCAAAACCAGAGATGATATAACTCGGAGCTGCGGCACTCAAGTCACCGCGACCACAAAAAGCGGTGCCGGTTTTTTGAGCACCGCCGGAATCAACCTGGTTATTAGCGCAACGCCGATTGAGGCCGGTTCAGCGCTGTGGAAAACAGGCATACAACCGGCAGAAATGCCAAAAATAACCCGGCAATCCACAAGTTTACGGGGAACTGCAATTCCGCCCCTCCTTATCCACAAGAACCGGCGTTTCCGCCGTTGACCCTGCGGTCACACCTCCGTAAAGTCTGTAATCAAGCGGCAATCCTTCCGGCAAGATCGATCGAGGAAACGCAGCCGCTCAAGCTGCGGCGTGGGGGCCATTCTCCGGAGAAACGATGCTGAAACTAAAGAAAATTCACATCCTCGGCTTCAAGAGCTTTTGCGACCGCACGGAACTGACGGTGGCGGGGACGGGAATTGCCGTGGTGGTGGGGCCGAACGGGTGCGGGAAGTCGAACATCCTGGACGGGGTGACCTGGGTACTGGGTGAGCAAAGCGCGAAGAGCCTGCGCGGCTCGCACATGCAGGACCTGATCTTCGCCGGCACGCGTGACCGCAAAGCGCTGGGCATGGCCGAAGTCACGCTGACCATGATCGATCCCGAGGCCTACGAAGGGCCGATTCCGGTGGAGCCGGAGGTAGCGATCGATCATGAAGGGCCCACCGACTGGGACGAGAACGAAGTGCGCCGCCGGCGTGCCGCCGAGGCCGAAGAGATCGTCGCCAACGAACAGCCCGGGCAGGTGGTCGAAGAAGAGTCCGAGGAGGGCGTTGCGACGCATGCCTCCCCAGCCAAAGCATCAATCCAAGAGTCTGCCGCACCGCAGGTGCCGCAGGTGCTCCTCAAGATTCGCCGGCGCAAGTTCCACACCACGCCGCAAAAGGGCGAGGTGGTGATCACGCGGCGGCTCTTCCGTACCGGCGAAAGCGAGTACCTGCTCAACGGCAAGCTGTGCCGCCTGCGCGATATCCAGGATATTTTTATGGGCACGGGGCTGGGGCCGGAGAGCTACGCCATCATCGGGCAGGAGCGCATCGGGCAACTGCTCAGCTCAAAGCCGTACGAACGGCGCGCCATAATCGAGGAAGCTGCCGGTGTTACACGCTACAAGAACAAGAAGCGGCTGGCGGAACTGCGCCTGGAGAGCGCGAAGCAGAATCTGGCCCGCGTGGACGACATTTTTGAAGAGGTCACGCGGCAGATGAACAGCCTGAAGCGGCAGGCGGCCAAGGCGGAGCGCTACGGCGCCGTGCGCGAGGAGCTGCGAGGGCGTCTGCGCGTGGTGCTGGCCAGCCGCATGGCGGCGATGGATTTGGGATCGGCGCGGTTGGGGCAGGAGATCGCTGCACTGACCGAACGCATCAACACTTCGGTTGAGGCAATTACCCAGCAGGAAACCAGCCAGCACGCGCTCACCGAGCGTGGATACGAGCTGGACCGCAACGGCGAAGCAGCGCGAGACAAGGCGAGCCAAGCGGCCCTGGAGTTGGAACGCGCCACGGCGCGGGAACGCGGCAATACGGAACGCGTGGCCGAGCTGGAAGCGCGCGTTGCAGCAGCGGCAGCGGAGCTCGAGCAGACGCGCTTGCAGATGGCCGGAGTGGAAGAGGAGCGCGAGCAGCATCGCAGCTTCCTTGAGACGGCGGCCGGCGAGGCGCACGCGTTCCGGCAACAGGTCGAGGAGCGCCAGCAGCAGGCGCGCGGCGCGGCCGAAGAGGTATTTACCGCGGAGCGGGAACTGGAGGCTTGCCGCCGCCACGCCGTGCACCTGCTTACGCTTTCCGGCAACGCGCGCAACTACATCGCGCAGGGCGAAGAGAGCCTGGCCGCGCTCGACCGCGAAGCCGAGCGGCTGGGCGGCGAAATTGGCCAGGCACGCAACGAATTGGAACGTCTTGGGGTCGATAGCGAACAGTCGCGGTTGCGCTTCGCATCGGCCGACGCGGATGTCAAGCGGCTGGAGCAGGAGATCGGGACGCTGCGCGAGACACTGCAGGCGAAGCGGGCCGACGAACATGCGCGGCGAGCTCACGCCAACCAACTGCGCGGCGAACAGGCTGCCGTGAAAGGCCGGCGCGACTCGCTCAACTCTCTCATTCGCAATCACGGCTACGCTACCGACACGGTGCGGCGCCTGCTCAAGCCGGGAGCGCTCGGGCCCTCCGTGGCGCCGGTTGGCACGCTGGCGGACTTCATCGAGGTGAGCGGCGAGCACGAAGGCGTGGTGGACGAGTTTCTGCGCGAAGAGCTGAACTATGTGGTAGTGGAGAACTGGGGCGTTGCGGAAGAGGGCGTTCGGCTGCTGAAGACAAGCGATGGGCGCGCGACCTTCCTCATCAACTCCGATGCGCAAGGCGAGCTCTTCAAGACGGGTGACGCCCAAGTCAACGAGCCGGGCGTGACGCCGCTGCTCGATACCATCAAAGTGCTCAACGGGCTGGGGCGCTCGCTCGAAGGCATTCTGCCCAAGTTGCGGCATGGGTATCTGGCGGAGAATGCCGTCGAAGCGCAGCGGCTGGCCCTGCTCTATGCGCACGCGTATTTCCTCACGCCGGAGGGCGAGTGCTTCCATCTCTCCACGGTGACAGGCGGCAAGCCGGCCAGTGAAGGGCCGCTGGCGCTGAAGCGCGAACTGCGCGAGACCGAGAGCCGGCTGACCAGGCTGGAAGCGGATCTGGCGCAGGCGGAAGGCGAAGCCGATGCGCTGACCCGGGCAATCGAGGAGCTGACGGCGCAACTGGAGATGCGCGGCGAGGAGCGGCGGAAGGCCGAGAGCGAAGCAGCCAACCTCGGCGCGGCGCTCAGGCAGATGGAAGCCGAGATGCAAAGAATCACCCGCCGTCTTGAGGAATGGCAGACGCAGGCCGCGCGCAATAAGGATGCGGGCGAGGCCAAGCGCCATGCGATGGCGGAAAAGCGCGAGGAGGCCGCGCGCCTTGACGCCGAGCACGCGCAGGCAGAAGGCACTCTGAACGAGCAGCAGGCACAACTGGAAGTCCTGCGCCGAAGCCGCGAGGCATTGCAGCAGGAAGCGGCGCAGATGACCGCGGAGCTGGCCGGAATGGAAGAGCGGAGGCGCGGCGCGGAAGCGGCCTTCCAGCGCATCGACCGGCTCCATGCCGATCTCGACCGGCGCCTGCAATCCATCGAGCAGCAGCGCGCGGCAGCGACGGCGGAGCGCGAGCAGCGCATCGCCGAGAACGCCGAACTCGTCCAGCGCCAGAAAGAACTCACGGTTGCGCGGGCCGAAGCGCTGGCTCAGGCGCAGTCGATTGCCGAGCAGGCGCAGGCCCTGCGCCTGCAGTTGGCCGAGATGGAAACGCAATTGAAGACCGGACGGGCCGCGCTTGACCAGTTGCGCGAGGACCGTGCCGCTCTCTCCAGCGAGTTAGCCAGGCTGCGCTCCGATCTGGAGCATCTTGAGGCAAGCTGCCTTGCCCAGGTCAACGTCGAGGCCCAGGTGCTGCGCGCCGATGCCGAAATCGGACGGCTCGCCGCCGAAGAGCTCGCCGCCGCGGAGGAAACGTGCCGCGCGCTGCGCGAGCGCCTCGAACAAATGGGTCCGGTGAACATGATGGCGCTGGACGAGTACAAGGAGACGGCCGCAGCGCCACAGCTTCCTCCTGACGCAGCGCCAGGATCTGATGGAGTCGATCGAAAACACGCAGGAAACCATCAAGGAGATCGAGCAGATTTCGCGCACCAAGTTCGACGAGGCCTTAACGCGCATCAACGAGAACTTCGCGCAGGTTTTCGCGCGGCTGTTCCAGGGCGGGCAGGCCTTTTTGCGCATCAGCGACGAGGAAAATCAGGCCGAGAGCGGGCTCGATATCGTCGTCTCGCCGCCGGGCAAAAAGCTGCAAAACGTGCTGCTGCTCTCGGGAGGCGAAAAGTCGCTGACCGCGCTGGCGCTGCTGGTGGGCATCTTCCAGTTCAAGCCCAGCCCGTTCTGCGTGCTCGACGAAGTGGATGCGGCGCTGGACGAGACCAACGTGGGCCGCTTCGCCGACCTGCTCGACTCGCTGAGCCACGATACGCAGTTCCTCATCGTCACCCACTCCAAGCGCATGATGCAGGGCGCCGATATGATCTACGGCGTCACCATGCAGGAACCGGGCGTGTCGAAGATCGTGAGCGTGCGGCTGGGGCATCATCGCGAACAGCAGCGGGCCACAGCGTGAGAGAGGCAGGGGACAGGGATCAGGGATCAGGGATCAGGGATCAGCAAGTCGGCGAGTCAGTCCCAGTCTGTGTTTGCCGAGCAGTACCTCCGCCCCCATCCGCTAAAATAGAGAAGAATGCTCGACTTAGGATTCGTTCGCGCCAACCTGGAGTTGGTGGAAGCAAAACTTCGCGCGCGGGGCGCCGACCCGGCCGCGTTGCTGGGCGATTTTCGCGCTCTGGATAAGAGCCGGCGCGAGGCCATTACCGTCGCCGAACAACTGAAAGCACGCCGCAACGAGTTGAGCCAGCAGGTGGGCGCGCTCAAAAAGGCCGGCAAGAACGACGAAGCCGCGGCTGTGATGGACGAGACGCGCGCCCTGAAAGATAAACTCGACGAGCTGGACAGGACCGCGGCCTCGCTCGACGAGCAGTTGCGGCAGTCTCTCGCCCGCGTTCCCAATCTCACCCGCGACGAAGTACCCGTGGGCCTCTCGGAAGCCGACAACAAGACCGTCAAGACCTGGGGCGAGCCGCGCAAACTCGACTTCGCGCCCAGGCCGCACTGGGAGATTGGCGAAGCGCTCGGCATTCTCGATCTGGAACGCGCCGCCAAGCTCAGCGGGGCGCGCTTTGCCGTCTACATGGGAGCGGGGGCGCGCCTCGAACGTGCGCTCATCAGTTTTATGCTCGACATGCATACGCAAAAGCACGGCTACAAAGAGGTGCTGCCGCCGTTCATGGTTAACTCGAAGTCGCTCTTCGGCACCGGCCAGTTGCCCAAGTTTGCCGAGGACCTCTTTCGCTGTTCCGATGCCGACTCCGATGCCGTCACGCGCGGCGAATACAAGGACAGCGACCACTGGCTGATCCCCACGGCCGAGGTTCCCGTCACCAATCTCTATCGCGACGAAATCCTCGACGAGCCGCGGCTGCCCATCTCGCTCACGGCCTACACGCCCTGCTTTCGCGCCGAGGCCGGCGCGGCGGGCAAAGACACGCGCGGCATCATTCGCCAGCACCAGTTTCAAAAAGTCGAGCTGGTCAAATTTTCGCGGCCCGAGGAGTCGGAAGCCGCGCACGAGCGGCTGACGCGCGACGCGGAAGAGATTCTTGAGGCGCTGGAATTGCCCTATCGCCGCGTCCTGCTCTCGACAGGCGATACCGGATTTTCTTCGGCCAAAACCTACGATCTCGAGGTCTGGCTGCCGGGCCAGAACCTTTACCGCGAGATTTCATCCTGCTCGAACTTCGACGCTTTCCAGGCGCGGCGGGCCAACATCCGCTACCGGCCATCTGGCCCAAAGGCCAAGCCGGAATTCGTCCACACGCTCAACGGCAGCGGCCTGGCCGTAGGACGCACCTGGCTGGCGATTCTTGAGAATTACCAGCAGGCAGACGGTTCGGTCGAAATTCCTCGGGCCCTTCGCCCTTTCATGGGCGGACTGGATAAAATTGTGAGGGAGTCCTGATGGCGTCTTCCTCATCCAATGGCGCCCCTGTTGGCGCAAGTACTCAGCCCCGGCGCAGCTTTAAGCAGATCCTCAGCAGTTATTTTTACTGGACCTATCCGCGTGGATCGTTCCACTACGACATTATGGTGACGCTGATTCTGCTCTTCATCTTCGTCACCCCGCACTTGTGGGACTTCGGCGCCAAGCCGCCGCTGGTTGCCGGCCCTGTGCATCCTATGCAGGTTGTTGGGAGCGGCATCGGCGTCATCGTCACCGTGCAGGCCTCTGACGTGAACATTCCCGCGGGCGCCTCGTATTCGCAGGTGAAACGGGTGCTGCGCAAGGCCATCGAGCCGGTCACCGGCGATGCCGTTTTCGTGGAGAAATGGGAGACGGTAACCGACGCCGAGGGAAATCTTGCCTGGAAGGTCTGGGCGCATCGATAGCGCATTTTCTGCTTCGGGCCTGTCATGAGGAGAATTCATCCGTACTTCGGATGCGCCATGACACGGTTGCATCGATTGCGCTCCAGGCTTCGACGCCGAACTCAGCTAACGCGGTAAACGTGCAGGCAAATGGAAGTGGCGAATCGCTGGGCCGTGGCAACGAAGACACTCCGGTTCAACCAGTCGTATTTTCCGTCGGGTGCATCGAAGACCGGTGTGGTTCGGCAGTAGTATTCCCGTGCGTCGACAATCTCGCCTGCTGCGATACGTCGAAGCGCCTCTTCCGGTCCGTGGCGGAGGCCGCGGTTTCGCACCTGGATCGGCACACCATCGTCAGTGACAAGAACGTAATGCGCCTGCAGTTCTATCACTCCGTCGTTGCGTGTCACCTGCCAGTCGGCGCCGCCGCGGACGGCGCCGCACAGAGCAGGCCCGGCGAAAACTCCCCCCTGAATGTCCACTACACGGCGAACGCCGTTGTAAGTCGATCCAAATTCCAGGGGAGGCGTAAGTTCACAACGGATTTCACAGAGAAACTCGAGTACAGGCTGCAGCATGGTCTTCCCCAGGGGGTGTTCAATGGCGTTGCCGCTTTTCGAGTATATTTCATGCCGGGGCGCCCCGGGTTGCGGCGCAAATCGCGCCATAGTTCGGGCGCGGCCTCGCCGCCACGATTGTCGTTCGCGACGCTGATGCCTGAGAATGGGATGACGGGCCTATAGCGATTCCAGGATTGCTAAACCCAGGGAGCCGCACACCTCAAGCCGACGCGCCCCTCACGGAGACGGCGACCTGGCACGAAACCGAACGGGGTACACCTATTCTGGAATCGCCTTAACCTCGCGGCGCGAACGCGAGTCAAAAGATAAGGAATGCGATGCCCAAAGGAAGTAAGGTTACGTTTTTCGCGCTCCTGGCTGGAGCGCTCATGGCTGCGCAGGCAGTTCGTGCCGACGACCTCAAGAGCGTGCTCGCAAAGCTTGACGCCGCGGCTGCGGGATTCAGGACTACTTCGGCCCATGTCGAGTTCGACACCATCCAGACTGAACCAATTCCGGATAAGGACGTGATGACCGGGACAGCCTACTATGAGCGCAACGGCAATCATTTCCAGATGGCCGCCCATCTGACCGAGCACAACAACCACCCGACGGCAAAGACGTACATCATGTCAGGCGGCACGCTCCGCGTCTCCGATACCGGCAAGGAAAGCGACGCCAAATCCTATACGCAAGCCGGCAAATACGAGAGCTACCTTATGCTCGGCTTCGGCGCCAGCGGCAAACAGCTTGAAGAAAAATGGACGATCAAGTACCTGGGAACGGAGACGATTGACGGCGTCGCCACCGACAAGCTTGAGTTGGTCGCCAAGGATCCCGAGATCGTCAAGACGATTCACAAGGTCACCATCTGGCTGGATACCTCGCGCGCCGTGAGTCTCAAGCAGGTCTTCGATGAGGGCGAAGGGCAGTCCTACGTCTGCTCTTACTCCGACATCAAGGTGAATCAGCCGTTGCCCAAGGGCGCCTTCAGCTTCGATACAGGCAAGTGAAGACGCGGCGCGAGCCTCCAAAGCGCTATTCCGCCCGCCGCAAACAGCATGGGGAAGCACTCCAGCGTGTAGCGCGCTTCGGGCGCCGCAACGGTAAGCAGCAGTGCGCTGCGCAGCAGCATGTAGGCGAGCAGAGCGCCCCAGAATCGTGGCCGCATACCCAACCCGGCAAACCCCAGCACCAGATACAGCGCATTCAACGCAACGTACGCCCAACTGAATTCCGTATCTGTGTGATGGCGCGCAAAAATCCACCAGTCCGTGTCGATATTCAGGTTCTCCACGCGCGGCCGCAGCCACATATCCGCCACCCGCCCCAGCGGCAGACCCAGGTAGTACCGCAGCGGATGCGCGGCGATGCGCTCACGGGCGAGCTTGTCAAAGCGCGAGTCAATCTCTGGCGTAATCACCATTCCGTGGCTGTTGTAGTCGGCAACGATCGCGGCCGTTTCAGCATATTGCGCGGGAGAGTCGAAGGCGCGGCTGGGCAACTCGCTCATGTCCAGCTTGTCCCCCGGCACATTCCAGTAAACGTCGTAAGTGGAAACGAAGTCGAGGCACCACGTTTTCACCCAGCGCTCATATCCCAGGTTGGGTCTTTCGTCGGGATCGGTGGCCAGCCGCGGCGCCAGCGGCTCAAAGACGTGAAAAACGCGCCAGTTCCGTGCCGTCCACACGGCAAATGGCGCCAGCGCCAGCAAAACGCAGACTACCGTCATGCGCATCAATTTCCGCGGCGCAATAGTTCGGCGAGGCAATCCAACAACAAGCGCCGGCGCAAAGGCCACAGCGGCAAGCGCCCCGTCGGGCCGCAAGAACGCGGCCCAGGTGACCGCGAAGGTAAATAACAGAGCATTGGGCCAGCCCGGCCGTTCCCGAAAGCGAGCCATCGCCCACATCGCCAGCGCCAGCACAAAGAGCGTGGGCGTCTCGGTAAGCGGAGCCGCCGTGTACGAGGCTGTAAAGGGGCAAAGGCAGGCGAGCCAAAGCGCCGCCAGCGCTGCTCCGCGGCCTGCCGGCGCGGGTACGATGCGGCGCACGAAATCGGCCAGCAGAAGGCAGCCCAGCAGCTCCAGCGCAATCTGCGCGCAGGCGGCGGCAAAGTAGTTCTCCATCCCAAAAACTCTGAAGCAAGCGGCGAGGAAAAGCGGATAGCCGGGCAGGCGGATCAGCGTGGGGTACATTTCGCCGCTGGGCAGCGTGAGGGTGAAACCACGGTGCAGCAGCAGATTCCTGGCCAGGCCACCGTAGATCAGCGTGTCGCCGTTGACCTGAAAGAGGCTCTTGAGCATGCACAGGCGAAGCGCGAGGCCCGCCGCCAAAGGCAGCGCGACAGCCATCGCTCCAGGCAGCGCGGCGCGAGCCTGGCCCATGTTTTTCGCCATCCGCCGCATGGCCCTCGATTGACTCTCTTCGGCAGCTTCCATACGATTCGTACTGTATAGCGTAGCTTGTCTGCGTGGGATTCGCGTAGCCGGCACAACCCGAGGACATGCCCGACCGACAGATCTTTTTCGACCCTCAACGCAAGCGCTGGAAGCGCCTGCGGCGCATTTTAGATACGGCAGCCGTGGTGTCCACGCTGGTGGTGGCCGGCTTTATCTTTAACGTACTGCGTAACCAGCACTTGCCCGAGCTTTTGCTGCCCATTCCCAAGCACAATTACCGGGCTTTGCCGGAACGGCAGATTTTGTTGCGCGCCCCGAAGAACCAGCGTCCGGCACGCAACAAGACCGCCCTGAAACCCTCCGATATTCCCCTCAACTCCGGCGAAAGCCTGCGCGCCGCCTATTACGTGCAGGACGACGAGGCCAGTTACTCCTCGCTCAAGGAGCACGTCCACCAAATCGACTTGCTGTTCCCGCAGTGGCTGCACGTGGACTCACCCAGCGGCACGTTGATGATGATGAGCGGCGACAACCTGCGCGAGTTTCCCGTGATCGAAGGCGCCACGGTGCATGATCCCGACGACGAGAGCAAGGTCAAGCGGGTCATTCAGGCGGCCAAAACCGACACCGAAATCTTTCCTCATCTCAATAACTACAACCCGCACACTCAAAGCTGGGACGCGGGCGTTGGCGATGTGCTCGCCGACCCGGCGAAGAGCGCTGATCTGCGCCGCGAGATCATGCGCTTTCTCACCCAATTCCCGGTCTATGCCGGCCTTTCGCTCGACATTGAAAGCCTCCCGGACGATGCGGATCCAGGCTACCTGAGCTTCATCCAGGCGCTATATGCCCAGATGCACCCTCGCAATCTGCGGCTTTACGTAAACGTAGCCGTCGCCACCAGCGACAGCGATCTTGAAACCATCGCCGCCAACTCCGACGGCGTTGTGCTGATGAACTACGACGAGCACCAGACCGACAGCGACCCGGGGCCCGTAGCCAGCCAGAAGTGGTTTGTCGCCAATCTCGTCAGGCTTCTCAAGATCGTGCCCAAGGACAAGCTGATCTGCGCGGTGGGCAACTACGGCTACGACTGGGCGCTCTCTATCCCCAATGCAAAGGATCGCCGGCATCCCAAACCCAAAGTTTTGAATACTGAAGCTCTTTCCGTCTCCGATGCATGGCAGCGCGCATCCGACGCCGATGCCGACCTCGGTCTCGACTACGATACGCTCAATCCTCACTTTGAGTACATCGACGAAGACAATAACCAGCGCCACGTGGTGTGGTTTCTCGACGGGGTCACGCTCCTGAACGAGATGCGCGCGGCGCGGCAGCTCGGCCTGCAAACCTTTGCTCTTTGGCGCCTGGGCGAGGAAGACAGCTCGCTATGGAGCGTCTGGGACCGGCCCTCGAATGCGGATTCGCTGCAAGCGCTGGGCACCGTGCAGCCCGGCCACGACGTTGACTCCGAGGGCGACGGAGATATACTGCGCGTCACCGGTCTGCCGCAGCCCGGAAAACGCACCGTGGAAGTCGACACCGACGAGCCGGACCCGCGTAAGAAGCTTGTCGTCGACGAGCACATGGATGTGTATCCGCGCACCTATACCATCGAGCAGTACGGCTACCATCCCAACCAGCTTGCGCTCACCTTCGACGACGGCCCGGACCCCAAATGGACGCCGAAAATCCTCGACATCCTCAAGCGGAAAAACGCCAAGGGAACCTTCTTCATCATCGGCGCCGAGGGCGCCGACAATATCGGCCTGATGCGGCGCGTCGTCCGCGATGGCAACGAGATCGGCAACCACACCTATACGCACCCCGACATCAGCGAAATCTCTAACCGCCAATTGGATCTGGAGATCAGTCTCACCGAGCGCCTTTTCGAGAGCAAGCTGGGCGTTCAGCCGCTCTACTTCCGCCCGCCCTACGATAACGACGAGGAGCCTGACACCGACGACCAGGCCGCGCCCGTTTGGCGCATTCAACAGGACGGCCTGACAATTATCGGCAGCAAGATCGACACCGACGACTGGAACGAACGCCCGCGCAAAACAACTCAGGAAATCATCGACTCAGTCCTCGCGCAGTTAAAAACCATGAAGACCAAGCCGCAGTTCCGCGGCTCCATTATCCTGATGCACGATGGCGGCGGCGATCGCTCCGTCACCGTCGAATCTCTGGGGCCACTGATTGACGCACTGCGCGCCCACGGCTATACCCTCGTTCCTGTCTCCGCGCTCATGGGCAAGACCACCGCGCAAGTGATGCCTCCGCTCACGATCTGGGAGCGCGTGCGCAGCATCCCCGATTCCATCGCCTTCTCCGCTCTCGACATCATTGCCAACTTCATCGTCATGGTGTTCTTCGTCGGCGACATCCTCATGAGCGCGCGCCTCATCATCGTTGGCCTCTTCGCCTTCATCGACCGCCTGCGCAAGCCTTATCGCCAGGCCTCGGCCGGCTATAACCCGCGCGTTGCGGTTCTCATCCCCGCATATAACGAGGAAACGGTCATTGTCCGCACCATCCGCTCCGTGCTCAACTCCGATTACAAGAACCTCCACGTCATCGTGATCGACGACGGATCGCTGGACCGCACCGCCGAAGTGGCCGCCGCCGCCTACGCTCAGGAGATCGCCGCCGGGCGCGTGCAGGTGCTTACCAAGCGCAATGGAGGCAAGGCTGCCGCGCTCAATTACGGCCTGGAACGCACGAACGAGGAAATCTTCGTTGGCATCGACGCCGACACCGTGATCGCTACCGACGCCATCTCCAAGCTCATCCCCCACTTCGAGGATCCGCGGATCGGCGCCATGGCCGGCAACGCCAAGGTGGGCAATCGCGTGAACCTGTGGACGCGCTGGCAGGCTCTCGAATACATCACCAGCCAGAACTTCGAGCGCCGCGCCCTCGACCTGTTCCACGTCGTCACCGTTGTTCCCGGAGCCATTGGCGCCTGGCGCACCGCTCCGGTAAAGGCCGCGGGCGGCTATCCGCTGAACACCGTCGCCGAGGACGCCGACCTGACCATGAACCTGCTCGAGCAGAGGCTAAGAGTCGATTACGAGGACCGCGCTCTGGCTTACACTGAAGCGCCCATCGACGCCAGGGGCCTGATGCGGCAGCGCTTCCGCTGGTCCTTCGGCATCCTGCAGGCGGTGTGGAAACATCGCGCCGCGTTCGTCCGCAATAAGGCCATGGGGCTTTTTGCGCTGCCCAATATCCTCATCTTCCAGATGCTCCTGCCGCTGGTTTCGCCCTTCATCGACATCATGTTCGTAGCCGGCATCGTGAACTACTTCGTCAATCGCCACTACCACCCTGAGGCAGCGTCGGCCGCCAGCTTTGAAAAGCTCGTGGTCTACTTCCTCGGCTTCCTGGTCATCGACTTCATCACATCGACGGCGGCATTCAGCCTGGAGCGCCGTCACCCGGCTAACAAAGGCGACGGCTGGCTGCTCTTCCACATCTGGCTGCAGCGCTTCGCCTATCGCCAGGTTTTTTCGATCGTCCTGCTCAAGACGCTCAAGCGCGCCATCGACGGCAAACCGTTCAACTGGGACAAAATCCAGCGCACCGCCAAGATGAGCAAAAACATCGAGGTCCTGACGGAGGCGGCGCCGTAGCACTCGTTAGTATCGAAGGCTCGATCCCACGGAGGATCAGGCAGCCACCTTACCGGGTGACTTCTTCTTCTTCGCGTCGAGTGCCGGTAGAAGAAGTTTCAGAAGCGCTTCGTCCGAGAAGGGATTCTGACCCGAGATCAACTCGCGATCCTGAAGAACGTAGCTCTTCCATGGAGCGAGCACACTCACGTCACCGCCCGCAGTACGCAAGGCGACGTCCGGGTAGAAGAGAACCTTACCACCAATCTCAAGCGGCTCCCGCTGCTGCTCTTCCGCCGTCGAAAAGATAGTCATCTTATAACCGGCATAGATCCATCCTTGAGCCTTTGCCCGCGCTCCATCGGCATCGCCTGCTGCCAGCGCTGCGACCACCTCCGTCGAATTCGGAAGCGCCGAGAGAAGCGAAATCGGGCCATGGCAGAGCACCGCCGTAGGCTTGGATGTTTTATGAAAGTGTCTCATCACTGTGCCGGCGTTGGGATCGTTGAGAAGATCGATCATCGGGCCATGGCCGCCGGGGACGAAAACAGCGTCATACTCATCCAGGCCCGATGCGATGACATCCGAGATGCGAGTTGGATTTTTGAGCCCGGTCAGGCTGTCGCGGAATTTCAGATAATCCTGGAGCCTGGCCTCATCCCCGCCGAAAAAATCGGCGACAGCTGAATGGACATCCATTTGCGGCGTATTGCCTTTGGGGTTGGCGAAAGTGATTCCGTAGCCCTCCTTCATCAGGGCGCGAACTGGAACCGTCAGCTCGTTGAGATAGTAACCAGCGCCGGTATAAACCTTGCCATCTTTCAATGGCAAGCCGTGACCGCTCGAGACCAGCACCAGGACTCTTCCTCTTGTTGTCATTTCATCCACCTCTGAAATCGAATTTGTTTCCCGGGTCTTAGCTTGTGCAGGGCCACCCAATCTGCGAGAGCCTCGGCCTCAGCCACCGTGCGAGTGACCGTCCAAGGCGAGATTGGCAGAGGTGCGACGACGAGTCTATTGGACAAAGGTATCGCCCAATACCACAGTATGAACGCCGTCACCGGAGCGAGTTTTGACGCATCTGCGCCAAAACGAGTCGAAAGCCTGCCCTGAGCGGAGATTGCGATGCAATCGAAGTCGAATGGGGGACGTGCTTTCGCGCCATCGACTCAGCACGAACGTGGGTTCCCCGCGTCCGGGGTCCTCGGCCTCGATTTTTCAGGCCCACTTTTTTAGGTTTGGAACAGCAAGCTCGGTCCACCGTCCACGGTTCACCGCCCACCAACTACATCGGCTGTTTGGGCTGAAACAGGGCGATCGTTGCGCCAGTCGGGTCGACGAGGATCGTGAACCAGCCGACGGTGGGTATCTCCTGGGGGCCCTTGTGGATTTTTGCGCCCAGCGACTTTGCTTTCTCAGTGGCCGCGTTGATGTCGGCGACGCCGACGTAGGCCATCCAGAAAGTGGGCATGTTGGGCATGGAGAATATGCCGCCGCCAGGACCCGACTCGGGCTTAAACATGCTGTAAATCATGCCGCCTATGTCGCTGTCGGTGAAGTTCCATCCGAAGAGTTTGGAATAGAACTCCTTGGCCTTGGCCGTGTCGGCGGTGCAGAGTTCAAGATGTACGAAGGGGTTCGCCATTCTTTTCCCTTTCGAGTGAGGATTTGCGTCCGTCGATCAACGGGATTGTAGCTGACCGAACCAGGTGCCGACATTCTTCGGCAATGAATTTCCGGCGACCTGGGGGCGGCCCGGATCTCAGGCACTCAATAACCCACTACGAGAGGATGCCCCATCCTTCGCGCAATTTGCGAAGGGTGGGATGGCACGAACCTCAACTCGCCCCGAACAAGCTAAGAGCTGAAAGCTAACAGATGGAAGCTGTCTTTACGGCCCCAGATACAGATTCACGCCCGGCGGCGAGAAGCTCAGTTGGCCGCTCTTGGGATCGTAAGCGAGGTCGAGCGCGTCGGTTTTACGGCCATTGAGGAGTATGGCCACCAGCACGCCGTTGCCATAGCGCCCGGCAAGCACAATCTTGTGGCTCTTGATGGGGGCGTATTCGTTATCCGGGCTGGTGGGGCCCCAATCGTCCTGGAAGCGGTTGAAGGGATAGACGCTGTGCTGCTGCGGGTGCTGCTGCCAGTTCTTGTCGTCGGTCCAAATGCCGTAGGCCTTGGCAAGGTCGTTGGCCTCGACCGCCGTGAAAAACCTGTTCACCTTGATGCGGCCAAACAGGTAATGGTTCCAGTTCCACGGCCAGTCAATGGGCCGGCCCGCCACCAGCCACCACACCACGAACAGCACCACCAGCACGCCCGAGCCGATCTCGAGAAGCAGGGTTTTGCGCTTGTCACGCGCGGCGTCGAACTGAGGAGCATCGAGCAAAGTCATTCGGAAAGTCCCTCGGGATCAGGATACGACAACGTACTAGAGATCAGAGATCAGAGACCAGAGATCGGTTTTTCCGTTGCGGGGCCGATCAGTTCGGGCCTATATGGCTTAGACACCAGCAAGGAGTTCCCTGTTCCCTGTTCCCTGTTCCCTGCTCCCTCGTTCCCTGCTTTATTCACTCTTCCCTGCTGTACGTCGTCTGGTTCTTCTCCGCCTGCCGCTCCATCGCGAGCTCGATCAGCCGCGTGATCAGGTCCTTGTAGCTGAGCCCGGTCGCCTCCCACAGCTTGGGGTACATGCTGATCTGGGTGAAGCCGGGCATGGTGTTCACTTCGTTCACAAAAATGCGCCGCTTGCCGTCGGGCTCCATCAGGAAGTCCACGCGGGCCAGGCCCGAGAGGTCGCATGCTTTGAATGCCGCAACCGCCATCTCGCGAATTTTTTTTGCTTCGGACTTGCTGATCGGGGCGGGAATCAGAGGCACGGACCCTTCGGAGAGATACTTCGCCTCGTAGTCGTAGAACTCTTTGCTGGGAATGATCTCGCCCACAACGCTCGCCTTCGGCGCATCGTTGCCCAGCACGGCAACCTCGAGCTCGCGTGCGCGCGCCGCCTGCACGCCGGGGTCCACAGCGCCAGATCTTCGTCGCTGGGGCGGCTTGCCGCCCACGCCCTGCTCCACGATGAGCTTGCGGTCATATTTCGCCGCCAGGGTAAGCGCCGGCCCAAGTTCCCTGCGGTCGTGCGCCTTGGTGATGCCCACCGACGAACCCAGGTTTGCCGGCTTGACAAAAACCGGATACGGGAGCGCCGCCTCCACCTGGGCGATCGTCTTGCGCGGCGACTTTTCCCACTCGGCGCGCAGCAGCGTGATGTGTTTTACGATGGGCAGCTTCGCCTCGACGAACAGGCGCTTCATCACGTCCTTGTCCATCCCCGCAGCCGAGCCCAGCACGCCCGAGCCTACGTAGGCGATGCCCGCCAGCTCGAACAACCCCTGAATTGTCCCGTCCTCGCCAAAGGTGCCATGCAGCACCGGAAAGACGACATCGATGGCTTTTCCCTCCGGCCCCTGCAGGCCCGGTTCCGGCGCGAGGAGCGTGGGAATGCCCTCGTGAAGCAGCCTGGCCCCCAGTGTAGCCTCGGGATCGCCGGCGCGCAGTCTTTCTATTGCTTTTTGACCAGGACTGTTGGAACGCGGACCCTCCGCGGCAGAGCCGTGGTCTGAGCCTTTCAGCAGGCCGTGCGCGTCCGCGGCCGCCAGCCAGCGGCCCTGTTTTGTGATGCCGATGGGCGTCACGTCGAACTTCTCGCGATCAATCGCCCCCAGGACCGATGCCGCCGACAGCAGCGAAACCTCGTGCTCGCCGCTGCGCCCGCCAAAAAGAATGCCTACTCGGAGTTTTTTTGCCATTTTCCTATTGGTTCGCCGTATTCGTTCAATAAAACAGCCTCCACTAGTGTAGTCAATGTATCTCTTTTCAAAAAGAAACCTTAGGGCTGGCGCCTTATGATCAGGCGGGACGTTTCCCGGGACGCACGGAAGGCGCGCGAACAAACCACGGCTGACCAGCTTCTGAATCCGAAACCGTAACCTGCGCCCTGTGCACACTGGGTTTTGAGAATTGGCTCTTTCTCCCGATCAAGGGTGCGTATTTGCCCCGTCGCTCGCCTGGCGCCTGCGCCGGCTTGGTGGTCCAAGTCTATGTTAGTCTTGCACTTATTCTCATGTGCTAAGCTGGCATTGCGATTGCCATTCTGACCGTGGGAGAGCTGCCGTGCATTCCGCCGGACTGATCGTGCACGACCGCGGCCGCTTCGCCGACGACTGGATTTACATTCACGATCGCAGCGGGCAGGTTGGCCGCGTGCTGCGAGTTACGTGCGAACCAGTTGACCCGCGGCTCGCGGCTAACTTACCGGGGAACGCAGAACGAGCCCACTACCCATTGTTTTGAGGAAGTCCAAACCATGACCATTGCGCACGAGTTGCGCGGACTATTACAGCGACGGCCGCTCCAGTTGCTCGTCCTGGCCGGGTTGCTGACCGCTGCGGCTACGCGGGCCCTGTTATTGAAATTTTGCGTTCTCGATCTGGACATCTGGTGGCATTTGAAAGTGGGCGACTGGATCGTCGAGCACCTTGCGGTTCCTCACACCGGCATCCTTTCGCGCACCGCCGCCGATCGGCCATGGGTGGCCTACAGTTGGGGCTATGAGGTACTGCTCTCCCGCGCTTACCAGTGGTTCGGCCTGGTGGGCATAGGCGTGTATGGAGTGTTGCTGACCCTGGCCGTAGCCTACAGCATCTATTGGATGGCAGGCCGTCTTTCCGGACGGTTCTGGTGGGCTTGCGCGCTGGCTACGGTCACCTGCTCGGCATTCCTCTATAACCTGATGCCGCGGCCCGTGTTCTTTTCGATGGTGCTGTTCACGGTCACGCTAACGCTCATACTGGAAGCGAATCGCAGCGGCCGCGTGCAACTGCTTTATTGGTTGCCGCCGCTGTTTGTCCTATGGGCGAATCTTCACATCCAGTTTCTCTATGGGCTGTTCCTTGTCGGCCTGTTGCTTGGCGTGAACTTATTACAGCGTGTAGCGGGTCGTCGTGGAATCGTTCCCGGTTTCGTGCTCCCGCCAACCCTGCCAACCATGACCCTCGGAGCAATTTTCTTGGGTTGTGTGGTTGCGAGTTGCATAGGGCCGTACTCGTATCACTTGTACCAGGTGATTTTTGAGTACTCCACGGCGAAGGTGCCTTATGTCATGATTCGGGAGTTGCAGCCGATCAACTTCCGCGCCTACAGCCATTACGTGCAGCTGCTGCTGACCGGCGCCGGATTTTTCGCTCTCGGCTGGCAGAAGAAAATCGATCCCTTCAAGCTGGCCTTGTTGATTGTGGCCAGCGTGGTTGGCTTCCGCACCATGCGCGATTCCTGGTTCATCTGCATCGCGGCGGCGGCGTGCATCGCCGATTTTCCAGCGCCCGAGACGGAGTGGCGCAGGGGAGAAAACTGGCTGGAAAAATCCGGCGTGGCGGCTTTCGTGGCTTTGGCGCTGGTACTGGTTGCCGGCGATGCCGACTTCAACCAGCGCGGCCTGGACGGCGCCATCAGCAGCATGTATCCGGTGAAGGCGGTGAATTATCTGCGCCAGCACCCGGCTCCGGGACCGCTCTACAACACGCTCGACTGGGGCGGCTTCCTCACCTGGTATATGCCGGACTACCCGGTGGCGATCGACGGCCGCAACGATTTGTATGGCGACGACCTGGATCGCCTTTTCTTTGAGACGGAGAACGGCGGAGAATCGTACGCCACCGATCCCTACTTGAATGAGGCGGGCGTAGTTCTAATGCAGAAGAGCCAGCCGCTGGCCGGTCTGCTGATGTCCGATCCGCGCTTCAGCTTGGTCTACCAGGATCAACTCGCGGCGGTATTTGTGAGGCGCTAGCACAAATTCTTGGGCGTAAAACTAGGGGCACTGATCCACTCGGCAAAACCGAATTGGCTGCGTCTGAAAGATCGCAAGCACAACCCGCGCAGCGACAGAATAATGGTCTACTCTTAGTCGGCAGGCATTTCAGGTTAGTGAGCACAACGGCGGGATACTCCGTGACGCTCGTCGTGGGCATCACTCACCACGAGCCCTGGGCTGATGAGGCGCAAGCCTGGTTATTGAGCCGCGACTTGAGTTACCGCTATCTCGTGTTTCATCAGATAGCGATTACCAGGAGTGGCAATTTTGCCGTTGCCAATCGCGTGTTTCCTCAGCAGGATCGTTCTCTACGCTCGTTGGGTTATATTCCTGTGCACGTCTCGAAAGGATCGATGTTTTTCGAGGGACGCGAGGTTGAGCCAACCGATTTCATCATCTACAGGTTATCTTGAGATTAGCGGGGCGGGAGCGTCTCCGACTCGGGGGAAGCGTTCGCGTGGGTGCGGCGGAGAATGAAGTAGACGTCTCTTTCGAATACGCCGCGCTTGAAAAAATAGTACCCGTCCGAAAAGTGCACGATCTCGTATCCTCGCGTGGTGAACCATGGAATATTGACAATATTCATCAGCTCCGGGTCCTGGGAATAGGCAATCACATATTCGGGCTTGACTCGGTTCAGTTCGTCCACGTCGAGACTGGTTCCGGTGAGGGGCAAGCCGTGATGAAAATACGCGGTCGGAAGGTTCGCGAAGATGTTGTGATCGAAATAAGCCTGCACGCCGACCGTTCCATAGAGAAAGCCGAATAGGGTTTTCTTGTCGGCTCCCACCGACTTCAGATAGTTTGCCGCGTCTTCCGCGCCGCTGTAGGGATAGAGATACTCGCGCTTAATCACCACCTCTGAGTCCCAGATGTTGACGGCGCAGAGGCAAAGCAACAGTGCCATCATGCCCCGTGTCGCCCAACGTTCGCGTCGGCTGAAGAAGCGCTGCTCTTCGGCGGTAGGCCAGGCGATCCACAATGCGGCAATGGCCGCGACGAATACCGTTCCTTGATGGTGAGCGGCTCCGTGCACGACGGCGTACAAGGCGATCATGGCTCCGACCGGCAGCGCGTAGACGAGGAATTTGCGGCGCATGAGGCACCACGCCCCGGCGTACACAGCGAACAAAATGGAAGGCGCTGAGTAATCGAGGAAGGCGCCGGAAATCACTGCGATGACCTGTCGCAGCTCTGAGGGATATTTCGCCTGTGCGGCCAGCGGCAACAGTTCGAATTTTTTCTTCATCACAAATTCCTCGATGTCCGGGGTCGGCTTCAAGATGATGAAGAGGAACAGAAAGGTCAGTGCCATCGCAGCGACGCAAATCTGATAGCGCACTCGTACGCCTGGTTCGAGGGTGCGCCACGATTGAACGGCTTCGATCAAATAGGCGAGCCCGAGGCAGGCGGCGATGATCGTACCGTGCAAACTCAGGTTCGCCAGCAACACCAGCACCACCGTCATGCGCTCCGGATGCTTGAGATCCTTAAACAGTATGGCGGCGGCAAATGCCAGCAGGGGCAGCAGCGTGTAGGGGCGCGCGATCACCGCGTATTGATAAACCATGAAGTAGGTGAAAGCGAGCGGCCAGCGGATGTAGCGGGGGAAGGGCGCCATGAAAATCAGGAGCGCGGCTCCGGCGGTCGCGCCGGCCAGGCCGAGGTAGCCGATGACGCCATATTTGGCGTGGAACACGTGCTGCGCTACCCAGAGGATGGTGTGCCACAGGCCGGGAGAGCCTTCATAGCGCAGTTCGTGAAACCAGATGGTACGCAGATCGAGATCACGGGCGATGAGCCAGGCCTGCGCTTCGTCGGCCCACTTTTCGTGATACTGGATAGTGAAATTGGTTATGCATACCCAGACGAGCAGGACCGTTGCGTCCCCTATCCTCCACCAGTTTTGCGCTGGATTCGCGGCCGCAACGTTCGTGGCAGCCGGTTCACCTGGCGGAGCGCCGGCATCTTCTCGCGTATCCCGAGGGTTGGGCGCGCGCGGCTCGGCGAGCAAGTTGTCTACCATGATGGTGACCTTACCTTCACAACGGCTTCCTACTTCTTTGCGGGATCTCCTGTTTCTACTCTCCTATGGTTACTTGCTGCATGTCAATCCTGTCTTTATGGCAAGTGTCGCAGAAGGCCATGTTGGTTGAAGACTGTCAGCACATGTGGCCGTTGTGGTTGCTGTTGTTTTTCGGGGCCCCTTGGGGGTACACTCCGTCGTCTAGCTGAGCCATCAGCTTCCTCCTTCACGGGCTCACCGGTTATTACTGACTCGAGCTCAGCTCTCGGAACCCAACTTGTTAATATGGTATCGGACCTGCAACTACTCGACGCGAAAGCACTGCCGGTCTCGCAAGCGGGCAATTCAATTCAGGTACGTCTTCGAGACCGAACATGAACAGACCGGATCGGAAGTGCGCAATCATTATCGGAACGGGTACAGCGGCTGCAGTGTCTACATCAATTCGAATAACGCGTTAGGAGTCCGATCCTGAAGGAAAGTAAAGTTGCCCCATGAAACAGCTTACAGCCATCATTATCGGCGCGGGACCTGCCGGGCTCACTGCCGCTATCGAACTTCAGCGTCACGCGGAGATCAAGCCTATAGTGATCGAGGCCAGCCAGGAGATTGGCGGGATCTCGCGGACCGTTCTATACAAAGGCAATCGCATGGACATCGGCGGCCATCGCTTCTTTTCGAAGTCCGACCGCGTGATGAAATGGTGGCTCGAACTGATGCCTGTTGAGGCGGGCGCCGCGGAAGGGGGGCAACTTCACTATCAGGACCAACAGCGAGATGTTCCAGCAGCGAATGCAGCCTCCGATCCTCAAACGGAAGACCTGGTCATGCTGGTCCGCTGCCGCAAGAGCCGCATTTATTTTTTGCGTCGCTTCTTCGATTATCCTATTCGCCTGACCGCTGCCACGTTCAGGAATCTTGGCCTCATCCGCACCCTTCGTTGCGGCCTAAGTTACATGCGCTCGGCGCTTCTTCCTCAGCGCACGGAGCGGTCACTCGAAGATTTCATCATCAACCGTTTCGGCAAGCAACTTTACCTCACTTTTTTCAAGTCCTATACCGAGAAGGTTTGGGGTGTGCCCTGTCACGAGATCAGCGCCGAATGGGGCGCCCAGCGCATTAAGGGGCTCTCGCTGAAGAGCGTGGCGACGCACTTCCTGAAGAAGACGTTCAGCCGCAAGCAACCGGACGGCATCGCTCAGAAGCAGACAGAGACTTCGCTGATTGAAAGGTTTCTCTATCCCAAGCTCGGTCCCGGCCAGCTATGGGAACATGCCGCCTCCCTGGTGCGCAAAGCCGGAGGCGAAATTCACCTGGGGCTGGCGGTTGACCGAATCAACGTCGAAGACAACAGAGTGATTTCGATTGAAGGCGTCAATGGGGCGGGAGAGCGCGCTACCTTCGCCGGCGACTATTTTTTCTCAACCATGCCGGTGCGCGGTTCTGATTCGCGCCTTCTCGACTCCGCCTCCCCCCGAGGTAATCGAAGTGAGCGAAGGCCTGGTGTATCGCGACTTCATCACAATCGGCCTGCTGGCCAGGAAGCTCGCGGTGACCGAGAAAGACGGCACCTCGCTGAAAGATAACTGGATCTACATCCAGGAGCCTGACGTGATGGTCGGGCGGCTGCAGATCTTCAATAACTGGAGTCCGTGGCTGGTGGACAACAAAGACAAGACCTGGATAGGACTGGAGTACTTTTGCAACGATACCGACCCGATGTGGAAGCTCTCCGACGAAGAGATGGCCAAGTTCGCCATTGCGGAAGTGAGCAAGATCGGCATTCTCAAGGCGGAAGACGTAGAGGACTTTCATGTTGTTCACGTTCCTAAAACCTATCCGGCATACTTCGGAAGTTACGACCGGTTCGACGTGATCCGCAATTATGTCGATCGATTTGAGAATCTTTTCCTCGTGGGCCGCAACGGCATGCACAAGTACAACAACCAGGACCATTCGATGCTGACCGCCATGACCGCCGTGGAGAACATCGTGAACGGGATCACGACAAAGGACAACATCTGGGCCGTCAATACCGAGATGGAGTACCACGAAGAAAAGGCCGCGAATTAATCGCGGCGGCGCTCCTTCGAGAGACGGCACATGAGTTCAGTTGCGGCTTATCCGTCGGCCGGGGACTGCGATCAGGGAGCGAGTTGCTCAAATCGGGCGATTTGCGCAAAGGTCGCCTGGTTCATGTCGGCGCCCTGTTTCCAGTCGCGGTACCATTTCACGGTCCATTCCAAATTTGCTTCGATCCTCAGACGCGGCTGCCAGCCAAGTTGCTTTCGGGCTTTGCTGGTGTCCAGCGTCAGAAAGTGATCCTCGTGCACGCTTGGAACGGAATCGCGTATCCAGGTGGCTCCCTCGCCCCACATTTCCACCAGTTTTGTCGCGATGCGCTCCACCGGCCACGCATCCTCGTTGCTGGGGCCGAAGTTGAACGACGAGCAAAACTTTGAAGGCGCGTCGAGTAGTTTCTCCGCCAGCAGCATGTATCCGTTGAGGGGTTCTAGGACGTGCTGCCATGGCCGAACCGCCCTTGGCTGCCTGATAAGCACGGGCTGACCAGACTGAAACCCACGGATCAGGTCCGGAATCAGGCGGTCCTGCGACCAATCTCCACCGCCAACCACATTTCCGGCGCGCGCAGTGGCCAAGGCGACACGATGCTCATCCAGACGGTTCACAGGGAAGAAGGAACTGCGGTAGGCCGAGCACACGATCTCGGCGCAGGCTTTGCTGGAGGAGTACGGGTCAAATCCGCCAAGAGTGTCGGTTTCGCGATAAGGCCAGTCCCATTCCTGATTCTGGTAGCACTTATCTGAGGTGATGCATACCACCGCGCGCACGCTCGAGGTCTTCCGAACGGCCTCCAGCACGTGAGCAGTGCCCATGACGTTCGTCGAATATGTGCGCAGCGGTTCAGTATACGAGCGCCGCAGGATGGGCTGCGCGGCAAGATGAAAGACCACCTCCGGAGCAAACTCCGTCATCGAGGATTCCAGCCTGGCGTAATCCCGGGTATCGCCGCGAATGTCATCGAGAACGGTGGCCACGGATGCTGCCGTGAATAGATTTGGTTCAGTTGGCGGGTCGAGCGCATATCCCCGTATCTGGGCGCCCCGGCGGGCTAGCCAGAGTGCGAGCCAGCCGCCCTTAAACCCGGTGTGGCCGGTCAAAAAAACCCGTCGACCCCGCCATTGGTTTACCACGTCTTCCACGGTGCTCTCCCGCTGGCCCAAAGTTCCTCCAGCTTCTGCTTGTCGCGCAGGGTGTCCATGGGCTGCCAGAAACCGCGATGGAAATAAGCCTGTACCTGCCCTTCCCTGGTCAGATTTCTTATGGGTTCTATTTCAAACATGGTCGCTTCGTCGCGGATTTCATTTAAGCACGCGGGTGAGAGGACAAAAAAACCGCCGTTGATCCAGCCGCCCTCTCCCTTCGGTTTCTCCTGGAATTCAGAGATGGCCGTTCCCTGAACGACCAAACCGCCAAAGCGCGCGGGAGGCTGTACAGCCGTCACCGTCACCAGCTTTCCGTGGCTCTGGTGAAAAGCAATTGTCGCGCCGATATCGATGTCGCTGACGCCGTCTCCATATGTCAGGCAAAAGGATGTCTCACCCTCCAGGTACCGCGCCACTTTTTGCAGTCGGCCCCCGGTGCCTGTGTTTTCCCCGGTATCCACGAGTGTGACCTGCCATGGTTCGGCAACACTCTGGTGCACTTGCGTGCGGTTTTCCCGCATGTCGAATGTCACATCGGACATGTGGAGGAAGTAATTGGCGAAGTACTCTTTGATGAGATAACCCTTGTATCCACAACAGATGACAAATTCGTTAATTCCATGTTGCGAATAGATTTTGAGTATGTGCCAAAGGATGGGACGGCCGCCAATCTCAACCATAGGCTTAGGGCGCGTACCGGTTTCCTCGCTCAGCCGTGTTCCCTGCCCGCCAGCCAGAATAACTGCTTTCATTTCAGTTTATTAGCATCCTTTAGACAAGCGTTCGCCGCGAAAAATCTGCTACAGAATCTGTTCGTAAAGCGTGTTGGCTAGCCAATAGCGTACACCACCGGATTCAAGATTGTGTATGCTTAGCTTACTAATTGTCTATGACGGATAGAGCAGCACATCTTCGGCGGCAAATTCTCGATCTTTCCACCGAGTATTTTGCTGAAGCATTTCCCGCGGCCGAGTTCATACCCGGCCAATCGCCTGTGCCGGTGTCGGGTAAGGTGATTGACGGCAGCGATCTGAGTTCTGTGATTGATTCGGCACTCGATTGCTGGTTTACGACGGGGCGGTTTGCCGAAGAGTTTGAGCGAAGGCTCGCTCGCTTTGTTGGGGTCCGCTCGGCATCGCTGGTCAACTCCGGATCATCTGCCAACCTGCTCGCCATCAGCGCCCTCACCTCGCCAAAGCTCGGAGACCGCCGGCTCAAGCCAGGCGACGAAGTGATTGCTGTCGCGGCGGGTTTTCCCACGACAGTCAATCCGATCGTTCAGAATCGCCTTGTACCGGTTTTCGTGGATGTTACGGTGCCGACCTACGAGATCGACGTGAGCCAGCTCGAAGCGGCGCGCAGCGAGAGAACCAGGGCGGTGTTCATTGCGCACACACTGGGCAACGTCTTCGATCTTGACGCGGTCACCGCTTTTACGAAAAAACACGACCTGTGGCTGATCGAGGATTGCTGCGATGCGCTGGGCTCCATCTGGAAGGGGCGCCGCGTTGGATGCTTCGGTGACATCTCAACCATCAGCTTTTATCCCGCTCACCACATCACCATGGGCGAGGGCGGCGCGGTGCTCACCCAGCGGCCCGATCTGCAGGTTCTGATCGAGTCGTTCCGCGACTGGGGCCGTGACTGCTGGTGCGAACCCGGTAAAGAGAATACATGCGGCAAGCGGTTCGATTGGCAGCTGGGCAGCCTGCCGTGCGGGTACGACCACAAATACACCTACTCGCATATCGGGTACAACATGAAGGCCACCGACATGCAGGCGGCGCTAGGGCTCTCCCAGATTGAAAAGCTGCCTTTTTTCATCGAACGCCGCAAGGAAAACTTCCGCTATCTGTCGGCCGCGCTCAAATCGATGGAAGACTGCCTGCTGCTGCCCGAGGCTACGCCGGGCTCGGATCCCTCGTGGTTTGGCTTCCCGATCGGAGTTCGCGAGGATGCGCCGTTTAAGCGCGAAGACATGATCCGCGCTCTTGAAGCCAAGAAGATCGCCACGAGACTGCTTTTCGGCGGCAATCTCCTCCGGCAACCAGCTTACGAAGGCTGCGAGGTTCGTGTCGCCGGACCTTTGCCGAACTCGGATTTCGTGATGAACAACGTGTTCTGGATCGGCGTGTATCCGGGACTGACCAAACCGATGCTCGATTTTGTCGCGGAAGTAATGACCGGCTTTCGATCGAACGCAAGCCGGCACGGGCTCCAAAAACGCGTCACGGTTGGGTAACAGGGCAAGTTCAGCGATGCCACGCGGCTGTACGCCGGATAGCCTCTCTGAGTCCGATGGACTGACGCAACCCCAGGCAACCATCCACCTTGCCGATGTCAGGAACATATTGCAAACGTGGTCCATGGACGATTGGCGACTTGGCAACCTCGACTCTCAGCGAGGAGTCGAGTTCCTCAGCCACAACCTGAGCCAGATCGCCGATACTGATCGCATTTCCACTCCCGACATTGAAAACGTGTGGATTCGATCCCGGCAGGGATTCGCGCAATAGCATAGTCCATAGCCAGATCGCGAGATCGGCTCCGTAAAGATAGGAGCGCATGGGCGTGCCGTCGCCCCGCACGGCAATGTTCCTGCCCGCCAGAGCGTCGGCGATAAAATTGCCGATTGCAAAGTGCTGGTTTAACGGCAGGTGCGGACCGACAAAGGTAAAGCATCGCGCAATGATGAAATCAATCTCGGACTCCCGCGCGTACAGTGAGCACATCTGTTCGGATACCCGCTTGCCTTCCGCATAGGCCGCATTCGGATCGAGCCACTCTGGCCCTCCGAGGTAATGCTCTGGGATATGGCTCAGATTCTGCGGTTGCCGCCCGTAGACCGCCCCGGAACTTGTCAGGAGAAATCTATTTGCACCCCGCGCCTTGGCAAACTCAAGCATGCGCTTCGTGCCATCAATCAGGGTGCTCAGCAATTCGAGAGGCCGGCTGGCCGCGGCCGCGGACGTAGGCGCCGCGGCGTGAATTACGTATTCGAACTCCTCCCGAGGAAAGCCGAAATCGCGAACATCTCCCTGGAGCGTCTGGATGCAGGGCTCGCTGGCAAGGTGCGGCATTCTCTGGGCGAACGCTTCCGGGTCGCGGGTGAGAACCGTGGCCGCAATCCCCGTGTGAAGCTTTCGATTGCAGTAAGCCAGGCTCTCCAGCAGCCAGGCTCCAAGAAACCCCGTCCCTCCCGAAATAAATACGCGCCGGCCGCGCGCCCGCTCCCACAGCGGCAGTGTATGCCCCAAGACATGATCCAAGTCTTCTGTTGGCAGTGGCTTCACGCATTCAGCATAAACCGTGCACAGCGTGGTGCGGAACCGGCGGGCGACCAGACATACGAGGTTCCACTTTCGTGTGAGTGTGTTATCCTTGGAAACCATGTTGAAATGAATCCGCCTTCTCTTTTTGCGTTGGTGACCGCTGCCGGATAGCAGCATAAGGAGTGAGTCACCATCATGAGTTAAGGTCCAGGTCGGCGACAGGCGAGTCAGCGACGATCGGCACTGTTTCACCGTTGCGGATGCAGAAGCCGACGACGAGAAACCGAAACTCCCTCGGCTTGCCTGAATGTAAAGCAACGTAAAAGGGGTTGAAGTGCCATCTTCGCCGAACCCATCGCAGGTCTTTCAACAGGCCATCGCCGAACACCTCGCCGTGATCCAGACGATCCTGGACCAGCAGCCGGCGCTGGAGCGAATCGCCGTCGAGATGACCCGCGCTATCCTCGATGGGAAAAAGATTCTATGGTGCGGCAATGGAGGCAGCGCAGCGGATTCGCAGCATCTGGCTGCCGAATTGATGGGACGTTTTCGGCGCGAACGGCGTGCGATTCCCTCCATCGCACTGACCACGGATACTTCCGCGCTGACGGCGATCGGGAATGACTATGGATTCGAGTATGTCTTTCAGCGCCAGGTCCAGGCCTTGTCCGCAGATGGCGACGTGGTGGTGGGCATTTCCACTTCCGGGAACAGCAAGAACGTATGTGCCGCGCTGGAAACGGCGCGCGAGCGCGGCGCATTTACCGTAGCTCTCACGGGAGAAGGCGGAGGACAAATGGCAAAGATCGCCGACGCCACGTTGCGCATTGCATCGAAGGATACCGCGCGCATTCAGGAGGGTCATATTCTTTGCGGTCACATGCTCTGCGACTGGATCGAGTTGAGTGTGTGCGAGTCGAATCCAGCCCGCACGGAGAATGGATCGGCCCGATCATCGCGGAGGGGCGGTTCTCCAGGTTGAAGCAGTGGCCGTCTCGCGCATCCGAAACGATGCGGGGCGGCCAAAAACGCAATCCGTCCGGGCTGGTATGATTCCATCGAATCGCTTTCCGGTTGCGGTTGCCGGGAATCTTAGCAGGCAGCCCGGTCTTTTCAAGTGAAGAAGCACCCAGGGGGTAGTTCCCATGAGTTCGATCAAAGTAGGCAACAAACGCATCGGCGACAACGAGCAGTGTTTCATCATTGCCGAGATTGGCATCAACCACAACGGCAACATCGATCTCGCCAAACGGTTGATCAGCGTAGCAGTCGCGGCAGGATGCGACGCCGTCAAGTTTCAGAAGCGCACCGTTGAAGTGGTGTACACACCTGAAGAGCTGGCCAAACCGCGCGAGAGCCCCTTCGGTTCAACCAACGGCGACCTTAAATTTGGACTTGAATTCGGGCAGGAAGAGTATTCGGAAATCGACAGCTTTTGCAAGTCGGTAAAGATGCTTTGGTTTGCCTCTCCCTGGGATGAGGGCTCGGTGGACTTTCTGGAGCAGTTCAAGCCGCCCGTGTACAAAATTGCCTCCGCTTCGCTCACGGACGACAATCTTCTGCGGCACATTCGCAAGACGGGCAAGCCGATCATTCTCTCCACCGGAATGAGCACCTACGCCGAGATCGACCATGCCGTCGAGGTTCTGGGAAAAGATGACTTGATTTTGATGCACGCCACCAGCACCTACCCCGCTAACTACGACGAGTTGAACCTCCGTGCGATCCCGATCATGGTGGCGCGTTACGGCGTTCCAGTTGGCTATTCCGGGCACGAAACCGGCATTCCAACCAGTGTCTGCGCGTCCGCGCTTGGGGCCTGCTGTGTAGAGCGCCATATCACCCTGGACCGCGCGGGTTGGGGTTCTGACCAGGCGGCTTCGCTGGAGCCGAACGGCATCACCCGCCTGGTACGTGACATTCGGCTTTGGGAGCAGTCCAAGGGCGACGGCATCAAGCGCGTGTACGAGCGCGAATTTCCCATCATCAAGAAGCTTCGCCGCGTCGGCGCGGCAGTCTAGACAGGGACGATGGAAGCCAATCCCGCAAACGGCGGTTCTGAAACGCGTCCGCGCCGTGGTGTTTGATGTCGATGGAGTGCTGACCGATGGCGGGCTCTGGTGGGGGCCTGGCGGTGAAGAGTGGAAGCGTTTCTGCTTCGCCGACATCATGGGGATCTCCCTCGCGCGGCGCGCCGGCTTCGAACTGGCGCTGGTCTCCGGCGAGGACAGCCCGCTTGTGAGCCGTTATGCGGAAAAGATGCTCATCCGCCACGTCATAAAAGGTTGCCGTGACAAGGCAACTGCGCTGCGCGAGATTGCGGCATCGGCAGGCATCGAGATCGCGGAGATTTGCTACATGGGAGACGACGTGAACGATCTCCCCGCGATGCAGATTGCCGGTTTCTCCGCCGCCCCTGCCAGCGCGGCTCCTGACGTTCTCACCCAGGCGAAATTCGTTACCAAAAGCCCCGGCGGCAACGGTGCGGTCCGGGAGTTGATCGAGGCGCTGCTGGCGGCGCGAGGCCTGCGGGCGCAGGAGGTCTTTTTGCGCCCATGACTCACAGCCAAAACCATCGGCGGTTCCACTCATGAAGCTTTCTGACTACGTGGTTCGATTCATTGTCGAACAGGGCGTGAAGCATGTGTTCCTGGTAACTGGCGGCGGCGCCATGCACCTCAACAACTCCCTTGCCAGCGAAAAGCGGCTGATCCCGGTTTGCAATCTGCATGAGCAGGCCAGCGCGGTGGCGGCAGAGAACTACTCAAAGGCGACAAACAACCTGGGTGTGTGCATGGTCACTACTGGCCCGGGCGGAACTAATGCCGTCAGCGGAGTTGCGGGAGCTTGGCTCGATTCGACGCCGATGCTGGTTGTCTCCGGCCAGGTGAAGCGCCCCGATCGCGCCTTTGACAGCGACAACAAGCCATTGGGCATGAGGCAGGTTGGCGTGCAGGAAGTGGACATCGTCTCCATCGTGAAACCGATCACCAAGTACGCCGTCACGGTTCTCGAGCCCAAGGACATCCGATATCACATGGAGAAGGCCGTTTACCTCGCACTCAACGGCCGGCCCGGGCCGGTATGGATCGACATTCCTCTCGATGTGCAGGCATCGCCGATTGATGATCCCACCTCTTTACGCGCTTTCGATCCGGTTGAGTCCATCCCGGTGACCCACGCCGGCCGGATAATGCCTGCCGATCTGAGCCACCAAGTAGGCAAAATCCTTGAGAAACTGAATCGGTCCGAACGGCCTATGCTGCTCATTGGAAACGGCATTCGCCTCGCGCGCGCTGAAAAGGAGATGCAACAAATCCTGCGTGCGCTTGACATACCGGCCGAGGTTACCTGGCTCGCCATCGACCTGATGGCGGATGATAACCCCCTTTATGTGGGCCGCCCTGGCACCATCGCGCAGCGCGGCGCCAATTTCGCTGTTCAGAACTGCGATTTTCTGCTTTCTATCGGGGCCCGGCTTGACCGCATCGTGACTGGTTACGCCCCGGAAGGCTTTGCTCGGGAGGCTTGCAAGGCGATGGTGGACGTTGACCCCGCTGAGCTCAAGAAAATGGGCGATAGCATCCACTTCCCAATTTGCGCCGACGCGGGCGACTTCATGCGCACAATGCTGGCCCAGGCCTCCGGCATCGCAAGGAAGGACCGCAGTGTATGGAAGCGGCGCTGCGCCAACTGGCGCCAACGTTATCCACTTGTTCTGCCTGAACACAAAGTCCGGGAAAGCAGAGTGAGCGCATACAACTTTGCCGAAGTGATGTCCGGCATACTCAAGGAGGGGGACTTCTACATCTCCGGGAGCTCCGGGACGGGAATTGAGCTTTGCCTGCTGGCCTTTCGCGTCAAGCGAGGGCAGCGCATCTTCCACACCACTGCTTTAGGCGCGATGGGTTTCGGCATTCCCGCGTCAATAGGAGCGGGAATTGTGGGAGCAGCCGATGGATCGAATCGCAACATCGTTTGCGTGGACGGAGATGGCGGCTTCCAGTTCAACATTCAGGAATTGGAGACGATCGCGCGCCTAAGGCTGCCAGTAAAATTCTTCGTCCTCAACAACGAAGGCTACGGCTCGATTCGTGCCTCGCAGGCCGCCTATTTTGGCGCCCACAACATCGGCTGCGACGCGGCCACCGGCCAAACACTCCCGGATGTTCGTCGCGTCGCCGAGGCCTATGGCATCGCGACCGATGCGATCACAAGCCAGCAGAATTTGGCCGATGAGATACAGAGAGTCCTGGCTACACCCGGCCCCGTCGTATGCGACGTGCATCTTGTGCTCGACGAAGTGCGTCAACCCCGCCTGTCATCCGCCCAACAGACAGATGGCTCGTTCATCTCTAAACCCCTTGAAGACTTGTGGCCATTTCTGGATCGCGAGGAATTCAAGGCCAACATGCTCATCCCTGTTATCGAGGAGTAGGATGTTCATGCCCTATATCGCAGCTATGCAGGGCCGTCTGGTCCCTCCGGAGGGTGGCCACTTTCAATCGTTCCCACGGGAGAGATGGCGGGACGAGTTCGCTCTGGCTGCGCAAGCCGGACTGAATGCCATCGAGTGGATCTTCGACGTATATGGCGAAGACGCAAATCCCCTGATCAGCGATGCTGGTATTGCCGAGATGCATGACCTTTCTAAGAAGACCGGCACGGCGGTGCGCTCGCTCTGCGCCGACTACTTCATGGACAGGCCTTTTTTACGCACCACGCAGCCCGAGCGGGACGAATTGATTCAAAAAATGGTCTGGCTGCTTTCCCGTTGTCGAGTCGCGGGCGTAGGGCGAGTCGTCGTTCCATTCGTGGATAAATCGCGTATCGAGAACGAAGGCGACGAACTCCAGACCTTGTCCGTCCTGCAAGCCCTTCTGCCAGCGGCTGAGAAAAACAACGTGGAGCTTCATCTCGAAACGTCTCTTGCCCCGCAGCCCTTTGCAGAACTTCTCGAGAAGTGCCCGCACCCCCTCCTGCGCGTAAACTACGACTCCGGGAACAGCAGCTCGCTTGGCTATGAGGTCGGCGAAGAGTTTGCCGCCTATGGTCACCGTATCGGTAGCGTCCATATTAAGGACCGCCGGCGAGGCGGAGGAACCGTTCCGCTGGGTACAGGCGGCGCCGACCTGCCTGCCGTCTTCCGGGGACTTGCGGCACTAGGTTACCACGGCGATTACGTGCTGCAGATCGCCCGTTCGGAACCCGGCGAGGAACTACCGTGGATTGCTCAGAATCGCGCTTGGGTGGCCGCCCAGATTCAAGCAGCTCATGGGGTCACGCGATGAAAATTCTCATGATCGGCCTCGGTGGCATTGGCCAGCGCCACACGCGCAACCTCCGGGCCCTGCTCGGCCGTACCGCCGAAATCATCGCATATCGCGTGCGGCGGCAGACACACGTGGTAACGCCCGCCATGGACGCCGACACCAACCGAAACGTGGAGGACGAGTATTCCATTCGCGTTTATCCCAGCCTGGATGAAGCACTGGCGGAAAAGCCGGATATCGCTTTTGTGTGCAATCCAAGTAGTCTGCACGTTCCAGTCACGCTAGCCTGTATCCGCGCAGGATGCGATGTTTTCGTTGAAAAACCACTGAGCGATTCCCTCGAAGGAACGCAGGAACTTGCTCGTGCAGCAACGGAGCAAAAGTGCATTGCCATGGTCGGATATCAACTGCGCTTTCATCCTTGCCTGCGCAAGTTGACTGAGGCCATACAGAGCGGTTTCCTTGGCAACCTGCTGACCGTCCGCGCTACCATCGGCGAGTATCTCCCCAACTGGCACCGCTATGAAGACTACCGCCAAATGTATGCGGCCCGCGCCGATCTGGGCGGCGGCGTGGTCCTTTCGCAGATTCATGAATTCGACTATCTTTTCTCGCTCTTCGGTCTGCCCAACCGAATCTACGCAATTGGAGGACATTGGAGCGACCTTGAGATCGATGTCGAGGATACAGCCAGTATCCTCATGGAATGCAGCTTGGCTGGCCGGGCGCTTCCTATCCAACTCCATCAGGACTACCTTCAGGCACCGCCAAGCCGGCAATGCGAAGTGATCGGCGACAGGGGCCGGGCAGTGATGGATCTGCACGCTCAGACGGTTACCGTTTTTACCCGCGGCAATTTAACGCCAGATGTGCACAGCTTTCCATGCTTTGAGCGCAACCAGCTTTTCCTCGACGAGACGGCCCACTTTCTCGAATGTGTAAAAACGCGGAAACGGCCGGTTGTCGATGTGGTGGACGGATTGCAGAGCCTTCGCATGGCCTTGGCGGTGAAGAAATCAATCGCGACACACAAACCTGTAGAACTGGCATCGATCGTATAGCAGTAAGCTGGAGCAAGATGATGACGGAATCGAAAAAGAACCGGGCGCTCGAGCTTTTTGACCTCTCAGGCCGCGTGGCCATTGTTACTGGTGGTGCCGGCCTTTTGGGCTATTATCACGGAGCTGTGCTCGCCGCCGCCGGAGCTCGCGTGGTGTTGCTCGATCTTGCTGCTGCGAACGCCGAATTACGGGCGGCGCAGTTAACAAGTGATCATGGAGTGGAATGCCTGGGGTTGGGCGCTGATATCACGAATGAAGCATCACTCATTGAGGCATGCGGGAAGATCATCCACAAATTCGAACGCGTCGATATCCTCATCAACAACGCTGCCAATAACCCCAAGGTCGAGGATGCCCAGGGACAAACCTGGTCGCGGCTGGAGAACTTTCCGCTCGAAGTTTGGAACGCCGATATCTGCGTTGGGCTGACCGGTGCTTTTCTCTGCAGCCGGATCTTCGGAGCGGAAATGGCGAAGCGCAAGTCAGGGGTCATTGTTAATGTGGCGTCAGACCTTGCTGTCATCGCGCCGGATCAGCGGCTCTATCGCGTCGACGGACTGCCCGAAGAGCAGCAACCCGTGAAACCGGTAACGTATTCGGTTGTGAAGTCGGCTCTCCTGGGACTCACGCGCTACCTGGCGACCTATTGGAGCGACGCGAATATCCGCGTGAACGCCATTTCTCCCGGAGGCGTCTTCAATGGCCAGCCGGAAGTCTTTCTAAACAGGGTCAGCCAGTTGATACCCATGGGACGCATGGCAGACCGCGATGAGTACCAGGGAGCAATTCTTTTTCTCTGCTCGGATGCATCCTCTTATATGACAGGAACAAATCTGGTGATCGACGGCGGACGCACCTGCTGGTAGGCCAACTTCTGTTGGACGGGACAATTCTGTGAGGTAATCGAAATGATGCAATTCGTTAAGGATTATTTGGTCCGCCTCGGCCCTGACAACGCACTGGTTCAAACCGCCCTCCGGATCCATGCCTGTCGAAATGGGTATGAAATTGGGTTTGCGAACAACTGCATAACCCTCCAAAGGGCCTCGCGAAAGATGGTGCTCAGCAAGGCGCAATACGTTCAGGTGCCCGTCACGCTGGAGTGCTACGACCTGTTCTTCGACACGATTGAGGGCGAAAAGATTGACGGGCGAACCGTGCTGGACTTCTCGAAGCCCGGTCTGCACCGCTATGTCAAGAATCAGGCAGCGTTTTACTTTCCCTCAATCCCTGAAGACGACGTGATGGAGGCCTACACCCACAGCTACAATCCCCAGCCCGGGGATATCGTTTGGGATGCCGGTGCGCACGTCGGCGCTACGTCGTACTCTCTTGCCCAACTGGTGGGGCCCCTGGGGAAGGTCTATGCGTTCGAGCCGGACGACTTGAATTACGAATACCTTTTAAGGAACATCGAGTTACATCAAGTGCACAACGTCATTCCCGTGAAGAAGGCACTTGCCGGCTCTACCGGCACGGCAGAATTCAACATGGATGGCACAATGTGCGCCGGCCTGAGCGACTATCTTGTGTATTCCGACAAGCACCTCTTCAAAACGGTTTCTACCATTACACTGGCGGATGCCTGTGAGGAGCTAGGCGAGGTGCCGAAGTATGTGAAGATGGATATTGAGGGAGCGGAAGTAGCTGTTATCGAAGGGTCCCAAAGCTTTCTAAAGGCCCACCCTCTTCATTTTGCCATCGAAAGTTACCACCGAATCAATGGTGAGCTCACATGCAAGGCCTTGGAGCGCCTGTTCCCATCGATCGGGTACAGCGTTCAATCTTCAAGCGAGTTCGGCCAGATGTTTACATGGGCGCAACCGCGCTTCTAAGAGTTGGGGCGGTTTGGTTGAGGCCAGCCTGGATAATCATTCCTGATTTGCGCGAGACTCTATGCCCATGCCACTCGCCCGAAAATCGCCCAAGGCCCTCAAGGCTCCGCCTTCCGCTCCGGAGTCAGGCACGGCGTGGTATCCCGGACTCGACGGAGTACGCGGCGTTGCCGTCTCCCTGGTCTTCGCGGTCCATTACATTCCCATATACAAGATCGGGTGGACGGGCGTGTTGATCTTCTTCGTGCTCTCGGGATTTCTCATCACCGGGGGACTTTATGACAGCCGGCATGAGAAGCAACGATTCCGAAACTTCTATCTGCGCCGCACCCTGCGCATCTTCCCCCTCTTCTACTTCGTCTGGCTTTGTGTCTTGATTGGCGCAATTTTTCTCCATGTAAAATGGCGACCCTTGCTGACGCTTTGGCCGATTTATCTTGGCAATTATGCGCGTTTTCTGGTGGGAACGACCGCCGTCGATCATATCTTTACCAGTTCGCGTTGGTTTACGTTCGAGATCGGCCATTTCTGGTCGCTTGCGGTCGAAGAGCAGTTTTATCTCCTCTGGCCTCTGGTTGTTTTCAAGGTTTCCAACCGCCAGACCCTGATGCGAATCTGCGGCGCTGTCATGATATGTGCGCTCCTGTTGCGAACGATCCTGGTGCTGGCATTGCCGCACTCCATTTTGCAGATGGAGTTCTTATACCGAATGACCTTTTCGCAGGCTGACGCATTTCTCTTCGGCGGATTACTTGCATTGCTCATGCGCGGTCCGGAAAAGGCTGCCGTCTTGCGCTCCGGGCCATGGCTCTTCTGGGGAGCCTTTACGGCTCTCGTCGTCGCCTGTTGGCTCAATGGCCCTGGCCGCTATCTGGTGAACGTGAATCCTACAACGCCCTGGATGTCCACCTACGGTTTCACGCTGCTGGATCTAGCTTCAGGAGGCTTGATTCTCTGTGCGCTTCGTCCTGGAAATCTACTTTTTCGCCCCATAACCCTCGTTCCGCTGCGTCTGCTCGGAAAATATAGTTATGGATTTTATGTGTACCATGTGCTCGTTCGGCCATTCCTGATACCCTTCGTAGAGATTTCCACTTCACATTTGATGAAGATCTGTTGGTGGTGCGCGGATTTCATAGTGATCTTTTCGATCTCCGCGATGAGCTACGATTTTCTGGAATTGCCCTTTTTGCGGCTAAAACATCGCTTTGCGACACGGCATGCAAACCCTGATACGGCAGGAAATCGCCCTGCTGCCCCTTTGCCCGAGGTTCTCGTCGTACCTTCGGCCGGGAACTGACGCTTCATCGTATTCATCACCCCTCGGGATTGTTCGTTTATGGATCCTGGGTCATCTGTCTTGGAAGCCCGCTGAGAATGTAGACGCCATCACCCGGTATCCTGCGGCGTTCGGATGAATTCCGTCATCGCTAAGCTCTTGTCGTAACATGCCACGGCGATCGACCATTGCGCTGTAGGCATCAATATACTGGTAATGGTGAATTGCGCAATACTCTCTCAGCCACTTGTTGGCCGCGACGATCATGCCTGGTGACACCAGGCAATAGACCCGTTGCGCATCTTTCGTGTAGTCGTGCAGTGGTAAAAGAGAAATAAAGATTGGACGAATCATGTGCAATTGGGCAAGTTCGGCCATCGTCTGGAAGTTCGCTTCGAGATGGGCGAGTTTGTGATCGTCGTTGTCGTCGCCACCTTGGTTATGTTCACCAAAATCATTCACCCCCGCCAATATGACAACCGCTTTGGGCTGGAGAGCGAGCACGTCCTCCCTGAAGCGAACCAGCATATCGGAACTTGTTTGGGCGTTGATGCCGCGATTTACATAATCCGAATTTTGAAATGATGCTGCTAGGTTCCATCCGCGTGTAATCGAATCACCAACGAACACAACACGATTAGCATCAGGCTTAAGTGCTGCATTGGACTCACGGTAGGTCGGAAGATTTCCGAGGTCGGCTAGCCTGGTTTTTTGCGCCACGCTAAGAGATGTGTAGCAAAACATTCTTGAGAGATTCCAAGTGAAGATGAGAATTGCCCAGAACAGGAGCGCGAAGATGATCGGCTTCGCAATGCTGCGCAGTAAATCAAGATTTGCTTTAAATTCCATGCTTCAATCCCCACACCGGTAAATCCGAACGAATTCATTCTGGATCATGGGAGTGTCTTGCCAAACCCAGCTATCTTCTCTCTTCCATACGGGGTCTTGCGCGTTCACTACTAGCACATCGATATGCAGAGACTGGCAAGTCTTTTTCACTTCGTATTCCGAAGGGTTATCTCCTGGTTGTGGATCGAAGATAGCCTGCAAACCAGCTTGCACCGGCGCGCACTCGGCCGCCGATCCGCCGAAACTCGTATTGCAGCCAGGATCTCCAGCCGCCTGCTGATAGCGGGAATAGACCAGCATCGGCGTGGTCAGTTCGCTATCGGGGTTGTATTGGACCACTGAATTTGCCGGTACCACGTGATCTAACTCAGCGTATGCGCTGCGCAGAGCAAAGGCCTCATCTCCGTTTGCCAGCCGCATAAAGTCCGTCCAATGGTACCGATCGCTCAAAAGTGAGTAAACACGCAGCATTCCCAACTGATATAAAGTCGATGCACCGCCAATTACCAAAAGCATGTAGAGCGCCGCGTCGACCAAGTGCTGGTCCGACAAGCCCCTGACCGATACTTCTCGATGAGCTGAAAAGCGATTCGTCAGATACACGGCGGCCCAAAGGAGAAGGACAAACTGCAGCACCATGGCGCTTCTAAAGGCGAGGTCATTGGCTCCGATTACAGTCGAGCGAACGAACATGATCGTGACGAGGGAAGAACCGCCCATAAACCATAATGCCTTCTGTGCCTCTGAAAGAGTTCGCCATCGGCGCCAATCGCGGTTCGCCTGAATCAGGCCGATCACCATATACACACCGAGTTCAAGAGAAAGAATGAGGAAGGCAAACAGAGCCCAAAGGATAACGCTCCCTAAATTGTTGTGAAAAGCGAACGCGACCGGGAGTTCCCGCAGAGCAAACGCAACAAAATGGCCGCTTGCTCCGCCAGACCCACTCGCGCTCTTTCCAGGGCCAAGAAGATCTCGAATGTAACCGATGGAGAGCAGGAGAGCGAGGGCGCCCGCGACGCCATGGAGAACCGCGGTAAAAAACCTGCCTCGCAGCAGCAGGTATGCCACCCATGTGAAGATGAATACCCCGAAAGCAAACGTGACATAAACCGAAAGCCCGGCGGCACTGGAGAGGCCGAGCCCAGCAAGTGCAATGCACCAGATCCGTGTCGACCAGTCTGCTTTGCGCGCGGCCTCCCAGAGAAACAAATACCCTGCGAGGCAAGCCACCAGGGCCGCTACGTGATGCGGTACCCATATCAACGCATCCATCCATGAAGTGATCTGACAGGTGTCCCACCATTCCATGTCGGCTGGCAGATGAGAATTTCCAAAGGCAAAAATCGCTAGTGTCGGAATCAAATCCAGGCCTGTCACAGCAAGCATTGCAATCCCGACGACAGATACTACGCGCAACCTGGAAGATTGCTCGAGGAAATGCTTTAGATAAATAGGAATCATTGCAGCGAGAAGCAGACCGCTCCATATACAACTGGCGTAGAGCGTGACACGGGCGCAGCCCTGCGATATGAACGCAGGTATTGCGCATAGTACGTACCAGTAATAGAAGTAGCGGGCAGGTACAAAATGCCCAGGGTAGAAAAACGGATTGGCGGGCGGAGCACCGGTGCGAAGCGCTGAAGAGACGAAGGGAATGCGCACTGCGTAGTCATAGGCTGCCACCGTTGAGTAAATCTTCTGCCCCAATTGCATGTCCGGCAGCGAGATGAGGCTTATGACAATCCAGACAAAAACCAAACATATGGCAATCTTGGTAGTCCTATGCAAATCAATGTGAAACGTGATTTCGCTGCGCCTCCATTCGAGCAGCAGTCTCGCCAGGAACGCGACGCCCAGCAAAAGGAAGAGTGCCGATACGATGCCTACAGAGAGAAAGCGGCATAAAATGTTGATCGCATAAGGCGACACCGCGGCTGAGATCGCGAGGGCCAGCAGCAGGCGCTCAGAGAGGCCCCTTCCCCTGAAGTCCAGGACATTCGAAGCCAGTCCGATAAGATAGCCGGGGGCAACCAGGACGAGCGAAAAGAAAGGAAGGACCAGGAGGATTCCGAGCACATCCTGAACCGTAAAGTTGCTAATCAACGTGTTCTTCCTCTTATGCAGATGGTATTTCGGAATTCGATTTCACGTCTTCTTCGACATGTTTCTGCCTGAACGAAAAATTCTTATGCCCCAAAAAGCTGAACACCACAGTCACTATCATTAAAAGAGCGCCTGCAATGTATGGAGCCTGTTCCGGCCTGTGCAGAACATGGCGCAGGATTGTAACCAGAATGGGCAGGCCCGCCAAGCCGATGAGCGCGCTGGTGCCGTACACTCCAAAGCAGCGTATCCATTCAATCAGGTAGTTCCCGCGAGTGCGAAAAACAAACCATTTGTATCCCAGAAAAGCCACACTGATCGCAATGAAATTTGCGAGCACAGCCGCGTACATGTAGCTGTAAGAGCCCAGCCGTCTGAAAGACCAGGTTAGAAGGGCGAAAGCACAATAGCCGAAGACAGTATTGAATCCCCCAACTACGATGTATCGCACAAATTGCCCAACCGACTTGTGCGAAAACTGCTTCACTAAGATCGAGATCCTTCAGAACGAGATGCGTCAGAAGTTGATACGTTCTTTCTCGGTAACCAGGGGGCGATTCAGCACAAACGTGTGGATGGAGCCCACATATTCCCCGATGATGCCGAGCGCAATCAACTGCACCGAACCAAGAAAAAACAAACCCAGGACAACCGGAGCGACGCCGACAGAAAAACTGCGCCAGAATACGAGCTTGTACGCCAGGTAGATCACACCGAGCAAAAAGCTGATTGCGGCGGAGACGAAGCCGCACCCGATCACCAGGCGCAAGGGCACTTTGGAAAGGTTGGTGATGCCCAGCATGGCAAAGTCATAAAGAGAATAGAAGTTGTTCTTGGTGAGCCCGCGCTCGCGGCGCTTCTGGTTATAGAAAACCTTGGCGCATGGCAGTCCGAGCTCCGCAATCATTCCTCGAAAGTAAGGGTAGGGGTCGCGGAAGTTGTTGCGGATCTGCTCTACAACCGAACGATCGTAGAGCCCGAAGCCTGTAAAGTGCTCCAGGATTTCTACATTGGTGAGGCGGGCGACCAGGCGATAGTAGGCTGTGCGGATGCGATACATAAGGCCGCTCTCATCGCTCGAGTCTTTGATGGCGGCCACGATCGGAAAGCCCTTTTCCCATTCGCGAATCATCTCCGCGAATAATTCGGGCGGATCCTGGAGGTCGGCAGCGACCGATCCAACCGCATCTCCCTCAGCCTGCAGAAACGCATGCATTCCCGAGCGGTCGGGGCCAAAGTTGCGCGCGTTGACGATCACTTTGACGCTGGGATCTTCGGCAGCCATCTCGCGCAGTACGGCAACCGTGCCATCTTTTGAGGCATTATCGGCAAACAGATGCTCGAAACGGTACTCGGGAATCTGTGCCGCCATCGCCATCACGCGCCGATGAACCTCCCGCACATTGAGTTCCTCGTTGTAGCACGGGGTTATGATGGTGATGACTTTTCTGGTCATTCCGCTCTCCCTCCGGGCAAAACAGGGTCCGTGGGACTTATGAAAAGCTGGATATTGATCGATTCTACTCGGAGTTTAGCATAGACCTGAAGTGCAGGGTTGCCCGGGTCGCGAGCGAGTTGGAGGCACGCGGCCATGAACGAGAGTACGCAGAGAACTGACTCGATCAGGCCGAGCTCCCCTCACAGGATCTTCTTCCCAAATACCGAGCAGGCCAGTTCCACGGCGAGGTCGGCGGTGCGGTTGTGCTCGTCGATCACCGGGTTCACCTCAACAATCTCAAAGCTGAGCAGGCGTCCGTGGTCGGCGACAATCTCCATGGCCAGATGGGCCTCGCGATAGGTTGCGCCGCCGCGCACGGGCGTGCCCACGCCGGGCGCCTCTTCGGGATCGATCCAGTCCATGTCCAGCGAAACATGATAACCGCAAGTCCCGCGCCCGGCCGCGCGCAGGGCTTCTTCCATGACCGATCTCATGCCCCGCTCGTCGATGTCGCGCATGGTGTAGACCACCGTCATGCCGGCGCGGCGCAGGTTCTCGCGCTCGGCCTGGTCGATGTCGCGCACCCCCACGAGGACCACGTTTTCAGGGGCGATTTGGGGCGCGTGGCCGAAGATATTGGCCAGCGGCTCCGGTCCCAGTCCCATCAGCGCGGCCAGGGGCATGCCGTGGACGTTGCCCGACAGCGAGGATTCAGGCGTGTTGATGTCGGAATGGGCGTCGATCCAAAGCAGGCCGATCTTCTGCTGCTGGCGGCGATAGAACTCGGCTACGCCCGCCACTGAGCCGGCTGCCAGTGAATGGTCGCCGCCCAGCAAGAGCGGTGTCATCCCCGATTCGAGCGACGCCAAAACAGCTTCAGCCGTGCGGCTGCAGGTCTTCGCAATCTCTTTCAGGTAGTGGGCGCTCCTGTCGCCCCGGCTCTGCGTTTCGGCAATTTCAACGCGGATATTGCCGCCATCCGTGACGTGGTGACCGAGGGCTTCCAAGCGCGCTTCGAGCCCGGCGACTCGGACCGCGGATGGCCCCATGTCCACGCCGCGCCGGCTGGCGCCAAGATCCAGCGGCACTCCGATCACGCGGATATGGCGCGCCGGCTGCACGGGGCCACCTGTGGAAATGCCACCGGATCGGGCGGAACTGAGCGCTGGTTCACGGTCTTTAGGCACGGCGCTGCCTCGCTGCAAGGGACTTTGGCCGGGCACGGCATCCGCGGCCGCAAGCTTCGGACGGAAAGTTGCGGATACAGCGGCCCCTCGGCGGAAGGATTATACCAAGCCCCTCGCACCAAAAGTGCTATTTTCAATGACTTTGGTAGAAGTAAAATGGACCGAAGCAGTCTCCCCAGATTGTTCCACTTGCGGAAAGCTCAGGCTGCCTCTCACACCAGGTTGCGGAAGGCGGCAAAACGGGCCCCACCTTCCGTAAAAGTGGAAACATGGCAACCAAGGGGTGCAATTCGAATTGACGAGATCACTTGCTTTCGTAGCTGCAATACTCTTTGCCGGCATCCTGGCGGGAGGCGTAGCTGCGCAGGCGCCTGTGAATACGCTGACGGCTATTCGACAGCTCAGTAGTGCCGAGGCGGGCAAAGGACTGCCTGTCGCCTTCGAGGCCACCGTTACCTTTTTCTGCGGCGATCGAAACTACCTGTTCGTCCAAGACGGCGACGAGGGAATCTTCGTATCGTCAACCACCGCCGCTCGCCTGGTTCCCGGCGATCGCGTCCTGATCAAAGGCGTGACCGCGGATAGTTTCCGGCCCATTGTGCAAAGCAGCGACATCACTGTGGTCGGTCGCGGCGCTTTGCCCAAACCCGCGCACGCCACCTTCGGTGAGCTCCTACGGTCGCAGTACGACTCGGTGCTGGTGACCACGCGCGGGGTGGTGCGCGCCGCGAATCTCGATGATCCTTCCACTGCGCAGCAGCCGGGGGGCGCCCTGAATGTTGTTACCGATGGCGGATCCATGAACGCCTATCTAATCAGGGGCAGCGCGCAGACGTTGGCAAACCTGCTGGATGCCGAGGTCGAGTTAACTGGCGTGGCCGCGCCTCAATTCGACAGCAAGCGGCAATTCACCGGCGTGGTGCTGCTTCTTCCCAGCATCGCGAATATCAAAGTCCTGAAGCCCGCCGCCGGCAGTCCGTGGTCGCTCGCGGCGACGCCCATCAATCAGATCCTGAGCGTCTATCACGTGAAAGACCTGACCCGCCGCGTAAAGGTGACTGGCGTGGTGACATACTACGAACCCGGCGCGGCATTGGTGATAAGAGAAGGCGACACCAGCCTGTGGGTCATGACCAGTAGCTTCGCGCCGGTGCGCGTAGGGGAGCTGGCTGACGTCACAGGCTTTCCCACTCTCGATAACGGCTTTCCGCAGTTGGCGGCGGGCGAGGTCCTGGACCGCGGAATTGCGGCGCCTGTAAGCCCGCAGCCGGCATCATGGCTCCAGTTGACCTCAAGCCAGCACATTTTCGACTTGGTCTCGATCGAGGGGCAGGTTGCTGCGGTGGTCAGGGAAGCCGCACTGGACCGGTATGTTCTGGTCGCGGACGGCTATGAATTTTCCGCCATTTACCGCCATCTAGCGGACGCGGATCTGCCGCCTCTGGCGCCGATGAAAAAGGTGAAAGCGGGCTCGCGGGTTCGCGTCACCGGCATCTGCGTACAGGATTACCCCACTCCTGACGGTCAAACTGTGCACTTCAATATTCTGCTGCGCTCCCCGAACGACATCGCCGTGCTTGGCGAACCGCCGTGGCTCGATGTGCGGCGCTCGATGATTTTGGCCGGATTGGTGCTGATCGTATTTTTCGCGGTGGGTATGCGCGGATGGTACCTCGAGCGCAAGACTCGCCGCCAGATCGGATCGCTGGCGTACGTGGAGCAGCGGCGAAGCCGAATTCTGGAAGATATCAACCATTCAAAGCCGCTGGTAGCGATCCTGGAGCGGATTACGGAGCTGGTTTCTGTCCGGTTGAATGGCGCTCCATGCTGGTGCCAGATTGTGGATGGAGCCTCATTGGGCAACCGGCCGGCAGACCTCGCTTCTGCGTCACTCCGCACCGTCGAGCATCCGATTGCCTCCCGCGCGGGCCCGCCCCTGGGCGCAATCTTTGCCGCATTCCACGCGCGCTCCAAGCCCGGCCCTGGAGAAAAGGAGGCCCTCGCCATGGCTGCGGGATTGGCCACGCTGGCGATCGAGACCTCGCGGCTCTACTCCGATCTCGTGCACCGCTCAGAGTTCGATCTCCTCACCGACGTGCCAAATCGGTTCGTCATGAAGAGGGCGCTGGACACGCAGATTCAACATGCACGCCAATCGGCAACCATCTTCGGCCTGATTTATCTCGATTTGAATGAATTCAAGCAGGTAAACGATGAGTTCGGGCACCAGGCTGGAGACCAATACCTGCAGGAGGTAGCCCTACGCATGAAGCGGCTGCTTCGCCCCGGCGACACCCTGGCGAGGTTGGGCGGAGACGAGTTCGCGGTGCTGGTTTCCCAGGTGCGCAAACGCGCCGAGGTGGAGGAGATTGCCGTACGCTTGGAATGCTGCTTTGACGAGCCATTCGAAGGGAGAGAATTTATGGTGCATGGTTCGGCCAGCGTCGGCATCGCACTTTATCCCGAAGACGCAGATACGGCGGACGGCCTGCTGAGATGCGCCGACGACGCCATGTATGCGGCCAAGCATTCCAGGAAGGATGCCGTTTAGAGACCGCCGCAAGAAACTGCGCCGGGGCCAAAGAGCACGCCTGAAATCGGCGCCGGCAAACACGGTACTTCGGAAAATGCCTTATTTTCCCGGTGGGGTAGGCGGCGCACTCGACTGCGGAACCGGCGCAGCTGGTGCCGTTGGCGCAGCTGGAGCCGTATCGGGAGCCTTCTGTGGAGGCGCTTCCGCCGGCTTATCCGTCGGCGCCGGGGCTGCGGCTTTTTTGCGCAGATCGGCCTTCTTCTGTAATTCCTCATCACGCTGCGTCTTTTCCGCCGCGGCTTCGGCGTCGGTGACATAGCGGAACATCTGCACCCGTCCCGGCTCCTGCTCGGAGGTGAAGACCCGGTTCTTCTTGTCGATCGCGACTCCCACCAGCGCCTTGAACTGGCCTGGCAAGTCTCCGTGTCCCTGGCCGATGTACGTCAACAACTGCCCTTCCCGATTGAAGACTTGAAGCCGGTCTTCCATTGCGTCGGCTACCCAAATGTGCCCATCGCTATCGACAGCAATGCCCTTGGGCCGGGCAAAGTATCCGGGACCATCACCGTGTTTGCCGAAAAGGCTGATGAAATTTCCGTCGGCGTCAAAAATCTCGACCCGATTGTTGAGGGTGTCGGTCACATACACATTGCCATCTTGATCCAACGCCACACCCTGTGGCGCACCAAAATCGCCTGGCGAGGTGAGCTCGTGGTTCTTGCCGCCTGTGCCAATGCGTCGCAGCAGCTTGAGAGAGTCCGCATCGTAGACAATGACTTGATCCTGTTGCGTGTCCACGACGTAAAGCAAACGGTTCTCAGTGTCGATTGCCAGCCCAACCGGGTCTACCAGCCCCTCGGTGATCTGATTCTCCATCTCGTGCTTGGGATTGAAGATCAGGACGCGGTGCATTTTGCCGTCGGAGACAAAAAGCCGGTCGTCGTCGTCGATTGCGAGCCCGTTGACCAATCCGAAGTGGGCTTCGTAACCGTTCCGGATGAGCTCTGTATCGTGGGTTTCAGGATTGAAGATAAAGATGGCTCCAACACGTTGATCGGCCACGTACAGGTAACCCTTGGAATCCTCGGCGATCCCGTAGGGGCCTATCAGTTGAAATGGAAAGGTTTTGGGATTGAACTTCTCCGCATCGGACTGGCCGCCAGCAAGACGATCCATCCACGTCGCCTTCGGCTTGCTGTTGGCTGGAGGAGTGTAGTCAATCTTTTGCCCGGCAAAGTAATCGACCCAGTGCACGCGCGCGATGTCCGGCGGATTTGGCCACACCAGCTTGGTGGGATCGAAGGGAAACTTACGCGGACCCGCCACTGGCGCGGCGGTTGTGTCGGCTTTCTTTTTCTTGCCCGCATGGGCTGAAAACGGCAAAGTCATGCTCAACGCGGCCAGGAGAAGCACGGCGAATTGTCTGCGGCTGCGAATCGAATTGAGAAGGCAGTGAATCATCTTAAACTCCAGTTAGTTTGCGGGGACGGTGGTCTCCATCATATTAAGTCTATTCTTATGGCACATGTCGCAAAACACCATGTTGTTGGTCTGGTCCTTCACCAGAAGATCGGCCTGGGCGGAGGCATGCGGCTGATGGCAGGAAAGGCAACTGAGCGGCGTTTTCACTTTGTTTTGATTGGCTGGGTCCATCACGTTGGAGACGGGATGGTTCTCGACCGGATGCCCCAGGCCAAAGCGCAGAGGCAGAATCGGGACTTTGTTTTTTGTGTAGTAGTCGTATGGAAGCTTCACTGTGCCGTTGAAGATCGTCAGAACGTGATTTGCTTCGTCGCGCTGCGGTACTGCGTCCGGACCATGGCACTCCAGGCAAAGAGCGTTACCCGTGGCACGCAGCAAATGATCGTTTTCTCCGCCGTGAGGCGTGTGGCAGGTAGCGCAGCCCAGTTCGAATGCGGGTTGATGATGGACGGATTTCTTGCGCAGATCGCTGATGTCGCTGTGGCATCCCAGGCAAATACTCACCGCGTCGGTCTTGGGCAATCCGGGCTGGCGGCTGGCGTGCGGGCTGTGGCAATCGGTGCAATCGCCTGCCGCACCAGGATGGGGCACCTTGGCCGAATCGATCAGCTTGGCCTTGTCGTCGTGGCACATGACACACAACGACTTGACGTCGGGTTGCGTCAGCACCACTTTTCCGTCTTTTGCCGGCGCGTGGCACGTGTCGCAGCCATTTCCCTGAAACGGTGCATGCATAAACTTGGCCATCAATTTGGGAGTATCCGATTGATGAGGATCGTGGCACTCAAGGCAGTCGGCTGTGCCGAAGGGCTGGTTCTGATGCGCCTTTTGCAAGTCGGCATCCTTTATATCATGGCAATCCACGCAAAGGGCCGGCGTCGACTTGGTTAAATGGAAACGGTTTTCGGCTGTGGGCTCTTCTCCGGTCTTGTGGGTAACGTGACAGGTGTCGCAGCCCATATCGAGCGCGGCGTGCCGGCTCCCCTTGTCGGAGACGTTCAGGCCGGTCTTGTGGCAATCTAGGCAAAGATTCTCTTTTTCTCCGCCCGATACCGGCTTGAGGAGCTGATTCTTGTTGTCGCTTGAGTGCGGATCGTGGCAGGCGAGACAGTCGCGAACCGCGGGCGGGTGTACTGTTCCCTTGATGTCAGCCGCTTTCTTGTCCGCATGACATGTAATGCAAAGTGCGGCGGGAGTCGCGGTGATTAACTTAATGTGGGTAGCGTCTCTGCTGACGCGAACCTCATGGCAGCTAAGGCAGCCCGTGGCGATGGCGGAATGAACGAACTTGCCCTTGGTCTTGTCCTCGTGGCACTCCACGCACTTTGCCGCATCAACGTTCTTGTCCAGCGGGACGGGATGGACCGCGGCGGCAGCGCGTGGCGGCAGAAGCGCGAGCAAGGCAACGAAAATCCCGGCGTAAAGAGCCAACTTGCAGTCGCCGCGGAAGGCCACGGTCTTGTGGGATCGGACGCGATGAACAAGTGGTCTCAAACGACCTTCAAAAAAAGAAGAATGTTGCGCAAAAATCGAGATAAAACGAGAACGAATGCTATGCATAATTTATTTCTTGCCTCCAATTCGCCTGCGTAAGCTGGCAGAGGCCGCGACCGTGCCGTCGGCATTGTGCGCCGTGCCGTGGCATACCAAAACGCAGGTATTCGCGGCGCGGTTGTAGGAAATAGGAAGTGTGCCGTTTGGGGCTACGACATTCACGTCGAAATTGATCAGCCGTTCGCCGGTGATGTTACCGCTTGTAGCGCCCATGCCGTGGGCGGTGTGGCATACCGAACAACTGAAGCCTGCGTTGATGTGGGTGCTGTGCTGGATCCAGCTGGTGTTCTTGAGGATTTGATTCGCTACATCGTGGCATTTCCCGCACAGTGCATAAGGCCCATTTATGCTCGTGTCGGGATTGGGGAAGAGATTGCTGATCAACTGGCCCGGTGTGGGCGCCTGGCTGAATTGATACTGGCGCTCCAGAATGTGGGTCCACCTGGAACCGTGAGGACCGTTCGGTCCGGTCCCGCCGAACTCCCGATTGTCGTCGCTGTTGTGGCAGTCGGTGCAAAAAATCTGTGTGCCCATGGCGCGGCCCTGGGTAACGCCGTCGAGATCCAGCATGTTGGCCAGCAGGCTGGGTTGCCCGAGAGTGCTGTTGCTGATATGCGTGACGGGGTGGCTGGAGGTGGCGCTAACCGCAAACTGCGGAATAATGTTCAGTGGATCGCTCGCCGATACCGCGCGTACCGGCAAATATCCATAAATCGGCAACACCTGCTTGCCGGTGCTGGTGCCGTGGCAGCGCAGGCAGCTCTCAAATTGATTGACGGCGGGGGTTAGCAAGGTGATCCCGTCAGTGGCGCTGACGCCCGCGATATCCTTCTGAGAGATGCGGATCAGCGGCGGAGGAGGGAATGTCTGGACTTGGGCGTCCCCATGCGCATTGTGGCAATCCACGCACGTCGCATGACGGTTGTTGTTGAGCATTGTGTTTTCAGCAGCATCGTGTGGGTTGGTCGAAGCAGGAAATGGATGCCCGACCTTGGGCGCGGCGTACTCTGAAAACACATTGACATTGGGGGCTGCCCCAGTGATGTTCGCGCCTCCGTTGTGGCAGGCAATGCAATCCTGCTCATTTTGCCCGCGCAGCAGCCGCGCCGTCCCGCTGTTGTTATGCGACCCATGGCAGGAGCTGCAGGCATTTGATGTCACCGTGGGGTAACTTCCCACCAAAGCCTGGGACGAAATGTTGTCGGCGGACGTGGCATGTGCGCTGGCGGACCAATCGGCCAGAGGGTTGACTTTGCCCACGATTTGCCGGGTGGGATCGTGGCAGGCCAGGCACAACTGGCCACTGGCGCTGTTCTTCACCAGAAAATTCTGCGACACAGGGTCTTTGGCTTGCACGTGCGGATCGTGGCAGGAAATGCACTCCACGTTCCCGTTGATCAGCTTCACCGCTCCGGTTGTGTCCGCGGTCTTGTGGCTCGCTACCAGTGAGGCGGCCAGATCGATATTGTCCTTCAAAGGCAACGTAAAGCTGATCGGATGAGATGGCTGCAGGCTGCTGCCGAACACGTCCTGCCGGTACATCGATCCATGCATAGTGACCTGGCCATAGGCCACGGTGTCACCGACCGCTACTGTACCGTCATGGCAGCTCAGGCATTGATTGCTGGAGTAGCCGAGCGTGGGCTGTCGGGTGAGGTTCACTTCAGTTGTGCTGCTGTACACCGAGTAGTTTTGGGTGGTTAGCTTCTGGTTCCAGAGGCCGCCGGAAGGCAGCCCGAAGTGCGGAGCATGGCAGTAGGCGCAGAAGTCGGGACGCGCGCCGGTGACGGGCGATTTGCTGCCTGGACCCAGGTCGTGCACGCCGATCACATCGCCTGTAATTTGAGCAGGCAGAGTGGCTCCGCTCAACAGAATCGTCACTCCGGCCAGCAACATTCTTAGCTTCACTGCATCCCCACTTTCGCTGGCTGCTTCAGGCCGAAGTAATGAAACACCTGCACGCGGCGGTTGTAAGAATCCACTACAAAAATCCGGTCGTCATGGTCGATGAACAGCCCTGCCGGCAACTGGAACTCTCCCGCCTGCGTGCCCCGCGAACCGAAGTAGTACAGCAATTGCCCCTGGCGGTTGAACACCTGCACCACGCCCCACAACGCATCCACTACGTAAAAATCGCCTTCCGAATCGATACCCACCGCCTTCGGCCGGAACATGGCCCCGGTGCTGTCGCCGATCTTTCCGATGGCGTATTGAAAGCTTCCTGAGCGGTCGAACACCTGCACGCGGAAGTTCATGGCATCGACCACAATCAGGTTCGGCCCATCCAGCCGCAGCTCGGTGGGGAAATTGAACTGGCCTTCGGCTGCGCCCCTCTGCCCGATGGTCTTCAGCACCGCGCCTTGCATGTCGAGGATGTACACCTTGTTGGCCAGCGTGTCCGTTACGTAAATTCGCTGCGCTGCCGAGTCCACGGCGATTCCAGTCGGCCGTTTGAAGTAACCCTCGCCGCCCTTCAGGCTGCCGATGACGCGCGAAAGTTTCCCGTTCGGCTCAAAAACGAAGATGTAGCCCGACTCCGAGTCGGTTACGTAAATGTTGTCCTCAGCATCCACCGCGACGCATTGCGGCGCCCGCATCGGATTCTTGCTTGCGTCCAGCCGCTCGATGAACTTGTACTTATGCTGCGTGAAGTCGAAGATGTGGACGCCCGCCGCGCCCGGATCGGTGACAATAATTCGTCCGCGCGAATCGACGACGACGCTGTAAGGACGCACCATGGAGCGGAAGTCGGGCGCGCCGGCGACGAAGTCTACCACCTTGTTCCAGAAGCCGCGGTCCGGCTTCACCTGAGATTCCGAATCGAAACTGCGCTCCCACGAGAGCTTGCGCCCGCCCTCCAGCAACATGTCCGGAGGCGCCGGCGCCGCCTGGGGCACGGATTTTTTTGCTGCCCAGACCGGGACCAGCAGAAGCGCTGCACTCGCCAGGATCAGAGCCCCGCCGAGGCATTGCCGCTGCTCTCGCTTTAAAAGAACTTGAACCACCGAGTTACTCCCATATAATATGATGATATACTCTCCGGCGGCGCCCCGGAACCGCTGAATCCCTGATCAAGCCGAGAATATCCGCTGGTGATGCCCAACTTGCGGACCTGATACTGAATGATTGCATTATATTGGTCGTTCTCGTTCGTTGACGAGAGCCCCATAACGGTAGTACCGCCGATCGACTTGGAATAGCTGGCGCCGATTGTTAGCCTTTTTACCGGAGAACTGCCCAACCCAAAGCTAAAACCATCTCCGCCGTAGAGGGTCACCAGGCCCGAAGGCAGAATAGGCGAGGGCACCGGCACAGCCACCAGGCCCGCCCCGGTCGCCAGCGCCTGCCCGTATGATTTGGAGTAGTTGCCATTGAGGCTGAACCAGGGGGTATAGCCCAGGCTGGCACTATAAGTCTGGCTGCCGCTCGACGTCCCGGCTTGATCGGTCAACGCCGTCTTCGAGCCGCCGGCGCCCGCGCTAAAGGTTAAACTTCCCCAGCGCTTGCTTGCGTTGCCCGAATAGTTGTAGTACGAGTTCGTATAGGTGATCAGCAAGGTCTGTACGTCCTGCGCATAGTCCAGTGACCCGTTCACTGTCCAGCCCATAAACTTGCGGTAGTAGTTTGCGGTAGCCGTAAAGCTCAACATATTCGCGCTGTCGGTATTTGAGTTAGAGCCGGTCGCCATCACCGCGGCGCTGAAATTGCCGTTAAAAAGCCTGCGCGCGTAATTGAGGCTTCCGCCGTACGATCGCGCTACATAATCCGCTCCCAGGTAAGACTGGCTGCGGCGCTCGACGAAGGCTGAGGCTTGCATATTCTTCTCAACGTTGTAACTAGCCACGGCCTCGAGGTCAAGGGAATTTGTCGCCTCGTTCGAGTTGAGCCCTTGAACCGCCCCGCCGGCGGCAACTACCGCCTGGGTCAGTTGTCCGCTCAGATTGTCGGAGTAACTCGCACTCGCCGAGAGCGCCAACTTGCTGGTGGGATGCAGCACCGCGGAGCTGTTGATCATGTCAATGGTTCCGCTGGAGCCGAAATCCTCGAAATTGGTGCTGTATTCCGATCGGTTGATGGTGGTCGTGACTGAGCCGCGCAGGGGCAGTCGGTGCGAGACATTGAACCCGTAACCGGTGTTGTCTGAGTGTGTTTCTTCTGACGCCTCGCCGGTCACAACCCCTGGAATCAGCGAGTCCCCGCCTCCCTTGGTGTAGTAGCCGCCCATGTTGAAGCCCGCCACGCTATAACTCGAATGCAGGTTGAGCGAATGAAACGCGCTAGCCCCTTCGTCATTGGTCCCGTACACCGAATACGTGCCGCTGCCCATCTGGTAACCTGCCGAGAAGCTGGGCACGCCCGGCAGGGATTCGTTCCAGTCGATGGAAAACGTCTCGTTGTCGCCATGGGTTACATAGTTCGCCAGGCCCGGAACAGCGTAGTTCCCTTCGCTGTCGTAAAGCTTGGAATAGGAGATGGCGCCCGGAAAGTGGCTCCCGCCGAAGATGTTGGTGGAAAGGTTGATGCCGCTGGCATTGGAGATGGACTGGAAGCTGGAGTTCGCCCGCGATTGGTTTAGAAAATAGGAGGCATTGAAGCTTAGAAAATTGGGATTGTAGAAAAAGCCGGAGAGCTCGCCGTCGCCTCCGACCGTGAAGCTTACTTCGAAACCCGCGCCAGGACACAGGATTTACGCCTACCTGCTCGCGGCCTGGGCATCGCGCGGCCCAATCAGGTCTGGGCCATGGACATCACGTATATCCCCATGGCGCGCGGCTTCGTCTATCTGGCCGCGGTGGTCGATTGGTTCAGCCGCCGCGTGCTGGCATGGAAGCTGTCGATCACGATGGAGACTAACTTCTGCATCGAAGCACTCGAAGAAGCTCTTTCCACAAATGAAAAGCCGGAGATCTTCAACACCGATCAGGGCAGTCAGTTCACCAGCGAAGCCTTTACCGGGCGGCTAAAGAAAGAAGGGATTAGGATCAGCATGGACGGCAAAGGCCGCTGGCGCGATAACGTCTTCGTCGAACGCATCTGGCGCTCGATGATC
>CAWKFD010000012.1:0-15733 GCA_963848805.1 uncultured Acidobacteriaceae bacterium | reverse complement strand
AGTAAGTTCGCGAGTCCTTACATGTGGTATCCACCGTTCACGTTCAACTCCTGTCCGGTGATGTAATCCCCGTCGGCGGCAAGGAAAGCAGCCGCTTTGGCAATCTCCTCCACGGTCGCGAAACGCCCGAGGGGAATCTTCGCCTTGATTTGAGCCGCAATCTCTTCCGGAATGGCATCCACCATTTCGGTGGAAGTGAATCCCGGCGCAATGGCATTAGCGGTGATGTTGAACTTGGCCATCTCCAGCGCGAGAGTTTTGGTGAAGGCGATGATGCCGCCCTTGCTAGCCGAGTAGTTGGCCTGGCCGAATGCTTCCCAGTCTGTCCCACCACGGAGCTGATATTGATGATCCGCCCAAACCTCTGGTTGACCATGGCCGGCACCGCTGCGCTGGTGCAATAAAAGGTGCCGTTCAAGTTTGTGTTGATGACGGCCACCCAGTCATCGTCGGTCATTTCCGCGCATGCTACAGTCGTAGCTGAAAATGTGCTTCAGACCAAGCTGCCCAACGGGCAGTACATGATTCCTTCGGCCCCCGGCGTGACTACGACAGGCGCCGGCTGCACGCCGGGAATGCCGGGCAACCCGGTCCTGGACACGATTCCTTCGAACTCGACCTACTACGAAGACCAGTTCAACACCAATCTAGATCTCCAGTTGAATGGGGCAAACCGTGTTTTCGGCAAGCTCTTCTATGCCAACAACCGCACCAATCAGGCGCTCTACGATCAGTATGGCGACGGCAATCCGCTGCAGGGGCCTGGTTGGCCAACTGAAGAAGACGTAAACCAATTGCTGCTCTCCGTCGGATTATCGACGGTGGCTTCGAGTCATTTGCTGAATGAAGCCCGCGTCGGCTGGAGCACCATTTACGGGCCGGGCAATCCGTCGCAGCCCATCACTTCGGCACAGTTGGGAATTTCGTCTCCGCTAAGCGGCTCATTCCCCGGAATGCCTACCTTGTCATTCACCAACTTGTTCACGCTGGGGCCGTCACAACTGGCGATCAACGAGGCGGCGACCAATACCTTCGGACCCAGCGACATGATGACGTGGACGCGGGGAGAGCACACGCTCAAGTTCGGCGCGGAATACAAACGGCAGGAGGTAGATGCCCCTTACTTCGATGTGTTTCCCAGCGGGGAGATTTATTACCTGGGTTTCAGCGGCAATGTGTTTGAAGATTTTCTATCCGGGCTATCCGGCCTGTCCGTGATCGGTTCAGGAACCAATAGCATCCACAATCGCGCCAATGATTTTTCGGCATTCCTGCAGGACGACTGGAAGGCAAATTCCCGCCTCACCCTCAACCTGGGCTTGCGCTATGACTATTTCGGTCCGGCCACTGAAACCAATGGCCATTTTGTTGGTTTCGATCCGTCCAAGGCCATAACAACTCCTCTGCTCTTGCCGGGGTATGGAACGGATTGTCCCACAGTCCCGAGCACCTGCGGATCGGTCGTCACAGGCGGGTTCGTGCAGGCCGGGAATGGCAATCTGCCGGGAATCCCTAAGGTGGCCGACGGGCTGGTGAATCCGAACCGCAAGAATTTTGGGCCCAGGGTGGGCTTCAGCTACCAACTGACAGGCGACGGCAAGACGGTGCTGCGCGGCGGTTACGGGATTTTTTATGACCGGCCCAACATGCGTCTGTACAACACCCAATTATTCAACATGCCTTACGAGATGCTGGCCACGGCGCTGACCACGCCGAATGAAGATCCATTTGTGCAGGTTCCGCAACCCAGCGCCTTCCCGCTGGACCCGCTTTCTTCAGCCAATGCAGCCATCTTTCCGTTTGGAGGTTATCCGGCGATTCTGCCGGTGACATTGCTTACGGCGGAAGGCCCGTTAGCCGCGGCGACTCCGGTTCCAGCCACCGGGCTCTATCCCGACATCAAGGACTGGGGCATCCCGTATGTAGAACAGTTCAACCTCGGGGTGCAGAGGAGCTTCGGCAATTGGTTGCTCGATGTGGGCTACGTTGGTTCGACGGGGCGCAAGTTCCCGCGGTTGTTCTCGTTCAACCAGGCGGCCACTCCGGCGTTTGGCGGGTTATACGCGGTGGGAAGCCTGGGCGGACCATTGTTCCCCGGCTTCGCCAATCTTACTGCGCCAGGACTGGGCGCCTTTCTGATGGAAAGCAATTCGAACTCCAGTTACAACTCTCTGCAGGCAACGGTCAACAAGCGCTTGTCCAGAGGGCTGCAAATGCTTCTGAGTTACACATGGTCGCATTCAATTGACGACTATTCCGGAAGCGACGTAAGCGACATTACACTACTCCCCGGCAATATGGTCGACGAATCGAAGAACCACGGCTCGTCAGATTTCGACCGGCGGCAACGCTTTGTCGCGAGCTATCTCTACAATCTTCCCGAAGTGTATCGCGGCGATTCGGCAATCGGGCGAAAGGTGCTGAACTCGTGGAGTTTGTCGGGAATCGTGACTCTGCAATCCGGAACGCCGTTTTCAATCTACGGGGCCGATACCGCGTTCTCGGCAACCCTGGCCGACCTTGCGCCCGGCCGCACGCTCGCGTCCGCTATCAAAGGCGGCAACGTGGCCGACCGGTTGAACGCCTATTTCGATCCCACTGCTTTTGTCGCCCCCACGGCATTTGGCGATTTTGGCCAGTTAGGAAGAAACATCATCGTGGGACCGAAACAGATCGACACGGATATGTCATTCGTGAAGACGATTCCGGTTACGGAAAAGCAGCGCGTGGAGTTCCGTGGCGAGCTCTTCAATGTGTTCAACAACGTGAATTTTGCTAACCCCATCGACATCGTCACTTCAGAAAACTTCGGGCAGATCCCGGCCACCTCCACGGGGCCGCGGGTGGCTCAGTTTGCGTTGAAGTACATGTTCTAGAGCGGTTCTACGAACGGAGTGCCCATGCGTTGAAGTTGCCCACCCTTGCGACAGGAAGGAGTCGCAAGGGTGGGCGCGGGACGTTGGGTACAGCTATCCTGGAACCGTCCTGAGGGATGCATGAAACATTTTTCGACGGCCTGAGGGAGGGCGAGTATGAATGACGGTTTGAAGATATCTCAGCCGGCGCAAGGACGCGTCTCCGGAGACGGCGTCGAACTGGCTTTTGGGTACTGGCCTGGGCGGGGCGCGCCGCTGGTGGCTCTTCACGGCCTGACTGCATCCTATGTGACCTTTATGGGGGTTGCCGAGAGCATGAAGGGAAGAAGGGCGATCTTCGCGCTTGACCTGCGTGGGCGCGGGGATTCCGACAAGCCCGCCGGGCCGTACGGCATGGCGCAGCATGCCTCGGACGCGGCGGCGGCGATGCATGCGATGGGCCTGGGCGCGAGCGTCATCGTGGGACACTCAATGGGCGCTTTTGTGGCTACGGCGCTGGCCGCGCAATATCCGGAACTTGTGGCAGGGCTGGTTCTCCTCGATGGCGGGTATGCTCCGGCGATGCCTGCGCCGAACTCGAAGCAGGGAGTGGATGCGGCGCTGGCGTTGCGCATCGGCCAGTTGCGTCAAACTTATCCCTCACGTGAGGCGTACCGCCAGTTCTGGAAGACACAGCCGCATTTTCCGCCGGAAGACTGGACCCCGTGTGTCGAAGCTTTTCTCGACTACGAAGTAGGCGGCGAGCCGCCAGAACTACGGCCTAAAGCAGCAGAGGGTGCGGTTTTAGCCGACCTGATGGAGGGTTTACAAAGCGAGCAGATCGCAGCCCGCCTTCGCAGTATCCGCGTGCCTGTGCTGATGCTCCGGGCGCCGGCCGGGTTCGTGCCTGGGCAGTCCCCACTCTTTCCTGACGCCATGATCGAGCAAATGCGATCGCTGGTTCCAACCATGGAAGACCAGCTCATTCCCGACACCACGCATTACACCATGTTGTTGGGAAGCCGCGGAGCATCGGCGATTGCCGAGCGGGTGGACGACTTCGCCGGCCGCTGCCAGCCCACGCATGCAGCACCCCGTTAATGGGATCAGCACCATGGATATCGGATCGCTGCTGACGCGCAATGCTCGTTACCGGCCCGAGCATTGCGGCCTCGTTTTCGAGCAACAGAGGCTGAGTTATCGCGCGTTCAACGCGCGGGTGAATCGCTGGGCGAATGCGCTGCTCGAACTGGGCGTTGCAAAAGGAGACAAGGTTGCCACCCTCCTGCCGAACTCTCTGGAGTTGCTCGAAACATACTGGGCCGTGGCCAAGATTGGCGCAGTGGCAGTGCCGCTTTCGCCGTTATTGCGCGGTAAAGCGCTGGCCACTCTGATTCGCGATTCCGACGCGGCCACCGTGATCGCCGGCGTTGATACTGCCACTGAGTTGGATGGCATCAGGGCGGAGATTCCTCTGGTTCAACCCGGACGCTACATTCTTGCCGGAAATGCGTCGGCGCCCGGCTACCAGTGCTACGCCTCGCTCACTGCGGCGGCCCGCGAAACGGAACCTCCAAAGGCCGCGATCCGCGGCGCGGATCCTTACAACCTGATCTACAGCAGTGGCACAACCGGACAGCCAAAGGGCATTGTTCACAGCCACTTTATCCGCAGCATGTATGCACTTGAGTTTGCATCGGCGTATCGCATGAGGCCGGAGAGCGTGGCGATGAATGCCGGAACGATTGTGTTCAACGGGGCTTTTGTCACCATGATGCCGGCAATGTACCTGGGTGCGACTTTCGTCCTCAACCGCCGGTTCAGCGCTGAATCGTTCATCGAAACGATCGAGCGCGAACAGGTCACTCACGTGATGATGGTCCCGTCGCAAATCGTCGCAGTGCTGAACTCACGCAGTTTTCGTGGGGAAAGGCTTAAGTCGCTTGAAATGCTCTGCAGCGTGGGAGCGCCGCTGCATCGCGAACCCAAAGAAGCGCTGAATCGGCATCTGCCCGGTCGATTCTATGAGTTGTACGGATTGACGGAGGGCTTTGCCACGATTCTGGATAAGAACGACTACCCTCGCAAACCCGAGTCCGTCGGAGTGCCGCTGCCGTTCTCCGAAATGCGGGTCGTCAATAGCGAGGGAGAAGAAGTGCCCGCGGGAGAAGTGGGTGAGATCGTTGGGCGCAGTCCGCTGCTCATGGATGGTTACTACAAACGACCTGCTTTAACGGCAGAGACCGTCGTCGACGGTTGGCTGCACACCGGTGATTTGGGTTATGTGGACGAGGACGGTTTCCTGTTCATGGTTGACCGCAAGAAGGACATGATCATCTCCGGCGGCGCCAACGTGTACCCCAAGGACATTGAAGATGTGATTCTGCTGCACCCTGCGGTGCGCGAAGCGGCGGTGTTCGGCGTGCCGCATGAAAAATGGGGCGAGACTCCCCTGGCCGCTGTCGTTCTTCGTGATTCAATAACCATTACCGCGGAAGAGTTGACAGGCTGGGTCAACGCTCGCGTCGGCGCCAGCTTTCAACGCGTCAGCGCGGTGGTTATCATGGAAGATTTTCCCCGCAGCACGGCGGGGAAAACGCTGAAGCGCATCCTGCGGGAACCGTACTGGCCCCAAGTGAATGAGAGGAATCGCTAGCCAAGGGTTGCGGAGCTGGGGGGCAACTCAGCGTTGGAGTTGCCCGGCGTCAGCCACTCGCAAATAGTGGCTTGGTTCCCCTCCTCTTTCCCGGCCTCAGGCGGCAGCCTTGAGGGGCGGAATCCACGCGCGCTGCTGGCTTTCCGCCACACCTTTATGGGTCAGCGTGCCCAGCCACGTATTGAGCCCCTCGGCGAGGCCGGCGTCCTGCCGGAGCGCCTCGCGCGCTCCCAGGTTGGCGAGCCGCAAAACGTAAGGGAACGTGGAGTTGGTGAGCGCCAGTGTGGAAGTGTGCGGCACTGCGCCAGGCATATTGGTCACGCAGTAGTGCACCACGCCATCGACCATGTAGCTGGGGTTGGAGTGCGACGTGGGGCGCGCAGTTTCAACGCAGCCGCCCTGGTCGATGGCCACATCGACGATGACCGCGCCCTTTTTCATCTGCGAAACCATGGCGCGCGTGACCAGCCTGGGTGCAGTGGCGCCCGGGATGAGCACGCCGCCGATAACGAGATCGGCTTCGCGCGAGGCCTGCGCAATGTTGTAGCTGTTCGAGGCCAGCGTGCAGAGCCGTCCCTGAAAAATGTCGTCGAGCTCGCGCAGGCGGTTCAGGTTCACGTCGATGAGCGTGACCCTGGCGCCGAAGCCGAGTGCGACACGCGCCGCGTTGGTGCCCACAATGCCACCGCCCAGCACCGCGACATGCGCGGGAGGCACGCCCGGCACGCCGCCCAGCAGGATGCCACGGCCGCCGCTCTCTTTCTCGAGATAGCTCGCGCCAACTTGTACACTCATGCGGCCAGCTACCTCGCTCATGGGCGTGAGCAGCGGCAACGTGCCGCGCCGGTCGCGCACCGTCTCGTAGGCGATGCCGATCACCTTCGAATCGAGTAGCGTATCGGTCAGCGGGGGCAGCGGCGCGAGGTGCAGATAAGTGAAAAGAACGAGGCCGTCACGGAAGAAGACGTACTCTTTCTCAATGGGCTCCTTGACCTTGACGATCATCTCAGACTTGCCCCAGACATACCCGGGCTCGCCGACGATTTCCGCGCCGGCGTTCTGGTAATCCTCGTCGGGAAAGCCCGAGCCCGCGCCGGCCTGTGTCTCCACCAGCACCTTGTGGCCGTCCTCGGTAAGCGCCTTGGCGCCCGCGGGTGTAATACCCACGCGGGCTTCGTTATCCTTGATCTCTTTGGGAACACCGACAATCATATGCTGCTCCTTTTCATGGGCTCGCGCCCTTTATATCGCCAAACCCGGCTCAAACTCCACAACGCAATCAGTAAGCAACACAAATCCACTTGCACTCGGTGTAGGCTTCAATCGCGCTGCGGCCATGTTCTCGCCGGGCGAAGGCTGCGCGTGCAGAAAAATCCCGCGATTAAGCCTTCCGTACAAAGAAGGAACGGCTCGCGCCGTGCAGGCCGCTCCTTCTTCGATTTGTTCAAGCCGGCAGCCGCTCAGCGCCGATCCAACTTAGCAAATGCATCGCGAAGCACATCTGCCGCACGATCCACATCTGCCTTGCTGAAAACCAGCGGCGGCGAAAGGATGATCTTGTGGCCGACGAGGCGTACCAGGACGCCTTGATCCTTGCAGTAGTTGTAAATTGAGGTTGGGAATGGATGGCCCGGCGGATAAGCTTCCTGCGACTGCTTATCCATCACCATCTCAATGCCTATCATCAAGCCCTTGCCACGTACGTCGCCGACGGACGGGAAGGGGAGAAGTTCCTGCTGCAGCCGGCTTATGAAATAAGCTCCCTGTTTGCCGGCGTTTTCGGTGAGCCTTTCTCGCAGCACGATGTCCAGACTGGCGATGCCAGCGGCACAAGCGACCGGATGGCCGGAGTAAGTGTAACCGTGCATGACCAGCGCATAGGGCGAATCGCTGTTCCAGGCGTCGGCGACGCGGTCGTTCACGACCGTCGCCCCGAGCGGCACGTAGGCGGAACTAATTCCCTTGGCGAAGTTCATAATGTCAGGCTTGACGCCCCAGCCGCGGCAGCCCAGGAAGGACCCGGTACGGCCGAACCCGGTGACCACTTCATCGGAAATCAGCAGTACGTCGTTGCGATCGCAGACCTCCCGGACCAGCGGCCAGTAATTCGGAGGCGGCACGTACACCCCGCCGGCCCCTTGCACCGGCTCGGCGATAAAGGCAGCGACCGTCTCTGCGCCGAAGTATTGGATTTCGCGCTCCAGTTCCCGGGCGCAGATCTTGCCCAGTTCCTCGGGATCCTTTGTCCAGCGATTGCGATATAACACCGGGCTCTCCACCTGGTGGAAATCCGGCATGCCGGGACCGTAAGCCAGCCGATAGATGTTGATGCCGCAGGCCGACATGGCCCCAAAATGCAAGCCGTGATAAGCATCCTTGAGTGAGATGATTTTCACCTTGGTGGGCTTGCCCTTGAGCTTCCAGTACTGCCGCGCCAGCTTGAACGAGGTTTCCGCGGCGTCCGAACCCCCTGAGGAGAACAAGACTTTCGCGGCGTTCTCGGGCTGCAACAGTTCGATGACTTTGGCCGACAGTTCAATCGAAGGCGGGTTGCTGGTGCCCGCAAAAGTTGAGTAGTAGGCAATGCGATTCAACTGGTCAATGATTGCCTGGTTCATCTCGGGCCGATTGTGCCCTACGTTCACGTTCCAAAGACCGGCAGTGCAATCCAGGTAGGTGTTGCCGTCGACATCGGTGACATGGACCCCGGATCCGCTCACGATAATCAGCGGCGGATTCATCTCCGTCATCCGCGGAGCAGTCATCGGATAAAAGGTATTCCGCGTATTGTTCTCCTTGATGGAGCTTGCTGACGTGGCTTCTTGCAAAATTTGCGGGTTCATTTTTCTCCCTCCGTTTTAACAGTTCGTGAAAATCGCGCGCCGGGATGACTCTCGAATCCAATTACGCCAGATTAGGAACAGAATCAAATTCCTTACCTGAATTCCTAATCCGGCCTGGCGCCCGGTTGAGCGCCAGATTCAGAGCAATCATAGGCTTGTAGATGGTTCCAATGTGTGCAAAGTTTGTACTAAAACGGTTCCGTGGAAACGAAACGTGATCAAGAAGGCCATCCTATGCAAGAATCCAGCGAATCTTCGCAAGATTGGCGGCGCTAACCAGGCGCAGCCCCCCAATTCGCTGTTTCTTTCGGGACAGTGCAGGCTTTGGCTCTCTCCGACCGCGCGATTTCACTCATTGATCTCGTGCCTCTCGCAGGACTCGAATTCGAGATCTCCACCCCGCGGACGAAGAACCGTCCGCGGGACAGAATTGAGCGGTCAGGTATCAAACGACAAAGACCTGCTCCTTCAAAATGCGTATCTCAATGCAAATTGCACCAGGCGTGGCGTACCGATGACCTGGTTGATTTTTCCAAAGGTGGTGTTTTCGGTGGTGCTTTCTGCCGCTAATGCGGGCTCTATGTCGACGGGATACGCCGGGTTTGCGAACGATGTTGTGTTCGTAAGATTGAAGAACTCAGCCGAAAACTTCACTTGCTGGTGCTCTCTTAAATTGAACGTCCTGTTGACCGAGAAATCCAGGTTTAGCTGGCGCGGCCCGTGGAAGCAGTTGCGCGGAACGTCGCCAAACCCTGTCGAGCCGTCAGGGCTGTTGGGAGCGGGGGGAGCCGGCTGAAATGCATTGAGGTTGAGATAGCCACCCAGGCGGCTCTCGGTGCTCCCGGAGGTGTAGGCGTTGGAACAACCAAAGCCAGGTGCGAAGTCGGGGGTCACCAGGTCGGGACTGCTAAGGCCGCCATACACGCTGCCGCCGGCCGAATCCACCACTGTGAAAGGCGTACCGGACTGGAGAGTAAACACGCCGCTGAACTCCCAGCCACGCAACGCCTGCCCAGCGAAGTCGTGGCGCTGGGCAAAGAAAGGCGAGGCGTAATCATAACTGGTTACCCAGCGCTGACGCCGGTCGAAATCTGAAGGCCCATAAGAGGAAGCGCCGGTGAGTTGATTGTTAAGGCGCGAGTCGAAAGCAACGGAAGCGTTCGAGGTATCGTCGAAAGCCTTGGAATAGGTATAGGCGCTGTGCATCGTCAGCCCTTGGGAGACACGGTGGGAGACGGTTATATCCAGTCCATTGTAGTGGGAGTTTGCGTCCTGGCCGAACTTTTCATAGCCAAAGGGCGAAGTGCCTAAGTACGGAGAGCGCGCAACCACGTTGGCGCCGGTGTTTTGCGTAATCGTTAAGGTCTGACCAGAGAGTGGACCGGCCGCCACCGTCAGAGTGATCGGTTGACTTGGGCTGGCCAGCGTGGGTTGATTGGCGTCATTCACCTCTCTCAAGTGCGATTCCCTTGGAGCCAAAGTAACCGACTTCGAGTGTCCAGTCCTTGCCCAGAGAATGTTCCACAGTAAGGTTCCATTGCTGCATGGTAGGTGACACAAACTTCCGGGGGATCTGCGGCGCAAAGTCATAGAGCGAGTTCCCGGTAAAACAGGGAGTTCCGAAAGTTGTGTCGTTGGATAGGGCAATGTCATCGCAAAAGCCGTCGTTGCTAAATCCCTCGAACAGTGAAGCGGTGGGAACAGAATTGGCATTGATCTCGCCGACCGCCGGCACCGCATTGGGCCCCCCCGCGCTGAAGTAATTGGCCAGGCCTCCCCCGGTAGGATTGATTCCTGCCGGCGCATCTTGGGGCATCGTCGGAGGGGTCAGGATCATGTTCTCCAACGCACCGATATCTTCGCGGATTGTGTAGATGCCGTAGCCGGTGCGAATCGAGGTGGTGTGGTGGCCGCCAAGATCGTAGGCGAGGCCGATACGCGGCTGGAACACTTTTGTATAGTTGTTGTCCAGGCCCGTCCGCTGCGCGGTGCCCTGTACGCCCGAAAGGTTGAACTGATCGATGCACTTGGGCCAGAAGAAGCCCTGCCCGGTGGATGCCAGGAGGCTCGGATCGAAGTTGCCTTCGTGGCAAAGCGCATCGTAGGGCGCTCCATTTAAATCCACGCGGAAACCAAGGTTCACGGTCACAGTCTTGGTAACGCGATAATCGTCCTGAGCAAATGCGGAAGAGTTTGGAATCTTGTAATCATGATTGGCGAGACCGCCAGCGACCAAGGATCCGGGTGCGAGGTTGCCAATCAGGAAGTTCTGGAAATCGTTATAAAGCCCAAAAGGAGATGGGAAGGGTGAAAAGAAGAGGAAACCATCGTCGTCAATGGGATTGAAGCGGCGCACGTCGGCGTGATCGAACCCGCCACCAAAGCGGAAACTGTGATTCCCATGCACCCAGCTCAGGGTTTCGATAAGGGAGAGCCCATCCGAGAGGCTCCACATGGGGGAGCTGGGGAAGGGGCCCATTTGAAATCCCAGTGAGGAGAACTCCAGCCGGTACATATCAGACGAAACGTTATTCGCTGGCCGGTCAATTCCCAAGTCCTGCGCCGTCACGGGGGCAATGTTCCGGAACTTGTAACCGATGACATTGACGCCGAAGCGGATGTCGTTCACCAAGTGGTCGGTAAAGACATGAGTCTCCGCCACACTGCCAAAGCGGTTGCGCAGCGGAATGTCGATGGGGAAGTCCAAATTGTTCTGCAACCCCACGCCTCCGTTCAGCAGTTGGAATGAGTCGCCGCCGAACGGCTGGTTGGTTTCCGAGTCAGAGTAGAAGAAGCGCGCGGCCACGCTATCCTTACCGCCGTTGAAATTTCGGTCCCAGTTCGCGGTAAACTGATCGTCCGTAAAGTGACCGGGAATGCTGACGCGGAAGGGAACGGTCGATCCGGCAGATCCGGTCGAAGGAAGGGGAAAAAGGTATCCCCCGGCGCCCGGGCCAAACTGGTTGCTCTTGAATTGCAGAAGAGCGACGGCCATAGGATCCAGAGCTTCTACGGGCACTCCAAAATCGTTCGCCAAGGCTGTCGCCGACGAGCGGTCCGCCGCTGAAACGTAAGGAATATTGGTGCTGATAATGGTTCCAGGAGAATCACCGCTTTGCTGGCGTGTGCCCTGGTAATTGAGGAAAAAGAAACCCAGCTTCGCACCCGTCCCGACGGGCCCACCCACGCTGCCGCCAAAAATGTTCTGTTGAATTGCGGGCCGGTTCAGCCCATATCCTTTGAGGAAGAAATCATTGGCATTGAGCACCGTGTTGCGGAAATACTCGAACGCGTCGAAGTGAAAGCTACTGGTGCCAGTTTTCAGAATGGCATTGATGTTTCCCCCGCCATTGCGGCCCTGAGTGGCATCGTAAAGACTGGTGCCGACCTTGAATTCCTGGACTGAGTCGGGACTGGGAAGGGGCGAAAAAGTAAGTTCGCCCTGGTTCGTGGGGTCGTTGGCGCCGAGACCCTCAATCTGATAGTTGTTATCGTCTTCTCGACCGCCATTCACATCGATGCGGACATCGCCACGGCCCAACTGCGCAGCAGCGTTCAAAGAAGAAGATGCTCCCGCTGAGAGGGCCAATAACTGCTGAAAGTTGCGGGTAGCCAGAGGGAGCTCGCGAATGGCCGAGCCAGTGAGCGAATTTCCCGATGTAGCCGTTGTGGTTTCGAGAGCTTCTCCCTCGACTTCGACGTTCACAGTTTGGACGTCAGTCGTCGCTTTCAAAGTTATCGGGAGGCTCGTCGTTTCGGAAACCCGCACTTCGACGTTTTTCACCACCGTCGCGGCAAAACCGGGAGAGCTGATCTTAACGGTATAGGTGCTCGCCGGAAGGAGTGTGAAGGTAAAGAGTCCTGTGGAGTTGGTGGATTCTGTACGCACTGTCTCTCCGGTGGTCGTGTTCAGCAACTGAACCTGCGCACCCACAATGACGGCGCCAGTCGCATCCTGGACCTCACCAACAAGCGCGCCTGTTGCACCGCCTTGAGCGAGAAGCTGGAGCGGGACAGCCAGCGAGACTGCGAGAAACGGAACCATCCAGAACAGAATGTCTTTTTTCACTTGCCGAGCCATAGGAGCCTCCTTAAGGCGGAAATGGATACGCGTCCTTGGAATGGGTGTGCCAAATAAGAAAGATGCACCCCTGCCATTTCCGCGATCTGTGATTACTTGCAATGCTGGAATCGCAGCACGGTTCCAACCTCACCAATGTTCGCGCTACCCCGCGCTGGATTTGTGAAACGTATCTTCAGTCGAACTCGGTATCGATTGTGGTGCTGCGAGTCTATCGTCGGTCCCGTGAGAACGAAATAAAGAATCGCGAACCGCCGCCGCTACTCATTTCGTGACATGGCGCACATTCTACGCCCCAGAGCTTGCAACACATCCATCTCGTGATTTCAATCACACTCGCGCGTGATTGAAGGTTTGTTTCGAAGTGAGAATGATCACTGGAGAGGGATCATAAGTCTGGAGGCGGTTCCAATGTGTGCAAAGTTTATGGTAAAACAGCTCTATGGGAACGAAACGTGATCAAGAAAGCCATATTTTGCAAGAATCCAGCGAGCTGGTCGCCAGACCGGGCAGGCTGAACACTGCTGCCGGCCTCGACGAGCTGGATGCGGCCATTCTGCGCTATCTGGAGCACCACGGCCGCGCTACCAACTACGAGGTGGGCGAAGCGGTGGGACTCTCGGCCTCGGCGGCTTCGCGGCGGATCCTGGCGCTGGAGACTTCCGGCGCTATTCGTGGTTATCGCGCGGTGATCGACGACCGGCTTCTCGGCAAACCGATGACGGTCTACATCCGCGTGACGCTGGAAAAGCAGTCGGCTGCCGTTCTCGGCGCATTCGAAACGGCTGTGCGCCGTTGCAAGGATATTGTGAGTTGCCATCTGCTGGCCGGCCAGTACGATTACATCCTGGTGGCGCGCGTGGCCGGGATAGACGATTACGGGCGACTGCATCAGAATGAGCTGTCGCGGCTGCCCGGGGTAACGCGGCTGGAGACAAGCTTCACGATGCGCGACGTGCTGGAGGGAAAAAACCGTTAGCCCGCGTGCGGCCTCCGAGCCGGCGGTACCCATGGGCGGCGTCTTGTGAGAAATAAGGATTAGCGCCTTCAAATCGGGCGATTGGCGCAATGCATCCTGGGGCCTCTTCGCCCGTCCAGTTCCAACCCGGTTTGTTCACCCCGCCGCCGTTGCCGGTTTCAGAGCTTGTGCAGACCCAGGCGGGCGAAGCGCGCTGGGTCGGCACGGCGGAGCCGTAGGGTGAGAAGAACGCCAATCAGCGCCGCGAGTGGGATCAGCGCCGGAAGAATAACCGCCAGCTTGCGCGAAGCCCCGGTCAAGACATCAAAGTGGGCGAACGCGAGGAACACGATAACCGCAAAGGCAATGCCGGCAACGAGCGGCGCCAGAATGGACCTTAGTTTGCCGTGCGCGAGCGTCGGGTTCCGCAGAAAGAATGCAGGCACGGCGAAAGAAACGAGTGCCATCAACACGATGACGCCCAGAGTTCCAACGTTCGTGAGCCAGGAGAAGAGGGTTAATACTGGATCGCTGCCAGCCACCGCAAAAATCAACACAATGCTTGCCGCCAGGAGCGACTGCAGGACGGAGCCGATATGAGGACTCTGATGAATAGCGTGGGTTTTGCCCAAGCGGCTGGGCAGCAAACCATCGCGGCCCATGGCGTAAAAGTATCGTGCCACCGAATTATGGAAGGCCAGCAAGCCGGCAAATACACTGGTGACAAAAAGAATCCGCAAAAGCGTGGTCAGCCATCCGCCCACATATTGATTGGAAAGATCGAACAAGAGACGGGTGGGATCGGATAACCCGCGGATTGTACTGACCACCTTGGCAGGGCCAATGCCCGTGACTACGCACCAACTCGACAACGCGTAGAAGCCGCCAATCAAGAGCACGGAGATATATGTGGCGAGCGGAACCGTCCGTTCGGGATTTTTAGCTTCCTCCGCATAGATGGTCGTCGCTTCGAAGCCAATGAAGGCCGCAAAACAAAACAGCAGACCGATGGAGGGCGAACCGCTTGCAAAGGTGTGCGGCGTGAAGGATGTGCCGCTGAGGCCGGCGGCGCCCCCGAACCTGATAATCGCCATGTCCAGGATCAACACTCCAACGTATTCGCCGACCACCAGCGCGCCCAGAACTTTCGCGGATATATCAATCTGGCGATAGCCGAGCACGGCGATAACCGCCATGGCCACGTAGGCATAAAGCCACCAGGGAAGATACACGCCGAAGAGACTTTGCAGCAAGCCGCTGCTGGCGGCTCCGAACATTCCATAGATGCCGATCTGCATGGTGTTGTAAGCCACAATGGCGATAATGGCGGCTGCCCCGCCAACAGTGCCTCCAAGACCGCGCGTCGTAAAAGCATAGAAAGCGCCGGCGTTTGTGACGTAGCGCGCCATGCTCGTGTAACCTGCCGAAAAGACCAGAAGGACTGCCAGCACGGCGAGAAAGGTGGCGGGAATTCCGGCGCCATTGCCGAGGAGCATGGCCACTGGCACGCCGCCTGCCATGGCGACCAGCGGACCTGCGGCAGACACCACGAAGAAGGTTATGAACCCCACTCCCAGCACGCCGCGTCGTAGTTCAACGCCTTCCCCACCGTGCACAGGTAAAATGGATTCCGTTGCAATTTCTCCCATCCCGCATTTCCAATTCCCGGCCACCTGGAAAGTCGCAGATGGACGAAGTGAGATCTCACCGTGCGCCCGGCCGCGCGACTGCGGAATGCAAGTAAACGCGGGAACTGGCGTAGACCACCTGTGGCCACGCTATTCCCTCAACGGGTGCAATTGTGAGCTTGCCAGACTTATACACTATCGCAAATAATGTCGCAACACTTCGCGAATCGGAGAAGGCCGGAATGAAGAAACCAAAACCATTTATCCCAGTGGGGCAACTTGCGAAAGCATTCGCGCATGACAGCTTTGCGTTGCCTGTGAGCGAGGATCTCGCCGGACAGAAGCTGAAACTTCACTTCGAGGATGGGTTGCGCGCCGAATGCAGCTTCGAGACGATGGGCAAGCTGGTGTGGAAGACCGCTTCCGGCGCAAAGAACTCGCAGCCAACAGAGGAGACTTGCACAGTCACCAGAGTGCGCAAGGCAATCTATTTTGTCGATTTCGTCAAGCACCTGGAACGAGCAACCACCCTCAGCCTGGTGCTGGATCTGAGTCGAGGCATTTTTACGGTTGTGGAGGGCCGCTTACCGGAAAAGAATGAAGCCAGGAAAGACCTGCTGAGCCGGGTCGCTGCCGGCCGTGAACTGACGGACGTAGCCGCAATTTTCCGCCACGGCGCAATTGACCGTTCTTTTGGACTTCGAACTCCACG
>CAWKFD010000011.1:0-8893 GCA_963848805.1 uncultured Acidobacteriaceae bacterium | reverse complement strand
CGGGAGCAGCGCAGTGCTCAATATCAATTTCCAAGTCGCTCAAAACCCGGCGCAGTACCCGCACCGTTATCGCGTCGGAACTCAGTAGCAAGGTCTTCAAATTCATGTTCAAATCACGGAACGCTAAAAATAAAATCTCAATCGTGCAAGCACAAGTCGTTCAAGCCGATGATTCCGAGATCAGCATTACGTTCGTCGTTCTGAGCTCTTCCGAAGGGAAAGCCGGTGAATTGTCCCGAACTCGGGCCTGGGAGGGTGGAAGCTTCCTCCTTCCCTCATGTACCTGGTTGGAACAGTCCCTGCTTGCACTCTAAGTCTAGGCAATTCCGTGGTCAACGCAATGGCCCAGTCCGCTGGTTACCACAGTCATCCTAGGATTCCAAATGATTCGAAGGCGTGCCGAAACGGGTTAGATCTTCCTTTTTACCGCTACTTATGTGCCGCCACCGCTGGACTAAGGCTTGGGACAAGGTCTTTGAGCGATTTCTTCCCTGGACCGTCTGCTACCTTGCTACGTTGGATCATAGTGGCTATCCATTTATTCATATCTTGCGGGGTTCGGCATGTTCTTTCGTGATGCGCTGCAAGTGATTGCATCCAAATGGGATATTAGAAAGCTGGTTCCGCGCTCAACTTTTCTGTTGACGTGACAACAAAAACCTATTATTATCAATAGCTTCCATAGAGGCCGAGGGGCAAGGTCTGTGGTGCTGGTTTTCTTATCTACCCGTGAATCCCCTCTACCCTCGTTGGAATCAAACAATGTAGTGGCTTAGGCTTTGGCGTTGGCTTTGTTTCCCGGTGGGCCATTGCCAAGGATCTGCGCATGGGGCCTGCGTTCAGGATTGTGGAGATCACAGGGATTCGATTTTCCCGTAACTTTGTAATGATTTCGCCCAAAGGGCCCCATCAGCCCGGCCCCGCCGCGGAGTTTCGCAGCTTTGTTCTGGCAAGCACACAGGCAAAGCGGGGAAACAAGACCGTGGCTCCGCGCGGCCCGCGCAGCCGCAGATAAGCCGGACTCATGCGGCATCAGATTTACTGCTTGGACGTGAGACTTCTCCACCGCGAAGACTGAGCATGTGACGAAGATACTTTTCTTTGCCGGGTTGATGCTTGCGGCAAGCGGCCTGTTATCTCCGCCTGTCGCGCTCGGCGCCGGGATCGTTTACGGATTCAGTTTCGTTCACCCGTTTCATGCGGGCGCCCGGCGCGGATCGAAGCTACTGCTTCAATTCTCGGTTGTCGGCCTCGGATTTGGCATGAATCTCGAGCAGGTGCTGCTGGCCGGCCGCACGGGATTCTTCTACACGGCTTGCAGCATTGTGGCCGTGCTCGCTCTCGGATGGGCGCTGGGCAAACTGCTGCGCGTCAGAGCGACAACGTCTTACCTGATCTCGACGGGAACGGCGATCTGCGGAGGCAGCGCAATTGCAGCCATTTCACCCATCACGGAAGCCAGCGAAGAAGAGATCGCGGTCTCACTGGGCACAATTTTCATTCTCAATTCGATTGCACTGATTGCATTCCCATTCATCGGGACGCGGCTCCACATGTCGCAAACCCAGTTCGGCCTGTGGTCTGCGTTGGCCATTCACGACACCAGCTCGGTTGTGGGTGCGGCAGCCAAGTTTGGCGCGCTGGCGCTGGCTGTGGGCACCACTGTGAAGCTGGTTCGCGCACTCTGGATCGTTCCGTTGTCGCTCGGAACCGCCGCAATGCGGAAGAGCAAGGCGCGCATCCAGTGGCCCTGGTTCATTCTGTTCTTTTGCCTGGCGGCTGTGGCCAACACGTACGTGCATTTTCTTGAGCCTGCCTATCCTGTGCTGAAACATCTGGGTGTGCTGGGTCTGGCGGTGACTCTCTATCTCATTGGCACGGGTCTGTCGGCGCGAACCATCCGCCAGGTTGGGCCTCGGCCGTTGCTGCAGGGGGTTCTGCTGTGGATTGCAGTAGCGTCCGGTTCCCTTGCGCTGATTCGCATGGGATGGATTCATCTGTAAGGCGCAGCGCCCGCACGCCCGTTTGGAATGTACAGGCAATCCTGAAGTTCCTGAAGCGCGTGCCATCCTGACGGCTAAGAGTGTGCCGGACGGACTTGCATTCCTGCGCCTGCCGGCCTTTAATTCCGTAGCAGTGAAAGCGACTCAACAGAGATCGGCGCCTGGCGTGGCGGGCAGTTGCGCAGTGGGCGCGCGAGCGGCGCTCGCTACTACCGGCTTCAGCGCGGTGGTGGGCCAGGTTGTGCTCATGCGCGAGCTGATCCAGGTATACAACGGCAACGAGATTTCGCTCGGAATCCTGCTGGGAACGTGGCTGCTATGGACAGCCGTGGGTAGCGGTGCAGCCAGTGCCACTCTGCGCGTTTTAGCCGGCTCAGCGGGGCTGGAACGAAATCGGCCTCGGCTCGCGGTTGCCGCGCTCGAATGCGTGCTTGCCGCGAGTTTGCCGGCTACAATATGGGCGCTGCGCGATGCCAAGAGCCTTTTTCAAAGCGTTCCAGGCGAGCTGGTGGGTCCGGTGCCCATGCTGCTCACGTCGCTCGTGTGCCTGAGCGTTTTTTGCGCGGCCTCGGGGGCGCTGTTCGTGACGGCGGCGCGCATGGCCCAGACGGAAGGCGGAATTTCAGCGCGCGCGGCGGCGAGCACGGCGTATTTGTTCGAGGCTGCGGGGTCGGGGCTGGGCGGAGTCCTGGCCAGCGTAGTGCTGGTTCGCTTCTGCGAAGCCTTTCAGATCGCAGCGCTGGTGGGACTGATCAACATTTCGATGGCGGCGGCGCTCGCGTTGCGGCTGCGGCGTCCACAAGCTGCAGTGCTTGCGGGCGTTGCGGCGCTGGCGGCGATTCCGCTCCTGATATGGGTTGCTCCGCGCATTGACCGGGCGGCGCGGGAGCGGCTGTGGCGCGGCTTCAACGTGTTGGGCGAGCGCAACTCGATCTACGGCAATTTGGTGGTGACCCAAACCGGGGCCCCCAGCGACAGGTCTTCGTCGCTGGGGTGGAAAACCGGCGAGAATGGGCCGGACGAAAATGGGCCGGGAACCATCAGGAGTATTTACGAAAACGGCGCGATCCTTGCCAATGCGCCCGATCCGGCCGCGGCCGAGGAAGCGGTGGACTACGCGCTGCTGGAGCACGCCGCGCCGAAACGGGTTCTGCTAATCGGAGGCGGCGTGAATGGCGCCGTGGCCGAGGCGCTGAAGCATCCCACAGTCGTGCGGCTGGATTATGTCGAACTCGACCCGGCGCTGATCGGCATGGCGCGGGAGTTTTTCCCTGCGCAGACGGCCGTTTTCGATTCCGACCCGCGCGTGCATCTCGAATTTATGGACGGCCGAAGATACTTGACTGAAACCAGGAAAAAGTTCGATGTGATCATCGTCGATGTGCCGGACCCGCAGACGGCGCAGTTGAACCGGTTCTACACGGCGGAGTTTTTTGGGGCTGCGCGTGGGCGCCTCAAGCCGGGTGGATTGCTGGCGCTGGAGCTGCGTTCCTCAGAGGAGACGATCAGCCCGGATCTGGCCGATTTCCTGCGTTGCATCCGGCGGACGCTGGGGGAGGTTTTTCCGTACCAGGCCGCGATTCCCGGCGAGACCATTCACTTTTTCGGCGCCATGCAACCGGATGCGCTCACGAGCGACCCCAATGTTCTAGTCGCCCGCCTGCGCGAGCGGCGCTTGAATACGCAGTACGTGCGCGAGTACTTCATCCCCTACCGCATGATGCCCGACCGCATGGAACAGGCGGAGACCGAACTGCGCCCGACGACGGCCGCGACACCCGTCAACCGCGACTTTGCGCCGGCAGCCTACGCCTTCGATGTGGTGCTCTGGTCCGCTCAGTTCAGGCCCGCCCAGTTCAGGTCGGCGCAATTTAAGTCAGGGTATGCCGGGTGGTTTCGCGCCGCGGAGCACGTGAGTTTCCGGCGCGTTGCGGGCGTGACGGCGCTGCTGCTGGCGGTCATTGTGGCGCTGCTGTTTCTTTTGCCGGGCCGGGAGCGGAGGGATCGGGCCGCAACGGGCTCCTGCGTGGCGGCCACGGGATTTACCCTGATGGCCCTGCAGATTTTTCTCCTTCTCGCGTTTCAATCGGTCTACGGCTACGTTTACACGCAGCTTGCCGTTCTCATAGGGCTCTTCATGGCGGGCATTGCGCTGGGGAGCTGGCTGGCGATGCGTTGCAGTTCAGCGGGCGGCACGATGGCGCTTACGCAGCTACTGCTCGCGATTGCAGGCCCGGCGCTGCTGCTGATGGCCAGCCTGATGGGGAGTTTTTCTTCTCCGGCGGCGGCGTGGCTCGCCGCGCAGATCGCCTTTCCCGCGCTGGCCGCGTTCGCCGGAATGCTGGGCGGATTTCAATTTGTTGTTGCGGCGGGAATTTTTCTGCGCGATCGCGCCGGACGGTCTGGGCTGGGCATGCTCTACGCCATCGACCTCGTGGGCGGATGCGTGGGAGCACTGGCGCTGAGCACCTTCCTGATTCCGGTCTACGGCTTCTGGCAGACGGCGTGGCTGGTCGCGGGGATCAATGGAGCAGCGATGCTGCTGGCGGTGTCGGCGAGTGCAAGAGGTTTATTCGACCGCGGAGAGCATGACATATAAAAGTGGCATCATATGATGCTACAATAAGTCGTGGGAGGACTCATGAGAACAACACTTGCGCTCGACGATCAGTTGGTGAGCACAGCCCAGGAGTTGACAGGCGTAGCCGAGAAAACCGCTCTCATTCGCGCGGCTCTTCGCGCGCTGATCGAGCGCGAGAGCGCTCGAAGACTGGCGGCGCTGGGAGGCATCGCTCCCGATTTCCCCGATATTCCGCGCCGGAAGGTGAGCAAGAATGATTCTCGCAGACACAAGCGTCTGGATTGACCATTTCCGATCTTCCGACCCGCAATTGCAGCGACACCTCAACAACGGAGAAATCGTGATGCACCCATTCGTTGTGGGCGAGCTTGCGGTGGGACCGCTGCCGAACCGGAAACGAATTCTGGAGTATCTGGATCATCTGCCGCGGCTACGAACAGCGAATCAGGATGAAGTGCGAATGCTGATCGAGGCTCGTTCCCTGCATAATCGCGGAATCGGCTTGATCGATGTTCACTTAGTCGCTGCCGCACTGATTACGCCGGGTACCGAACTGTGGACCAGAGATACCAGCTTGAGGATGATCGCCAAACGGCTCGGCGTCCTCGCCAATTTGCCCTAGGGCCTCCGACTTTCATCTGCCGGTGCGCTTACGGTTTTTGCTCATTGAACACCACAGCCGTGAAGCTGAAGATATCTGTGTTTTCGTCCTGCCAGCAATTCCGATCCATGCCGGCCTTGACGCAGGTTTGTTCGAGGAATGTCTGCCGGTCCCACTTCTGCTCGACCGGAACCTGTGGCAGCAGAAGCCCCTCATATTCGCCGTTCTTCATCAGCAGGCCGTCGCGGCCCACCTTGATCTGCTCAACATCGGTGACGCGGCGCAAAGGCGAGAGCACTGAGATTTCGTAGGCGAGCTGCGGCAGCTCCGAGACCGCGACGGGCCGAAAGCGCGGATCGCGCAGGGCGGCCAGCGTGGCCGTGTCGCGCACCGTCATGTAGAGCGGCTTGATGGGCTCGGTGTAGCCGATGCAGCCGCGCAGAGCGCCGCCTTCGGTAAGCGTGGTAAACGCTCCGTACTCGCGGTTGAGGGTTTCGCTCGCGCTCGGGCTGGGCGCGTAAGGCTCATTCTTCTCGATCATGTACTCGACCGACTTGCGGGCGACGGCGAGGAGTTCGGATTTCTCTGCGCCGGTGAGCGAGAACGGCGGGATCGCGTCGGCGCCATGCGCGGACTTGACGAAAAGATCGGCGCTGTAGCCGACCACGCGCGAGTGGTCGCCGGTGGTGTCGCCGGAGTTCGCGTACCGGAGCACCTCGGCCTTGTTGGCGCCCATGCGCTCGGCGTAGATCATGGCGGCCACGATGGGCGCGCCGCCGCATGCCTCCCAGATTCCCGGCTGGCCCTGGCCGCGCCATTGAAAGTTGCGCGACATGCTGAAGTAGTCGTACGCCTCGAGCGCGTGCAGGGTTTTGTGGTCGATAGTTTCCGCTTCGTCGTAGGTGTGGTAGTGCGACATGATCGGAGCTCGCAAGGACCAGCGTGTCGTGATCGTTGCGCAGCATTTTGGCGAGGGCAACACCCAGCGCGCGGCTGCTTTCGTAGCTCTGGTCGCCCATGACGATGGGCACCAGCTCGAAGTTGCCGAAAATCTTTTCGCAGCCACGGCAGCTCGACTTCGACGGAATGCTCGGGAGCGTCTTGAGTTGCCTGGTGGCCTTTATCGGAGAGCCGGATGGCGGAGCTCATCTTGACCAGCTTGTGCGCGAATTCCCTGTCGACCGGAACTTCGCCGAGAGGCGTGGAGTAAGCGTCGCCGTCGTACACCGAGGTGAAGTCGAAACCGACGTAGTGCGAGGGAGCGATCGAGAACGACGCGGGAGTATTTGTGGCCCGCCTTTACCTGAGCTTGGAGCGCCGCGTAGGTCCACGCGGCGACAGGGCCGGAGTATGGATAGCCCGCGTGTGGCGCGACCGCGGCGAGGATCTCGCCATCGACGGGAGGCGGCGAGGCCTTCGCCAGCATGTCGTCAATCATCTGCGAGAGCGCTTTAGGGTCGGCAGGGTAGAATGCGCCTGCAACCGCGGCGGGGCGGACTTTTTCCTGGACAGCAACGCCCGCCGAAGCGCGGAAGTGCCGCAGGGGCGCGGTGACGGCAAAGACGACGAGAGGCGCCACAAGCCATGCCATAATCTTTCTCCTCTTTCGGTTCATGGGTTCAGCCTCCTGCGCACGCTTACGCGTGCCAGATTCCGGGGATGGGATGCCGGCAGAACGGACACGTCGAGTCCTTGCGGATGAGCATCTGGCTGGCGGTAAAGCCGACGCGTTCCACCAGCATCTTGCGGCACTGCGGGCAATAGGTGTTTTGCGCGGGATGGCCGGGCACGTTGCCGATGTAGACGTAATGCAAGCCCTCGGCATCGGCGATGGCCTTGGCGCGCTCCAGTGTCGCCACCGGCGTGATGGGCAGATTCTTGAGCAGATATTCGGGATGAAACTGCGTGAAGTGGAGCGGGACGTCGGGGCCGAGATTGGTCTTGATCCACGCGGCGAGACCGCGGAACCCGGCTTCATCGTCGTTGAGCGTGGGCACGACGAGGTAAACGATCTCGGTCCACTTGCCCATTTTGCGCAGAGTGACGAGGGATTCGAGGACGGGCTTCAACTGGCCGGTGACGACCTTGGCATAGTACGACTCGGAGAAGGATTTGAGATCGATTTTGACCGCGTCCATCTTGCCGTAGGCCTGCTCAAGCGAGTCGTGCTGCATGTAGCCGTTCGAGACCACGATGCTGCGCACGCCGGCTTCGTGGCCGGCGTCGGCGGTGTCCATCAGATATTCGGCAAAGACCACCGGCTCGCTGTAGGTGTAGGCGATGGTGGGGCAGCCATATTGTTTTGCAACTGCGGCTGCCTGATGCGGAGAGACGTACTGCGCGGGAATCTCCTCCGGCCGCGACTGCGAAATGTCCCAGTTCTGGCAGAACTTGCAGTTGACGTTGCAGCCGGCCGTGGCGATGGAGAAGGCGTTCGTGCCGGGCAGGTAATGGAAGAGCGGCTTCTTCTCAATCGGATCGACGTGGGCCGCGCAAACGCGGGAGTGGACGAGGGTGTAGTACGTTCCGCCGCGATTTTCGCGGACGCCGCAGTAGCCGCGCTCCTTGTCGCCCACTTGCACTCGCGCGGGCAGAGCTTGCACTTGATTTTGCGGTTGGGCAGCTTCTCGTAGAACTTTGCCTCGAAGGTGAACTGCGCGTCATTCTGCGCCTGCGCGCCCGACGCAACGGGAATTGCGGCGGCGGGCGCGGCGAATGTGCCGGCGCCGAGAGCCGCGCCCGAGGCCAGCGCGCACCTCAGGAAGGAGCGGCGGTCCAGGCCTTCTGTGGGAACGAATTCGCAGTTCATGTTTTACCTCCCGGCGCCGGTTACACCTCGACCACCGCAATGCGGCTGGGATCGCAATGGCCCAGCCGATGTTCCTGGTCAGCCGCGGTGGCGATGTAGCGCGGCGCGCGCTGCTCGGCTTCGAGGGTTTTCAGGCCCATCTCCGCGCGCTTGCGCTCGATGATCTGCCAGCCGGTGTAATCGAGCGCGACCGGATCCTGGGAGACGAGCAGGCTGTTCGGTTTCCAACTGTGTTCGGGTTTGAATCCGGGTCCGCCTTCGTACATGGCGGTGGTGGCGTCGCAGACGATGAGCTTCATGCGCGAGCGAATCTCGGGCAGCATGTTCAGGTCGGCGACGTAGGGGTCGCAACCGTTGGGGTGGTACTTGTTGGGGTTGTGAATTGCGCCGTACATGTTTTTGAGGGCGATGGTGACGCCCGCGCCGTCGTGGTCCTTGAGCACGGGAAGATTGATGAGCACGTTCGAAGATCGGGTGAGGATCTTCGATAGGCGGCTGCCTACGCTGCCCCATGCGGAGAGATCGTCTTCGTAAGCCGACGCGGTCGGTGCCGTAACATTGCACGCGGTCGCCGCCGATGGCGATGCGGAATCCGGCGCGCTCCATTTCTTCGCTTTCGCGGTCCCACACGACGATGTTTGCGGGTTTGACGCCGGCTTGCAGCAGGCGTTCGCAGACGGCGTTGACGAGCTCGATGTTGGTGGAGATGCCGCGGCCGCCGAGGGTATTTACTTTCAGGCTGACGGTGTCGCCAGGACCAGCAATATGGCGCCATGCGGCGACGGTGTTTTCGGGCGTCGCTGCCGCGGGATGCTCGTGACTGAAGAGCGCCAGCATGGCGCGGTCGAGGAGGGCCTCGACGCGGTGCGGATCGACCGCCGCGCCCGAGCCGCGCAGAT
>CAWKFD010000010.1:0-37499 GCA_963848805.1 uncultured Acidobacteriaceae bacterium | reverse complement strand
ATAAATGTGAAGTCTGCCGCGATGCAAGAATGACGGAACTAACATGCCAATGCCAGCACCAGACTGCCAGGGAAAAGCCTTTAAATCGTAACTGACTCGCTCCGTTTTGCCTCGCGAGATGAGCATTATTGCTCAGCTATTTCACAAGCCACTTGGAAGAATCAAAGTGAAGCGGAGTTACCCCTCTCCTCTTTCTGATGGCTCCCACGCTAAGTGGGTTGATCGTGTCGTGACTTCTCAACGATGCCGTCTGGGTTCCGAAGGCCCCGGGGAATACCGGCAGAACGACTGGAGTGCCAATGAGCCTTATCAAGAAAATCGATGTTGAAAAGCACTTCGCGGCACGGCGAGCCATGAGGCTGGGCAGGAAGCAGCCGCCGAGCCAGCTCGGCGCCGCCGGGATCGAGTCCGCCACCAGGAAAAAGAGCGTTCCAGCCCCTGTTGAAACTCCCGCCTCGGGATCAACTTCTGCGAGCGTAGCCTCCGCCTCGACTCCAATCACGCCCAATTCTGGTTTGCTCAGACCGCCGGGAAGCAGGCAACAGTGGGGGTAAACACGATGTTCCTGCGCGAAGGATGCATCCTGCCCAGCCAGTTCGCTCTGCGCCAGGAGCCGTTTTCCAGCGGATGGGCAGAGGCTATCGGGACCGCGGCAACAGAGCTGGATGAAAGAATTCGTATCGTTGGCTGGCACTTTATGTGGCTGGCGGATTCGTACTCGTCGCAGGCACTCGGCAGAACCGCAGAAACTGCGATCCATCGGGCATTGGCTCGGGTTCTTCCTTTGGTAAGTGGGCGGTTCAATGCCGCCGAGCTGGATTCCGTGCAGGTTAAAAGTCTTGCCGGCTTCCATATCGCGAGAGTAGCCGTCAACGCCCGCCAGATTCAAAGGCAGGCTTCGCTGAACTGACTCAACGGATTAGGAGCGCGCGCCCGCGCAGCCTAATGGTTTTAAAGTTCGCAGGAGCCGGTAGCGTCCTTCCGCTGCCTTGAAGTCCTCCGCGTATATCACCGCGCCCATCGCGCACTTCGTTTCCCTTAAATTGCTCAGGGGCCTTCCGCTGCGCAGCCGGCTTGTCTCCAACTTTGGGCAATGGGCCGCTGTAGCCGTATTGTGGATCGAAAGTGTTATCGACTTTGCCTTGAAAGTCGTTGGACCCATGAAACCAAGGACCGGCGCCAATGAAGACGCCGCGGTTAAACCATTCCGGTCCGTAGTAGCCGTCAGGGGCGCAGTTATGAGGTGCGTAGCTGAAGTAACCGTAGGGACAAGCGGGGGCGACTCCGTTAGCATTGATGCTCTTGATGTACAGGTCTTCAGTCTGCGGTGTTGGATTATTGAATCCCAAATGATAGGCCTCACGGCGGTATAGCCCGCAGTTAATCGTGGAGAACCACATTCAACAGCGACTTATGGACGCGAATATGGCCGTCGTATTCAATAAAGCCGAGGTTGCGAAAACGGTTCATGAAGAAGCTGACCCGGGAGCGGGTGGTGCCGATCATCTCCGCCAGGGTTTCCTGTGAGATTTTTGGGATTGTCTTTTCCGGGTCATCCGGCTTGCCAAACTCCGCCATCAATAGGAGAATCCGCGCCAGGCGCTTTTCGCTGGAGTTGAAAAGCTGATCGACAAGGTCGGCCTGGATGCGCATGCTGCGAGCCAGCAGAAACTTCAAGAACAGGTGGGAGAATTCAGGCTCCTCGTGCATTACGCGGACCATTTCTTCCCGCGTAATCTTGAGCGCGGTGCAAGCGGTAACGGCGGTGGCCGCGGACAATCGCAGGCCAGGGACCGCCGCGAGCGCCTCCTCTCCCACAAAGTCACCCACGGAGAGAAGCGCGATGGTGGCTTCCTTGCCGGCCTTCGAGACGACCGTGATCTTTGCCCGGCCCTTTTGAAGATAGAAGACGGAATCGGCCGGGTCTCCCTGCGTAAAGAAGGTCTGCTTCGGCTCCAGCCGGACGATTCTGCGCCCTAGGCCGGCACTCGCCAGAAAGGCGGCGGCATCAAACGCGGGTTTTTCAAGCACTACCACCGGCCAGGCCTCCTTCCGAACGCAGCGATCGCACGGGGCTTTGCGGTAAGAACGTGGTCGCGTCGCGCCTCAATTCGCACCCCATCTGAGCGGCCAGCCGACGACAAGAGACCTCATACCCCGCAAGCTTCATTTCAAATAACGTTCACCACGCTCCCTGGATTCGACACTCCCGGCGGGACTCTAGCACAAGACTGTACCCTGCGGGTCAGGACAATCTGTTCAATTTTGCTCACTTTTCTCGAAAATTTTCAAGAGCCGTGGCGCAGTGGAAAGCCTCGTGCTGCCACAGCGAGCCGTGGAGAGTTTGCCGGATTGCCTCAACACGCGCTCGCGCATTTGTGCACTCCGCCGTAAGAAGACCTCTCCCAGGCATCTATAGATAGGCCGCCATCCATCGAGAGAGCGCAATTGCTCAGACATTGCCGCACAACGCCACTAAAGTGAAGTTACCTTGTGCGCCTCAGTGCGCGGAAAGCGAATGACACTGCGCATGGGTAGAAAAGGTGAAATAAGTGAAAAGATTTATGACGTTAGCGGCTTTACTCAGCCTGGGTGTAGCGAGCGCTGCCTGGGCGGAGACTCGCGAAGACGTGCAGAACCGGCTCGACAATGCAACGTTGGTGCTGCACCAGATCATGTCCGCGCCGGATAGAGGCATTCCGGAAGAAGTGCTCGAGCACGCGCGGTGCATTGCTGTCGTTCCCCACATGATCAAGGGCGGCTTGGTGTTTGGTGCGGAGAACGGCAAGGGCATAGCCACCTGCCGGACCGCGGATGGATGGAGCGCCCCTGCGTTCTTTGCCATCACCGGCGGAAGCTGGGGATTGCAGATCGGCGTCGAAGGCGTGGATCTGGTCATGATCTTCCAGGGCGACAGAGGGATGCAGCGCCTGGAAGACGCCAAGTTCCAAATTGGAGCTGATGCCTCTGCGGCAGCCGGACCGGTGGGGCGCCATGCCACTGCCGATACCGACTGGAAGCTGAATACCGAGATCCTGACCTACTCGCGCGCCAAAGGCGCGTTTGCCGGACTCACGCTGACCGGGGCCGATGTGCGCCGGGACGACGATTCCATGGATACCTTCTACGGGCATGACGTCTCCACGCACCGCGTTCTGCGTGGCGAAGTGGCGACGCCTGCATCGGCGAATCGGTTTATCGATGCAGTCAGAGACGCAAAGGCACAGGCCATTGCGGCGAACTAACAGTCGTTTGTGAATGCGTTGCGAACGCCTGAGCCGGGCTTCCCATCTCAGGCGTTCGCATTCGAGAGAGGTGTGTCGTATATGCTTTGGACAATTTTTGTGGTCGTTCTGGTTATGTGGCTTCTGGGCTTCAGCTTCCACATAGCCGGTAGCTTGATCCACCTTCTGCTGGTGGTCGCGTTGATCGTCCTGTTGTTCAACCTGTTTTCCAGACGCCGCGCCGTATTGTGAAGCGGTCGGAGCCGCTCTTTCAGACGGAAGGTTGGTCGATGATCTGAAATGAGCGGGAGCCAGGCGGCTCGACAGCGCTGCGGACCGTTGTGGTCGTCAGTGCAAGCGCGTAGCGCCGGGCTGAATTAGCTCATGGGACGGGGAGAATGGCGGGTTTCTGCGCGTTGTGGTCAGGCAATTGATCGAGCAGGACCACATTAAGCAGAGACTTATGTACCTGGATGCGGCCGTTATAGCTGATAAAACCAAGCTTGCGAAAGCGGTTCATGAAGAAGCTGACACGGGACCGGGTGGTGCCGATCATATCCGCCAGTGTTTCCTGCGTGATGGGAGGAATGAAGGTTTCCGGATCGCCCGGTTTGCCGAATTCCGCCATCAACAGGAGAATCCGCGCCAGGCGCTTTTCACTGGAGTTGAAAAGCTGATCGACAAGATCGGCCTGGGTTCGCATGCTGCGAGCCAGCAGAAACTTGAGGAATAGATCGGCGAATGCAGGTTCGTCATGCATCACTCGGATCATTTCGTTTCTGCTGATCTTCAGAGCCGTACAGTTGTTCATGGCGGTCGCGGTCGCCATTCGCAACCCGACGATCGCCGCGAGAGATTCCTCTCCGACAAAATCCCCAGCGGATAAAAGAGTGATTGTGGCTTCTTTGCCCCTCTGCGAGACGACAGTGACCTTTGCACGGCCCTTTTGCAGATAGAACGCGGAATCTGCCGTATCTCCCTGGCAAAAAAATGTCTGATTGGGCTTCAGTTCGATGATGGTCCGGCCCAGCCCGGTGTTTGCAAGAAAAGTCGTGGAATCGAATTTCATAGTTTTGTTGCGCGTCAGAATGTTACCTCCTTGCAGGCCGGTTGTTTGGGTGGCCCCCTTTATGCCCAGGAATGCTTCGCCGCAGTGCCCCGCCTGCGGCGCTTGTCTCGAATGGGTCAAAGACGGGTGAACGTATTGCTGGAAACGGCAGAAGTCCAGCTGTCTTTTGGCCTCGGCAACGGCCACTCAGCCCTGAGTTGATCCCTGGGGGGCTTGCGCTAGGCGGTCGTACTCAGGCCCGGGATTAACCGCAATTACGATCAATCTCTGTCCATCATCGCATGGCTTCAAAGCGGCCGTCTGTACTATATTGCTCACTCCGAGAGATAGACTGGAAGCCCGGCAAAATTGAGCTCTGCGAGACGGGAACCCACGTTTTCTCTACCATCACTCTCCCAAATGCTCTGGTCGAGCCCTCGCCGTGGCGCCAGGCTTGGCTGAGCGCAGAAGATACGTCCCTCCCTCTCCGCCACAATCCTTCCGTCAACTGAATTCTGCTCCGCCTGCGTCGCTCCATCGCAGCTCCGAGCAGCGGCGTGCAGTCATGCTGGGAATGCTATAAAGGGTACGGCATGAAAACTGTCCCGGCCCAGTGTTTGCCTCTGGCTCGATTGGGCCTCCTTACCGCTGCCGCGGTTGCGATCCAGGGCTATCACCTAGGTGTGGAAGACGCGGAGATCTTTCTTCCCTCCGCGAGCAAATTGCTCCATCCCGATCTCTACCCCTACGCCTCGGAATTTTTTCTTGCTCACGAGCATCTTTCTCTCTTCGCGCCCATCCTCGCATGGACCGCGCGTCTTACGCATCTCTCCACAGACTGGACCGTGTTTCTGTGGTACATCGTCACGCTGTTTGCCACGCTGGCGGCATGTTGGATGCTTGCGGCAGTCTGCTTCAATTCGCCGCGCGCGCGCTGGTGCGCGATGCTGGCAGTTACCGCGGCGCTCTCCATGCCGGCAGCCAACACCGGCCTGCTGCTGATGGATCCTTACCTTACGGCGCGCTCCTTCTCTACTCCGCTTTCCATCTTCGTTCTCGCAGGCTTTCTAGCGCGCCGCTATGGCCTTGCTACGCTGGCTTTTGCGCTCACAGCCGTCATCCATCCGCAGATGGCCGTGTATCTCATCCTGCTCGCGGCCCTTCTCTGGATCGTGGAGAAAGTTGCTCCGGCCGCGCCGCGCCCAACTCCGGTAGCGGCCATCGCAGTTCTCCTGCCCATCGATTTCCGCCTCGGCCCGGCGCAGGAACCCTACCGCGAAGCCCTCTACGCGCGCGATTTCTACTTTCTCTCCAACTGGACCTGGTACGACTGGCTGGGATTGATTGCGCCTCTGGCCTTTCTTTTCTGGTTCTGGAAGGCCAGGCCGCGCGGCACCACGCCGGCCTTCGCGCGCCTCTGTCTAGGCCTCATTCCCTACGGACTGCTCTCCATTCTGGCCGCCGCGGTCATCTCCAGTTCACACGCCTTCGACATGTTCGCGCGCGTGCAGCCGCTGCGCTGCTTCCATCTCATCACTTTTGTCTTTCTGCTTTTTCTGGGCGGAGTCTTTGGCGAGTACGCAGGAAAAATCAGCGTTTGGATCGCGCCGGTCCTCTGCCTCTGTGTCGCTGTTCTCATGTTTGCCGTGGAACGCGACACCTATCCGTACAGTTCGCACATTGAATGGCCCTGGGTGAAGACCAGTTCCAACGCCTGGGTGAACACGCTTCTATGGGTGCGCCATAACACGCCGCGAGACGCGGTGATTGCCGTGGATTCGCGCTACTTCCTTGAGGCTGGAGTCGACCATCACGGCTTCCGCGCTATCAGTCGCCGCTCCGAACTTGCCGACTACTTTAAGGACGGCGGCGCCGTGGCAATCTTTCCCAAACTGGCCGTGGAATGGAAGCAGATGAGCGACGCGACTTACGGCCTGAACCACTTTACGGCCGCGGACTTCACGCGTTTGGCCCACAGCTACCCCGTCACGTGGGCCGTGATCCACGGGCCTGCGCCCGCCGGCATGGATTGCCCCTACCAGCAACAAGGCTACGCGGTGTGCAGGATTCCCGATGCGCCGGGGCTTTCCGCGCCATCCGCGCCCACACTCAAAAAGTAGTTGCGTTGGGCAAGGCTGCCCGTGTGAATCGTGGCTGATGCCCCATCCTTTCCGCGTCTTATGCGGAAAAAGCGGAACAGTAAGCCGCTTTTGCGAAAATAGAGGGAATGCTTGCGCTCCAAAATGCCGGTAAGCGGTTCGGTCCGCGCGTGTTGTTTCTTGAGGCCGACTGGCTCATCCGCAACGACGAAAAAACCGCGCTCGTGGGCGCCAATGGCACAGGTAAAACCACGCTGATGAAGGTGCTCGCCGGACTCGAGACGCTGGACTACGGCTCCCTCGAGCAGACACGCGGCATCAGCATCGGCTACCTGCCGCAGGAGGGACTCGAGCTTGCCGGCCGCACGGTGTTCCAGGAGTGCCTCACCGTCTTCGATGAGTTGCACGAAATGGAGCGCGAAATCCAGGGGCTGGCTGCTCAATTGGCTGAACTCAACCACGAAAGCCCCGAGTATAATTCCGCCGCCGAGCGCTACTCGCTGCTGCAGGACCGCTTTCACGCGCTCGATGGTTACGCGCTCGACGCGCAGGTGGGCAGCGTGCTCACGGGCCTCGGCTTCGGTAAGGAAGATTGGGCGCGGCAAACCGATGAATTCTCGGGCGGCTGGCAGATGCGCATTGCGCTGGCCAAGTTGCTGCTCGCCAAGCCCAATCTTTTGCTTTTGGACGAGCCCACAAATCATTTGGATCTGGAAACCCGCAACTGGCTTGAGGATTATCTCCTCCACTACCCCTTCGGCTACATCCTCATCTCGCACGACCGCTATTTTCTCGATGTCACCATCGACCGCACCGTGGAAATATGGAACAAGCGCCTCACCATCTACCAGGGCAACTACACAAAATACCTCTCGCAGAAAGACGAGCGGCGCGAGCAGTTAATGGCCGCATACCGCAACCAGCGCGAGAGGATCGAGCACCTTGAGGCCTTCATTAATCGGTTCAGGTACCAGGCCACCAAGGCCAAGCAGGTGCAGTCGAGAATCAAGGAACTCGAAAAAATCGAGCGCATCGAGATTCCCGAAGCCGAACCGGTCATTCATTTCAAGTTCCCCCAGCCGCCGCCCTCGGGCCGCATAGTGGCTGAAGCCGAGAGCCTGGCGAAGAGCTACGGCCCGAAGCATGTGTTCAGCAGCGCGCGCTTCACCATCGAACGCGGCGATCGCGTGGCGCTGGTGGGCGTGAACGGCGCGGGCAAGTCCACGCTCATCAAGTTGCTCACCGGTGAGGAGGCGCCAACGGCCGGTTCCATCCGCCTGGGTCACAACGTCGTTGCCGAGTACTTCGCGCAGGACCAGTACAAAGTTCTTGACCCCGAGGCGCGCATGCTCGACGACATCAGCCGCTCCGCCATCCGTGTGCCTGAGGTCGAACTCCGCTCGCTGTTGGGCTGCTTTCTCTTTTCGGGCAACGATGTGTTCAAGCCGCTGGGCGTGCTCTCGGGCGGCGAGCGCAACCGATACGCGCTGGCGCGGATTCTTGTCTCGCCCTCGAACTTCCTGCTCCTCGACGAGCCGACGAATCATCTGGACATGCGCGCCAAAGATGTCTTACTCGATGCGCTCGCCGGCTACAGCGGCACCGTTGTCTTCGTCTCCCACGACCGCTACTTCATCGATCGGCTGGCAACGCGCGTGCTCGAAATCGAGAATGGGGCCCTCACAGCATACGAGGGCAATTACGAAGACTACCTGCGCCGCAAAGCCGCACAGGCTGCGGAAGCTTCTCGCGGCGATGTCATCCTGAGCGACGCCGGGCGCAGCACGGCGGAGTCGAAGGATCTGCGGTTGCCTTTGACTTCGCGCGGCGAAAATGCAGGCCATACGCTCACCGCTTCGTCGAACAACAGAATCCTCATCGAGGGTGGCTACGACGAAACCAACCAGTTGCCCCATCCTTCGCGCAGCGAAGGGTGGGAGTCCAAGCCGGCGGTCAAAGAAAAGCCTCGCCGTTTGAACCCCATCAGGCAGAAGCAGATGAAAGACCGCTGCATTTTCCTGGAAGAAGAAATCCCGCGTGTTGAAGCCTCCATCGACCACACCGAGCAGCAATTGGGCGTCTACGTCTCCGCCGCGGAGACGCAGCGCCTGACCACGCTTGCCGAGGAGCTGCGCGTGCAGTTAGCCGCGCTCACCGCCGAATGGGAAGAGCTGATGGAGCAGCTTTAAGGCCCCGAAGCGGCTCCGGGGCTATGCTGGAAGTGTCCGATGCCGTCAGGAACACCACATCCCGCAGAGTCATCGGAGCTGGCCGCAGTTCTCTGCGAGTTCAACACCGAGTCCGGTCGATCGCTGCTCGAGGTCGTCGACGACTCTCCGGTTCTGCTCATCTTTCTTCGTCACTTTGGCTGCACTTTTTGCCGGCAGGCCCTTGATCAAGTCGCAAAGATTCGCGAGCAGATTAGGGCAAAGGGAACAAATCCGGTCTTCGTGCATCTGGGTTCGCCGCAGCGGGCCAAGCCTTACTTCGATTACTACAAGCTCTCGGATGTGGAACGCGTCAGCAATCCTGACGCATCGCTGTACCGGCATCCTGTGTTTGCTCTGTCGCGAAGGAATCCTTTTTGGCATTTGCTGAGCCCGGCGGTGTGGAAGGGCTGGCTCAAAGGAGCCTTTCTCGAGTATGGAATTGGCCGGCTACAGGAAGACGCACATCAGATGCCGGGAGTGTTCTTCCTGAAAGAACGCAGGATCGTAAGAGGCTTCCGCTATCAATCGATCGCCGACGAACCGGATTACTTAAAGCTGATTGGCACCGGCTGACCGGAAGCTCGAACCGCTGGCCTTAGCTGCCATCCCCGCGTACCATCGACCCATGACCGCCAAACCCGCCAAATCCCGCTGCGCCTGGGCCGAGAGCGATCCACTGCTTCGCGAATATCACGACACCGAGTGGGGCGTTCCCGTGCGCGACGGCCGCGCCCTCTGGGAACTGCTCATGCTCGAAGGATTTCAGGCTGGCCTCGCTTGGATCACCGTCCTGCGCAAGCGCGACGCCTTCCGTAAGGCCTTCAAGGGTTTCAACCCGGCCAAAGTCGCCCGCTTCCGCGACCTCGATATAGCCCGCCTGCTTCAGGATTCCGGCATCATCCGCTCCCGCGCCAAAATTGAAGCCACCATTCACGGCGCCCGCATCTACCTCCAAATGCAGAAGTCTCACCAAGACTTCGCGCAGTTTCTCTGGGGAATCGTGGGCGGAAAACCCATCCGCACCGAGGGCCCGGTTCCTGCACAAACGCCGCTTGCCGTTGAAATGTCGAAGCGGCTTAAGAAACTCGGCTTCAAGTTTGTCGGCCCGGTCATCGTCTACGCTTTCATGCAGGCCGCGGGCATGGTCAACGACCACAGCCCCACGTGCTTTCGCCGCAAGCTTGCGTTTCGCAAATAGGCAAACCTGCCATCACAAAGGGTGCCCCGGGTCTCGATTTTGAGACCCGGGAACCACTATCGCCGCCCCGTTCTTTTCTGCGCTGAGAACATATCCGTAACTTGAACCTTCGGCGTAGATAATCAAGACACGATGGCTCTTCTGTGGAATCCCGAAAGCTGGACGCAGCGGCTGGCGGAGCTTGAAGCGCAGACCGGGGACCTGAAAGAAGCTCCGCTGCGCCGCGATGTGCGTTCGCTGGGAACGCTGCTGGGCGCGGTGCTGCGCGAGCAGGCCGGCGATGAACTCTTTTGGCAAGTCGAGGCATTGCGGCAGGGCACCATCCGCCGCCGCGATGCCGAGGCCCACGGCAATACCGGGGAGGCTGCGCGCCACGCAGCCGCTGCGCTGGATCTGGTGCACTCGCTGCCCGTCGAGCGCGATCTCATGCTCACGCGCGCCTTCGCTTTTTACTTCGAGCTCATCAATCTCGCGGAAACGAATCATCGCAAGCGCCGCCGCATTGCGCTGCGGTTAAGCGGCGAGGCCGGCCGCCAGCGCGGCTCTCTTGCAGGCACGTTCACAGAGATGCGCCGCGTGGGCATCGGGGCTGAAGAAGCGTTGAACTGGCTCGAGCGCGTATTTATCGTGCCCGTCTTCACCGCGCATCCCACTGAGGCTGCGCGGCGCACAGTAATGTTCAAGCGCCGCCGCATCGGCGAATACCTTGAAGCTCTCGACCGTATTCCCATTCCCGAGCAGGAGTTGGCTCGCCTGGAAGAACTCGTGCTGGCCGAAATCACCAGCCTGTGGCAAACCGACGAGGTGCGCTCGCGCCGGCCTACCGTTTACGACGAAATCAAAATGGGCCTCGACTACTACGATGTGTCGATCTTCGAGACCCTCCCCGAGCTCTACCGTGAAATCTCCGAGGCTCTTCGCGCCGCTTACTCGCTTGAGATCGAGCCCTGCGAACTGCCTCTCGTGTTGCATTTCGGCTCCTGGATCGGCGGCGACCGTGACGGCAATCCTTTTGTCACGCCGGAGGTGACGCGCGCCGCGTTGCAGTTGGCGCGCGGGCATTTGCTGCTCTATTACCAGCGCCGGCTCGAGGCGATTATCGACCTGCTGACCACCAGCGCGCAGCAGCGGCCGGTAAGCCGGGAACTACTCGACCGGCTCAAAGCTTACGTGGCCCAGGTGCACACGCCTGAGGGGCAGGTCTTCGGCGCGCAATATGAGTTCGAGTACTATCGCCGCTTCGTCATCTGCATCGAGGCGCGCATCCAATGCACGCTCAGGCGCACGCTGGAGCAGGCGGCGGAGGCGCCAGGCGCCGGCGGAGCGTTTCCCATCACGCCCTACGCGCTCTCGCGCAGCCAGAACAAGCTGGCGCAAGTACTGCCGGCCTATTGCTCCGTCCAGGAATTTATCGATGACCTCGAGACGCTGCGCGCCTCGCTCAAAGAGAATAACGGAATCCGCATTGCGCGCACGCTTATCGATCCGCTCATCCTCCAGGTGCGCACCTTCGGCCTTCATCTCCACACCCTCGATATTCGCCAGCACGCGCGTGTTCACGCCGCGGCATTGGAGGAGGCGATCGGCGGCACCTCCGCATCCACTCTGCCGGGCGGGCTTTCCGCTCAAACTGCCGGCGTGCTCGAAACCTTTCGCGTGGTGGCCGAGGTCAAACACGGCTGCTCGCCCGAGGCGATTCGCCAATACGTCATCAGCGGGGCCGAGACCGTTGAAGATGTGCTGGCCGTGCTGCGCCTGGCGCGGCTTGGCGGCGTCAAGCTTGAGGGAGCGGGCGACACACCGGGCCTCGATCCTGGCCTTCCACCCCAGCGACGAGGACCTGTCGCTGGGGACCCCGGTCTGATGCCGGTACCGCTTTTCGAGTCCATCGAGGATCTGCGCCACGCGCCCGCCGTCTGCCGTGAGTTGTGGAATCGGCCCGACTACCGCAAGCTCCTCGCAAGTTGGGGCAACTGGCAGGAGATCATGCTCGGGTACTCCGATTCGAATAAGGACGGCGGCATGTTGACCTCGACATGGGAGATCTTTCGCGCGCATCGCGACCTGCATGTCGTGGCGCGCGAGGCCGGCATCAAACTGCGCATCTTCCATGGACGCGGCGGTACGGTGGGCCGCGGCGGAGGGCCCACGCATCGCGCCATCTTCGCCCAGCCCTTCGGCGCCTTCGACGGACAGTTGCGCATCACCGAGCAGGGTGAGGTGCTGAACTTCAAATATGCCGACGAGGTGCTGGCCGAGCGGAATCTCGAGCTCATGATCGCGGCGTCGTTGGATGCGCTGGCGCGGCCGAATGCGCTCGATCCGGAAGGACACTTCACGGGCGTCTTAAAGCCGGAGTGGGAGGCGGCATTCGACGACCTGTCTCGCATCGCTTTCGGGTTTTACCGCGAGCACATTCTCGACGACCCCGGTGTCGTCACTTACTTTGAGCAGTCCACGCCGGTCGGCGAACTGGAAAACGCCAAAATCGGGTCGCGGCCCGCGCGGCGCAACGATGCATCCCGTCGGCCCGACGACGAAAAGCCGTCGTTCGGAACCCAGGGGCGCCTCTCCGGCCTGCGCGCCATTCCTTGGGTCTTCGGCTGGACCCAGTCGCGGCTGCTGGTGCCGGCTTGGTTCGGCGTGGGCTTCGCCATCCAAGAATTTCTCGCGCGGCCCGGCGCGTCTTCCGGCTCCAATCTCGACCTGCTCCAAACCATGGCCAAGGAGTTTCCGCTCTTCATCGATCTCGTGCGCAATGTCGAGATGGCGCTGGGCAAGGCCGACCTGGGAACCGCGCGGCTCTACTCCGCGCTAGTCAAAGACGAGAAACTCCGCGAGCGCGTCTACGGCATGTTTGAGGCGGAATTCCATCGTGCCGTGCGCTCCGTGCTCGCGGTTACGCGCCAAACCGAACTGCTCCAGACGAATCGGGTGCTGGCGCATTCGATCAAGCTGCGCAATCCCTATGTCGATCCCATGCACCTCATTCAGGTGGACATGCTGCGCCGCAAGCGCCAGGGCGAAGACACGCCGTGGGTCAATCGGGTGATTGCGGCAACAATCAACGGAATCTCGGCGGGGCTGCGGAACACGGGATGACAGGGGCTTATCTGACCAGCTGGGAAAACCGCGCCCTTGACAGATGGATATACAATATATATACATAAAAACCAATGGACGTCTATTTCCTTCACCTCGGCCAGCGCTTTGTGTGGGATTCGGGGAAGGCGTCCAGCAATGTAAGCAAGCACGGGATCGGATTTGAGGTGGCGTGTCAGGTCTTTTTCGACCCGTTCGTACGCATTGAAGATGCGAGCACTGCAGAAGAGAGGCGTGCAGCAGCAATTGGACTGACCGAGGATTGGAACCTGCTCTTCGTCGTTCATATGCTGCGCGAAAAAGAGACGATTCGCATCATTTCAGCTCGCCCTGCGACGGCACCGGAGCGGAGGTCTTATGAAGACAGCGAGTGAACGAATCAAGCAGCGATTGAAGAAGGATCGTCAGATGACGGTCATCAGTATCCGCATCCCCGCAGATGTGATCGAAGACCTGAAGGAGATCGCGCCATCGCTCGGCTTTTCCGGTTACCAGCCGCTCATCCGTGCCTACATCGGCCAGGGGTTGCGCAAGGACCAGGCGCGGATGGAGAACTCGCAGGTTCAGGTGCTGACTGAGAGCCTGCGCAAGCATGGGATCGCCGATCAGGTCATCTCCGCGGCCATCGCGGACGCGCAACTGAAGAGCGCATGATCTTCAATACCGATGATTGCCGAACCGCTGACGAAAGATTCGGAACATTCGTCTCCGCTCGCCAAAGCGAATCCCTGCTCGCCGGGATTTCGGCAAACGTATCGAGACCTGAAGACGGCATCTTCGGCCCTGATTCGTTGAGTTGGAAGATCAACCGCGAGTCGGCGCTGTTTTTGGGTGCGGGCCGGGCGGCGCTTTTGCAACTGGCGCACCCGTGGGTGGCCGCGGCGCTCGCCGAGCACTCGACCGTCATGAACCGGCCGGTTGAGCGCTTTCACAACACCTTCCGTGTCGTCTTCACCATGATCTTCGGCGCGCTCGGCCAGGCGCTCGCCGCCGCACGCCGCTTGTACGCGCTGCACACGCAGATTCGCGGCGAGCTCCCGGCGGATATTGCCCGGTGGAAGCGGGGCTCGCCGTACGAGGCCAATGAGATCGGCGCGCTGCGCTGGGTCTTTGCAACGCTGGTGGAAAGCGCGGTGCTGGCCTGCGATTGCGCGCTGCCGGCGCTCACCGTGGCCGAGCGCGAGCAATATTACGCGGAATCGAGAACGCTGGCCGGGCTCTTTGGTCTTCCCGCAGTGGCGCTGCCTGCGAATTGGGAGGCGTTCGCCGCCTACAACCGGGCAATGCACGCGTCTGACGAGTTGGGCGTGAGCGATGCGGCGCGCGCGATGGCGCAGAACCTGCTGGCGGGAGCAGGCTCGTGGGTTCGCCCGCCGCATTGGTATCGCGCGTTGACCGTCGAATGGTTGCCGGAGCGCTTCCGGGTGGAATTTGGTCTGGAATTTGGCGAGGCGCAAGAGCGATCAGCCCGGCGCGCGAAGCGATGCCTCCCGGCAATCTACCGCAGGCTGCCGGAAGCCCTCCGGTTTACCGGCCCGTGGCATGAAGCGCAAGCTCGGCTCGCCGGTCGGCGTCCGGGCGCGCTCACCCGGTTAAGCAACCGCTTCTGGATCGGACAGCCGCTGCTCCCGTTCGCCGAAGGAATTCCTTTGCGCAGTGGGCGCTAAGGGACGACAATAACCAAATGAAGTCACTCAGAGTTTTTGCCGTTGCATTGCTCGTCCTTTGCTCGGCATTGCCCGCGCTTCGCGCTCTTGAGAAACAGCCTTCGAACGCATATCACAAGCGGCGCATGGCGCTCGCCGGCAAGTTGCAGGGCGGCGTGGCAGTGCTGTTCGCCGCGGAAGAGCCGCAACTGGACTTTATGCCCTACCGGCAGGATTCTGATTTCTATTACCTGACTGGCTGGACGGAGCCGGGCGCGGCGCTGCTGGTTGTCGGCGATGCTCCGCAGGCGGCCTCGCCGCGCTCCTACAAGGAGATTCTGTTTCTGCCGGCGCGCAATCTGCGCATGGAGACCTATACCGGCGCAAAGATGGACGCCTCGACGCCGGGAGTCACGGAAGCCGTGGGCGTTGACGCGGTGGAACCCATGACGGAGTTGCCCGCGGAATTGAGCCGTCTGATAGCCGCGGACCGGGCGCTCGAAAGGAATGTGTGGACGCAGCCTGAGTCGGCCGCGGCTACCGCGCTGCTCAGCTTCACCGCGGTCACGCTGGGCGAGGGAACGGCGCCTCAGCCACGCGACGTGACCAGTTTGACCATGCCGTTGCGCCAGATCAAAGATGATGGCGAAATCGAGCTGATCAAGAAAGCGTCGGCGGCATCGATGCTGGCGCAGCGCGTGATGATGAAGTGGTGGGTAAAACCGGGCATGACGGAGCGCGCCGTCGCCGGCGCCATGACAGCCGTGTGGATGGAGAACGGATGCGAGCGGCCGAGCTATGCGCCCATCGTAGGATCGGGCATCAACTCGACGATACTCCACTACTCGGCCAACGACCGCACCATGCAGGACGGCGACATTCTGCTGGTGGATGCGGCCTGCGAATATTCGATGTACGCTGCCGATATTACGCGTACCGTGCCGGTGAACGGCCATTTCACGCCACGGCAACGCGAGATCTACAACATTGTGCTGGGCGCGCAGCAGGCGGCGATCAAGGCGTTTGTGCCCGGACAATCGACCATCAACGACCGCGACCGCAAGGACCCGAACTCGCTCGACACAGCAGCCTACAACTACATCAACACGCACGGCAAAGACCTGCACGGCCAGCCGCTGGGCAAGTATTGGCTGCATGGGCTGGGCCACATGATGGGCATCGACGTGCACGACCCGGCCAACTATCCCGTGGTTCTGAGGCCGGGGATGGTCTTCACCATCGAGCCGGGCGTGTACATTCCCGAAGAGAATCTCGGCGTGCGCATCGAGTGCGATTTCCTGGTGAGCGCCGACGGATCGCTGATCGATCTCGATGCCACGCTGCCGCACACGCCGGAAGAGATCGAAGCGGCCATGCAGGCTGGCAAGGGCGCCACGAAGTAAGAGGCTATATGGACCCGCGCGATCGGATGGAACCCGGCCAGCTTGAAACCCTGCACCGCGCCTTCAGCGAACAACTGCTGGCGTGCCTTGACGAGTGCGCGCGCGGCCGGCGGGGATTGTTCTCTGAGTTTGTGAGCGACGACGGCGAGGAACGCCCGTGGTCCGAGGCGGCGCGATTGCGCGAGTTGGCGATTGCGTTGCAGAGTGTTCTCGCCGCACAGGAAGAACGCAACGCGCTATGCGACGAGTTTCTCGATCTGTGCACAATGCACGGCGAAAGCCATCCCGGCGAACGCAAACTGGCGCGGGCGTTTCTCGAACGGATCGAGCGCGGCGAAGTGGGCACGCCCACACAGGGAGAAAGACCGCCGTGGTAGCAGCGTGCCAAGCCGGGGAGCGATAGGTCTTCGTCGCTGGGGTGGGTTTTCCTGTTCCTGTCCCCTATTCCCTGATCCCTGATCCCTGTTTTTCCGGTTTACTCACTTCGCGATTACATCAATCGGCACCGTAATCGTTTTCGGCGGCAGGCACTGATTCTGATCGCAGGCCTGGTAGCGCAGCTTGGCATTGAGCTGATGGTTGCCGGGCGTGGCCACGATTCGCGCCTGAATCGTGAATTCACCGGTATATACGATGAGCTTGGTCGAGGGATCGGCGGGCAGCGTAATCGCAGTGCCTGCCGGATAGGTGGCGGCGTCGAGCCGCACGCCTGCACCGTCGGGGATCGAGAAGGTCGTCGGAATCAAGTAGTCTTCGCTGGGCGTGTGCGAGTTGATGTGCAGCCCCTGCGCGATGCGAAAGTGCAGCGCCACCGGCATCGGCTTGCCCGCTGTCACGCTCACCTGCGCGGGAGACAGATATTGCACAGAGTCAACCTTGACGATGGAGCGGTCCTGCACGCCCGGCCCCTGCGCCGCCGCACAGGCGCAGAACACCAGGAACGCCACCTCCGTACAAACCTGCATCCTCGTCTTCATCATCCCAACCTCTTCGCCCGTCGCAGCGCCGCCTTGCTAACCTGCTGACTCGCTCAGTCGCCCAGCGCCTTCCTGATGTTTCCCTCGATCTCGCTCTCCGAGGTCAACCCCACCTGCGTGGCCACAACTGTCCCCTTCCGGTCCACAAAGAACGACGTGGGCAAATCATCCAGCCCGCCGTAGTCGCGGCTGATGCTGTCGCCGTCCACTACCATCGGATAAGGAACCTTCATCTCCGCGACAAACTTGCCCACCGCGGCCTTGTCTTTGGCCCAGCCGGCCGTGTCGCTCTTCTGCAAATCGTCGCCCTCGGTATCGACGCCCAGAATCTCAAAGCCCTGCGCGGCATACTTGTTGCGCAGCTCGATCAGCCACGGCGTTTCAACCCTGCAGGGCCCGCACCACGTGGCCCAGAAGTTGATCAGTACGGCCTTGCCCCGGTAGCTTGCGAGCGTGACCTTCTTGCCGGTCAAATCGTCGAGCACAAAGGCCGGCGCGGGCTTGCCCTGGAGCGGAGAAACATACTGCGCCGTGCCGCCCCCGGGAGCCGGCACCAGTTCGCCTTGCTCGGCGTTTGTCAGCAGTCGCTCGGCAGCCTGCTTGCGATACTCCCAGTTAGCCCACCCCGCCCAGGCAAAAATAGCCAGAATCAAAAGGACAGCGGTAAGAACCAGCGAATTGCGCCGCACGGGCAAGGGCTTCATGAGTCTATTGTACGAAAAAGCAGGGAATAGGCAGTAGGGAATAGGAAGTAGGGGCAGCGATCAGAGATCCTGAACGAGCTGGCAGCGTGGCCCAACGGCTTTCTAAACTTGGGCAGAGGATTCGGAAAAGCCGTTTCCTTCGGGTTCTTCCTATTCCCTGTTCCCTACTCCCTGTTCCCTATTCCCTGTCTTTTGTTACCATCAAAAGCCGATGACCAAGCCCAACCCGAACGATCGCGAACCAGGCGCCCTCAGCCCTGCCGCGCTGGTCCGCACCGAGGCCGCAGCGCTCGAAGCACTTGCCGCGCGCCTGGATAGCTCTATGGCCGGATCCATGGCCGAGGCGTTCGCGCGCGCCGTCGAAATGATTCTCCACTGTGGCGAGTCGCAGGGCCGCGTCGTGGTCACCGGCATGGGCAAGAGCGGCATCATCGCGCAGAAGATCGCCGCCACGCTCAGCTCCACTGGCTCGCCGGCCCTGTTTCTGCATCCTGCCGAGGCCGTGCACGGCGACGTGGGCGTGTTGATGCCCGGCGATGTGGTGATTGCCCTTTCGGCCAGCGGCGAAACCGAGGAGATTCTGCGCCTGCTGGCCACGATTAAGCGCAAGGGCGACGCGCTCATCAGTTTTTGTTGCAATGTGCAGTCCACCTTGGCCGAGGCCAGCGACGTGGCTCTCGACTGCTCGGTGGAGCGCGAGGCCTGTGGGCTCAACCTCGCGCCAACGGCCTCGACTACCGCCATGCTCGCCCTGGGCGATGCGCTGGCTGTCGCCGTCAGCCTGCGCAAAGGCTTTCGCGCGGAAGACTTCGCCGAGCTGCATCCCGGCGGCAAGCTGGGCAAGCAGCTCGCCAAGGTCCGCGACCTGATGCACTCGGGCGACGACATTCCTGCCGTCGCGCCAACCACCCCTATGGCTGACGTGATCTTTGAAATGTCGTCGAAGAAGCTCGGCATGACGACAGTTCAGAAAGCAGGGCGCTTGTGCGGAGTGATCAGCGATGGCGATCTGCGCCGCTTGCTCGAGCGCGAAGGCGGCGCGGCCCTGAGCAAAACGGCCGGCGAGGCCATGAATCCGCATCCGCGCACCATCGCGTCGGGCGAGCTGGCGGCAAAGGCGCTGGCCATCCTCGAGGAGCGCAAAATTACTTCGTTGATCGTCGTCGACACAGGCCAGAAAGTCGAAGGCGTGCTCCATCTGCACGATCTGTGGGGCGTGGAGCTGATCTGAAAGTGAAAATTCCGTGCGTGACGAAGAGAGGTGCTTCGCGTGCGAACCGGCCGTCCGGCGAACCACGCAACTCGGGCGCCACTTCGGTGTTGAAGAGTAAAGTATTGCCAAGCAGTTCACTCGAGCGGAGTCAAATTCAGAAAGGTGTGAGAACAGATATGAAGAAGCTTTACATGGTAATCGCCCTTGTGCTGGCATTCGCTGCCGGCGGGTTGTTGACGGCGCAGATGCGCGACTGGCACGACCTTGACGCTGTTCATAACCACGTCATTGAAGCCATACACGAGATGGACCGCGCCCGCGCTGCCAACCACTACGACATGCATGGCCACGGAGCCAAGGCCGAACAAGCCCTGCATGAAGCTGAGCACGAGCTCGATCTCGCCATCCGCGACATGCGCCACTAGCGCCTGTTCGCTCCACCAGAGACGGTTCCCAGCTTCCCTTCGCAATCGGACAGGGCTGGCCAGACCTTCGCGTTTGGCCGCCTTGGTCCGCATTTGGCGTCCAGGCTAGAAAACGTTCGCGTTCCTGTGCCTCGCCCCGGCACACATCGAGACGCTTTCATCGCTGGTTCAGTCTATTCAGGAACGCGGAATTAGCTCGCCTTTCCGAACGCTAATGCGCACACGCCTCGCGCCGCAAGCCCGGACGGCGCGCGACGCATATGCCGTATTCGCTGAGGAGTAGTGAAAGCGCCCGACTCCCAGGACATTTAGAATAAAACCTGCTGTCATTTGCGCTACGTCCGCGTCGGGCGGGCGGGAAAGCTCGCAATTCCTTCTATGCATCGTTGGTCGAAACTCTTTATTCCCACTCTGCGCGAGGCCCCGGCTGATGCCGAAGTGGCCAGCCACAAGTTTCTACTCCGCTCGGGCTACATTCGCCAGCTCGGCGCGGGCATCTACAACTACTTGTTTCTCGGCCAGCGCTCGCTGAACAAGATCATCGCCATCGTGCGCGAGGAGATGGACAAGATCGGGCAGGAGTTCTATCTGCCCGGCATTCTGCCCAAGGAACCCTGGGCCGAGAGCGGCCGCTGGACGGGCATGGGCGACAACATGTTCCGCCTCAAGGATCGCAAGGGCGCGGATTTGTGCCTCGGAATGACGCACGAAGAGATCATGACCACGATCGCGCGCGGCGAACTGCGCAGCTACAAGCAGTTGCCGCAGATCTGGTACCAGATCCAGACCAAGTTTCGCGACGAGCCGCGTCCCAAGTCGGGCCTGCTGCGCGTGCGCCAGTTCACCATGAAGGATTCGTATTCCTTCGACATCGACAAGGCCGGACTCGACAAAAGCTTCGATCTGCACGATGCGGTTTATCGCACCATCTTCTCGCGCTGCGGGCTGAAGTTCGTAGCCGTCGAAGCCGACTCGGGCGCCATGGGCGGCTCGCAGTCGCAGGAGTTCATGGTGTACACCGACGCCGGCGAGGACCTGATTGCAAGCTGTCCCAGGTGCGGTTACGCGGCGAATCTCGAAAAGGGTAATTCGCGCCTTGAGCCTTTGGTTGAGATGGAGAGTACTGGAGACGGCAAACCGGAGCTTGTCTCGACGCCCGGCTGCGCGTCCATCGCCGATGTGGCCGCGTTCTTCAAGATTTCTCCGGCCTCCGACATCAAGTGCGTGGCCTACATGGCGCTCAAGCGCGGCGCGGCTGGCGGCAAAGACACGTGGCACGGCGTGGCGGCGTTCCTGCGCGGCGATCATCAAGTGAACGAAACCAAGCTGCTGGGCGCAATTGGCGCCGGCGAGCTCCGCACGATGCAAGCCGAGGAGCTATCGCAATTCTTCAATGGGCCGGCCGGCTACCTGGGCCCGGTGGGGCTCAAGCCGGAGGCGCAGTTGCTCGGCGAGGGTTTGACCGTGATCGTGGACAAAACGCTCGAAGGCCGCAAAAACATGGTCTGCGGCGCCAACAAGCTCGAGTACCACCTGCGCAACGTGATCCCCGGCCGCGACTTCTCCTGGACCCTCAGCGCCGACATCCGCAGCGTGAACGAGGGCGAAGGCTGCCCGAAAGACGGCTGCACAGGCAAGCTCGTTGTGGGTAAAGCCGTCGAGGTCGGCCACATCTTCAAGCTCGGCTACAAATACTCCGAGTCGATGGGCGCGCGCGTGCTCGACCCCAACGGCAAGGAAGTGACGCCGATCATGGGCAGCTACGGCATCGGCATCGAGCGCATTTTGACGGCGGCAATCGAGCAGTCGAACGACGCCAATGGCTTCTGGCTGCCTGCTTCCATCTCGCCATTTACGGTGGTGGTCACCATCACGAATGCTTCCGATGCGGCGCTGCGCGAGACCGGCGAAAAGCTCGCCCGCGATCTCGAATCCGCGGGCCTCGACGTGCTGCTCGATGACAGAGACGAGCGCGCCGGCGTCAAATTCAAAGATGCGGACCTCGTGGGCATTCCTTATCGCATCAACGTGGGCAAGAAAGCTGCCGCGGGCCAGGTGGAACTTGTTCGCCGCGCCACCGGAATCAGCGTGGATGTTACGCTGCCCGAGGCGGCGGCGCTGGTAAAGAAACGCGTTGAAGAGGAACAGCTGCTAGCTTCCAGCTCCTAGCCTCCAGCTTTTGCGTGCCTGGTACAGATTTCGATATCGGCTTGTGGCTGCAGAGGCCTATTGGTGCAGGAACAGCTAAAGGCTAAGAGCTAACAGCTAAAAGCTGTCTTTCAAGGAGCGGCGATGGCAGTCAAACTCAAATTCGCAAAGTCCGCGTGGAAGCTGCCCGCGTGGAAGCTGTCCGCGAAATCGTCGATCCTGCTCATTGCGCTCGCCGTTTGCGTGTCCATCGCCCTCGTCGGCTTCATCATTTTCAGCATCCTCTACTTCAAGTACCAGGGCATCGTGGACGAGCGGCTCAAGCAGCCGATCTTCGCCAACACCGCCAAAATCTACGCCGCGCCGCACGAGGTGCGTCCGGGACAAAAACTCAGTGTGCGCTGGATCGCCAATGAGCTGCGCGATGCCGGCTATACCGGCGACGGCGCCGCGCAGCCATCGCAGTTGGGCACATACAGCGAAGGCGTGCAGCAAATCGCCGTGCATCCCGGCCCGCAGTCGTACCACGCGCCCGATGGCGCTACCATCCGCGTCAGCGGCGGCGTAGTAGACTCGATCGTCGACGACCACGGCCAGCAGCTTTCCAGTTACGAACTGGAACCGCTGCTCATCACCGGACTTAGTGAAGATGCCAATCGCACCAAGCGCCGCCTGCTCACCTACGACGAGATTCCGTCGAATGTCGTTCACGCCGTCATTGCCATTGAAGATCGACGCTTCTTCGAGCATAGCGGCATCGACTATGTGCGCATTCTGGGCGCGATACGCAATGACGTCTTTCACCTTCATCGCTATGAGGAAGGCGCGTCCACGCTCACGCAACAGTTGGCGCGCGGATTTTTCCTCACCCCCGAACGCACCTACTCGCGCAAAATCCGCGAGGCCGTCATCAGCATCATCCTCGAGCACCGCTTCTCCAAACAGCAGATCTTCCAGATGTACGCCAACGAAGTTCCGCTCGGGCAGCGCGGCAGCTTCTCCATCGACGGATTCGGCGAGGCCTCGCAAACCTACTTTGGCAAAGATGTGCGCCAGCTCAGCCTGGCCGAGAGCGCTCTGCTGGCAGGACTCATTCAAAGCCCCAGCCGGCTGAATCCTTTCCATCATCCCGAGCGCGCCATCGAGCGGCGCAACCTGGTGCTGGATTCGATGGTTGAGACCGGCGCTATCACCAAGGAGCAGGCCGAAGCCGCGAAGGCCGAGCCGCTGCATCTGGTCCCCGGCAGCGTGGATGCAAGCGAGGCGCCGTACTTTGTCGATCTGGTGCACGACCAGCTCACGCAAAGGCTCGGCGACCGCGATTTCAACCGCGAGGGTTTGCGCATCTACACCTCGCTCGATCCCGAATCTGCAGCAACTGGCTTCGGCTGCTGTCGACTCGACCATCCACGTTGTGGATGAGCAGGTGGACAAGCTGCACGCGCGCGACAAGAAACTTGGCAAGCCGTATATCTATCCACAAGTGGCGCTGATTGCGCTCGATCCCCACACCGGCCAGGTGCTGGCGCTGGTGGGCGGGCGCAGCTACGGCACATCGCAGGTGAACCACGCGGTTGCGCATCGCCCTACAGGTTCGATCTTCAAGCCGTTTGTCTATGCCTCGGCCTTTCAAACCGCTATCGAGGGCACCATGCTGCCGGGGCAGAGCAAACTGTTTTCGCCGGTGACCATGCTGGACGACGCGCAAGCCACATACGGTGAGGGAACCCCGTATGAATACACGCCGCACAATTACAAAGGCGAGTTTTACGGCCAGATAACTGCCCGCTACGCCCTCATGCGATCGGACAACAACGCCACCATCAGCCTGGCCGCGATGGTGGGTTTCGATCGCGTTGCGGCTTTGGCCCGCGCGGCCGGCATCAAGACCGCGCAGGGAACTCCATCGATGGCCATCGGGTCCTATGACGCAACACCGCTCGAAATGGCCGGCGCGTATACCGTGTTCGCCAATGGCGGCGTACATCTGGATCCATGGATGCTCGCCAGCGTGCGGTCACCCACCGGCGACGTCATCGAAGACTACGCGCCAACCTCACAGCAGGTGCTCGATCCGCGCGTTGCGTACCTTACGACGGACATGATGGAAGCGGTGCTCAAGTGCGACGGGAACGCTGGCCAGGCGGCTGGTGGCAGAGATCCCTGCGGAACTGGGGCGGGCGTGCGCAGCATGGGCTTTACCGCTCCGGCCGCGGGCAAAACCGGAACCAGTCACGACGCGTGGTTCGCCGGTTTCACCAGCAGCCTGCTTTGTATCGTGTGGGTGGGCAACGACGACTACACAGAGTTGAACCTCGAGGGTGCGCATGCCGCCGCCCCCATTTGGGCCGCATTCATGAAGCAGGCCGTGCAATTGCCGCAGTACTCCGACGCCAACGAGTTCACCCCGCCCGACGGCGTGCAGATTGTGACCCTCGACCAGGCAACCAATCTGCTGGCCGACGGCGCCTGCCCCAACGACTATACCGCGGCCTTCCTCGACGGCACCGCGCCCACCGACACCTGCGACCACAAGGGCCTGGGCGGCGATGACCACCGCAACATCTTTCAGAAAATCTTTGGACTGGGTAAGTCCGGCAACTGAAGCTGGCTTGTAGGACTGGTTGCATAGATGCAGTTTTGAAAGGGCGCGGCTTCACAGGCTGCGGAAAAACTCGGCTCGAACGCCGTTTTGAAAGGGCACGGATTTATCCGTGCCGATAAGTCGAATGAACCCGCTCGGCTTTAGCCGCCGAGGGACGGTTTCGATTCGCGTCAGACCCAAATCTCGGAGTTTTTCCGCAGCCTGTCCAGCCGTGCCATCAGAGGCACATAACATTGGGGTTTCAACCCTTGAGGGATGTCTTTTCTCAAGCTGATTACATTTATGCAACCATTTCTAGCTCGCAGCCGGTAGCTCGTAGCTTGTAGTTTCTCTTGCTACCGGCTACAAGCTACAATCTCTCGTCATCCGTCCACCTCCGTTCCATCCGGCATGGGCTGGCAGCAGGGGCACCAGAAAGTAACGCGCGCATCCGCGCCCTGGATGCGTCTGCGGATCAACTCTCCGCAGCGCCGGCACGGTTCGCCATTACGTCCATACACCCACAGGCTGGCGCCCGGATAGGATGCATGCGTGGTGCGGCGCTGCTGGCCGCGATAGGTCACAATGGTGTCGCCGGAGTCCTCCAGTATATTCGTCTGGAGCAGCCGTTGCGCGCTGGCAATCGCCGCCGCGGCCTCTTGGCGCGTCAGCGTCTCGACCTTGCGAAACGGATTGAGCCCATTGACGAAACAGATCTCCGATTTGAAGACATTGCCCACGCCTGCCAGCACGCGTTGATCGAGAAGCGCATCGGCGATCGCCTCCTCGGGCCGAGCCAACAGGCCGTCCAGCGCGGCCCTGGCGTCGAAGTCCGCGCTTAGAACGTCGTTCTCCGCGCGAGGAATCTTTGCGCTCCGCGCCAGCGAGCGCGCGGTGTGCATCTCGGCCACAGGCACGCGAAAACCCACCGCCTGATACTCGCTGTTCTCAATCACAATGCGCATGTGGATGCGCGCAAGTTGCCAGCGTTCGCCCTGCCGGTAGATATGCCAGCGGCCATTCATGAGCAGGTGCGAGGCAAGAATGCCACCACCGGAAAAAGTCATCAGCAGCCACTTGCCGCGCGCTTCCACGCGTTCGACCATTTGACCGGCTAGAGGCGTGTCGTCATTGAAGCGAGTGAGCAGCGGGTATGTCGAGCGGAACGCGGTTACTGGCCGGCCGATGAGCGCGCGGCCCAGCGACCGCGCGGTGCGAAAGATGGTGTCGCCCTCGGGCATTTCTTACTGAACCTCGGGCCTGTTTGGTTCTGCATGCGAGAAGGGCAAGGGAATTCGCCGCAAGTGCATGCCCAGCGGCCCAGGGTGAAAACCCGCATCCATCAGAAATCGAGCCATGAAGTGCGCGGCCACCGGCCGGCCATTGATGGTGGTGATCAGCGCGCCTTCGCGATTACTCTCCCGCATCCGTTCCTGCCCGCGCGCGCTGAAGAAATGCGCCAGGCTCGCGGCTGCCTGCGACCGCTCCGGTTCCTCGACCGGCAAAAAAACCAGCAAATTCGGATTGCCGCGCCTGAGCCACGCCACCAACTGGCCATTGCGCAGGATCACTTCAGCATAGGTGGTGCGCGTCAGTATGCGCGGCGCCGCCTCTGAGTCCTCGTCCATCGGCGGCAACTCCGGCCAGCGCAATACCGAACCGTATGGGTTCGCCGGATCCGTCGCCGCCAACTGCACAAACTCCGGCTTTTCCGCCTGGGGCTCGCTGCGCAATTGCCGCAACAAATCCACCGCCGCCGGCAGCGCAAACTGCGTTGCGCCCAGCCCCGCTACAAAGTAGCCGCGCCGTATCCGTCCGCTCTCTTCCAGTGCCTTCAGCACGTCATACACCGCACTGAATCCGCCGGGCACATTCTCCGCCGCAACCGATTCGCGCAGCAGCACGCCGTAGCGATGGAGCAACTGCAATGCCAGCGCGTGGCTGGCTTCAGTGGCGGAGGGCTGAGCATCGCTTTGAAAGGGCACGGCTTTAGCCGTGCCGCCAGACAGTACAGAGAATTCTTGGGGCTTCAGCCCCTGAGGGATGACTTTCCTATCCATCCCCGCGCGTAGTGCCAGTACCGACCATCGCCCCTGCGCCGTGGGCGGCGTGGTTCGGCGCGAGCGAAAAACCATGCCCGTATGCATCCGTCGCGGCGTGCGCGCACTTTCAGGTCTCGCGATGTACGCGCGCAAAGCGTGCAGCGAATCGTTCGTAATCAGCCCGCGCCACACCAGGCTCCAGAGCGCATCAATCGTCTCGCCGGGATAGCCGCCGCCCGCCGCCTGATGCAGCGGATCGAAAAAGCTCGCGCCTGTCGACTCCAGCACGGCAAGCAATTTGTCTTCGCGCTCGGTGAGCGGTTCAACAATTGGCCGTTTCTGCGCCAGCAGTGGCAGTTTGTCCGCGAGAAACAGTGCAATGCGCCCGTCGCGCTCGCCGATCGGCTCCACGCCGGCCCACGCCACCTCGCCCGCGGCGATCAACGTATCGAGACCCGCCGGCGCGTAGCCCGCGATGCGCGCGGGCAGAATCGACGCCTCGATCAGCGACGCGGGCAGTGGCGCGCCCTGCAGCGATTCGATCGCGTCGAGCAGCGCATCAAGATGTGCGGTTCCGACCCGGCGCGGCGCAAGCACGCCTTGCCAATGCGTAAGGAACCGCGCCAGCGTGTGCTGCTCCACTGGCTCCACTTCGCGCCGCAATTTGGCCAGCGACTTGCGCCGGATCTGCCGCAAAATCTCCGCATCGCACCACTCGCGATGAAGCCCTCCCGGTCGAAAGCCGCCTTCAAGCACGCGGCCCTCTGCCGCAAGCACTCGCAGCGCGTTCTCCACCGCCGCCGTGTCTAACGCAAAACGATCGGCAGCCTCGCGCAGCGTGAATGGCCCGTGCGTGCGCGCGTAGCGCCGTACAAGTTCCAGCACCGGATGCGTTACCGGTTCGAGCAGCGCCACCGCCAACCCCGGCGGCAGCGGAATCCCCAATCCATCGCGGTAGCGCGCAGCGTCTTCGGCGGCGACCAGCCGTTTTTCTCCTGCGATCCGCAGCTCCAGCAATCGCCGCGAGCGAATCAGCCGATCGACATGCGCCAGCAAATCCGCCGAAACCACGCGCCGCGCCAATTCCTCGCGCTTGAGATCGCCCAGCCGCAAACAAAGATCGTGAATGCCGTCTGCCGAGCGCGCGCGATAATTCTCCGCCAGGCACTGCGCCGCCTCTTCCACCTCCGCGATCGCATCGGCGTCGAGCAGTTCGCGCAGGTCCGCCTCGCCGAGCAATTCCCGCAACTGGTCTTGATCGATCGTTAGCGCCTGTGCGCGTCGCTCGGCCAGCGGCGCATCGCCGTCATAAACGAAATTGGCCACATAGCTGAACAGCAGCGACGACGCAAACGGCGAAGGCTTGCGCGTTTCCGCGACGTGCACCCGCACCTGCCGCTGCTCGATCGCGCGCAGCGTTTCAATCAGCGCCGGCATGTCGAAAACATCGCGCAGGCACTCGCGATAGGCCTCAAGCAGCAAGGGAAACTTAGGATACCGCGAAGCCACGCTGAGCAAGTCGTAAGATCGCTTGCGCAGCTGCCACAATGGCGAGCGCTGGTCGGCGCGGCGGCGCGGCAGCAGCAGCGCGCGGCCCGCTGCCTCGCGAAATCGCCCGGCAAACAGAGCTGTCGATCCCAACTGGCGCAACACAAGCTGCATCGCCTCGGCCGGCTCCACAAGAATCCAATCCGAATCGGGCGGCTCGTCGGTGTCGGGGAAGCGCAGTACAAAACCGTCGTCGCCCCACAATGTCTCCACTTCAGGCCCGCCGGCGGCGCGAATGCGCGCGCTCACCGCCATCGCCCAGGGAATGTGGATGCGGCTGCCAAACGGCGTCAGCACGCACACGCGCCAGTCGCCCAGCTCGTCGCGGCATCTTTCAACCACAATTGTCCGGTCGTCGGGAACCTGCCCCGTCGCTTCAGCCTGGTCGGCAAGAAAACGCAGCAAGTTTTCCGCGGCGCCGGGATCGAGATCGTGTTCGTTCACCAGGCGCGTCAGCGCGGATGCTTGCGGCAATGCGCGCAGCTCGCGCACCATGGCGCCGATGCGCCGGCCAAATTCGAGCGGACGTCCTGGGCCGTCACCTTTCCAGAACGGCATCTTTCCTGGCTCGCCCGGAGCGGGCGTCACCAGCACGCGGTCGTGCGTAATATCCGTGATGCGCCACGTCGACGCGCCGAGAATGAACGTCTCGTTGGGATGCGACTCGAAGACCATCTCTTCGTCGAGCTCGCCCACGCGCACCGGTTTGCCGTCGGTGAAAGCGAGAAAAACTCCGTAGAGCCCGCGATCGGGAATCGTCCCGGCGTTGAGAATTGCCAGCCGCGCCGCACCCTCGCGCGCCGTCACCACATTGCGCACGCGGTCCCACGTCAGCCGTGGCCGCAACTCGGCAAACTCGTCGGAAGGGTAGCGCCCGCTCAACAGATCGAGCACGCCCTCAAACGCCGAGCGCGAAAGCGAACCAAACGGCGCGGCGCGGCGCACCAGATCGAAGAGAAAATCGACGGGAACCTCAGCGTGGTTAGCGGAGCTAGCCGAGTTAGCATCGTCCCACGTCTGCGTCGTCTCCATACCGAGAGGAGCGGACTCGAAAAGAGCGGGCGCATTCGCCGCCGCACGCTTTCTTTTCCCTATTCCCTGATCCCTGTTCCCTGTTTTCTTGTTCCCTGCACTCGCAACAATCGCCACCAATTGCTGGCAAAGCACGTCCAGCGGGTTGCGCGGAAAGCGCGTGGACTCGATGTGCCCCTCGTGCATGGCGCGCGTCACGGCGGCGCAGGCCACCAGGTCGGCCCGGTATTTGGGAAACAGAACTCCCTCGCTCACTGCGTCCACGTGGTGCCCGGCGCGGCCGATGCGCTGCATGCCGCTGGCCACCGATGGCGGCGACTCGATTTGAATCACAAGATCGACCGCGCCCATATCGATGCCCAGTTCCAGCGTCGACGTTGCGCACAAGGCGCGAATCTGTCCGGCCTTAAGCTGTTCCTCAATCACCGCGCGCTGCGCCGCGGCCAGCGATCCGTGATGCGCGCGTGCAATGGGCTCGCCGGCAAGGTCGTTCAGCGCCCCGGCCAGCCGTTCGGCAATCTGGCGCGCGTTCACAAATAAAATCGTCGAATTGCGCTCGCGAATCATTTCGAGCAGTCGCGGATGAATCGCATTCCAGATGGAAACGCGCCGCGGCGTCTGCGATGCTGGTCCCGACGGAATCTCTTCCATCTCGCCCAGTCGCGCCATGTCTTCTACCGGAACCTCGATGCGCAGCTTGAGCCGCTTGAGCGCGGCAGCGTTAACAATCGTCACCGGCCGATAGCGCAATGCGGCGGAATCGCCAATCTCGCCCAAATCGGCGCTGTCATCCTGAGCGACCGAAGCGCCAGCGGAGGGAGCCGAAGGATCTGCGGTTGCTCTTCGGCCGTCGCCCGAAAATGCATCGTCCTTCAACACAAGCGCTGCTGCGCAATCGACTCTGGCCGAATCACCAGCAGCAGCGGACCGCCGCGCTGACTCGCTGACCTGCCGACTTGCTGACTTGCTTGTATCCGTCCGCTCGACCTCAATACCGCCCAGAAACCGCGCCACCTCCTCCAGCGGACGCTGCGTGGCCGAGAGACCGATGCGCTGCAACGGCTTCGCCGTCAGCGCTTGCAGCCGCTCCAATGTCAGGGCCAGGTGCGCGCCGCGCTTGGTGGGCACCAGCGCGTGAATCTCGTCCACAATTACGGTGTCCACGGTGCGCAGCGCCTCGGCTGCCTGCGAGGTGAGCAGCAGATACAGCGACTCCGGCGTGGTAATGAGAATCTCCGCGGGATGCCGCGCGAAGCGAGCCCGCTCGCGCTGCGGCGTGTCGCCGGTGCGCACGCTGATCGCCGGTTCGTGGAACGCGACGCCCATGCGTCGCGCCATGTTGGCCATGCCGGCCAGCGGCGAGCGCAGGTTCCGCTCCACGTCCACCGCCAGCGCCTTCAGCGGCGATACATAAACAATGCGGCAGCCGCGCCGCTCGCGCCCCTTCTGATCTCTGATCTCTTTTCTCTGATCTCTGCTTTCCAGCATCAGTCGGTCCAGGCACCACAGGAACGCAGCCAGCGTTTTGCCCGTGCCCGTCGGCGCCAGAATCAGAGCATTCTCGCCGCGCGCAATCACCGGCCAGCCCATCCGCTGCGGTGCGGTGGGCGCGTCGAAGACAGCCTTGAACCACGCCGCCGTCACTGGATGAAAGCCGGCAAACGGTTCGTTGGCGCTGGAATCGGCACCGGAATCGATCTTCGAGCCGGAATGGGACGTCTCTTGAGGCACGCTCTTTTGAGAGTATCGCAACCATCGCGGCGAAGACAAAGCGAAAAAGTGGGGATCAGGGAATAGAAATGGCTGTAAAAACTCAAACCGAGGCAGCGCCTGGAATCCCTGATGGAGGTCGGACCGTTCATAATGCTCCATTTCGGGAATTGCGGGCTAGTGGCCTGAATTGGGACGGGCACAACACCCTTGATTGGAGATCTCACCCCTGCATGAGCGTGCTGCGGTAAGCTCTCTCCCATGCAGCCCTCTACCCAGGCCACACCCTCCCCCAATTCTGAAAGCTTCGCGGGGCTGCTGGCCTCTCTTGCTTCGCCTGCGAAAGGCGACTCCGCAGGCGGGCTGGCCTGGAGCGATGGTGACCTTGAAGACGACGTCGTTACGCTGAGCTACGAACGCGCCTTTCGCGAGGCGGTGAATCGGGGCGAGGAAGCAGCGCCTGAGGCCGCGGGCGCGCAACCGGTAATCGCCGCGGAGCCCATTAAGGCTTCGAATTTCCACCTGTCCGCTGGCCCGCTTCGAGTAACGGCGCACACGGCAGCCGAACCTGAGCGGCGGACGGCGAGCGTCACGGTTCGCTTGAGCGCTATCGAGTGCGCGCGATTGAGGCAAAGAGCCACGGAGGCTGGGCTGACCGCGTCAGCTTATCTGCGATCGTGTGTGCTCGAGGCCGACACGTTGCGCGCGCAGGTCAAGCAAGCCTTGGCCGAGATGCGCACGGCGGGCAAAACGGGGGACCAGGGGAACGAGGGACCAAGGGACCAAGGGAACAGCGGAACGAGGAAACGAGGATACAGAACGACACGCCTTGTCCGGGTTTTGGCTCACATTGGCAACCTGTGCATTGGCCTATCCGCCGACAAATGATCCCGACGGGTTGACGGCAAGGGCGGGCGCTCAGCGCAATCATTCAGAGCTTCGCCCGGCGCAATTATTTAAAACTTGAAGAAAAACCGGGGCAGCGGGAGATTCGCACGGGCTCCGTCACGCCGAATGCTTCGGCAAGGCCATCGACTTGTGTTGCCTGCCGAGCCTTTGAAACTCCGGATCGGCGGTGACCGGGGCTGCTCCTGTGCGCATGGCCAACTCGGCGGCAAAGCAGCCAGCCAACCCAGCCTTGTAGCGTGCTAGGGTAGGAATTGGAGCCAATAAAAAAACATGCCTGCGATTACCGAATTCATCAAGCATCATTATCGTCATTTCAATGCCGCGTCGCTGGTGGATGCGGCCGAGGCGTATAACAAATTGCTGGCCGAAGGCGGCAAGATGTTTGTGACCATCGCCGGAGCGATGAGCACGGCGGAGTTGGGGCTGAGCCTGGCCGAGATGATCCGGCAGGACAAGATTCACGGAATCTGCTGCACGGGCGCGAACCTCGAAGAAGATGTTTTCAATCTTGTCGCGCACGACTTTTATGAAAGAGTCCCGCACTACCGCGACCTGACGCCTTCCGACGAGGCGGCGCTGCTCGGCCGGCACATGAACCGCGTGACGGATACGTGCATCCCGGAAGAGGAAGCGATGCGGCGCATCGAGGCCGAGGTGCTGGCGGAGTGGGTGAAGGCCGACAAGGCGGGCGAGCGGTTTTTCCCGCACCAATTCATGTACAAGATTCTGCTTTCGGGCGTGCTCGAAAAGAGCTACCAGATTGACCCGAAAAATAGTTGGCTGCTGGCCGCGGCGAGGAAGAACCTGCCCATGTTTGTGCCGGGATGGGAGGACGCGACGCTGGGCAACATGTACGCCGGGCACTGCATCTCGGGCGACGTGAAGAAGGTGCACACCGTTCGCACCGGCATCGAGTACATGATGGAGCTCGCCGAGTGGTACACCGAGATCACCGCAAAAACGCCGCTGGGGTTCTTCCAGATTGGCGGCGGCATCGCGGGCGACTTCCCCATTTGCGTCGTGCCGATGCTGCACCAGGACTTGCAGCGTGAAGATGTGCCGCTGTGGGCGTACTTCTGCCAGATTTCCGACTCGACGACCAGCTATGGGTCGTACTCAGGCGCGGTGCCGAACGAGAAGATTACATGGGGCAAGCTGGGAGAGAAGACGCCTAAGTTCATCATCGAGAGCGACGCGAGCATTGTGGCGCCGCTGGTGTTTGCGTATGTCTTGGGGTGGTAGAAAAGCGGCTTTTAGCCGTTGGCTCTTGGCTTTTTGCTCGGAAGTGCGAGAACGGAGTTTCGTGCAAGGGGAGACTGGGCCGGGATGACGAAACGGACGCTGCGTGGGCTGACAATGAGCGTGGTGCTCGTGGGGGCGGTTTGCTCGGCGGCGGCGCGCGCGCAGGAGGACCGGGGCTTGTGGTTCGCGGCGGGCACGAACGCGCACGCGATCACCGGTGACATTACAATTGGCGAGGCAAAGGTGACGCTCAACTTCGCGACGTTTCCCCTGGCGCAGATTCGCCGGCTGAAGCCGGTAGAGGTGAGCGCAGTGTTCGACGCGGACGTGAACGCGGGGATCGAAGGCACGCTTTACCGGCTGCATGTGCCGCCGGGAAAGTACATCGTGAAAAAGAACACCCTGTGCGGCGGCGAGGAGACGCAGTGGATGGCGACCTACGCGACCGGACACATGCTCAAGGTGGCATTCTTCTCGGGCGACGACATGCCGGTGTTTACGTTCGACGCGATTTCGACGTCGACAACGCTGTGCGGAACGTACACGTACGGGAGATAAAGGCAACTCTGAGCTGTTAGCTCGTCGTGGTGAGATGGCGGAGGTGCTTTCCCGCATCTCAAGAGCGAGATGTGGGGCACCCGGCCATTCATAGCGCGGCGATAGAATGCATTGTGACTTCCCCTCGATGCAGAAGCGTTTCCGGCTGCGCGGTGCTGATCTTTTTTGGAGCAGCCCTTTGGCCAGCCCATGCGAATACACCTGCCCCGGCAAGCTTGCCCCTGACGCAGATTCTGGCGTCGATGGAGCGTCACGATCAAGCCCAGCGGCAGGAATTGAAACATTACCGGGCGGTACGGCACTACCATGTCGAGTACCGAGGACTTACAACCCTCGAAGCAAACATGGAGGCGGAGTTCAAATATGATGCTGCTTCAGGAAAAAGTTTTCGCATTATTTCTCAGAGTGGTTCCAGGATTCTTGCTGAGAAAGTTCTGAAGAGGGCGATGGACAGCGAAATAGAGGCCTCAAAGGACAGCGGGGCGACCGCACTGACGCCGGCAAATTACCGGTTCCAGTTGCTGGGGAGCGAGAGCCTCGATGGGCATCCGGCCTACATCCTGAGTGTGGAACCGCTGAAGGAAAGCAAGTTTTTGTATCGAGGCAAGATCTGGGTGGACGCGACGGATTTCGCGGTAGCAAAGATCGAGGCGGCGCCTGCGAAGAATCCCTCGTTCTGGATTTCGCGGACGCTGATTCAATATACAAGCACGAAGGTGGGGAACTTCTGGCTGCCGCAACGGAGCCGCAGCGAATCCAAGATCCGGATCGGAGGCACTGCCGTGCTGACAATCGATTACGGGGCTTACCAGATCGATTCGGATAAACCGCACTCAGGGGTCGCAGACTGACCCGCGGCAGAGTTCATTCCTGTCAGCGATTTGAGATCGTAACGAACAGCCCGCTCACCGCCTGCCCATTCGCGCCTTCAAACGCGGCCTGGCCCAAGCCGGGCATTCCCATCTCCCACTTCGGCCCTTCGAGCTCCGGCATGGGCCGCGCCTGGAAGAGCTTCTTGCATTGCCGAGCCGTCCAGCGGGCCCAGCGCTTGGACTTCTTGCGCCGCGCGCTATCGGTGGAGATGCCCGTGCCTGCATACATCTGGCGGTAGAGCTTGGAGAGGAAAATGAATCCGAGCCGGGCGCGCAGGGTCGGCGTGCAGGCGGACCGTTCCCAGATCGCAGGCCAGGAATAGAACCGGTCCCATACTTTTTGCGTGCGCATGCGGATTTCGTCCGAGCTCATGGCGGGATGCGGCGTAAACATCTTGGGCCGCACTTCAGTGGGAATCATCCAGTAGCGCGTAATGGGCACGCCGCCCACCATCATGGGGTCCGCGGATTGCTCTTTTTCCCAACGCCCGAAATCGACGGTGCCGGGAAACGGCGTCATCATGACAAATTGCGCAAAGGTGACACCCGCTTTGAGCGCCATCTCGACCGTCGCGGTGAAGGTGGCCGGCCGATCGGTGGGCAGGCCAAAGATGAACGAACCGAGCACGTGAACGCCGTGCTGCTTGAAGGTCTGCAACTGTTTGGCGAGAGCCTCGCCGGAGTAGTTCCAGTCTTTATAGACCGCCTTCAGCCCCTCGGGCGTGACGGCCTCAACGCCCACCAGCGCGCCCTTGATGTTGGCCCTGCGCATGGCGTCAAGATAGCTGCCGTCCTCGCCGGCCTCCATGGTCATTTGCGTGAAGAACACCATGTCTTTGGGTAGCTTGGCCAGCTCTTCCATCAACGACAGGCGCTCGTTGCGAATGGTTGTGAGCTCCTCGACCCGGGCGGTGTTGCCCTGCTCCCGCGCGAGTCGCAGATCGGTAAACGTGACCGGATAGAAGTTGTCATCGGCCAGGGCGATGAAGCGAAAACCTAAACGGCGCAGCGCCACGATTTCGTCCACGACGCTTTGGAACCGCCGCTGCCGCGGCTTCTGTCCGTCGGTGCGCCACACGCTGCAGAATGAGCAGTGCTTGGGGCAGCCGCGAATGGTTTGCACCGAGGCCCACATATATTTGCTGGGATCCATCAGGTCCCAGCGCGCGGAGAGAAATTCGCTGCCCGCGATTCGCCCGCCCTCGTAAACCCGCTGAGGCGCGCCGGCGAGGCAATCTGTAACTACTTTTGCCCAGGCGAGATCGCCATCGCCCTTGACGACTGCGTGCGCTTCACCGCTCTCGAGGGCCTCCTCGGGAAACAGCGTGGCGTGAATTCCGCCATAGACCACCCAGGCGCCTTGGGCGCGCGCCATGCGGCCGACGGCGTAGCCGCGCAAAGCATTGCCGGTATGCACGCTGATGCCGACAATATCTCCCGGCTGAATGGTAGCGGGCACAATTTGTTCGATCGATTCATCGACCAGAATGGGATCTCCAACGGCGGCGGGTGTGGCGGCGGCAAGCACGAAGAGCCAGCGCGGGGTGATGACCGCGGTACCAAAGGAATTGTCGCTGGGATTGACGAGATGGACGCGCACGCGGACCAACCTTTCGCCTTACAGGTGGGGTTGGCTTCACAGCAATTGCATGGATGCCGTAATGCGGGTTAATCGGAAGCGGCGCCTTACTGAGAAAGATGCCGCGCTGAAGTTGCGTTACGGCGAATGGGACCTGAAACCGGCGGTGCGCGTTTCCAAGGAGAATTGACCGGGAAAATCCTTGCCAGCCATCTTGGCTGCTCGGACTTTTCTGGCGAATTTTCCCCCCCTGGAAAGTTGCTGCGATCTTAAAGGGATTGGGCGCGAGAAAGTGGTCAATATTGACCACTTTCGCAAGGAGGACCTAATTTTCACGGAAAACCGGGGGAATTCCCCATGCGAGCGCCTTAGCCGACGCGGCTGCACTCCTCGATCGGAATCGGCACCTGCTCGACGATTTCGAGGCCGAAGCCCTCGAGGGCGGGGACGTGCATCGGCGTGTTCGAGAGCAGGCGGATGCGCTGAATTCCCAGATCGGAGAGAATCTGGCCGCCGAGGCCGATGGCGCGCAGGATGCGGCCGGTGCGGGCCTGGGCCCCTTCGCGGGCGCGCAGTTCCTGATGCAGGATGAGGCGGCCGGAATTCTCTTCGCGCAGCTCGGCGGGAACGGCGGAGCCCTCGGGACCGAAAGCCGGAGCCGGCGTGTGGCCGATCTCGAATCCCCGCGAGGTGTTGTGGAGATAGAGGATCACGCCGCAGCCCTCTTCGGCGATCATGCGCATGGATTGGTCGAGGACTTCGCGGCAGCGGCAATCGGCGGCAAAGACATCGCCGGCGGTGCAGCGGGTGTGTACGCGGACGAGCACCGGGTGCGGGCAGGGCGGACGAAGATCTGACGGCGCGGCGGCGGGTTGCGCGCCGTCGAACAGACCGTTGGCGACCGGCGCGGGTCCGGCATAGAAGGCGGGACAGCCGGGGCAAAGATCGCCGCGGATGAGGGCGATGTGGCTTTCGCCGCCGTTGACCTCGGACTCGTAAGCGATCATGCGGAACTCGCCGTAGCGGGTTTGGATGTGGGTTTCGCCGGCGCGGACGATGTAGCGCTCATTGCGCAGGCGGTAGCGGATGAGCTCGGCCACGGTGAGGATCTTAAGCCCATGCTGCTGGCAGAACGGGATGAGGTCGGGAATGCGCGCCATCTCGCCGTCGTCGCGCATGATTTCGCAGATAACACCTGCAGGCGTCAGGCCGGCCATGCGGGCCAGGTCGACCGAGGCCTCCGTTTGGCCGGCGCGGACGAGGACGCCGCCACGGCGAGCGCGCAGCGGGAAGACGTGGCCAGGACGGGCGAGGTCGGCCGCAGTGGAGCGGGGACCGATGGCGGTGCGGATGGTGTGCGAGCGATCAGCGGCGGAAATGCCCGTTGTTACGCCTTCGCGGGCCTCGATGGTTTCAGTAAAGGCGGTGCCGAAGCGCGAGGAGTTCTGCTGAGTCATGGGGAAGAGGCGCAGATAATCGGCGCGCTCCTCGGTGAGGGTCAGGCAGATGAGGCCGCGGCCGTAGCGCGCCATGAAGTTGATGGCTTCAGGGGTCACGTGCTCGGCGGCCAGGGTGAGGTCGCCCTCGTTCTCGCGGTCCTCGTCGTCGACCACGATGACCATGCGGCCGGCACGAATCTCGTCCAGGGCGCCGGGGACGCTGGTAAAGGGAGGGTCGAAGGCACGGGCGGTGTATGGCATGGCGCCTCTATATTCTCGCCTATCCGAGGAGCAAACGCCAGAAACGCGTGCCTGATGACGCCTGAAGTTTAAAGAGTAGTTTCCGAATTGGCGGTCACTCACTCAAAAAGCGGTCGCACCTTGCATGCATTTTGATTTAGGGGAACAATGGGGTATTCTCCGGTGTCGAATTAGATATGGACATGAACAGGCTGCAGTCGTGGATAGCTGCTCCCTTTGTGGCCATGCTTCTGATCTTGACGGTTTGGGTGATGGCAGCTCCCCGAGCCGAACCCGTCGGCGTCTACTTTCCTATCCTTAGACTTGCGCCCAGCACTCCTCCTTAC
>CAWKFD010000009.1:0-456940 GCA_963848805.1 uncultured Acidobacteriaceae bacterium | reverse complement strand
AGAAAAACACAGGAGTATATCCTGATCGAGATCGATTTAACCTGGCTGACGTCGCAGAATGAAGAAAAATCTTTCGGCGTCAGGCTGCGATACAACTCCCCACAGGCACTTTATGCCATTCCGGCCGATGGATGGGCAAAATTCAGGGAACTGGAGAAAGAGAAACAACTGCCGGTAATTGCCTATGTACCTCCGTTTTCCGGCTTGGAGCCAAGCGAGGAGTGGCGCGATGACGGCCCTCTCAAGAAGCAGGTTGGCAAGGCGCAGCCTGGCAGCGTTTTGCGTAACCTTATGTTGAGGGTCTTCACCCATTCTGAAAAAGGTCGACGGCGAACGGAGAAAGGGAGTTACCGTTCGTTGAGCTGGGTGGAAGTTTGCAAAGTCGTGAAGAACTGGTTTTCCGTGGAGCTCAAAAAACCGAAATACGAGCAAGGGGTTGATACCGAGATTCTCTGCGAATATCAGCAAGGGGACAAATCCTACGACATCATTGCCGGCGGCAGCGGGTTTTTTCTAACACTTACCTGACTTGCCTTTCTTTATGGGTACAGTCCTACTACTATCTTGATGGACGAGCCTGATGCACATCTTCATGTCAACTTGCAACGAGAGATCCTCGATCATTTTACTCGCAAGTCGGGTGAAAGAAATGTCCAGTTTCTTATCGCCACCCATGCTGAAGAATTTGCCAAGGGAGTGGATGCATCGCAGATAGTTTCATTGTTGGCCCCGCACCAGGCCCGGCACCGGCGCCGGCGCCCGATCAGCAGGTTTCCCGAAGCCAACCTCCTGCGTTGAGTTCTCCTCCCATCGCCATCGTTCCCATTGATGTTTCGGTTTCTGGTGCCGCACTCTCGGTTACCGGACCGCTCCAGGCTTGGAACGGAAGAGCATTTATCACCAGCAGTGGCGAAATCACTGCCGGCCCCAAGACCGCCCAGGTGACGTTGCCTTACCGGGGCACGCTGAACGTATGCCCTTCCACAACCGTGAAGCTGTCTGTTGATTCAAGCGTGCCGGTCAGCGAGGTTCCCGGCTTGCTGATTGCTTTCGAGGCCGGCGCGCTTGAGGCCAACTTCGCGATTGCCCGAAATTCCGATGTTGTATTGACTCCGAACTTTCGCATCCTCATCGGCGGTCAGGGCTCGGCGGATGTCAAAGTGCGGCTGGGCGACGAGGGCGACACGTGCGTGGATAATGCTGGCGCGAACGCCCCGTACGTGGTCGTGACCAGCGTCTTTGACAGCGGACTTTACCGCGTAGCAGCCGGGCCAGCGGGTGATGTTCGAGCATGGCAGCCTGCAATCCGTGGTGGACGAGGAGAAGGAACCGTGTGGTTGTCCATTGCCCGCGAAGGCGGAGCCGAACGAGTTTCCGCTGGCGCAGAGCGAGGGTCTTACGCTGACGCCGAAGGCGGCCGCGGTCCCTGCGACTCCAGGCAGCGGACAGCCTGCCGAGATCGCGCCGCTGGTCTACAACGGCGCCGAACGCGCACCGAAGGCCGCGCCGCCACAGCCCCCTGCTGCGCCGTCCGCAGCAACGCCGGTAGCCGCACCAGCAAATCCGCCCGCCACAAAGAAAAAGCGTGGATTCTTCGGCAAGGTCGGGCATTTTTTCGGGCGCGTCTTCGGCGCAGAGTGAAAAAGACAGGGAACAGGGAGTAGAGAGTAAGGACTGGACAGCAGAGAACAGTTGCCAGTGCTTCATCGGCTGCGCGTGCTCGATGGCGCGAATCGCCGCCGCTTCCTTTTTTGACCGGTTTTAAGATTTTTCTTCGCGTTCTGCCTGCCGGGCCGCAGCCTCGATACTGGGCCCCTGCATTACCTGCCCGTATTCCAGGATCGTTACCAGGACCACGCCACCGCAGATATTTCCGGTCACCGCAGGGAAGAACCATTGCGGATAAGCCGTCCACGGCGCATCGTGGGTGAGCACGGCGACCAACACTTCGCAGGAACCGACGATGCAATGGGCGAAGTTGCCCAGCCCGACGAGAAACGTGAGCATCCAGATGACCATGACCGAGCCGGTGATAGAGTGCGAACCCGAGACCAGCCATGCGGCCAGCGCAATGATCCAACCGGCGAAGACTCCCGACCAGAAGATATGGGCGGCCGGGTGCGCCATGGCGTTTGCTCCCAACTGACTTAAAGCCCCGACAACGGACGGCGCCAGCCCGGCAGTGCGCGCGGCGAGGATGGCGAAAGTGAAGGCGCCGGCCACATTCGCCGGTAGCACCACCGCCCACAGTCGCATCGTATTCCAGAACTCGCGCTTCTCTGCCAGCATCAGCGCGACGGGATAAAGTGTGTTCTCAGTAAACAATTGCGAGCGGCCCAGGATGACGACGATGAAACCGACGGGGTAGAACATCCGCGAGAAGAACTCGGCGGTATTTGAGGCGCCAAGCAGAGTGATGGCGATGGCAGTGCCGAGCCCCGACAGACCCATGAAGATACCCGCGCCGAATCCCGACAATCCCAACGCGATGGATGGCCGCTGCAATTCGATGCGCGCATTGGCAGCTACCTGCGTGAAAATCTCTTCGGCAGAGGGCCGCATAAGACTCTTCTGCGTCGCCTCGGCCGCAGCAGACTTTGAATTCTTGACGGCCATGGGTTTTGCTTTCCTGGGCACAGTGGGGCTCCTCGACAGCGGCCGGCGCCTTTTCATTGAGATGCGGAAAGGCACGAAATAGGGACGAGGGACCAGGGGGTAGCGCGAGGACAATCTCTCACATTTGGCGCGCGCGCTCAATGGCGCGGATCACGGCGTGGGCCTTGTTGATGGACTCCTGATGCTCCAATTCAGGCACGGAGTCCGCGACAATCCCCGCCCCGGCCTGCACGAAGCCCTTGCCGCCGATGGCCACCATCGACCGGATGGCGATGCAGGAATCGAGGTTGCCGGAGAAATCGGCGTAGAGCACAGCGCCTCCGTAAGCGCCGCGGCGCGCAGGCTCCAGTTCCTCGATAATCTCCATCGCGCGCACCTTTGGCGCGCCGCTGAGCGTTCCGGCGGGGAAGCAGGCGCGCAGGGCGTCCACGGCCGTCAAATCCGGCCTGAGCCGCCCCTCGATCGAGCTCACAATGTGCATGACGTGCGAGTAGCGCTCGATAAACATCAGCTTGTCAACCTTCACGCTGCCGAAACAGCTCACTCGGCCCACGTCGTTGCGGCCCAGATCGACGAGCATTACGTGTTCGGCGCGCTCTTTTTGGTCGTGGAGCATCTCGTCGGCAAGGTTTTGGTCCTCGGCCTCGGTGGCGCCGCGCGGCCGCGTGCCTGCGATGGGCCGGTACTCGACCTTGCCCTGGTGGACGCGCACCAGCAACTCCGGTGACGAGCCGGCCAGCTCGATGGGGGGCGCAGCCCCCTTTGACCTCTTGGACGAGTTCTTTGCCTGGTTGATTGGCGATCCGCCCAGCGGTCTCTCCGGCGCAAATCGGAGAAAGAACATATAGGGGCTAGGATTCACAGTGCGCAGCGCGCGATAAACCTGAAAGGCGTCCACGCCGGGTTCCACGTCGAAACGCTGCGAGAGAACCGCCTGAAAGACGTCGCCGGCGGCGATGTATTCTTTTGTGCGCGCCACCGCGGCCTCAAAGTCCTTCTTCGCCGTGCGGTGCTTTACCTGGAGCTTGCCGGCTTTGAGCGGCTTTTTCGGCTGCAGGTCCGGCAACGGCTGCGCAATTCGCTTTTCCAGCTTGTCGAGCCGCTTCAAAGCGCGCTCGTACGCGGCAACGGGTTTGCCCTGGGTCACATCGGCCGTTACAACCAGCCAAATCTCCTTGCGCACGTGGTCGAAGGCCAGCACCTCGTCGAAAAAGAGCAGGCAAGCATCTGGGACGCCCAACTCATCCTTCGCCAGCACGGGCAGCCGCTCGATCTGTCGCACGGCGTCGTACGCAAGATAACCCACCGCGCCGGCGGTGAACGGGGGCAACCCCTCCAATCGCGCCGGTTTGTGCCCGCCCAGCGCGTCGCGCAGCACGGCGAAAATGTCACCCTGCATGCGCGTGGTCTTGCGGCCCTCGGTGACGGCGATCTCGCGGCCTCGCGCGACAATGCGCTTGAACGGCGCGAGCCCGATGAAGGTGTACCGGCCAACTTGCTCGCCGCCCTCGACCGATTCCAGCAGGAAGCACTCGCGCTCCGGCCACGCAGCGCGCAGAAAGGCCGAAACCGGGGTTTCAAGGTCGGCCATCAGAGTGCGGCAAACGGGCACGAGCGTGTGCGCCTTGGCGAGCGTCAGGAATTCCTTGGGGCTGGGTCGGGAGGCATGAGAGGAAGCTTTCACAGCCTCAGTGTACCTGCTCGCGCGGCGTGGCCACTCGAGCGCGGTTCCGGCTCAGGGGGCGCCCAGAAGAGATGCCAATCTGAGAAGAGGTTTCCCGGCTGGTTCCATCCGGCTTGACGCCGCCCGCCAACCGGCCTAGACTCACTGAGGTTTGGGCTTGCTGGCGGTTCTGTGCGGCCCTGACCTGCCAACGCAGGAACGCAAGGCTGAGCCGGATACAGCGACCGGGCCGGGAAAACCCTGAAGAATTGGGGCCGCGTCTATACCTTTAAGGAACGGAGCTTCTTTTCGGCTCCCGAAGGCTGAAAAAAGCGGCCGGAGATGGAGATTGTTATGGCGACAGGGAACACCAGCGTCACTTTGGACCAGGAGATCAACCCCTGGGAAGCGCAAAGCGCTCGCTTCGATTTTGCCGCGCGCAAGCTCAATCTCGACGAAGGCTTGTGGAAGGTGCTGCGCTCTCCGTCGCGGGAAGTGATCGTTCACTTTCCCGTATCCCTCGACAACGGCACGATCGAAGTGTTCACCGGCTTTCGCGTGCAGCACTCGATGGCGCGCGGGCCGTGCAAGGGCGGCATCCGCTACGCGCCCGACGTGACGCAGGACGAAGTGCGCGCCCTCGCAAGCTGGATGACGTGGAAATGCGCGGTGGTGAATATTCCCTTTGGCGGGGCCAAGGGCGGCGTCATTTGCGACCCGAAGAACATGAGCAAGGGCGAGCTGGAGCGCATGACGCGCCGCTACACGGCGGAGATCATCGAGTTCATCGGGCCGGAGAAGGACGTTCCCGCCCCGGACGTCAACACCAACGAGCAAACCATGGCATGGATCATGGACACCTATTCCATGCACATGCGGCAAACAGTGACCAGCGTGGTGACGGGCAAGCCGATCAACATGGGCGGTTCGCAAGGCCGCATCGAGGCTACCGGCCGCGGGGTGATGGTGGCCTGTAACGAGAGCCTGCGCTACCTGCACCTCCCCGTCGAGGGCTGCCGCGTGGTGATCCAGGGATTCGGCAACGTGGGATCGAACGCCGCGCGCCTGATGCAGGAGCAGGGCTACAAGATTATCGGCATCGCCGAGCGCGACGGCGGCCTGTACAACCCCGCGGGGATCGATATTCACCAACTGCTCGAATACAGATACCGCAACAACACAGTCCTCGGCTTTCGCGAGGCCGAGGCCACGCCCAGCGACGAGCTGCTGGTTTCCGATTGCGAGATTCTAATTCCCGCGGCCACCGAGAACGTGATCAGCAGCCGCAACGCGGCCAGGATCAAGGCGCGCATCGTGGTGGAGGGCGCCAACGGACCCACTACCGCCGTGGCCGACGAGATACTTTCCGAGAAGCGCATCTTTATCGTGCCCGACATCCTGGCCAATGCCGGCGGCGTAACCGCCAGCTACTTTGAGTGGGTGCAGGACCGCCAGGGATATTTCTGGAAGGAATCGGTCGTGATCGAGCAGTTGGAAGACATTCTGCGCAATAGCTTCGACGACGTGGTCCGCTACGCCGAGGCCCACGACGTGAATAACCGCATCGCGGCTTATATGCTGGCCATCGATCGCGTGGCGTTCGCCATCAAGCAGAGGGGCATCTACGCGTAGCGCATGGTCGACGGGAACGCCGCCTTATTCAGTCGTATCCGCTATCGGTGCGCACGCCAGAAGGTAACCTGCTGAGCGCCCCGCCTCGCGCTCGCTTCAGATGGGATCGGGACCCCGGCGCGGATTCGCGTGCGGTGCAATAATGGTGTCAAGCCACCAGAGACCAGGAAAGCGTGGCGGGATCGCCATGAATCTGCCCAATTCCATCACGATGAGCCGGATCATCATGATCCCGCTATTCCTGTGGATTCTGTCCTCGCATTTTCCCTGGCAGGGATGGCAGCAGGAGATCCTGGCGTCAGTTCTCTTTGTGTTGGCCTCGATTACCGACGGCCTGGACGGATATCTCGCCCGCAGGCGCGGCCAGATTACCACCATGGGAATGTTGCTCGATCCGCTCGCCGACAAGATCATGGTAGCGGCCGCGTTCGTGGCCCTTGTCGCCTACAATCCGCAAGTGGTGAAGGTGTGGATCGTGGTCGTCATCATCGGCCGCGAATTTCTCATCTCCGGCCTGCGTTCCATTGCGTCTTCTGAAGGGTTCACCATCGTGGCCAGCGAGTTGGGCAAGCTGAAGACCGTCACGCAGATTGTCTCGGTGGTTTCTGCCATCCTGGCTCACCGTTGGGACCACTGGCAGATCGGCATCTTCAGGTTTCCGGTGTATTGGATCGCCGTTGCCGCCATTTATTTTACCGTACTGGTTTCCACCGTCTCGGCGGTCGATTATTTCATCGGCTTCTGGAGAAAGATCGATCACGCCTCAAAGGACCGCCGCAAAGCCGCGGTACTCTCGCGCGGCAAGAGCGTCAGGATCACGTAGACGGTGGTCAGTTGTCAGTGGTCAGTGGTCGGAGACTCGCGGTCAGGCACAAACATCAGCTCGTCTTTCTCAATTCAGCCAAAATTCGGTGCCCCATGTCCCTCGCATTTGGGAACGTGGGACAGCGCCATCCTCAACTCTCGTTTCACTCAACCATCCCTTCCGGATAGCGCAAAATAGATGTAGGGTCCGCCGATGAACGCCACCGCCGCCCATAACGACGACCTCCTCGCCCGCGGATGGGCCGCGCTGCCTGCGGGCTATCGCATTCCCGATGTCGCGCCCACTCTCAGCGAAGCTCTTGCCTGGTGCCGGCAACTGGCCGAATCGCACTATGAAAACTTCCATGTTGCCACATGGTTTTTGCCCAGGGCTCTGCGCCCGCACTTCCATTCCATCTACGCCTACTGCCGCATCTCCGACGACCTTGGCGACGAGGTCGGCGACCGCTCCGCTGCGTTAGCTCTTCTCGATCTGTGGGGCCGTGAGCTGGATGCCTGCTACGAGGGCCGGGCGCGCCATCCCGTCTTTGTGGCGTTGGACGAAACCATCCGCGCGTGCAATATCCCAAAAGCCCCATTCGCTGACCTGCTCACTGCGTTCCGCCAGGACCAGACCGTCACGCGCTATGCCACGATGCGCGACGTGCTCGGCTATTGCCGCTATTCGGCCAATCCCGTTGGCCGCCTGGTGCTTTATGCCTGCGGTGAAGTGAGTGAAGAGAATTTCAAGTTCTCCGACGCAACTTGCTCCGCATTGCAGCTCGCCAACTTTTGGCAGGATGTGCGCGTGGACTATGCCAAGGGCCGCGTCTATCTTCCCGAGGACGACATGCGCCGCTTCGGCGTCAGCGACGAAACCATCGCGCAGGGCGTCGCGACGCCGGAGTTTCGCGCCCTCCTGCGCCATGAGGTCGCTTTTGCGCGTTCGCTCTTCGAGCAGGGCCTCCCGCTCATCGGCCGCGTGAATCGCGATCTGGCGCTCGATCTCGATCTCTTCAGCCGCGGCGGGCTTGAAATTCTGCGCACCATCGAGCGCCGCAACTACGACGTGCTGAGCGCGCGCCCGGCCATCTCCAAACGCGCCAAGTTCGCGCTCGCACTGCGCGCCTTGGGCAGCAAGGTGCTCCCTTTTCTCCGCCTTGGCGTCAAATCCACAGGAAAGACCGCTTGACCGGGAAAGTTCCATCGCACGACCTCGATCGCGCCTACGCGGCCTGCCGGTCGATTGCCCGGCGCGAAGCCAAAAACTTCTATTACGCTTTCGTCGCGCTTCCGCTCGAACGTCGCAACGCCATCTGCGCCATCTATGCCTTCATGCGGCGGGCCGACGACCTCGCCGACGACGAATCCCTGGCCGCGCGAGGAGCGCCGTCGCTTGCTCGATGTCTGGCTGGCCGCGTGGCATCAAGCCGCGGCCGGCGAAGTCACCGGCGATCCGGTCTTCCTGGCCGTGCGCGATGCAACTCAGCGCTTCAAAATCCCGCTCCAACTATTGGACGAGCTCGTGGCCGGCGTTACCATGGATCTCGATCAAGCCAACCCAAATCACGTTCCAGGCGGTGCGCCCGGCACCTACGCGACCTTTGCCGATCTTTACCGTTATTGTTATCTGGTGGCCTCGGTTGTGGGCCTGGTCTGCATCCGCATCTTCGGCTACCGCGACCCGCGCGCGGAGAAGCTGGCCGAGGAAACCGGCATCGCCTTCCAGCTCACCAACATCCTGCGCGACGTGGCCGAGGACGCGGCGCGCAATCGCGTCTACTTACCTCTCGATGAGCTCGCCGTGCATTCGGTTTCTCTCGAATCCCTGCTTCAACGTGCTCCGGCTGCGCCGCCCACGGTTTCTGAGCGCACGCTGCTTGAAGCAATCGCCAAGCGCGCTGAAGATTACTACCGCTCGGCGCGCGAACTGCTGCCGCTCATCGACCCTGAAAGCCGTCCCGCGCTCTGGGTGCTGGTTTCCATCTATCACGGTTTGCTCAAGCGCATCGAGAAGGCGGACTTCAATGTCTTCACTCGCCGCGCCAGCGTGCCGTTACTCCAAAAGCTCGCCGTCCTCGCCCTGGGTCTCGCGTGGACCGCATCGGCGCGCGTCTTTTCACGGTAGAACGGAGTTCGCGCTTCGAACCCCTATGGCCGGTCGCTGTAGAGCTCGTCCTCAGTGAGAACAGGGACGCCTGCATTTTCTTTTCCCGCCCTCTCCGCAGCGCCAAACATTGGACCTCGCGCTGGAACCACGGGTGCGAATCGCATCATGCCGATTGGCTTGGCCACATCGTCGTAGACGGCTTCGATGCCTCCGCGCCGCAAGTATGTCTCGTGCCAGAACCCGGTTCCCCCCGAATCCTTCAGAAAGTTGTTCCACCATTGCCGGTGCGGTTCTGACCGCGTCCATTTGAGCAGCGAGCCCATATCGCGCCAGTATTGCCGGATGCCAAGATGCATCGGGAACAGGGAGAAAATAAAGACTTCGTGATGCAGAAGCCCCTCAGGTTTTTGGGCGACGGAAGACGTAATCTTCGGCCCAAAGCCCATCAAGGTTTTCATTCCGGTCAGGCGATTCACTCTCATTCCCAGGTAAATGACCACCAGGTCGGGATAGCCGGAAAGGTCAACAGTTCTTCGTTCGACATGTGTACGCATGATCTAAGCCCTCACCCATATCGAATTCGTCTTCGATTCCGCTTGAGGCGGGCAGCGCCCGGACCCGTATGTTTGCCTCAATCATACGGCTGCTTTTCTCGGGGCCTCAAGACCAAGCGCAGCTATTACCTTCGTCCCGATCGCCTCAACTCGATGCGATAAGCTGTTGCGAGGAGATTTTTCCATGTCCCTGCGTGTTCTGCGCTGGTGGATTGTTTTCCCGCTGCTCGTCGCCTTCGGCGCTGTTCCGCACAAATCCGCAGGGCAGGGAACCGCCTTCAACCCCGCGCTCCCGCTCACCCACGTCGACAACGGCCCCAATTCCGCCTGGGCTGAGAGTCAGCATTATCTCGTTCTGGTTTCGCTCGATGGTTTCCGCTGGGACTACGCCGTGCGCGACAACGCTACGCATCTGCTGGCGATGGGCAAGCAGGGCGTATGGGCGCCTCAAGGCATGTTTCCCAGCTATCCCTCGCTCACCTTTCCCAATCACTTCACCATCGTCACCGGCCTTTATCCCGAACACCACGGCTTGGTAGACAATGAATTCATCGATCCCGCGCGTGGGGCGCGTTACTCCTACAGCGACCCTGAGGATGTTTCCGATGGCTCATGGTATGGCGGAGTTCCTTTGTGGAGCTTGGCCGAGAGCCACGGCATGCGCACAGCGTGCCTCCTCTGGGTCGGCTGCGAGGCCAAAATCGCTGGCTTCCGGCCCTCGTACTACGCGACCTTCGATTCCAAGATGCAATCCACGCCCGAGGCCGAGCAGGCGCGCATTGACGATGTCGCCGCCCTGCTCCGGCTGCCCGCCGCCGATCGCCCCCATTTCATCGCCGTCTACTACTCCGAACCCGATCACCAGGCCCACGAGTTCGGACCCGATGCGCGCGAAACCAGGGCAGCCGTGCTCCACATGGACGCTCTCGTGGGCAAGCTGAGAGACGCGCTCCAGGCCACGGGCCTGCCCATCGATCTGGTGGTGGTGAGCGATCACGGCATGGTGAAATCGGAGGGCAATTGGATCGACCTCGACCGGTTCGCCGATCTTGCGGGATTCGATTCCGTCGGCGATCTCCTCTACGGAAAAACCGAGGAGGACCGGACGCGCGTCTATAACCAGCTCAAGAAGGCGTCCTCGCAATTCGTGGTTTACCGCCGCAAAGACGTTCCTGCCGGCCTGCACTTCAACCAGAATCCGCGCGAAGGCGACCCCGTCGTAGTGGCCACCGGACCCTACGCGATTCGCGCCCACGCTCCGCTAGCGGGCCAATCCGATCCCCCGCCGAAGGTTGGCATGCACGGCTTTGATCCTCGCATCGTGCCCGAAATGAAGGCTACTTTCTTTGCCGCGGGTCCCGATCTTGTCAAGGAAAAAACCGTCGCTCCGTTCGATAACGTAAACCTGTATCCATGGATGGCGCATCTGCTCGGCCTCGATCCACCGAAGAATGACGGCAGCCTGAATATCCTGTCGGGAACGCTGCGCGATGGCGGCGCCTCGCGCGAAGATGTACCCCAGCAATAGGTTTGACAGATACGGCGATTCGCATCGTGAGTGCTTGGAAGAACTAGCAGCCAGAAGGCACGGAGGGTGCTATGAATTTGGAATCCAAAACGCTAAGAAGTCCCTCCAGCCTATTGCGGACAATACTAAGCATTTTTGTGCATTTGCTGACCAGTACCATAGGGGTCATAGTCACGGCTAATCTGCTCACTCTTCTTCTATTCAAACTCGCTTACTCCTTTCATATACCGGTTACTATCAAGCAGCTACATTGGGTACTCACAGAAATCCACGGATTTCCAGTACAGGCTGTCGTTGGACTGTTTGCGGGTTTCATTCTTGCGAAATATATGCGTCGCAGGGTAATGATCTGGATCTGGTTGTTGCCTCTGATGTTTCTTTGCCTTCGGGTTCTGTTTACCGTAGGGGATTACCCCTCGGTTTGGGATCATTTCTTCGGATTTGGATGTAGTCTGAAATACCGTTGCTTCGATCAAGTGGGGCTTACACTACCGCTTATTGCATCCACCGCCTACTCATTAGGGGCCAAACTAAGGCGAGTGCTTCGCCAAGATCCCGTCCTCCAGTCTGAAACAAGCCCTATTCCTACGATGACTTCAACCGACTGACGAGTGGCTCGGCCACTGCAAAGGGATGAGAGAAATGAGCGTAGTTCTCGGAATCGATGGCGGCGGCACCAATACGCGAGCTGCCATTGTTGCCGGCGGAAAGATTCTAGGCAGCGGACATGGCGGTTCCATCAAGCGGCTGCGCGTAGGAGCTGAGGCCGCTGAAGCCAACCTGCGCGCGCTTCTGAAGGATGTCTTTGCACAGGCCGGCGTGAACGGCGTCGAGGCAGCCTCATGCGGCGTGGCCAGCGTCACCATGCCCGGCATCACCGAGTGGATCACTGCCGTCTTCAACGATTTTGGCGTCGAGCGCTCCGAGATTGTCGGCGACGAAGTCATCGCGCTCGACGCGGCCTTCCACGGTGGCCCGGGAATCCTGCAGATCGCCGGTACCGGCTCGAATACTATCGGCCGCGCACCCGATGGCAGCCGCGAATCGGCCGGCGGCTGGAGCTCGCGGCTGGGCGACGAAGGCTCGGGCTACTGGATTGGTGTCCATTCCATTCGGCGCGCGCTTCACGCCTACGATCGCGAAGAGCCCTGCCAGGTCATCCCTACGGTGATGAATATCTGGGGCACCAAAGACATGGACGAGTTCATCAACCTGGGCGACAGCACGCCGGGCCCCGATTTTGCCGCGCTCGCGCCTGCCATCGACGAACTCGCCAACGCGGGCGACCCTGTTGCTGTAGGGGTGTTGCGCCAGGCCGCTGCCGACCTGGTCGACTTTGTGCTGCTGGTCCGCTCCAAGTTGCGCCGCAAACACGCCATCGCCGGCGAAGTTCCTGTGGCCTGGACCGGGAGCGTGATCGAGAAGATGGCCATCGTGCAGCAGGCATTCTTTGCCGGGCTTCACGCCGCCGCACCCGAAATGCCGGTAAGCAAACAGGCCGTGGTCTCTCTCGACGGCGCCGTCTGGCGCGCCCTTCGCTTGGCCCAATCCTCAAGCTGACTCTCACCACTGACCACTGTTCGCTGACCACTGTTCACCGGTACTTGCGCAACACCCCCAGCACCCGCCCCTGAATCGCCACCTCCGCCGCCGGAACGACAATCGGGTCCATCTCCAGGTTTGCCGGCTGCAACCGCACCACGGCGCCTTCTGGATAAAAGCGCTTGAGCGTCGTTTCAGAACCGTGCACCAGCGCCACGACGATCTCGCCATTGCGGGCCGTTCGCGCGCGCTCCACCAGCACGTAGTCGCCATCGATAATGTGCTCGTCGCGCATAGAGTCGCCGCGCACCTCCAGGGCAAATACATCGCGGTTGCCCACCACATCGGCCAGGGAGATGGTCTCCGGAGTCTCCATCGCCTCTACCGGAGTGCCCGCCGCAATGCGCCCGGCAAGCGGCAGCTTCAGGCTGGAGCGAGTGCGCGTTCCCGGCGGCAGCAGGTCGATAGAGCGGCTATGGTTGTGCACCCGGTCCAGCATTCCCTTCTTTTCGAGGTTGGTGATGTGCTTGTGTACGGTCGCCAGGCTCTTCAGCCCCATGCCACGCGCAATCTCCTCAAATGAAGGCGAATAGCCGTTGCGGCTTACAAACGTCTCGAGAAAGTCGATGATCTCTTTTTGTCTTCGTGTGACTGCCATGGGCGCATTATAGCGAATAAAAAGCGAAATACAACAAATGTTTTTTCGCCTGGCGTTACTCTTCGAGTACACCCAGGGAATCACGTCTGCCTGGCGCTCGATACCTTGCGCGCAAATGTCGCTGTCACCGCAAAGGTGCGAGGCCCTACAATCGAACCATGATCTTCGAGTCCTTTCCTGTCGGTCCGCTTGCCTGCAATTGCACGATATTGGGCGATGAGGAGGCCCATGAAGCCATCGTTATCGACCCCGGCGACAACGTGAGCCACATTCACCGGCGGCTGACCGAACTCGGCCTTAAGCTCAAGCAGATCCTGGTGACCCACGCCCACATCGACCACGTCGGGGGCGCGTTCAAGCTCAAACGGCTCACCGGCGCGCCCATCTTCCTCAACGAAAACGACCTTCCGCTGGTGAAGGAAATGGCCGCGCAAGCCGCCTGGCTGGGCATGAGCCCGCCTGAAGTCGGGGTGCCCGACGGGAGCCTCACCGACGGTCTGGTTGTCGGGCTCGAACGCTATCCCGCGCAGGTGCTACACACTCCTGGCCACACCCAGGGATCGGTGTGCCTGCACTTCGCCCCGCTCAAACTGCTCATTGCCGGCGATACCCTCTTTGCCGGCAGCATCGGCCGCACCGACCTGCCCGGCGGCAACTTCTCCCAGATCATCGATTCTCTTCATTCCCGGCTTCTCACACTCCCCGACGAAACCGAAGTTCTCCCCGGCCACGGCCCCGTAACAACCATCGGCGAAGAACGCAACAGTAACCCATTTCTGCAGTCACGATAAGCGACTCGCACGCCAAAGCAACCTGCTTGTTTCCAGCAAGAAAAGATAATTAGTTCAAGAAGTTGTTTGAGCGGAAGCTCTCCCATGTTACTTCCTTGATGCTTTTGGAAAGTAGTCAACCAGGATGTCGACTCCGACATTAAATTCCTGCTCCGGCCCCAGCAAACTCACCACCAGCCGGCCCGATTCCGGCATTCCGAAAAAGTATCCCGGATGCACCCATACCCCTCGCTCCAGGAGCTCGAGGACCGTCTGCTCGTCCGGCTCAAGTGCCGGAATGCGGAGCACAGCATACCAACCGCCCTCGATAGCCAGCCGGTCGACGGCAGGCAAGGCGGAAAGCCGGCGGTCGAGCAGAGCAAGGTTCGCAGCCACCCGCCCGCGAATCTGCTCCTGGATCGCCGCGCGCCCCGCGAGCCACTCCGGTAGGGCCCACTGGACAGGCGCATTCATCGAGAGAAACGTATCGGCAATCACCTCCAGCCGCTCCAAAGCCCGCTGCCGATCCTCGCCGGTGACGACGATCCAGGCCGCCTTCATCTGCGGCAACCCGGCAATCTTGCTCATCCCGCTCACCACGAAGACCGGAACCCCCTCCAGCCCCGCGGCAAAACTGGCGCCCTTTGCGCTAATCCCGTAGTCGAGAAACACCTCGTCCACGATGAGCGCAAGATCGAACTCGCGGCACAACCGGGCCAGCTCCGCGGCCTCCCATGGCTTGGTAAAGTGCCCCGTCGGATTGTTGGGGTGCACCACCACGATCGCCCGCGTCTGCGGAGTTATTGCCCGCCGAATCGCCTCCGCGTCGATCTGCCACCCATGGTCGTAAACCAGTGGCGCGGCCTTCAGCCTCACGTCGTCGAGAACGGCCAGGAAATCGAAGAGCGGGTAACCTGGCACGAGCGCCAGAATCTCGCTTCCGGGGTCGCAAAGCAGCCTGAATAAAAAGCTGTAGGCCTCGCTGGTGCTCGTGGTGAGCACAATCTGGCCGGGATCGAGAGCCGCGCCATGGCTGGCATAGTATTCGCAGACGGCCTGGCACGCAGCCAGTAGCCCCGCGGGCTGCGGATCGTAATCGAGCGCGCGGCGATCGCCCAGCGCATCCAGCAGGGAAGCGGGATAAACAAACTCGCAGCGCGTAGGATTCGACGCCGTGAGGTCGGCGATGGGCAAACCTGCCTGCCTGCGCAGCCGGTGCGCTCGCCCCAGCTCGCTTTCCTCGGTGTTCCATCCGGTTCTTACGGAAAAACGCATAGGCTTAGGATCTGTTCACACTAAGGTACCCGCGCGGCAATTCACCTTCTCGTAAACACCCTCCGGCCGCCCACAGTGCACAATCGAAGAAGCGTCCCTTTCCACCATACACGGGCGCAATGGAGGCAGATTGGCTCTGCGCGCGGTTGTCTTCGACTACGGAAATGTTCTGTCGCTCCCGCCAGACCCGGCGGCTCACGCCGAACTTACGCGCATCACCGGCCTGCCCGCGAACCGGCTGGACAGCTTGTATTGGGCCAATCGTCCCCCTTATGACGAGGGCAAAATCAACGGACTGGAATTCTGGCGGAAATTCGCGCGCGAAGCCGGACTCAACCTGAACCCGGCGGAACTCGAAGAGCTGAACCACTGGGACGTGCGCATGTGGGTAACGGAGAACGCGGCCATGCTCGCCTGGCAGCTCGCGCTCAAGCGGCACGGCCTGCTCACGGCCATCGTTTCCAACATGGGTGACACGGTGCTCGAGCAAATGCAGCGCGAGTTTAACTGGCTCTCGCGCTTTGACGTTCTGATTTGGAGCTACCAGGTCCGCATCGCTAAACCCGACCCCGCCATCTACCGCTACGCCCTCGAAAAGCTCGGTACGCAGCCTGAGGAAACGCTCTTCATCGACGACCGGCCAGTCAACGTGGAGGCGGCAAACAAGATACGCATGAAAGGCCTGGTCTTCACCACCGTAGAGAAGCTGCGCGAAGACCTGATTGCTTCGCACTTGGATCTCGAGCTGCCGCTGCCTGCCTGACGCCGTTCTCCTCACGCCGCGCCCACAATGTGCCATCCGGTAGCAATAATTGCTGCGTGCATCCTGACTCCAATTCTCGATGCCGCAAGGCAAGCTTCACACGATGCCCGCAACTAGCGTCCTGAGTCTGAAGTTCGCATCACAAATCAACTGTCATCCTGAGCGGATCTTGAGACCTGGAATAGCACGAAGCCAAAGTACTTCTTTACGCGGTCAAAGAGTTAGAGCTCAACCTCAAAGGTGTAACTGCCCGCCTGCAGCGCAAAACCGCTCTGCCCGCTGCGCGTCTCCGCTTTGGCGTGCGGATTCCCGCTCAACGGCGCCCCCTCAAGCTTGTACTTTCGCGCCTCGCCCGCGCCGAACGGCAACCACCCCGTCGCATTCGCGGGAATCGTCACATGCCACTCGGCCTTCCCGCCCGCCACCTTCCAATCGGAATGAATCGTCCCATAAGCCGATTCGTAATCGAACGCAATGCTGCCCAGCCGCGCATCGAAGGCCGGATCGAGCACCACGGTGTGGAACCCCGCATCGAGCGGCGTAGCATCGACGCCGGCCGCGTAGCGATAGATCCAGTCGCCCACCGCGCCATACGCGTAGTGGTTCAGGGAGTTCATGCCGGGGTCGCCAAGCATCTGGTCGCCGTTCCATCGCTCCCACATCGTCGTCGCTCCGTGCGTAACCATGTAGCCCCACGACGGGTAACTCGTGTTCAGCAGCAGCGTATAGGCCAGCTTCGTATAGCCCGCCTTGGTCAGCTCCTCCAGCAGATACGGCGTCCCCAAAAAGCCCGTGCCCAGCAGATCGTGATTGGCCGCGATCTTTGCGGCCAGCCTTTTGGCGACCGCGGCGCGCAGGTCGTCGGGCACCAGATTCATGTGCAGCGCCAGCACGTAGCCGGTCTGCGTATCACCGCCCTGGCTCTTTGCGTTGGGGTTGTCGATCGCCCCAAACTGCGACGCGCTGTTATCCGCGCCGGCCACAAATCCGTCCCCCTGCACAAACTGCTTTTCGAAAGCCGCGCGAATCTTCTCGAATAGCCGCGCATATTTTTCCTCATCTCGGGTGCGGCCGGTGGCATGCGCCATCTGCCGCATCAGCGTCGCGTCATACGCCCAGTAGGCCGTCGCAATCAATGTTTGATCGGTCTTGCCCTCCGGCGAAAGCCAGTCGCCAAAGGGAATCCCCGCATCCTTCTTCCACAATCCATCGGGATTGCTGGCCTCGATGGCGTCTAGATACTTCGTCATCGCCGCCCAATTTTCTTCAACGATTGTCGTGTCGCCCGTCTGCAGCCACGATGTCCAGGGAATAATCACCCCCGCATCGCTCCAGCCCGGTGCGTGGTCCGCGCTCTCGGTCTGCACTCCGGGCGAAAAGATGCCATAGTACGGTGTCCCGGCCTGCGTGCCGCGCATGTCCGCGGCAAACTTGCGCGAGAAGGCGGCCAGGTCCATGTTGTAGCTGGCCGTGCGCCAAAACACCTGCGCGTCTCCCATCCAGCCCAGCCGCTCGTCGCGCTGCGGGCAATCGGTCGGCAGGCCCACAAAGTTCGACCGCTGCCCCCACACAATATTGCTCCACAATTGGTTAATCATCGCGCTGCCGGTTTCGAGCTTCGCCGTAAACGGCGCGTCGGTATGAATCACGAGCCCCGTCACGGCGTCCTTGCCTGGCGCGGTGGGCAGGCCCGTCAATTCAGCGTAGCGAAAGCCGTGAAACGTGAATTGCGGGAGAAACTCGTACGTGCTGTGAGACCGGCCGTTCGGCTTAAGCCCGACAAAGGCAAAGGAGTCGGTGGCCTTTGCAGTGCGCAGATTTTCGGTATAAATCGTTCCGTCGGGGTTCAGCACTTCGGCAAACCGCATCCGTATTTTCGCGCCGGCCGAATCGCGCACTAGCAGACGCTCCACGCCGGAGAAGTTCTGGCCGAAGTCGTAGACATAAACTCCTGGCTTTGGCTCCGTCAGCGACTTCGCCTCCAGCGTCCGTTCCACGCGAATCGGCGGAAAGTCCTGCGCCACGATCTCGACCGGAGCGGGATGGATTACCGCTGCTCGCTCAGGGAACCAACCGTCCCTAAAGTCCGGGCTCGACCAGCCTACCCAGCCGGTGCTCAGGTCGATAGTCTCGCCATCGTACAGCTCTGAGTGGAGAATGCACGATATTGCAGCCTGCCAGCTTGCGTCTGTCGTCACCCACTCCACGCTTCCATCCGTGTGCTCAATGCGCAACTGAGCGAGCAGCGCAGGCGGCGTGTCGCCGTAGTTGTTCGGTTGCTGTGTCCATTCGAGCGGCGTCGAATACCACCCTGGCGCAAGCCACGCGCTGACCGCATTTTTCCCCTGCACGATCTGGTCGGTCACGTCGTAGGTTTGGTACACAACGCGCTCGCGGTAGTCCGTCCACCCCGGCGCCAGCACCTGGTCCCCCACTCGCCTGCCGTTCAAAAACATCTCATACGCGCCCAGCGCCGTGGCATACAGCCGTGCCGACTTCACCGGCCTGTCCACTGTGAACGAATGCCGCAGCGCCTTCACCGAGTCGGGTCTCCATGGATGCCCAAGCGGCTCGTTGGTAGGGCCCTCCGCAAACTGCACCGCGGCCTTCCATCCCGAGTCGTCGAATCCCTTTTGCTGCCATCCCGGCGCGGCGTCGTAAGCCGTCTTCCAATCGGTGCCGCTTACAAATGTTTCCATGCTTCCATCGCCCAAGGTAACCACCAGCGTGGCCATCATCGGCGGCGCATCGGCCGTGGCCATGCCGTTGGGATTCACACCGTAATGCACGGCCTCAATCGCAATTGAATTCGCCCCTTCACTCAGCTTTCCCGTCACCTCCGCGCGCGCAAACGTCTTCCACGGCATCTGGTTCCACGCCGGCATGGGTTCGGCCGCCATCACCTGCGCGCCATTGATCCACGCCGACACCGTGTCCTGCCCGGTGGCATAGAGCACGGCGCTCTCGATCGGCTTGGCCAGCGTCACAGTGGTCCGGTAAGCAAAGTGCTGCTCGCCCTTCTTTTCCGTCTGCCGCAATTTTGCGTCGGGGTTCGCAATCCATTTGGCGGGCGCATGACGCACCGCTGCCTCTTCCGGCGTCTCGTAGCCGATCCACTGCGCATGCCAGCCGTCCGCGCCATCCCCTTGCATCAGGCCGGTTTCAAACCACGCCGTCTCGCTCGCCCCGTACGCCTTTCCGCCCGCGCCCCACAGCTTCACCCGCCAGTAGTAGCGCGTAGAAGCCCTCAGCGCGGGTCCGCCGTACAGGACCTGAATCGATCGATCCGACTCCACGCGCCCGCTCGTCCAAACGTCGGCCCGATCTGCCTCGAGCAGTTCCGCCCGCGAGGCCACCTGCACCTCATAGGCCGTCTGCTTCGCGCCTTGCGCCCAATCCCGTAGCTGCCACGCGAATCGCGGCGCAGGATCGTCGATACCCAGCGGCGTCCTCAGGTTATCGACCTGCAATTCCGCCGGGCCCACAGCCGCCGCAACCTCCTGCCCCGCCAGCGGCGCCACAGCCGCTCCCAGAACCAGGCCCATCGCAATCCATCGCACTGATCCGTTTTTCATCGTCTTCAAGCGTTCCTGAATATGAACCTGACCATTGTGCGGCCTCGACGGCAGGTTTGGAAACACCCGCCCGCCAAACCGGCGCCAAGTCTTCTTGTTCTCTTGGTCCCTCGTCCCCTGTCTTTTACACTCTCTCCATGGCCCTCCGCCTTTACGCCGCCACCACCAGTGCGGGCAAACTGCGCGACTTCCGCACCGCCGCACAGGCCCTCTCCATCGCCATCGATCCGCTCCCGGGAATCGCCGAAGTCCCGGCACCCGAAGAGGACGGAGACACTTTCCTCGCCAATGCCGCCACCAAGGCCGTCTACTATTCGCGTTTTGCGCTCGGCGAACTGGTCATCGCCGACGATTCGGGCCTCGAAGTCGATGCCCTCGGCGGCGCTCCCGGCGTGCGCTCTGCGCGCTATGCTGCCGATGCCGGCCTCATCGACTCGCCGGATGCCAACGACAACACCGACGTGTGGAACAACATGCTCTTGCTGCAGATGCTGGCCGGGATCCCGGACGCGCTGCGCACCGCCAGCTACCATTGCTCCCTGGTTGCCGCGCGCGATGGCCAGGTGGTTCAGGTGGCCGATGGCTCGGTCCAGGGCATTATTCTCGAAGCGCCGCGCGGCACCGGAGGATTCGGCTATGACCCTCTGTTTTATCTGCCCGGACTAGGCAAAACCATGGCCGAAATCGATCTCGATACCAAGCTCTCGCTCAGCCACCGCGGGCGCGCAATTTGGGCGCTGCTGCCGCTGATTTTGGCCTGAAGGGCGCCGTGCCTTGCAACCGGATCGAACCCGCCACTGGCTGGACATATAATTGGGTTGATCGGCAGCCCATCGGCACGCCCATCGTGATGTAGATCCCCATCTTCAGGTCTTGCACATCTTGCCAAAGAGAGAACCTATGCCATCCAGCACACTGACCGTGACCGACAATCGGACCGATCGCACCTACACCATTCCCATCGAAGATGGGACCGTTCGGGCTATGGACTTTCGCCGCATCAAAACCCGCGATGACGACTTCGGCCTGATGCTGCACGATCCGGCTTTCTTGAACACGTCTTCCTGCCGCAGCAACATTACCTTCATCGATGGCGATCGCGGGATTCTCGAGTATCGTGGCTATCCCATTGAACAGTTGGCCGAGCAATGCACGTTTCTTGAAGTGGCCTACCTGATCCTGTTTGGTGAGCTGCCGACGGCCGACGAGCTCAAAAAATGGGTTTATGAAATCACCCACCACACCATGCTGCACGAAACCACCAAGAAGTTTATGGAAGGCTTCCAGTACGACGCCCACCCCATGTCCATGCTCGTCAGCACCGTTGCGGCGCTGTCTTCGGTCTATCCCAAAGCCCATGCGGTTCACGACCCGGCCAAGCGGCTGCTGCAAATCAAGCGGCTCATTGCCAAGATGCCTTCCATTGCCGCCATGTCTTACCGCCATAGCCTGGGCTTCCCCTACGTGTATCCCGATAACGACCTGAGCTACACCGAAAACTTCATGCACATGTTGTGGAAAATGGTCGAGCCCAAGTATGAGGCCAATCCCGTCCTGGCACGGGCCCTCGAGGTGCTCTTCATCCTGCACGCTGACCACGAGCAGAACTGCAGCACCAGCACCATGCGCGCGGTGGGCAGCGCTCTCACCAGCCCCTATCTTTGCGTAGCCGCCGCCGCTTCGGCGCTGGCCGGCCCGCTGCACGGCGGCGCCAATGAAGAAGTCATCCGAATGCTCGAAGAGATCGACTCCCTCGCCGATATTCCCCCCTACATTCAGAGCGTGAAAGACGGGCGGCGCAGGCTGATGGGCTTTGGCCATCGTGTCTACAAGAACTTCGACCCTCGCGCCAAAATAATCAAAAAGATTGCCCAGGATGTCTTCGGTGTCACCGGTCACAATCCTAAGCTCGAGATCGCCCTAGAATTAGAGCGGATCGCGCTCCGGGACGATTACTTCACTTCGCGCAAGCTCTATCCCAATGTGGACTTCTATTCCGGGCTGATCTACCAGGCCATTGGCTTTAAGCCGGAGATGTTTACCGTGCTTTTCGCCATTCCGCGCACGGTAGGCTGGCTCGCGCAATGGCAGGAGATGCTCGGCGACGAGGAGCAGAAAATCGCCCGCCCGCGCCAGATTTACACCGGTCCACGCTCCCGCCGCGTCGTGCCCATGGCAGAGCGCGAACTGGCGGCAGCGGCGAAGTAAAGCAGTCTTATATTTTTCTGCGGAACGTCAGCGCCGGGCCGATGGCTCAGGCCGCGTTAGGTTGTGATCTGTGCACGAAATAGCTCATGATGTTTTGATTCTGGGAACTGGTCTGGCCGGGTTGCGCGCCGCCGTGGAAATCAGCATTCGAAGCCAGGGCACCGTGAACATCGGCCTTGTTTCAAAGGTGCAGGTCATGCGCTCGCACTCGGTCTGCGCCGAGGGCGGCACAGGCGCCGTGATGCGACCCGAAGAAGGCGACAGCCTTGAGCTTCACGCCTGGGACACGGTCAAGGGCTCGGATTTCCTTGCCGACCAGGACGTGGTCGATCGCTTTGTGCGGACCTCTCCCGATGAAATCCGCCTCCTTGAACACTGGGGAGTGCCTTGGTCCCGCCGCGAGGACGGCCGCATCATGCAGCGCCCCTTCGGCGGCCATTCCTATCCGCGCGCCTGCATGGCGGCGGACAAGACCGGTTTCTTTGAGATGCAGGCCCTTTACGACACGCTTCTCAAGTACCCCAACTTCACCCGCTATGACGAGTGTTTCGTCACCTCTCTGCTTCTCAATGGCGATCGGTTCGCGGGTCTTGCGGTTTACGATCTGCCCTCCGGCCAGTTTCAGGTTTTGCGCGCCAAGGCGCTTTTGTTTGCCTCCGGCGGACTGGGAAACCTCTATGGTTTCACCACCTATTCGCAAACCGTCACCGGCGACGGGCAGGCCATCGCCTATCGCGCCGGCATGGCTCTTGAAGATCCGGAGTTTCTGCAATTCCACCCCACGGGACTGGTGCCCTCCGGCATCCTCATGACCGAAGGCTGCCGCGGAGAAGGCGGCTATCTGCGCAACAACAAGGGTGAGCGCTTCATGGAGAAGTACGCGCCCAAAATGATGGAGCTGGCGCCGCGCGACATCGTATCTCGTTCAGAGATGACTGAAATCCTCGAAGGCCGGGGTTTCCCCTCGCCTGATGGCCTCGACTATATCCATCTCGATCTCACCCACCTGGGCGCCGAGCGGATCAACAAGCGCCTGCCTTTGATCCGCGAAGTGTGCATGAAGTTTCTCGGCATCGACCCAATCACGCAGATGATCCCCATCCGGCCTGTAGCTCACTACTCCATGGGCGGCATCGAAGCCGACATTGACGGCAGAACAAAGGTCGAGAATATCTGGGCCGCCGGTGAGGTGGCATGCCACTCCATGCACGGCGCCAATCGCCTGGGGTGCAATTCCACCGCGGAGTGTCTTGTCTGGGGCGGCATCACTGGCGGCGAAATCGCCAAATATCTCCAGGCGGCGCCGCCGCTCGGCGAGGTTCCACAAGCCAAATTTCGCGAAGAAGAGAGCCGCATATTTTCTGGCCTGCTCCAGCAGAAGGGAACCGAGAAGCCGGCGCATATCCGCCGCGAGTTGCGTACCCTCATGGATAAGCACGCGGGCGTCTACCGCACCGGTGAATCCATGCGGCAGGGCCTCGCCAAAATTGCCGAACTCAAGCAGCGCTTCAAGGGCATCTCGATCGAGGACAAGACCCGCGTCTACAACACCAACCTGGTGCAGGCGCTGGAGACGGAAAACATGCTCGATCTGGCCGAGGTATTGCTCACCGCGGGCCTGGCGCGCGAGGAATCCCGCGGCGGTCACTCGCGCACCGATTTTCCCGTGCGCGACGATGAGCGGTTCCTGGCGCATTCCATGGTTTACTGGACCGGCGGCGCGCCGGAGCTCAAGTACAAGCCGGTCACCATTACTAACTGGAAGCCGGTGGAGCGGAAGTATTAGGTTTCTGACCGCATGATTTTGTATCAATGTTGGGTGCCCCAGGTCTCGATTCTGAGACCTGGGATAGCACGAACTCAAAGCACTTCTTTACGCGGTCAGACACATCGCAAAACAAGATCGATAGATTTGAAAAGAGGCAATGATGTCGGAGATCAAACGATACGATAACCGGCTCGGCATTTGGGGATGGCTGGGCGGCGGGCGCTGGGGCGTCGAGCGCTATGCTTACATCCTGCATCGTGTCACAGGCCTGGGCGTCCTTTTCTACTTTCTTCTGCATATCTGTGTCACCACTCTTCGCGTCAAAGGCATTTATCTCTGGGTGGGCAATGGAATCTTCCATAATCCGATTGCAGCCTTCGGCGAATACCTGGTCTTTGCCGCCTTTGCCTATCATGCCTGCAATGGCATCCGGCTGATCCTCGTCGAACTGGGCTTCGCCGTGGGCAAGCCGATGGAGCCGATATATCCCTATAAGACGTCGCTCAATGTACAACGTCCTTTGCTCGTCCTCTTGATGATCCTGACCCTGGTGCTTGTTGTCATCGGCGGCTATACGGCCCTGACGAAGTAGGAGAAGAAATGAACGAAACCAAATCGTGGACATGGCACATGACCGCAGGCGTGGTGCTCGTCTTCCTGCTCGGTCTGCACATGTTCATCATGCACATGTCGGCAGGCGGCCACTGGTTCGCCCCTTACGGCGCTGAGACCGACTCGGTCGTCAACAGTCTCTTTCGCGATAGCCGGCTGTTTTTCACCGTCACCTATATTCTTCTCCTCGCCGTCGGGCTCTATCACGGCCTGTATGGCCTGCGGACCATGGTTTTCGAACTGACGCTGAAACCTGCCGTTGAAAAAACCATCACCGTTGTTCTGCTGCTTGTGGGGCTGGGACTCTTCTGCCTGGGCACCTGGGCAGCGGTCGCCGCGCACGGCGTTGCGCTCGCGGGAGCAAGGGGATAACTATGGCAGACACCACGAACGCTGCGCGCCAGATCAACTTCCATGTCACGCGGTTTAACCCGGAGACCGATGCCGCGCCCTATATCAAGACCTACGCGGTTCCCGTGCCCGATGGCATGACAGTTCTCGACGGCCTGCACTATATCAAGGAGAATCTCGATCCCACGCTGGCATGGCGCTACTCCTGCCGCATGGGCATCTGCGGTTCCTGCGGAATGCTTCTCAACGGAAAGCCCGGCCTGGCCTGCAACACGCAGGTTCTCGACATCGCCAAGACCGACCTTGCTGTCGGGCCATTGCCTAACTTCGCCATTATTCGCGATCTCGTTCCCGATCTCTTCAGCATGTTTGAAAAGCACCGTTCCGTCAGGCCCTATATTCTTCGCGCCGATGAAGCGGAAATCAACGACCCGGCAGGGGAGTTTTATCAGACCCCCGAGCAGCTTGAGCATTATCTTCAATTTACTTACTGCATCAAGTGCGGCTGCTGCATGGCCGCGTGTCCCACCCTGGCCACTGACGCCCGCTATCTCGGTCCCATGCCTCTGGCCGCGGCCGAGCGCTATAACGCGGACACGCGCGATGCGGGCAGCCGTGAGCGCAAGACGGCAACAGCTGCGCCCTCCGGCGTCTTCCGCTGCCATTACGCCGGCGAGTGCTCGCGCGTATGCCCCAAGGGCGTAGACCCGGCCAGGGCGCTTCAATATCTCAAGCGGCGTTTGGTGCTGGATTATCTCCACCTGGCCCGCCGGCCGGCGCCGTGCAGCAAGATGCACGGTCCAGGTGACGGCAAACCGCTGCCCGGCATCACCGCCGCTCCGAAAAAGACGGTGGAACCCGGCGGGACAGTACAGTCAAACAACGCCCGCTAGAGCGAGTTAGGCAATAAGATAGGGGCTGCGGAAAAATTCGCTCGGTCGAGACTTCCCAATTGCCGACAAACAGCCAGGAATCTCGATCTGGCTAGGCAATCCCGCTCTCCACGCACTGTCATCCTGAGCACAGCGAAGGATCCGCGGTTGCCTTTCGGCAAAGCGGCGGGCGGCCTCGGTCTCGACAACCTAAAACCACGCCGAGGGTGCCCCCGGTCCCTCGCACTTGGGGACCGGGGAGACCGCGTACGCCAACCGGCTCACTCCTAAATTTCCGAGATCCCCGTTGTATCCCCGCCGATGCGGAAGTTTCAGCTGCACGAACGTGCACCTCGGTTCTTCCGATCAGGCGTAGCACACAATTCTTTGGCCCCCTGCTATGCTTCTCGGGCACGACCCACCTTCACACGATTTTCCAATTTCCTCTAAGATCGAGAAGGCCGAGAGCCGCGCCTTGACGAGGGCAATCCAGGTCACGAATAATACCCTTAAAAATGCGACGAGGCTAGTCAACCCCTTTTCCCGCAACCACTTTCGTCCGCCGTCTTTAGGAGCAGATATTTCCATGGCAACAGTTCAACCCTCCGCCGTGCCCACCGTCCGGCGCGGCGTGGAGCCTTTACGCGCCGGCCAGGGAACCAGCTTCCTCTGGCACAAGCTGCACTCGTTGTTGGGCATCGTCCCCATCGGCGCTTTTCTTCTCGAGCACCTGCTCTCGAACTTCGAGGCGCTCAAGGGGCCCATCGCCTACGGGGATCAGGTCAAGTTCCTCAACTCCTTGCCGCTGGTGCGCGTGCTGGAGTGGGTCTTTATCTTTCTCCCCCTCCTCTATCACGGCCTCTACGGCATCTGGATCTGGCTGCGCGGAAAGGCCAACGTCGTCTACTACCCCTGGGCCGGCAACTGGATGTACGTGGTGCAGCGCTATACCGGCCTGATTGCATTTGTGTACATCGTTCAGCACGTGCTGCGGCAGCGCTTCATGGGCGTCATGTTGCCGGAGAATCCCTATGCTTCGTTCCATAAGGTGCAGGTCGAGCTTCAGAATCCCTGGATGCTGGCCGTCTACATCGTTGCCATGATCGCCATCTGCTGGCATTTTGCCTACGGCGTGTGGCTGTTTGCAGCCAAGTGGGGCATTACTCCCGGCGTGGAGTCGCGAAAGCGCTTCGCGTATGTCTGCATAGCGCTGGGGCTCGGGCTTGCGGTGATGGGCCTGGCGGGCATTTGGGCCTTTGTAGGCGGCCGGTATCCGAATGTTCCCGAGAACCCGCGAGTTTCCACTTCGGTCGCTCCGGCAGGTAACGGCGCCGTCTTTCACCGGAGTGGCTTGGAGTCTTTCGCAAAAAGCTAAAAGCTAAAAGCTAATAGCTAGGAGCTAAAAGCTAGGAGCTAGACAATGGCATCACCCAGAATCATTGTGGTTGGCGGAGGGCTTGCGGGCCTGGCAGCGGTCATTAAGATCGCCGAGGCCGGCGGGACAGTGGACCTGTTTTCCATCGTTCCCGTCAAGCGCTCGCACTCGGTTTGCGCCCAGGGCGGAATCAATGCCGCCAAAAATCTCAAAGGCGAGGGCGATACCACCTGGCAGCACTTCGACGACACCATCTACGGCGGCGATTTTCTCGCCAACCAAACGCCCGTGAAGCTGATGTGCGAGGCGGCGCCGGCCATCATCGATCTCCTCGATCGCATGGGCGTGCCCTTCAATCGCACTCCCGAGGGGCTGCTCGACTTCCGCCGCTTTGGCGGCACGCTCTATAACCGCACTGCGTTTGCCGGCGCCACCACCGGCCAGCAGTTGCTCTATGCCCTCGATGAGCAGGTGCGCCGCTACGAGTCCGAAGGCAAGGTCAAGAAGTACGAAGGCTGGGAGTTTCTCTCCGCCGTGATCGACTCCAAAGGCGTGGCGCGCGGCATCACGGCGCTCGACCTGCGCACCATGGAGCTGCGCTCGTTCGCTGCGGGCGCCGTCATCCTGGCCACGGGCGGCATCGGAGCCATCTTCGGCAAGAGCACCAACTCCGTGGTCTGCACCGGTTCGGCGCAGTCGGCGGTCTTCCAGCAGGGCGTCTACTACGCCAACGGCGAGCTCATCCAGGTCCATCCCACGGCCATTCCGGGCGAGGACAAGCTCCGCCTCATGTCCGAGTCGGCGCGCGGCGAAGGCGGCCGCGTGTGGGTTCCGCGCACGCCCGGCGACAGGCGCGCCCCCAAATCCATCCCTGAATCCGAGCGCCTCTACTTCCTTGAGGAGTGGTACCCCAAGTACGGCAACCTTGTGCCCCGCGACATCGCCACCCGCGCCATTCACAAGGTGGTCTACCAGGAGGGCCTGGGCATCGACGGCCAGCCCATGGTCTATCTCGACCTCACCCACATCGATCGCGCCACGCTCGATCGCAAGCTGGGCGGCATCCTCGACATCTACGAGAAGTTCGTCGGCGTCGACCCGCACCTCGAGCCCATGAAAATCTTCCCCGGCATGCACTACACCATGGGCGGCCTCTGGGTCGACTTCGACCAGATGACCAATATCCCCGGCATCTTTGCCGTGGGCGAGTGCGACTACCAGTACCACGGCGCGAACCGCCTCGGGGCAAATTCGCTGCTGAGCTGCATCTACGCCGGTTTTGTCTCCGGCCCCACTTCAATGAAGTACGCCGCCTGCGCGCCGCCTGTCGCGGGCGATGGCGGCGCCGCTCAGGAGGTCGCGCGGCAGGCGGAGATCAACAGCAGGCTGATGAACAACGAGGGGACCGAAAACCCCTTCAAGCTGTGGCGCGAGCTGGGCGACACCATGACCGAGCACGCAACGGTCACTCGCCACAACCAGGGTCTCAAACAGGCCGACGAAAAGATTGTTGAGCTGCTCGACCGCTACAAGCGCGTCAACCTGAGCGACAAGAGCCAGTGGGCCAACACCAGCTTCGCCTTTGCCCGCCAGCTCTACAACATGCTGGAGCTGGCGCGCACCATCACCCTCGGCGCGATTCTGCGCGACGAGTCGCGCGGCGCGCACTACAAGCCGGAATTCCCGGAGCGCAACGACGAAAAGTTCCTCAAGACCACCAAGGCCAGCTTTACGGGCGCTATCGACGGCCCGCGCCTTGAGCTCGAAGAAGTGGATACGCAGTACATCAAGCCGCGTAAGCGGAGCTACGAAGCCGCCAAATGACAGCGGCGTCTCTTGCCGCTGTCATCCTGAGCGAAGTCGCAGGATCTGCGGTTGCTTTTGGGAAGTTTCGAAGCCTCCAGCATTGGGTGCCCCAGGACCGGGGTCCCCGCGGACAGGTCTTCGTCCGTGGGGCGGAGGTCTGGATTTTCAGACCTGGGATAGCACGAACCACAAGGCTCTGAGCCGGAGTACAGCGGTATTGAGCCGGAGGGAGCAGGGGCCTTCAGGCCCCTGAACGCCGGACAATAGCAAGCCGCGGGCTTCAGCCCCGGAAGAAGCTGAGGGGTCTGGTCACGAAACCCGAAGTGAGAAGCGAATGACACGACAGTCCGCAAACTCGACCATCGCACGGCTGGTTTTGGACGCGGTGGCATGCTGCGCCATTCTCTTGGATATTCTTCTCTGTCTGATGATTCCCCACATTCGCGACCTGAACGCGGATCCGTCGATTGCAGCTCGGCTTTTGGCCTCGCCTTCATCGTTCCTGACGCTCTGGACGATTTCTATGGCGATCATCCTGGCCTGCCTGGTTTTGCACCTTCGGATGTTGGTTCATTTTGGCGCCAATCCCGACATTCCAGCCATCGCAAAAACTGTTCTGGTTCCCCTTTTCTTTGGCCTGATTTGGGTCGCTTCACCACTCTACTATTTCCTTTGTTTTCGTCGAGCGGATCAACAAAGGATTACCAGACCGGATAGACAAATCCTCTAATCGAAACGCGTAACTGAGGACTTGCTGCAAGAACGAGGAACATCATGGAAACCAAAACCGTAACTTTTGAAATTCGCCGCCAGGCCAACCCGGATGCGCCGGTCGTGTGGGAGACCTTCGAACTGGAATGGCGGCCGGGCATGAACGTCACCTCCGCGATGATGCAGATCGCCGCCAACCCCGTGACCGCGGACGGCAAGCCGACCACGCCCATCACCTACGACTCCAACTGCCTTGAGGAGATCTGCGGCTCCTGCGCCATGCGCATCAACGGCAAGGCGCGCATGGCCTGCTCGGCCCTCGTCGACAATCTCGAGCAGCCCATCCGCATCGAGCCCTTGTCGAAATTTCCCCTGGTCCGCGACCTGCAGGTCGATCGTTCCGTGCTCTTCGAAAATCTCAAGCGCATCAAAGGCTGGATTCCCGTCGACGGCACTTACGATCTCGGCGCCGGCCCGCGCCTCTCTCCCGAGCAGCAGGAGGCGAACTACCCGCTCTCGAATTGCATCAGTTGCACCTGCTGCATGGAAGTTTGCCCGCAGTTCAACGAGGCCACTGACTTTGTCGGCGCGGCCACCATCGCGCAGGTCAAGCTCTTCAACAACCATCCCACGGGCAAAGTCCTCAAGCCAGAGCGTCTCCGCGCGCTCGCCGGCGACGGCGGCATCCAGGAGTGCGGCTTTGCGCAGAACTGCGTCGAAGCCTGCCCCAAAAAGCTCCCCCTCACCAACGCCATCAGCGACGTCGGCCGCGACGTGATCGTGCAAGTAGCAAAAGACTGGCTACGCGGATAACCGCCCTGAGGGATGTCGTTCGGGGGTCGCCGCAACGTATCCCATCTTCATTGTGCGTCCAACCGACGTACAACTCAATCGTCTTCTGGTCCCTTATTCCCTTAGCCTCTCAGTCCCTGAAGCGATGCCTTTTGCTTTCTGTGCTTCACCTCTCTTTCTTTTTCGGCAGTTTGGGAATGCTATCGAGAAGACTGGCGACCGCGTTTGACAACGCATCCCCTTTGGCAAGTCCAAAAACTTCCCAGGTGAGATTCGTCAGAATTGCCGAGGTGGCATCCGCCATCGCATTGTACTGATTGATTTGCGGCGTGGGCTGGATGGGGTTGAATTGCCCCGTCCCCGTTCCGCCCCAAAATTTGCTTCCCCGTCCCCCGCATACTGGCAGGTTGTCCGGGGCTTGGGTGTCGCAAATAACCCCATCGACAGAGGCTGCGGGGACGCCAGGGGCACGGTTCTCAAGGCTCTTGACAGTTAGAACCAGGACCCAGCGCTCCCCTGCCTCTGGGGCGTCTGCTTGAACCACCGAGAAGTGTTTCCCTTCCAAAACCTTCTGTGTGAACTTGCGCAGGCCCTCCAGGTTGATCTTCACGGTCTTGTCCAGCCGCGCGTCCACCACCGGGAGCAGCAAAATTCGATCCAAAGCTTCGAAGGCTGCCTGCCTCGACATGGCGCCTGCCTTGATCGCTTGAACGACATCTTCGTGGCCGTCTTCCGTGGCAAATCTCAACGCTGTCCAGCCATCTAATACACGCACGCTGGGGTCGGCGTTGGCTGAGAGCAGCAGTTGCACCACGTCCGCGTGGCCCGCAACCGAGGCCAGGATCAGTGCGGTATAGCCCTTGTCCGTTTTTGCGTTCACGTCAGCCTTGGCATCGAGTAGTGCCTGCACCACATCCGCATGGCCAGTCGCGGATGCATGGGTCAGTGCCGTATAGCCGTCAACCGTTCCCCTGGCATTTACATCCGCTCCGGCATCGAGCAACGCCCGGACTACATCTAGGTGGCCATGATTCGACGCAAACATCAGGGGTGTTGCTCCGTTGTTCGACATTGCATTCACATCGGCCTTGGCGGCCAGCAGTACCTTCACAACATCCAGGTATCCTGCCCCGCATGCGGACATCAGCGGCGTGGTGCCATCGCTCTTTCTTGCGTTCACATCGGCCTTGCCGGCCAGCAGCGCCACCACTACCTCACTGGGTCCATTTTGTGATGCAAACTGCAACGCTGTGACGCCGTCGCCAGGTTGCTTTGCGTTCACCTCGGCGCCGGCGGCGAGCAGCGCCCGCACTACATCCGCGTGGCCGTTCTCAGAGGCTTGAATCAGCGCGGTCCATCCATTACCGCTTCTGGCATTGACATTCGCCCCGCTGGCGATCAGCGCCTGCGCCACGTCAAGGTGGCCCTCTTGGGCAGCCAGTAACAGCGGGGTGCCTCCATTGCTCGCGGTTGCATTCACCACGGCGCCCTTCGCAATCAGCGCCTGCACGACGTCAAGGCTCCCATGCTGCGAGGCCACAATCAACGCGGTCCCGCCGCCATCGTTCACGGCATTCACATCGGCCCCGCTTGCAAGCAACGTTTGCACGACCTCAAAATGGCCGCCTTGGGAGGCAAACATCAGCGCGGTGGTGCCATCGTTCCTCTTCTCATTCACACCGGCCCCTTTTTCGATCAGCATCTGTACCAGTCCCAGGTGTCCTGCCGCTGAGGCGATGATGAGAGGCGTGCTGCCGTCGCCTGACCTGGCGTTCACATTGGGCGCGGAGGCCAGCAGCTCCTTCACGCGGGCGACATCGCCCATCTTGGCGGCAACAAAGATGCCTTCCCTCCCTGGCTCCACAGGTTTGCCAGGCAAAGCGCCGGCACTCTTTAGCAGTTGCACAACATCGGTGTGCCCGTGGGCCATTGCTGTATCCAACGCGGTCATGCCGTCGTTGTCTGTGGCGTTCACATTGGCGCTGGTCCGCACGAGCAACTGGACACCGGCGAGATACCCCGACTCGGCAAACGTCATCAGCATTGTCGGACCGTTTACCCCCTGCCTCGCGTCAACATCGGCCCCACCCTCGATCAGCACCTGCGCCGCCTCCAGGTGCTGGGACGAGGCTGCAAATATCAGTGCTGTAAGGCCCTGTGGCTTTGTCCTCGCGTTTACGTTGGCTTTGGCCGCCAGCAATGCCCGCACAATTTCGATGTTGCCCTGGCCAGAGGCGGCCATCAGCGCCGTAAATCCCTCCGGAATCGGCGGCTTCACGTCGGCCGTTGTCGTCAGGTTCAGGTCCGCATTGGCGGCTAGCAAGGCCTTCACCACCTCTAGCCGGTTCTGACCTGCGGCGAGCATCAGAGCCGTCCAGCCGCCAGAGATTGCGGCGTTCGGGTCGGCGTGGGCGGCCAGCAGCGCTTTCACCACTTCTATGTACCCCGGTAGCACCGCCGCAATCAGCGCTGTTCCCCCTCCGGGAGCCCTGGCGTTCACGTCGGCCTTTTTGGCCAGTAACTCCTGCACCTTGAGGTAATCTCCGTCTTTGGCGGCATTGATCAGCTCCTCTGACTTTTCATTCAGCCGCGTTCCAGCCGACAGGTGTTGTGTTCCCGCCAAACAGCAGATTAGAAGGACGAATGTGCCCAATAGCGACGAGCCCCTGTGCGGGCGTGCGGGATGCAGCATCGTCAAAGGGTTCCTTTCCGAGGGATGCCCGGGAGTATAACAAATCGCGGCGCAGCCGCGCTCCATCCCGTGGAAACCGTGGGCAGCGAACCGTGGATCGTGATTCGTGGCCATGGTTCATCGGTCATGGGAACCGTAAGCGCCGAAGCTGGGTAATTACCTGCAAAATTGAAAGGCAGGGAATATGGAATAGGGAGTAGAAGGCAGTGGAGCGTAGACCGCGGGCGGCTCGTAGCCCGCTTCAGCGGGCGAAAGAACGTCGCGCCCAGGGCTCGGCGAATGGGATATAACGGTGAAGGTTTGTGATCCCAGCCCTGCATAACCCCGTGCCGCGCGATCCGGACGCCGCCGTCCCTGTCCCCAATCCTGCAAAGCCCGCGGGTCGAGCGCAAACCGGCGCGCAAACTCCGCGCGGCTGAGGCCGGCGGCTGGCCACTCGGCGCGCACATCCATTCTCAGCGGGAGGGGAAACTGGTGAACGGCGCAAGTGCGCTCGCCCAGACAGCAAAAACGCGCGAAAACATGCGCAAAATGGGCCAAAAAGTGACCATTTAGGGCCGCAGAGCCCTTGCGGTGAACCCCTAAGTTGAGACAGTTTGCATTGAGCGCACTCGCCGTTTGCTGTTTTTGGTTATGCCAAGCGCCCGGTTTTGATCCACCATGGCGTTGGCCGGTGAAGCGGAGCCGGGCGCTGCTGGAGAGCAACCCGGCAAGGAATAGCCGGCTGGTGACTCATCCGTACCGATGAGCGCCGGGAGCGGGGACCCACCCTGCTCCCGGTTTTTTGAACCGACATCGGGTGGATAGATTTCCCCATGCCTTGGAAAACTCATGCAGGCCGCTGCCCCACCGCTGGCCTGCGGCTGGGCAACGGCAGCTATCTGCTCGAACTCCTCCGGCGGCCGATAGCCCAGAGCCGAGTGCAGCCGGCAACGATTGTAATACCGTTCGATGAACTCTTCGATGTGATCGCGCAGCTCTTCCATGCTGCGGTAGGACCGGGCATCGATTTCTTCCCGTTTCAGAGTGCGCATGAAGCTTTCGCAAAAGGCGTTGTCGTAGGGGTTGGCGGGCCGGCTCATGCTGGGCACGATCCGATGCAGGCGCAGCACCCTGACGTATTCTTCACTGGCATACTGCAGGCCGCGATCGGAGTGGTGAACCAGGCCTGGCGGCGGTTGCCGATCGCCGATGGCTTGTTCCAGCGCCGCCAGCGTCAGCCGCGCTGTCAGGGTCCGCTGCAGCGCCCAGCCCACCACCTTGCGCGAGAACGCATCCAGCACCACGGCCAGATACACGAACTCGCCCAGGAGCCGGATATAGGTGATGTCGGCCACCCACAACTGGTTGATTCCAGTCAGCTTCATACGCGCCGCCAGATTCATGTAAACCTCCAACTCATGGCCCGAGTTGGTGGTTGAGGTAAAGGCCCGCGACGGGACGGCGAGCAGATTATCTTCGCGCATCAGCCGCGCCACACGTTTATGGTTGACGATCATTCCCCGGCGCCGCAACTGCTGGCTTACCCGCCGGTAACCATAGCGCCGCCGGTGCTCCAGCACTACAGCCTGGATCGCCGACCGCACCTCCATCTCCGCCTCCACCGGCAACTCGGGCTCCAGCCAGCGATAGAAACTGGCCCTGCTCACTGCCCCCACCCGGCACATCCGTTCCACACTCAGGGCGCCTGGCATCGGCATCATTGCCCGGATCCGGGCGTAGATGCCCTCGCGCCAGACGCGGTGTTCTGCCGGCGTCGAGCCGCGATGTGCTGCAAGGCACCCTGTAAAAAATCCACTTCCAGAACCTTCTCCGCCAAGGCACGCTTCAGCCGGCGGTTCTCCTCCTCCAGCGTCTCGCCGGCGCGCTCGGCCAGCACCGGCTCGGCCTCATGACGCGCCGCAAACTGCTTGCGCCACTTGCGAAGAGTACTCGGGCTCACTCCCAGTTCCTCGCACAGCCGGCCTACGTGCATGCACGTCCGCAATCGCTCCACCGCCATCGCCCGGAACGATTCTGGTCGCCATCCTGCTTCTCGTTTCGCCACTCGCAGTCCCCCTTCGCTGCAAGATGCGCATATTTTAGCTGTCTCACTTTTGGGGGTCAGTCCACCCTGTTTAGACGCACTTTTGGGAAATTACTTGGTGCGACTCGGCTCTTATTCGCAACCATTCTCGGTTCTAAATGCGAATTGTTCGCAACTATTCTCGGTATTTGTCTCGAAGAATCGCACCCTCCCGAGCGAACATTTGCGGGGCAAACGGCACCACTTGAGCGAACATTTGGCCGGTCCGGCGCACCTCTCAAACGAACATTTGCGCTGATTATAAATAAGTTATTTGGATAGAGCGCTTTCCTGCCCCCGCACAAAAAAACCGCAGCCCGGTGAGAGAGCGGCACAGGCTACGTTGCCACAACCTGCACCTGGCGGCGGACGGTGAGCACTGTGATGTCGTCCTGCTGCCCGAAGGCTTTTGCGGCTTCAGCCAGGTAGAACGCGGACTGGTTGCACAGATGGGCCAGGCGCTTGAAACCAAAGAGCTCGCCTGAGGGTTGGCGGGCTTCGACGACTCCATCGGAGAGCAAGAGAACACGATCGCCAGGATGGAGGTAGAAGCGAACCTCTTCATATTGCGTCACTTCGGGCAGCACACCCAGGGGCAGTCCGCCGGGCAGGGCGATCTCCTGGCTGTTCAAATAGGGCGGCACGTGGCCGGCATTGGCCACGACCATCTCACCACCGGAAGCGAACCATATCGCCTGGCAAGTGGTAAAGCTTTCGGTTCCGGCCAGCACGCGGTTCAGCGACTCCAGAATCCTGGCCGGACTATGCTCATGGGTGCGGCGCAGCGCTCCCATGAGCAATGAGACGTTCATTGCGGCCTTGAGCCCCTTGCCGGCGACATCGCCGATGACAACGAGCATGCCGCCCTCGCCCATTTGCACATGGAAGAAATCGCCGCCCACCTCGCTTGCCGGACTGTAGACGGAGTCGACTTCGAATCCGGGCGTGGCCGGCTTTTCCTGGGGAATCAGCAACGCCTGCACGCTGCGCGCTGCCTCCATCTCGCTGGTTGCGTGCTCCTGGTCCCGCTGAATGCGCAGGAAGCGAAAGAAGATGATGAGCACGATGACAAGGATGCCGGTGAAGTCGCCGAAGGAGCCAATATGAATGGGGACAGGGCCGGCCTGAAAAGAGAGCGGGGAGGGCAACGCAGCGCCTGTGTCTTGACTAATGGCGGACATCACAACCGGCTCGACAATGCCCAGCAGGCTGAAAACCAGGGGAATGAGGAACAGGCCAGCCTCGAAGTTGCGGCGCAGCGCTGCCGCGATGAGAGTGCCGAAGATGAAGATCGACCAGCCGATTATCCACAAAAAACTGCAAGCAAAAATGCTGACGAGAAGCACGGCGATGGTTCTGCTGTGTTGGACAAGAAGCAGCGTGAGCAGGCCTGGCCCGACGCCGCCCAGGACGGGCGCGGCATAGCGAAGCGCCTTGATGTACCAGCGCGGCGGCAGAGAGAGGAAGGCGACGAGGAACTCAAAGAAGAGATAGGCGGAGGCAAGGACGAGCTGCAACTCGACGGCGGCGTACCAAATGGTATCGATGCGGGCGGAGTGGCCGGCCAGCTCGATAAAGCCGATGGGCGCCTGTACGAGTTCGTGCAAGGCCAGCCAGAGGTACTCGATGTGGCCCTTCTGCGCGAAATAGAGGGCGAAGAGAAAGATGGCCAGCACCACGAGAAGCACCGAGTACACGAGCCGCGGCATCCGCTCGAAGAGGTCGCGATCAGCCGACACATTGAGCTCGCGCGCGAGATCGGCGTGGTTGCCGAGGAGAAAGCTGCGGCCGGAGAAAAAGCTGGTGTATGCGCCGTAGCCGACGGGAGCATCGATGGTTCGCACCGCCAGCGTGAGCGAGGTTTCAGACGCCGGCACGTTGAGATTGTAGATGCGGGAGATCTGCTGGTAATGCTCCGGAGCGTCGCCGTGCGGTCCCTCGGGCTGGATCTGGCTGCCGTTGGCGAATACCTCGGGAGGCAGCGCCGTGGGGCCAAGGACGATGGAAGCGCTTTGCGAAACGGGCAATTCGATCAACAGCGCGACGGGCCCGTGATTGGGAGCCAGCTTGATATGGAGCCGGAACCATGCGTAGCGCTGTGGACCTTCTTGCGGAGCCGTTCCCTGTGGACCGCCGGGCGGCCGGTCGCCGGAGGGGGTGTGGGGCCCAGCCTTGTCCGGGACCTCATTTATGGACGGCCTGGCGTCGCGGATGGCCCACGAGGAATCGTCGAAGCCTGGCGTGGCTGCTGCCGGATCGGCCGTCACTCCTACTCGCCAATCTTTGTCGAGGAGGAGCGGAGAGCCGAAGATGGAGGCGTCAAAGATAACCGGAGGGGCTGACGGCGCGGGGATCTGGGGTGGCCTGCCGTGGCTGCCATGTCTGGGCGGATCAGGGCGATGAGGGTTGAGGAACGGAGGCAGCGTTTGCCCAACCGTGGGCATTGCCCCGCTGAAAGCCATCAGGACGGCTATCAAGACGCTCCGCCGCAAAGTGCCACTCCAATTCTATGTTCTTCACTCTACTCGCCGGTGGTTGCGACCTCAAAGAGCGGGTTGGGAGCCGGCATTTCTCACAACAGCTACGGGTGCGATTCGAATCGGCCCGTCTCGGACCGGCCCCGAGCGTGTGAGGGCCTGGAGGCCTGCGCGACAGCCGGTCTACTACCAACGACGAAGACCTGTCGTCGGGGACCCCGATCAGGCGACCGGCGTTCCCTGGCGCGACCAATCTAGCTCGTTCTGTCAGAATTCCTCCCTTCCATTTGTTACCAAAGTGGCGGATACTTGCGTCTAAGAGGTTGAGCGAAGCGGGGCAACGGTGCGCCAACTGGGGCGGAGGTTACGTCATGAAAGTAACGGATCGCATGGGTTTGAGGACTGCGGTGTTAGCGGGATTGGCGCTGTCGCTGTCTGCGGCAGCTTGGGCGCAGTCGAGCGGCTCGCCAGCTAGCACGGCTCCAGCCAGTACGCCCACAACGCAGGCCCCATCCGGGACGGCGCAGCCTGCTCCCGGGACTACTCCTGTGGGTGGAGATCAGCCGCTGCCTTCCAAGCAGCCGGATTCCACCACGGCGTCGAACGGAGACAGCAATGGATCAAATAACGGCCAGCTTGCGCCCTGCATAGCGGTCGATAACCCGCCTGAGGACAACAACGACAAGAAAAAGAAGGATAAGGGGCAGGACAAGGACGGGAGCGACACGACGCCCCCTGCGCCCGCGTCCGGGTCCACGTCAACAACGAAGCCGGCACCGGGAACGACAGCCGCGGGCGGCGATTGCTCGGGACCGAACCAGGTGAACCCGGAGAAGGTTGTGGACCCTGGCAGCCAGATGGAGAAGGTGAAGCCGGGCAGCATTGAGGACGTGAGCGCCGTGGGCAATCGCAACATCGGCGGCCGCGGAATGGGCAACTGGTACTCGACCGATGGCGAAATCAAGATGGGTAAGCAGTACGCCGACGAGATCGAGAAGAGCACCAAATTCATTACCGATCCCGTGGTGGACGAATACGTGAACCGCATCGGGCAGAACATTGTGAAGAACTCCGACTGCAAGGTGCCGTTCACCATCAAAGTGATCGACTCGGACGAGATCAACGCCATGGCGCTGCCGGGCGGGTTTTTCTATGTGAACTCTGGACTGATTCTTGCGGCGGACGAGGAAGCGGAACTGGCCGGAGTGATGGCGCACGAGACGGCGCACGTTTGCGCGCACCACGCGGCCCGCGAGATGACGCGGATGAACTACGCGCAAATCGGCATGGTGCCGCTGATGATCATGCTTCCCTATGACTTGACCGGATACGGGATCTACGAAGCAGCGCAACTGGCGATTCCGATCACGTTCCTGCAGTTCTCGCGCGATTTCGAGGCCCAGGCCGACTATCTTGGCGTGCAGTACATGTACCGGGCCGGATACGATCCGCAAGCCTTCATCACCTTCTTTGAAAAGATACAGGCGCTGGAGAAGCGCAAGCCGGGATTGGTAGCGAAGGCGTTCAGCGACCATCCGCAGACTCCCGACCGCATTCTGCACACGCAGGAGGAGATTGCGCACATTCTGCCAGCCAGGGATGAATACACGGTGACCACTTCGGAGTTCGACGACGTAAAGGCGCGGCTGGCGCGCATTGAAAACAAGCGCCGCCTGACCGACACCAGAGGGAACAACAAGCCGTCTCTGCGTAGGGCAAGCACGGGACCGGACACAAATGGCGGTTCCGGCAGTTCTGGCGGCAGCGGTTCGGGCAGCCAAGCCGGCAACAGTACTTCCTCTGACTCCGGCGATGGGCCGCCGACTTTGCACCGTCGCGACGATTCGGACTCGAACTAAGCTTTTCAGCGGGTCAGCGACAGGCGCTGTGTTGGCGACGAACCCTTCAGAGGCACCATTTGCTCCAATAGCACAATCTGTTGCGCTTCGAGCTTGCCATGTGCCCAACCGGTGCGCAAGTGGATAGTTTTTGCCGTGGGAATGCCTTATTCTCAGCACGGCGAAGCCCGTCAACTTCCTTTAATTTCCGGAAAATCCTTGAATTACCCGATTAATTCGGGTTCAATACAAAATGACCGGGACGTTTGCCGGATGCCCCTGCGCAAACATCCCATTTTCCGGGAGGTAATTATGCGCAACGCTGCAGCCCGCTCCAACCTGCTGGTTCCCGAAGTGCGCGAGGTCATGGACATTCGCCAGGCCTCCGATTATCTCGGGATCTCTCCCGACACGCTTTACAAATACGCCTCGGAGGGTTTCGTGCCCGCATTCAAACTGGGCAACCGCTGGCGCTTCAAGCGCAGCCGCCTGGACGAATGGATGGACCGGCAGAGCGAGTTGCACGCGGACCCTGCCAAGAAAAAGCCGGTGCAGCCGGCGGTGTAAAAGCAGGGAACAGGGATTAGGGAACAGGGAACAGAAGGCCCCTTGGGTTCGTGCAAATGATCGCGTTTGATCGCCGTTGCCGATTGACGTTTGCCGTATGTGTTGCGGCCTTTCTGAGTTGTGTATCTCTGAGAGCGCAAACGAAGTCGCTTCCCCACAACGACCAACGGTACACGCTTACTATCCCAAATCTCCGCCTGGCTCCGGGCGAACGTGTTGTCGGTTTCAGTGTTGAGGTGGACTCCGGCAGAATTGTGAGTGCTCCAAACGCTCCAATAGGTTGGAGTTTAATGATCGATAATGACCCTTCCTGGAACACGAAGTTGACGGCCACTGTGATCGTGGGCGCGGCATCGCTGGACGCTCGGTTCTTTCACAACTTCGCCGTGATCGAGAAAAGTTCGCTAGGCGGCGTACCGTTTACGGTTCGATGCGAGGTGGTTGTGACACAGGACTTCGAGAGCGAGCGCCACATTCAAATTGAGCAGCGGAATCTTGTGTTGAGGCGGACGGCAAGTTAGACGACTCGAGCTTCACAACAAGGCTGTATGCGAATCGACTTCCGATCTCCGACCACTGCCCATTGATCATTGACCACTGTTTTTCGACCCCTGTGATAAAACTGACCCCGTGGACCACTTTCGCCGCGTCGGCGCGCTGCGCCGCAAGCTGACTCGCGCCGGGCTTCCCGGACTCCTCGTCACGCATCTTCCCGATCTCCGCTATCTTTCCGGATTTACGGGTTCCAGCGCGGCGCTGGCGGTGACGCGGCGGACGGCACGGCTGTTCACCGATGGCCGCTATACGGCGCAGGCTGCCGAAGAGGTTCAAGCCGCGCAGGTGCAGATCGTTTCAGGCTCGCCTTCGGTCGCGGGCATTCAGTGGCTAGCTGCGCAATCCGGCGTGACAGTCGCGGGATTCGACCCCGCAAGGACGACAGTGGCGGAGTTGGTGCGCTGGAAGTCGGAGCTGCCCAGCCGCCTTCGGCGAGGATTCCTGCAGGCCGCGCCCACGCCGTTGGTGGAGATTTTGCGTTGCGTGAAGGATGAGGACGAGCTGGCGGTGATGGCAGAGGCGGCGCTGCTGGGCTGCCGGTTGTTTGAGCACATCCTGGGATTCATGCGGCCCGGCATTCCGGAAATTGAAATTGCCGCGGAACTGGAACACCGGGCGCGAACGTTGGGCGCCGAAGGAATGTCGTTCGAGACGATTGTTGCCTCAGGGTTGCGCTCGGCTTTGCCGCATGGACGCGCCACGGCTGCGCCGCTGCCACGACGGGGGTTTGTGACGCTCGACTTCGGTATAATCCTCAAAGGTTACTGTTCTGATATGACCCGCACCGTTTTTCTGGGCAAGCCAAAGTCCCGGGAGCGGGACGCATACTACGCAGTACTGGAGGCCCAGGAGACGGCGGTCAAAGCAGTTTCCTCAGGTGTGAGCTGCGCGGAAGTGGACGAGGCCGCGCGCAGCGTGTTGCGCAGGGAGGGATTAGCCGAGGCGTTTACGCACTCGACCGGCCACGGCGTAGGACTGGAAATTCACGAGCCGCCACGGGTTGGCAGGGGACAAACGTCGCGCCTGCTGCCCGGCATGGTGGTGACTATCGAGCCCGGAATCTACCTGACGGGCCAGTTCGGAATCCGCATTGAGGATATGGTGGCTGTCACGCGCAACGGCAGCGAGGTGCTTACTCCGGCGACGAAGGCACTTGTTGAACTTTGAGATAATTTGAGTGGCTTTATCGGCGCGCGGCACAGAGGGTGCCCCGGTCGTGCCCTTTTGAAAGCTGTGACTTTCTCCGCAGCCAGTAAAGCCGCGTTATCTTTTGTGTTTACGGCATGACTGACTTCGTGCCGAAGATTTTTCCTTCAGCCCATTTGGAACGGGCAAGTGGAGACTAACGAACGAATGAAGAAACAAGACATCGAAGATCTGCGAGAACTGATTGAGTTTTTGAAGCATCACCAGGTTGCCGAATTCGATGTGGAACGCGGCGACTTGAAGATCCGGCTCAAATTCAATGCGCAGGATAGCGCTTCTGCAGGGCTGAACAATCTGGCGGGATTGCTGAGGGCGGCTCCGGCGGGAATGGCGCCGACTAGTCCGGCCGCGGCGCAAACGGCATCTGCTCCGCCTGTTCCGGCCGCACCAGCCGACCCCGACGCCGGGTTGCACCTTGTGAAGTCGCCGATCGTGGGCACGTTCTATAGCTCGCCTTCGCCCGGCGCCTCGCCCTTTGTTTCTCCTGGCGAGCACGTGACGAAAGGCCAGGTGATCTGCGTGGTCGAGGCCATGAAGCTGATGAACGAGATCGAGTGCGACGCGGAGGGCGAAGTGGTAAAGTGCCTTGTTACGGACGGACAGCCTATCGAGTTCGGCCAGCCGTTGTTTGCGATAAGACAGCGGGGTTAGCGGAGTTAGCGGAGTTAGCGGAGTTAGCGGGGTTAGCGGAGTTAGCGGAGTTAGCGGAGTTAGCGGAGTTAGCGGAGCTAGCGGGGTTAGCGGAGCTAGGCGCACGCTGCAGAGGGAAGCATGGCAAGGCCAAAGAGCTATCGAGACCTGATTGTTTGGCAAAAGGCAATGACATTGGCACGGCAGACTTATGCACTCACTGAATTGTTGCCTAAGCGCGAAGCATACGGTTTGGCCGATCAGATTCGCCGTTCTTCCGTCTCAGTTGCCAGCAATGTTGCTGAAGGCCATGGCAGGCTGACCGACTTGCAGTTTCGGCATTTCTTGGGCAACGCACGCGGGTCTCTTTACGAGATGCAGACTCAGTTGGAGCTAGCGATCGATCTGGGCTATTTGGACAAGCGGAAAGGGCTCGAGTTGATGGACCAAGCATGGGAAGTTGCGCGTATTCTGAATGGCCTGCTCAAGTCACTGCGCCCCAGCGCCCGGCCTAGCACCGCTAGCACCGCTAGCTCCGCTAACCCCGCTAACTCCGCTAACACCGCTAGCTCCACTAACACCGCTCTCTAAGGACTCCATGTTTCGTAAAGTTCTGGTTGCAAATCGCGGTGAAATCGCGTTGCGCGTGTTGAATGCGTGCCGGGAACTCGGCATTCGCACGGTTGCCGTGTACAGCGAGGCCGACCGCGATTCGCTGCACGTCCGCTTTGCCGATGAGGCCATCTGCATCGGACCGCCGCGAGCGTCGGACAGCTATCTGAATGTGCCGGCGGTTATTTCCGCGGCCGAGATCGCGGATGTGGAGGCGATCCATCCAGGCTACGGTCTGCTGAGCGAGAACGCGAACTTTGCCGAAGTCTGCCGCGCGTCGAATATCAAGTTCATTGGGCCGCCGCCCGAGGTGACGCGGCTGATGGGCGAAAAGGAAAAGGCCCGCCAGGCGATGAAAAACGCTAAGGTGCCCATCTTGCCGGGATCGGAGGGCATCCTGACAACAGCCGAAGAGGCGCGCAAGTGGGCTGATGAGGTGGGCTATCCGGTCATCCTGAAAGCCAAGGCCGGGGGCGGCGGGCGCGGCATGAGAATCGTCCGTGACGGCGAGGATCTGCCCAATCTCTACCACGCGGCGTTTGCCGAGGCGGCCAACGCTTTCGGCAACGGCGAACTGTACATGGAGAAGTACATTGAACAGCCACGCCACATCGAGTTCCAGATTTTGGCCGATGAGCACGGCAACGTGGCCTCGCTCTTCGAGCGCGAGTGCTCCATTCAGCGCCGCCATCAAAAGCTGATTGAAGAGGCGCCGAGCCTAAAGGTGACGCCGCAGATGCGGGAAGAAATCGGCCGCACGCTGTGCCGCTGTCTGAGCGAGATCGGTTACCAGAATGCAGGCACGGTGGAGTTCCTCATGAATGGCGACCATCAGCTTTCCTTCATCGAGATGAACACGCGCATTCAGGTGGAGCACCCGGTGACGGAGGCGATTACCGGCGTGGATATCGTGAAAGCGCAACTGCGCATCGCTGCCGGCGAGAGGCTGGATGCGATTCTGCCTGCGAAGCTCGAAATCCGCGGCCACGCCATCGAGTGCCGCATTAATGCCGAGCATCCGCAGCGGTTCACGCCGTCGGCCGGGCAGATCACGGCATTCAATTTGCCGGGCGGCAACGGAATACGCGTGGATACGGCGCAGTATGCCGAGGGCGTGATCCCTCCCTATTACGACTCGCTCATCGCCAAGCTGATCACGCATGGCGCCGACCGCGCAGAAGCCATCGCCAAGATGGCGCGCGCGCTGGACCAATTCATCGTGCAGGGGATCGATACTTCGATTCCGTTGCACCAGGCCATCTTTCAGCATGCCGGGTTTCGCGCCGGCGAATTCGATACGGGGTTTATGGAGCGGTTTCTGGCGCCGAGACCCGAAGGGGAGGAGCAGCCGGCGTGAATTTGCACGGCGGGTGGAGCGATCCATCCGCAGCCAGCCATTACGCACCGGGCTCGCAGCAGAGTTTTTGCGTACAATTTTCTGTTTCCGCAGCAGGCTCCCTGTATTACGCTTTGCGTGTATGCGAAAGGACGGGATCATGAATGCCGATTTTGTTACCTCGCATCTGACTGGGATCATCACGGCCGTGGGCGGATTGGGAACGGCGGCCTTTGGGCTGCTGGAAGCGTGCAAGCCGGTGAATCCCTGGATCAACAAAATCGGGTTTGGGGGAATCCGCAAGGCAGTTGCCGCTCTTACCCCCGGAGATGCAAACGCAACGTCTCCACTGAATGCGCTGCCGCAGAATGGAATTCTTCAATCTCTGCTTGCCAATTGGGTGAACGGGACCGACTTGACCAGCCAGAAGGCGATCGCCAAGTCGCTCATCAAGCTGCACATGAGTGCAGAGAATGCCGGGGCGCTGGCCGAGCAGACCAGTGTTGACCCGGCAGTGTTCACTTCGGTAGCCACGAAGACCGCAGCCGGCGTCTCATTGCTGCCGCATGAGAGCGACGTGTTTTCGCGCTTCGATCTGATTGTGACTGCGCAACTCGACGCCGCTTACCAGCATGCCGATCAGGTGTATCGCAACTGGACGCGCGGACTGGCGGCCGCAATCGCCGTGGTGCTTGCACTGGCGGGCGGCGCTATTGTGGCGAGCACCTGGGACTTGAAGCACTTCGGCATCGCCCTGCTCATTGGCCTGCTGGCCACGCCGCTGGCGCCGATTGCCAAGGATCTTTCGACGGCTCTGGCCACGGCCGTGAACACCATGCAATTGGTGAAGAGGTAGAGGCCCGCGATGGATCCGATCACCCGCTTTCTCGATCTTCGTATGCTGTGGGGCGGCGGCGACGTCCAAGACAACGTGCAGCTTTATCAGTGGACAGGTGGAAACAACTACGCTGACCAGAGCAAGTACGTCAACCTTTCCCTGCCCGATTTAAAGAGTTTCATCCAGGGCAAAGACGTGCTGATCGCGACGCACGGGTTCAATGTGAACCGCGCCGATGGCATCCGGACTCTTTCGATGTGGCGGCAGTTGCTCACTTTGCCTGCTTCCGCGGTCTTCATCGGGCTGCTTTGGCCGGGGGACTCGGAATCTCTTCACGCGTTGTGCTATCCGGCGGAACCGGCTCATGCCATGGCTGCGGGAAGCAAAGTGGCGCAGTTCCTCGACGCTAATCTTGGGAGTGTGGCCAGTGTTTCCTTTTGCTCGCATAGCCTTGGGGCGCGCGTAGTGTTGCAAACGATCAGCCAGATGCAGTTGCCGGTGCGCAGGGCAATCCTCATGGCCGGGGCCATCGGCGACAACTGCCTGACCAGTGAGTTTCAGAATGTACAGTCCAAAGTGGATGTCATCTCGGTGCTCGCGTCGAAAGAGGACGAGGTGCTCCGATGGGCATTTCCCCTGGGCGACTTTGCCTCGGATTTCATCGACGACAATCATCCCTGGTGGGAGTCGGCGTTGGGACGGTTTGGCCCGAGCCAAAGGCCGGCGCACTATCTGCCGCCTTACCAGATTCCGAAAGAATGGAATTACGGGCACGGAAGCTACCTGCAAACTGACCCGCCCGCAACAGGGCCGTTCCCGCCGGCATGCGGAGTGCCTGGGCCAAATCCGCTTCCGCAAGGCGGCCCGGCCGGCTGGCAGGCGGCGTGGTCGGCGTCGTTTGTTTCCTGTCGATTCATCTAGTGCTCGGCGGTATGTCTCGGCGTCAGCCTGCCCAGAGCTTCCTGGACCGTGCGACTATTTATCGCTTTTTCTTCGCCTTTTAGAGTGGAATGGGGTATGCTGTTTTGGCAACGAGGAGGTTGCCCGAAATGGATTTTCAAGCAGACCTGATTGCCGAATACGACCGCGAGACGGCCAAGACGCGTAAGATGCTGGAGGCCATCCCGGCCGATGCCGATTTGAACCACAAACCCCACCCGAAGTCTATGAGTCTTGGCCGGTTGGCCGGACACCTGACCGACATGACGGGGGACTGGGCGCTGGCCACTCTGACGAAGGACAAAATGGAGTTCGCAGCCGATCACAAGTGGGATCCTTATGTGCCAGCCAACAAGGCGGCGCTACTAGAGAAGTTCGATAAGGATCTGCCCACGGTACGCGGGGCCATTGCGGCAGTTCCAGCGGAGCAATGGGACAAGCACTGGCAGTTTATCTTCGGTGGGCAGGCGTTCGTTGATTCGCCACGCCGCGAGGTTTTTCGCGAAATGGTGATGAGCCACATGGTGCATCATCGTGCTCAATTGGGAGTGTATCTGCGCCTTCTCAATGCGAAGGTTCCGGGGGTGTATGGACCTTCGGCGGACGAAATGTGAGGAAGGCACGGATCGAGGGACCGTGGGAATAAGGGAACAGGGAACAGGACTGCTCGCTGAGGTGGGCCGCAGAGTTCCGACATCCCTGTTCTTCTTTTTCGCTCCTGATCGGCTAGTCTTGTTTCATGCCCTTTTCCTTTCCGAAAATTTATCCCATTCTTGACGCTTCGATCATTCCATCGGCAGGCCGCGCGGAGTTTCTGCGACGGCTGGGCGGTGGATTGGCTGAGGCTGGCGTGACGCTGCTTGAGTACCGCAACAAAACTGGCTCTCAGGCAGAAATGCTGGCAGACGCGGCGATTCTTCGCGGTGCGTTGCCTCGAGGACAGGTGAAGCTGATTCTCGACGATCGCGCGGATCTGGTTGAAGAAGCGGGTTTTGACGGCGTGCACGTGGATGCTGGCGATACCACTCCCGCCGAGGCTCGCCGACTGCTTGGCCCGGGACGAATCGTGGGCACCTTTGGCGGCAGCGAAGCGCTTTTGCCGGAAATTCTGAAGGAGCCGGTGGATTACCTGTCGATCGGCCCGGTATTTCCCACGACCACTAAACAAACTTCGAAGGCGCCGATTGGCGTGGAAGGCGTACGCAAGCTGCGCGAGGAAGCCGGTGCAGGCCCGATCCTCGTTGGTGTGGGAGGGATTACGCTGGTGGCCGCGCCGGACGTGCTGGCTGCGGGAGCAAGTGTGATTGCTGTTGCCGGAGCGATTTTTCGTGCCCCGGATCCGGTGGGCGAGTTCCGCCGCTGGGTGAATGCGCTCAAGTAGGACCGCCCGAAATCGAGACAGTTGCCGTCTGGATTCGAAGCATTTTGTCTAAGAACCAGACAATTTCTGCCATGGCCTGAGGTGACCCGCACTTTCAAACTTCCCATCCCATGTTGAGCTATTAGCCTGCATCGCGGCGTCAGCTTTCCATTTGGGCAGTTGTTCCGTAATTGTGACGTTATCCAGTAAGGTGACTTGCGCTAAGGCTGGCACTCAGAACCTGAATCACGTCGATTTCCCGGGGGATAGCTCCGCCAGCGGACCGCGTCAGGTAATGTTAAAGTGGATAATATCCCACATCGTTGAGGTTCGTGGAGTTCGTGGAGAATGAGCGTGGTTCCCCTTCCGCCGGACGGAGATCAAGTCCATTCATCACTTTTGGCTAGCTGGTTTCGCGGCAGGCCATGGTTCTTGGTCCTTTCAGTCGCCGCCTTAACGTACGCCTTTCTTGCGGGCTTGCGAACCGTCAGCGACTTCGACCTGTTCTGGCAGATGGCAACCGGACGTTGGGTTGCACAGCATCATGCGATCTTCTCGACTGACGTTTTCTCTTATACCGCCCAGGGTAAGCCATGGATCTACCCAGCCGGATCGGGACTGATCTTCTATGCCACTTTTCTGCTTGGAGGATATGGTCTGATCTCCTGGTTGGGAGCTCTCGCCTGCGTCGGCACGATTGGCTTACTGCTGCGGCGCGCTTCGGCGGTTACGGCGGCGCTTGCCGTCATCGCGGTCCCGGCAATCGCAGCCCGAACGTCCCCCCGCGCCGACATGTTCACCGTCGTGTTGTTTGCTGCTTTCCTGAGCGTCCTCTGGGAACGGCACGAAAACGGCACCGGCAAATTGTGGCTCTTGCCTCTTGTGATGGTAGCTTGGGTAAATCTGCATCTGGGCTTCATCTCCGGGCTGGGAATCGCTTGTATCTACGCGGTGTCGGAAGCAATCCGCATGTTCGGAGGGCAGCCCAGGCAGGGTGCCAGGGTACGTCTCAAGTTCCTGCTTCTGTGGTTGATCGCCATGTTCCTCGGAACGCTAGTCAATCCGTGGGGATGGGGCATCTTCCGGGCTATCCTGCAGCAGGAAGCGGCAATGTCGGTCCACTCAGAGCGCATCACCGAGTGGGCTCGCATTACACTTACACCGACGAGTCTGCAACAGGCCTTGGCGCTTCGGGATCCTGGAAGCTCTGCCGAGTGGTTGCTATTGGCTGCCGCCGTCGCTGCGATTGTAGCCATATTTCGCCGACAATGGTTGGCCGCCGTCTTACTATCGGGCTCACTCTGGTTGGCGATGCAGCATGTTCGCTTCATGGTAGTTTTGGCCTGCGTCGTGGTGGTTGTCGGAGGCGCAGTCCTAACCACTGAACTGGATAACGCCCGCCGGCGTTTCCCGGACAAGCGGCTGTGTGCCATCCTGGCGGGAGGTGTGGCAGCGACCCTCATCCTGCTTGCAGGGATTCGCTCGGTTGACCTCGTCAGCAATCGCAATTACCTCGCCGGGGATGAAATCACCTCCTTCGGCGCGGGGCTTTCGTGGTGGTTTCCCGATCGTGCGATGGCTTTCATCGAACGCGAGAACTTGCCTGCTCAAGTTTTTAGCAGCTACGAGGACGGTGGATTCCTGCTGTGGCGGCTCGGGCCAAGGTATAGCGACTACGTCGACGGACGCGCCATTCCCTTTGGGCCGAATTTGTTCAACCGCCTGCAGCAGGTGATGCAATCTCCCCCTGACTCCCCGGACTGGCAGCAGACGGCGGATTTTTACGGTATCAACACGATTGTGTTCTCGCTGGCACGCCTTAGTGGATTGAAGTACGTTGGCTCCGTGCTTCCGCTCTATTGCAAAAGCGAGATCTGGCGGCCAGTGTATCTCGACGAGGTGTCGGCGGTCTTCGTGCGACGGATGCCGGAGACGCAATCACTGATCGATCACTATCCTGTTGATTGTTCGACGGCACCAATCCCTTTAGGACCCTATTCGAGCGACAAAGGAACAGAATTCAACCGCTGGGCCAATGCCGCGGCCTTGCTGCTCATCCTAAACCGCAACCAGGAGTCAGCCGATGCCAGCACTCAGGCTTTGTCCGTCTTCGGCGGCAGCCCCGCGCTGTGGTACTTTCGCGGAAGAGCCATGCTGTTAACGGGCCATCCGAGCGAAGCGGAGCGGGATCTGCTGCAATCTGCTTCGCTCGGAGCCAGGGTGGTAACTTGGTCCGCGCTTGCTGATCTCTATGGCAGCCAACGCCGTTATCCTGCTGCGATCAATGCACTGGAGCACCTAGCGGCGATCTCGCCCGATCCGGCGGGCATCCTTATAGCCCTCGGGTACACGAATCTGGACGCGGGAAAGCCCAAGGACGCGATACAAGCATTCGATAGGGCAGAGAAGGCGTCGCGCGCCGGAACCGACAATCCAGTTTTGGCCGATGCAGACAACGGTCGTGCACTGGCGTGGAGCATTTCCGGCGATTTAGGGAAGGCAACCTTATTCGAAGAGAAAGCTGTTGTCCTCGCGCCTCAAGTCCCAGGTTATTGGACCCAGCTGGCACGCTTATACGATCTTCAAGGACGGGCAACGGAGGCTCGAGGGGCCCGCGAAAAAGCTCTAGTGCTGACTGGTAGCCGGGAACCGTAAGAGTCCTTGATGGTTTTTGTTGCCTATTGTCGGGTTACGACAGTCCGCCAGCGCATGGGCGGGTCAGGGCTTGCCGTATTGTGCTGGTAATTGCCAAGCTGGGAACACTGCCCGAAAACGAGACACTTGCCGTCTGGATTCGGAGCATTTTTGTCTGATTAAGAGACAGTTTCTGCCTGAAAACGAGACGCTTTTAAAGATCGGGCACCCCTCCGCGCCGCGCGTCACGAGTGAGCTGGTCGATTACAAACATTGCGGTCTGGCCGTCCTGGCCGCTCGCTTTCATATAGCGTTCGGTAGCTTCACCGGTCTTGTGACTGCGCAGCAGCGCGATCAGTTGCGAGCGCAGCGGCTCTTCGATTCCAGCGGCGAGGGATTCATAGTGCGCCTCGCGCTCTTCCCGCGCCGGCGTATCATCCCGAAATTCTTTCATCGTCGTTTCCGAGGCGCACGGCTGATCGGCGACCAAGCGGCCATTCTCCCGCACCAGGTAGATCACCACGGTCCCCAAATCGTCGCCTTGCTGGTAGTCGATGTGAAGTTCCCGCGCAGGCTTCACGGCAAAATGCCCGAACGTCTCGAGCGCCTTCAGGTTGGTTTCATTCACCTGAGAGACCTTAAACGTGTATTTCGCCGGAATCGGATCCCGCCACATCATCGCCAGCATGAAATCATAGAAGTCCTTGTGGTCCGTCTTCTCGGCTGCAAGGCAGGCCTGCATCCGGGAAGAATAAAGCGACTCCAGGCGGGCCGCATCCCGGGCGTTGAATGCAGCCACGTATTGCGACACAAAGCTTTTGATCTCCGTTTGAGACGGTTCCGATTGCGCCTGCGCCCAACAGGCCGTGCACAAACTTACCGCGACTAGACTCAGGACCCCGCATTTCAGGAATCTCATAGCGTCAGCACTCCAAGGTTAAAGTACCTGCGATCCTTCCGGCAGGCAATCACCTTATCGTATGATTGCGTTACGAGTTGCGACCTAGAGGACCGGCCAAAGGCTACCGCTCAAATGCATTCCGGAGCTTCATCTCAGGCTTTGCTGTCTGCCCCAATCAAATCATCCGTCAGGGAGGAAGTGGCACATTGAAATCCAGACTGCTTCGCATTAAACCCATGTCGATGCTCGCCGAAGAGGCGAGCGAGCAGGGCGAACACACGCTAAAGCGTTCGCTTGGCGCCGTAAACCTGGTCACACTGGGCATCGGGGCGGTGGTCGGCGCCGGGATTTTTGTGCTGACGGGGCAGGCCGCGGCGCTTTATGCAGGGCCGGCAGTGGCGCTGAGCTTTGTGCTGGCTGGCGTCACTTGCGCTTTTGCCGGCCTGTGCTATTCCGAGTTCGCGTCGATCATTCCCATTGCCGGTTCCGCGTATACCTACGGCTACGCCACGCTGGGCGAGCTGGTGGCATGGATCATTGGCTGGGACCTGGTGCTGGAGTACGCATTCGGCGCGTCGACTGTGGCGTCGGGCTGGTCAGGGTATTTCAATAGCCTGATGCAGCAGTTTGGGATCGTCATTCCGCCGCAATTGACAGCGTCGACGGGAACTCCGCTGGTGTTTTACCACCATCTGTGGATGCCGGTGGTGTCGCTGCCACCGGGCGTGAGCGATGCCGGGTTGCCTCATGTGACCGCTGCCTTCAACCTGGTTGCCATGGCGATCGTCATGGTGATTACGTTCATCCTGGTGATTGGCATCAAGGAGTCGGCGAACTTCAATTCGGCGATTGTATTTATCAAGCTGACGGTAGTGGGAATTTTTCTGGTGGTTGGGGGTTACTTCCTGATTCGCCATCCCGAGGTGGCGAAGCTGAACTGGCACCCGTTCATTCCGCCCAAGGACGCCAACGGCAACTTTGGATGGGGTGGCATCTCCAAGGGCGCGTCGCGCATTTTCTTCGCCTACATTGGATTCGACGCCGTGTCGACGGCCGCGCAGGAGGCCAAGAAGCCGCAGCGGGATATGCCCATCGGCATTCTTGGTTCGCTGGCCATCTGCACCGTTTTATACATCCTGGTATCGCTGGTGTTGTGCGGGCTGGTAAGCTACAAGACCCTGGACGTGGGCGCCCCCGTAGCCATCGGAATCGACGCGACCGGCGTAACCTGGGGCTCGCTGCTGGTGAAGATTGGCGCGGTCTTCGGGCTGGCCACGGTGATGCTGGTGATGCTGCTGGGGCAGACGCGCGTCTTCTACTCGATGTCGAAGGACGGCCTCTTTTGGAAGTGGGCATCGGCTGTGCATCCGAAGTTCCGTACGCCATGGATCACCACGATCGTGTTTGGAATTTTTGCGGCCTTGTTTCCCGCATTGCTGCCCATCGACAGGCTCGCCGACCTGGTGAATATCGGGACTCTCCTGGCGTTCACCATCGTGTGCGCGGGGGTTTGGGTGTTGCGCGTGAAACATCCAGAACTGCATCGGCCGTTCAAGACGCCGCTGGTTCCGCTGGTTCCGTTTTTGGGAATCGTGTCGGCGATTTACCTGATGTCGCGACTGGCGGCGATTACCTGGGAAGTGATGATCGGCTGGCTGTTGTTCGGGCTGATCATTTATTTCGGCTACTCCGTGAAGCACAGCAAGGTGCAGAAGCTGGCTAAGGTGGGAGCAGCGGACTGAGTGTTGAATGTATGAGACGGGACGGCATCCCCATACGGGAGGCCGTTGCACGTGACGCAGGAATTGCCTTGCAGGCTGCTTCGGATGTGAACTAAACTAAGTAGACTTAGTTTACCTGGAGAAGTGCATGCGCACCTTCAATATTCACGAAGCCAAGACTCACCTTTCGCGTCTGGTGGACGAAGTGGCGGGCGGAGAGCCCTTTGTGATTGCAAAGGCGGGGAAGCCTATGGCAAAGGTCATTCCTTTTCACCCGGCGCAGGACACGGCAAAGCGGCGGATTGGATTCTTAAAAGGGAAGATCAAAGTTCCCGACGACTTTGACACCATGATGGCTGACGAAATTGAAGAGATGTTCTACGGCGGCAAATGAAACTGCTGGTGGACACACATCTGCTGCTCTGGGCCAGCGAGGCGTCTCCGCGCCTTTCAAAGGGCGCCAAGAAGCTGATATCGGATCCCACCAACGAATTGATCTTCAGCGTTGCGAGCATTTGGGAAATCTCGATCAAGCACGCGAAGGGGTTGAGCAGTTTTCATGCGCATCCCGGCACTGTTTGGAAGGGACTTCTCGACAACGGTTACGCTGAATTAGCGGTCCAGGGAAAACACGCCGTCGTGGCCGGCAATCTGCCGCTGATTCACAAAGACCCATTCGACCGGATTCTCATCGCTCAATCCATCGTTGAAGGAATTACTCTCTTGACCTCCGACACAACTGTAGCCCGGTATCCGGGGTCGATTCGGAAAGTCTGACCGAGGCTCTACGACGCGGTCGTCTTCGCGCAGAACTCAACGAAGGCGCGCATGAGTTCGGCGGCGATCTGCTGCGCTGTGGACTGCTCGATAACAGAGCGCTGCATGAGGTAGACCAGCTTGCCGTCGCGCAGGATGGCGATGGAAGGCGAACTTGGCGGATGGCCTTGAAAGTAGCTGCGCGCACGTTCTGTGGCCTCGCGGTCCTGGCCGGCAAAGACGGTGATTTTGCGATCAGGCTGGTTGGCAGAGTTGGCGAGAGCCAGGCGGACGCCGGGGCGAGCCCTGCCGGCAGCGCAGCCGCAGATGGAATTGATGACGACGAGAGTTGTGCCCGGCTCGGCGAGCGCAGCGTCCACTTCTTCTGCCGTCCGGGTTTCCTTGATACCGGCGCGCACAAGTTCCTCGCGCATGGGAATCACCATCAGCTCTGGATACATGTTTTTCCTCCGGCAGGGGAAGCTGCCTGTGCTTATTTTACGGGCTTGAGGCGCGTAGGGCTACCGTTGAGGCTGGAGGTCGGTCCGCATCCAGAAAAATTAGGCAACGTAAATTGAGAGCGCGGCGTTCCTGTAGTCTGGTTTCTTGCAGATGCTTGAGAACATTTCGCTGGCGCCCTTTACGACCTTCGGCATCGGGGGGCCGGCGCGGTGGTTTGCGGAGGCGTCGAGCGAAGAGGAGATTGCGCAGGCGGCTGAGTGGGCGCGCAGGCGGGGAGTTCCGCTGTTTGTCCTCGGCGGCGGCAGCAATCTGCTGGTTTCTGACAGTGGGTTTGCGGGGCTCGTGCTTCATGTCGGGTTGAAGGGCATCGAGCACGATGGCGAGGTGTTCCGCGTAGGCGCCGGCGAAGATTGGGGGCATTTCGTCGAGCAGGCCGTTGAGTGCCGGTGCGCAGGGGTGGAGTGTCTTTCCGGCATTCCGGGGACTGTGGGCGGAACACCGGTGCAGAATGTGGGCGCGTACGGACAGGAGGTTGCTTCGGTCATTGAGCAGGTGCGCGTCTTCGATCTCGAAACGCAGGAGTTCACCGAGTTCCAAAATACAGAGTGCGGATTTGCATATCGAAGGAGCCGGTTCAACACGGCTGATCTGGGCAGTTTTATCGTGACGCGCGTCGATTACCGGCTGAGGCCCGGAGGCGTGCCCACGCTGCGCTACGCGGAGTTGCAGCGCGCGATGGAAGCGAACCATCCTGGCGGCGAACCCAGCCTGAAGGAGGTTGCCGAGACCGTGCGGCAGATTCGCCGGTCGAAGGGCATGTTGATCGTCGAAGGCGATCCTGATTGCCGCAGCGCGGGAAGCTTCTTCAAGAATCCGGTAGTGAGTGAGGAACTCTTCCAGAAGATTGCCGCACACAGCGCGCCGCCGCGGTTTCCTGCCGGGCCGGGTGCTGAGAACGCGGGCCGCGTGAAAATCCCCGCTGCATGGTTGATTGAGCAGGCCGGATTCGCCAAGGGCTTCACAATGGGCAATGCGGGAATCTCGACGCGGCATACGCTGGCGCTGATAAACCGCGGCAGCGCGACGGCCAGCGAGATTCTGGCGCTGGCGGATAGGATTCAGGCGGCGGTTGAAGCGCGATTCGGCATACGCTTGGAGCGGGAGCCGGTGCTGGTGGGGTTTTAAGGCGATCAGACCCTAGATCGATCTCAAGCGCACTAGCAGACGTTGGCGTTCGGCGGCGAGAACCTGGGCGGCGGGGCCGAGCGCGGTGAGGCGGCCTTCGTGCAAAAAAAGAACTTCAGCGCTGGTGGCAAGGGCGTCGCTGACGTCGTGCGTGGCCAGTACGGTCTGGACGCTATTCTGGCGGAGCCATTCCTGCAGGCGCTCGAGCAGCGCGTCGCTGGCGAGGCCATCCAGCGCGGAAAACGGCTCGTCGAGCAAGAGCAGACGAGGGCCAGGCGCGAGGGCGCGGGCCAAGGCCACACGTTGCGCCTGGCCGCCGGAGAGATGCGGCGGACGGCGGTTAGCCAACTCCCTTGCATCGACCAATGCAAGCATCTCGTCGACGCGCTGGGCGCGTTTAGCGTGGTCGAGGCGGCGCAGTCCAAAGGCGACGTTGGCCGCCACGCTGAGGTGAGGGAAGAGTGCGGGATGTTGCGTGACAAGTGCTGTTTGGCGATGGCCAGGCGGCAGCCACAGGCGTTGATCGGTTTCTGTGAGCGCTTGGCCGTTGAAGGTCAGGCGTCCACGCACCGGCTCGTCATGGCGGGCCCGGTCGAGCCCGGCCAGCAGCCGCAGAAGCGTACTTTTGCCGGCGCCGGACGGACCGAAGACAACCGTCCACGGGGACGCGAGCCGGCACTCCACGTGGAGATGGAAGCTGCCCCGCCGCGCGTCGAACGCAAGATCAAGCACGGCTCCGGCTCCCGCGTTTTTGTGTGGAGTAGATGACTGCAAGAGCTAGTACGCTAAGCCCGAGCAAGATTGTCGCCGTCCGATCTGCTGCCGCATAGTCGAAATTCTCCACCTGGTCGTAGAGCGCGATGGAGAGCGTGCGCGTAGCGCCGGGAATGTCGCCGCCGAGCATGAGCACCACGCCAAACTCGCCTACGGTGTGCAGGAAACTGAGAACAACAGCGGCAAGAAGCGAGCGCCGCGCCAGTGGAACGAAGATGCTCAAGACGAGACGCATGGGGCTAGCCCCGAGCAGCCGCGCCGCATCTACCACAGCCATATCGACGGAGGCGAAACCGGCGACAAGCGGCTGCACCGCAAACGGCAAGCTGTAGATCACCGATCCAACGACAAGGCCATCAAAGGAGAAGGCAAGCGGGTGACCGAGCAGGGCCGTAATGCCACGGCCAAAAGCGGTGCGCGGGCCGAGCAGGACGAGAAGAAAAAAGCCCAGTACAGTGGGCGGCAAGACCATGGGCAGCGTGGCCAGGGCTTCGAGAGCCGGCAGCCATCGGCCGCGGCCCAGCACCAGCAGAGCAGCCAGTGGCACGGCTACGGCCAGCAAAATGGCCGTGGTGACCGTCGCCAGACGCAGCGAGAGCGCGAATGCTTGCCAATCCATCAATCCACTCTCAGACTATCGTGAGCGCCATGGTTTCCCATCAATGTTTGAAGAACCAGGTAACGGAGCAGTCAGCCGAAGCTTGCTTACTCCACGGGCGTCAGGCCGCTCCTGGCGAGCTCAGCCTGGACTGGGGGCGAAAGCAGAAAGTCCATCAGCTTGTGCGCGGCATCGCGCTGAGTGGTCTTGCTCACAATGACCATGCCCTGCTCGATAGGCGGATAGAGATCTCGCGGGATCACGAAGTACGATCCGCTGCCGGCGAGCTGCGGCGTGAGCGCGGAGGTGAGCGAGATAAGGCCGGCATCGGCGTTGCCTGACTCGGCAAACTGGGCGGTTTGGGAGATGTTCTCCGCGGTCACGATGCGCGGCTTGAGTGCGTCGTAAAGTTTGAGGCTTTGCAGTGCGGCCACGGCAGCGCGGCCGTAGGGCGCGCGGTCGGGATTGGCAACAGCGAGGCGCTTCAAATCGGGCGAGCGCAGCAGGTCGAGCGACGGCGGAGGCAATTTGGAGTCTTTTCGTTCCCAGAGCACCAGCGTGCCTTTGGCGTAGGTGATCGGCGTGGAAGAATCGCCGGAGCCGGTCGTGTCGGCGAGGCCAGCGTCGATAAGGCGTTTGGGATAACTCAGATCGGCTGACATAAAAATATCGAAGGGCGCGCCGTTTTGGATTTGCGTGGTGAGCATGGCTGAGGCCTGGAAGGTGGCTTCGGCGTGAATTCCCGTTGCCTGTTGAAACTCCTGCAGGATCGGCGGCAGAACAGGCTGGAGATCCGCAGCCGCTGCTATGCGCAACGAGGCTTGTGCGTGAAGCGGTGCTATCATCGCAACGACAAACAGGGCGGGGAAGAAGCGTTTCAACATAGTGGGGGTTGTCTCCTATCCAGAACAAAGTCACTTAACACTGTACACTGATAGGCTAACACTAGCTACGAAACCGCGTGATTCGATCATTGAGGCGAGCGCCTATAGGCGTCGCGCGTTAACATGTTGCTCGTTTCAGGTTTCTACGCACGCGGTTTCGAGGACAGGTATGAACGACAACTTGCACCAGTTGCGCTGTATCGGATGCGGGACGCAGATTGCGGGCGCGGAGGCGCAGGCGGATTTTCGCTGCGTCCAATGCGGGGAATTGTTTGAGGTGGAATATCCCGGCTGGAGCCAGCGCGGAGGCCACGACCGGCCGAATCCTGGAGCGCTCAAATGGCTATGGCGCGAGCGCCGCTGCTCGACTGAGTCTCTGGATCAATCGGGGGTCTGGCGGTTCCGTGAAATGCTGCCCATTCTCGAAAGTATGGGAAACGCCGTCTCGCTGCGCGAAGGCAACACGCCTCTGTATCATTTGCCGCGCGCGGCAAAGGCTCTGGGAATCGATCAGCTTTTTGCCAAGCATCAAGGCATGAACCCGACGGGTTCGTTCAAAGATACAGGCATGACCTCGGCGCTGAGCGTGGCGCGCGAGCGGGGATTTCAATGGGTAGCGTGCGCATCGACGGGGAACACGTCGGCCTCGATGGCTGCTTATGCAGCGCGCGCCGGACTGAACAGCCTGGTGCTGATTCCCGACGGCAAGATCGCGTGGGGCAAGCTCTCGCAGGCGATGGACTACGGAGCATTGACCTGCCAATTGAAGGCCGACTTCGACGGCTGCCTGCGCGTGCTGACTGAGATCGTGAAGCAGGCGCCGATCTACCTGCTGAACTCCGTGAATCCTTTCCGGCTGGAGGGGCAAAAGACACCGGCCTTCGAGATTGCCGAAGCCTTCGATTGGAACGTGCCCGACCACCTGATCGTTCCCGGGGGAAACCTAGGCAATAGCTCGGCGCTGGGAAAGGGATTCCGCGAACTGCGCGAGCTGGGACTGGTAGCGCGTTTGCCGCGTATCTCTGTGATCCAGGCCGCAGGGGCCAATCCGCTGGTCAGGAGCTTTGAGGCCAGCCACGGCGAGGCGCTGGAGCCGGTGGAGGCGCAGACGCGCGCCACGGCCATTCGCATCGGCAATCCGGCCTCGTGGCGCAAGGCTGCGCGGGTGATTCAGGAGAGCGGCGGATGGTGCCTGGATGTGACCGAGGCCGAGATCGCGATTGCCAAGGCCGAATTGGGCGCGGAAGGGCTGGGCTGCGAGCCGGCTTCCGCGGTGACCCTGGCCGGGTTGAAAAAACTGCACGCCAAGGGCGTGATCCGGCCGAGCGAGACAGTGGTGCTCGTGCTGACCGGGCATACGCTCAAAGACGCGGACTACACCATCGACTTCCATCGTGGAACGTTGCTGACCGGTGAGGAGAAGAGCGGCGTGGAAGCAGAGATTGGCGCGCTGCGGCGGAATGCGATAACAGTGGATGCGACGCCGGCGGCGGTGCTGGCCGTGCTGAAGGGCAAAGTGGGATGAGCGGCCAGACGATCGATCAAGGAAAGCTTGACGCTTCGCGGCTACGCTTGCCTTCGCGCGTGCTACGCTTGCGCTTGCCCGCCACTTCGGCGAATCTTGGCCCCGGCTTCGACGCCGTGGCCGTGGCTTTGGACTTCTATCTCGAGATCGAAGCGGAGGCCGCGCAGGAGTTTTCAATCGCCGTCACTGGGCGTAATGCGGATCGTTGCGCGCAGCTCGAAGACAACCTCATTCTCGAGGCCTACAAGGAGCTCCTGCGAAATCAGAATCGTCCGCTTGTGCCGCTGGCGATGCGCATGGTGAATGGCATTCCGCTGGGGATGGGTTTTGGCTCGTCAGCGGCCGGACGTCTTGCCGCGATCGCGCTGGCGGCCCACTTCGGGGAGTTTGCGTGGAACACGGATCGCATTCTGGAAGAGGCATACCGGCTTGAGGGCCATCCTGACAACGTGGCGGCCTGCTGGCTGGGCGGGTTCGTGGCCGCCGTATGCGAGGGAAAGAGCGTTCACGTGGCCCAAGTGTATCCTCCGCTGCACTGGCGCGCTATTGTCGTCTTTCCCTCTGAGCCGCTGGCCACCAGCAAAGCGCGCGCGGTGCTGCCTGCGTGTTATTCGCTGGAGGACGTGGTTGCGAATCTGCAGGCGGCGACTGTTCTGGGGCTGGCATTTGCGCAGGCGCGGGGCGATCTGCTGCGGCTGGCCATGAACGACCGGATACATCAGCCCTATCGCGCGCCCATCTGTCCTTTGTTGCCGCTCCTGTTGCCGCTGGTGGGCGGGCACGGCATTCTAGGGGCGGCTCTGAGCGGCGCAGGCCCCGCGGTGCTTGTGGTGGTTGACGGGGAACATAGCCTGGCAAGGGCCTCTTCAGCGATCAAAGAAGCTATCCAGAATCGCATCGAGGCAGAGCTGGCGATTTGCCGGTTTTCAGGGGCAGGCGGAAGACAACTCATTGAAACGAAATGACTTCAATTCTGAAGGAGAAATTTCCAGAAGGCAATCGTGTGCGTTATCAATGAGTTAAGGTGGGTGCCCAGGTGGGCAGTCATCAATTTACTGATTACCAGGACTATTACTGAAGTTTGCTTGTTATTTATTGATTAAGCAACTACATTCGCTCGGTGAGCAGTTCTGGGGGAGGGCTGCTCTGGCGCCCGTGGTCCTTTCTGGATCCGGGCGCTTCTCTTTGTAAGACAATGGTGTTTTTGCCGAGCGGAAAACAGGAGAATTTCAGCCAGAGCAATCCGGGATTTTCTTTTCGGGCGGGCATCTGAAGTGTGCGTGACCTGCGACTTTGCGCGTCTCTCCCGCATCCGATAGATGTCGGGGTTCCTGTACAATGAACGGGTGCGGGTCCGTAAGGAGGATCATGGCTGGACTGAGTGTTTTGGAAGTGAACGATGCGAATTTCGACCAGGAAGTACTGTGCAGCGAGCAGCCGGTTCTGGTGGATTTCTGGGCCGTGTGGTGTGGCCCATGCAAGGCAATCTCGCCGATTGTCGACGGCATAGCCGAAGCCTACTCAGGCAAGTTGAAGGTTGCCAAGGTGAACGTGGATCAAAATGGTGCTGCTTCGTCTCGATATGGCATTCGTGGCATCCCAACGCTTTTATTCTTCAAAGACGGGAAAGTCACAGATCAAATGGTTGGTCTGGACCCTCGGGCCAAGGAATTGATTGAAGAAAAGGTCAAGCGGCTGATTGCATAACAGACGCCGAAAACAATAACGAAAGGCTCGGCTTAGCGCTGGGCCTTTTTTGTGTGCCGCTTACATCCCGCGCCGGAACTGAACGATGCGCCGGCGGTCGCGCTTGGAAGGCCTGCGGTCGGGTAGCGGCGCGAACTGCTGCGTCGCCTTGCGCTCGGCCATCGCACGTGAACGCGCCTCGCGGCTGGCATCGGCTTCGCTGTACAGGGTGTGGGCGACTGCTGCGGGGCCACGTATTCCGCTCACCTCAAGGACTTCCACGTCAAAGCTCCCAGCGTCGTTTTCGATGTGCAGTTTGTCGCCGGCGCGAACCTCGCGCGACGGTTTGGCCCTGAGCCCGTTGGACAGGATCCTGCCCAGATCACACGCGCGCGAGGCCTGCGCACGCGCCTTGAAGAAGCGTGCCGCCCAGAGCCATTTGTCGATGCGTATGGCGTCCATAATGATCGCTCGCGAAGTGAAAAAATCGTATCAGGACTTGCAGGTGACTTTCCAGATATAAAGATTGGCGGAATCGCTCGACGTAGCCACCGCGAGTCCCCTTTTGTGCGTTTCCCGGTTGAGCGCGGAACGAATATTTGCTTTTGTGGAAGGCAGAGCGGAGAGCGGAACTTTTAGCGCCAAGCCGGGTTTCACTCGGTGGAGCTCATTGAGAAGGAGCGAGACAAAGTGCTTGTGCTTTCCTTCGCGGCCTTTCGGAATCTGATTCTGGCGAATCGCCTGAAACTTGAAGGGTGCGAAATTCGTGGTTTGGTTTCGTGCCACGATTCTCACACCCCCGGTGCAGTGAGATGCAGATGCGTGCGCAGCGTATGCCTTACGGGATGCCCGAGCGTGTAAGTCCGTACGCCAAAAGTATCGTTCAACTATCGTCCAGGTAAAAACAACCTAACAGCGTAAAAAGTCCACTAACGCAATACGGCGTGAATTTCATTCAAAAAGCTATCGATAGCGTGAAAGCATCTTGGAAATCCGAGGCTTAGACGAGCCGGCCAGGATGGAATAAGATTTGCTAGAAAGCAAGAAGAAGTGGAGGTATTTGGCAATGAACGAAACACGAAACTCCCCTATCGTGTCGAACGGGAAAGGGTCGTCCTCCCGTGCCAACGAATATCGCCCAGGGTTTTGGTTGTCGACGACGAATGTGTGATCGCAGACACCTTGGCTAAGGTCCTCACGTTAAACGGCTACGCCGCGATTGCGGCATACGATGCAGATGGCGCTCTGGAAACGGCATTGCAATTGCCCCCCGAAATGCTCATCACGGACGTGGTATTGCCCGGAATGAATGGCATCAAGCTGGCCGATACGATCAAGCGCATCTTCCCAGATTGCAAGATTCTGTTATTTTCAGGGCAGGCGTCGACGCGGGACTTGCTGTCGGCGGCCGACCGCGAGGGTGACCGCTTCACATTGCTCAATAAGCCTGTGCCGCCAAAGGATCTGGTGGCCCTGGTGGCAGAACATCTCAACAGAGACAGCAAAAAAACCAATGCCACTGGGGGAACGATAGCTGTTGCGTAGAGCCTGGTTCCCGGGCCGACTTTGCATGCGACAGCGCCCGATATCGGTGTGCTTAGCCAGAGCAGATTCACGTAAGGAATCCGAGAATGTGCGCGGCGCCGTGCGTTTACTTCCACCCCGGCAAGCAAGTAGCTCTGGGCACAGTTGGAAGCCTGGGCTCAGGATGAATTGCGTAGTGTCAACGGGCAGATCGAAATCATTTTGCGGCAGGCTGTTCAAAAACGAAGAGGAAAGAGCATCGAGCAAGAGGCGGCTGAGAAAACAATGTCGGCGGAATAAGCGCGATCGTGTTATCGACGAGCTCGATTTACTGTGCTCCGGGCGTATGATCGCTAATTCGGAAATAGAACAGCTTGGGCTCGCCAAGAAGCAACCGCAGATCCTTCACTGCGTTCAGGATGACAGTGGTTTTGTTGGGTGCGTTGTGCGTCCAAATCTGCGCTAATTATGCTACGGCCAGTGGGTGAGAGCAGTTTCCTGGGCCTGAGACTTCCGCATTACCGGTGATACGCCCGGATCTGCCGGAATCGGGGAGCGGCGCGGTGGGGCTATCGGCTGCTAGGCTCCCCCTCCCCGGTCCCCAAAAGCGAGGGACCGGGGGCACCTTCAACGGGACAAGTTTCCTCATGAGATCGGGGCCTGCCACCAGGGCACTTCTTCGCTGCTATTCGGGTCGACGCGATTTGGTGACCTTTCGCGCCAATCGGTAAATTTTGCCGTCGTATTTGTACGTTTCTGTCAGCGTGTCTGCTGCCGATGACCAGACTGATACGACGTCTCGGTACCCGTTGGTGTTCGTCGGCATCATTTTCACGCAGTTCGCTCCCACCCATAGGAGCACTGAGGCTTTATACCCAGACTCTCGGACAATCCAGAACCAAGTGTTGTCGACGCCGCTAAGCGGAATTGATCCCATGAGGAGAAACGCAGTGGTGCCGTCGTTTGATAACTGGAGCGGGGTGCCTCGGAGAAGCTTCTCAGGGTTCAACGCAGTTCCGCTTGGAAAGGCACGTGCCTCTTTGCCCCCTTCGGACCTCATCACCGCGTCAATTACCTCCTTGGGAATGGGAGCGGGCTTCAGCCCCGAACCATCGGGTACTCCGCCTTCGCAGAACGTTGTCTGTTCATTCGAAGATTGAGCGGCGCATTCTACATTTGCGAATTGCGCAGCGAAGATCGCAAGGACTAGAACGATGGGACGAGTTTTCATGACACATCGCATTTCAGATTCCCGAAGTTTCCAAATCATTGTCTCACTGGTGCCTCGTCCAGATTCATCATCAACGGATCACAGGTTGAGGACGGATCCGCCATCGTGGTTTTATCGTCGGCAATTCGGAGATAACACCGCTTGGACTCGCCAAGAAGCAGCCGCAGATCCTTCACTGCGTTCAGGATGACAGTGGTTTTGCGGGGTGCGTTGTGCGGCGAAATCTGTGCTAATTTGTCCCGGCGCACTCCGCGGACCGAGGGGCTTTCTCTATACTCACTTCGAGGGGATTTTCATTGTTCGCTGCGCTCCGTTATGTCTGGAATGCAACGCGTGGGCATAGGCTGGCTCCGTGGCGGAGCGAGTACCTGCGATGGCGGGTAGAGACCTACTCGGGCCAGCGCGCTGAGACGCTGACGGCCAGCAGCATGCTTCGTTTTGTTTGGTCCATGCGTGGGGAGCTGTTGCGCTTTCTTGTGTGGGCGGGACAGTTAAAGCGCGAGGCGAATAAGGCAGGGAGTAGGGAGTAGGGAACATAATTAATGATGAAATTAAGGCTTCTTCTCGTTTTTCTACCACTTATTTTCCTGCCTTTTCTGGTTGCTATTCTCCTGCCCTTTCTTGCCACCGCGGGCGCGCAGCAACTGCCTCCGGCGGAGCCTCCCAAGCCAATGCCCGGCGCAAAAGCCGATGCTCCCAGCCTGCGGGTGACGACTACTGAAGTGCTGGTTCCGACGCTGGTGGAAAAGAAGGGCGGCGGGATTCTCTATGGGCTGAAGCCGAGCGATTTTGTTCTCGAAGACAACGGCGTGCCGCAGAAAATCCGCGTGCAGGAGGAAATGGACACGGCGCCGGTGGCGCTGGTAGTGGCCGTGGAACTGGGCGGCGTGAGCGTGCTGGAGTTTGACAAGCTGGCGAAGATGGGTCCGCTGCTCGATGTGTTTCTATCGGACCCGCGCAGCCAGGTGGCGCTGGTGGGATTCGATTCCGTGCCGCACTTGATACGGGACTACACGCACTCCGGGGACGAGGTGAACGCGGAGTTGCAGCACCTCGAACCGGGCGACGGCGGCGCGGCCATTCTGGATACCGTGAATTACGGCGTGACTCTGCTGGAGACCGAGCCCAAGGAATTTCGCCGCGTTCTGCTGCTGATTAGCGAAGAGCGCGACCATGGCAGCAAGCACACCAAGCCGGTGCAACTGATTCGAGAGATCGGCGAGTCGGATGTGCTGGTGCTGAGTGTGTCGTTTTCGCCTGCGCTGGCGGAGCTGGGACACGATGTGAAGGACTCAGAGCCCGACCAAGCCACGATGAGCATGGTTTCGGCGCTGGTGATGGCGGTGAAGGCATTCAGGAAGAATGTGGCCAAAGAAGTGGCGGAGATGAGCGGCGGCGAGTACACGACGTTTGTGGGCGACAAGCGTTTCGAGGCGCGTGTGCTGGGCGCGGCGAGGGATGCGCGCAACCGCTATCTAATTACCTTCAGCCCGTCGGACGCGACGCCGGGGCTGCATACGATTCGCGTGCGGACGGCCGAGGATTACGGCGCGCGGATTGTGGCGCGGGCGAATTACTGGGCGGATGCGGGGCAGGGCAGTGGCCAGTGAACAGTGGTCAGAGTTAGAGTGCTCAGACGGTGTGATTTGGTAATCGCTGCCAAGCATGCGCGGGCGTGGACGCCGGCACGACAGCCGGTCAGGAGACCGGCGTTACACCTTTAGGCAATTACAAAATCACGTGGCGCCGGTACTAGCGTGGAAGTGCGCTCAAGATGAATAGTTTGCGACGTGATCGCTCATGCAGAGCGGGTTTCCTCATGGGTGGTCTTCATGGTAATCTCGAAATAGACACTGAGAAGTGGACCTGAGAGAACAAAGAGGAGTAACAAACGCCGTGCTGGCGACTCAAAAGAAGACTGACCTGATTGAACGCTTCCGCACCCACGAGACGGACACCGGATCGCCGGAGGTCCAGATCGCGATTCTGAGCGAGCGGATCACCGACCTGACCGAACACTTCAAAACCCACAAGAAAGATCATGCTTCCCGGCGTGGGTTGTTGATGCTGGTCAGCAAGCGCCGTCGCTTGCTGGATTACCTGAAGACTCACGATACGGACCGCTATCGCGACGTGATCGGCAAACTCGGTATCCGCAAATAATCAGAAAGCAAACTTTGAACCGGAAGCATTTAGAACCGGACATTGGTCCCGGTCGTCCATTTTCCACCCGGAACACCGGACCAAAACGCACCTGGCGACCTCGAACGGTTGCCGGGGGTTGCGCGCAGGTGTCGGCGGAGCGCACAGAGCGGAATCGGGCAAGAAAGCCCTCGGGGGCTAAAGCCTGCGACGTTGATTGCTGAGCTGATATACGGGCTGAAGCCCGTACCCTTCAAAGCAGGATCGCCGAAGCCCGTACCCTTCGAAGCAGGATCGGCATGGGATGTATGGGCTGACGCCCAGGTCCTTCAGCCTTCCGTCGCGCGCACAGCGCGGTTCCACATACAAGTTTCCCAAGCGAAAAAAATGAAACGAGGACATTATGTCTACTAAGCATGAAGTAGCCGTCGATCTTGCCGGCGGCAAGCGGCTGGTGTTTGAGACCGGCCGCATGGCCAAGCAGGCTTCCGGCGCCGCACTGGTGACAACGGGCGAAACCGTTGTTCTGGCAACGGCCGTGGCTTCACCCGACCCGAGGGAAGGCATCGATTTCTTCCCGCTCACGGTGGATTACCGCGAGTACACCTACGCCGGGGGGCGCATTCCTGGCGGATTTATCAAGCGCGAGGGCCGGCCCAGCGAGAAAGAGATTTTGACGTGCCGCCAGATCGATCGGCCGCTGCGCCCGCTCTTCCCGGATGGATTTCGCAATGAAACGCAGCTTATCGCCCTGGTATTGTCCGCAGACAAGGAGAACGATCCCGACGTCATTGGCATCAATGCCGCAGCGGCGGCCCTTGCCCTTTCCGATATTCCCTTTGGCGCGACGGTGGGCGCGGTGCGCGTGGGACGCGTGAACGGCGAGTTCGTGGTGAATCCCACCTACGACGAGCGCGCGGCGACGACAGTGAACATCATGGTAGTCGGCCACAAGGACGGCATTGTGATGATCGAGTCGGGCGCCAAAGAGGAGACCGAAGAGGTGATCCTGGCCGCGATCGAGTTTGCTCACGGCGAGATCAAAAGGATCGTGGCCGCGATCGATGAACTGGTTGCCAAGGCCGGCAAACCGAAGCGTGCCTTTACGGCGCCGGAGTTCGACGAAGCCTATTACGCGGAGCTGAAGGCAAAGATCGGCGACCGGCTGAAGGATGCACTGGATACGAAGACCCACGGCAAGACGGAAAGCTACGCGCTGATCAAGCGGATCAAGGACGAGCTGGCCGCAGGACTTGCCGCAGACGAACCGGACGCGAAGAAGAAGCTGGCGCATTATTACGAGCACCTGCGCGAGCGGCTGTTCCGCGAGCAGGTTACCAAGGAGCGCATCCGGCCGGATCGTCGCGCGTTCGACGAGATTCGGCCCATCACGATTGAGACCAGCGTGCTGCCGCGGACGCACGGTTCGGCGCTGTTTACGCGCGGAGAGACGCAGGCCCTGGTGACGGCCACGCTGGGAACCAGCGACGACGGCCAGCGCCTGGAGAGCTACGAAGGAGAGCAGCGGAAGAATTTCATGCTGCACTACAATTTTCCGCCGTTCAGCGTGGGCGAAACCGGACGCATGACTGGCGTAGGGCGACGCGAGGTAGGACACGGAGCCCTGGCGGAGCGCGCCATCAGCGCGGTTTTGCCGAGCGTCGAGGATTCGCCCTACTCGATCCGCATCGTCTCGGACATTCTCGAGTCCAACGGCTCGTCGTCGATGGCCTCGGTGTGCGGAGCGAGCCTGGCGCTATTCGACTCGGGCATCGCTTTGAAGGGCGCTGTGGCGGGTGTGGCGATGGGTCTGGTGAAGGAGGGCGACGATTACGCCATCCTGACCGACATTGCGGGAGCAGAAGACCACTACGGCGATATGGACTTCAAGGTGGCGGGCACGCGCAAGGGCATTACCGCGCTGCAGATGGACATCAAGATTGGCGGGCTGACGCGCGATATCTTAAAGCAGGCGATGGAGCAGGCGCGGCAGGGAAGATTGTTCCTGCTGGACAAGATGGACGCGGTGTTGGATGGACCGCGCGTGGAGCGCTCGAAGTACGCGCCGCGCATTGAGACCGTCATGATTCCGACGGACAAGATCCGCGACCTGATTGGCAAGGGCGGCGCGACCATTCGCGGCATTATCGAGCAGACCGGCGCCAAGATCGACGTAGATGACACGGGCAAGGTGAGCGTTGCTTCGAGCGATGCCGAGGGGCTGAAGATGGCTTTGGCCATGATCGGCAACATCACGGCGGTGCCCGAGATCGGCAAGACGTACCTAGGCAAGGTGGTGCGCATCGCTGAGTTTGGCGCGTTTGTGGAGCTCTTTCCTGGCACGGACGGCTTGCTGCACATCTCCGAGATCGCGGAACATCGCGTGAAGGAGGTCAAGGACGAACTGCGCGAGGGCGATCAGGTGATGGTGAAGGTTCTGGCCATCGAAGGCAATCGCATCAAGCTGAGCCGCAAGGCGCTGATCAAGGAGCAGAAGGCGAAGCTTGCGCACGCAGCGCCGGCGGAGACCGAAGAGGTGGAAATCGCCACACCGACCGCGCCGGTTGCACCCGCCCCGAGGGACGCCCGGCCTCGCCATGAATTCGACGAGCGCCAGCCCAGTTCAAACCAAAGCACCATCCTCATCGAAGGTGGAGAGGAATTCGATGAAGAGGGCGGCGAGGAGTTCGACGAAGAGAGCGAGCCGAACTTTAACCGAGTGGAGGGGGCTCCAGTTGCGAGCGGTCCACCGGCGGGCGGGGGCCGTCCTCCAGCCAACAACAACAATCGGCGGCGTCGGCGGCGCAGGCCTGGTGGACCTGGTGGCGGACGCGGACCCGGCGGCCCGCGGTAACGCGATACGGAGTTTTAATGAGAGAATGCCCGGGCGTCAAGTCCGGGCATTCGTGTCATGGTCTTCTTAAGCGCGGTGGTCGCAACAGGCAAGGCGGCGATTGGGATTTCTCTATTGTGCGAACGGAAAGCCGGTGTTCGCGTCCCCGGCTGAGAATGGCTCCAGGGAGAAGGAACGGGGGGATTCTACCGGGCCACTGTGCGTGGAAACACGCTTGCCGGCGTACATCTCTGAGGTCGGCCGCGATGCACAGGGATTCGGCATCCGGTGCGTCTTGGGGGAAGACCGCAATGCCGACGGTGGCGCCGACGCGCACCGTGTGTCCTTCCAATTGAAAGGGATTGTCGAGGAGTTGGGTCAGCGAAAGGCCCACCTGCTCGGCCTCCTCGCGGTTTGTTGGCTCCTCAAGGATCACGGCAAACTCGTCGCCGCCGGTTCGAGCAACGGTATCGGATCGGCGCACCCGTCCCGCGAAGACGTCGCTTACGCTTTTGAGCAGCAGGTCGCCGATGTGATGCCCGACGGTGTCGTTGACCTGCTTGAAATGATCGAGGTCAACCAGGAGCAGAGCGGCCTGCGAGCCGGTGCGCCGGGCGCGTTCGAGTGCGCTGGCCAGGCGGTCCTGAAAGAGACGGCGATTGGGCAGTCCGGTCAATTCGTCGTGGAGGGCAAGATATTTGTTGTGTTCGATCTGATCTTCAAGAAGCAGCAGAATCATGCCCACGGCAACGACATATTTGGGCAGATTCCAGACCTCGCTCTCGACATGAAGGTTGGGGAAAACGGTCATGATCCATGGCGCTGCGATGAAGACGGATGCCCAGGCAAAGAACCCCGCGATGGTGATGAAGGCCCCGGCCGTGGCGCGCCGGTAGGCATACAGGCAATGAATGAAGCAGCCGAAGTAGACGGCAAACAACACGGCATTGAGTGCGAGTGACGCGCCATCGCCGGGCCGATTTTGAACGATCAGGAGGAAGATCGAGAGGGCTGCGTAGAGGGAGGCAATGGACCAGCGGAGCGGATGAGTGAACCGGGTCATCGAGAAGAGCACGACACAGAACGGCAGGATGCCGAACAGTACTGCCGCCACCACCAGAGCCCATGATGCAGCTGGATTAAAGACATTGAAGCCAAGATAGAGCAAATTAGTTCCTAACAGTGCGGCAAGCATGCAGTAGCTTGAGGTTCGCTTGCGGTAGGGAACCGAGGCCCACATGAAGAGCACGCCCGCACAGGCCAAGGCGGCCGTACCCACAAAGTTTGCCAGATCGCTCCAATGTCTGGGCGCGGAGATAAACAAGAAAGCGAAAAAATGGAGCACGATCATTACCCAGCCGACGAGCCAGACGACAGAAACCGATTTGCGCGCTTGCCTGGCCACAGAGGCAAAGGCCACGGTTAGCAGCGCAACTGCGCCGACATCGGGAAGTTTGCTCCAATCCACCAAGGCTACCTCTGTTGTGAGTCGTGCGGATGCACGCTTGCCGTACCGCCGACTAGGAATAGAGTCGGCAATCCCTCAAAAAAAGCGATGACATCTTTGTTGAATCCCCAAGTAACGTTCGTGCAGACTTCACTAATTTTACTGCGAATGTTCCCCGGAAAAGTACGAATTTTTGCGGCGAAACGATCAAAGGTAATGGAAAACAAACATCCAGTTGCCGTGCGGACGTGAAGACCGGCATGCGGCTGGCGGAAGACTCCCGATCCCGAACCGGGCGGGTCATTACGTTCGATGCAGACCGGCTTGTAAAGGTGATCTCGGACATTGCCGATAAAGATAAATAATTTGTCTTGCCAGGCGCGCGCCGCGCGGCGCTTGCGTCGGGGGGAGCGATGATCTCGCTGAAAAAGTACCTCGATTCCGAGCCTGCGGGCCGGCTCACGGAGATCGAGCCCGTCGCGCCCGATTTGCTCGTGGTGGTCATTGACGCGTATGGATCTGCCTTGCTGGAGATGGGCAATTGCAGTCTGGACGCCTGCCCGGGGCTGGGAGACGATCTGAAGCGGAATCTGGGCGAACTGAGGACGGTTCTCTCACCCGGCATGAGCACAAAAACGCTTGCGGCGACCGATAGCGGCGTGCGGGAACGATTGCGCGTATGGGGCCGGGAGACTGCGCGGCACTATCAGCAGAAGGCCAGCGAGGTGAAGGAACTGTTACTGGTGATGGCCCACACGGCTGAATCGGTGAGCGCGCGCGACGAGCACTGTGCCGGCCAGATGAGCGAGGTGACGGAACGGCTTATGGCGATTGCGAGCCTGGAAGACCTGACCGAGATTCGCGCCTCGATCGAGAAGAGCGCGACGGAGTTGAGGACATCGATCGACCGCATGACGGCGGAGGGAAAAGAGGCTCTGGAGCATCTGCGGGGGCAGGTGACAAGTTATCAGACCAGGCTGGAAGAGGCCGAAGAGATCGCTTCCCGCGATGCGCTGACGGGTTTGCGCAGCCGCCTGTATGTGGAGGGCCAGATCGAGAAGCACATTGGAAGCGGCTCTGCTTTTTGCGTGGTTCTTATCGATATCGATGGCTTTAAGAAGGTGAACGACCTCTATGGGCACCTGGCCGGCGATGAATTGCTGAAGCAATTTGGCGCCGAGTTGAGGTCTGCCTGCCGCGCGACGGATGTGATCGGGCGATGGGGCGGCGACGAATTCATTCTGGTCTACGATTGCGGCCTGGCGGAGGCCGAGGCGCAAACCGCGCGCCTGCGCAAATGGATCTGCGGTAATTACGAGGTAAAGAGAAAATCGGGCGCATCGAAACTGCGCGTGGAAGCTTCGGTCGGCCTAGCGGCGTATGCGGCCGGCGAGGGAATAAAGGAACTTGTGGCGCGGGCCGATGCCGCGATGTATGAACAGAAAGCGGCTTCGCGAGCCAAAGTAGCCTGAGGCCGCGGGCGGTGCGCGCCGGAAGGCGTGTTTTCGGCGTGCGATCATGCGGCAGGTTCCCCAGCTTCTTTTTCCGTGTCTGCCATCACAGGTCAGCGTTCATCTGCCCACACAAAGACTCCCGCTTCGAGCAAAACCGTTCTGGAATTGCTTCCCCCCTCTTTTCTCGCTCTTCTCTTGAGTTCCTCTGCCGCACGCGGGAAGGTGGAGATGTGCATTGCTTAAAACGAACTAAGGCATGCACGGAAGCAGAAGGGCGTGGGCGCCTGGTGTTGCGCGCTCCGTGGAAGAGGGAAAGGCTCATATGAGATTACTCATCGCCGAGGACGACAAGGCCCTGGGACAGTTTTTGAGCCGCGGTCTGGCGGCCGATGGATGCCGGATCCGTCTGGCGTTCGATGGCGCGGCTGCTGTGGAGGCGTTTCGTCAGGAGATGCCGGATCTGACGATTCTCGACCTGAACCTGCCGGTCAAGGACGGCGAGCAGGTGCTTGAGGAGGTTCGCGCGCTGGATGCGGATCTGCCGGTGCTGGTGCTGACAGCCAGGCAGGAGGTGGATACGCGCGTGCGTTGCTTCGACCGGGGCGCCGACGACCTGATGACCAAACCGTTCAGCTTGCACGAGCTGCGGGCACGCTGCCGGGCGTTGTTGCGCCGCAAACGAGAGACGCGGCTGCAGTTACGCGCGGGCGATCTGGAACTGGACCGGCTGGATCACTCCGCCAAGCGCAGCGGCCGTCCGATCGTGTTGACCAACAAGGAATTTGCCTTGCTTGAACACCTGCTGCTGAACCGCGGCCAATGCGTTTCGCGGGTCGATCTGCTGGATTCAGTGTGGAATCTGGAACCGGCGCAGACCACCAACATTGTGGACGTATATGTGAATTATCTTCGCCGCAAACTTGCCGATCCGCCGCCGGGGCACCTGATTCGCACGGTGCGAGGGCAGGGCTACACGGTGCCCTCGGAGGCGGAGTTGGCGCTCACCGTGCCGGTAGCCGTTCGCGCTGCCGCCATGGATGCTTTACCCGCACCCCCGGCGATCGCCGCAACATAGCGAGCGCTTATCCACCGGTGAGATTCAATTTAGTCCCTTGAGGAGGCAATCATGCAGCCCTTTCCCGTTCCGGTTCTTCCGGTCAATACGCGCATCCGGCCGCGCACCGCGCTGGTGGCGAGCGCCGACCGCAGCTTCCGCCAGAGGCTTACGCAGTTGCTTCGCGGCCTGCGCTGGCAGGTTCGCGAAGCCGAAGGCGGCGCCGAGGCCTGGGCTCATGCCGAAGACGCGGCTCCCGAGGCGATGATCGTCGATTCGTGGCTGCCCGATCTCGCTCTGAGTGAATTTTTGAGCGACTTCAGGGAGCGCTTTCCCGAGGTGGATCTGGTGACCACGGCAGGGTCTCAAGCCGAGGAGAGCCCCCGCGGTCCATACCGCCAGGAACTGCTTTACGCGCTGCGGCACAGCCAGGAGACCGACACCGCGGCCTGGAACTCCGGCCCGGCGCTGGCCTCGCTCGATCCAGTGGGGAAACGGACGGAGCCTTCACCGCAGACGGAAGCCTCAAGCGCGCCTGACGCGTCTTCGGCATCGAGGCCGGTTCGGATATCTAATTCCACTCCCATTCCCGTTTCCATTTCCAATCCCATTGCCCTTCCCATTGCCCTTCCCATTCCCATTCCATTGACCGCTCCGAAAAGTTCGTCGAAGACGATTCCGATCCGATCCGGCCCGACCGTTCCCGGACCCTGGCTCCGGCGATCGTCTGCCGGAGTTGGTCGGCAATGCCGTGTGCATGCTCGAAGTCAGCCGGCGTGTGCGGCTGGTCGCGCCGCGTACGACCCCGGTGCTGATCGAGGGGCCCACCGGCTCAGGCAAAGAGTTGGTGGCCGAGGCCCTGCACCGCCTCTCTACGCGCAGCCGTAAACCATTTGTCGCCATCAATTGCGCGGCCATTCCTGAGGCGCTGCTTGAAGCCGAGCTTTTTGGCCATACGCGCGGCGCATTTACCGGCGCCGTGCAGAGCCGCACCGGGCGCATCGAGGCTGCCGATGGAGGAACGCTGTTTCTGGACGAAATTGGCGAAATGCCGCTGGGGTTGCAATCCAAACTTTTGCGCTTTGTCGAGTGCGGAGAGCTGCAGCGGGTGGGCGACAACGAGACCGTGAAGGTGGATGTGCGCATCATCGCAGCCACGCACCGGCCGCTGGCTCTGCACGCTCAAAATGGAGGCTTCCGCTCCGATCTTTACTACCGGCTGGCGGTATTTCTAATCCGTACCCCTGCGCTGGCCGAGCATACGCAGGATCTGCCCGTGCTCGTCGATCACTTCTTGCAGCAGTTGGGGCGGGAGGCGCCGGTCAAGCGCGTGGACGAGTGGGCCATGGCCAAACTCGCCGCGCACGATTGGCCGGGAAACGTCCGCGAACTCGAGCATGTATTGGAACGCGCCGTGATTCTGGCCGGAGACAATCCCGTGCTGACCACGCAGGAGATTGACTTCGGCCTGACAGTGAATTGAGTTGGGCGTGGCTGGCGGGGCGAAAGCCGCAGGTGTTGCGAGCGCCAGGGCTGGCAGGGCGAGCGCCGGGGCCGGCAGGGCGAAAGCCGAAGGCAGGAAGCGCTCAAGCGAGGAGATTCCGATGAGCATGGAGATCGAAACGCAATTGAGCGACCAGATCGCTCGCTATCTGGATCTGGCCGCCGCCGAGGCCAAGCTGACGGCAGCGAACATGGCCAACGTGGACACACCCGGCTACCGGACAGTCGGGATGGACTTCGAGGCCGAGATGCGGGATGCGATGGACGATGTGGAACGGAGACGCCCTCAGCGGAAAGTGCATGTGACCGAAGCCGATGGACTGGTGGCGCGGCCCGATGGGAACAACGTTTCCATCGACCGCGAAAGCCTTCATCTGGCCGAAGCGCAACTGAAGTTCAAAACCGGCGTGGCGCTGCTGCGCCAGGAGTACCAGCGCGTGATGGACGCCATCCATGCCGACAAGTGAAGCAGGGATCAGGGATCAGGGATCAGGGATCAGGAAAAGCAAAAGCAAGAACAAAGTCAAAAGCAAGAACAAAGGCGGGAGCCAGGACAGGGAGCTGGAGATGAACCTGTTTGGATTAATGGATGCGTCGGGCGAGGCGATGGAGGCCGAGCGGATGCGCGCCGAGGTGGTCGCGGCCAACATGGCCAATGCGGAGACGACGCGCACGGCTTCGGGCGGCCCTTATCGCCGCCAGGAGGTCGTCTTCGCCGCCGACAGGGGCGATTCCGCTTTTCTCGATTCGATGACGGCGGCCACGGGAAACCCGAGAGACGGATCGTTGAGCTCCGCGGCCCTGCCCGCGCTCGCGCTGCCTGGTGGGACGGCAGTGGCACCGGGCGTGCATATCGCGCAGGTGGTCCAGGATCCCTCGCCTCCTTTGAAGCGCTACGATCCCGGACATCCGGATGCCGGACCCGATGGATATGTCTCCTATCCGGACATTAATCCTCTCACAGAGATGGTGGACCTGATGGGGGCAACGCGTGCATATGGCTTGAACGGCGCAGCCGTGCAGGCCGAGAAGGGCATGATCACGTCGGCACTGGAGATTGCCAAATCGTGAAGAGGCAGGGAATAGTGAGCAGGGAATAGGGAGAAGGGAATAGGGAGCAGGCGTTAGGGGCGTAGAACGATGTTGGCCGCAATCAATGCTGTAGGCGTTACTCCCGATGCGGGAACTTCCGCGAGCCGCGCCGCTGGCCTCGCTGAGCGGGGGTGCACCACCGGCCACGGCGCCGGCGCCGTTCTCCGATCTGATCGCCGATACGGTGGGGCAGGTTGGTCAGCTTGAACAGCAGGCAAACGCGGCGGTAAACGGGCTGATGACCGGTTCCGGCGTGGATGTGCATCAGGCGATGATTGCCACCGAGAAGGCAAACATGGCCTTCGAGTTGGCGCTGGCAGTGCGCAACAAGGCGGTCCAGGCCTACCAGAGCGTGATGGGAATGCAATTTTGAGGAACACAGCCACTAGCCTCCAGCTTCCAGCTTCTAGCTTCGGGATTAAGCGCAGGACGGGATAGATACAGTCTTCGAGGCTGTTGTTGAAGAGTACGAGCAAGCAGCTAGAAAGTAGAGGCTAGGAGCTTTCAAGGAACCATGGCCAGTGGAACACAGTTGGAGAAGAGCCCGGCGGCAGCCCCAAAACAGTTGCAGCGTAGCGGCCGGTGGGCCGGGCTATGGGGGCTGGCCAGGTTGCGCTGGGCGCAGATGGCCCCGGCCGAACGTGGATGGACGGTGGCGGCGGCATTGCTGCTGGCTGCACTGATGGGTGGGCTCTCGTGGTACGCGATGCGCCCGGACTGGCGCACATTGTACGTCGATCTCGAACCGGACGATGCGCGCCAGATGGACCAGATCCTGGCCCAGGCGCAGATTCCGTTTGAGCCGACCGCCGATGGCGCGGGCATCCGGGTTCCAGCCGCGCAACTGGACAAAGCGCGCCTCGCGACGGCGGCCAAAGGCGGCGTGAAGAGCGGGCGGCTGGGCTTTGAGCTTTTCGACAAGCCGAACTGGGTGGGGTCGGAGTTCGACGAACAGGTGAACTACCAGCGCGCTCTCGAAGGCGAGCTCGAACACACGGTGGGTACGCTCTCCGATATCGAATCGGCCCGCGTGCATCTGGTGCTGCCGCACGATTCGCTGTTTCGCGAAGAAGAGAGGCCGGCCAAGGCCTCTGTGGTGCTGAAGCTGCGCCATCGCACGCTGGCCGATGGCGAGCCGGAGGCAATTCGCAATCTGGTGGCTTCGGCGGTAGACGGGCTGACGCCGGATCGCGTGGTGCTGGTGGATGCGGCGGGCAATCTGCCTCTGGGACCGAAGACCGCCGAGGCGATCGAACTCGAGCGCCGAGCAGGCTTTGGAGGACAAACTGATGCGCACGCTCGAGCCGGTGACGGGGGCGGGGAACGTGCGCGCCTCGGTTACGCTCGACTACGATGCGGACGGCTACCGAGGAGACCCAGGAGAGCTACGATCCCGACAAGTCCGCGACCCTCTCGATGGAGCGTACCGAGCAGACGACCGGCAGCCAGCCGGTGGCTGCCGGGGTTGCCGGCACGGCCTCGAATGCGCCCAACACGCAGGCCCTGCCTGTCTATCCGCATGAGACGGCGCCGCCGGCAACGGCCAAAACCGAGTCAGGAACCTACGGGGTGTCGAAGACGGTGCGGCACGTCGTCGAAGACCCCGGGAAGGTGCGGCGGCTGACCGCAGCGATTGTAGTGAACGACCGGCTGATCGAGCCCGCAACGAAAGGCCGCGCAGCAGTGTGGCAGCCGCGGTCGGCCGACGAGCTGCGTAACCTGACCGCGCTGGCGCAGGCCGCGATAGGATTCGACGCATCGCGCGGCGACACGCTGACGGTCGAGGATCTGGCATTCGACGGCAATCGCCCCGAGCCCGAGGCCAGCTCCGCTGAACGAATGTTGAACGGCGCGGAAAATTCGCCGGTTCTGGTCAAGTACATCGCGTTGCTGCTGGGTTTGTTTGTGGTCGTGGCCTTTGCGGTGCGGCCCGCCGTCCGCCATGCCGGGACCGCGCTGAGCGCGAAAGGAATCTCGAGGGGGGCAGCCGGGAGTTGGCCGCAGGAGCGGCACCCGCGGCGCCAGGCGAGTTGGGCCTTCCCGAGGCTGCAGTCGATCCCGAACGGCTGCGGAACCAGGAGATCTTCGAGCAGGTAACCAAGCACCTTAAGCGCGAACCGACGCAAAGCTCGCGGCTGTTGCAGAGCTGGATTCACTCCGAATAGCGGGAGGAAGAGGAGCTCGCCGTGGCCGAGCAGGGAAAGGAGAACGGGACAGCGCGGCGCCGCCACGCGGCGAATCTTTCCGGCGTGCGCAAGGCGGCGGTTCTGCTGGTTGCCGTGGGCGAGGCGCTCGCCAAAGAGGTGTTGCGCGCCTGCCGGAGGCGGATGTGCAGCGGCTCACCGAGGAGCTGGCCGACCTGCGCGGCATCTCGCCCGAACTTTCCGCCGAGGTTCTGGAGGAGTTCTGGGAGCTTCTCGACACCAAGAATTTTCTTGTCCATGGCGGCTTGGATTACGCCAACCGCGTGCTGATCGACGCCTTTGGCAAAGAGCGCGCCGATGACCTGCTGCTGATGATGCGGCGTTCGCAGGAGGCGGAGCAGGGCAATCTGGCCAAGCTGCAGCGCACCGATCCCCAGCAACTCGGCAAGCTGCTCGATTCCGAGCATCCCCAGACCATCGCGCTGGTGCTGGCGCACCTGGACCCGCGTCGTGCCTCGATGGTGCTGGACAATCTGAACGAAGAGCACAAGGTGGTTTCAATTCAGCGGCTGGCGGAGATGCGGCAGTTCTCCCCGGAGATGGCGCAGAAGGTGGCGATGATTCTGCATCGGCGCCTCGAAAGCGTGGGCGACACGGCGCGGCGCAGCTACTCCGGCTTCAAGGCGGTTGCCGACCTGCTGAACCGGCTCAACGTGGAAGAGTCGAAGAAGATTCTCGAAACCATCGAGGAAGGGCAGCCGGAGCTGGCTTTAAGCATCCGCAATCTGATGTTTACCTTCGAGGATCTGATCACTGTGCCGCCGGCGACCATTCGCGAGATTGTCTCCGGTGTCGACAAGCGGCAGTTGGCGCTCGCCCTGCGCGGCGCCAATGAGGAGTTGCGGGCGCAAGTCTTCAAGTCAATGAGCTCGCGGGCCGTGGAGATGCTCAAGGAGGACATGGAGGTGCTGGGCCCGGTGCGCTCGCGCGAAGTGGCGCAGGCACAGCAGGAGATTCTGACCCTGGCCCGGCGGCTCGAGGCCGAAGGCAAAGTCATCCTCAAGCTGGAGACGGGCGACGAGATGCTGGCGTGAGAAAGACAGGGAACGAGGGAACAGGGAATAGGGAGTGTAGGGACTAGGAAGCGCGCGGGAAGGGAAGATTGCGACAGGGAACGGCCACACACGGGTACAGCGCCGGCGGCGAGGTCGAGGTATTCGACTATCCGCCCTGCCCTGGCGCGCCACCCCAGCCGGCGTGGGACGGATGGGTGGAAGCGGAGGAGGACGGGGCGGCGACAGATGGCGCGGGTAGCGCGCGGGGGCGAGCGGGCGATCGAGCATTCGACACGCGGCTCAAAGAAGAGACCAGCCGGTCGTTTGAGGCCGGGCGCGAGCGCGGCCGGCAGGAGGGCCGCGAGATGGAGCGGCAGGCGCAGGCTCAGGGGCTCGCGGCAGAGGAGGAACGGCGCAAGCGGCAACTTGCCGGGCTGATCGAAAACTTCGCCGGGGAGCGCGACCGGTTCCTGCACGCGGTGGAGCAGGAAGTAGTGAAGCTGGCGTTGGCGGTGGCCGCGCGCATTCTGCGCCGCGAAGCGCAGATGGATCCGCTGCTGTTGACCGGTGCGGTGCGGGTGGCGCTGGGACAGCTGGCGGGGACGTCCGAGGTGCGGGTGCGCGTTCCCGCGGCCGAGGCCGATTTGTGGAGGGAGACCGTCGCTCTGTTGCCTCATCTGACGATGAAACCGGAGGTGGTGGCGGGAGAGGGAATGCGCCTGGGCGACTGCGTGATCGAGAGCAGGGTGGGGACGGTGGACCTGGGAGTTCGATCGCAGTTGGGAGAGATTGAGCGCGGCTTCTTCGACCGCGCGGGCTCCGCGGCCAAGTCCGGGGATGGGGCAGATACGGAAGAAGAATCAGCCACGCGGAATTCGGCGCGTCGCGAGGCGCTCAGGTGACGCCGCTGCTCGAAAGCTACTTTGCCCGTCTGAAGCGCGGGCAGCCCTGGCGCTGGCGCGGCCAGGTTCTCGAGTCCGTCGGCCAGACTATCGAGTCGGCGGGGCCGCCGGCTTCGGTAGGCGAGTGTTGCGAGATTCAGGATCAGGCAGGTCGCGCGCATCGGGCCGAGGTGATCGGGTTTCGCGGCTCGAACGTGCTCGCGATGCCGGTTGAGACAACGGAAGGGGTTCGCTTCGGCGATCCGGTATGGTCGCTGGGGATCAGGCCCGAAATTGAGGTGGGGACGGCACTGATGGGACGGGTGCTGAACGCCCTGGGGCTCCCGATCGATGGGGGCCGGCCGCCCGCGGTGTCGGCGGCGCTGCCTCTGGACGGAGCGGTGCGCTCGCCGCTCGACCGCAAGCCCATCCGCGAACCTCAGGGCACGGGCATTCGCTCGATCGACGGCATGTTGACCGTGGGCCGCGGCCAGAGGGTGGGCATCTTCGGCGGGTCGGGGGTGGGCAAGAGCACGCTGATCGGCATGATGACGCGGAATACCGAGGCCGAAGTGACGGTAGTGGGGCTGGTGGGAGAACGCGGCCGCGAGGTGGGAGAGTTTCTTTCGGATTCGCTCGGCGCGGAGGGGCTGGCTCGTTCGATCGTCGTGGTCTCAACTTCGGACGAGTCGCCGCTCAAGCGCATGCGGGCAGCAATGGCGGCAATTACGATCGCGGAGTTTTTTGCCGCCGAGGGGAAGCACGTGCTGCTGGTTCTCGATTCGCTGACGCGCTTCGCGATGGCGGCGCGCGAGATCGGTTTGGCGGCAGGGGAGCCGCCGACGGCGAAAGGCTACACACCCTCGGTGTTTGCCCGTCTGGCGCGGCTCGTCGAGCGCGCCGGAAACTTCCGCACGGGCTCGATTACGGCATTTTACACGGTGCTGATGGAGGGCGACGACCAGCAGGATCCGCTGGTGGACGCGGTGCGCTCGTTGCTCGACGGACACATGGTGCTTTCGCGCACTCTGGCTGCAGAGGGCTGGTACCCGCCTATCGAGGTGCTGGACTCGATCAGCCGGCTGATGCCTGCCGTGGCGGGAAAGGAGCACCGCGAACAGGCCGCGCTGGTGCGCAGGCTGATGGCGATCTACGCGCGGTCGGAAGATCTGGTGCGGATAGGGGCCTATAAGGCCGGTGCGGACCCGGACCTCGATCGTGCGCTGCGCGCACGGGCGGCAATGCGCGCTTTTCTTGTGCAGGAAGCAGGTGAACGGGTCCGGTTAGCCGACTCTCTGCATCGGCTTGCCGCATTGGCCGCGGAGGTGTAGGCGATGGCCGTGTCGCGCGCAATGCGACGCCTGCTTCGCGTACTGGAAATTCAGGAAGAGCAGTACCGGACGGCGCTCGCGTCGGCGCTGGCCGATTTGAAACGGCTGGAAGGCGCCATGGCTGCGACTACGGAGAGAGAACGCGGGGGCCGGCGTCTGGTGTCGGCCAGCGCGAGTTCGGGTGAGTTAGAGGACAGACTGGCGGGTCTTGAGGAGACGCGGGCCGCCCGCCGTCAGGCCGCGGCGCTGACGCCGCGGATTGCGGAGGCGAGACTTCGAGCAGGCGCGCGGCAGCGGGAGTTTCTCTCGAAGCGGATCGAGCGCAGGCAGGCGGAGACGCTGATCCGGAAGGCCGAATCCGAGGACGAAATTGAGGCCGGCCGCCGCCGGCAGCAGGGACTTGACGACTGGTTTCTGCGCGGAGCGCGGCGAACTCGGGAGTCTCGCGGCGAAACACGGGCGGAGACAAGGGAAGGGGTTGGGATGGGAGAAGATTTGCGGAACCGCGGAGCGAAGTTGAGTGAATATTTCGAACGCCGCTGGAGAATTTCCTGAATTGGAATACGTTTTCCCATGATTGACAATTTTCTAACCCCTTCCAGCCTCCTTTGGCACGCTTTCTGCACCACTCCTGTTCATGACCGTTGCCATAAGCACCGACGTGGGCATGGGGATCGAGGGCATGGGGATCGACGCGGGAGGGCGCGCAGGCTCCGGCCCGGGAGCAGGGCAGAGCCAGGCGGCAACACTCTTTTCGTCGAACCAGGGGCAGAGCGCAGATTGGTTGAGCACGAACCATGAGAACCCGACACCTTTGGCCGCGGGCACGGAAAGCTTTCGTTCCCGCTGGCAGGCGATGGTGAATGCATTGGAGACGGGGCCAGCAGCGGGGCAGAAGACAGGACTGAGTGCGGGGCAAGGGACGGCAATCGGGACGCGGCTGGGGACAGGAATCGAAGCCGAAGGCGCGGACGGGCAGGCAGACGAGATTGGGGAGATGAGTGGGGCTGTTGAAGTAACTCTTCCGCAAGGTTCGAACAGCGGCGCTGCTGCGGTCGCGCCCAATGCCGACACGGTTCCACCGTGGGTGCAGATAACTGAGCAAACGGGCGAGCCGGGGGCTGGCGGAATCAAGGCCATGCCGGCCCGTTCCGAAAGCGGCATCCCGGTGAGGATGGCCGCGGCGCCCCAGGTGCAATCCGTGAACCCCGCACCGACCTCTGAGGTCTCCGGCGGCGAGCGCACAGGCCGCCCCGTGAAGAGCGACAAGCGGGACAGCGCCTTGAACCGAGAGCAGCAAGGGGCGGCAAGCGACAATGGAACGCTGGCGACGCCGATCGAGGTTGCGGCGCATCCGGCCGCGGCAGCTTCCGCACTGCAGGGGCAGATTTTGCCAGCGAATTTCGCGGGCTCGCCTCAATCCATCTTCGCGGAACGCGTGCCGAGTCCGGATCGAGAGCCGGACATCGCCGCGGACCGAGTGACAGGCTCGGCGGCCACTCTAAGCAATGGCGGCACGGGAATGGCGGGAATCGCAGCGCGGTCTCAAATTAGCCCGCGAGCCGCAACCGGAAATCCTGGAACCGCAACTTCAGGCGGGCGAGAGGACGGCGAAACTGGCGGGATCCATTCATTGGCCCCGGGACAAGCAGGAGTGGCCGCCGCGGAGGAGCGGACTGGATCGCCGCGCGCATCCGGGACCCAGGCTGAGGCAACAGAACTCGTGCCAGCTGCGAGCGAGCTCCGCACAGAGAGCGGGAGTCCGCTTGCGGAAACGGCCAAAATGCCGGCAGCAGCAAACAGCGGAGAGGTTCGAGGTACGAACCTGGAAGCCGCAGGAAACAGCGCCCTTGATCTTCAATTTGCGGCGGCAGACCCGGTTGCGGAGAAGCCCAATCAGGCAGGCGGCGGGCAGTCCGTGGCGAAAGTTACGGCGCAGACGGCACACAGGGACAATGCCGGCGATCAAATACAACCGGCATTGCACACAGTGTTGGCGCAGCAGGGCGGCGCAGGCGTGGAGGCGTCGGGCATGGCGCGGGTGCCAGCCGGCGCTGAGGGAACGTCGAGCGCAATAACAGCGCACGCCGGAGCTTCGGCCGGGGCTCAAGGGGGAACGGCGGCAGGAGAGACATTTGCCGCGATGGATGCGGGAACAGAAGTTGGAACTCCAGGTTGGATTCATGCCGGAGGCCAGACGGCTGAGGCGGGATTTGAGGATCCTGCATTGGGCTGGGTGGGCGTGCGTGCGGATCTAAGCGGGGGAAACGTTCATGCCGCGCTGATGTCAGGTTCGGCAGAGGCTGCCGCTACCCTGAGCGGTCATTTGGCGGGGCTGAATTCCTACTTAGCCGAACAGCACATGCCGGTTGCGTCGTTGACGATGGCCGCCGCGAGTGGCGGCGGAGCAGAAACCGGCGCGGGCCAGAGCATGCAGCAGGGCACGGGCCAGAATCTGGGGCAGGATGGGGAGCGAAATCCTGGAACCGAATCGCCATCGAGCTTGCTGGCGGGTACGGCGACGATTCCTGCCGTGGCGGCGCGGGCAACGGGGAACGGCGGGTTCGACGGACCTGTACCCACGGGAGAGATGCGCGGCAGACATATTTCTGTGATGGCGTGAAAAAGACAGGGAACAAGGGACCAAGGGAATAAGGGAACGAGAAATCAGGGAACAGGGCCGGAGATTAAGGACAGGGAACAGGGATCAGAAAAGCAGGGAGGGGAAATGGCGGCGGCGGCGGGAATTTTCAATCATGCGATGACGGCGGGGCAGGCGCTGACGGGGAAGGCGGCCGCTCCAATGGACAGTTCGACGACGGGGACGAGCGGCACGAGCAGTTCGAGCGACGACTCGAGCAGCAGTTCGGCCACCATCTCAGCGAATGATTTTCTAACGCTGCTGGTGACCGAGATGCAGAATCAGGATCCAACCGCGGACACAGATCCCAACGAGTACATCGATCAGCTTGTGCAGGTGAACAGCCTGGAGCAACTGATCGACATCAACCAGACGCTGAGCACGGATCTCGGCACGCCTACAAGCTCCGGCAGCGATGCGTCCACGCCGGCTGCTCAGGCAACGCAAGGAGTGACGGGCACGAACCTGACCGGCGCGGCTGTGACCGGCGCAACGGCAGCATCGCGAGGGGCGACGCACAGGGCAGGAGCGCTGTCATTGGCACGATCGGGAGTAACAACAGACAACGCGGCAACAGCGCAGAGTTCGGCAACCGGGCGCGCGCCCGGCAATCTCAGCGTGCCGAGCGCCAATGCCGCGGCGCACCGCGTGGCGCATGCGCTGGATGGACGAACGCGAGCACGGCCGGTTGCAGGCAGCCTCTCCGCAGGCCAATAAATTTGGAAATTTCGATCACCCGCGGGCCTTGGTGGCCAGCGCAACCCAGATCAAGAGGAGATGGACCATGGCAAGTTTCTCAATTCCACTTACCGGGCTTGAGGCTGATTCGACGGCCTTGAACACCATTGCGAACGATCTTTCAAACATGAACACGACGGGGTTCAAGTCTGCGTCGACCAATTTCGCCGACCTCTTCTACCAGCAGATAGGCACGACCGGCAACGGGGACCCGATCCAGGTGGGCGCCGGCGTGCAGGTGGCATCGAATGAAATCGATTTTACCCAAGGCTCCATCAACTCGACCGGGAACGACACCGACGTCGCATTGAATGGAAATGGATTCTTTGTCGCCAGTAACGGAGGCGGAGGGTACGAGTACACACGCGCCGGCGATTTCACGATGAACTCGGATGGGGCGCTGGTGACTTCCAACGGCCTCAGCGTAATGGGCTACCCGGCGGTCGATGGCGTGGTGAACACGAATGCGCCGCTGACGGCAATCAGCATTCCTGTAGGCGAGGTGCAGGAGCCGCAAGCGACCACAACGATGAACATGACCGCAAATCTCGATGCGGACTCTGCCACAGGGACGCAGTTCCCGGGGCAGGTTACAGTGTATGACTCGCTGGGCGAGCCGCACGTGGCTACGGTGACCTATGAGCAGACAGCAGCGAACACATGGAGCTACTCGGTTGCATTGCCTGCCGGGGACTTCACTTCGGGGGTTTCAACGCCCGTTACCGGAACGATGCAATTCGATGCGAACGGCAATTTGACCACAGTTACACCGACGGGGGGAGCCGCGGAGACCGTAGGAACCGCGGTGGGCGATGTTTCGTCGATTGCACTGGCATTTAACGGCCTCGCTGACGGCGCCAATGGCTTGAACATGCAATGGAACCTGCTTGGCTCCGGCGGAACGCCCACGATCAGTCAAGTGGACACAGCATCGGCAGTTTCCGCAACCACACAGAACGGATACGCCAGCGGCCAATATCAAAGCTTTACCATCGGCTCCGACGGAGCAGTGACAGTGACCTATTCCAACGGGCAACAGCAGAACGTCGGACAACTTGCGCTGGCGAATGTAGCCAATGTGCAGGGACTTTCGCTGCAGGGCGACGGCGACTATGCAACCACGCTGGCCAGCGGCGCGGCAGTGACCGGGCCCTCGGGAACTTCAGGATTGGCAACCATGCAGGACGGCGCGCTCGAAGCTTCTAACGTGAACATCTCGTCGGAATTTTCCGATCTGATCGTTGCGCAGCGGGCTTTCGAGGCCAACGCCAAGTCGGTGACTACATTCGACCAAGTAGATCAGGACACGATTAACATGGTTCATTAATCGGCGGCTGACCGATCTTCCTCGGGGTGGCCTTCGGGCTGCCCCATAACTTTTTGTTTCGGGCGAACCTGAATAAAAAGGCCCTTGCCGTGAGCCAATACGGATCCCTGCGCATTCAGAATGCTGGCTTCTGCCCAATGCTTGTGCTGCTCGCTGCGGACGACGCGGCCCTCGATTTGAATCGGGACGTTACTGGGAACGGGGCGGCGGTAATCGATTTCCATACTCCGCGTCATTGCAGGATTCCCCAGGACGCGCACTGCTTTGCTCATGGCCTCGTCGAGCAAGGTGGCGATAATGCCGCCATGCAGGTAGCCGGGATGGCCCTCGAAAGTATCGCCCACGGCGGGAAGGCTCACGACGTGGCCGTCGGGAGCGATCAGAAAGTCAAGGTGCAGTCCGGCGGGGTTGAGCGGCCCGCAGCCGAAGCAGCGGTTCTGAGCCGAGTGTGCAAACGGCTTGAGGTTTTCCTTTGAGAGAACTTTCATAGAATTAGAATACTTGCTCTGCGGCGCGGCGCTGACGGAGAAACAGGATCAGGACCGGAGATCAACCGGGATTATGTGAGTGGCGAATTTGCGAAGAAAGTATAGTGGAATGCTCCGGGGAATCCGCGGTGCGGCGCTTCTGGCCGTTGCCGCTGGCTTGGCAGGCTGCCATTCGGCGTCGAGGTTGACGGCGCAGCAAGCGGCAGGCAAACAAGTCTATGACGTAGGTTGCGCTCACTGTCACGAGGAGAACGACCTACACCTGAAGAAAACACCTCCGAATCTGCACGGTTTGTTCAATAAGTCAACCTTGCCCAGCGGCGCACCGGCAACCGATGCCGGGGTGGAGCATCTGATCATGACAGGGAAGGGAACGATGCCGTCGTTTGCCTATCAGTTGACCAGAGAACAGATGACTGCTTTGCTGGCTTACCTGCACACGGGGATCGAGGACGAGCAGAATCCATAGAAGAGGGAGGAGAAGATGAAGGTTGGAATTCTGGGGTCGGGCGACGTGGCGAAGGCACTGGCCGGCGGGTTCCTCAAGCATGGCCACCAAACGATGATTGGCACGCGCGACACGGCAAAGTTGGCGGAGTGGCGCCGTGGAAACCCCAAGGCACAGGTGGGCGGCTTCAGCGAGACGGCTGCGTTTGGCGAGGTGGTTGTGCTGGCGGTGAAGGGGACAGCCGCAGCCGATGCCTTGCGCGCGGCGGGGAGCAAGAATCTGGATGGGAAGCCGGTGATTGACGCGTGCAACCCGATTGCCGACGCGCCGCCGACAAACGGAGTTCTGAAGTTTTTTACAAGCCTCGATGAGTCATTGATGGAACGGCTGCAGCGCGAGTTCCCCAAAGCGCATCTGGTGAAGGCGTTCAACTCGGTAGGAAACGGTCAATTCGTGAATCCGCAATACAAGAGCGGAAGGCCGACGATGTTTATCTGCGGCAACGATGAGAGCGCGAAGATGATCGTCGCGCAGATTCTTGAGCAATTTGGATGGGAGACGGCGGACATGGGCAAGGTGGAAGCTGCGCGCGCCATCGAACCGCTGTGCATGTTGTGGTGCATCCCGGGATTTACGAAGAACGAATGGACGCACGCGTTCAAGCTGCTGCGGCAGTAGCAGCATTCTGGGTGTTTTTTTCCGGCGGTCTGCCGGCCTCCCAATTCCCCAGACCAGATGAGGAGCCTTAGCAGACTGCGGAAAAAGCGGTTCTGCTCGCGCGAAGTGCAGCTGGGGCTAAAGCCCAGCGTTGAGAGGGAATCGCTTGCGGCCCGGCTAAAGCCGTGCCCTTATTACAAGGCCACCCCCGGGGAGGAGTTTTTCCGCAGCCTGCCAGGAGAGGAGGCCCAGCGAATACACGCCGCAACCACGCTAATAGTGGATTGCTCCGCCGTCTACATTAATGTTCTGACCGGATATGAAAGCGCTATCATCGGAGGCAAGAAACAGTACGGTTCCTTCCAGGTCCTCCGGCATCATGGCGCGCTGAATCACGCGTGCTTCCACGTTAATGTCGTAGGTGTGCTTCAAGGCCGCAGGATCGTCGGAAACTTCTAAAGATGCCTGCGTCATGGTGTAGCCGGGAGTGATGGAATTGACCCGGATGCCGAATGGACCAACTTCGCGCGACAGGGATCGCGTGAAGGCCCAGACGCCGCCTTTGGAGGCGACGTAATGGCTGATCATAGGCACTCCCTGGAGGATCGAGGCGGAGGCAATATTGATAATCGAGCCCGAGCCTTGCTTTTTCATGTATGGATACACCGCCTTCGAGCACTGCCAGACGCCTTTCAAGTTAACGGCCATGACTCGGTCCCATTCCTCTTCGGGAATGGCGTCGAACGGCTTGCTCTTGATGCCTCCCCATAAGGCGGCGTTATTGAGCAGCACATCGATGCGGCCGTAAGCCTGAATCGCCGTTTCGGCCATGCTGCGCGCGCTGGCCGCGTTGGCAACATCCACACAGACCGCGGTGGCGTCGCCTCCCAGTGCGCTTAGCTTCTGCATAGTCTCGCTGACATCGAGTTTGTCGGCGACAATAACCTTGGCTCCCTCGCGTGCCAAGCGGTGCGCAAAACCCTGCCCGATGCCGCGCGCCGCTCCGGTGACAATCACAACCTTGCCTGCCAATCTCATGCTGATCTCTCCTTTGAAAACAATGCGGTTGAAGAAACGAAAATATGTGCAAAACCAAATGGAATCTCGACCAATTCTACTAGCAAAGCAATATACCAATTTGACCCGCCCACTAATTCTCAAATGCGACAGCCTCGGAAACGGCATACGCCGTATACTGAGGAGGTCTATGGCGACCGAAAAGACATTTTATTTAGAGACATTCGGCTGCCAGATGAATGCCCATGACTCTGAAAAGGTGATCGGCACACTGCGTCAGCAGGGGTACCGGCAGGTAGAGCGGGAAGAAGATGCCGGGCTGATCCTTTACAACACCTGCTCCATCCGCGATAAGGCGGAGCAGAAGGTCTTTAATCGCCTGAACGATTACAAGAAGCTGCACAAGGAATGGAAGCGCTTTGGCGTTCTTGGCTGCGTGGCGCAGCAGGAGGGCGAGAAGATCTTCGAGCGCGCGCCTTACGTTTCGCTGGTTTCGGGATCGGCCTCGTACCGCAAGCTGCCTGAGATGCTAAGGCGGCTGGAGGCGGGCGAGAGGCGCATTACCGGTCTCGACGACCGACAGACGGACGAGACCTTCGAGACCGAGTTTACGGCGCGGCAGAACCCGTATCGCGGCTACATCACCATCATTGAGGGGTGCGACAAGTTCTGCTCGTATTGCGTGGTACCGTATACGCGCGGCAAGGAGCGCAGCCGGACGTCGACGTCGGTGCTGAACGAGGCGCGGCGGATCACCGACCTGGGCTACACCGAGATTCAACTTCTGGGCCAGAACGTGAACAGCTACCGCGACCCGGAAGGCAAGTGCAGCTTCGCCGAACTGCTGACTGCAGTGGGCGAGGTTCCGGGAATTCGGCGGGTGCGCTTCACGACCAGCCATCCTATCGACTTCACGCGAGACATTGTGGAAGCGATTGACATGGTTCCGACGCTGTGTGACCATGTGCACCTGCCGGTGCAGTCGGGCTCGGCGCGGGTGCTCAAAAGGATGGCGCGCGAGTACACGCCGGAGTGGTACCTGGAGCGGATTGGATGGGTCAAGGCGGCGCGGCGGCAGATCTCGCTTTCGACCGACATTATCGTGGGCTTTCCGGGCGAGACGGAAGACGATTTTATGCAGACGATGGACCTGCTTGCCGAGGTCGAGTTCGATTGCGTCTTCGGGTTCAAGTACTCTGGGCGACCAAATACGCCGGCGCTTACGATGATCGATACCGTTTCGGAAGACGAGAAGGCGAAACGGCTCCAGGTGTTGCTTGAGCGGCAGAGGGAGATACAGAGGGTCAATTATTCCAAACATATCGGTGAGATTGTTGAGGTGATGGTGGAGGGAGCAAACCCGGCGCGAGGGCAGATTGCAGGCCGAAGCAGCCAGAATATTCCAGTGAACTTCACATGTGCGCAGCCCATTGCTCCGGCGCCTGGCAGTTACCGACGCGTAAAGATCACGGGGGCGTATCCTAACAGTCTCGTTGGAGAAGGCGTCTAAGTACAGGGAACAGAGACGTCTAAGCACAGAGAACAGAGGGTGCAGGGAGTACAGATGTGGTAGGCAGGAAGTGGATGACACGGAGCTTAGCTGGCGAAATCGAAGGATAGGTGAGGTATGGACATTGAGGTGCGGATTCGTGGGCTGCTGATGGACCCGTCGACCAGCATGCCGATCGTGGTATTGAAGGATGTGGGATCGGATGCGGTGATGCCGATCTGGGTGGGCATCTTTGAGGCGAACGCGATTGCGCTGGAGATTGAGAAGATGTCGGCAGCGCGACCGCTGACGCACGACCTGACGAGAAACCTCGTGCGTCACTTGAATTGCGAACTTGAACGCGTTGTAATTACAGAGCTTAAGGATGATACATTCTATGCTGTGCTGTGGCTGCGGCAAGGGGAAGAGCAGATCGCGATTGACTCACGCCCTTCAGACGCGATCGCGCTTGCGTTGCGCGCCGATTGCCCGATCTATGTGGCCGAAAAGGTGATGGAGACGGCAAAGCTGAACACCAGCGGTCCACCGGAGGGCCCGACAGCGGAACAATTGCGGGGATGGCTTGAGGGGTTGAACGACGAGGACCTTGGCCGGTACAAGATGTAGACTACTCAGGCAAAGGGAAATCCTGCAGCCCTGTTTTGGGGCTGGCTGGGCGTGTTCGTTTGTTGAGCTTCAGTTGTAATTAACAGAATATACATTATCAGACATCTCTTCTAACGAGCGCCATCGCTGTTCCTGGGCCTGTGCAGAAGATCTGGCGTCGTGTAATCTCAGCCTACAGAGGCGAAAAGCGAGCCGCAGGAAGGTGCAATTTTGACGCGTCAACGCACGGAGAAAGAAAAGGCTGCGCACGCACCAGGCGACCCCCTTCACGGCTGGGCTATGAAGGTCCAACTTGAGAGGCGCGACCAAATGTTTATGTTAGTTGCATTGTTCGCGGCGTATCTTATTGTGGGATTCGTTCAGATAGCAGTCGACGCGGTCCATTTCTGCGTTGTGGGATGCGAGATGACTGCGATTGCCCGAAATGTGGCAGTACACGGCAGTTTTGGCAACCCCTTCAATGCCCTGCCAGACACCGGACCAACCGCCGCCAATCCTCCAATCTATCCACTGTTTCTTGCCGCTCTCATGAGGATCTTCAGGTCATGGCAACCAGTGATCAACGCGGCCGTCTGGAGCAACTTTGTGGCCAATGCCTTCACGGCGGCCTTATTGCCCAAGGTCTCTCAGTCGTTTTACGGAGGGATGTGGCCAGGGATCCTTGGTTCGATCCTATGGCTGGTCTCGGCACCGTTGATGCCTGCCTGGGATGCAAGCTTTACGGTGGCGGGGTTGCTGCTGATGTGTGTATTCACGACCTGTTCCCTGTGGATGAGGAGGCCGCTCGTGTCCGGATGGCTGGCCGGGGGACTTGCGGGCGTTTTGTTTCTTCTCAATCCTTCCTCGCTTTTGATTTTCTTGCCCTGGACCGCTTATCTCGTAGTTCGCCGCAAAGGAACTTGGGGGCAAATGGCGATTCTTCTGGCTACGATGACTCTGATGATTTCAGTGTGGGCGGGTCGAAACTACCTGAGACTCGGGGCCTTTGTGGTTCGGACCAATCTGGGCATGACACTCTATGCCTCGGATAACGATTGCGCCGAAGCCAGTTTGATCTCAGACGAAGAGAACAACTGCTACCAGGATCATCACCCAAACGTGAGCCTTCAAGAGGCGCAATTGCTGCAAACCCTAGGGGAGGTGCGGTTCGACCGCAGACGCACGGCCGACGCTGAGTTGTGGATCAAAACCCACCAGGGCCGATTCTGGACGCTGACTGCCGAGCGGTTTCGACAGTTCTGGTTGCCACCGTTTTACGACCATCCCTTCGCCATCGGCGTCATCTGGGCAGTTACGGTGCTGTCCATTCCGGGACTGGTCCTGATGTTCATCCGGCGTGAGCCGGTCACATGGTACGTGTTGGCGGTGCTTCTCCTCTATCCCATCATGTATTACATCGTTGTAAGCGATGTTCGATACCGCTATCCGGTGTATTGGCTCTCCTTGCTGCCGGCGGGATACTTCATTCGGCAAAGCTATCTTTTTGTTGCTGCGCGGTAAAAGCCCTGGACGCCCCCTCGCCCTGGTACCCCAGTCGTGCCCTTTCCAAACAAGCGAGTTTTCCCGCGGCCTATAGAGCCCGACACGTTTTCCCGCTGTGCGGCACGTCTAAGGTCGCGGCACTTTCAAATCCGCGAGTTCCTTCCGCAGCTCCCTGAGAGATGTGTGATTGGCGGAGCCAGAAGGAATCTGTATGGTTACGCCGGTAATCTCATAAGGTTACTTTTGGTGTGGAATGCTATCACCGTTCGCACGCGGTTTCGCACTAAGGTTGCATTTACCGCGGCACAACACTGTCCCAAAGTGAAACATGGAACCTTTTCCGGAAGGCGTCTCACCGTTTGACGTTCACAATGGGAGAAATTTCGGAAGGCTCAGAAAGACAGAGGGGCGACATCAAATGAAGAAATTATTTTCCTTGGTTTCTGCGGTAGTGCTTGGCGCGCTGTGTTTAACAGGGTGCGGCAGCAAAGGCGCGGGATCCGGGCTCACCGATGAGACGAATCCAACGCTCGAGACGCTAACCGTCTCTGGCCCGGCATCGACTGTCGCAGTCCCTTCAACGCTGCAGTTGTCGGCCATGGGAAATTACAGTAACGACAGCCAGCAGTCCCTGTCCTCGCAAGTTACCTGGCAGAGTTCCGACACCACTATCGCCACGATCAACGCTTCGGGTCTGCTGACGGCGGTTAAGGCCGGTTCGGTTACCGTCACGGCCACGATGGGGACAGTATCGGGCAAAATGCCGATCACGGTGACCGCGGCACCTTTGACTTCCATCGCTGTCAGTGGGGGTTCCTCCCTGGAGGCCGGATTAACCGAGCAGTTGGCTGCTCAGGGCACATACGCCGACAACAGCAACGAGGACCTGACCTCTCAGGTCACCTGGCAAAGCTCAAACAGCGCTGTTGCCACAATCAGCGCTTCGGGTTTGCTGACAGCGGTCCAGGCGGGCCCCGTTACGATCACCGCTACCATGGGGACGGTTTCGGGCACTATATCGATCACCGTGACGCCGGTGCCGGTGACTTTGACTTCCATCGCTGTCACCGGGGCTGCCTCTTCCCTGGCCGCCGGGACGGGCGAGCAACTGACCGCCGTGGGAACGTATTCCGACACCAGCACCCAAAACCTGACTTCTCAGGTCACCTGGCAAAGCTCAGACAGCACCACTGCCACAGTCAGCGCTTCGGGGCTTTTGACGACCGTCAAGGTGGGCTCGGTGAATGTCACCGCTACCTTGGGCGCAGTTTCGGGCGGCATGCCAGTGACGGTAACCGCGGCTGCCATGTCGACAATCAAGGTTACGCCTTCGGCATTCTCGATTGCCTCCGGACAGGCCAAGCAGTTGACGGCGCAGGGCGTTTATAGCGACGGCAGCACGCAAAACATTACCTCCCAGGTGACCTGGAGTTCAGGCACCCTAGGTGTGGCCACTGTCACCCCTGCTGGTCTGGTAACCGGCGTCTCGGCCGGTCCGGCGATTATCACCGCCACGTCAGGATCGACCAATGGCACCGCAAGCGCCACCGTAACCGCGGCGGTGCTGAACTCGATCACGGTCAGCCCGTCTGGTAATTCGGTTGCAATCGGGCAGACGCAAGCATTCGACGCGAGCGGCCTTTTCTCCGACGGCAGCTCGACCGATATGACGGACAGCGTGGCCTGGAGCTCGAGCGCCACAAACATCGCCACGATTAACACCACAGGAGTAGCGACAGGCGTTGCTACCGGTTCGACCCAGATCGGGGCGACTTCGGCCACAGTGACCGGAAGCGCGCCTCTCGCAGTCACAGCCGCTGTATTGACGGCAATTGACATTTCTCCCGACGGTGAGACGATTCCGACCGGCGGTCAATACCAACTGACCGTAACCGGGACGTACAGCGACAATTCGACACAACAGCTGACCAATGTTTCGTGGTCGTCTGCCAATCCCGCGCTTGCCTCCATTGACCCGAATACTGGCCTTGTGACGGGTGTGGCGAACAGCAACAATAACCCGATCACGATTACCGCGACCTACGGCGGATTCACCGACACGACAACCGTCTACGTAACGGCCGCTGTGATGGAGTCGTTGCAGCTTACCCCTGCGACAATCTCCATTGCCAGTGGAACCACGCAGCAGTTTGCGGTGAGCGCCATCTATAGCGACGGCAGCAGCCAGCCATTGACGGCGGGTCTCCAGTGGAGCTCATCTCCATCGGCGATCGCCGGCGTGAGCGCAACCGGGTTGGCGAATGGCACTGCCCCTGGCCAAGCCACGATCACTGCTACCTACGGAACCATGACAGGCACAGCCACTCTCACCGTGACGCCTGCTGTGGTTGCCTCGATCGTGGTCACTCCAGCGCTGCCGGAAGTGGGCGTGGGCGGAAACATGCAGTTCACCGCAACCGGCGTCTTCACAGATAGCAGCACGCAGGATTTGACCTCGCAGGTGGCCTGGACTTCTTCGAGCGCAAGTGTAGCCCTTGTCAACAGCAGCGGGTTGGCGACCGCGTTGAGCCTGGGAACGTCAACCATCGCCGCCAGCTACCAGGGCATCAGCGGTTCAGCCACGCTCACAGTGAGCAATGTGACGCTTGTTTCCATCAACGTCACGCCGGCAAATCCTATCGTGCCGCCAAATACGCGGTTGCAAATGACTGCCACTGGCGTATTCAGCGATGGCTCGCAAGCGCCACTCGCGAATGTTACCTGGTCTCTATCCGTAAGTAACGGCTGGTGGTTCTGGGGACACAATGCGACCATCTCGCGCAGCGGATTGGTATGGGCGAGGAGAGCCTCGACTAACCCGATTGTGATTTACGCAAAGCTGAACGGCATTACCGGACAGACATCGATGACCATTACATCGGCGTCGCTGGCTTCGCTCGCGATTACGCCTGCGAGTCCAACTATTGCCGCCGGTACAACCCAGCAGTTCCAACTGATCGGGACATACAGCAATGGCACCACAACCGTGAATCTTACAAACTCGGCGTGGTGGCAATCCTCTAACTGGCGAACCGCCTTCATTCGCGGTTCGGGTCTCGCCTATGGTTTATCCAGCGGATCGGTAACCATCACCGGAAACTACAGAGGCCTGACCGCGGCAACAACTACGCTGACTGTTTCGAATGCCACGATCGTGAGTATTGCAATCACGCCGTCGGCGCCCACGATCCTTCTGGGCGCGATGGAGCCGTTCACGGCAACAGCAACTTTCAGCGACGGCTCAACGCAGAATATTACGTCAATCGCGAAATGGACTTCGTCGGTTCCGACAGTAGCTGTCGTGAACCAGATTGGAGTAGCATCCAGCGCGAGCAACGGAGAAACCAACATAAGTGCCGAATTCGAGGGAGTAACCGGTACTACGTTGCTTACCGTAAACTGACGCTTCAGCGTGGTTGACCCTAAGTTCGCAACGCTAGTCGAAGGACCTGAACACAGGTCCTTCGACTGCGTTTGGCCGTAAGAACGGCCAAATTTCGCTCAGGATGAGACTGTTTATTGCTTGTTATTGCTTGGGATGACAATGTATTTACGCTGCGAACTTTAAAGACGAGACGCCCTTCGTGACCGCAGGACAAGAAAAAGCCGATTCAATTCCGGATCTCCGCTAACAACCGCTCGACTTCGGTCTTTTCTTCCCCCGTGAGCGGGAGCAGAGGCGCGCGCGGCCGGCCTCCGTAGTAGCCGTTGAAATCGCAGGCATACTTGATGCCTGCAATGCCAAGATCGCTCACGATGCATTTGCCGGCGGCTGAAATGCACAGCTGTTTTTCTTCGGCAAGCGGAAGGTCATGGTCCTTCCACGCCTGATAGATTTCCTGGCAGGCCTGTGGCGCAAAGTCGGCAAAGGCAAGGATGGCGCCCGAGGCTCCGGCCTGGAGAGACGCCAGGATGGATCGTTCAGAGCCGGTGAGAATCTGGAAGCCGACATCTTTGTTGCGGGTTTTGACGGAGGCTGCCGGAGCGGCCGTTGCCACGGCGCTGGGGGCCAGGTGGCCAACGGCGACAAAGTTACCCGCTGTTTCCCGTGCGCCCGGAGCCAGCATGCGGACGGTGACAGCTTCAAAGACTTGCGTGACGGGAACAGTACGCCGAGGAGCGTTCGCGGTGACGGCGACCGCAGCCTGGATGCGCTCGACGCTGCCACTCGAATCTTTCATGGCGACGATGTTGGGGTGCTGGGCAAGCTCCGCGACTGCTTCGACCGGTATCTGGTTGGGGACAAACTTTGGGATGTTGTAGAGGATGACCGGGAGTGGAGAGCGGTCGGCTACGCTGCGAAAGTAGTGAAGCACAGCACCAGAGGCCATTCGGCCGGCATAGTAGCTTGGAGGGCGTACGAGGACGGCGTCGTATCGGAACTGCGCCGCGGCTTCGGCAAGATCGACCGTCTCTTTGACGCTTTCGCGGCCCACGCCGGCGATGAGGACTTTTTCCGGAGCTGTGGCTTCAGCGGCCACATGCAGAACATCGCGGGAATCAGCGTCGCTGAGCATGACCGCCTCGCCGGTAGAGCCGAGGACCGCCATCCCCGCCAGCAAACTGCGGGAGTAACGGGCCATGTTGGCCTCAATCTTGCGAAAATAGACGCGCTCATCGGCGTAAAACGGCGTGGTAACCGCTGCAAAGATACCCTCTATCAGCATGTATTGATTGTAGAACCCGGCGTGAGGACAGGGAACTCTTCCCTGCCCCGGCTGGCCGGAATTGTTGCGAGCGTCAAACCCGCTGCCTGAGCCATGAACGTTTGCGCCCAACCCGGTTGTCCCCCGACCCCGGGCTGGGCGCTGGCGATGACCGGCCTCAACGATCATGGGCTGGGCATCGCTTTCGGCCCTCTTCCGCCGAACGCTACATCCGCTTCTGCTTACATGCCGTTCTGCGATTCCTGCTCGGGATGGACGACGCGATAGCTTGCGCCGCCATTGGACCAGACCAGAAGCAGAACGTCCTTACCGGCCGGTACGGAGTGAATCTGGCTGGCGAAGCTGTCGGCGTCAGTGACAGGATGCCGGTCGACATCGAGAATCACGTCACCAGGAGCCAGGCCCGCATCGTCGGCCGGGCTGCCTGGCCGAACGGATTGAATGACCGCGCCGCGGACGCGCTCAGGCACGTTGTATTGCTGGCGCACGTCGGGTGAGAGATCGGCCACGGCCAGGCCGAGCTTGCCACGCTGCTCACCGGAGCCGGAGTTATCAGCCGCTTCAGTCTTGTCGTTGTGGAACTCGCCGACCGTAACGTGGATGGTCTCGGGCTTGCCGTCGCGGAGAATGCCGAGATCGATGGCCGTGCCGGGAGCGGTTTCGCTGACCGCAACCTGCAGCGCGCTGCCGTTGTCGATCTTTTTGCCGTTCAGTTCGCGGAGCACGTCGCCAGTTTTGAGCCCAGCCCGGCCAGCGGGCGAGTCGGGCGTGACCTCGCTGACGATGGCGCCAGTGGCGTCGGGCAGGTTGAAGAAGCCGGCGTTGTCGGGCGTAACGTCGTTCATGCCGATGCCGAGGTAGCCGTGATGCACCGTGCCGCTCTTGATGATGGCGTCAGCCGAAGAGCGGACGATTTGCGAGGGGATGGCGAAGCCTGCGCCGGCGAACGACCCGCTGCCGGAGATGATGAAGGTGTTGATTCCCACCACTTCGCCGTGCGCGTCAACCAGCGGGCCGCCGGAATTGCCGGGATTGATGGCTGCATCGGTTTGGATAAAGGCGCCGGGCTTGCGCGCATCGTCACGATAAGGATTGGGCCGGTTGAGGCCGCTGACAATGCCACGGGTTACAGTGAAGGGGAAGTTGCCGAAGGGATTGCCGAAGGCGAGCACGGTTTGGCCTGGGCGCAGCTTGGTGGAGTCGCCCCAGGGGACGCTGGCGAGGTCGTGGGCGTCGATTTTGATGACCGCTATGTCGTTGAGTTTGTCTACTCCCACGAGCTTGGCCGTGAAGACCCGCCGGTCGTCTAATGTGACACGCATCTCGGTTGCCCCGTCGACGACGTGGTCGTTGGTTACGATGTAGCCATCCGGCGAGATGATCACGCCGCTGCCTACTCCATGTTCGATCTGCGGCTGCGGCTTCATTTGCTGGCCGTTGGGACCGAAGAAGAACTGGCGGAATCCAGGGGGGAGATCCTGCGGGTTGATGCCGCCGAAGCCCTGACCGTTGCCGGAGGTTTGATCGTCGGGTGAAACGCGCGAGGTGACGGCGACGTTGACGACGGCAGGCGTGACGCGGGCGGCGACGGCTTCAACCGCGTTGTCGAGCGAGACCAGCGCCGAGACGCTGTTGTCGTCAAGCGGGCCGGCGGCTGCAGCGGCGGCGCGCGCGCGGTTATGGTCCATGAGGAACGCGAAAACGAAGAGAAGCGTAGCGAGAATGCCGGCGGGAACAGCGAGCCGCTTCACTTTTGCTATTAAAGAATTAGTTGTTGCAGACATGTTGAATTCTCCTTGAGGTTGAATTGCTCTTCTTAAAGTTGGAAGACCAGCCAGCCGCTCGCAGCGGGCGGAGCAGTTGGCCGAACGGGTTCAGATCTTGAAGGTTTTTGCGTGCCGGATGCTGGAGCGGGCGCGGCGGCAATGGGATGGACCGCCAGGATGAGATGCGTGACGGTGATTTCGGTTGCCGTTCCATCGGTTTGCGGCTGCACGTCTGCGCCGGTGTCATAGTCGGCGGATTCTTGGGCATGAAGGGTTGAGGTCCGCGTCACTACCCAGGTGGTGAGGACGAAATATTCTGTCGCAGAGTCCTGATCGGCGCCAGAGGCGGAGGCGGATGGAAGGATGGCCTTGATCAATTGCTGGCGAGGCTCGCCTGCGGCTTCGCGCCAGGCGACTTGGCTGCTGGCTGGGGATTGAGGGCGGCGAATCGCGTGGTACACAGGCGCATCACCAATGGGCGCAGGTGCGAGGGCATTGCGGGGCAGAATTGCTTTTGCTGGAATCGCACGGATGCCGGATGGGGCTTGAAACGCGTAGGCAGCGGGCGCCGAGACTGGTTGAAGCTGCGCGGTTTCGAACGGGTGCGGTTGCGGCGCGGCGACAAACGCGACCATCTGCGGGCAACGCGATAGCTCCGCCGATGCAACCAGCAGGCCGCAACCCACGGCAGCGACCAGGACGCGAGCAGCGAGCGGATGCAGAGACTGTTTGCCGCGGAGAATGCTGTGCACGCGGCGGACCAGCTCCGGCCGGCGCCGCCAGGCAGCGAGCGACAGCGCCTCGGCGCGGCGATCGAGATTGCGATCAAGATTGCGCGCGAGGCCGCGCTCGGCCAGGCTTGTGAGGCAGGCCGCATAGGCGCGCGGCGCCTGGGTTTTGCACACCACACCCTCGTCGCATGCCATTTCGCGCTCGCGGCAAAGGCGGCGCTCCATCCATGCGAGTGCGGGATTCAACGGGAAGAGAACCAAGGCAAACTTCTGCAGGAGATTTATCCAGTCGTCGTGGCGGCGCAGGTGTTCGGCCTCATGCAGGACCACCTGTTCGAGCTCCGCGGGCGTTAGCCGGTCAAAGAGCCACTCGGGAATGAGAATGCGCGGCGCGAAAAAGCCGATCACGCTGGGACGGTCGAGATGGCGCGTGCTGCAGATCTCGATGGGGCGGCGCACAGAAACTCTCAGAGCCAGCGCGGGAGCATCTCTGAATCGGCGTGGCGGTCTTCCACAGCTTGCGCAGGCGGAGCGAATGAAGCCCGAGACCGGCAGCGCGAAGAACGGACGCGGCGAGCCACAGCGCGGCAATCGCGAAGCCCCAGCGGCTGTCTAACTGGAACCAGGGTCTTGCCGCGGCTGCTTGAAGCGGGGCCGCAGCAGCGATGTGCGCACCTGAGTTGAAACGCAGAAGGGGGAGAAAAGGCAGGCCGGCCACAATCGCGAAGCCCGCTGCCCATGCGGCAAAGCGATGCGCGGCGGAGACACGGGGCGCTAAGCGAAGGCTGATCGCCAGTGCGAGTGCAACCGCCGCTCCCTGCCACAGGGCCGCCACGGCCGCCGGCGCGGAACTTCGAGTAAACGCGCCGAATGCGGCTGAAAAAACATCGCAGGCGTCCCCGAACACCCACGAGACAGCAGCAGCCATGACATGCGGTTCGATCATGCTAAGCCCAATCCTCCTTTGTCGCGCCTTATCTTCCCACCCCAGCGACGAGGACCTGTCGCTGGGGACCCCGGCTTCGAGGCGTCGCGGTTTGGAGTTCCCTGCCCCAGCGCGTCGGGGACCGCGCCAGCGTCGGGGGCGGCGCCGCGGACCGCTTCTTTCAGGCGTTCGAGCTCGTCGACCGAAATCTCCTCGTCGCCCAACAGCGATAACACCAACTGCTCACGCGAATTGCCAAAGAAGCGGTTCAATACGTTGCGAATTTCAGACCGGCTCGCCTCCTGCTCGGCGATCGAAGGCCGGTAAACGAATGCGCGGCCCTCCTGCCGGTGCTCGACGTAGCCCTTCTGCTCGAGGATTCGGATGGTGGTGAGAACCGAGTTGTAGGCAAGCTCCTCGCCGTCGGGCAGTGCAGCTACAAGATCGGTCACTGCCGACTCGCCGCGCCGCCAGAGGATCTTCATCAGCCTCAGCTCGGCTTCAGTGAGCGTGTTGGATTTCTTTGGAGGCATCGCTATCTCGTTGATTCCATGAGAAAAAGTCCCATTGTGGAATCTTCCCGCATTTATTAGACGAGGAACTAAAGGATTAGTTGCAAGCGGAGTCAGATTTTTTCTCGTGGTTGAGGAGCTGTCTCAAGGAGCATCAGGGGTTAAAACCCCTTGCTTTTCCGGTGGTTTTCGGCACGGGTAAACTCGTGCCCTAATACAAAGCGCGGTCGGGAAATCTGGAAGCATGAGGCGCTTAGAGGGGTCTATGAAATTATTGTGCTAATTCTCCCGCATAGCCGGTGATATTCCCGGAATGCCGCGAATGAGCGCATCGGCGATTTTTTCAGGCAGTGGTGCTCTAGCGGGGAGCCGCCACAATCCGAACAGAAAAGTGGCGAAATTGCTTGTGTAGGGCAACTCCCAACACCACCATTGACACTGCAGCCATTACCACAACGGCGCTCAAAGATAAAACCAGGTGATTCCCTCCCAACCCAGCCAATCCTTCGAGGAATCCGACAAGGATTAGAAGAGGGGCACCATAGAGGATGTGTCGCCAGAAATATGCCCACCAAATGCACGTTAGACGCCTAAAGGTTAGTTCTAGGTACACACACTCAGAAGCAATTGAAGGCGAGGCAGGATCGCTCATGGTAATGCTCTCCCAATCTAGGTTTTCAAGCCGGATTCAGCCGATTATCTCAGATTCCGGACGGCTGTTGTTTCGTTACGAGCGTATGGTCGGCAATTGGGAGGTTTCGCGGTCTAACTACAAAAATCTGTGCGACCCGGACATTGTGGACTTTGGGGCTCTGGGACATTGAAAAATAAATAACTTATTTCTTTTCAATGACGGCTATTGTCGTGCCCTGTTACAAGACCATGTCGCACTTATCCTCTTTCGAGCGGTGCCGAAGCAGAAGCGATATGCATCTTGTAGAATTCCCCTGCTGTTGACAACAAAGAGGGGGCGCGGACGTGTACCTGTGCTACGATCCGTGCAAGCGTTCACGGGGAGCGAATCTTCCAAGCGAATCCGTCGGCTTGCGGCGGGCTTGACGCCTGGCCTGAGGCAGCGAGGGGCGAATGCCCGCATCGCGAAAAATGCAGCGCAGATTCTTGAAACGATCTTTGGAAAATGATCTCTTGGAAATGATCTTTGCGCACAGGGGATGGTATGACCAACCAGTTACGGCCGATGACTCTCGGCGAGATCCTGGACCGGACCGCAGAACTTTACCGGAATCATTTCCTGCTGTTTGCCGGAACTTCTGCGATCTTTGCGGGAGCGATGCTCGTGATGCAGATGCTCGAGACGGGTGTGCTCGGCTTGATCGGCTATCCTCATGTTCGGCCGCATCTGGAATGGGCATTCGGGGTCTCGTATGTCGTGGAGATTCTTGCCGTCGTGCTCCTGGCCGGGCTGTCGATCGCCGCCTTCAATCATGTGGTGGCATGGGTCTACCTGGGGCAGGCTGCATCCGTGCGGAGCGCGGTCAGCAGCATTTTCCTGCGTCCCGGCCGGTATCTATGGGTGATGACCGTTACCGCGTTTCGCGCCTGGTCGCCGCTCGCCGTTCTTTACGTGGTATTTTTCGCGATTCTGTTCACGATGCTTCCCAGCGGCTTTCTCTTCAACCCACAAGTTGCGCAGCAGGCTCCTCAGCAGGATCCCTCCGCGTTGATTTTTGCCGGCGTGGGAATGTTGATTCTGGCGCCGCTTATGCTTGGAGCGGTTGTCTATGGGGTTTTGATGTCGCTGCGCTACTCGCTGGCAATGCCTGCGTGTGTCGTGGAGGGACTGCCCGCGACGCAGGCGATCAAGCGCAGCATTGAACTGAGCAAAGGCGCACGGGGAAGCATCTTCGTGCTGGGGCTGCTAGTGGCGGCGATTAAGATGCTGCTGGGCGTTCTTTTCGGATTTCCAACCATCATTTTTGCCGTCAAGCACCTGGGACAGCAGTTGCCTCTCGGGTGGCTCGTGGAGCAGCAAGTCGCAAATTTTTTCATCACGACTTTCATCGGCCCCATTTATTCCGCCGGCCTGACGCTCTTCTATTACGACCAGCGGATTCGCAAGGAAGGGTTCGACATTGAGTGGATGATGCATGCCGCGGGAATGACGGCTCAGACGGGAACAACGGCGCCGCAACAGAGTTGATGGGGCGAGAACAGCGATGAACGAAACACTACGGCCTTCGACACTGGGCGAGATCCTCGACCGCACGGTGCAGCTCTACCGCCGCAACTTCTGGCTGTTTGTGGGCGTAAGCGCCTTGCCAATCGGCGTGATGGTGGCGATTGCCATGCTGGGAGGTTTCGGGGCGGTGGTTGTCGGCGTGGCTGCGAGAGGCGCGAGGCCGGCAAATCTTCTACTACCGGGCCTGGCGCTGTCGGCATTTCTGCTGGTGGCGATACCGGCGTACATCGCAGCCTGCGTGTTTTCCGTTGCGGGACTGACGCAGGCGGCGGCGAGCGCGCACCGCGGCGAAAAGCAGACCATTCGCGCCGCGCTCAGGAGCGTGGGGCCGGGCTTCTGGCGCTATCTGTGGTTTTTGGTGTTGCAGGGCATTCTTGTGGCGCTGATTCCGATGGCGATTGCCGCCGCCGTCGCAGTGCCTCTGATCTACTTCGCGTCCAAGGCCGGCGCAGGCATTGCCGCGGGCGCAGCCATCGGTTTCGTGGTATTTCTTGTGGTTGCCGCGGCTCTGGGCGCTATCGTCTGGCTTGCGTTGAGTTATGCGATGGGTCTGGCCGTGTGCGTGGTGGAACAGAAGTCCGCCTGGCAATCGCTCGAGCGCTCGTGGAAGCTGAGCCGAGGCACGCGCGGCCGCATCTTTGTCCTGTTCCTGCTAATCGCTGTGCTGGCGATGGTATTGTCGATGATCGGCTATATTCCCGCGCTGATCATCGCTGGCGTGACTACGGCCGCAGGCAACGGAGCTGCGCACGCGACGACGGCGCTGATTGCGGCCGAACTCGTGCAATTCCTGGTGAACTTCTGCGCGCAAACGCTGCTCGCGCCCGTTTCCTGGATCGCGCTGCTGCTGTTTTATTACGACCAGCGGATTCGCACCGAGGGCTATGACATTGACTGGATGATGGAACAGGCCGGCATGACGCAGTTTGCATCCGCAGCGCCGGCAAATGGCAGCGAAATCATTTCCGGGCCCGCTCAAAGCCCTGATACCGTGGAAGAACGATGAGTTCGTCGCGTCCTGCTTCGGTTTGGTGGAGTGGTTGGTCAGCGCCGGCGCTGGTTCTAGCGGTGCTGGCGCTGGCAGCCGCAGCGCGGCCCGCGCGCGCGCAATCCGTAAATGACGCGGGCTGGCGCGATGTGAACGTGGCGGAGTATCGCCAGCATCTTGAAGATCTGGACGGCGTGGTCGCCAATTGCCAAACGCAGCGCGGACTCAAGAGCGCGGCACCGGCGACTGACGCGGCGTGCGATCCGGCGCAAATTGGTCCCGACGACCGGGTGCACGGCCTGGCGGCCGGAGACTCACAGCCTCGTGAGGTCCGGTTCGAATGGCTGCGCGCTGTGTTGGGCCGCGCGGAAAACAAGGACGGTGCGGCGAAACCAGCAGCCATCGGAGCATCTCAAGCAAATAGCCATCAATTGAGCGTGGATGCACTGCTGGCCGAGGCGCGCCAACGACTGCAGCAAGACGCGAAGCAGGCAGAGAGCCCGGCTGAGGCAAGCCCCAGCTATGCCGGCGAGAGAAAATCGCTCAACGCCATTCTGGCGCAGAAGGCCTACCAGGGCGTCACGGAGGTCTCGGCCACGGATCGCATGCGCGAGTGGTTTTATAACCTGCTCGACAAGGTCCTTTCAGGCCTCTACCGCTTCGGTTCCCGCTCGCCCTGGATTGCATTCACGCTGCGCGCGCTGCTGCTGGTTGCCATTTGCACGGCGCTTATCTGGTTTCTTGTGCGCATCGAGCGGCGATCGCGCGTGCGGCTGACTGCTGGCGATGAACCCGCGCCCGGAGCGCCCTCGGCGCGCGAATGGCAGTTATGGCTTAAGGACGCGCAGGCCATGGCGGCAAAAGGCCTGTGGCGCGAGGCCATTCATTTTGTTTATTGGGCGTCGATCGCGCGGCTGGAGTCTCGGCGGCTTTGGCCGGCCGATCGCGCGCGCACACCGCGCGAATACCTTGGACTGCTGGCTGGAAGCGATCCGCGCAAGCCCAGCCTGACGGCGCTGACTCGGAGTTTTGAACGTACCTGGTATGGCGGCCGCGCGGCAGCATCAAACGACTTCACTGCGGCGCTGGAGCTGGCCGCGGCGTTGGGGGTGGTTGCGGAATGAAACTCTTCGCCTCGCTCGACGCCAAAGACCGCAAGCTGCTGATCGGCTGCCTGGCCGTTGTGGTAGTGCTGGCGGTTGTGACGGCTCTTTTTGCGCGAAATCAAAATAGCGACGACAATACCCTGCCCAGTTCGTATTTGACCGGCAAGCATGGCGCGCGCGCCGCCTACGAAATGCTCGAGGCAAGCGGCTACCGCGTCGAGCGCTGGGAGCAGCCGTTGAGCGACCTGGCCGCGCGCGCGGACGCGCAGACGGTGGTGATTTTTGCCGAGCCCATTCTGAGCACGGCAGAGGACGCGAAAGCGGTGCGCGAAATTGTAGAGCACGGCGGCCGCGTTTTGTTGACCGGCTGGTCGGGCGGCCGGCTGGCGCCTGAAGGAGACGCGGAACCGCCCTCGCAGTTCCAGTCGGCTTGCAGGCTGACGCCGCAGGGGCTCGACGCACTGGCGGGCTCCGGCGAAGTTTGGATGGTTCCAGAAGGCGGCTGGGGATTGGACCGCCCGCGCGATCGCGTGGAATACAACTGCACAGGCGCGCCCGCTGTGGTGGAGTATAGCCAGGGCAAAGGCTATGTGGTTTGGTGGGCCAGCTCCACTCCGCTCGAAAACGGATCCATTCAACGCGGGGGCGACCTGAACCTGTTTCTGAATGCGCTGGGCACGCGCGAAGGGCACAATTTCTATTGGGATGAGTCGCTGCACGGTGAAATCCATTCGTTGTGGTTCTACGCGAGCGGGCCGGCAATGCTCCTGTTAGGGATGGGCCTGTTTGGAATCGGCGTGCTGATCGTAATCAGTTTTAGCCGCCGCCGCGGGCCGGTGCGCGATCTGCCTGCCCCGGTGCGCGCCACGCCGGTGGAGTTTCTTGAGGCGCTGGGCTCGCTCTACGCCGAGGCTGGTGCTTCGGTGACTGCGGTCGAGCTTGCGTATGAGCGCTTCCGCCGCAGAGTGGGCGATCTGTGCGGGCTGAAGGGAGCGCGGTTGAGCGCGGAGGAACTGGGCCTCGCGCTGCGCCGGCGCTTTCCCAAGGCTGCGCCTGAGCTTGAAAACGACCTGGCGGATTGCGCAGAGGCGGCGATGAACGACAAGTTGACGCCGAAGAAGGCGCTGGCGCTGGTGCAGGCGCTCGGCCGACACGGCGATGCGCTGCTTGCCGCCGCTCGGGCGGGCGGGCGGGTGGGCAGTTGAGGGTTGTGGCTTCCCACCCTTGGCGCAAAGACGAAAACGCGCCAAGGATGGGGCACCAGAGTTTGTGCTGAGTTGAGAGCGGGCAGTTAGGGGTTGTAGCTTCCCACCCTTGGCGCAAAGACAAAAACGCGCCAAGGATGGGGCACCGAGAGTTTGTGCTGAGTTGAGAGCGGGCAGTTGAGGGTTGTGGCTTCCCACCCTTGGCGCAAAGACAAAAACGCGCCAAGGATGGGGCACCAGAGTTTGTGCTGAGTTGAGAGCGGGCAGTTAGGGGTTGTAGCTTCCCACCCTTGGCGCAGAGACGAAAACGCGCCAAGGATGGGGCACCGAGAGTTTGTGCTGAGTTGAGAGTGGGAGGTTGAGGGTTGTGGTTTCCCACCCTTGGCGCAAAGACAAAAACGCGCCAAGGATGGGGCCCCAGAGTTTGTGCTGAGTTGAGGGTGGGAGGTTGAGGGTTGTGGTTTCCCACCCTTGGCGCAAAGACAGAAACGCGCCAAGGATGGGGCACCGAGAGTTTGTGCTGAGTTGAGAGCGGGCAGTTGAGGGTTGTGGCTTCCCACCCTTGGCGCAAAGACAAAAACGCGCCAAGGATGGGGCACCAGAGTTTGTGCTGAGTTGAGAGCGGGGCACCCTGGGATGTGCTGAGTTGAGTTTGTGGTTTGTGGTGAGTTTCGGTATGGGAACAAGGAGAGCGGAATGACGGAGGAACGTAACTTGGAGCAGGGCGCGCAGGTCGAAAGCGAAGCTCTGCCGGCAACGCAGCAGTTGCTGGCGACAGCACGCGCTGAACTGGGGCGTGTAATCGCCGGGCAGGGCGAGGTGATCGGCGAGGTCCTGGTTGCGGTGCTGACGCAGGGCCACGCGCTGCTGGAGGGCGTGCCGGGCATCGCGAAGACGCTCATTGTGAAATCTGTTGGCCGGCTGCTCGGGCTGGGCTTTCAGCGCGTGCAGGGAACGCCGGACCTGATGCCCGCCGACATTCTTGGCACCACGATGTTCCGGCCGGGAACCGATTCGTTCACTTTCCACGCGGGGCCGGTGTTTACGGATTTGCTGCTGGTGGACGAGATCAATCGCATGCCGCCGCGCACGCAGGCCGCGCTGTTGGAGTGCATGGAAGAGCGCCAGGTGACCAGCGATGGCGTGCGGCGTCCTCTGCCCGCCTGGTTCACCGTCTTTGCTACGGAAAATCCAATCGACTTTGAGGGGACTTATCCGCTGCCGGAGGCGCAACTGGATCGTTTTCTTCTCAAGATCAAAGTGAGTTACCCCAGCCTGGACGAGGAGCGGCAGATGCTGGAGCGGCATCACGGGGCCGGCGGCGCGAATCTGCTTGAGGAAGCCAACATCCAGCCCCTTGCCGCGCAACTTCTCTCGACGGCGCGCGATGAGATTCGCCGCATTCGCGTGGAGCAGGACCTCTACGGCTACATTCTCGATCTCGTGCGCCGCACGCGTGAGTGGCCCATGCTTGCGCTTGGCGCCAGCCCGCGCGCGGCCATTTGCCTGTTGCGCGTAGCCCAGGCTTTTGCCGCGTTTGAAGAACGCGATTACGTGATTCCCGACGACGTGAAGCGCGCGGTGCTGCCCGTGCTGCGCCATCGCATCCTGCTCAAGCCGGAGGCGGAGCTGGAGGGCTTCGACGCGGACCGCGTGTTGGGTGATGTAGTGGCTGCAGTTGCGGTGCCGCGGGGATGATCTCCGCTTCGCTCCATCCCGAACCGGTGCGCGCGGCTTGCGGGCCGCGCGGGCGATTCGCGTTCGGCCTCACGCCGCGCGCGATCTGGCTGCTGGCGGCGGGATTACTGCTGGCGCTGCCGGGGTTCTTCCATGCGCTGTGGGGTCTTGGCATGGTGGAGTGGGATGTGCTGGTGCTGCTCGTGGCCACTCTGGACGGATGGCGCTTGCCTGCGGCGCAGCGGATCAGCGTGGAACGCTCGTGGAGCAATGCGCCTTCGCTCGACAGCGAAACCGAGATTGAGCTTGCCGTGGAGCACGGCCGCGAAACTATCCTTGAATGCCGCATTGTGGATGACTTGCCGGAGGCGCTCGTGGCCACGCCCGCAACGCGCAGCCTGCGCGTTTTTCCACGCGTCCGGGCAGCGCTGCGCTACAAAATTGAGCCGCGCGAGCGCGGCGATGCCAGCACCGGCGCGGTCTACATCCGCTATGCTTCGCCGCTGGGGCTTGTGGAGCGTTGGGCGATGGCACCGCTGGAACAGACGGTACGCGTGTTTCCGGCACTGCGGCAGGGCGAGGACCAGGAGATCTTTTTGGCGCGCGGACGCCAGATCGAGCTGCAACTGCGCCAGGTACGCGAGCGCGGGCTGGGCCGCGACTTTGAGAGCCTGCGCGAGTATCTCGTGGGCGACGACCTGCGCGACGTGTGCTGGACAGCGACGGCGCGGCGGGGCCAGTTGATCACGCGGCGCTATCAGACAGAACGCAGCCAGGCAGTGTGGATCGTTCTCGATGCGGGAAGGCTGCTGCAAGCGAGAATTCTCAAAGACGACGGCGATAAGCAACGGCGCGGGCACTCGAAGCTCGATCACGCCTGCTCGACCGCGGTGGCGCTGGCGCAACTGGCTCTGTTCTCGGGCGATCGCGTGGGGTTGCTCGTCTATGGGCAGCACGTGCAGCAGCGTGTGCTGCCGGGCCGCGGCCCCGCGCACCTGCGGCAGATTGTGGAGGGTCTTGCGCAAGCGCGCGCCGAGGCCAGCGAGGCCGATCATCTGCGTGCTACGGCCACGTTGAATCGCTGGCAGCCGCGGAGGGCGCTGATTCTTTGGATTACCGATCTGGCCGAAACTGCCATGCGGCCGGAGGTGATCGACGGCGCCATGCAGTTGCTGCATCGCCATGTGCTGCTCTTTGTCGCCATGGCGCAGCCTGACGTGGAGGCCATCGCCAACGCGCGGCCCAAAAATGTGGAGCAGATGTTTCGCGCCTCCGCCGCGCAGGAGCTGACAATGCGCCGCGAGCTGCTGCTGGCGCGGCTGCGCGAACAGGGCGCGCTCACCCTTGACCTCGATCCGGCGCAGCTTACGTCGGCGGTGCTGAACCAGTACTTGAAGGTGAAAGAGCGGGCCATGGTGTAGATTCTGCGCGCAGGTTAGGAACTTCGGCGGTTAACCAGCCAAGTCGTTGTTCCGCCAGCTTTGGGCAAGCTTCCTCAATTGATCGTATTCGGGCATCGTTCTCGACAGGTAGACAAATCCCCACAAGCGTGCGCCCACAGGAGTTCTCTCCGAAATCCCGACGCCGCCCGGTGAGCCGAGCCTAGGTTTGATTTCGAAGATTGTTCGTACCTTGCCCTTCCGGATTGTCCTTCTCATGACGAGCCACTTCATCCATCCCTTGTACTGCCATTCTCCGGTTATGGAGTCCTCGTTCACTAACAGCTTGTAGCTTGGACGCCTTCTTGGGCTCAATAGCTCGAAGAAAGCCATTGCGATTCCAAAAATGAGGCTGACAAGCACACTCTCAATCAAAAGGCTCAACAGGGGCATGGTTCGTTCGCCAGGCGTTGGCCATAAGATTTTCCAGCCAAACCAAAGCACGAAGAAGCAGGCGCTCGTGCAAAGCGCCAACGCAGCCCTATGCCTCAGCTTGATCTTTGTCGGATCGAGTTTCACTTCGTAGGCATCCATAAACGGTTACCTCAGGATTTTAGCTTCAAGATCAACGATCCGGCCTGCAGCGCTCACGCTTTGGGCGTTGCTGAGAGAGGCCGGAACAGCCACAGCAGCAGCAGCGTGAAGAGCGCGCCGCCGACGGCGAATTTGAGCCACACCGGCGCTGCTGACGGCGAAAAGAATCCTTCGAGCGTGCCGGCGATTACAAGCAGCGGAATGATGCCGGCGACGAGGCGCGTGGATTCCGCGCCGGCCAATGCGACGGAGTCGCGCCAGCGGTAGAGCCCCGGAAACAGGACTCCGCGCGCCAGGCGCAGCCCTGCCGCTCCGGCAAGAATGATTGACGGCAGTTCCAGCGATCCATGTGGGGCGACAAAGCTCCACAGGTCACGCGACATGCCGTGCTGCTGGCAGGCCACGCCGATGACGCCCAGCAGGAGCCCATTGAAGAACATGGAGTAGAGCGGCCCCAGGCCGAAGACGACTCCGCCAGCAAAGGCGACAAAGCAGACGCTGAGGTTGTTGGTCATGATGAGTGTGCTCGCCACAGGCTCAATGCCGACAATCGAGTGCGTCCACATTTCGTGGCGCTCAATGGTCTCAACCATTGCCGGCCCCAGCATGTGGCGCATGAACTGCGGGCGCGCCAGGGTGAGCACCGAGCCCAGCAGCGAACCGGCCAGCAGAATTACCAGAGAAAGCAGCACATAGCGGAATTGCCGCTGAACGATGGCCGGATAGTCATCGCGCAGGAAGAGAAGAATTTTGACGAAACTGGTCCGGCGGCCCGAATAAATGATATGGTGGGCGCGAGCCAATAACTGGTTGACGTGTTCGGTGTAGGTGCGGGCGGTCGAGTCCTGGCGCAGCGTGGAGAGGTCGCTGGCCGCCTGCCGGTAGAGCAGCGCGGTTTCGCGCAGTTCGGCGCGCGAAAGCTGCCGCACACCGCCGGAGCTGGCCTGGTTCAGCAGCCCAGACAGCCGTTCCCAGTAGGGACGGCGCTTATTGAGCCAATGGTTGGAGAGAATAATGGCCATAGAGACGAAGATGGACCCGATTGGAGACCAGCTTAACATCGAGACCCCGGAACTTGTGGCGATCGAGATGCCGCTGGCGGGAATCGGCAGCCGCTTCATCGCCATCCTCGTCGACTATCTGATTTGGGGCGCGGCCTTTGTCCTGATCATCGCGATGGGCGCGATCATTATCCCTGCGGTGCATTTCCTCGGGAGGGTCTCGGCAAATTGGGCAATCGGCATCTTTGTGCTCATCGTTTTCATGCTGCAGTGGGGTTACTTTGCGCTGTTTGAGGCCTTCGGCAACGGCCGCACGCCCGGCAAGCGCGTCGCCAAAATTCGCGTCATCCATCAGTCCGGGCGCGGCATCAGCTTTATTGAAGCCCTGGCGCGCAACCTGGTGCGTTTCGTCGACTATATGCCGGGCTTCTACGCCGTGGGCGTGGTTGCCATCTTTGTCAGCCGACGGCATCAGCGGCTGGGCGACATGGTGGCCGGAACGCTCGTGGTCCGCGACCGCTTGATCGAACCGCCGCACTGGAGCGGGGCCAGCTCGCGCACCATTACCGGGCCGGCTTTCGCGCCGGCGGCAGACACAAGCCCAATGGCCGCGCCGCACCTGAAGATTGCGCTGCCGGCTCCGGCACTTGCCAAGCTTGCCGCATCGGATCTGGGAGTGCTGGAAGGCTTCTTTGCGCGCCGGTTCGACATGGACCTGGGCACGCGCGGCGCCCTTGCCGGACGCATCGCCTCGGCCCTCTCGGCCAAGTCGGGACTGACGATCCCGCCGGATACGAGCGTGGAAACCTTTCTGGAAGCTGTCGCGCATCAATTGCGGGAGTTGGGGCGGATGAGCTGAGACAAAAGAAGAACGGGCGCGAGATATATTAAGATTCTCCAAGCACCGAAATATGATCCACTCATCTCGCCGGCAAGGTCGGGGCGATATTTTTGATGGACTTGACGATCTGGCGTTGGGCAACACGAATAGGGCGAAATTAATTCCGGCGAAATCGGATTCGGACAGGAGAGCACGAGCATGGCAAAGAGCGTCAACAAAGTCATTCTTCTAGGGAACGTAGGCAAGGACCCTGAGATCCGTTCCACTGGGGGCGGCACCATGGTGGCCAACTTCACACTCGCCACCAGCGACCGCTTTCAGGACGCGCAAGGCAACTGGCAGGACCGCACGGAGTGGCATAATCTGGTTGCGTTCAAGCGCCTCGCCGAGATCGTTCGCGATTATGTGAAGAAAGGCTCCAAGCTCTACATAGAGGGCAAAATTCAGACGCGCAGTTGGGAAGACAAAGACACCAAGGCCAAGCGCTACCGCACCGAGATCATCGTCAACGATCTTTCGCTGCTCTCAGCACGCGACGACAGTGGCGGGCCGTACAGCCGATCGACAAGTGCTGGGAGCGCATCCCACGAAGATCAGCGCGCGCCCGCCGGACAAGACGATTATGCGCAGTCGACCGAGATTTCGGACGACGACATACCGTTCTAAAGACAGGGAATAGGGAATAGGGCGAGCAACGACCCTGCCTTCTACTCCCTATTCCCTAGCTAGTCCCTACTCCCTGCCCTTCCGGCTCTCGCAGCGGGTCGTTGTCGCGGTCAGTGACTTCGGCGAGGGAGGCCAGGCGGGCGGCGAGTTCTTCAGTCCAGCACTTTTCCGGGGCGCGCCAACTCCAGTTGCCTTCTGGCACAGCGGGCGTATTCATGCGCCCCGCGGAATCCAACTCCAGCAGATCCTGCGCGGGAACGATGGCGACCTGCGCTACGCTTGCATTGGTGGCGCGGATGAGCGGCCAGGCGGGGCGATCGGCGACGGGACCGGCGAGCGCTTCAACGGCTTCGCGCTCTTTTTTGCCTAATGTGTTCCACCAGCCCTGCGTGGTGTCGTTGTCGTGCGTGCCAGTATAGGCCACGGTGGCGGGCGTGAAGCGATGCGGCAGATGGATGTGCGCGCCCTTGTCGCCAAAGCCGAACTGCAGCACCTTCATGCCCGGCATGCCAAGCTCCATCCGCAGCGTGTTGACTTCTGGCGTGATGAGCCCCAGGTCTTCGGCCACCAGCGGCAGGGCCCCGAGGGCCTGTTCGAGGGCACGGAAGAGTTCGAGCCCCGGCGCCTTGACCCACTCACCGTTGACGGCTGTTTCTTCCCTGGCGGGAATCGCCCAGTAGGCCTCGAAGCCGCGGAAGTGGTCGAGGCGCGCGATGTCATATATTTCCGTAGCACGGCGAATGCGGTCAACCCACCACGAGAACCCGCTGGCTCGGAGCACGTCCCAGCGGTAGAGGGGGTTGCCCCAGCGCTGGCCGGTTGGAGAAAAGTAGTCGGGCGGGACGCCGGCGACGCGGATGGGCTTGAGATCTTCGTCGAGCTCAAAGATTTCGGGATGAACCCAAACGGCAGCCGAATCCATATTGACGAAGATGGCGATATCTCCGAGAATTCGGATTGCGCTGCGCGCTGCAGCCTCTCGGAGTTGATTCCACTGAAGAGAAAACGCGAACTGCAGCGCCTGCTCGAGGACTCGCTCGCGTGCGTGCTCGGCGGCAGCTACGGCGAGGGCTTTCGGATCGCGCCGGCGCAGCGGTTCGGGCCACTCGGTCCACGCGCCGGTATTGAATTTGCGGCGCAGCACGGCGTAAAGCGCGTAGTCGTCGAGCCAACCAGCCTGGGAACGGCAAAAGCCCTCAAAGAGCTCCCATTGAGCAGAGAGTTCGGGCGAGTCCAGGCCGCGGTCGAGAAAATTGCCGGCCGCTTCGTAGAGCAGCGGGACCTTGCGGAGTTCCACCTGTTCGAAATCGACTGCGCCACTACGGCCGGCCAGCCCGGTGATGCGCTCGGCGCCGATCCAACCCCAGTTAGAGAGAAATTCCAGGCTGATAAGCGCGGGATTGCCGGCGAATGCCGACGAGCCTGCATAGGGAGAGTTGCCGAAGCCGGTGGGGCACAGCGGCAACACCTGCCAGACATGCTGTTTGGCGCGAGCCAGAAAATCCACAAACTCGTGCGCCGCAGGCCCCATATCGCCGATGCCTCCGTAGGAAGGCAGCGAGGTCACATGGAGTAAGACTCCGGTGGAACGTTGAAAATCCATATTGTTCCTATTATCGGATGGCTATCGCCCGTTAACGGGATGGCTGCGGCGATTCCAGAATAGGTAAACCCAGCGCAAGTCGTGCAAGATCGCCGGCTCGCTGATGGCCGCTGGGACTGAAGAGGAGTGCCTTCAAAGAAATCCGTCACGAGCGAGACGATTGGGTGTATTCTGACGTCAAATTGGGGTGGCCAATATGGAAATCCCCGCTGTTTCCCTGCCCAGCACGACAATCGCCACGGTTCGCCGGCCGCGTGTACACTTTCCGCCCTCAGGCGAACCAAACAGAGGATTTTCGGTCCGGGGCCGGCAAGAGAAACGGCCATCGGCATTTCTGGCTTGGACAGAGGAGTCCATGAAAAACCTGGTAGTTGCGCTTTTCCTTGCTGTGCTCGGAGTTGCTCTCGCCGGGTCGTCGGCACGGGCCCAGCGAGGAGGGCATGCGTCCGCTCCGGCTGGCCGAGGCGGAGCCGTCATGGCGCGGGGCCATAGCGGAGGTGGGGGGTCTGCGGGGCGAGGCCGCGGTCGCGGACGAGGACGCGGGTATTACCCAGGATACGGTTCGTATCTTCCCTATTTTTACTCCGATTTAGGCTACGATCCAGGCTTCGGCTACGACTACGACTCCCCTTACGAGCCCATGTATGAGGCGCCTCCACCCCAGATCATCCCTGCGACCACTCAGCCAACGCCGCGAATATCAGCCGTGGAACCGGAGCTGCTGGAGTTGCAAGGCGATCATTTAGTGCGGATTACACCCTATGGCCAAGCGCAGGCCGCCGGGCAATCGAACCGGCCGGAGCCGGAACGGGCGTCCGCTTCGCCGGCTGCTGCACCTTCCGCCAAGGGCCGCCAGACCGAGGCAGCCAAACCACCCAGCGAGGCGCCAACCGCCGTTCTCGTGTTTCGCGACGGCCACCAGGAAGAAATAGGAAAGTACTGCATCGAGGGGGCAATCATTCACATCGACACGGACTACTGGAGCACAGGTTCGTGGTCACGAACGGTGCGGCTCTCCGAGCTGGATGTGCCCGCAACGCTGAAGCTTAACCAGGAGCGCGGGACAAACTTCCGCCTGCCGGCCGGCCCGTATGAAGTGATGATCGGCGGGTGAGCTTCAGTCCCTTCACAGAGGGCTGACCCGGAGCTACTTTCCCAGTTACGTCGAAAGGCAGCCGACTTGCCTGCATTTCTCACTACAGCCGTTAGGGCTATTGCCTGATTCGCTGGAGACGGATAGCGAGCAAGTGCGGGCCTGGAGGCCCGCACGGGAGTTTTGCCGCAGCCGGCCCCGCGGTGATTGCGGAATCACATGATATCGGTACAAGGTCTCTGACCGCGTAAAGAGGTACTTTGGGTTCATGCTATCCCGGATCTCAAAATCGAGACCCGGGGCACCGAGCATTGGTACAAGATTATGCAGTCAGAAATCTAGGCTGCTGCAATGTAAGAAAAAACTTACACGATGCAAATCACTATTCCTGCAAAACAACCGGAAACTGCCGATGGTGAACAATCGCCACCTCTACTACCTTTGTGTCAGCCAATTTAACCATTGCGGAACATTCAGGCAGGTTAAGATTCCACACTGCGGGGGTTGGCCCACTATCGAGGCATAAAGCTAGATCTGAGGAGTCTTCCGATGTTTAAAAGCAAATGCGCGGCCAGCACCACGGCTCAGCCGCGACTGAATGCGACTCCCGGAATCACGCTTCGTTCCGCAGGTCCCAGCCGCTCCAGCAAGCTTTTTTGCGCTTTGAAATACCAACCGGCCACGCCTCTGAAAGCGGAGTCATCCGGAGCCGGGCAAGTCGTTCTTCTTGTTGTTAAGGGCGGCAAGGGCGAACTTGCATTCTATTTCTCTCCAGACCTGTGGCGCCTTGCCAGCGGCGCCGAATTCCTATATCTCAAGGATTTTGTTCTAGACCTTCCCCGCCGCGCAAAACGTTATCCTGACTTGCTGTTTCAGCAGCTATGTTCGATGTCGGTTGGCCCTTTGGTCACACACATGGTGGGCGTGAATGGGGTTGATGACCTGGAACTCATTTCAACCTGCGCACAGCTCGTCAATCTGGATTTCGTGCTGGGGACGACGGGCACGGTCCAATGACAACCCGGTTTTCGTTGATGTTCAATTCGCGCATCGTCGATTGGTCCGCGAGTGAATAGGACGTAGATTATGAGCCTCCTAAAATTCAAGCCCCGCGGAGATGGTCGTCCCCGGGTGCTGGTTGCCGCGGAGCCAACCATCGCAACTCGAAACCTGATCGACTGGCTCCGAGAGTGGGGCCACCAGGTTGACGTCGTTGACGATGGCATGAAGGCGTGGGACGCCCTTCAACAGAGCCGCCCGCCTGAGCTGGTTATCGTTGACGGGAAGATGCCAAAGATGGATGGCGCCGAGCTGTGCCGGAAGCTGCGAACGGGGCCACGCGATTACTACCACTACATTCTGATGATGACAGGCCGGAACGGCACGCAGGAAGTCGTTCGCGCATTGGAGGCGGGAGCCGACGATTGCCTGACAAGCCCGCTTGGGAAGGCGGAGGTGAGGGCGCGGATCACAGCGGCAAATCGCATAATTGCGCTCCAGGAGAAATTGATCACGGCGCGCGAGGGGCTTCGCGACCAGGCGGCGAAGGATGGACTAACGGGCCTATGGAATCGGGTGGCGTTTCTCGAGCTGTTCCAACGCGAATTGGATCGCGCCGGCCGTTCTAACGGCAGCACAGGGCTGCTTTTGCTCGATCTTGACCATTTCAAGAGCGTCAACGACACATACGGGCATTTAGTGGGCGACCTGGTCCTGAAGGAAACGGCGCAACGTTTGGGAAAAAATGTGCGGTCCTTCGATTCCATTGGACGCTACGGTGGCGACGAGTTCTTCATCGCGCTTCCGAACTGCGACGGGAGCCAGGTACGCAGGCGAGCTGAAAGGATCCGCCTGGCTCTGGCCAGTCAGCCCATTCGCATAGGTGACGCCGAGATACGTGTCACCGTCAGCATCGGCGCCGTAACCGCGGCCGCGCCTGAACAAACGATTTCAGAGGTCCTGGCGGCTGCCGATGCCGCGCTCTACAAGGCGAAAGCTGCGGGCCGCAACCGTATCGCGTACTGGGGCGAATCCACGCGTGACCTGAAGCCGCCCAGGATTGGCAATTTGGCCGTCGAAAATGCGGCCCTCCTTGCGATAGTTCCCGCCGTCGCGCGGCAAGACAATGCGGCATTCACGCAGTAGTTCATCTCGCCGCCATTTCATCCAGCGCAAGCGTGTATGGCGGCAGAACGCCGCATTCGGCCGCCATGCGGAAGAAGCCTTGCATCCCTTCCACGCACTCCTCGTCGAGCACGTAGTGGATGTTGGCCGTGAGATAGGATCGGATCGTCTGCTCGGAAATCGGAATGCGCGTTGACCACTCGGCAGCCAGCGCGTCGATATTCGCAAGTCCATGATCGCGGGAGCGGATGAAATCCTGAGCAGCACTCTCGATCCAAAAGAGTGCCCGGCGCAGCCGCCCAGACGGCGGAGACAAAGGGCAGGCCGGTAAGAGCGCGCCATTCCTCGGCCAGGTCGAGATACGCGAGCTCTTCGCCGGTGCGCTCAAAGCGGTTATTGCCGCTCCTCGAGGGCCAGCAGCGCGGGATCGCCGATGACGATCGCTGCGTCGGCGCGCTCGAGCATGAGATCGAGATCGGCGGCAAGGGGCAAAAACGGGACCTCCGGATTGCCCCATTTGTGGAACATGATGCGCGCGTAGGCAACTGTGGTGCGGCTGGCCGTGTCGGCGGCCACTGAGCGCATGGCCGCTAGCGGCTGGCCGGCGCGGTGCACCAGCAGCAGCGACCGCACGCGGCCTTTTGAAGCGATGGTGCAGCCGGGCAGGATGCGCAGGCCGGGAGTGGTTGCCAGCGTGGCGATGGGAATCAGTCCGATGTCCGACTCACCCGAAGCCAGGCGCGCTGCGCACGCTGAGGGCGCCATGCGGTCGATGCGGTAGCGGCGGGCCAGGGCATCAGAAAGGGGCGGATGCTCAAAATCCCACATCAGCGGCGCGGGATTGAGAAACCCAATCGCGGCAATCCGCAGCCGTGAATCTTGCTGGGGGTCCACGCTTGTTAGACTATCAGATTCGCGGCAAATGCCTCAGCAGGAACCGGATTCGTCAACAGAGGTCAGGTGCTTGATCTGCGTGCAAAAGGAGGCCTCAGCGGTGGCCCCCGCCGCCACCGCCGCCGGTATGGCCACCACCACCGCCTCCGCCTCCGCTACTGTGCGAGCCGCCACTACTGGCTGCTGTGCGAGGGGGCGCTGTACGAGTGGCTCGCCGAACTGCCGCTTGAAGGGCTTCGCGCCTGTCTGCCTGGCGTTTGCACGCTCCGATTTCCCTGAGATGCGGTGTGCTCGTATACCGGGCGCGAAGGCAGCGGACGAAGCGCCTGAACGGTATTTCCCGCAATCGTCACCGGCGTATTCTTGTCGCGCGCCGGCAGCCCGGAAGTCACAAACGTCGCGCGCCGGTTCACGGCGACCATCGGAATCGGTTTTCGGGGAATCGGCTGACCTGCGGGAGAATCGGGCGTGGAATGCGGCGATAACCGCTGGGCGCAAAGCCGATGTTGGGGCCGCCGTAGAATCCCATTCCCCACCACGGCATGCAGCCGCCCATTCCCGGCGCCCAACCCCAGCCAAAGCCGTCGTAGAAGTTCCAAGCGCCGCACTGGTACGGCAAATAGCCCCATGGATAACCGGAGACCCATAGGTATCCATATCCCGGCGTGTACATCCAGTTTCCGTTGCCGTATGGGTCGAATCCCGCGCCCGCCGCATCGTAGGGCGACCAAACATAGCCTTGCCCCGGCACGTTGTACCAGTTGCCGTTGGCATCCAGGTCGTTCCATGCCGGGTTTTGGCTCTCGCCCAGATTGGTCGACGCGCCGGTTTGCGTTGCGGCCTCGGCGGTCAATGCCTGATCGCGGTCCGAGTTCCATGAGTCCCAGGAGTCCGGCTCGATGGACTCCGCGACCTCGTTACCGCTTGGATCGGCGCCGTTCAGCGCGATGCTTTCGCCGCCGTGCAGGTCTACTGCCCTGGCGCCATTGCCACTTTCCAGGTGGGCATTGCCAGAGAAGACGGCCAATTTGCCGGGAGGACTGTCCATGGTGACGCGGAGCACGGTGAAGCCGCTGGTGGTGACAACGCTGTCACCGAATTGCACGCTGATTTGGCCGGCCAGGTTTCCGCCCTGGAATTCGAAGTAGGCCAGCCCGCCACGAAGCACCAGCACGGCGTCGGCCGACGCGCCCGATCCGTTGAGAACTTTCAGCGTCAAAGAGCTCGAAGGCGCGAGCCTCGCCACGCTGCCATCTTCAAACTGGATCTCGGCCCGTCCGTTGTCCGTAGTGTCCAGTTCCATGCCCTCCAGCAGAGGGGTATTTGCCGCAGCCTGCTCGGCCAGCACCTGATTGCCTTGCGAAAGTTTTACCGGGCCATCTACGTAGCTCAAACGCACCGCCCGCGCCGGCTGCCCCTGTTCCGGCGGTGCCGGGGCCTGCGCCTGCAAACCGGGCGCCAAACACACCAATACCAGGGCCAGCACTGCCAGCCCCGTCAACTCTATGCGATTTTTCATGAGATTCATGGCGCCCTGCCTTCCCATCGCCTTTACGGCGACCCCAACACGCTCATCGGCACCCTAGACCATTTGACACCCGCGGGCTCGGAAAAGTCTCTCGTGCGCACGGATTTAAGTCGATCCTTGCGCCAGCAAAGCTCTGGCCCGCTTTCTGACCCTTTCCAGCACGCCGTCGTCCTGCGCAAGCCGCTCCAGAATCTCGCGGATCGCGCACACCTGCTGCGCCCGGCCATCCCCGACGGCTTCGGTCAGGGTCTCCATCTCCGCGTCCAGGCCTAAACGGTCGTGTTGCAGCAGCAATTCCAGGCGCGCGCCTTCCAGAATCGTATCGGCTACTGCTTCAAGCGAATCCGCCAGCGTTTGGATTTCCTTGTCTCTGGAATAGTTGAAGGTACATGATCCGCTCCCGCGAGGCCCGGTGTAGCTGAGCATTTTCCATCCTTGAAAGGCTACCTTCAGGTGGCTTTCACAGGGTTCGTTGAACCAGTTGTGACGTTGCGCCGCGTCAAAGGCGCGCTCGGCAAACCCAGAGCTCACCTGAATATCGCGGTCCACAGACGGTGTGCCCAATTCCTGCTGTCCGCCGTCGGGGGCTTTCCCCATAGGGGAGCGAAAATGGCCTCTTCCATCAGGGTGCAGCGTCATCGTCCATTGGGAGGGTGACAAGCCGGGATTGGAAAAATCCACCTGGACAACCGGGTCCGCCGGGGCCTGTCCGCGCGCGGCAAGCCCCAGAGCCGGCGCAAGCGCCGCAAAAGCAAGCCATACGGCCTTCATCGGGCAATCCTCCCGACGGCGCTCGCCCCGTGGCTGGGCCCGAATTCGCCCATGCGGACCAGCGTCTGCGCGGTATGAATGTGACAGATGGCGATGGCCAGGGCATCGGCTGCGTCCGCCGGCTCCGGCACCTCTGCCAGGCTCAGCAACCGCGCCACCATGAACTGAACCTGTTCCTTTTTCGCTTGCCCATAGCCCACCACGCTGGATTTGATCTTGAGGGGCGCGTACTCGGCCACGGGAAGTCCCTGCCGCGCCGCCGCCAGCAGCGCAACGCCGCGCACCTGGCCCAGCTTCAGCGCCGACTTGACGTTGACCGAGTAGAAGACCTCCTCGATGGCCACGGCATCGGGCCGCCAGCGCTCCAGTTCGGTTGTCAGCTCCTGGAAAACCTGTTCCAGGCGCACGGGCAAGGTGTGAGTCTTCTTGAGCCGGATAGCGCCCATCGCCTGGCACAAGAGCTCGGGCTCGCGCGGCCCATCGCAAGAATCCACCACGCCGTACCCTGTTATCTCTGTACCGCAATCGATGCCAAAAACCCTCATCGGGTCCAAGTGTACCGCAGATCGGATGAGTCCACGATCGCGATGCGCATCGTTCTGCCGAGCGGAGCGATGCCCGGTCACGTCCCTGAGAAAATATCCTTCGATGCTCTTTAGTCCGCAACTAAGTTGTCCGGTCCGCATCTCACAGGTAACGAGCTTGATTCGTTCATCAAAGTTTTATCAGGAGACAACTCTCCGTTGTTGGTCGTGTTCGTAGCTTAGAGAGGGTAGTATTTATGCGCCTTGGAGGGATGATGGCAAAAATTCAGGCCGCCACGAAGCGCAACGCAATCCTCTGGTTGAGCCAGGGTATCTCGCCCCACCGTCTGGCGCTGACCCTCGCGCTGGGGTTTGCGATCGGGTGCATCCCGGTGGTGGGCATCCCCACAGTTCTTTGCGCCGCGCTGGCGCTGGCGCTCCGGTTGAACCAGCCTGCGATCCAGGCGGCTAACTATGTCGCCATGCCCTTCCAGTTGGTCCTCATCGTCCCCTTTGTGCGGTTGGGCCGCTGGCTCGTCTCAGCCGATCCCGCGCGCGCCCTCGAGCCTGAGGCTCTTCTGCATCTTCGTTCGCTCCACGTTGCCGCCCGCATGGGAATATTGGCCGGCGAGGCGTTGCTGGCATGGCTCCTGGTCGCCGTTCCGGCGGTGCTGCTGCTCACCGCCACGCTTACCCGTATGCTGCGCCGGATTCCTGCCATCGGCGTCGCCGAAGCCGGCGACTGAGCGGCTGGCGACTCCTATCTCTAGCCCCGATCATCAGTGCATTATGGCTCCCACCCCGGGTTCCGGCGGGAAGGACATCGGCGGCGGATAAAGAGCGCCGTCGTTGAACTCCCTGAGCCCCTGGCAGTTGATTAGTGTCGAAAGTTGTTCGCGTGCCGCCGCATCGTAGCTGCGCTCTAAGGCGGCCTGCAATTCTTGCGGTGTCCTGACGTACTCACCGCGCGCCCCCAAGAGCTCGGCGATCTTGTCGTAGCGAAGATTGTCCTGGAAATGATAGAGGTGTGTGGACCGGGGATGGCTGATCCTATCGGTGGCCCAGCAGTCGTTGTTGTAGACCACACAAATGACCGGAAGCTTATATTTCGCACAGGTGTCCAGCTCAAACATGGTGTATGGCAGACCGCCATCCCCGGTGACAACGAGTACCGGCGCACCCTTGTAGGGAGCTTGCGGACCGACCCCTCGCTGAACGGCAGCGGAGGCTCCCATCGCCATGGCCAGATCCGGACCCATCGGTCCGAACTGGTAGGGCACCGTAATCTCCTGGCCGGGACGATGCGCGCGCAGCCACGGAGCGGCGCACCATCCAATGAAGTGGCCTCCCCAGAGGGTGAGAGTCTGTTTCGGATCGATCTTGCCTCTGTACAGGAAATCATGAACTTCCTTGCCAAGAACGAAGGGGTGCAGGGCGCCGGTATCGAGGGTGTATTTGAGGAACTGGCCATAAAGTTCCATTTGCCCCTTGTCCCTGCTTTGCCTGGCCGCAGCCAACTCATTCACCCACGCATCCCGCTTTTTGGGCTTTAGACCGTCGGCGAGCGACTCTATAAAATGTTTTTCGTCGCTGACGATGCCCAAATCGACAGGCCAGTTCCGCCCGATTTCTTCCTGCACGGGATGGACCCGAATAGTCTTTATCCCGCTGGCAAAGGTGTACTCACCCACCGTGGGCATTTGGTATTGCCCGACGAAGACCACCAAGTCGGCTTTCATCAGCGCTTCGTTGGACATGCTCGCGGAGAGCCGGTGCTCATCGGGGAAGTTACCTCGCGCAGGACCCGATCCGACCACCGCCATCTCATGCTTCTCGGCCGCCTGCGTAAGGGCATCCCACGCCTTGCGCAGGAAGACTCCGTGTCCGGCCACGAGCACCGGGCGCTCCGCCTTGGCAATCATCTCAATTGCCTGCTCCATTTCCTTCGGGGCAGGAGCGGGCCGGGAGTCAGTGCGGTATTGTTTCCGGTCTAAGTAACACTCGAGTTCGGAGGCTTGCTTGAAGCGTGCGAGGACAATCTCCTCAGGAAAATCCAGATGAACTACGCCCGGCACGCCAGACTTGAGATTGCGAAACGCGTAAGCGCCATATTCGTAGATCCGGTTCGCCACGGTAATGCGCTTGCCGTACTTCTTGATACCCTGCGTCAGTGGCTGCTGATACAAGAATTGGATAAATTTCAGGTTGTCCTCCGACGCGAGTTGAGTGTTGCTGGCCAACACCAGGAGCGGAGTGTTGGCGGCATTCGCAGTGGCGATGTTCATCATCATGTGAGTGAGGCCTGGGCCTTCGGTGCCCGAGCAGGCCACCACCTCGCCCGTTGCGCGACTGAAAGCATCGGCGGCGGAGCACATACCGCCCTCTGTCCGGCCTCCATAGGTGGGGATTCCGGCCTCGGCAATCTCGTTGATGATGTGGTAGTTACCCGCAGCGCAGAACAAGGCGGCAAGGCCTTCATCGAGGCAGAGATTGGCGAACACCTGGGCGCCGGTTATTCCCTCCCCCGTAAACTCAGCGCGGCGCGGGGGTGCGGCCAAGGACTCAGTTATAACCGCGGAAACCCGTAAAGAAGAATCCGCAGCCGCTTTTTCTGCCTGCGTCCTGGCAGCAGCAGCCGTGGACTGGCTCACAGGGGATTTGTTGAAAGGACCATTGCTTTCCAGGTCCGCGCTAAAGGTCTTTTCACCCTCGGTGTTCATTCATCCTCCTCATGCTTCCAAGCTCCAGGGCACCCTCTACTTCCCTGCCGAGGAACCGGGTACCGGCTGGGCACTGTCGATCCAGGCGGTGTATATCATGTCGCGCAGCATGCTGGCGCCGTCTGCCAGCCGCGCGGCGGTAAAGTCGCGCGATTCGGGCGTGCCCGCGCCAACGAACTCTCCCGCCTTGTAAAGCTGGTAGACCTTCTCAACATAAGTCCCCGAGTGGCGCAGATAGGCGACGTAGGCGTCGAACATGTCGCCCTGGATGACCCTGGGCGGCGTCATTTTGGCCTGCACTTCGGCCGCGTGGATGTTCGCGGCCACGAAAGGGCCTTCGAATTGCCAGTGAATCTGGTGCTCGGTGGTGTAGCCGTTGGGGTTGGGGCCAACCCACCCGTTGTAATTGACAGTGACGTGGAGGGGTTGCGAACCGTCGCCGACGTAATGGCCAAGCCAACCGGCATAAAAGATGATGGCTGCTTCGACAGCTTTGGTGTCGGGATTGGATTCCTGACCCGCGGCCTGGAGGGTCCGGTACTGGCGCATCGCCGCCTTCAGCCGCTCCCATACCTCGTCGGTCTCCCACGGTTGCAGCCCGATGATCTCCAGCCTCTGGCCGGCAGCAAAGACCTTGGCCTCAAATTCCAGCCGCTTATGTGGCAGCGGGCCGAGAGCGTCGGCCAATTCCAATGCGATGTAGTGCTCGGGCGCCTGGGCCGCGTTCAGCTCGGGCTCGGCTTTGGAACGCCACCGATCGGGCTCGGGGCCAAGGTATTCGATTTCCTCGATGGCGGCCTGAGAACGCAGAAAAGCCGGTACGTCGGCCGGCAAGGCGCCGGCAGCGAGTTTGTTAATGATGCGATGGCCCTCATTGCCCCACGCGTGGGCAGAGGGTTGCCAAAGAAAGAAGCCAAATAGAACGGGCAAGATGAAGTGGCAAGCCAAGGGGCGAAGAACGCGAACTATAGCGGATCGAGGGAACATGGAGCCAGTATACGGCGGTGGCCGGTGTCGCATTTTCCGGAGATGAATATCAGGTTTGCTCAGGCGACCGGCGTTGAGCGGAAGCATCGGTTGTGGCTCCGGGAGTTCAGCAGGCGCTAAAAGCCTATCTTTATTTTCAGCTGTTTGCGGCACGACTGAACAGCTTGCTGAAAAAGTGCAAATGAGCGGCGAAGATAGAGGGGCGAACGCGGCAGGGGCTGAAGCCCACACTCATTTTGCGACATTTGCGGCCCGGCTGAAGCCGTGCCCTTGTTACAAAGCCGCCTCCGATTGAGTTTTTCAGCAAGCTGTGAAGTCGTGCCCTGTTACAAAACCAGATCGTGCTCGACTCGATTTGAGCTGTGTGCCGACGGAAAGTTGAAATTCATTTTCTCGGACGGGCATAGGGCGGAGCCGCTACTGCCGCGTGGATTTTTCCCCCAAGAGAAATCCAAATTCCATGCCAACTTGCGACCCTGCAGAAATCCGAGAAAGGCCGTAATTTGGTTCGTTCCAGTGTCCCGAATGCGAAAATGGGGTACGCGCTTGGCTCCGAATCGCCCGTTGCCGGTGACTCCAGTGCCCGATCTGTGGGCGGGCCGCGAAAAATTGCATAGAGAGTGTGGAAATAAACGAATATACTATCTGCAAATCGTCTCATTGCTTACGATTGACAGAAACGCACGGCGAGGCTGCGGCGCACGGGGGTTCGGGGGGCGGATCGTGATAACCGATAATGTTGCTGTGCGCGGTCAAAGAGCAACGCCGGCTCAAGAAACTCTGGCAACCAGAGGTGCCTTGTCTGAGGACCGAACAGTCGAGGAGGAGATGGATGAGCCAATGAATGCGCCGCCAAAGAAGGAGGGGAAGAGCAAAAGCTCCCGATCCGCGTTTGCGGCGCTAGGCGGCGTTCCCCAGGTTTGGCTGATCCTGCCTTTCTTCCTCCTGGCTCTTTGGGCAGGAACCGCTCTGGCTCGCCTGGCTCCAAACTTCAAATGGGAATCGCTTCCGCTCGTAGCTGCCGCGGTTGCCACGGCAATGTTTGCGCTGATGCTGAACAGGATGTTGCTTCGTCCTGTGGCTGCCGCGCCGGGGCCGGAGATAACCGGGGCGGGGTTGAGAGAGCTGTTGGACTCGGCTAGTCCGGCGGTGGTCGCGATCGATCTCGAAGGCCAGTTGATATGTTGCAATTCCGCGGCGGAACGTCTGCTGGGCTACGAAGCCGCCGAACTGGTAAATCCGTGGGGCAAAGCGGAGATTCTGGCTTCCGGCGAGGGTGACCGGCTGTTGGCGGAGATGCAGAAGCTGTGCCGCGTCGCTCCGGCGCCGTCGTTCACTCCGGGCTGCCCGCAGGGCTGCCTATATCGATTGCCTGCGCAAACTGCCGCCCGGCACGGTTCCCAGCTTCGACGCCCAGGTACGTAACAAAGACGGCGTCATCTTCCCGGTAGCCTTTCAAGTTTCGCCCTTGCGCGATACCTCGGGCGAGCTGACCGGCATGGTAGCTGTAGCCATGGATCAAAGCGCTGCCCAGCATGGCGAGCAGGCGCTGCGTGAGTCACAGGAGCGGTATCGCGACCTCTTCGAGAACTCCAGCGATATGATCGCCACGCTTAGCCCGAATGGAAAGTTCCTCTATGCCAACCCGGCTTGGAAGCGGTGTTTTGAACTGGACCCCGCGGCGCTGATGGCATTGGAATTCTTTTACGATCTGTTCGAGTCCGGAATCCGGGGCGAAGCGGCCAAGCTCTTTCGCCGCGCGCTGGACGGCGAACCGGTGGAGCGCGCTCCCCTGCGCCAACACACCGATGACGGCCGCGTAATCGAGCTGGAATTGAGCCTCAGCCGCCGCCAGAGAGCCGGCAAAGCCATGGCAGTGCGCTGCCTGTTGCGCGACGTCACGCAGCAAAGACAGCACGAAAACCGTCTGGCGCTGCAGCTTGCGGTGAGCCAGATCGTGGGGGAAGACGGGTCGGGCGGGTCGGCGGGCATGCGCATTCTGGAAGCGCTGTGTACCACGCAGGGATGGGATGTGGCCATCGAATGGGTGGTTGGCGCCGAGCAAAAGCAGCTCGAGTTCGGCACCGCCTGGGGAGTCCCTGGGCGGCGCGTGGAAGCCCTCATCCAAACGAGCATGGTGCAGACGCTGGAGGGCGGCAGTGAATTGCCCGAGAGGGCGTGGAAGGATGGGCGTCCGGTGTGGGTGGCCGACCTGGCCCTGTCGGGGCCAAGCCCGCGCGCAGCAGCCGCTCTGGACGCGGAAATGGTTTCTGGCTGGGCGGTGCCTGTGCGCGCCGGCAGCAAGCTGCTGGCGGTGCTCGAGTTTTATTGCCGTTTCCGCCTGCGTGAAGACCGCGAGGCGATGGCCGCAGTGGAGACGGCGGCTGTGTCGCTCGGTCAGCTCCTGGCGCGGAACCAGGAACGCGGGCGAGTCGACGATTTGACGCGACGGCAAGAGGTACTTCTCGATTCTGTGGCCGACGGCATCTGCGGGCTCGACAGCCAGGGAAAGATAACCTTTGCCAACGCGGCGGCCACGCGGCTGCTGGGCACGCCGGCCGATGCACTGATCGGCAGGGGGGTACACGAACTGCTGCACTGCTCCCATCCGCCCGGCCGCGATTGCGAGAAGGATTGCCCGCTCGAGCACAACACATCAACGCCTTGCGGCAGTTCCGGGGAACACATAATCTTTCGTCCTAACGGCTCCTCCTTCCCGGCAGAATTTGTGATCACGCCGATTCGTGGACAGGGGCGTGTTTTAGGAGCAGTGCTCAGCTTTCGCGACATTAGCCAGCGTTATGCACTGGACCAGCTCAAGGACGAGTTCATCTCCACGGTCAGTCACGAACTGCGCACGCCGCTGACCTCCATCCGCGGAGCGCTTGGACTGCTCACCTCCGGCATTCTCGGCGAGACCAACGAAAAAGCCGCCAATCTGCTGCGCATCGCGGTCACCAACTCCGATCGCCTGGTACGCCTGATCAACGACATTCTCGATCTGGAGCGGATCCAGAGCGGCCGCGAGCCGCTTGCTTTCCGCACCGTGCAGTTGGCCGATATTGTGAAGCAGGCCATTGGAGATATGCTGCCGCTGGCCGACTCGGCCGGCATTCAGCTCATCCACGACGCCACGCAGGTGGAGATTGCCGCCGATCGCGATCGCCTGCTCCAGGTGCTCACCAACCTGCTCTCGAACGCAGTCAAGTTTTCGCCCCCGAATTCGCCGGTGAGCGTCATGTTGCGGCCCGGAATCACCGGTGTGATTCTTTCCGTCATTGATCATGGACGCGGCATTCCCGCCGACAAGCTGGAAACCATTTTCGGCCGTTTCCAGCAGGTGGATGCCTCCGACTCGCGGCAAAAGGGCGGCACCGGTCTTGGACTGGCCATCTGCCGCACCATCGTAGAGCAGCACTCGGGACGCATCTGGGCTGAACGCAATCCCGTGCGCGGATCGACGTTCCGCATGTTTCTGCCCTACCAGCCTGCACCCATGGCGGCTCCGGGAGGCGCGTCGGGTAGCGAAGCCGGTCACGGCACCGTAGTGCTGGCCGACGCCAACGCGGAAACGCGCCCTCGGATCGCCGCGCAATTGGCCCGTCACGGCTACTCCGTGATACAGGCCGCCAACGTCGAGCAAACCCTCTCCGCGGCGAGCCAGAACGCCCAGGCAATCCTTCTCGATACGTCTCTGGACGGCATGAACGGCTGGGAGATCTTGCCCCTGCTGCGCCGCATGGACGCAACCTCGCGAACCCCTGTGGTGTTGTTGAGCGTGGAAGATCCGAACGCGACCACCGAGCTGCCCGACGGCGCGGTGGGATGGGTTGCCAATCCGCTCCAGGACGACGAGCTGCTGGCTGAGCTGGCTCGCGTACTTTGCGGATCGGGCGAGAAAGCGCGCATCCTCATCGTCGAAGACGATCACGACCTGGCCCGCGTCATCAGCGAGGTCTTCGCCCGCGATAGCATCACCGTGCAGGCAGCGCATTCGCTCAAGGAGACGATCGATGCCTGTACTGCGTTCAAGCCGCATCTCATGCTGCTCGATATCGGGCTGCCCGACGGCGACGGCTTCAACGTGGTGGATTGGCTGCGTCAGCGCGCGGACCTTGCCCGGCTGCCGCTGGTGGTCTACTCCGGCTGCGAGCTTTCACAGGACCAGCGCCGCCAGCTCACACTCGGCCCCACGTATTTCCTCGCCAAGACGCGCGTCCAGCCGCAGCAGCTCGAAGCCCTGGTATTAACCATGCTGCGCTCGGCGCGGCAAGCGGACGAGGCTGCGGCGGAAATGCCGGCGCCAAAGCAGTAGACCTTTTCTTGATAGGCGTGTTCTTTTTCGACGCTGTCTCGCGTCCGGAGTAGTATTGCGTAACATGCGGACACGCAACCTCATGTTTGTTCTGCTCGCGCTGCTTGCGGTTTCGCCGCATGCCGCTCAGACGGCTTCGTCATCTGAGTACTCGATTCTGCTCAAGTCACTCAAGGCGGGCAAGACCGATATCGACTACGGGCGCCTGCGGCTAAGTTACATGGACTCGCCCGAATACAAACAGGCCAAGGACACGACCGACGCGGAGAATGCGATGGCGGATGCACTCAATGCCAAGGACTATCCGACAGCGCTGACGCAGGCCGAGACTGTACTGGCGAACAACTACGTCGATATCAACGCGCATTTTGTGGCGTATGTCGCCAACCATGAATTAGGAGCCACGGATAAGGCAGAGTTTCACCGCGCTGTGTTTCGCGGATTGATCGATTCAATCCGCAGCTCTGGAGATGGCAAGTCGTCCGCCACGGCGTGGGTGGTGATCAGCGTGCATGAGGAATACGTGGTTCTGCGGGCGCTCGGGCTCAAGCCATCGGGACAAAGCCTGCTGCGCCAGAACGGCCACTCCTACGACGTGATGAAGGCGAAGAACGACGACGGAACGGAACAGACGCTTTAATTCAATGTGGATATTCCGTTCAAGCACTACGGATTTTAAAGCATTTCTCTTTCAGGCATAGCCCTTGCTGACGACGTGTGGGGTTGCGATTTCCGGAGGAAATCGCAACCTGACGGCACTGACTCGGGGTAGAGTTATCCTTTTCACCCATCGACAACCCCGCTCCGGCATTTGACAATGGTCTTGGAGGTTTTCCGCCGTGGCCCGCAAGATCCTGATTATCGACGACGAAAACGACATTCGCGAGGTGGCGGCGCTCAGCCTCGAAAGTGTAGCGGGATGGCAGGTGATTGTTGCCAGTTCGGGCGCGCAGGGTATCGCTCGCGCCGCCGAGCAAAAGCCCGATGCCATCCTGCTGGACGTGATGATGCCGGGCATGGATGGCCCTGCTACGTTTCGCGAACTGCGCAAGAATCCCGCCACGTCCCGCATTCCGGTGCTGCTGCTCACCGCAAAAGTGCAAGGCACCGACCAGCGCCGCTTCGCCGATCTGGGCGTAGAGGCTGTGCTTTTCAAGCCCTTTGACCCCCTCACGCTGTCCACGCAGATTGCGAGCGTGCTAGGCTGGAGCTGATCTGGCAGCCATGGAATCTTCCGATCAACCAGGCGATCAATCAGGCGCCCAGGGAGACATCGCTCTTTCCCAGGCAATCGACCGCTTGTGGGTACGCTTTCTGCCGGAGATCAAAGAACGGGTCGCGGTTATCCAAGTCGCCGCTGACGCTCTCGCCACGGGAACATCCACCGCATCCCGCCGAGAAGCCGCGCACGCGGCCGCGCACAAACTTGCCGGCGTGCTGGGCACCTTCGGCCTGACGCGCGGCACGGTGCTGGCGCGAGAGCTGGAAATCAACTTCTCCAGCGAACAGTGCACCGATCCCGCCTCCGGCAAAAGGCTCGCCGCCGTCGCAGCAGAGCTGCGCGCGATCGTCGAGAGCCGCTAACGCATTTTCACAGTGACATAGACCCCCTCCAGCACCTGCTATTGTCTGATGTGGTCGTACTGGTCAACGCGGCCGCCTTGAAAGAAGCGGTGATGCACCATATCCAATCCGAGCAGATAAGTGGCCACCACAAAGGCGACAAGGAGCAGGAACTGTAGCACTCGAATCCAGGGTGATATGTGTTTTTCAGGGGCTGTCGTATTTAAATTGGTTGTCATTCGAGCGACCCCACAATCGGTTGCGATCGAAAGCTGGGAGTTTGGCACCTCAAGCAGCGCGGAGGCTGTTCATGCAACCTCCGCAAAGTGAAGACCGCCCGCCAAAATATAAAGAGGCGCTGAACTCTCCATACAGGGGCTTGTCTTGATCAAGAAAACGCAGAGGTCGGAAGCGCCGAAGAACACCACAGGTCTGTCCGCGGGAAGCCACTGCAATACGTGCTCCAGTTGGTTTGGCGTGACGGGAATTACGAGTGCAGTCGTAACTGGAAATGGGGCCGGCGGAGCCTTCAGTCTGAGATCGATCACGATGAGATCGCGGCACTTCTTGAGAAGCCACGGAAGTTCGCCGGGTGAGATACATTTCATCTGTCTTGTTTGTCTCCGGGCAGACTCCAGCACGACCCCCAGGGGGACAGACGGTTGAATGACGGATTGTAATCTGCTACGGAATTTGCGCAATCGAGATCGCCTAATCCGCCAAACGGTAAAGAATGGGGCTACCAACAGAACTGCGGGCAGAAACCAGAGGGGATGCATAACGTGATCCTCCGCTAAGAAAGCGTTTCGAGCTTCGGTTCGTTTCAGGGCGCGCGGCAGCAGTGCCATTCGAGACCCGGAGCTGCGGCGCCAACTATGCCGTGGAGAGGCGTAGTGCGGGAGGAGAGCGGAATGGGATCAGGAAATCGAAATATGCGACAGTATGCCTACACTCGGGGAGAATGCAGTCGACGCCACAGGCGGAGCGGGGAAACCGCTGAGCGGCGGCCGGTAAAACCTGTGAAATACGGAGGAGGTGCGACTGGACCGTGACGCCGGAACCCGCCACCACGGAAGCATTACGCGACTCGATCCACAATTTGGCAACCGAGATCGGCGACGAAGCACCGCTATGTTGACGATAAAGGGATAGTTTGTAGCTAAACCCCCAGAGAGCGACCGCGATTGCCAGTCCAATGAACCCGAGAGCGCAAGGTCTAAATATCTGTTTCCACAAGGATTGCGGGATTTTTGCCCACGTTTTCCGAGCAAGGACCCTCGCTTGCATACCGATGACGGTTGCCGTGGATGGCTTCGGGGCTGACATTTTGTTGAACCGTTCCTTCTCGATCGCGTGGAACGGATCCTTGCCGCATAGATTCTTTTTCATGGGATAAGGTTGCAGGCCGCACAAACGAATTTCTGCCATCTGAGATCATGGTTCCTGTCTCTTATGGTCTGATTCGCAATCGTCGGCCCGCGCAGGCCGCGGCGCACAGGCTGGCCGCCGATCTGCCGGCTGATGCCTGAACAGTTACACTCATCTCCAGTGACACCCCACGATCCATTTGCGCCCCAATTGGGCCTCACGCCCCAACTGGGCCTCAGATTTGACGAGCCGCGGACTGCGCGCCGCATCTGGCCGGTTCGCGAACTGGTTGCGCAGGTGCGTGAGCTGGTGGAGCAGGAGTACGGCGACGTTTGGGTGGAGGGCGAGATCTCCAACTACCGGCCCGCGCCCTCCGGCCACGTGTACTTCACACTCAAAGATGCCGACGCGCAACTCCCCATCGTCCTCTTTCGCCGCCAGGCCATGCTTCTCCGCTTCCGCCCCGAGGACGGCCTGCATGTTCTGGTCCGCGGCCGTGTGAGCGTCTACGAGCAACGCGGCCAGATGCAGCTCGTCGCCGAGACGATGGAGCCCGTCGGCGCCGGTTCGTCGCAACTTGCCTTCGAGCAACTGAAAGAACGCCTCAAAACCGAAGGTCTATTCGACGCCGATCGCAAGCGCCCGCTGCCAACGTTTCCCCGCACCGTGGGCATCGTCACCTCGCCCACCGGCGCCGTGATTCGCGATTTCCTCAACATCGTCAGCCGCCGCCACTCCGGTTTGAATGTCCTGCTCTGTCCCGTCACTGTTCAGGGCGAATCCGCGCCGGCTGAAATTGAGGCCGCGCTGGTCGAACTCAATGCGGCCAATCTCGTCGACCTCATCGTGCTTGCCCGCGGCGGCGGCTCGCTCGAAGACCTTGCGGCATTCAACAGTGAGCGCGTAGCGCGCGCGATCGCGTCGAGCAGACTCGCTGTGGTGTCCGCCATCGGGCATGAAACCGACTTTACAATCGCCGATTTTGTCGCGGACTTGCGCGCGCCCACGCCGTCGGCTGCGGCCGAGCTTATCACCGAGGCACAGCACAAAATCGCCGATCATCTCGCCGCGCAGTCGCGCCGCCTGGAGCGCGCCGCGCGTTTTCAGCTCCTGCAGTCCCGCCAGCGCCTCACACGCTTGCCCGTCAGCCGCGCCGAGTCGCGCGTGTCTACTCTCTTATACCGGCTCGGGCAGCGCCTTGACGACGTGACGCTCCGTCTGGACTCCGCGCTCACCACCGAACTTCGCTTGCGCCAGAATCGCATCGCAGAGCTGGCTGCCGCTATTTTGCATCGCGACCCGCGCCAGAACCTGGCCCACGCGCGCGAGCACCTCGCCGATTTTCGCGCCCGTCTCGACCGCTGTCTCGAGCGCCTGCTCCAGTCTTCGTCGGCTTCGCTCACCGCCCTCGATGCGCGCCTGCATTCGCTCTCGCCCCTGGCCGTTCTCAGCCGCGGCTATGCCCTGGTTCTCTCGGACGCGGGCTCGCTCATTCGTTCCGCCACACAAGTTGCGCCGGGCGACCGGCTCACCACACGCTTAGCCGATGGTTCATTCTTGAGCCGTGTCGAGTCATCCACCAGCTCCCTACCTGCCGCGCCCACCGCCGCGAAAAGAGGAAAGAAGCCGCCATCATGACCGCAACCGGCACACGCAAACTATTCGGCACCGACGGCATTCGCGCTGTCGCAGGCCAGGCTCCGCTCGACCCCACGACAGTCTACGGCGTTGGTTTCGCACTGGCGCGCTCTCTCGGGAAAACCGTGTCGCAACCCAGGGTGCTTCTCGGCCGCGACACGCGCGAATCCGGCCCGTGGATTGCTGCGACCCTCGCCGAGGGAATGCGCCAGGCAGGCGCTCAAGTGGAGAGTGCGGGCATCGTCACCACACCGGCCGTTGCATTTCTCGCCCGTGCCGGCGGCTTCGATGCGGGAGTGGTCATCTCCGCTTCGCACAATCCCTGGCAGGACAATGGCATCAAGCTATTTGGCGCCGATGGCTTCAAGCTCCCTGACGCGGTCGAATTGGCCATGGAAGAGGAGATTCTCTACCACGCCGCGCAGGTCGAAATCTCCGACCCGCACCGCTTCCCTGCGGTCGAGGACAATTCGGCACTGCGGGCCGATTACGTTCAGTTTCTGGTCGATTGTGTTCCAGGGCTCACGCTGGCGGGTTTGAAGATCGTAGCCGATTGCGCCAACGGCGCCGCGGCCGCCATCGCGCCCGAGCTATTTCGCCGCTTTGACCGCGAAGGACGTGCCCGCGTGGATCTGCTCAACATCGCGCCCGACGGTCGCAATATCAACGCCAACTGCGGGGCGCTGCACCCGGAGCTCGTGGCCCAGGAAACGCAAAGGCGCGGGGCGGATATTGGTTTGACTTTTGATGGCGACGCGGACCGTTGCATGTTGGCCGACGCCGCGGGCAACGTGATCAATGGCGATGCCATCCTGCTGATGGCCGCACGCGACCTGAAAGCCCGAGGCATGCTGACCGGCGATCTGGTCGTCGCCACGACCATGTCGAACATGGGTCTGGGAGCAGCTCTCAAACGCAGCGGCATCCGTATGCTGCGCGCGCCTGTGGGCGACCGCTACGTTCTCGAAGAGATGCAGAAGCACGACGCGGCCCTCGGCGGCGAGCAGTCAGGCCACATCCTCTTTCCGCATCTGGCCACCACGGGCGACGGGCTGCTTACGGCTCTTGTCGTGCTCGATCTCATCGCCCGGACGGGTCAATCCATCGAAGAGCTCACCGCCGATCTCAAAGTTTTTCCGCAGATCATCGTCAACGTGAAGGTGCGCGAGAAGAAGCCGCTCGACTCCATCCCCGCCGTCGCCGCCGCCATCAACGCCGCCGAAGCAGCTTTGAAAGACACCGGCCGCGTGGTGATTCGCTATAGCGGTACTGAGCCTTTGGCGCGCGTCATGATCGAAGCGGAGAGCGAAGAGGCCATGCGGAACCACGCGGAAGCGATTGCCGCAGCGATTCGCGGCGAGCTCGGCGCTTGATTCGCCCCAATCCTCTGGATGCAGCGGGACGGCAGCGATTACCATTTACCCATGCCCCGCTTCCCTGCCGGCCAAACCCTGCTCATCGACGCCGACGATACGCTGTGGGAAAACAACATCTACTTTGAGCGCGTCATTGCCGATTTCATCAGCTTTCTCAATCACCACGAGTACTCGCCGGCCGAGGTGCGGCAGACGCTGAACGCCGTGGAGCGCGAGACAATTCTGGCGCACGGTTATGGGCTTTCGAGCTTTACGCGCTCCCTGGTCGACTGCTTCGAGCGGCTGAGCCCTGCGCCGGTGACCGATGAAAAACGCGAGCGGATTCGAGGCTTCGCCCGCTCCATCGCCGAGCAGGAGATCGAACTACTGCCCGGTGTGGCCGAGACCCTCGACGAGCTCGCCGGCCGTCACCATCTCATCCTGATGACCAAAGGCAACCACGCCGAACAGGCCGACAAACTGGCGCGCTCCGGTCTCGCCCCGTATTTTGCCGCAGTCGAAATCGTGGACGAAAAAGATCCGCCTACCTATCGCGCCGTCATCGCGCGACACGAGCTTGCACCGCATACCAGCTGGATGATCGGCAACAGTCCCAAGAGCGACATCAACCCCGCGCTCGCCGCCGGGATGCACGCGGTTTTCCTCTTCCACAAAGACACGTGGGTGCTGGAGCACGCCACGCTTGCGGCTGCACCGGAGGGCCAGCACCTAATCGAACTGGACGCCTTCGCCAAGCTCGTCGAAATCTTCTAATTGCCTCCGGCCGACGCCATTTCATAGAGCGCCCGGCGCACGGCCCTGTGAGAAAATGAGATAGCAACCGTTCTTCGGCGCGGCCTGCTTCGGCGCGCTCGATCCACACTGCAACTCAGGCGCTGTCGCCCGCTCGCAGCGGAGCGTTGCGCTGCGGCCCGCACGCGGCAAACCGGAAAAAATCATAGGACCCAGGAACGAATGATCAGCGTCAGCAACGTGTCTATGCGCTACGGATCCAAGGTGCTCTTTGAGGAAGTGAGCACTACCTTTACGCCGGGGCGCCGCTACGGGCTCACAGGGCCGAACGGTTCCGGCAAATCCACCTTCATGAAGATTCTTACCGGCGAACTGGAGGCGCAGAAGGGCACGGTCGTCCGCCCGCGCAAGCTGGGTGTGCTGAGCCAGGATCAGTTCGCTTTCGACGCCTATCGCGTAATCGACACGGTGGTAATGGGCAACAAGCCGTTGTGGGCGGCGCTTGAAGAGCGCGACCGCATCTATGCCAAGCCGGAAATGACCGACGAAGATGGCATGCGCCTGGGCGAACTCGAAGGCACGATCGGAGACGAGGACGGCTACACGGCCGAAAGCGATGCCGCGGTGCTGCTCGACGGACTCGATATTGCGGAGCCGCTGCACGAGCGCAAGATGGGCGAGTTGCAGGGCGGGCAAAAAGTGCGCGTGCTGCTGGCGCAGGCATTATTCGGCAAGCCACAGGCGCTGCTGCTCGACGAGCCCACCAACTACCTCGACCTCGACTCCATCCATTGGCTGCAGGATTTCCTGTTGAGCTACGACGGCACGCTGATCGCTATCTCGCACGATCGGCATTTCCTCAACTCCGTCACCACGCACACCGCCGACATCGATTACCAGACCATCATCACCTACACGGGCGGTTACGACGACATGGTGATGGCGAAGACGCAGATTCGTTCGCGCCTGGAGTCTGAAAACGCGCAGCGCGAGAAGAAAATCGCGCAGCTCAATGAGTTCATCGCCCGATTTTCCGCAGGTACGCGGTCGAGCCAGGTGACAAGCAGGCGCAAAGAAGTTGAGCGTCTGCAAACCAACGAACTGGCGCGCTCGAATATCCAGCGGCCCTACATCAAATTCGATCAGGTTCGGCCCAGCGGCAAACATATTTTAGAGTTGAAGCATTTGACGAAGTATTATGGCGAACTTAAAGTTATCGATGGATTTACCGCAAACGTGCTGCGCGGCGAAAAGATTTGCCTGATGGGCCGCAATGGCGCCGGAAAGACCACGCTGCTGAAGTGTCTGCTGGCGAATTATCCGGGACTCGGCGAAAAAGATTTCACCCTCGACTCCGGCACCGTCTTTTGGGGCCACGAAGCGCACGTGGGCTACTTTCCGCAGGATGTCGGCTCAACCATCGAGCATGGCCTTACCGTGGCCGAGTGGCTGCACGGCTGGGACCCCAGCGCACACATGGAAGACATTCGCGGCATCCTTGGCCAGATGCTTTTCTCGGGCGAAGAAGGCGCCAAACCCACCAAGGCTCTGTCGGGCGGCGAGCAGGCGCGCCTCGCATTTTGCAAGCTCATCCTCACCAAGCCCAACATCCTCATCTTCGACGAGCCGACAAACCACCTGGACCTCGAAGCCATCAACGCACTCAACATCGCGCTGCAACGCTACGAGGGAACGGTGCTGCTGGTGACGCACGACCACGATTTAATCGATGAAGTCGCAACGCGGCTGTGGGTCTTTCACGAAGGCGGCATCGAGGATTTCCAGGGACCGTACGAAGAGTGGAAGGGCAAGCACAACTGAAGCGGCAAGCAATTGGGGTAGGTCCTCAATGCGATTCTTTTCTTATTAGCTGCGCATAATTGGTCTCTTAGCCCACCAATCCTTTTGGCAGGGCATCCAATAAAAGCAATCTGTGTTCACGCTTCCAGCGGTGGAAAGAGCGTAAGGCCGGTTGCTATTACGAAGAATGGACCCCTATTCATGTCATCATCGTCCTCTGCCGCCAAGCTAGATAACGGATCCACCGCTCCCGCCACGGCTGGGGGGGGGCGGCAGGTGGTACGCCACACGCAGGCCCTCGCGGAATTTGAAGAGGCGTCCGCCCATAGAGAGATCGCGATTAACGAAGAGCGCCTACGCCTGGCGGAGGCGGCAGGGCAAATCGGCACCTGGGAATGGGATCAGAATGGCGAAAAGCGGTTTCTTTCGCCGGAGCTCTATCGTATTTTCGGCATCGCCGAGTTTGATCCTGACGAAGCGCGCAAGTGGGCGGCGCGGGTGTGGCCGGAAGACTGGCCCAAAGTGCAGCACTTGATGCAGCAAGGCAGCCAGACCGGGAAAATGGAATTCGAGTACCGGTACCTGCATCCCGAAGATGGGTTGCGATGGCTTTACTGCAGAGGCTGCAGATTTCGCAATGAATCCCGCATGTTCGGGATCGTTCAGGATATTACCGATCGCAAGGCCATTGAGGAAGCTGCGCAGCGGCTGGCGGCGATCGTGGAATCGTCCGACGACGCCATCGTGGGCAAGGATCTGAGCGGAATCGTTACGAGCTGGAATCCAAGCGCGGAAAGAATGTTTGGGTTTACGGCGCAAGAGATGATCGGCCGGCCCATCACCACCATCATTCCACCCGAATTGCGCGACGACGAAACCAGAATTCTGGCCACCATTGCGCGAGGCGAGCGCGTTGAGCACTTCGAAACTGTGCGCATCAAGAAGAACGGAGAGACGGTTGAGGTTTCACTTACGGTTTCGCCGGTGAGGGATGAGGCGGGCAGAATTGTGGGCGCGGCCAAGATCGCGCGGGACATCACGCAGCGGAAAAGGACAGAGCAGGCGTTGCTGGTAACGGAGCGGCTGGCGGCCGTGGGCAGGCTTGCCGCCACGGTCGCTCATGAAATCAATAATCCGCTCGAAGCGATTACAAACCTCATCTACCTGGCGAAGATGGCGAGTCCGCCCGGCGAGGTGCAAGCCTTTCTTCTGGCCGCGGAGGAGCAGATGGTTTGCGTGTCGCATCTGACAAGGCAAACACTTGGGTTTTACCGCGAAACCACCGGCGCGTGCCTGGTTCGGCCCAGCGAAATCGTCAGCGACCTGCTTGCGATTTTCGCGTCGCGGGCTCGAAACAGGGGAATTCAGCTCAAACACAAGATCCAGAGCGACGCGGCGATTCAAGCAGTGCCGGGAGAAGTGAGGCAGGTAGTTGCCAACCTGATCAGCAACGGCATCGATGCAATTCATGGATCGGGCAGGATTGAAATTCGAGTTTCCGCCGTTCGGGACGAGAAGGGCGAGCCAGTGCGCGGCGTGCGGATCACGGTTGCCGATACCGGCGTGGGCATTCCGGCTGCGGCACGCAACCATGTTTTTGAGCCGTTCTTTACCACGAAGCGCGATGTTGGCACTGGACTCGGCCTATGGGTGTGCAAGAGCATTATCGACAATCACCGCGGAACCATTCGCATCCGCAGCATGACAACTCCGGGAAAAAGCGGGACAGCGATTTCAGTGTTTTTCCCGCTGAATTCGCAGGCAGAACTGGCGGAATGGAAGGAGCAGGAAGACGCGCTGAAGAAGGCGTCCTGAGGCTGAGGGCTTTTTCTCACGCCCGCTTCTGTGCCGCTTCTTCGTACACTTTCGCGTACTCTTTCGCCGGACCCGACCAGCAATAATCCCGCGCCATGCCATTGCGCATCAGCCGCGTCCAGCCCTTCTTTTCGTGGAAGGCTTCGATAGCGCGATCGATTTCTAGCAGCAGGGCCTTCGGGTCGAAGCCCTCGAACTTGAACCCTGTGCCTGTTCCCTTCTCCGCGTCCCACTCCTCAATGGTGTCGTCGAGGCCGCCGGTTGCGCGCACGATCGGCACTGTCCCGTACTTGAGCGAGTAAATCTGATTCAGCCCGCCTGGTTCGTACAACGAGGGCATCAAAAACATGTCGGCGCCGGCCTCGATCTTGTGCGCGAGGGTGTCGTCGTAGCGAATTTGCACGGCCACGGTGGCGGGATGACGAAACGCCCAGCCGCGAAAGAGATTCTCATAGTAGGCATCGCCGGTGCCAAGCGCCACCACGGCCACATCGCGCCGGGCGAGCTCCTCCTCAATCCTGGCCACTAAGCCGAAGCCTTTTTGCGTGGCCAGCCGCGACACAATGCCGACGACCGGGGTTGTCTCCGCAATCGTTTCGAGACCGAAGGCATGAAGAAGGTCTACGCGGCAGGCGCGCTTGCCCTCCAGGTTCTGCGACGTGTAGTGCGCGGCCAGGTTGCCGTCGGTGGCCGGGTTCCACAGCGCGTAATCCACGCCATTCAGGATTCCGTGCAGGTCGGCCGCGCGCTTGAGCAGGACGCCTTCGAGTTGCTCGCCAAATTCCTTAGTCTGTATCTCCTCGGCGTACTTTTTGCTCACGGTGGTCAGCAGATCGGAAAAGACCACGCCACCCTTCAAGAAGTTGAAGCGGTCGAACTGCTCCACCTTATCCATGGTGAAAACCTCCCAAGGAAAGAGCAGTTGCTCGGTGGTCGCTGGCGGAAACTTGCCCTGATACGCGGCGTTGTGGATGGTGAGTACGGTGGCCGCACTCCTCAGCGCCGGGTCCGCTGCGTACACCGTGCGCAGATACACCGCAATCAACGCCGCCTGCCAATCGTGCACATGGAATACGTCTGGCACGCCAAGGAACTTCGACGCCTCGATCACTGCCCGGCAAAACAGGCCAAAGCGCTCGGCGTTGTCAGAGTAATCGCCGCTAGCGGTTCCATAAAGGTCTTGTCTGTCAAACAGTTCTGGGCAATCAATAAAGTAATACTGCACCCCGTCGCGTTTGCCGCCGTCCACGATGCCTACGAAGCGGTTGTAGGAGCGGAAAGGGATGGTCAGCGAGCGTACAAGATACTTTGGCTCGCCCTCAATTTGCGGCCGCACTCGCGCGTAGAACGGCAGGTAGACCGATACTTCGTGCCCGAGCTTCACCAACTCGCGCGGTAGAGCGCCAACCACGTCGGCCAGACCGCCGGTTTTTGCGAATGGAGTGCATTCTGAGGCGGCAAAGACGATCCGCATACGGCAATCCCTCTGTTTCGTGGCAGTGCCCGTGTGTCTTTGATGCAGACTTGCAGACGGAACTGCCGGCTGTTATTGAGGCTCCTACTGAGGCTCCGATCGACCTAAAGGGAAAGTCTACACCGTCGCAATTGCACGCAGGGCGGCTCTTGCCTTCGCGCGTTCGCGCCACGCCAGGATGGCATGGCAGCCAAGGATCAGCAGCAACGGGTCGAGGGGGCGCAGATGGTATGGCTCGGGATGGGTGAAGTAATACATGATCGGGAAAAGAAAAAGCACGCCGCCGTAGCGGATGGCCTCAAAGGGCGCTTTGCGCCACGTCGTGAGCAGGCCGGCGAGGGCGAGCAGGGTGAGGCCGGTGGCGAAGGGAATGTTAGGCAGCTCCGTGGGATCTTGCGCCAGATACGCGGGATCGAAGCTCCAGAGACCCGTCCACACGTAGACCGCGCGGCGCACAGACTTCCAAATGTACAAGCCCGGATTCGCGCGGATAAATGCCTTGGCCTGTTGCATCCTGTGATCCATATAGGCAAGTTCGCCCATGCGGTTGTAGTCGGCCAGCTCGGCCATGTCGTGCAAGGGATGAAGATCGTCGCTGGTCTGGTCCAGGCTATGGCTAACACCGTTGTTGCCCATCCATAGCTCCAGCCCCATGCTGTCGCGCATGGGAATAAAGCGATGAAAGACCAGAGCGTTGCGAATCATCCATGGTGAAAGAGCCGCCGCAATGGTCAGCGATGCGACCACTCCCGGCAGCAGCCAGCGCTTGCCGTCGCGGGCGAGCCGCCAGCATGCCAGCACCATCAGGAAGGCAACGACCGCAAGCACCGAAGGCTCCGTGAGACCCGCGAAGCCGGCGAGAAGGCCAAAGCCGGCCCACAGCCAAAGCCGCGAAGATCGCTCCAGATCCTGCGCCAGATAAATCAGCCAGCACAGGCAAAGTAACAGCAGATGCGTGGACCATGCCCACGCCGCCGCAAAGTAGATGCCATAAGGGAAAAAGGCCCACCCCCAAGCCGCCCACCAGGCCACGCGCTCACCGAAACTACGCCGCGCGATGAGAAAGATGGGAACGCAGGCAAGCGAGTTGATCAGGCAGTCGAATACATGGATGGCGGTGATCGATGCGTAAGTATGAATGCCGAAGACACGGAAGAATCCCGCCACGATAAGGGGATAGACAGGCGGCATAATCGCCGAAGGCTGGTTGGAAACAAGCGGACTTCCGAAGCCCTTCCCCGCCAGCAGCGCCCGCGCCACATTGCCCTGCTCCCATGCATGGATGTGATTCGCGTCCATCAAATCTTCGAAGAGAAGGCTGTTGAACGGAACCACCGCCAGCCGGAGCGCAAGCGCCACTAGAACGCACAAAACCAGCGTGCGTTCGGCCCTTACCCTATTCTTCTCAGGGGAAGTGGGAACAGTCATAGTCACCGATATTCTTATTTTAGGGGCTGATATTACGCTTGCGTGACTCCGACGGGAACTTATTCGCCTGGATTACACAAACTTCGCTCACGGCAAGCTCGCCAGCCATCCCGACAAGAAAGGCCAGCAGTTCCGGAATTATCTAAGTTCATGTTGAAATGAATCCAGGGTGTCTGCATCTGCCACGAAATTGGCGGTTTGCTCTTGCTTCAATGCGGCAAATACTTCAGGGTGATCCACTATCCTGAATCCACGCATGAGGATAATCCAGGATCGGCGTTCGGCGCCTGTCGGCGTCGATTATCCTGAACATGCGCGCCGGAGGTTTACGGATGCTTTCCCTCGCCGTCACTACGCCTGCCGCTCCCACGCCCGTCGAAGAAATTGCGGCTGCCCTCGACCACGTCCCCGCGTTGCACGGTCTGTCCCTTGAAGATCGCCTGTGGCTCGCCCGCCACGGCAAGGAGTCTGTGGCTCAATCCGGCGATATTCTCTTTGAAGAGGGATCGCCGGCCGAGCACATGGTCGTGATCCTCAAAGGCGAGATCCATGTGCGGCGAAAGCAGGCAGGCCCGATGACGCTCTTCGTCGGCCGTGCCGGGCAGATGACCGGCGTGCTGCCTTTTTCGCGCATGAAGGGCTTCGGCGGCCAGGGATTCGCCGTTTCGCCTTTATGGGTACTGCTCATTCCCCGCTCGCTTTTTCCTGAGATGCTGGCGGCCATACCCTCAATGGCGCAGCGCGTGGTTTCGACTTTGCTCGACCGGGTCCGCGAAGTTACCCGCATCGAGCAGCAGGCGGAAAAGCTAACGGCTTTGGGCCAACTGGCCGGCAACCTGGCCCACGAATTGAACAATCCCGCATCTGCCGCACAGAGCGCCGCGGCCAGCCTGCTCGCCGTCTTGCACGTAAACCGCAACGACCGCCTCAAACTCATCAATCTGCACCTCACCGAAGAGCAGACTCGCTCGATGGAGAGATGGGAAGAAAAGATCCTGTGCCGCACCCCACAATCTCTCGAAACGGCTCAGGAGCCCGATGCCCTGGCCTTCATTTCCCGCGAGGAATCGATCCGCGCCTGGCTCAACGCCATCGGCTCCAATGACGCGTGGGAGGTTGCCGCACAACTTGCCGAGCAGGGTGTCACTACCGCCGACCTCGAGGAGTTGCGCAGCTTTGCCGGTGCCGGCGGAGTCGGCGTCCTGCTCCAGTACTTCGCCCGCTATCTGCGCTCCTCGCGCGCGGCGGAAACCATCGTGAACTCCACAGCACGCATCTTCGACCTCATCGGCGCCGTCAAAGACTACTCCAACATGGACCGCGCTCCGATTCTGGAGGTCGACGTGCCGGCCGGGTTGGATGCCACGCTGCAGATGCTCCGCTCGCGCATGCAACAGGTGGAGGTGGAGCGCGATTACGAGCCGGACCTGCCGCGAATCAGTGCCTATGGCGGCGAACTGAACCAGGTGTGGATGGCGCTGATCGAGAACGCGCTCGACGCACTCGGCGATTCGGGCTCCCGGCGACAGGTCTTGGTCGCCGGGGTGGAGAACCGCGGCCGTCTGCGCGTCGCCTGCCGGCTCGAGGCCGAGATGCTGCTGGTGGAGATTTGGGACACGGGACCGGGCATTCCACCCGAGTTGCAGGAGCGCATCTTTGAGCCATTCTTTACCACCAAGGCGCCGGGCCACGGCCTGGGACTGGGCCTCGACAATGCCATGCGGATCGTGCGCAAGCATCGCGGATATTTGAACGTAAAGTCAGAACCGGGATCGACCTGCTTCCGCGTGCGGCTGCCGCTGGTCCAGTTGCAGGCGTATTAAAAGACGCGCCGCAGGCTCGTTAGCCTTCGCTTCCCTGCCGGCCAACTCGGCAAGTCATTCCCGTATGCACAATGTTTGCGAAGAAAAGCGGTAAACAAAGGCCACAATCCCGCGTCGAACAATCAAAAAGGGGCTCTTATGCGAACGTTCATTCGGGCCAGTTTTGTTGCCGGACTACTTTCCGCCATCACGGTCGTCTGCGGATGCAGCGGAAACCCCACGTTCGGTTGCAACCTCACCACCAACATCACTGTCAGCCCAACCTCGGCGACCGTCAGTCATGCAGCCGCGCCGCCGGGAAACCAGGTTCAATTCATTGGGGCTGGAAGCTATGCCGCGTCAGGTCCACATTGCGCCGTGCCGGAATTGTCATGGATCGCTTACGGGACGTGGTCAAACCCCGACCCGGCTGACATCCAGATCAGCAGCGCCGAAAATTCCACAAACGGAACGGCAGTGTGCCTAGCCCCGACGAACGGGCTCGTCACGCTCACGGGAGCATTTACCCGGGGGATAAACCCTATCCTCACTCAATCCGCGACGCAATCGGTGCAACTGACCTGCGAGTGACTGCGTTTGTCATTTCACCACGTCAACGCCGCGCCAGAAGGCCACAAGTCCCTTGACTTTGCGCGCCACCGGCTTCGGATCGGGGTAGTACCAAGCCGCGTCCTGATTGTCCTGCCCATCGATCAGCAGGCTCATATAACGAGCCTGACCCTTGGAGGGATCGGTTGAGGTGGTAGAGCTAGGCCGAAAGTATTCGCGCTTGAGGCTGGACTCAGGGAAAAAGACAGTCCCTTCCACTTCTACCGTCTGATCGCTCTCAGCAATGACTTTTCCGTTCCAAATTGCTCGTGCCATGGGTTTCCGGTCAATTCCGGCCGATCCACACCTCGCCCGAGTCATTGCCTGAGCAAGCCCGGCAAGGGGAACCGATATGACACTACCAGAGATTGCGCGGCGTTGCGAGCCCTTTGCGCCCCTGAACGCTGGAAAGAACCTACTTTGCAGCGGCGATGGTGTCGATGTGCATGCTCTTGTTCGAGGCATCCTCGGACGCGGTCACCGTCACATGGGCGCCATAATAGTCCTTCACCGCATCGGGGTTGTCGATGCTCCAGACCTGCTTGTCGCCGTCAACGAACACCGGTTTCATGCCGCCTTCGATGCATTTCTTTACGCAGTCCGCGCCGGTTCCCATATGCTTGGCGCCGCACATCGAATCCGAAATCCATCCTGTGCTCTGGGTTGAATCGGCAGCCCGCGCCACAAGCACTGTCAGGGCGAAAACCGCTGCCAATAGAGGAAGAACACGCTTCATAAAAAACCTCCTAGGGAAAGGATGCCTCGACCTGCCCCTATCATGCACCCCGGGGCTGGATTTCTACAAGTGGCGATCACCGAGCGGCCGAGATTGCCGCGTAATCTTCATTATTTTGGCTGCCGGGCGGCCCGCATTCCGTCCACGAATTTCAAGGTCATCTCATAGCGCTGCGCCGCAGCCGAGAAGCGATCGATCAGCTCTGAGGTCTTGGCCAAGAAGATCGGGTTCTTCTTTCGGATGGCCTCCAGGATGGGCGCGAATTTGGCCAGCAGGAAAAAACCCTCGCCGTTGCAGTCAACAAACAGCTCTGCCGAAACGGCTCCGTGCAACACCATCGCCGCCGCCATCTCCCAGTAGCCGAGCACCTGCCTGAGAAACGCGTTGTGCGGGTCAGCGGGGTTCTCTAACACCGCGAAGAACTCCTCCGCGGTGTTGGGCCAGAACTCGCCCGCAATCCACGCGCGCGCCTGGCGCATCACCGCCTCGGTGCGCAGTTCATAAAGTTTCAAAATGATTTCGGCATCGGCAGGGGTTGCCATCATTCGTTCCATGAGAAGCCTCCGCTGCCCATAGTAATCGATTCAGGCGGACTTTGCCGACGCAAGAGATTCATGCGGCAATCCGGACCGCACTTGTCGAGGTCACACGGGGGCTTGCATCAGGTGCATTGCGCGCATTTTGAAACTCTCCCCAGTTTGGACCATCTTCGCGACTCGAGGATTTGCAGCACTCGGCCTTCGACTCGCTGGGCCATCCGTACACGCTCAACGGAATTATCGTATATTTCCAATTCGTCAGCCAAGGGAAGATAAAGTTTGAGGAAATTTGACAGCCTTCCGAAATACCGACATCGAATCACCTCGGGTGGGAGTCCGTGACCACCCTCTTGAACTCTTCGGGCAACGCGCTTGATCGCTGCCTCAGGAGAGGGCAGCCAAAGATAAAGCAATGTGATTCGCCAGCCAGATTGCTTACATCTTCGCAGAAGGCGCAGATAGGATCTTCCGAGAGCGTGCTTTCAAATCCAAAGCTCTGGTTCCGCGCGATTAATTCCCGCATCCGCATCAGCATTCTTCGTCCTGCCGCGAAAGCAGCCGACTCGGAATCCTGCGGAAAGATTGCGCGCGCAAACTCGTCTGCATTTAAGAAGTCCTGGATGCTCGAAAATTTCGGCAGGAGCCTTCGGGCCGCGGTAGTTTTGCCGGCGCCATTAGGACCAGTAAGGATCACGATCTCTTTCATTGCGATCCTCGATCACGCCGGTTGCAGCTCCCGCTTCTCGTCCTTCTTTTCCACTACCGGCCCGTGGGTCTCCACAGTGGGCGGGGGCGGCGCATCGCCGATACGCTTGGAGTAGCTGCACACGACCTTCGCCTCATTAGCGGGCGTGGCTGCAACTTTCTTGCCGCGTTTCTTTGGTGCCGCCTCTTCTTCGGCGGACTTTCTCTTGTTCGGGCATTCGAGGAAAACGCCCGACTTGAGCGTCTTTTCCACGAGGAACGGGCTGCCGCACTTCGGGCACTTTTTGGCAACCGGTTTAAGGTTCGACGTAAAGTCGCACTTGGGATAATTCGTGCAACCCCAGAAGACATTGCCCCGCCGCGCTCTGCGCTCGGCAAGGTCGCCCTCGCCGCATTTGGGGCACTTCATCCCCTCAATCAGGTTCTGCTTCACGTATTTGCACTTGGGATAGCCGGAGCAGGAAACAAACTCGCCGTATGCGCCCTGGCGCAGCACCAGCGGCTTGCCGCAAACCGGGCAATCTTCGCCGGTGGGTTCGGGTGGTTTTTGCTGCTGCTTCTGGCTCAGCTTGCGGAAGGTCTTGCAGGGCGGATCGGCGTTGTAGTCAGGGCAAGCCATGAACGGCCCGAACAGGCCGCGCCGCATCACCATCACCTTGCCGCAGTTCTCGCAATACTCTTCGGTATCGCCGGCCTCCTGTGCCTCGGGCGTGTTCAGGTCGGGCTTGGAGGCAATGTTCTCCTTGGTGAAGGTGCAGCTTGTGGGATCTTTCTTGTTGTAGGCCGAGCAGGCGTAGAAGGTGCCGAATTTCCCCCACTTGAGCAGCAGCGGCGATCCGCACACATCGCACTTTTCCTGGGTCTTCTGCTCCATCCGCTTGATGTTTTCCATCCTCTTGCCGGCATCCTTTAACTCCTGCTCAAAGTAGCCGTAGAAGCCCTTCAACAGATCGGTCCACTTCTCCGTGCCTTCTTCAATGTCGTCCAACTCCGTCTCCAGCTTGGCGGTGTACGCGGTGTCGAAAATGTACTCGAAGTTCTTCACCAGCAGGTCGCACACCACCACGCCGATCTCGGTGGGATAAAAGCGCCCGCGCGACCCGCCGTGTTTCACCACGTACTCGCGATCCTGGATGGTCGAAATGATTGAAGCGTATGTCGACGGGCGCCCAATGCCGCGCTCTTCCAGCTCCTTGACCAGCGACGATTCGTTGTAGCGCGGAGGCGGCTGCGTAAAGTGCTCCTCAGGCAACAGTTCGTCCAGGTCCAACGTCTTTACGCCGTCAAGGCTTGGCAGCCGATTCGCTGACTCGTCGTCCTCGTCCTTTTTGTCTTCTGAGACCTCGTATACCTTCAGGAACCCATCAAAGCGCAGCACTGAACCACTGACGCGGAAATCGTAGGTTTTTCTTGTCCGGGCCGAAACCGCGGCGATATTCGCCGTCGTCACGTCATAGATAGCCGGAAGCATCTGCGAGGCAACGAAGCGCCTCCAGATGAGGGTATAGAGCTTGAGTTGTTCATCGCTCAAATAGCGAGCGATCGATTCCGGCGTCCGCGCGGCATCCGTAGGCCGGATGGCCTCATGAGCGTCCTGCGCGTCCTTCTTGCCCTTGTACGCATTGGGCGATTCCGGCAGATACTCCGGTCCGAGCTGCTTTTGAATCCACTCGCGCGCACCGGCGATGGCCTCGGGGGCCACGCGCGGCGAATCGGTACGCATGTAAGTGATGAGGCCTGTCGTGCCCTCGTCGCCGATGTCAACGCCTTCATAGAGCCGCTGGGCCACGCCCATGGTGCGACGCACATTGAATCCCAACTTATTCGCCGCGTCGCGTTGCAACTGGCTGGTGATGAACGGAGCGAGCGGCCGGCGCTGCTGCTCGCGAGACTGAACCGAAGTAATTGTCCAGCTTGCCTTTTGGAGCGCCTCCAAGACTTCATCCATCGTCTTCTTGTCGGACAACGCGCTCGAGATGAACTGGTCTTTACCGTCCTTGTCTTTGCCGTTGGCGACGCGCGTCGGCTCGCCGCCTATGCCGATGAAGCGTGCTTTGAATTTCTTGTCTGCCTGCCGCTCCGGATGCAGAATCGCGTCCAGCGTCCAGTATTCGAGCGATTGAAACGCCCCGATCTCCCGCTCGCGCTCGACAATCAGGCGTAGCGCCACCGTTTGCACGCGCCCGGCCGAAAGTCCGCGCCGCACCTTGTCCCACAGGAGCGGCGAAATCTGATAGCCCACGAGGCGGTCTAACACGCGCCTCGCCTGCTGCGCGTCCACAAGATTTTGATCGATATCCCGCGCGTGATTGAAGGCCTCCTGGACAGCCTTCTTCGTGATCTCGTTGAAGGTAACGCGATGAATCTTCTTTCTCTCTTTGGCGTTTGTCCCCAGTTGCAATGCAAGATGGTATGCGATCGCTTCGCCCTCGCGGTCCGGGTCGGGTGCGAGATAAATCTCATCAGATTTGGCAGCCAGCTTTTTTAGCTGCTCAACCACTTTCTCTTTGCCCGGTGACACCACGAGCTCCGGCTCGAAAGTCCGCTTCTTCAGCTCTACCCCGAGGTCGTTCTTGGGCAGATCCATGATGTGCCCGACTGAGGCCCGCACATCGAAGCCCTTGCCCAGATATTTTTCGATCGTCTTCGCCTTGGCCGGCGACTCGACAATCACCAATGCTTTGCTTGTTGCCATTCCTTGGCCCTGTTTCCTCTCTCAACTTTGTCCAGCCGGTTAGACTTTTGTCCAGCCATTTGGACTCTCCAACATGCTTTCTGTCCCGGCCCCGCGATCACGCCATTTCTTTCGCGTTTACGGCTTCTCATGGCGCCTTACCGGAAAAACGAGCCGCAAGTGTTGCACCGTACCATGGAATGCCACATCATTTCCAGCGGCAAGGTGATTTTTCTTCGCCTGCTCCACCATTTCCGCATGCAGAAAACTCCCCGCGCGACCCGCAAACCCCAGCGAATCCGTCTCTTCGCATCAAAATACACTCGGAAAGTTAACTTCTGCCCTCAGAGTGGCCGATTGAACCGGAGGATTCTCCCCGCCGAGGGCCAACTGACCACGACACCTGACCCCAATCTCTTACATCCTCCGCACGTAATTCTTGCCCGGCAATTGCCGCACGCGCCCCGCCATTTCCAGCTCGAAAAGCGCTGTAAATACCTCAGAAGAAGTTAATTGCGTCTCAAGCATGTCGAGAATCTCATCGATCTGCAAACTCGAGTCAGTGCGCAGTACCTCAAGCACCATTGCCTCCTGTGGCCTTAATACGGGATCTGGCAGTAGGGATGCTCCAGCCTGCGGTTTGGATGCAGCTGAAGATTCCGCCTCGAGTTCCAGCCGCACCTGCGAGGGCAGGTCTTCCCACACATCCTCCCAGGTGGCAACTAGCTTTGCGCCCTGTTTAATCAATGTGTTAGGCGTCCACGACCCCTTATTGGTCACGTTGCCCGGCACGGCAAAGAGGTCGCGGTTCTGTTCGGCGGCGCACCGGGCGGTGACGCGCGTTCCCGAGTTCTCGCTTGCCTCCACTACCAGCACGGCGACGGAGAGGCCGCTCAGGATGCGGTTGCGGCGCGGGAAGTTCTGCGGCGCGGGGAACGTTCCCATTGGCACCTCGCTCACAATAGCCCCGCCCGTGGCCAGAATCTCCTCAGCCAGCTTCTTATTTTCTTTGGGATAGACGACGTCAATCCCCGTGCCCCAAACGGCCACAGTAGGCATCCGCGCCGCCAGAGCCCCCTTGTGCGCGCAGGAGTCGATGCCGCGCGCCATTCCACTCACAATCAGCAGCCGCCGCGCCGCCAGGTCCCGCGACAGCATCTCGGCCACGCCCGTCCCGTAGGGCGTGGGATGCCGCGTGCCGACCACGGCGATCGACGGCCGGGTCAAAAGCTTGACGTTCCCGCGCACCCACAGCACCGGCGGCGGATCGTAGATCTCGCGCAGCCGCTCCGGATAATCAGGGCAGGAGTAACTAATTAGTGTCGCGCTCTGCGCTGCCACGCGCGCCCACTCCTCTTCGGCCGCACGGCGCGCCTTGCCGTCGAAGATGAACTGCGCCGCCTCGGCAGGAAACTTCAGCCCCTCGAGCGCCGTGAGCGGCAGCGTGAAGATGCGGCCTGCCGATTCCAACTCTTTCACGGCATCCAGAATTCGCTTGGGCCCCAATCCGGGCGCCAGCGCCAGCGCCAGCCAAGCCAGGCGATCCTCATCCAACAGTAGCGCCCCCGTCGGCTCAGCGCCCGGCTTGAGCGCCGTCACCGCACCTGCACCGCTTTCTGAAATCGGTAAAGAATCCAAAATTTGCACACTCCGGGTTTCGTGTCAGGAATCGCAAACACAGATCAAAGGGGCGATGGCTCAAGTTACCGCCGCGCGCCGGGGGAAGTCAAGACCGGGGCCCCCAGCGACAGGTCGAAGTCGCTGAGGTGGAAAGCAGAGAGCGTTCAGGTAGTGGGTCAGTTTGAAACCGTTTTTGAAAGGGCACGGCGGCGGGAGTGCCAGGGAACCGCAGAACCTCTGCTGCGAACCGGGCTATAATCCTGACCATGCTTCGCTTGAGACTATTCAATGATCGTAATCTTGGCCGGACCCAGCTGATCTCGAACCTTTACGGCTCGATCCTCTGCCTCGCCATGTTTTCATTGCTCCTCGGAATGCAACTTTTCTCTATGGCTCGCGATCTGGGACGCGGCGATCCATATCACGTAGTGCATTGGACGGAACTCAGCGTAATCGTTATGCTCGCCGCTATTTTCAGCTCTGCCTTTTGGATTCGCCGGTGGATTCAACGGCTGGCCAAACTCGACCGCGAACAAAAATCAGAATCTGCATCAACTTAAGGCCCCGCTTAGGCATCGCAGATGCCGTCCGGGATGAACTTCCGTAAGGGCAGCGAAAAAACGGGGTTTAGCCCCTGAGCGAAGGGTGCTTGCAAATTGACCCGCTACGGGCGTTTATGGCTCTCGGCTTCGGCGAGCAGGCCGCGCGTGAGGACGCGAATGCCGAAGTCGAAGATCTGCTCGAATGAGAGGCCGGAAGAACCAAACGCCTCAGCCAGCCGCGGGAACTCATTCGCCGGCAAAGCGCGCCACATTCCTTCCATCTCTTCCTGCGTGGGCTCGTGGATCGGCCCCATGCCTACGGCCCCACGCACCGCGCCGGCAATGACGTTCATTCCCATCAGAGACTCGGCCGGCGGCAGACCGGCATCGCGCAGGATGCCGATCAGCAGTTCCACCGGGCGCATCGCCACCGGCGTAACCGGTCCGTGCGCCAGCAGAATCGGCAATGCATTGGCATGGGACAGCAATGCGCCGCGGTAGGCGTGCGCCGCGGCCAAAATGCGCTCCTCCGGAGGCTTGCCCGGGTCGTCCACGCTCAGATCGATCGAGGCCATCACTGCCTCGACAATCGCGTCCAGCAGAGCTTGTTTGTTGGGCAGGTAATAGTAGACCGCCATGGGATCGACGCCGAGTTCGATGCCCAGCCGGCGCATGGAGAGCGCCTTCAGGCCGTCGCGATCGACAATCGCAAGCGCCGTGGAGACGATGAGCTCGCGCTGCAAGGGAATCCCGGCGCGGGCACGGTTTTTTCGGGCCGGCAGCCGCGGGCCCGGCCTGCGCGGCACGTTTCGCGAGCGCTTCTTTTTAGGTCGTGTCACGTTCTTTGCTCCTTCGGTCGCCTTCTCCGCTACGCGAAAAGAAAGATAACTCTCAAAGTCGAATAAAAAATTCCGCCAGACTCTTGACAAGATCATTCTACAGCGTAGAATGATCTTGTCAAGAATTTCTACATTGTAGAACTTGGTGCGAGAACGAAAGGAGTTCCTCCATGCGTATCGTCATCCTGAACGGAAATCCCGATCCGGCCTCGACATTCGAGGCTTATCTCTGCGAGCTGACAAGCCGGCTCAATGTCCTGGGCCACGCGGCCACGAAACTGGAACTCGCGGCGCTCGATTTGAAAGGCTGCTCCGGATGCTTTGGCTGCTGGGTGAAGACGCCCGGCGGGTGCGTTAAACGCGACGACAGCGCTACAGTCTTGAGGGCCGTTATCAACGCAGACATGGTGCTGCTGGCTTCGCCCATGAAGATGGGTTTCACCACCGCGCTGCTCAAACGCGCCGCCGATCAGATGGTTCCGCTCGTGCACCCCTGGTTCGTTGTCGAAGGCGGCGAAATCCACCATCGCGCCCGTTACGCGAACTACCCGGTATTCGCATTGCTGCTCGATCCAGGTGCGGATTCCGATGCCGACGACATCGAGATTACGCTTGCGATGTGGGGCCGGATGGCGCGCAATATGAAATCGCGCCTCGCTTTCACCGCTGTTGCCAACCGTTCCGCGGAGGAGGTGGCCGATGAACTCGCTCTTGTTGCTTAATGGCTCGCCGCGCGGCGAGCGCTCGAACTCAATGAAAATGCTGGCGCGGGTGGCCGAAGGCTGGCAGCGCGGCGGAGGCTCGCCGCCGGAGGTGCTGCATCTTGCGCGGAGTGCGCAATTCCAGCGCGCGGTGGAGGCATTTACCTCCGCCGATACAGTTCTGCTGGGCACGCCGCTGTACACCGACGCAATGCCGGCGCTGGTGAAGGCCTATATTGAGGCCCTTGCGCCGCGCGTCGACGCGGCTCGTGCCGGCGCCGCAAATCCAACCCTCGCCTTCCTGGTGCAGTCGGGATTCCCCGAAGCGCGGCATTCCCGTCCCCTGGAGCGCTATCTCGAAAAACTTGCGCGTCGCCTCGCCTCGCCCTATGCGGGCACGATTGTGCGTCCAGGCAGCGAAGGCCTGCAGTCGATGCCGGACAAGTTCAGCGAAAAGCTCTGGTCCCGTTTACGCGTGCTCGGCGAACAACTGGCGCGCGACGGCCATTTTGGCCGAGCGGAGCTCAAAGCCATTGCCGGCATGGAGCAACTGTCGCCCTTCGCCGCGGCGCTCACGTCATTGGCGGTCAAGATTCCAGGCTTTCAGTTCTATTGGAACGGCATGTTGAAGAAGAACGGCGCGTGGGAGCGAAGGTTCGCAGCGCCTTACGGGCCGGCGTTCCGCTAAGGCGTCGTCAGCCGTTCCCGCAGCCAGGCCAGCATCGGCGGTGAGATGCGCTCGAACGACACAAGATGGAAGGCAAGTTTCTCGCTTGTGATGACATGATCGTGCCCGGCCAGTTCAACCAATGCGTCCATGCGCCGCTCCACGATCTCGAACGACGGCTTTCTTTCACCTTCGAGAGTTGAGGCGGCTGCAAGACAAAGATCGGGACGCAGGTGCTCGAGGACTCTGTTGGACTCGAAGATTACCGAGCCCGGCGGCGGACATTCGCGGAGAATCTGGCGCACGATGGAAGCCAGCGCATCTTCGCCCGCAGTGACCAGCAGCGCACGGCGCGCGCCCGCAGCCAGATAGCGTGCGGTATCGTTTCCCTGCCCTGCGCAGGTTTCTTCCCATACGGGCTGAGTTTGGCCGTGGCCGTGACTGGTGATCTTGACGGCCGTCCAGGCGAATTCAGGCAGAGCGCGAATGAGGCCGCACACCAGTGCGGTTTTCCCCGCGCCGCGACCGCCTCCGCCTACAACGATAATCGCCATCGAGTCCCTCAGCCCCTAGAAGTGGTTGCAAAAATGTTTTGGACCCTTTGGAAACACCCCTCAGGGGCTAAAGCCCCAATGTTTATGCGCCTTTTGTGGCCCGGCTAAAGCCGTGCCCTTGTTACAAGGCCATTTAGGCAACCAGCTCCAGTCCCTTAGTCCCTCAGTCCCTTAGCCCCTTTTTTCTTCGCCAGCCTTGCCAGCGTTGCCTGCTCGCGCAGCACCTGCTGCAGCGGGCGCGCCGGCGTGCCCCAGTGCACAGTTCCTGGCTTCAACCCTTCGTTCGTCACGGTTTTGCCGCTGAAGACGCCGGCCTGGCCGCCAAGAATTACGCCGGGACCCACGTGTACGTGGTCGCCGATGCCCACCTGCCCCGCAAGCACCGCGCCGTTGCCGATCGTGCTCGAGCCGGAAATGCCAGTGAGCGCGACAAGGATCGCATCCTCGCCGATGTCGCAGTTGTGGCCCACGTGGACGAGGTTGTCGAATTTGGCGCCGCGGCGCACGCGTGTTTCTCCCAAAGCCCCGCGATCAATCGTGGAGTTCGCGCCGATCTCCACGTCGTCTTCGATCACCAGCGTGCCCTGCTGCGGAAACTGCGTGTACGCGCCCGTCGCAGGATCGCGCACATAGCCAAAGCCGTCGGCGCCCAGAACTACGCCCGCGTGAACCGTGATCCAGTTTCCCAACGTGGTTCCGGGATAAATGACCACACGCGGGTAAATTCTGCAAAATCTTCCGATCCGCACGTGCTTGCCCACGACCACGCCCGCTTCGATGTAGGTTCCAGCGCCAATCTGCACGTCATCTCCGATCACCGCCGTAGGGCCGACGGAAACGCCCTCACCGAGTTCGACCTGCACGCCGAAGATGGCGCTGGCGTGGACGCCTGAGGGCGCCGGAAGCGGCTTGAGCAGCTTGGCTGCCAGGGCAAACCATAGGCGCGGATGTTCGGCCTCGACAATGCACCGATCCGACGGGTAAGAAGCAACGCATCCGGCCGGAAGCACAACGGCTCCGGCGAAGCTGTTCAGTGCCTTTTGAGCCGCATCGGCGTTTTCTGCAAACACCAACTCTGAGGGGCTGGCAAACTGGCTGGAGCTCACGCCATCGATTTCATGTCGGGGATCTCCCTGCACAAGTTTGCCCCCCAGTGTTTCAATCAGCATTTCCAGCCTCATGCGGGTCTCTCCTGTTCAGGTGCAAGTTCAATACAAGTTCGGCTCTCCCGGGGGCCGCGTCTTCCAGCGGCGATGAATCCACAACCACTGGTCAGGATAGCGCCGAATCCACGATTCCAGGGCGCTGGTCGCGCGCTGCGTGCCTTCCAGAATGTCTGCCGCGACGTTCTCAGTGTGTGGAATTTCCACCTCCGGGCCGAAGCGCAGGACATATCGCCTTTCGTCCGGCTCCCAAATCATGAACCCCGGCAGCAGGCCCGCGCCGGTTTTGCGGGCGATGTGCGCCAGGCCCGTCGCTGTACACGCGTCAATTCCAAAGAATTTCACGAACTCACCTTGCGGCGGTGTCATGTTCGTGTCCATCAAGATGCCGACCGTGCCTCCGGCGCGCATGGCTGTAAGCAGCCCGCGTCCAAAGTCGTCTTTGTGCACTACGTAGTTGCCGTGCATCGATCGAATCCCGTTGACGTATTCATCCAGGCGCCGGTTATCGAGCCTGCGGATGACCATGCCCATGGGGTGTCCCATCAGCGAGTGGTAAAAGCTCGAAAGCTCCCACGCGCCAAGATGCCCGGTAACGATGAGGACGCCTTTGCCGCGCGCCTGCACATTTTGGTAGTGTTCCAGGCCCTCGGTGCGCATCCAGTCCCGTGTGTTTTCCCGGGTGTAGCGGGTCATGCGGCAGAATTCGACGAGCTGCCAGCCGAGATGGATGTAGACGCGCCGCAGAATTCCTTTTCTGGTTGTGGAGGAGAGTGCAGGCAGCGCCATCTCCAGGTTACGCACGCCCACGCGGCGCAGGCGGCCGAAGCACCAGTAGACAGCGAAGGCGATAAAGCCTGCGAGCAGGCGCGCGGCACTACGGGGCAAGCGGCCCAGGCAGCGCGCCACAGCCACAACCAGCCCATACTCGAGGTTTTCCCGCATCGTTGAGCGCAAGAAACAGTTTAGACGCTCAGTCACCCCTTTAGGGCTATGGAATCGGGGCCCGTGATGTCCCGCCCCTGTGAAGAGGAAACGCGGATAAATTGGGACATGAAACGAAGAGAATTACCAGCCTTGGCCGGGAAAACGCCTCTACTGGCGGTTCTTAGCCGCCACAAAGTAATGCGCCACAGTGCGAACAAATGCGACCGCGCCGGCCGGAACATCGACGTCGCCCTTCAGAACCACATTAAAGTTCTCGGGAGCGCCGTAATAGAGTTCCGTGTCCTCCCTGTTCTGGGTTACGCTGGTGCCGTCGAGGTCGATGCCGGCGAATAGCCCTTTGGTGCGCGAGTAGCTCAGCAGTTCCGCGTTCATCTTCCAATCCGTCGCGGCATCGCCTTGGCGGCCTACCGGACCGGCGGCAGCCGAAGCATCGCCGCCAATCTTGAACTTGTCCCTGAGCAGATCCTGCATCCCTCGGTCATTCACCGCAACCAGAATCAGGTCGGTGGCCTGCCCGCCGAATTGAAACCCGAATGATCCGCCTGCCATGCGAATGAACACCGGCGCGCTCCAGCCATGGCCCGTCCGGCAGGTGACCACGCCCTGCCCGTACTGCGCGCCAACGAAAATTGCGCCTTTCACCATTCCGGGAACCACAGCGACGCAGGTGGCTGAGCGAAGAATGTTGTTCGGCATGCTATTGTCCTTGGCGGCCATGATCTCGTCCAGGACCACCTTGGCCGAATCGATTCGCGCCTGCAAATCCTCCTTCGTAGAAGCAGCAACGGCCGTGGATGCGAGCAGGAAGCTGAGGCAAATTGAAGCAAGGGCCTTTTTCATATCCAAATCCTTTCCGTTCCGCCGGCGTTTCGCCGCGCGTACGTTTGCTTTGAATTGGAGGTATGCGCGCCGCTGCCAATGCGATCCCGTCACTGAGTGAGAAACAGCAGCCGGCTGGGAGGGGAGCGCGGGAACCTCCTCGATCAGCCTATAGCATCCACGCGCTGAGGTGCACCCTCAGGGTGCGAAATCGATCGCGCAGGCCACAATTTCGGCTTGCCGGGCCCACGCCAGACGGAAAAGACGAGCCAGATCCTTTCTTTACGGGCCCGGCAATTCCAGCGAGCAACAAGGCGCACAAAATGTGTGGACGGACTGGGAGGTTAGGTGCTGCGATCTCAAAAAAAAAGGAAGGCTGAGAAAGGCAACAAAAATCGCATTTTCACTGAAAGTGAAAAAAGAGGAGTTCCCACGCATCATGAAAGCATGTTGCCTGGGAACTCCTTTCCCCAGATCTGCGTTGTTTCTGTTAACAATATTGTGGAAAACAGGGATTTTGCACAAGAGTACTTAGGGGCTTTGGCTAAAAGTAACTTCGATTTTACTCTTTAGTTAATGCGCCGCGCGGCTCTGCAGAATTGCCAAGCCGGTCCGCAGCGTGTGGCAACAGGGAGGAACTAAGCGCGGACATGGATAGCTTGATGCGGTTGTCGGCGCCGGTCTTTCGCATGAGGCGCTCGACATAAGACTTCACCGTGCGCTGCTCGATACCCAATTGCAGAGCAATCTCGCGCGTGGAGTGCGCCTTCAAAAGTAAGTCAAGCACCTGCTGTTCCCGAAGGGTTAGTTGTGGAACTGGTGCGGCTGGCGTTGTGCCAGAAACCTTGAGCAGCCGGTCAATGAGGCGGGAGAGCAAGTGGCGCGGCGCCCAAATCGAGCCGGAAGTAACAGCCTCGATGGCTTTGCGAATCATCTCCGGACCAGCGCCAGGACCCAGGTAACCCCTGGCTCCAGCAACGATGGCGCGCAAAATCAGTTCATCGTCGTCTTCCGGACCGATCACAATCAAACGCACTCTCCGGCGCATTTGGCGAACGATTTCCAGGGCCTCGAAGCCGCCGGGGGTGGAATAGAGATCGACGACAATGTACTCGATGCCGGCCAGGGCGAGCAGTTCAGGCAGGCTTCCGACCACGGGAACGATCTGGGCGTGATCCGGCTGCGCAGGCTGGTCGAAGATGCTGGCAAGGCCCGCAATGCGGACGGGTTCGTCAGTCGCCAGACCGATGCGGATTGGCCCAGAATTGCGGGTCGAATACATCTTGCCACTCCCGTGGAGAGCCCTAATTGCCGCACTGTGGCCGGCGCGTATTAATCAAAACGCACTGCTCGTTGCTCTGAGCTGAATTGTCTGCGGATTTGGTTCTAGAGACTCGCTGGCCCAACCTCTCAGCAACTTTCCCAAATGAAATCATCTACGATGCGTGAAGAAACTGAAATACCACTTACGTGGGGACGGTTACGAAATCACCGGGTCGCGGTACTAGAGCTTGGGCAGCACGATCCCCTGTTGCTTTTGATACTTGCCCTTGCGATCCGCATAGCTGGTTTCGCAGGGATCATCCGCGCGAAAGAATAAGATCTGGCACAGACCTTCGTTGGCGTATACCTTGGCAGGCAGTGGGGTGGTGTTGGAAATCTCCAGGGTTACAAAACCCTCCCACTCCGGCTCAAAAGGCGTCACATTCACAATGATGCCGCAACGCGCGTACGTCGACTTCCCAACGCAGATCGTTAAAACGTCTCTGGGGATGCGAAAGTACTCAACTGAACGCGCCAGCGCAAACGAGTTGGGCGGGATTATCACCGAATCCGCCTGCACAGAGACGAACGACCTCTCGTCAAAAGCCTTGGGGTCGATGACGGCACTGTTCACATTCGTAAAAATTTTGAATTCGTCGGAGACCCTGAGGTCGTAGCCGTAGGAAGAGAGCCCGTACGAAATGACACCCGCGGCGACCTGTTTTTCGCTGAAGGGCTCGATCATGCGATGCTTAAGGGCCTGTTCCCTGATCCAGCGGTCGCTTTGAATCGACATGCGTCTCCTGCTCCGGGGTCTGCGCCTCCGCTACGGTACCGGCTTCGACTGTGGCTCGAAGATTCATCTTACGAAACGGCCGCGCGCATTGACAATCAGTCGAAACCGCCCGCAAGGGGGGCCAAGGCGGCATCAGCTAAGCACAGCAAGCCATCGAGAAGTGGAAAAATCGTAACAATCCGGTTTTCCTATGTTCCCTAATCGCAGCAAAATCTGTACTATGAGCGATGTAGGCCGTACGACAGTTAAGACCAATTCGCGCCAGCAAGGAGACTCAAGTGATCAAGCAGGACATCGTTCATCACGTGGTCGAACGCACGGGACTGCCGCGCACGAAGGCAGAAGCGGCAGTGGACACCGTCTTCGAGGGTCTGAAGCAGGCTTTGGCAGCCGGCGAGCGAATCGAACTGCGCGGATTTGGCGTTTTCAGCGTCCGCGCGCGCAAGACCGGCATTGGCCGTAACCCCCGCACTGGGACTGAGGTCAACATCGCTCCCGGTAAAGCGGTGCGCTTCAAGCCCGGCAAAGAGCTCCATTCGCTGCAACCGGGCGCGGCGGAAAGCTGAGAAGAGCGAGCCGGCAAGTCGGCCGCGCGAAATCGCGGAAGTTCCAAGGCAATCCTGCCGGAGTGGCGGCGCACGCCTGAAGTGACCGTGCACGCCTGAATTGTCGCTGCGCCATTTGCCGCGGTACCCGATCGCTGACTTGCTGACTACCTAGCCCGCTTAAAGCAGTCCAAGCCGCGCGTACTCGTCACGGATGACGGAATAGCACTCGCAAGCGGCCTTTTCCAGGCCCTTGCGATCTTCGATCCTCATGTGCCCGTGCGAACACTCGATCAGCCCGGCTTTTTGCAATATGCCTGCCGCCACGGTGACGCTGCTACGGCACGTACCCAGCATCATGGCCAGAGATTCGTGGGTAATGGGCAGCTCGTCGGCTTGCATCCGGTCACGGCACATCAGGAGCCAGCGTGCCAGGCGCTCTTCAAGCTCGTGTACGCGATTGCAGGCGGCGGTTTGAACAATCTGCGCGAACATGGCTTGAACGCCACGCTGCAGGGCCAGGCGAAGCTGGCCGGAGCTATTCACGTACTGCTCCGACAGCGCTTTGGCTTTGACGGCATAACCGGATCCCGCAATCTCAACGAAGCACCGATTCGGCGAGCGCACGGCTCCCATTAAGCCGGCCATGCCGACGAAGCCTTCACACCCGACGACCCCCACCTCAACGGTACCTCCGTTTTCCATAGCCACCATGAGGGAACAAACGCCATCCTCAAGAAAATAGATGGATTCAATCGCCTGTCCCGCATCGTAGAGAGTCTGATTCCGCCTGAAGACCCGTGGCAAAAGGTGGGGCGCAAGGCGGGCGACTTCCGGCGCCGGAAGCGTGGCTAGTATCCGATTCCTGAACAGCAGAACATTGGCGGATTCCATTGCCCCCTCCTTTTCGCAAACGTGGGGGAGGGCCCGCACCTGAACGCGCAAAAGAGCCAAGCCGGAGCCGCCTACAACCAAAGCGAGCGGATCGATCTGCGCATAGAGATGTTGGCAACATTTTACGCTCATTATCGAAAGTTAAGCGACTTGCGTGAAAAACTCTAACTTTGTCAGGAACGTGACAGACTGCCTCGCTGTCCGAGACCTATATCTGACCATAGTTACTCGCTCATTTAAGCGGCTTTATCCGCTGCTCGAGAACGTGCCATGGCTGCAAGCGGATGAGCAAGTGCCGCCCTGCACCGAAAACAAACGCGAGACAGATAGGGGGCACTATGCCGCTTAAGCTCATTCTCGCCGTCGGAAAAGATCCGCCCTTGCTCGAGAGCCGATGCTCGACCTTGCGGAATGCCGGTTACATTGTCGATTCAGAATACTCAGTTAAAGATGCGATCGAGCGTTTTAAACACGGCGATTTCGACCTTGTTCTGGTGGGCCACTCCATGTCCGCTCGGGACAGAAACCGTCTGGCCCACTTGATTCGAGCCTTTGGTTCGCATACTCCCATCGTTTCCGTTGCGTCTCTGCACGCTCATGTTCCAGATGCGTTCGCTGATGCAATGGTCGAGGATGCGCCCGAAAAGCTTCTCAACGGCATCGAGGACGCCTTGCTCAAAGGAAGGCGTTTTAATAAGCCCCGGGACCAGGAGTGGGCCTACTTTTACTGACCACTCGGGCTATCCCTCGAAACAACCAATTAACTCCGGGAAGCACCACCGCCTGAGGATGCGGCCACCCCCGCTGCAAAGGGCGCCCCGATCTTTACCCAGATCGAGATCGAGGCGGCCGCCAGAGAAATTCCAGGGATCATTCAAGAGGTTCGCCATGCCCGTCAAGCACATCCTCGCAACTGGCCGGGAACCGGCGTTGTTAGAGTACCGGAGCCAGATTTTGCGGCGCGCCGGCCACATTGTCGAGTCAGAACTATCTCTGGAAAGAGCGATCCAGCGTTATAAGTGCGGCGAATTCGACCTCGTCCTGTTATGCCACACGATTCCCGTCCAGGAAAGGGACCGTCTGATCTCCTCGATTCAAGCCGTTGGTTCGCTTACGCTCGTTGTCGCTGTTGCACCTCCGGGCAGCCAGGCCCCCTTTGCCGCCGACGATGTAACTTTCGAGGGTAGGCCCGAAGAATTCCCCAGCGGCATCCAAAGCGCCTTTCTCGATGCGACAGCGTTTCGTAAGTCCCTGAATCGGGAATGGGCTTGATCCGGCGTAATTCCGGGTGAGGATATTGCAGTGATCTTACACTTCTTATCTAACTCGAAAAGCCACTATGCCAGAGGTTTTTGCTCTCACGGCAGGAGCGAAAAATTAATTCTTCAGTGTTCCACATGTGACATACAACCCGCGGGACCGGGGAGAAAACCTGCTCTAATAGCCGGAACCAGGTCACTACTTCCCCAAGGGTGGTCATGCTTCTGAAACCGCCGGCGGCCTGAAAACCCGGCCATCTGCGCAAGAGGTAACATCCGAGGTCGGAGCTATTTGTATGCCAAAGTGCGCTTCCGGCGCTGCGCGCGAAGTGTAAGTGAGCTCGCGCACTGCCGATTAGAGCCGCCGCCAAGACTCACGCACCAGGAAGACAGGCTGCAAGCAAAAAGGGGCAAAGGCTGCCCGCACCAGGAACCTGACGGGTACAAAGGAATGGATCTTCCATGGCTCTCACGTTGATACTCGCGGTTGGTTACGACCGGGAGTTGTTGGGAACCCGAAGCGCAATTTTGCAGACCGCAGGCTGTGTTGCCATCCCGGCGTTCTCGATCAACGAGGCGATCGAGCATTTTATGGCCAACGATTTCGATCTAGTCCAGTTGTGCCACACCATTGCCCCTCCGGACAGGGACCGTCTTACCTCCATGATTCGAGCCACTGAATCGCCTACGCCCGTCATCACCATTGCGCCCCTGACCAGCCATATTTCCGACGCAGTTGCCGATGCCACCATTGCGGCTGACCCCGAAGGGTTTCTCCGCGGCATCGAAGATGCCTGCTCAAAGCGCGCAAAGGTTTATGAGATGCGGGGGGCCGATTTGCAGTCCATGAGGACCGCCCAAATAGCTGCAGCCGCCAAGCCCGGGAATGGCCGCGTCATCGAGATGCATCCTTCCCCGGCCGCAGCAGAAGCCCGGCATCGCATCGAGGCTCCAGACCTGGACACCCGCCCGAGAGACCTTAGGAAATAACCGCACGCTCACTTACGAGCTCGCTCAAGAAAGTCCGAGACGCTCGTATTCCTCACGGATGACGGCGTAGCACTCGCAGGAGGCCTCTTCCAGGCCCTTGCGGTTCTCGATGTGCACGCACCCGCGCGTATGCTCGATCAACCCGGCCTTCTGCAACATTCCTGCCGCTACGGTCACGCTGCTGCGGCGCGTGCCCAGCATCATGGACAGGAATTCGTGGGTAATGTGCAGATCGTCGGCTTGCATCCGGTCATGGCACATCAGCAGCCATCGCGCCAGGCGCTCTGCAAGCTCGTGTACGCGATTGCAGGCGGCGGTTTGAGCAGTCTGCGCGAACAGGGCTTGAGCGGCGTGCTGCATCAAACGGCGAAAATTGCCGGAGCCATCCTGGGACTGTTCCACGAGAATTTTGGCATTCACGGCATAGCCGCTTCCCGGAATCTGAATGAAGCATGGATTCGGCGAGTGGCCGGCACCCAGCACCGCAGGCAGGCCGACGAAGCCGTCGTTACCGATGATTCCCGCTTCAACGCTGCTTCCGTCTTGCATTGTCACCACGATGGAACAGATGCCGTCTTCAAGGAAATACACGGTTTCAACCGTCTGCCCCGCTTCGAACAGAGTCTGATTCCTCTTGAACGTGCGACGCGAGAGGTGGGGTGCAATGCGCGCAAGATCGGGCGCGGACAGCGAGGCCAGTATCCTGTTCCTGAATGGCCCCTGAATCGCGCCTTCCGGCGCCGGGCGCGAGGCCGGCGCGCGACTTCTTTGTTGCTGCTGAATTTTTGGGGATTCCATAGACGGCTCCTTTGCGCTACGTGGGGCGAAAACCCGCACCTGAACGCGCAAAGGAACCCTCCCGAAACGGGCTAATTGGTCGAGGGACGGACTGGATTGCGTATCGAGATGATGCAATTATCATACGCTCTTTATCGAAGTCAAGGGCGGTCGAGACAAGAGACCTCCGCGCATTCGTATGAGGGTTGTCTGGATGAGGCGAGGCCCGCGTCGGCGAGCGATCATGCCATTGTCCCGCCAGGGGCTTTCTGTTCTCCGGCGGCCCGGAGGTGGCAAATAACTAAAGTGTGGCTTGAGTGTTCGATAAGCGGCATACAGCCCCTGGAAGGTAGTTATAAAGGACTTGTAAAATTCTCACCTAAGTGTTCGCTAAGCGACTTACGCGCCTGGCCGGGGGTTATATACCTGCTGTCACAGTTGGGCTTTGGCGACTCCAACCACCAGATGAGAGTGGTTACAAGTGTCGATCCCCAGGGAGTTCCGTGCGCAAGCCAATTACGGTGAAAGCGGCTACAGGACAGCGGCGGAGCAAATCCACATCGACGCCTGCTGGTTGTAGAACGAGAGCAAAGCGGAGATTCCGATGCCACTCAAGTTCATTCTCGCGGTTGGTCACGATCCGGAGTTGTTGGGAACCCGAAGCGCGATTTTGCACACCGCAGGCTGCGTCGCCGTCCCGGCGTTCACGATGAACGAGGCGATCAAGCATTTTATGGCCAACGATTTCGACCTTATCTTGTTGTGCCACACGATTGCCGCGCCCGACAGAGACCGTCTTACCTCCATGATCCGAGCCACCGGATCGCTTACGCCCATCGTCACCATTGCGCCCCTGACCAGCCAGTTTTCTGACGGAGTTGCCGACGCCACCATTGCGGCTGACCCCGAAGGGTTTCTCCACGGCATCGAAGAAGCCTGCTCAAAGCGCGCAAAGGTTTATCAGATGCGGGGGTCCGATTTGCAGTCAATGCGGGCCGCACAAATAGCTGCAGCAACCAGGCTCGGGAGTGGGCGCATCATCGAGATGCAGACTCCCAGGGCCGCAGCGGGTGCTCCGAATCTTCACCCGGATAGAGATCGGGACGCTCGCGCGAGAGAGCGCGGGAAATGACGGCGGTCAGCCAGTCGGCAGGTCGGCGAGCGAGCCGCGCGAAATCGCAGAGGTTCCAAGACAATCCTGCCGGTGTGGTCTTTTGTGCTGCAACCCATCCCTCAGTGGTAAAAGCCGAGCCGCTTGTCCAGCATGCGACCCGACCCGGACGAGAGGGCACCCCGTAGCCCAGTTCAAGAGATTGCCATTTTTGATCAACGCAACAGGATATCGGATGCCTCATGCAACGATCTGGGTATCCGACGCATCCAAGAACACGGGGATAGCGCAGATGGATCCCACACCCTTACCCAAAGTCATCGACATCTTCTACTCCACGGTGAGCCAACTGGAGGCCGCGCCCGGTTTCCAGCAAGGCGACGCTGCCGTGCTTGAGCTTAGGCACCGGATTCTGCGGACGATTGCCGATCTGGAGGAACTGCGGAAATCCCCCCAAACCTGGTCGAATGTGACCCCAACCGCGCTCGGCGAATTCGAGGTGGAGTGAGGCAGCCCCCCCGCCCGCCTCTGCGCACCTCAGGCAGTCACATCAGCCGCAGCGCATCTACGTCCACAATCAGGGCGCGGCGCGGCACGCCTGCCTGTTCGGCGTGCGCCAGCATGCCGCGCAACGCCCCATTCAGCGCCTTGCGCGAGGCAGCCTTGAGAATCATGTGAAAGCGGTAGACGCCTTTAATGCGCGCGACGGGCGCCGTGCACGGGCCCAGCACCCGCACGGCTGCGACATTCTGGCCGGCGTTCTGGTTTTGGATGAGATATTTCCCCAGGAGGGCCGCCCACCCTGCGGCTTCTTCCAGTTTTTGCGACTGCACCAGCACGTTTGCCAGCACCCCAAAGGGCGGGTAATGCATCCAGCGGCGGTACTTCAGTTCGCGCTCCGCAAAGGCTTTGTAATCGTGAGCCGTGGCGGCCAGGATTGCATAGTGGTCGGGATAGTAGGTCTGCACCACCACGCGGCCCGGCAGCTCGCCGCGTCCGGCGCGCCCGCTCACCTGCGTCATCAGTTGAAAGACCCGCTCGGCGGCACGAAAATCGGGCATTGAAAGGGCGTGGTCGCAACCCACCACGCCCACGAGCGTCACGCCGTGAACATCGTGACCCTTGGCGATCATCTGCGTGCCCACCAGCAGATTGATGTCGCCCGAGTGCAGCCGCGCCAATAATTTCTCCAAATCGTAGCGCCCCCGCACCGTGTCGCGGTCCATGCGACCGATCCTCGCGCCGGGAAAGATCTCCTGGAGCCGCTCCTCGCCCTGCTGCGAGCCGGCGCCAAGATAATAGAGGTGCTCGCTCGAGCACTTGGGGCAGCGCGCCGGAACGGTGCGCCGAAAACCGCAATAGTGGCACTCCAACCGCTGCCCTGCTTGCGCCAGGCCGGGGTCCCCACGGACAGGTCCTCGTCCGTGGGGTGGGAGACCGGAATCCAAGAGGGCGGCTTTATGGTGCGTGAGCGCGATGGCGCAGTTCTGGCACTCCAACTTTTCGCCGCAGGCGCGGCACATCACGGCAAACGAGTAGCCGCGCCGGTTGAGCAGGATCAGCGCCTGCTCGCCGCGGTCGAGCGCCTCCCTGGTCTGTGCGATCAGCGCGCGCGAAAAGAGCTGGTCATGGCCGGTTTCTTTGAACTCGCGCCGCATGTCGATCAGCTCCACCTCGGGCAGCGGGCGGTTCATCACGCGGAGGCGCAAGTCGATGCGCGTGTACTTGCCCTGCGCGGCGTTCTGCCAGCTTTCGAGCGACGGCGTGGCCGAGCCCAGCACAGCCACGGCCCCGGCCAGCTTGGCGCGCACGACGGCCACATCGCGCGCGTTGTAGCGCGGCGTTTCCTCCTGTTTGTAACTCTGGTCGTGCTCCTCGTCGACGAGAATCAGCCCCAGATTCGGCGCGGGCGCAAAGATCGCCGAGCGCGTTCCGACAACGATCGGCGCTTCGCCGCGCCGGATGCGCCGCCACTGTTCGCTACGCTCCTCGGGCGTAAGCGCCGAGTGCAGCAGCGCGACGCGTTGCCCAAACGCCTGATCGAGCAGGCCTGCCATCTGCGGCGTCAGCCCGATCTCGGGAACCAGCAAAATCGACGCGAGCCCGCGGTCCAGAGCCCGCTGCATTGCGGCAAGATAGACCGCGGTTTTTCCCGAACCCGTCACTCCATACAACAGAAAAGGATGGAACCCCCCGATTGCGTCCGTGATGGTTGCCAGAGCGCCTGCCTGGGCGTCATTCAGGCTTATCGGCGCTGCTGCGGGAGCGATCCCGCCCAGTCGAAACGCCTGCGGCCGCTCGTCGACGCGCACCAGGCCGCGCCGGACGAGGGTTTGCAGTGTTGAGGAAGGCAACTCGCGCCGCCGCAGCGTGGCCAGCGGCAGCTCTCCACCGCACGCCGCCAGCTCAGCCAGAATCGCCTGCTGCTTTTCGGTCAGCCTGGGCGGCCGCATCTCCGGAATCAATACGGCAAACCGCTCCATGCGCCGCGCGTCGTGCTCGGTGGCCGCGGTTTCGCGGGCAATCCACTTCTTGCGCACCATGCCTGCCAGCACCGGCAATGAGGCCGACGTCGCCGTGCGCAGCGTGGACACCTTTACCGGCTCGCCCGATGCCAAGCGCGTGAGGACGCGATGCTCCATGTCGTGACTTTCGGAAGAGACCTTGGGCTCACGGCGAGAGCGCGGCCTGGCGCTTCCCTTCGCCCGGTCGCCGTCGATGCTGCCGGCCAAAATGTCGCGGCCGAGATCCGTAAGCTGGTAATAAACTGTGCGCCGCACCTCGGCCGTCAGCGGCAACATGGCGCGCAGCACCTCACCCAATGGCGTCAGATAGTACCGAGCAGTCCACTCCGCCAACTCCAGCAGATGATCGCTGAGCAGCGGCTCCTCATCGAGCACGGCTTCGAGGTACCGCACCTCGACCTCGCCCGGCGCCTTTGCGTCGAGCGCCGTGACCACGCCTATCAGCTTCTCGTTGCGAAAGGGCACAATCACGCGCGCGCCGCGCTGCGGCTGCTGCCCCACGCCCACCCCATAGGTAAACGTGTGGTCCAGCGGCACCGGCAACGCGACTTCGCAATACGCAGGCATGGGAGACAAGAATCAGTTTAGGGGATACGGCGGGACTGGGATCTTTGAGGGGGCGCACCGACGGTCAGAATGCCCGCTCCTTTCTGTCCTTTCATCGTCTATGCTTAAGGCGAAGGCCCAGATCGGATGTGCGGTGCCGTAAGCGCGCCTCAGCTGGCCCGCCTGTTGCCGGACGGGAAGGGACATTCATGAGCGATGCGTGTCTGTGCGCGGAGTTGGCTGGTCACGGCACCGCTGTTCATCCGCACTGTTTCGGACAGGTCTGGCTCTTCGAAGGCATGCCATCGGAGGCGTTAGGCGATCTGGCAAAGCGCTTCGTCCGCAAGAAACTCTCTGCCGGTGATGAGATCTTCCGCCAGGGCGATTGCGCCGACAGTATGTACCTCATCAAGGCGGGCGCGGTAAAGCTCTGGAAGGTCACCGAAGAGGGACGTATTCTCACCCTCGACATCCGCGGAGCGGGAGAGTGGCTCGGCGAAAACGTTTTACTCGAGGAAGGCGAGTTTCCGGTTGGCGCTACCTGTCTGGAGCAAACCTTTCTCTGCGGGATCGAGCGCAAGCTTTTTGAAAAGCTGGTCCTCGACTTTCCCGCCGTCGGCCTGGTGGTCATTCGCAATCTCTCCCGCCGGATTCAATATCTTTCGGAAAAAGTCAGCGCACTCGCCGAACTCAACCTCGAAGACCGCCTCTACGAGGTGCTGGTCAAGGTTGCGCGCGAAACCGGGACGCGTGTTGCCGGCGGCTGGACCATCGCATTTCCCCTCACCCACGAGGAAATCAGCTTCCTCGTCGGTGCGCATCGCGTCAGTGTGACGCGGACGCTCGGCAAACTCCGGGACCTCGGAAAGATCCGCACCGAAGACAAGCTCATCTTCATACGCGATCTCGCCACAGCCGGTTGAATCGCTGGCATTCCTGTAAAACACGAAAAATGCCGGCATTGTAGTGCCTGCTACAACACTGCCAGCTGTAACCTGCAAGAATCAAAATCGGTGTGGCAGACTTGTTGCGCTCACACCATCGTGGGTTCGCCATCATTCAGGGGTCGCGATCCCCTTTTGCCGCTCGGTCATTGCCCGGCGGCGCAGCCAACCGGCCGGACAAAAGGAAAGGTCCGCAAAGTTTCTCTGGAGACACGATTATGGTTAGCATTCCCAAACACGTTCAGGAGTTTCTTCCCGGCAAGCTCGCGTGGGTAGCAACCGCATCTCGCGACGGCATGCCCAACGCCACCCCCAAAGGCAGTCTCAAGCTACTTGACGAGCATCACGTCCTCTTTGCTGACCTCTTCTCCCTGAAGACACGGAAGAACCTGGAGGAGAATAAGAAAGTCGCTGTCACGGTGATCGACAATGAAACATTCAAGGGCTATCAGATTAAGGGAACGGCCGAAATCCTCGACTCCGGCCAGCTCTTCAACGAAACAGCAAAGCAGTTGGAAGCCTCCCCTAAAAAACTGCCGCCCATGCATCATCTGGTGAAGATCACCGTGGAATCGGTGTTCGATCAGTCCGTCGGCCCAGAAGCCGGCAAGCAGATCGCCTGAAGATTACTGGACGCCCGGGCCGTTGAGCCGCGCCTCAATGGCCCATAAGTTGATAGGATAGTCGGATGATAAGTCGCAAGAGATTGTGGACTGCTTTGCTGATGTTCGCAATCGCATTTTTCGGCTCAAATTCTGCAATCGCTCAGGATCCATATCGAATCTTGCTCAAACTGGGTAGCCCTTTGACGGCTATCCTCGGCATCATCGGTATCGCGGTGGCGGGCTACTTGTCCGGCAAGAGTGTTGACAGTTACACGGGTTGGGAACGATTTACCCACGGAGCGGGAATGTTCTTCAACCGCAAGCCCTTCAGAAGAGAGAACCCTACATATGGCATCACCGGGGAAACGCGCCGCATTAACCTCGAGGAAGTTCTGCCGTTTCGATTGCAGCTCATCAGGTCGCTGATCCAGCCGCCTGACGGTAGCGCGCCGAAATGGGTTCCGGAGATGGGCGTGGAAAAACTGCCAGAGCCATTCAAAACGTTCTTCACCGAGAATCCGAGGAAGTATCAGGCCACGTTCAAGCTGTTTCCCCAGATTGCGAAGCAGCACGCTGACTGGAAGAACTTCGAGGTTCAGCTCGCCATTGCCGATGCGTGGTCCATCGCGCATGCAGGCTCTTTTTGGGATCACGAAGGGAAGATGAAGCTCCAGCATCTCTTCCCTCCGGAGCCCACGGGACCGCCTGAGGAGTGGGACTATCGCGGCATCCGCCGCAAGGCGCCAATGAAATTCAAGAGTCCCGGGCATGCCTCCGAGCTGATCAAAAAAGTGACGCATACGTTCGGAGCCACCTTGGTCGGGATCACCAAACTGAATCCCAACTGGTGTTACCAGGGCCAGCTGCGTGGCGTAGGCCAGGTTCAATACGAAAAGCCCGCACATTGGGAATACGCGATTGTGTTCGCGACGCCTCATGAGTGGGACCAGCTTTATTCCACTCCCTCCTACGCCACATCGTACGATGCGTATTCGCGCGAGCGCGAGATTGGCGGAAAGCTGGAGACTTTCATCCACGAATTAGGCTATCCTGCCAGGTGCCACGTTCCTCCGGCTTTCTACGATGTGATCATGCCGCCGATCGCGATCGATGCCGGCCTGGGAGAGGTGGGCCGGAACGGGCTCCTCATCACTCCGGAGCTGGGCCCCAACGCGCGTCTGGCCTGTGTGACCACCAATATTCCGATGGAGGTCGACAAGCCGATCGACATCGGAGTAGCCAGGTTCTGCGCGAAATGCAAAATTTGCGCCGTGAAATGCCCCACGGGCGCCATTAGCCCGAAGCCTGAACCCGGCATTGTCCGCGGCTATAAGAGATGGATGATCAACGACGAGTCCTGCTTCCACGCGTGGGCATCGGTCGCCAACAGCCATCCGATGGGATGCCGTATCTGTCTGTCTGTATGTCCCTACACGCGGAAGAATAACTGGATGCATATGGCGGCGCGCATTGTGGACCCGAGAGATCGCACGGGAATCACGGCCAGCATATTGCTGTGGATGCAAAAGACGTTTTTCGAGTACCCGGGAGCGCGCGACTTTTTGCCGCCGCCAGTGGGAAGGAACGCGACCTACCACGAGCCGCCCGATTGGTTGCAGACCGATCTGTGGTTCGACGTGGAGAAGACATGGTGAGAGGGCGCAGAGACATGTGGATGTATTCTCCTTTTTTCCGGCCGATATTTTGGACTGCAATGGGTTTTATATGGGCCATAACAATTGTCGGCGCAAGATATTGGGCACAGGATTTTGGCCTAAGCATGAATTGGTGGAAGTGGCTGCTGCTTGCTCTCTGGTACTGCGGATTGAGCGTTGGCGTTGCGGGAAGCTTCACCCTGATGGGGGAGCGCGAGCCGAGAGCTGGCGGACGCTTCCTGGCGTTTTCCATGACCATCGCTGTCGTTTTCGGCATTTGCATAGGTTTTTTGATCTTTTGAGGACAATGTTCCGGAAGTGTGTCTGCTACTGAATGCCTGGCAGTCAGGATCGGAGGACTGGACTTCACTCTCGATCAAGCTTGTTTTATCGCATGTTCGGCGTGCTGCCGGTGCCCAAGTTCGGCGCATCCATTTCCATTTAAACTAGGCCCGCACGATCCAACTGACCTTAAAGCTTTAGAATTCAATCGTGATGAAGCCGAAGCCCGTCCCCATTGCCGCCCATACCCCGCCCGCCACCTCGCGCACCCTGCGCCCCATCACGCTCGCCATCGACATCGGGGGCTCGGGAATCAAGGCCATGTTGCTCGCGCCCACAGGCAAGCCGCTCAGCAATCGCGACCGTGTCCCCACTCCCGCCGTGCCCACGCCGCGCGCCGTGCTGAAGGTGCTCGACGAGTTGCGCGCGAGCATGGGCAACTTCGATCGCGTCTCGGTCGGCTTCCCTGGCGTCATCAAGCACGGCATCACGCGAACCGCCGTCAACCTCGATCCCAAGTGGACCAACTTTCCCCTGCAAAGCGAACTCGAAAAGCGCTGGCGCAAGCCCGTCAGAGTGGCGAATGACGCCGCTGTGCAGGGCTACGGCGCTGTCAGAGGCCACGGCGTGGAACTGCTCATCACGCTGGGCACCGGCATGGGCTCGGCGCTCTTTACCGATGGAAAACTGTGTCCCGGTCTCGAACTCGGCCACCACCCCTGGCGCGAGAAGACCTACGAGGACTACCTTGGCCGCCGCGGCCTCGATAAATACGGCAAGAAGCAGTGGAACAAGCGCCTCCAGGAGGCCATTGAGCAAACCGCAGCCACATTCAACTGGGACCATCTCTACCTGGGCGGCGGCAACACCAAGAAGATCGACTTCAAACTGCCCGAGAATGTCACGATCGTGTCAAACCAGGACGGCATCCTGGGCGGCGTGGCGCTGTGGCGGGACTAGAAGTGAGATTTGAGGCCATTTTGGTAACAAAACATTGACACCAGGAACAAAGACGGTGGTACCGAGTTGCAACGGGGGAAAGCCGGTGGCGAGATTCGAAGCGACGTGCACACTTTGCGGCGAGCACGTGATGTTCGGGGCAGACGGCTTCTGCCCGAAATGTCATTCCCAGCCATGCGCGCCACCAGGGCGCGGAATGCCGTTAATCGGAAGGATTGTCCTGGCGTTATTGGGCGTCCAGTTCGCCCTACTGATCGTTGTGTTCGCCGTCTGCCTCAACAGCGACAAGGGAACACTTGGCGTCGCGCTCTTATTTGCTCTCGCGCCGACCTATTTGAATATCATTATTGTGGGGAGGGTATTCATCGACGCTCTCTTGGAAAAACCCCCAGCTGTCAGTGCCCCGGTCCGTATTACTGTGGCAATCGCATTTGCGGCGCTATGCTACGTCGTCTGCAGCCATTTCTCAAACAATTCAGTGGGCATTTCCACGGGCCTTTCGGCGGGCGAGACCAAGGCCATGACAGCAATCGTTTTCTTTGTTGTATATGCGGGGCTATCCAACCTCAGCAAGAAGAAGGCCACACTGACTGCGCCCGAAAAAGAACTCGGGTCCAAGTCCCAAGAGTAGCCGAGCACCCACTCGCGGGGACATTTTGAGGGATGGAAAAACGGATTCGCTGTATCGGCAGAAACCATTAGCGAGGAACTGAAGCTCGCCGCTAGCGGCTGGATCCTGGTTTACCCAGTCCCAGTTCCTTCATCGCAATCTGCAGATCCGCCCAGGCTTCTTTCTTTTGCCGCGGATCGCGGAGTAGAAATGCCGGGTGATAGGTGACGATGAGACTCATGCCGCGAAAAGCGTGGACGCGGCCGCGCAGGCCAGCGAGCGGCTGGCGCGCGCCGAGCAGATACGTGGCGGCTGTGGCCCCCAGTGCGACGAGAACCTGCGGCCGCACTACGTCGATCTGGCGAAAGAGAAAAGGCGAGCAGGTGTTGGCTTCAATGGGCTCGGGCGTGCGGTTGCCCGGCGGCCTGCATTTGACCACGTTTGCGATGTAGACCTCTTCGCGCTTCAGTCCCATGGCGACAATCATGTTGTTCAGCAGTTGCCCGGCGCGGCCTACGAAAGGCAGTCCCTGGGCGTCTTCATCGGCTCCGGGCCCCTCGCCCACAAACATGAGGCGCGCCGTAGGCGAGCCGTCGGCAAAGACGATGGTGTGGCGGCCTGAGTGCAGCGCGCAGCGTGTGCAATCGCCAATTTCCTCGCGGATCAATTTGAGCGCGGCGGCGCGGTCTTCCGCGGGCACCGCGGCGGCGATTTCCGGAGGCGCGGAAAAACCTTTGCGGGTCTTAATGGCAGGTTCCTCTCCAAGGAAGTTCGGTTGGATAATCGGAGTTTCGGGTTGAACGGAGGCAGGAATGGGTTCGTGGTCTCCCGCCCTTCCGCCAGATCTTTCTGTTGATGACCGGTGCAACGATGAGGCGCCCAGATTCTCTTCGGGAGCGGAGTCGGTCTCCCAGGTCTCAGAATCGAGACCTGGGGCACCCAATGTTCGTGGCTCGTCGGCGATCGACGTTGGGTCAACCGGCTGGCGGTAAAAGTCGGTCAGCCCAAGATCGCGATAGAAGCGCATTCGCTCAGTGAGAGCGTCGCGTGTGGTGGGATCGAGCACGCGCGCGACAACCGGTCTCATAAGTACCTCAGCAGTCATTTTCGCCGACTGTGAGACCCGCCAACAAGGCGGGGCTCAGGCCCTTCGTGTCTCGATACAGACGGTTATGAGACCGGTTCGAAATTCACTTACTCCACAATCAACTGGCGCCGCGAAGCTGTCGCGATTACGCTCTCTTCAAGAACGCGATCCTGTCTCGCCTGCGCCTGGCGGGGAGCTGAATCCTGCCCTTCGTCCATCTCGAGCATCACCGGGCGCGGCCGGCGCAGGGTCAGAATCTCATCGAGAATGCGATCGGCAAGCTGGCGCTTGGGCATCTCAGGCAGCTCGACGGCCGTGGCTCGCGTCAGAAATGTCGCCGCATTGGTGTCGGCGTCGATGCCCACTCCCTCGCCGGCCACATCGTTCACCACAATCGCGTCGGCGCCCTTCTTGAGCAGCTTGGCGCGGCCGTTCTCCATGCGGTTTTCGGTCTCAGCGGCGAAAGCCCACAATCAGCTGCCCCGGCCGGCGGCGGCGCACCACCTCGGCCAGAATGTCCTCGGTTGGCGCAAGCTCGACCGTCATCGGACCCGTGCGTTTGAGCTTCTGCGCGGAAACATTCACGGGACGATAGTCGGCCACGGCGGCAGCCTTGATCACCAGCGTCGCCTCGGTCATGCGCGTGAGAACCGCGTTCCGCATCTCTTCCGCGGTGGTCACCTTCAGCAGTTCGCAATGCGCTGGTGCGTTCAGGCTGGATGGCCCGCTTACGAGAATCACCTTTGCGCCGCGGCTGCGCGCGGCCTCGGCCAGGGCGAAGCCCATCTTGCCGCTGGAGCGGTTGCCGATGAAGCGCACGGGGTCGAGCGCCTCGCGCGTACCGCCGGCAGTGACGAGCACCACCTCGCCGGCAAGATCGTTGCGACGGCCCAGCGCGCCCATCACGGCCTCGGCAATCGCATCCGGCTCCGCCATGCGGCCCGCTGCCCACCATGCCGCAGGCCAGCTCGCCTGTTCCCGGCTCCACGATGCGCACCCCGCGCTGGCGCAGAATTTCAATGTTCGCCTGCGTGGCCGGATGGTTCCACATGTTCACATTCATCGCCGGCGCCACAAGCACCGGCGCAGCCGTAGCCAGATACAGCGTGGAAAGAAAATCGTCGGCGATGCCATGGGCAAATTTCGCCAGAATGTTGGCCGTGGCCGGAGCGACAACGAGCGCGTCGGCCCACTGCGCCTCGGCGATATGGTCAATGCCGTTTTGTTCGGCCGCGGCATCGCTCGTGTCCCACTCCTCCCACAGGCTGGTGATGACTTTGTGGCCGGTGAGCGCGGCAAAGGTGAGCGGCTGCACAAACTTCTGCGCCGCCGCTGTCATCACGACGTGCACCTCAATCGCCTGCCGCTGCATGGCGCGCACCAGCTCCGCCGCCTTGTATGCGGCGATTCCGCCCGAGACGCCCACGGTAACTCTCATGATTTCGATTGTAGATCAGGGGTCAGATTCCAGTTCACAGATCTGAGATTGCGATGGAGCCGAACACTTATCAGGAGGCCCGGTCGAGCCATATAGCGGCAACATCGCACACTTCCGGCCTGCCGATCACTGAACACTGTCAACTAGCTGAGCAGGATGGGGATGGCAGGGCCTTCGACCAGCGGCTTGGTGACCTCGACCTCTTTTTTCACGTAAGCGATCTTACCCGCGTCGATCTCTTCCTGCGCGATGCGGCAAGCCTTGTTGGAGTGCGTGGGGATTAGAGCCTGGGATCCGTTCTGCAGTTGGCGGGCGCGCCGGGCAGCCACCAATACCTTGCGATAGTTGGAATCGAAACTGGTCTCAATCGTCATCCGAGTCATCTCCAAAGGGAAGTTGTTGCTGGCCAGAGGCTCCGTCGATACCGAATGCCTCCAGCACGGGTTTAAGCCGATCCTGTGAGTTCGATTGCAGGCAGGCTGCAGCGACCTCCAACACCCGGCGGGAACGGTAAGCAATGGCTTCACCATTGCGGTAGAAGCGCTCGGCCAGCACAATGGCTTCCAGTTGCGCTACCGCCCGGTCCAGAACGTCGTTGATCAAAATATAACCGTAGTCGCGATATTTCTCAATCTCCCGGCTTGCCTCGCCCAGCCGGCGATAGAGTTCGGCTTCGTTCACCACGCCCTCGGCGCGGCATGCGGTTGCGCAGGCGGGTGCGCAGAACATTGGGGATTCGGCGGCAAAACGAAGATGCTGACGGCCTCATGCATTTTGGCGCGCACCTGCGCGGCGCCCTGCACGTCGATGTCGAGCATCAGATCGTGACCGGCGGTCAGCGCGTCATCCAGCGATTGGCGCGCCGTGCCATAGAGATCTGCCCGAAGACCTCAGCGTGCTCCAGAAACAGGCCGGCGTCCACCATGCGCTCGAATTCCGCCCGGCTGGTAAAGTGATACTCATGTCCGTCCTTTTCTGAGCCGCGCGGAGCGCGCGTGGTCCAGGAAATGGCGAAATCCACGCCGCTCACCTGTTTGCGCAGCTCGCTCACCAGCGTGCTCTTGCCCGAACCCGAGGGCGCCGAAATGATAAATAAAATTCCTGCCACGATTTCTTCCTAGCTCCTAGCTTCTAGCCTCTAGCTTGTTTTGCGGGAAAAAGATCTGCCATCAATCCGTGGATGGCTAGCAGCTAGAGGCTTATCCTATTCCACGTTCTGAATCTGTTCCCGGGCTTTCTCGATTTCAGCCTTCATGGCCAGCCCGAGTTCCGTGATGCGGGTGCCTTTGCCGCTCACGCCTCCGGTCTTCGAGAGCAGCGTGTTGGCTTCGCGGTTCATCTCCTGGAGCAAAAAGTCGAGCTTCTTGCCAGTCTCGCCCTGGCTGTTGAGCAGCTCGCGAAAATGCTCGATGTGCGCGCTCATGCGCTCCAGTTCCTCGCTGATGTCGCTGCGCTCCACCAGCACCGCCACTTCCTCCAGCACTCGTTGCTGGTTGAACTCCGCGCCCACCGCTGCTTCCAGCCGTTGCCGAAGGCGCTCCTGGTAACGCTGAGCAATCTCAGGACGAAGCTCCGCCACGCCTTTAGTCGCCTCCGCGAGCCGGTCGAGCGTGCCGTGCAGAATGGCTTCAAGGGCTTCGCCCTCGCGGGCGCGCATGGCCTTCAACTGTTCGAGCAGCGGAACCATCTGCTCCATTACGCTTGCCGCGAGCGCGGCCAGGTCGTTATCCTTGCGATCCTCGGCCTGCAGTGCTCCAGGCAGGCGCAGCGCAGCGTTCAAGTCCGGCTCGCCCTTCAAGTTGTGCTCACGCTGCGCCGCATCGAAGGCAGCAAGATAACCGGAGATCAGCTCGCGATTGTATCCGGCCTTCGCTTGCGCGGAACGATCCACGGAAAGCGTAAAATCCACGTGGCCGCGGACGAGATTTTCCTTCAGCACCTTGCGCAGATCCATTTCCAGCGCGTCCAGGCCGGACGGAAGCCGGAACTGCAAATCGAGAAAGCGATGATTGACGCTCTTCACCGTAAGCGTGTAGCTGAGTTGATCATCACCGCCGAGCTGCACGCGAACCTGCACCCGCGCAAACCCGGTCATGGAAGAAATGGCCATACTTACTCCTGTGCATCTCAGGCGAGTGCAGCGCGGTCGTCGAACGGAAGATATTGCACTGCGGGATCCGGCTCCTGCGTTTCGGGCATATCGATGAACTGCAATTGGTAAAGCCTCTGATAAGTGGGCGAAGTGGTGAGCAATTCCTCATGGGTTCCGATGGCCGTGATGCGTCCGCACTCGAGAACGGCGATGCGGTTGGCGCGGCGGATGGTGGAGAGGCGATGAGCGATGACCATCACGGTGCGGTGCTGCATCAGGTTGGCCAGCGCAGCCTGCACCAGGGATTCGCTCTCGGCATCGAGCGCCGACGTGGCCTCATCGAGAATCAGGATGGGCGCGTTTTTGAAGATGGCGCGGGCGATAGCAATGCGCTGCTTTTCGCCTCCGGATAACCGGAATCCCTTTTCGCCTATCACAGTGTCGTAGCCTTGCGGCATGTTCAAAATGAAATCGTGAGCCAGTGCGTTGCGCGCCGCATGCTCCACGACCCCGGCCTTAGCGTCCGGCTGGCCATAAGCGATGTTGTGCCGCACTGTGTCGTTGAAGAGGATGGTTTCCTGTGTCACCTGGGCCGCCTGTCGGCGCAACGACGACAGTGTCAGGTCGCGCACATCGTGACCATCGATCAGAATGCGGCCGGAAGTCACGTCGAAGAAGCGCGGGATCAGATTGACGAGCGTGGATTTGCCCGCCCCACTGGGCCCAACTATGGCAAGCACCTCGCCGGCATGGACCTCAAGATCGACGTTGTGAAGAATCTGTTGTTCGCCCTCTTCGCTCGAATAAGAAAATCCAACATTTTCAAATTGGATGGACTGGCGAAAGCGGGCGAGCGTGCGTGCGTGGGGCCGCTCAACCACATCGTCCTTCACTTCAAAATAGGCAAAGATAGAGGCCGAGGCCCCCATTGCCTGCTGGAAGCTGTTGTAGAAGTAGGCGAACTTGCGCACCGGATCGTAGAGTTTGAAAAGCAGGATGATGAAAGCGCCGAAGAGGCCCATGGTCATGCGGCCATGCTGGATCTCGTTGCGGCCGATAAAGAGAAACATGGCAATGGCAATCGCGCCGATCGTATCCATGAGAGGCGAACTGATGGATTGAACGCGCACGCTGCGCAGGTTGGCGCGAAACAGACGCTTAGCGGCGTTCTTGAAACGCAGAATCTCCCACAACTCCGTATTGAAGGCCTTCACGATGCGGTTGCCCGTCACGGTCTCGTGCAGAATGTTCTGGATCTCGGCCAGCTTATCCTGCCCGGTACGCGTGCGCACGCGCACCTCGCTGCCAATCTTGCGCGCTGAAGTAACAACTACAGGGATGAACAAGACCAGCGCCCAACTCAGGTAACCGCCCAGCCGGACCACGAGCGCCAACCCGACCAGGAACGCGAATGACTGCTGCAGAAATTCACCGATTACCGAGCTCAACGCGACTTGTACACGATCGACGTCGTTGATGAGCGTGGAGAGGATCGTGCCGGTGGGATTTTGATGGAAGAACCGCGTCGAGCGCCGGATGATGGTTTCGTAGAGATGATTGCGGAGGTCGGTGATGGTGCCTAACCCGGCGTAGTTGATGAGGCAGGTCCCACCGTAGTCGCAAAGACCCTTGACGATAGTGGAGGCGATGAGCGCGTAGGCAACCACCGTCCACGCGTTGTGCATGAAGTGCGGGGCCAGCATTCTCAGGTCGAATTGCCATCGACTATTGTGCATGCCGAGAACGATGGGGCCCTCGGGCGCATCGGGCCGCAGCACCTGGTCAAAAATGGGTTGCAACAGGAGAACGCGAAACGTGTCGAGGAGGCCTACGACGGACGACAGCACGACACCGGGCAGCCACTCCAGTGTGTACGGCACCCCATAGCGCAGCAGGCGCAGAAAGTTCTTCATCCCGGTAGGCCCGAATTGCGTATTTGAACCTTGCAGCAACGCTGCAAATGGGCGTGAAAGTCCATCTAAGTATTGTATCCGGGATGGCGGGATGCAACCCCAGGCCGTCGAGGCTCTACCGGCGGCGCACTAACGCTGCTCTGCGGCGCTCAATACTTCTTGAGATCCACGATCGCCTTGAGGATCGTCTCCGGCTGGGGAAGAATCGCGTCCTCGAGCTTCGGCTGGTAAGCGACAAAAGTGTCCATGGAGCCGACGCGCCGGACGGGTGCATCCAGATCGTCGAAAAGCTCATCGGCGATACGTGCCGCAATCTCAGCGCCATAACCCCAGCTCAACATGTCCTCGTGCGCCAAAATCACGCGGTTTGTCTTGCGCACTGAAGTCGCAATCGCCTCCCAATCGTAGGGGTTGAGCGTGCGCAGATCGAGAATTTCCACATCAATCGAGTGTTCCCGGGCGGCCTGCTGCGCGGCCTGCAAGGCGCGCGTCACCAGCGCGCCATAGGTAACCAGCGTAATGTCGGCGCCGGGACGAACGATCTTGGCCTTCCCAAACGGAATGGCAAACTCCGGGCCCGGATACGCGGCGCGCAGGTAGGTCTCGCGGTAGAGGCGCTTGTGTTCGAGAAACAGGACCGGATCGTCGCAGCGGATCGCCGTACGCAGCAGGCCATTGGCGTCCAGGGCGTTCGAAGGGAAGACAACACGCAGGCCCGGGATGTGCGTGAAGATGCTCTCGCCCGATTGCGAGTGATAAATTGCGCCGCCGGTGAGATAGCCGCCGATGGGCACGCGGATCACTGCCGGCGAAGCCCACGCTCCGTTCGAGCGCCAGCGCAAGAGAGCCAGCTCATTGTGAATCTGATGCATGGCCGGCCAGATGTAATCGAAGAATTGAATTTCCACCACCGGTTTCATTCCGCGCAACGCGTACCCCACGGCTCGCCCGACGATATTGGCCTCAGCCAGCGGCGAATTGAAGACGCGCTCTGAGCCGAATTCGGTTTGCAGGCCGGCGGTGAGCTTAAAAACCCCACCCTTTCCTTTAGCTTCGGCCAGCGCCTGTTGGCGGCTGGCGTCGGCCACGTCCTCGCCATAAATCACAATGCGCGGATCGCGGCGCATCTCATCGCGCAGGCAGGAATTGATGAGGTCAGCCATTGTGCGCGCACCGGATGCTTTTTTCCCATCCACGGCCGCGGAGGGTTGCGGCTGCTCGGTGGCAAACCCGGCACGGGTGGGATCGAGATCCTCAGAGTAGACGTGCGCTCGAATACTTTCGACTTCGGGCAGCGGCGCTTCGAGCGCGCGCTCGGCGGCCTCGGCGGCTTCGTGCTCCAGTTTCCGCCCCAGTTCGTCTATTTCCTGAACCGTGAGAACACCCTCGCGAATCAGCCGCGACCTCATTCTGGCGATGGGGTCACATAGGGCGTCGGTCTCTCGCTCCGCCGCGCTGCGGTAGTTTTTGTCGTCGTCGGAGAGCGAGTGGGAGTAGAGCCGCACGCAATGGCCGTGGACCAGCGCTGGCCCAAGTGCTGCGCGGCAGTGGGTGGCCGCTTGCTGAAACGCCCGCAGGCAGGCCACCGGATCGTTGCCATCCACCTCGGCGAAGTGGAAGTTGGGAAAGTTGGCGACCAGCCGCGAGATATTTCCGCCCGGCGTACTCACCTCGACTGGAACGCTGATGGCGTAGCCGTTGTCCTCCACGCAGAAGATCACCGGCAGCTTCTGATTCGATGCAGTATTGATTGCCTCCCAGAATTCGCCCTGCGAGGTCGAACCCTCGCCAATGGTAGCGAGAACCACTTCGTCGCCATGAAAATCCACATCGCGGAAGGCGCGGTAGTCGCCCTCCGCCTTCGCGGCCGACTCCGGGTTGCGGCTGAAGTAGCGGCCGGCCTCGGCGCAGCCCACAGCATGGAGCAACTGTGTAGCTGTGGACGAAGAGGAGCTGACAATGTGCAGTGGACGGCTGCTCCAGTGTGCGGGCATCTGCCGTCCGCCGCTGGCCGGATCGGTGGCTGCGCCTACGGCTTGCAGCATCATGTCGTAAGGCGAAACGCCCAATCCCAGGCAAAGTGCACGATCGCGATAATAAGGGAAGAACCAGTCGTAACCGGGACGAAGGGCCAGCGCCGCGCCCACCTGCAAAGCCTCGTGGCCTGCGCCCGAAACCTGGAAAAAAATTTTCTGCTGGCGCTTGAGGAGAATTTCGCGGTCGTCCACCGCGCGGGAAAGAAACATCAGCCGGTAGATTTCAACCAATTGTTGTGCGGTCAGCCCGTCCGCGGCGGCATGCGCCCCCGACTTACGAGCGCTGGAAATTGCCAGTTCCATTCCGGTCGACCCCCGAAATCGCATTCCGGATACTGCCAGTCTAAATTGTAACAATCCTTTAGATGCAATCGGCCAATTTAGATGCAATCGGCCAACTTGTAACCGAAGCGGCAGCTGTTCTCGCCCAAAACGCTCCCCTTAGGACGCAACTACGATAGCCGTCATCGCAGGGGATAAGCAAAGTTGGGGGCTGTCAGAGCCGGCTGCGTTTGCACCCCGCCAGCGGTCATCCTTTCCTTGACGCTGCGCGCCAGTTTCTCAATCTCGGCAATTTTACGAAGCTGCTCCGGAGTCAATGTGCCGGTATTCGAAGCGGCAACATCATCATTAAGTTCCTTGGCCAGTTTGAGCAACTTGCCGGCGTCGGCCACCATCTGTTTTTGCCGCTCGGTGTTGAGCGCGCGCAGGCGCTTCTCAGCCATCGCCACGTCATAGTTATCGGGGCTATCGACGGGGCCCATATCCTGGCGGCCTGGAACCTGCTGACCCCTGGAAGACTGCCCCATGCCAGATCCAGAACCCAACCTGGAATGACTCGCCGGGCAGCAGGCAAGCGCAACAAGAAGCGCCAGCTTCAACCCCGTCCGCAGGAATTGACCTCCGCGCCGGAACCAACCATTCGCGGATCCGCATCCCGCTTCAAGCCTGGTGCAGTCTTGGGCAAAGCTTTGCATGGCCTGCCTCAACTCTTCCCGGTTCCGGTTCTGACTTTGTGGGCCAACCGCTCGATCTCCCCGGCCTTGCGGACCACGCTCAACGACAGCGTGTCCTTGGTCGTTTTGTCCACTTCCGTCTTCAGATCGGTTGCCATTTTCAGCAGGTTGGCGCATTCGCTGACGATCTGCTGCTTGCCCCCCTCCGTATGTTGATCGGCAGGCACATTCCCGTCCGGCGGTTTCTGCTGCCGGCCAGGCGCCGGCGTTTGCGTCGATGTGTTCTTGGGTGGATCGTACGAGGGCAGTGGAAACAGTTCTTGCGCGTGGCTCAAAATAAATCCCGCCCCGATCGCTCCGGCAAGCAACGCGATGCACGCCAGAGCAGACAACTGCCCCCCATGCCTCCGAAGCCAGCAATCGGAGCCAATTGCGCCAATGCGCCGTTCGTGCTTGATTGACCTCAGCATCTGACCCAAAGTGTGCCGGAGGAGCAGATCGGGGATCCGGACATTCCTGCGCACAGTCTAGTCTAGTAGGAGGAGTTTTGGAATGCCTCCCGGCTTCTTGACTACAGAATTCTCCCTCGCGATTAGATGGGGTTGGTTCCAGGAAGGTCGCTTCCTGGGCAAAGTGCTGGACGAGTGGATCGCCGACAGCCAGGAATTCCTCCACACCAAATTGCCGCATCTGGTTGTTATTGCGCTCATCGCCTTTCTACTCAGCCGTTTGCTGCGGCTCATCACCTTCCACATGGCGCGCGTGACCGAGCAGACCGGCGCCGGCCCGGGCCGCCTGGCAGAGGTGAAGACCTTGTCTGGAGTCATCCGGGCCACGGGACTGGCCATCATCGGCCTGATCGCTGGCTTCATGGCTCTCAGCGTCATCGGATTCAACCTCGCGCCGCTCCTGGCATCGGCGGGAATCGCGGGCGTTGCCATCGGCCTGGCGGCGCAAAACATCGTCAAGGACGTGTTCAATGGCATCCTTATCATCGTCGAGGGTCAGTTCAGCGTGGGCAACACGGTGCGGGTGGCCGGCGTAGCCGGAACAGTCGAAACGATGACCTTGCGCAAAACCACGGTGCGCGACGGCGACGGAACCCTGTACACCATTCCTAACTCGCAGATCACCACAGTGGCCAACCTCAGCGTTGGCTTTTCCGTGGCGACGATAAACGTCAGCGTGGATTACTCCGCTAATCCCGACGCGGTGACAAAACTGCTCAACGATATCGCGATGGAGGTGCGCAACAGCGCGGCATTCAAGAACATTTTCCTCGAGGACCCTCAGGTTCTGGGCCTGGACTCCATGAAAGGCTCGCAGACCATCTTCCCCGTCGTCTTCAAAACCCGCGCCATGCAGCAATACGGACCCATGCGCGAGTTCCAGCGGCGCGTACGGCTGGCTCTCGAAGAACACAACCTGCTCCCAGGCGATCCGAACCGTGTTTTCAGCTCATTCGAGGCCAAAGACAGAAACGCGCGGGCGGGCACGGCAGGCACGGCCGAGCGCAGACCGATGGAGCCGGAAACCGCGCAAGCGCACGATCCAACCACGCTGAAGCCGCACGAAAGCAACCCCTTCGGCGGAGAGTAGTGCGCAATACGCATCAATCGATAGGCAACTTACGCCAGCGCCTTCAACAACTCTTCCCCATCGCAAATGGGCGGCAGGCACGTTCGCCCGCGGCAAACGAGTGCCCATACTTGAGCGCCGGCAGGCGCCGGGACCTGCGGCAATGTCTCCGCCAGCGCTTCAGGAATGCCGCCTGGCACAAGCCGAGCGGGCTCAATGCGCATCACCGACTTGTTGACGGCGAACCGCGCCACAGCCAAAGCCTCGAGCCGCTCCGCCTCCGGCCCCGAGCCCACAATAACCACTTGTACTGGATCTAGCAGCAGGCGCTCAGCGGCCAGGCCGTAGCTTCCGGCATAGAGGCCAAAGTGCTCCACGATGCCGGCAAAGCAGGCCAGCGTGTCTTCGGCAACGTCGCGATACTCCTTGCGCCCGCTCAGCGCCTCAAGCCGCAGCAGCGCCGTGGCGGCCGTGGGGTTGCCGGCAGCCGTAGGCGCATCCTGCAGCGGCTTGCGGCGCGCAGACAATGCGCCCAGCGGAGTTGCCCCCGGCTGCCCATCCTGCGCTGCAGCCGTGTCGAAGAATCCTCCGCCGGCTGTGTCGTGGAAGCGCGCGATCATGGCATCAGCTAACTTCCGCGCCACAAGGTAGAAATTCATCTTGCCGCTCGCAAACCAGGCATCGATGCAGGCGTTCACAGTGAATGCATAATCGTCAAGTGTGCCCGGCGCTTTCTGTTGCGCTGTCGCGTCGTCCGGGTACGCGATCACGTGGTTGAGCGTCGAATCCCCATCCCAGGCCTCGTTCAAAAGCCGGTCGAGCGTGCGCAGCGCGAACTCCCGCGCCGATCCCAAGCGCAGCACGCGCGCCGTCTCCAGGTACGCGGTGACTGCCATGGCATTCCAGCCGGTATAAAGCGTACGGTCCACGAATGGCGTCGGGCGCAGCACGCGCGCAGCAAGCAGTTTGGCGCGCGCCGAATCGCGGAGCCGACGCAACAAGTCTCCACTCCCGCCCGATTCAGCTGCCAACTCGGCGAGCGTTTGCTTGACGTGCAGAACATTCTTGGCCGGGTTGTGGTGCATGTCGCCCAGTTCGCCAATGTCCCAATACTTCTCCGCAAATTCGAGCTCTTCAGGATCGAGAACGGCACGGGCTTCATCGAGAGTCCACGTAAAGTAGTCGCCGTCGTCGTCCAGGCCCACATCGGCGTCCTGTGAAGCATAAAACCCGCCGCGCTCGCGGTCCGTCATCGTCGCGTCGAGCCACGCCACGATCTCGCGCGCGGTTTCAAGGAATTCCTCGCGCACAAAGCTCTGAAAGCCGTGAACGTAATTGCGCAGCAGCTCCGAGTTGTCGTAGAGCATCTTCTCGAAGTGAGGCACCACCCAGTGTTCATCCACGCTGTAACGGTGAAATCCGCCGGCAAGCTGATCGTAAACGCCGCCTCGCGCCATCTTTTCGAGCGTCGTAGCAAAAGCCTCGCCGGCCTGCTGGTTGTTGTGGTTCATGGCCGCTTCAAGCAGCAGGTCGAGCGCCGCCGGATGGGGAAACTTGGGCTGCGAGCCGAACCCGCCGTTGCGCGGGTCGAACAGCGAGACAATCGATTGGGCAATCTTTTCCACGAGGGCCAGGTTCAGCGCGCCCCCGCGTCCGGAAAAGCTCTCATTATGCTCAATGGCAGCCATCACGCTGCCCGCTGTTTCCAGCGCTTCGTCGCGGCGCTCGCGCCACGCCTGCGCCATCGCCAGCAGAACGCGTCCCATTCCAGGCCGCCCGTAACGGTCTTCGCGGGGAATGTACGTGCCGCCAAAGTAGGGCCGGCCGTCGGGCGTCAGAAATGCGGTCAGCGGCCAGCCGCCCTGCCCGCTGATCGCGGAAACCGCTGCCTGGTAGCGCGCATCCACATCGGGGCGCTCGTCGCGATCCACCTTCACGGCCACAAAATGCTCATTGATGAGCGCGGCGATCTCGGCGTCTTCATACGACTCGCCGTCCATCACATGGCACCAGTGGCACCACACCGCGCCAATGTCCAGCAGGATGGGCTTGTCCTCAGCCTGCGCGCGCGCAAACGCGGCCTCGCCCCACGGCTGCCAGTGCGACCGGCTGATGCCGCGCCGAGCGCAGATACGACGAGGCGGAGTTTTCGAGCTGATTGCCGGCGCCGGTAGTTGGGGAATCGGCCTTCTGCATGGAGTGAGGATACATGGGCCGCACCCTGCGCTGCCAGCACTCCGCCTGGAATCCAGTCGAGAAAGCCGCCTTTTGCGTTGACGGATCGATGATGTGTCCTGCGGTGAACGCCGGTATCATAAGAACAAGGGAAACAATGGCAACCGCGGCAGACGCTCCGGTGCGGAAAAGCGCCGGGGAAAGCAATCCAATCACTATCGGCGTGCTGGCCCTCCAGGGCGATTACGAGGCGCACGCGCGTGCCTTCAAGAACGCCGGGGCGCGGACGATGCTGGTGCGCAAAACTGCGGAACTGACCGGCCTGGATGGGCTGGTCATGCCCGGCGGCGAATCCACCACGATGCTCAAGTTTCTCGAGCAGAATGGCTTTTTTGACGCGCTCGGCGAGTTTGCCTCCACCACGCCCTGCTTTGCTACATGCGCCGGTTGCATTTTGCTGGCGCGCGAGGTGCTGCACCCTCCGCAGCGCAGTCTGGGCTTGCTCGACGCCACGGTAGAGCGCAATGCATACGGCCGCCAGATCGACTCCACCATCCTCACCCTCCCCACCGAATTGCCCGGCGGCCCGCTGGAGATGGTCTTCATCCGCTCGCCGCGCATTACCCGCGTGGGCAACGGAGTTGAAGTGCTCGCCCGGCGCGACGGCTTCCCTACCCTTGTGCGCCAGGGTCACCTGCTCGCAGCCACATTCCATCCGGAATTGACCACCGATTCTCGCGTGCAAAGGCTCTTTCTCGATATAGTAGCCAACGAAAAAAAGAAGGTATGATGGATCGCTCCCTTTCCGCCAGGCGAAGTTCGCCAATTCTGTGGTTGAGCGGAGTTTGGGTTTTGCCCTTTTTGGCCATTTTCGTCTGGTATCTGCCTGCAGCAGCATGGGCCAGGGTGACCGGCCTGGCTATTTTCGTCCTCTTGGCGCCGCTTCCGACTCTCGTCCGGCTGCATCGAGAGAAGGAACGTTTGCAGAACCGCGTCGAGCAGGCCGAGAACGATGCCGCGCAACAGAAGCTGCAGCTCGAAGCCGTCCGCTCCCGCACCGCGCAACTCCGGGAGGAACTCGAGGCCGGCGGGCAACAGGCAAAGCGCGCTGACCTGCTCGTGCTTCTGGGGCAGTTTACGGCCGGCTTCATGCATGAATTCAACAATCCCCTGGCGATTGTGGCGGGAAGGCTTGAGGTGCTGATCGAAGAGCGCAAGGACGATGCCGAATTGTGCACGGACCTGAACCAGATGCTGCGCGAGACTGCGTACATGGCCAATATCTCCAAGACCATGTTGCAGGCCTTGCGCAAAGACCGCGGCGCGGAGGTCTTTGAACCCGCGGCTCCGCAGAAGGCCCTGGAGGAAGCGGTAGCGGCGCTCCGGCCTTCGGTCGAGAGCCAGAACGTGACCCTGGTCGTGGAGACCGCGGAAACGCCCAGGGTTGATGTGCCGAATCACGTCATCGATGAGGTCGTCCGCGGCATGTTGAGCAATGCGCTGAAGGCGGTGAAAATCAAGGATGAGGGCTGGATACGGGTGTGTCTTGAACCATACCGGACCGGAAGCGCAAAAGTGGAGCTGCGGATCGAGGACAATGGGCCCGGCGTGCCGGAGGCAGTTCGACCGCACCTCTTCGAGCCGTTCGTGACGCAGAACCTGGGGCGCGAGACGCTGGGAATGGGGTTAGGACTGTTCTTAGCCGCCAGCCTCCTCGATATGTACGACGGCCGCATCCGCTACGAGAACCGGGCCGGAGGCGGCGCCAGCTTCGTGCTCGAATTACCTCCAGCGCGAATTACACCGGGGCGCCCGTATCATTGGTTTCGAGGGGGGACAACCGGGTGAGCCGCATCGTGGTGATTGACGACGAAGCCGCGCTGGGTGAAAACATTCAGCGGATGCTGCGCTTGCCGAGTACGACGATTTCGCTCTTTGTGAACCCGGTTAAGGGAATGGCCGCATGCCTGGCCGATCCGCCCGACCTGGTGCTGTTGGATATGCGAATGCCGGGAATGTCCGGGGAAGAGGTATTTGAGCGGTTGCATGAGGCCCATCCGGGGCTTCCGATCGTCTTCCTCACCGCCTTCGGATCGGTGGAAGGCGCGGTGCTGGCCATGCGCAGCGGCGCTTTCGATTATCTGCAGAAGCCATTCAAGCGCGAAGACCTCCTGCTGGTTGTCCAGAGAGCTCTCAATCACGCGAAACTCAAGGACGAAGTGGAGCGGCTGAAGGACCGCCTGGAGACTCGCGTCGAGGCGGATACGGCCCAGAGCCGCAACCCCGCCATGGTGGAACAGATGGAAAGGTGCCGTCGCGCCGCGCCCACTGACGCCACGGTGATGATCCTGGGCGAGAGCGGCACGGGCAAGGAAGTGACCGCCCAGTTCATCCATAACCATAGCGCAAGGAAAAATGGCCCTTTTGTGCCGGTGGAGTGCAGCGCTTTCCCGGGGTCGCTGATTGAGAGCGAGTTATTCGGCTACGAGCGCGGCGCGTTTACCGGGGCCCTGCGCACCAAGCGGGGACTGATCGAGTCTGCCGACGGCGGCACGCTGTTCCTGGATGAAATCGGCGACCTGAATGTCGAGCTGCAAACCCGCCTCTTTCGCTTTGTGGAGGAACGGGTGGTGCGGCGGCTGGGCGGGCTTACGCCGATCAAGGTCGATTGCCGCATCCTGTGCGCCACCAACCAGGACCTGGCTGCAAAGATCAAGGCAGGAACCTTTCGCGAGGAGCTTTTCTACCGGTTGAGTGTCGTCACTGTTCGGCTGCCGCCCCTGCGCGAACGGCCGGAGGACATTCCCGATCTGGCGCGTTTCTTCCTTGAGAGGTTCTCGCACCGCTATGGTAAGAGTCTTTCAGGATCGCCGCAGTTTTACGAGGCCCTCCTGGGGCATGGTTGGCCGGGCAACGTAAGGCAGTTGAAGAATGTGATGGAGAGGCTGGCGACCCTCAACCCAGCGGGCGTGCTGGGGCCCTCGGATCTCGAAGAAGAGATGCCTCCGGCGCCGCTGTCTGCCGGTCTGTCCGCGCTCCCCTGGAAAGAGGCGCGGGAACAGTATCTGGCGCGATTTGAAGGTTCCTACGCGCAAGCTGTGCTGGCGCGATGCAACGGCAATGTGAGTGCGGCCGCCCGGGAGGCCGGAGTCGACCGCAAGACATTCTATGCTCTGCTGCGGCGCGAAAAGGAAAATTCCGATGGGGAGCCGATTCCCCAGGTGGAAGAGAAATTCGGGGAATGAACTCCCCATTTCATTTGTATGGCGAGTTTATGCGCTAGAAAATAAAGCACATATAGTTTGGCTTCTTCCGTGCTATTTCTCCATGCAGGAATCGTGTAATGAGGCTCTGGGATAAGCAAGCTGATGGGATTTCTACGGTCTGAGTCCCGGCTTCCCGGTTCCTTCGATCTTAGGAGAAACAATGCACAGAACTCTTCTTTTGGTCATCGCCGCCGGCATCTTGCTGCCGCTTTCGCAAGCGTCGGATATCCCCGAGTCGGAAAAGAGCAATGTTACCCTTCCGCAGGACAAAGGGCCCGACAAGCTCGACGTTTCCTCTTATCCGCAGGAGATCCGGAAGGCGTACCCGCTTTTTACCGACAAGTGCTCCCAATGTCACACCATCGCGCGCGGTATTAATACGACCATGACGCGCGACGAGTGGGAGCGCTATGTCAAGCGCATGATGCACAAGCCCAAGTCGGGGATCGACCCGGTTCAGGGCAAAGCCATCTTTGAACTTCTCGTCTACGACCAGAAAACGCGCAAGGACCCGAACCCGTCCGCGTTTTACCGCTCTCTGACCGACGAAGAGATCGAGGCGCTGAAGGCCCAGCAGCACCCGTAATAAGCGCAGCTGGCAAGGCTAGCTCCGCTAACACCGCTAAGCGACGGAATGAGGAACGAAATGCGCTATCCGATCACCATCCCGGATCAAGAGTATTTCTCAAAGAACATTCCGTGCCGCAGCGCCTGCCCTATCGAAACGGAATGCGGCCGATACGTTCAGGCCGTTGGCCTATCGAAGACTGAAGAAGCCTACCTGCTGGCCCGCGCGCCCAATCCCTTCGCCTACACGCTCGGCCGCGTCTGCGGGCACCCCTGCGAAACCAGTTGCCGGCGGGGAAAGATCGACGAGCCGATTGCAATTTGTGCGCTCAAGCGGTTTGCCACGGATCGCCACAACCTGGGATCGGGCCACGACCCGGAGCGCAGGCATCTGGCGCACGCGTCCCGGCGCGACCAGCGTGTGGCCATTGTGGGCTCGGGCGTATGCGGTCTGACTTGCGCGCACGATCTGGCGCTGCTGGGTTACGCGGTGGAGATCATCGACCAGGCGCCCGTCCCCGGCGGCATGATCTACTGGGGCATTCCGCAATTCCGCCTCCCGCGCGAAGTCATCCGGATGGAAGTGGATCAAATCCTGTCGATGCCCGGCGTAACCCTGCGCGCGCAAACCAAGCTTGGCCGCGACGTAACGCTATCGCAATTGAAAGCGAACTTCGATGCCGTACTGCTCGCGCTGGGGCTGGGCAAAGGCCGCGAGGTGAAGATTCCGGGCATGGACCTGGCTGGAGTCTATAGCGGAGTCAATTTTCTCTTTGAGACGAACGAAGGCGCGACGATTGAACTCGGCAAAAGAGTGGCCGTTGTGGGCGGCGGCAACGTGGCCATCGACGTGGCCCGCTTCGTGGTGCGTCTGGTGCAGGGAACAACCGCCGGAAATGGGCACGGAGAGCAGAACGGCGACGGCGAGGACTGGGAGGGCCTCGAGGAGGAAAGAGAACTTCGTTACAGGCTCCACGCGGCCCGCGCTGCCGTTCGTTCCGGCGCCGAACAAGTGCGCATGGTGAGCCTGGAATCGCGTAAGCAGATGCCGGCCTGGAAAAGCGAGGTAGAGGAATCCGAACGGGAAGGAATTATTTTTGACAACGGTTGGGGCATCAAGGAGATTCTGGGCGAGAATGGCGCGGTAACCGGCCTCAGGCTGCAGCGATGCATCGCTGTGTTCGATGAGCAGGGGCGTTTCAACCCTGCGTTCAGCAACGAAGAAAAGGTTGTTCCTTGCGACAGCGTCATCCTGGCCATTGGTCAGCAGGCCGATTTTTCCTGCCTGCGCGGCGAAGAAGGAGTCGAGCAGACGGCACGGGGAACCATCAAGGTAAACGACAACCTGATGACGCCTGTTTCGGGGATCTTTGCCGGCGGCGATGCGGCGCTTGGCCCGCGCATGCTTGTCGACGCGGTTGCGCACGGCCACAAGGCGGCGCGTTCCATTCACATGTACTTCAACGGGAAACACAAGAAGACCGTGCTGAGCCGTTTCCGTGTAATGACGAACTGGGAGATGCCGCGCGGATTCCTGTCGATTCCGCGGCAGACGATGCCCACGCTGGCCCCCAACCGCAGCCTTGGCATTGCCGAGGTAGAGCTGGGATTTGACGAGGAGCAGGGCCGCACCGAAGGGAAACGCTGCCTGAACTGCCAGGTCAACACCATTTTCGACGGCTCAAAGTGCATTCTCTGCAACGGCTGCGTGGATATCTGCCCGGAGTTTTGCCTGCGCCTGATCGATCTGGTGCAGGTCAGCGGAGACGCGCGCTTCGACGCCCTCATTCAAAACCGGTATGGGATGCCCGCCGCCCAACTTGCAGCCGGCCAGGCGGGCGCGATTCTCAAAAACGAAGACAAGTGCATTCGCTGCGGCCTCTGTGCGGACCGTTGTCCCACAGGGGCAATCACCATGGAAGCGCTCGAGCAACAGGTCATGGAAGTGTTTGATTAAGGGAAGTTAAGATGATGAATCGTCGTGCTTTTCTCGGTTGGGGAACTGCGGGTGCGGCCGCCCTGGTTTCGGCCGTCGGAGTCAGTTGCGGAGCCCTGCTCCGTTTTCTCGTGCCCAGTGTATTTTATGAGCCGCCGCAGTCTTTCAAGATCGGCATGCCGGCGGATTTTCCGTTTGGATCACCATCCCTTCTCGCCGACGAGAAGATCTTTGTTTTCCGCGATCGGGACAAGGGCTTTTCCGTAGCCAGCGCCGTGTGCCCGCATCTGGGCTGCACGCTCTCGCATGTTGATACCGACCATAAATTTCACTGTCCCTGCCACGGCAGCATCTTCAACGCCAACGGCACCGTGCAGCATGGCCCGTCGCCGCGGCCTCTGGATTGGTATGAAGTGGCGCTCGCGCGCGATGGACAGCTTGTCGTCAACAAGGACAAGATTGTCCCCTCCTCCTATCGGCTGACGGTGTGACTATGAGACTGATCCGCGAAATCTGGCAATCGATCGTGCGCCGCGATCCGCTCTCGACCGAGAAGGGAAAGATCGAGCTGGTCTTTCTCAATGTCTGGCTGCATATTCATCCGGCCAAGGTGAAGAAAGAGAATCTTCGCTTTGCGCATACGTTTTATCTCGGCTTCATCACCTTCTTTCTCTTTGTGATCCTGGTCGTTACCGGGATTCTGCTCATGTGCTACTACCGGCCCGATCCTTCACTCGCCTACCAGGATATGAAGGATCTGCAGTTTGCCGTCTTCATGGGGCCTTTCCTGCGCGCCGTGCACCGCTGGGCGGCGCACGGCATGGTCATCTGCGTATTTCTACACATGCTGCGGGTTTTCTACACCGGCTCGTATAAGAAGCCCCGCCAATTCAACTGGATCATCGGAGTGCTTCTTTTCATCTGCACGCTGGGGCTCTCCTTCACCGGCTATCTGCTGCCCTGGGATCAACTGGCCTTTTGGGCCATCACGGTGGGAACCAACATCGGCGGTTATTGGCCGGTGGTCGGCCCCATGGTACGCGAGATCCTGCTCGGCGGCCATACCGTGGGAGAAGCCGCGCTGATCCGCTTTTACGTGCTTCACGTTGCCGTGCTTCCCTCGTTTATGATCCTGCTCTGCGTAGTCCATTTCTGGCGGATTCGCAAAGACGGCGGCCTCTCGCGGCCCTTGTGGAAGCTGAAATCCGGTGAACCGGAACCTGAGCCTGAGCTGGTCACCATCGGCGCGCCCTTACAATCCGCGCCGCTTCGCATGCAGGCCGCATCCAGAGACAAAACATATGGACTGATGGAAGTGGTCACGGGAAAGCCCATCTTCGAGACCATTTTTCCCGATGAGGAAGAGGACTCGGTTTTCTCTTACCCCTACGCGTTCCTTCGCGAGTCGATCGCGATGCTGGTGACGCTTGTCGGAGTCATGGCGGTCTCTCTTCTAGTCCATGCGCCCCTTGAGGATCTCGCTAATCCAGCCAAGACGCCGAACCCGGCCAAAGCCCCCTGGTATTTTCTCGGGCTGCAGGAACTGGTAAGCCACTCCGCGATGCTGGGCGGAGTGGTGGCTCCGGCGGTAATGATACTGGCTCTGCTTGCAATTCCTTATCTCGATAGAAATCCCAGCCGCCAACTTTCCCACCGCAAGTGGATTCTCGCCATTTTCACGATCTTCGTGGTCGCCAATGTCGTGCTCATCATTATCGGAACCTTCTTCCGCGGGCCCGGCTGGGCGCTGGTGCCGCCGTGGGTGCACGTGGCCGGGGGGACGGAATGATGGAAAAGAGATTGCAGCAGCTCTTCTTTGCCCTGAGTTTCCTGGCCCTGGCGCTGGTCGTGGTTGCTCTTTGGCAGGCTTCCACCCCGGAATGGAAGACTTACCAGCGGCAATTCAATCAATTGGAAGCACAAGGCGAGCCCAATGCCAAGGCACGGGCCGCCCTGCTCGAACAGCCCCTCGAGATCCATCAAATTATGCTCACGGGCCTGGGGCGCGTGGACCGCTGCACCACCTGCCATCTGGGCGTCGATGACCCCACGATGAAGAATGCGCCCGAGCCTTTCCGCTATCACACCGGGCTCGGGCCGCACGTGCAACCCAAGTTCGGATGCACCGTCTGTCACGGCGGCCAGGGCCTGGCGACCGATAAGGAAAACGCCCACGGCAAGGCCGATTCAGAGCAGGCGCTGCTGGCCCCCGAGTACGTTCGCGCTACCTGCGGACCCTGTCATGACCAGGGAGATATCCCCTCTGTGCCGGAGCTGACCGAAGGCGCGCGCCTCGTTGAGACCACCGGCTGCCGCGGCTGTCATAAGTTGAACGGCATAGCACCGGCGATTGGTCCCGACCTTACCGGCGAGGCGGATGCTCACCGCACGCCCGAGTGGCTGGAGCGCCATTTCCAGAATCCCGCCGCGGTCACAAAAGATTCCGCCATGCCCAACGAGCATTTCAACAAGGAGCAGGTGCGCGCACTGACGTTTTATATGTATTCGCTCAGCAGTGCAAAGATGGCGAATTACTATCTCGGCGCTCGGCTGATTCCAGGGGCCGCTCAGGGCCGGCAGCTCTTTGTTGAGAAGCACTGCCTGGGCTGCCATGCCATCGGCGGCGTGGGCGCAAAGGTCGCTCCTGACCTGAAGGGCGTCACCGGACGCCGCTCGGTACAATCGATCGATGAACAAATCAACAATCCCCAGATGACGTACCCGGGAACCTCGATGCCCGACTACGCACTGGGAACCAACGCCCGCAAATCGCTGATTGCCTTTTTGGGCAACGCCACGCCTGAGGATGCAAAGGCGATCCTCTCGGAAAGCAAGCTTACCTTGTCATCCGAGCAGGCGGCGATCGAATCGGGCCGGCTGGAGTTCATGCACTTCGGCTGCGCCGGGTGCCACGGCACTGAGTTGCAAGGCGGCACGCCGAACAGGAATGCGCAGGGCGGCGAAGTGCCCGCGCTGCTGCACCTCGATCAGGACTACACGCACGACGAGGTTCTCAACGTGGTGCGCAAGGGCAGAGTGCCGCCACTCGAGAAAGCCAACGGGCCGGTTCCGCCTCTCTATATGCCGGCGTGGAAACAATTCATCAGCGAAGAAGATATCGACCGGATCGTCGCATATCTTTACTCGAAGCAGGAGAAGGAGAAGGCAGATGAGGCCTGGTAGTTTCTGGATACAACAGGAAAGCGAGAAAAGGATGGCCGTGAATCGGATAGTTAGAAATCTTGCAGGTTTGGCGCTCTTTGCGGGGGCAGTCATTTATGCGGTAAGCGCGGCCTCGCAAAGCGCGCCGCAAGCCACGCCCCAGGCTGCACCGCAGCCCGCGCAGCAGGCTGCCGCGCAGCCTGCTGCGCGACCAGACACGCGCGCTCAGGTCGCGGGCCGGTGGAAGGATCCGGATGAGGTGTATGACAAGGTATGCATATTCTGTCATGACACGGGCATCGGGCCCGAGCTGAAGGGGCGCAAGTATCCCTCTCAAGTCACGATTGACATGGTCCGCATCGGGCCGGGGGCCATGCCGGCATTTCGCGGCACGGATATCGATGACGCGATGCTCAAGCGCCTCGGCGAAATGCTCGAGAAGAGCACGGAACCAGACCCCATGCACAAGCTCACGCCCGGCTACATCGCTCCTCCGCCGAGCATTACCGCTCCGGTCAACAGCAAGACGAATGCGCCGAAGTAAGGGAGAAAGCAGTGAACATAGCTCGTCGCGATGTGATCAAAGGAATAGTTCTTAGCGGTGTCGCCGGCGCCCTTCCCGGCGCGCTGGCTGCCTTAACGGCCAATGCCGAGGAGCATTTTCGGCTCACCTCCCAACCCGGCCTCGCTTCTCAACCGGTCTCGATCCATATCCTTGTCGCCGGTTCCAGCCTCGACGATCCGTTCCTCGATGGCGCCGTCTCTTCGGCTCGCCAGGCTGGCACCAACCCCTTGGTTGTGCGCCTGAAGAGCTCTCTCGTCGACGACCTGAATCAGGCCGAAGAGTTGTTGCGATCGCGGCGCCCTCTGGTCGCTTTGCTTGCTCCCGCAGACGCAATTCTGCTCGTGGAACTGGCGCGCGGCAACGGCTTGCGCCTCTCGGTCGTTGGCCAGCATACCGTCGCCGGGCCGGGCTCGACGCACCGTCATCATCTCAGCACCACTACGCAAAGCGAGAAACTGGACGCGTCTTTGCTGGCTGGGCTCGAAAGTCACAACTGGCCGGCGCTGCTCGGCGGCTCTTTGACGCAAATCGCGAGCGGAAGCTCAAGTCCCGGATCGATGGGCCTGCGGGCATTCCTCTCACAGGCAGACCGGGGTATCCAGCGGCCCGAAACCCTTACCTCCCTTTTGATTCAGGGATGACTGCAGCACCACCGACTTCGGATTAGGAGAAACGCTCAAATGTCAAAATATATTGCGCTGCCAAAAGGAATTACCGAACCGGTCTTCGATCTGGCGATGAAAGAGTACCGCGCCATCCTGGGTGACGACGGTGTCATCACCAGCCAGGACCAACTGGCGCCCTACTGCAGGATCATGCTGGCCGTGCCCGATGCGGAGCACAGGCCCTCCGCGGCCATCACGCCGCGGTCGGTCGAGGATATCCAGAAGTGTCTGGTCGTCTGCAACAAGTACAAGGTACCGGTGTGGCCCATTTCGACCGGGCGCAACTTCGGCTACGGCTCAGCCGCGCCTGCCACGCGCGGACAGGTGGTGATGGATCTGCGATTGATGAACCGCATCCTCGACGTGGATGCCGATCTTTGCACTGCCCTGGTCGAGCCGGGCGTGACCTACCAGCAGCTCTACGACTACATACAGGAAAGAAAACTGCCCGTCTGGCTTTCGGTTCCCGCACCGGGAGCCATTGTCGGCCCCATGGGCAACACGCTGGAGCGCGGCAACGGCTATACGCCGTATGCCGAGCATTGGATGATGCAATGCGGCATGGAAGTGGTGCTGGCCAACGGCGAAATTCTGCGCACCGGCATGGGCGCCATTCCTAATTCCAATACCTGGCAGATCTTCAAGTGGGGTTACGGCCCCGTGCTCGACGGCCTCTTCAGCCAATCCAACCTCGGCATCGTCACCAAGCTCGGCTTCTGGCTCATGCCCGCTCCTCCGGCTTACCGGCCTTTCGTCATCGAATATGAAGACGATGACGATATCGCGCTGATCATTGAAACGATGCGCCCCCTCAAGACCGGCGGTGTGATTCCCAACGGAGCCGCGATTTGCAGCGCGATGATGGATGCCGTCGCTACAGTGCGCCGCGCCGACTACTTCCAGGGCCATGGCGCCATGCCTCCGGAGATCATCGAAAAGATCAAGAAAGAACACAATCTGCACGCATGGAACGTCTATGGGGGACTCTATGGCAGCGAGGAGATGGTCGAGCTGAACTGGAAGACAGTGAAGGATGCCGTGAAGGCCTCCGGGAAAGGTACCGTACACTCGTTCGATGAACTGGGCGACAGTTACAAGTTCAAGTACATGGGCGACCTGATGCGCGGCAAGCCGAATCTGGGTGAATTCCGGCGCCTGAACTGGATTGGCGGCGGCGGGGTGATGATGTTCTCACCGGTCTGCCAGGCCCGCGGCTCAGAGGCGACCAAGCAGATGAAGATGGCCAAGCGGATTATGGACAAGTACGACCTGGACTTCCACAATGAGTTTGTTGTCGGTCGCAGCGATATGCACCACATCATCGGCTTGGAGTTCGATCGCACCGATCCGGACATGGTAGCCCGCACCAAAGCCTGCTTCGGCGAACTGCTCGACGAGTTCACCGCGGCCGGCTACGGCACGTATCGCGTCAATACCGCCTTCATGGAGAAAACTGCCGAGCTCTGGGGCCCGGTGAGACGAGACGTCAATCGCAAGCTCAAGCGGGCGCTCGATCCCAACGGGATCATTGCTCCAGGCAAATCCGGTATCTATATTTGAGCCTGGATTGGTTTTCGAAGTTCGCACTAAACAGAAACGCCGGCATTCGATGCCGGCGTTTCTGTTTGGCGAACAAAGGTTGCTCGGTCGCCTACCAGCTCTCGGTCTTTTTTTCCTGCTTGGACTGAAGATAGCTCAAAATGTCGTGGGCCGATTGGTCCGACATGATCTTCTTCCACTGCGGCATATAAATCGGCGGAGGCGGGTCCTTCTGCTTCTCGAGAGGCGCCGTTCTGCCGTCGCGGATCAGGTTGAGTATCTCGTCGTTCGAATAGTCATCCGACACATGAACCAGCGCGGGGACTTCGCCTCCCTGGGCGTTGGGATTGGCTACGCCGCCCTTCAAGTCCTCTCCATGGCAGAATCTGCAGCCATAGCGCTGAAAGGCCTGTCGGCCGGCTTCGATCGACGACGCTCCCTGAGGCAATGCAGGGCTCTTTACCGCGCCGGCGTCTGCCGCGTTTGTGTTTTTCGGCTGGGGAGCCGCGCTGCGGCTTTGTTGGCTAGCTTCATCGTCCCGGCCGGCTGCGGGATTTGTAGCCAGAAAGAGCGGAATGAGCAGAGCAAACCCGACCGCGCACAGGTTCGCAATTCGGACTGAGGTCCAGAGTTTCATGTGAGGGATCTCCTGCCATTTTCTCAGCAGGTTGCAAGCCAAAATCGATCCCATTTGTTATCAAAGCTTTGCCGCGTGAGTTCGCAAGGGAATGGGGACAACATTCCCCGATATGCTTGGCTTTTGGGGAATCATTTCCCCAAAGGCCGTCGAACCGCTTCGAACCATTTATCATCTCTTTAAGCCCTGGAACACCTGGATCTAAGAGCACAAATCACATGAATGCAACCGCTCCCCCTGTAGCACAGCCCCCCGGCGAACCTCCCGCGCCTGGCCATCTCACGCTGCCTGTCTGGCCCGGCAATGCGCCGAGCGCCTCTGCGAATCCGCCGGCCGAGGCAGAAGCTACCGCTGTCAGTGACAATCTCGTCGCAGGGCGCCCTGTTACCTTATTGAGCAACGTCCATTCGCCCACTATTACCCTCTACCCTCCCCAGGGCCGCAATACCGGCGCAGCCGTCGTGGTTTTCCCGGGGGGCGCCTACCAGGTATTAGCCATCGATGTTGAAGGAACCGAGGTCTGCGACTGGCTCAGTTCCATTGGCGTCACCTGTTTGCTGCTCAAGTACCGCGTTCCCGGCTCCGGTCCATACCCGAAGTCAGCAGCGGCTTTACAAGACGCGCAGCGCGCCCTTGGCCTTGTCCGGCAGCACGCTGCCGAATGGCAAATCGATCCTGAGCGTATCGGAGTTCTCGGCTTTTCGGCCGGCGCTCACCTGGCCGCTGCTCTCTGCACCCACTTCGACCAGCGGCTTTATTCGCCCGTGGATGCTGCCGACCAGCTCAGTTGCCGCCCTGACTTTGCCGTCATCGTCTATCCCGGCTATCTGGTACTTGATGAAGAAGGCCTTCCACCCAACCCGGAGATTCGCCCGGCGAGCACAACGCCGCCCCAATTCATCGTCCAAACCGAAGACGACCCAGTCCATGTCGAGAACGCCATCGCCTACTTTATGGCTCTTAAGAACGCCAAAGTTCCGGCTGAACTCCACATCTACGCAGCAGGCGGCCACGCGTACGGCATGCGCCCCACTGCGCTACCCATTTCAACCTGGCCCCAGGCCGTCGAAACCTGGCTTCATACGACCAAGGTCCTGCCCGCCAGATAGGCCGACACCAATCGCGCACTACATGGACGCGTTAGCTGCTCTTTCGCGAAACCCCATCCTCGAACTGAAGGTATCTGCCGAAAGCCTCAATCTGTTGGGCGTGATATTCGCGCCGTTCCACTGGCGAAGACAGGACTGTAGACGTTGACGTTGCTCCCAGCGCCGACAGCCGGTCAATCAGGACTTCCAGGTGCCGAATGGAAACCACATCGGCCTCAATGACAAAAGACTCGGCGCCGGTAATGCGATGGCAGCGGCTGACCTCAGAAAGTTCCTTGATCGCCGTCACGGTGCGGGTAACCTGGATGTCGCCGCCGGGGATGGTCAGGCGCACGAGCACGCGAATGGGAATGCCGAGCTTCGCAGTGTCGACCGAAGCGTGGTAGCCGGTAATGACGCCGGCCTCTTCCAGGCGGCGAACCCGCTCCGCCGCGGCGGGCGTCGACAAACCGGCCTTCCTGCCCAGTTCCGCAAAGGAAAGGCGGGCGTTATTTTGCAGGCTCTCCAGAATTCTCCACGCAATCGCATCGAGCTCGACAACCTTAGGGTTGGTTTTGTGGGCCATAAGCAAGCGTTCCTTAAGTCACCCAACCATTATGCTTAATTTCATTAAGAGACGGCGCGCCTTTTTCTTCGAAGCCGACTTTTCTGCGTGATCGCGCGGGCCTATTCTTCAATCGAATAGCCGGGAATGCCCCACTTCCCTCTCGTCAATATGCATTTCAGGGCATTTCCGGCAAAGGAGGCATTGGCATGAGTCCTTCCCAGAGTCTTGCTTCAAACCAGGTGATGACACAGAGCGCCGAGGACGCCCCGGCCGCGGATTTTCTGCCGCTCAAGGGAACCGACCACGTCGAGTTCTATGTGGGCAACGCCCGCCAGGCTGCGTACTTTTACCGGACCGCCTTTGGCATGTCGCTGGTTGCCTATGCGGGGCCCGAAACCGGCTTGCCCGATCGGGCTTCGTATGTTGTGCAGCAGGGCAAGGTGCGCTTTGTGCTCACCACCCCTCTGCGCAGCAATCATTCGATTGCGGAGCACATTCAACGCCATGGAGACGGCGTTCGCGTGATCGCCTTATGGGTAGACGATGCACGCCGCGCCTGGCAGGAGACTACCGCGCGCGGCGCAGTCAGCGCCGCTGAGCCGTACGTTCTTACCGACAAGCACGGGCGGGCCGTGCTTTCGAGCATTCAGGTTTATGGCGACACGATCCACACTTTTGTCGAACGCGGAGAATATTCTGGCCCATTTCTTCCCGGCTTCCGCGCCATAGAGAGCGATCCCGTCGCGCGGCCTGTCGGCCTGCTTCATATCGATCACATGGTGGGAAATGTGGGATGGGGGGAGATGAATACATGGGTCAACTTCTATGCCAGCGTTATGGGCTTCTCGCTTTATCAGCACTTCGACGATAAAGACATCTCCACCGAGTATTCGGCGCTCATGTCAAAGGTGATGGCAAATGGGAACGGTTATGTCAAATTTCCTATCAACGAGCCGGCTGAGGGCAAGCGCAAGTCGCAGGTGGAGGAGTACCTGGATTTTTATTGCGGGCCCGGCGTGCAGCACATTGCCCTGGCCACGAAAGACATTGTGCACACTGTCAGGAAGCTGCAGGAGCAGGGCGTTGAATTCCTGAGCATTCCTCATGCCTACTACACCGAACTGCAGGGGCGTGTGGGAAAGATCGATGAGCCTGTCGACGAGTTGGAAAAGCTCGGCATTCTCGTCGATCGCGACAACGAGGGATACATGCTGCAGATCTTCACCCGCCCCGTGGAGGATCGCCCCACTCTCTTCTTTGAAATCATTCAGCGCAAAGGAAGCCGCAGCTTCGGCAAGGGCAACTTCAAGGCCCTGTTCGAGGCCATCGAACGCGAGCAGCAGGCACGCGGCAATTTATGAGCCTGGAGTAGATAAGATGACCACCGAAACGCTCTCACACGCCGCGCCCTTCCTTATCCGCCAGGACTACGCGGCCTATACCGCCGAGCAACACGCCGTGTGGGCGGAGCTGGTGCGGCGCGTGCTGCCGGAGTTGCGGAAACACGCTGCTCGAGAATACCTGGAAGGTTTCGAGATCATTGGCCTCAAGGAAGATTGTCTTCCCCATCTATCCTCGATCAGCGCGCGCCTCGAACCTCGAACCGGCTGGAATTCCACACCGGTAAGCGGCTTTCTTCCCGCACCGGCATTTTTTGAGATGCTGGCCGCGCGCCGCTTCCCCACCACAACCTGGCTGCGCAGCCGGGAGTCGCTCGATTACACGCCGGAGCCGGATATCTTTCACGATGTATTCGGGCACGTACCTATGCATTCTCACCCCGTGTTTGCCGATTTTCTTCAACGCTACGGCCGGGTTTGCGCATCTATTTCCGATGCGGGTGTATTGGAGAAGCTCAGCCGGCTGTTTTGGTATACGGTGGAATTCGGCGTCATCCGGCAGCGGAATGAGATCAAAGTGTACGGCAGCGGCCTGATCAGCTCCCACGGCGAATGCGCCAATGTCATCGGAGGTCATTGCGCCATTCATGACTTCTCGCTCGATGAAGTGTTGCAAACTCCGGTGAAGGTGGACGAGTTTCAGAAGGTGCTCTTCGCCATCAGCAATATCGATCAAATCTACGAGGCGATGTATGAAGCAGAGCAGCGAGTCGAGCGCGGTACTCTTTGAAACGGATTTGGCCCCGGTTCAATTGGCATATCAAACGGGATTCGGAAACGAGTTCGCGACGGAAGCCGTCACCGGCGGTCTTCCGGTGGGCCAGAATGCGCCGCAAAAGCATCCTCTCGGCCTTTACACCGAGCAGTTCAGCGGCACGGCATTCACTGCGCCGCGCGCATCCAACCGGCGCACCTGGACCTATCGCATACGCCCCTCGGTCACGCACCGTCCCTTCGGTGAAATGCCCACGCAACTGATTCGCAGCGGCCCGTTCACCGAAGCTCCCACTTCGCCCAATCAGCTTCGCTGGGATCCGCTGCCCATGCCATCGGACGAAACCGATTTTCTGAATGGCATCGTTACCCTTGCCGGCAATGGCGACCCGGCCATGCAGACTGGCGTTGCCATTCATCTCTATGCCGCCAACGCCTCGATGCAGGACACTTTTTTCTCCTGTGCCGACGGCGAGCTGCTCATCGTTCCGCAGTTGGGCGCGCTGCGCTTCCGCACCGAGCTCGGTATCCTGGAGGCAGCGCCCGGTGAAGTGTGTGTGATTCCGCGCGGCGTCAAGTTTCGCGTCGTCCCAAAGGAAAGGCAGGCTCGCGGCTACATTTGCGAAAACTATGGCCTTCCGTTCCGGTTGCCTGAACTCGGACCCATCGGCGCCAACGGTCTGGCCAATCCGCGCGATTTCAAATACCCAACGGCCGCCTACGAAGATTGCGACGGCGAATTTCACATTGTTTCAAAGTTTCTGGGCCGACTGTGGAGTGCGGAAATCGATCATTCGCCTCTGGACGTGGTCGCGTGGCACGGCAACTACGCGCCCTATAAGTATGACCTTGCTCTGTTCAACTGCATCAATACTGTATCTTTTGACCACCCCGACCCTTCGATTTACTGCGTTCTGACCTCACCATCCACGGTTCCCGGCACGGCGAACTGCGACTTTGCCATCTTTCCCCCGCGCTGGATGGTGGCCGAGCACACCTTCCGCCCGCCCTGGTTCCATCGCAACCTGATGAATGAGTTCATGGGCCTGGTATTCGGCGCATACGACGCAAAGGCCGAGGGATTTGTGCCCGGCGGAGCCAGCCTGCACAACTGCATGGCCGGCCACGGCCCGGATGCTGAGACATTCGAGCGCGCAACCAGCGCCGAGTTGAAACCGCAATATCTCAAAGACACGCTGGCCTTCATGTTTGAGACCCAGTTGGCGCTGCGGCCCACCGAGTTCGCCATGAATACCAGGATTCTGCAGCATGAGTACTTTGAATGCTGGCAGGGCCTGAAGAAGCGTTTTGCGCCATATACACTTGGCCGCCCGTAGAGAGTATTGGTCGAGGCGGCAATGCAGCTCCCCACGCACAGGCGTCACGCGCGAGCAGGTAGAGCAACGAACCGGAGCTCCGGTGCGTTTTACGGCATTTCTCGGATTTCCGTAGAGTCACTCAGTGACGTGCAATGTGGATTTCTCTTGAGGAAGAATCCACGAGGCGCCGGTGGCCCCGCTCTATGCCAATCCGAGAAATGCTATTGCTCGGTCGCGCCATAGATCTGCTGCCGGAATTTCAGCTGAGCGGCATCTACGACACCAGCGCCACGCGCTTCCAGCATCAGGACTGGCCGGGGACAGAGCGAATGCAGACGGCGTACAATCACGCCGTGGAAGATTCATTTACATCCCTGGCCTTCGGCGACGGCTATACGGCTTCCTCCCAGCCCGAGGATGAAGACCCTTATTACTTCGCCTCTCTGGATCACGATTACGAAAATCGGCAACCTACTCTCTGCATTTTCGGCATTGAATGACATTTACGGAGAGAATGCTCTGACGAAATCCTTCAACGAATGTATGGCGGAAGACTTTTGATGGCTCTGTTTGATGATCAAGAGAAATTGATGGCTGCGGACGATGGCAAAGAGACTGAGGAGCAGGTCCCGGAGAAAGAGGGGCCATGGAAGTATCTCGGCCTCATTATTTTCGCCTGTACGCTGCCCGCGGTCTTTCTCTTTTGGTCCTTTGGAGCTTTCGATATGGGACTCAATGTCGGTGTCTGTCTTGGAATGAATACGTTAGCCGTTGGAAATTGCTGGGATTTAAGGAGGCATTGGTGGTTTTGGTGCGTGATCATTCTTATGTTGGCGCTGAATGTTCCGTTGATTGTCATGATTCATTGGCCACACCGTTGGGTTCCTCGAATTGAACTCCTGCCCATAGGGCTTGCAGACTTCGCGATCACTGTCGGAGTCGTTCGATTCGTCGAGAAATTCATCGTGAAATCCCCTCCCTCCGATGAAAAGCAATGAGCCAACCGCAGGCTGTCTTCAGGGGCGGCCTTGCAGCCGCGATGCAGCTAAGATGAGCGGTGAATTCGCGCGCGAACACGCAGGATTTTGCAGCCATATGTGGTCTCATCAAGCTGGTCCAAAAAAAGATGTGCCGTGGTGACGAGGCCAGTTCTCCAAGCTGAAAGTCGCCCGTGTTTTTCTTAGCAGCAGGACGGGTATTGATATAGCAACAACGCTGCGATGCTGGGTGTTATGGTCACCGCGATGGAGGCTAATATGGCCCTAGTTCATAGAGCCTTAGACATTATTTCTGATTTGTCCAAACGGGCTTTCGCTTCTCCAGAAACGCCGCTACCCCTTCGCGAAAATCCGCGGTCCCCCGTGCCTGTGCGCTGATTTCCAACGCCGCCTTAGTCGCGGCATCCAGCCATGCCTTATTTTGCACCGCCATCAGGCGCTTGGTGGCTTTCACGGACATCGGACTGTTCGCAACCAGAACATCCGCCATCGTCTGAACGCGCTGCGCCAGCTCTTCCGGCGGCACAACCTCATTCACCAACCCCAGCCGCCGCGCCTCTTCCGCATCGAAGAGTCGGCCCGTCAGCAGCAGGTCGCGGCTGCGCTTGTCTCCAATTTGCAAAGCCAGAAAAGCCGATACCATCGCGGGCACAAAGCCGATTCGCGCCTCGGTGAATCCGAATTTCGCCGCCGGCGTGGCCAAAGCAAAGTCGCAAATCATGGCCAACCCGGTCCCGCCTGCGATCGCCGCTCCATGCACCGCGGCAATGGTCGGAATCGGCAACTCGTAGAGCGTCAGGAAGAGTCTCTCGATTCGCTCCGCGTCGGCGCGATGCTCGGTTGCTGTCATGTCCTGCATCGCCTGCAATGCCGATAAATCCAGGCCGGAACAAAACGCCTGTCCCGCGCCAGCCAACACCAGCACCCGGCAACCGCTGACCACAGCATCTCCCATCGCGGCAATCAACTCCGTCTGCATCTCGGGAGTCATCGCATTGCGCCGCTCGGGCCGATTGAGTGTGATCGTCCGTACCGGGCCGTTGTTCGCAACCAAAATCGTGCCGTAATTCACGCTTTCCTCCAAGCCACAAGCCCGGCAAGGCGCACCAGAGCAAGCGTCTGCGCAAGGGTCTGAGCACTACGCCGTAACAGCTCCAAAGCCGCTGGCAATCTTCGCGTTTGCCAGTTTCAAATCCTCCAGCGGCCCCAGCATCGGCAACTTGGCGCCGCAATCCGCCAGCACCGCGGTCAATGTTTCGGTGGAAATGTTCCCTACCAGCGCATCCTGCGCAAAAGGGCATCCGCCCAGCCCGCCGATGGCCGCATCGAACCGCCGGCAACCTGCGTCGAACGCCGCGCGAATGCGCGCCGCTGCTTCGCCGGGCCGTGCGTGCAAATGCACGCCAATCTCAGTTCCGCGATGCGCCTCGATCGTCGCTGTAACTGTCTCCGCAATCTGCTGCGCCGTCGCCAGTCCCACCGTATCTGCAAGTGCGATCGCCGTCACGCTCTCCTCAATGAGCGATCCACACGCATCGATCACCGCCCGCTCGCTCCATGGATCGCCATAGGGATTTCCGAACGCCATCGATACATATGCGGCGATGTTCAGGCCCGCTCCGCTCGCCAGCGCCCGAATCGTCTTCAATACCTCAAGCGATTCTTCCTGCGTCTGATGCTGATTGCGCCACAGAAACTCCGGCGAGATCGAATATGGAAACCCCAGCGTCCGCACCGCGCCCGTCGCAATCGCACGCTCCGCACCCCTGGCATTCACCACGATGCCAATCGTCTCGACGGAAGAAGGCGGCCTCAGCAGCTCCAGCACGCGCTCGGAGTCCGCCATCTGCGGAACCGCCGCCCGCGAAACAAAGCTCACCGCATCGATATGAGTGAATCCCGCCTCGATCAACATGCGCAAGTAACCGGCCTTCTCCTCCGCGGGAATCACTCCCGGCAGCCCCTGCCACGCGTCGCGCGGGCATTCGACAATCTTGACCAGTTCGCTCATGAAAAACAGCTTCAGCTCCTAGTGTTATGACCTTGTGATTCGGTAGTCGTTCCCGCGCGAGTGCGGGCCTGGAGGCCCGCACGACAGCCGGCCTGCCACCCCAACGACAAAGACCTGTCATCGGGGACTCCGGTCTGGAGACCGGGCGGTGGCCAGAAGCTACCCCCGGGATGGGTAGACCTTCAAGATCTCCCTTGCAATCACCATCCGCTGAATCTCGCTCGTTCCCTCGCCGATCGTGCACACCTTCACATCGCGATAATACTTCTCCGCCGGGTAGTCTTTGATGACGCCATATCCGCCGAAGAGCTGCACTGCCTCATTGCAGATGCGCACCGCTACTTCGCCGGCATACAGCTTGGCCATCGACGACTCGCGCGTCACCTTGCGTCCCGCGTCCTTCAGCACCGCCGCCCGCTGCGTCAGCAGCCGCGCCGCGTCCAGCTCCGTAGCCATATCGGCCAGCTTCCATTGGGTGCCCTGGAACTCCGCAATCGCCTTCCCGAACTGTCGCCGTTCCTTCACGTATTTGAGCGCGGCGTCCAGCGCACCGCGCGCAATGCCCAGCGCCATCGCCGCAATCGAAATGCGGCCGCCATCGAGCACACGCATTGCGTCGACGAACCCTTCGCCCTCCCGCCCAAGCAGGTTCTCCTCGGGAATCTCGCAATCCTCGAAGATCAATTCGCTGGTATCGCTGGCGCGCAGTCCGAGCTTGTTCTCCTTCTTCCCGGGCCGGAATCCCTTCGTCCCTTTTTCCACGACAAATGCCGAGAGCCCGTGCGTGCCCTTGCTCTTGTCCGTCACTGCAATCACCACGGCCACATCGGCATAATGCCCGTTGGTGATGAAGGTCTTGTTGCCGTTCAGCACGTAGCGGTCGCCCTTCTTCACCGCGCGGGTCCGCGCGCTGCTCGCGTCCGACCCCGACCCCGGCTCCGTCAACGCCCACGCTCCCAGCCACTCGCCGCTGGCCAGCAGCGGAATGTATTTGCGCCGCTGCAATTCGCTCCCGGCGAGAAAAATATGATTCGTCCCCAGCGAGTTATGCGCCGCCACGGTAATGCCCAGCGAGCCGTCGACAGCGGAAAGTTCCTCGATGGCCAGCGCGTAGTCCACGTAGCCGAGCCCGGCACCGCCGTACTCCGGCGGAAAGATGATGCCCAGCAGCCCCAGCTTGCCCAAATCCTTGATCGTAGCCAAAGGAAACTCGCTGGCCTCGTCCCACTTCATCACGTTGGGCGCAATCTCGCGCGCCGCAAAGGTGCGGATCTCGCGTTGCAGTTGTTCCTGCTCCTCGGTCAATACAAACGGATAAAGGCTCTGCTCCTGCTGCTCCAGCTCGACTTTCATTTCAGGCTCCTTCGCAGGGAATTCGAGTTGCCGGCCCACTTCACTAAATTTGATGCCGCTAAAATCACTTGGATAATGATTTTCATCCCAGGCTTACCGCGCCCATCGGCTTGAGAGCCGGCAGCTCGAACCTAAAGCTGCATCACGTCTGCAAAACGCCCGGATTGAAGCCGGGCACATCGGGATTGAGGGCACATGCCTCCAGCGCTGCCATCAGCACCTCTCTGGTCTTTGCCGGGTCGATAATGGCATCGATCCAGAGCCGCGCCGCACCGTAACGCGGATCGGCCTGCGCATCGTAGGCGGCACGGATTTCCTCATAAAGCGCAGCCTTCTCCGCCTCCGACACAACCTTCCCGCCGCGTTCCATTTGCTTGGCGCGAACCTCGACCAGCGTATTCGCGGCGGAAGCTCCGCTCATCACCGCATAGCGCGCCGTCGGCCACGCAAACAGAAAACGGGGATCGTAGGCCTTCCCGCACATCGCGTAGTGCCCGGCGCCGAAGCTGCCGCCAACGATAACCGCGATCTTCGGCACCACGCTCGTGCTTACCGCGGATACCATCTTCGCTCCGGCGCGAATGATCCCCGACCACTCGGCTTCCTTGCCCACCATGAATCCATTGACGTCGTGCAGGAACACCAGCGGAACGAGATTCTGATTGCAGTCCATGATGAAGCGGGCCGCCTTCTGGGCGCCTTCTGTGTAGATCACTCCACCTACCTCGATTCGCTTGGCGCCTGCCGCCGGACCCATGGCCACGGTTTGCATCTGGTTGGTCTTCTGGTTAGCGACAATTCCTACCGCTCGCCCGCCGATGCGCGCATAGCCACAGAGCACGGTTCGCCCAAACTCCGCCTTGTACTCGTCAAACTCGCTCAAATCCACGATGCGCGCAATAATCTCGCGCATGTCGTACACATTGCTTGCGCCAGGCGCGGGATTCAGAAACCCATACATGTCCTCCGCCGCATATTTCGGCGCATCGCGCACCGCATCGAACTCCCTCCGGCGAAAAACCTCACGATCGGATGGATTTGAGTGCCCCAGATCACGGGTCCCCGCGGACGAGCCTTCGTCCGCGGGGCGGGGGTCCCGATTCTGGGACATGGGAATCCGCTGTCCCATTTTGCCCACCAGAGAACGCAACCGCGCCATGCACATGTGATCGTTCGGCTCCTTAAAATCGACCGTGCCAGAGATCTCTGCGTGCATGGCCGCTCCGCCCAGCTCCTCGGCGTCTGTCTTCTGCCCAATTGCCGCCTGCACCAGCGCCGGTCCGGCCAGGAACAGCCCCGATCCTTCGGTCATCAGCACCGTATCCGTCATCACCGGCAGATAGGCGCCACCCGCCACGCACATGCCCATAATCGCGGTAATCTGCGGAATTCCCCGCGAACTCATCACCGCATTGTTGCGAAAGACTCTGCCAAAGTCGTCGGTATCCGGAAATACATCCTCCTGCAGCGGCAGAAACACTCCGGCAGAGTCGACAAGGTAGAGCGTGGGAATGCGATTTTCCATGGCGATGGTCTGGGCGCGCAGTACCTTTTTTGCCGTCATCGGGAAGAAGGCACCAGCCTTCACTGTGGCATCGTTGGCCACGATCATGCACAGGCGGCCGCTCACCCGGCCCAGGCCCGTCACCACGCCGGCGCCGGCGGCGCCGCCATACTCGGCATACATTCCATGCGCCGCCCACAGGCCAAGTTCCAGGAAATCCGTCCCTTCATCGAGCAGTAGCGCCAGCCGTTCCCGCACTGTCAGCCGTCCCTTGGCATGCTGGGCCTCCGCAGCCTTGGCTCCTCCGCCCAGCCGGATCGAATCTTCCTCCCTCCGCATTGCCGCCAGCAACTCCAGCAGCGCATCGCGGTTTGCCTTCATCCGCGGCGAATGCAAATCCAGCGTCGACGGCAATGTGTTTTCCAGTTTCAAATCCTGCACCATATTGCACCTCGCGGCGCCCGCGTAAGCGAGCACTTGCGATAGCAGAAACGTAACACACAGCTCAAACCGTTCTATGTTTTCTTGGACTTAACCTCCCAAGACCCTCCCCGAAAGCCACTTTAATTCCCTCTCCACCCTTGACGCCCACACCATGTGGCTCAAAGGTGCTGGACGACACCCCTGATCCAACGATGCGAAAGTGACATTACTAATCTCTAAAAAAACACGCTACAAGTGATTAAAGTAACGTTTGCAGTAACCGTACAAGCCACTACACTGATCACATTAGTAACAATTACATGATTACCTTAAGGCAAGCGATCGATATATCTCACCCCCCGCGCGCCGATGAACAAAACACACGCGCTCAGAGGCACGTGCGCCGAAGGAAACTTATGCGAGTAGGACAACTCACCATGCTGGCCTGCAGCCTTGTGCTGTGCGGCTGCGGTGGTTCATTTATAACGAAGAATTCGACCGCGGAGGTCGCAACAGGGACGCTAGTCGCCCAGACAAACACTGTTGCATTTGGCTCCGTGGCTGTGGGTCAAACTTCAAATGCCAATGTCACCCTTTCAAACCAGGGTACGGCGCCGGTTGAGATCTCTCAGTTGAATATAACTGGCCAATCTTTTTCTGTCGGTGGCCAGAACAGCTTGCCTATGAGTGTTGCCGCCAATGGCAGTGTCACGCTCCCCATCCAATTCAACCCCACTGCATCTGGGGCGACGACTGGCCAATTGACGATCGCCACCAACTCTTCGACCGGAACATCGACCGCCGTCAGCCTGAGCGGCACCGGCGTGCCGATGCTGAGCCAGCTAACCTGCACCAGTAGCTCGATGACGGGAGCGGGTTCGGACAATTGCACCGTAACGCTGAATGCGGCAGCGGCTACTGGTGGCCTGGACGTGAATCTGGCAAGCAGTAATAGCGCCGTAGTCGTGCCTGCCTCCGTGACAGTACCGGCGGGAGCGAACAGCGCTGATTTTACCGCGAATATTTCACCGGTCACCTCTGTGCAAGCCTCGACGATAACCGCCAGCCTGGGAGGTGTGGCGCAGACTTTCCCCCTGCAGTTGGGCGCTTCGGTACCGGCGCTGAGCCTCAGTACCTCGAGCCTGGCCTTCGGCAGCGTTAATGTCAATACGGCCACCACGCAATCGCTGACCTTGACCTCATCCGGCACTGCGGCGGTGACCGTGAGCGCGGAAACGCTGGCAGGGAGCGGATTTTCGATCTCCAGTGACGATCTTCCGGCGACCCTCAATCCTGGTCAGACGGCAACGTTGAGCGTGCATTTCGAACCCATCACCGCCGGGGCGGTGACAGGCCAGCTGAAGCTGACCAGCAACTCTTCCAGCGGAACTTCGTCCATGGTCAGCCTGAGCGGCACGGGCACGCCCATGCTGAGCGCGCTGAGCTGCGCGAGCGGCTCCATGACAGCAGCGGGAAGCGATAGCTGCACAGTCACCCTGAACGCAGCGGCAGGCACGGGCGGTTTCAGCGTGAGTCTGGCCAGCAGCAGCAGCGCCGTGACCGTGCCGGCGACGGTCGCCGTGGCCGCGGGCTCGACGACCGCTAGCTTCACCGCAACCGTCTCCTCCGTCAGCACCGCGCAAACCGCGACTCTGACCGCCAGCGCAGGCAGCGTGGCCAAGACTTTCGCCCTGTCACTGGGCGCGGAAGTGCCCACGCTCAGCGTTAGCTCGTCCAGTTTGTCATTCGGCAGCATCAACGTAAATACCGCCACCACGCAGACGTTGACTCTGTCCTCGACCGGCACTGCGGCCGTGACCGTCAGCGCGGCCACCGTGGCCGGGACCGGCTTCACGGTCTCCGGAGCCACATTCCCGCTGACCCTGAACCCCAACCAAACCGCGGTTCTCACCGTCGAGTTCGATCCCACTACTGCGGGCGCAGCTTCCGGCTCGCTGACCATCGCCAGCAACTCCTCCGCCGGCGCCTCGACCGCCGTCAGCCTGAGCGGCACGGGCACGCCCATGCTGAGCGCGCTGAGCTGCGCGAGCGGCTCCATGACAGCAGCGGGAAGCGATAGCTGCACAGTCACCCTGAACGCAGCGGCAGGCACGGGCGGTTTCAGCGTGAGTCTGGCCAGCAGCAGCAGCGCCGTGACCGTGCCGGCGACGGTCGCCGTGGCCGCGGGCTCGACGACCGCTAGCTTCACCGCAACCGTCTCCTCCGTCAGCACCGCGCAAACCGCGACTCTGACCGCCAGCGCCGGCAGCGTGGCCAAGACTTTCGCCCTGTCACTGGGTGCGGAAGTGCCCACGCTCAGCGTTAGCTCGTCCAGTTTGTCATTCGGCAGCATCAACGTAAATACCGCCACCACGCAGACGTTGACTATGTCCTCGACCGGCACTGCGGCCGTGACCGTCAGCGCGGCCACCGTGGCCGGGACCGGCTTCACGGTCTCCGGAGCCACATTCCCGCTGACCCTGAACCCCAACCAAACCGCGGTTCTCACCGTCGAGTTCGATCCCACTACTGCGGGCGCAGCTTCCGGCTCGCTGACCATCGCCAGCAACTCCTCCGCCGGCGCCTCGACCGCCGTCAGCCTGAGCGGCACGGGTGTGGGAGTGCCTGTGCTGAGCGCGCTGAGCTGCACCAGCGGCTCCATGACAGCAGCGGGAAGCGATAGCTGCACAGTCACCCTGAACGCAGCGGCAGGCACGGGCGGTTTCAGCGTGAGCCTGGCCAGCAGCGGCAGCGCCGTGACCGTGCCGGCGACGGTCGCCGTGGCCGCGGGCTCGACGACCGCTAGCTTCACCGCAACCGTCTCCTCCGTCAGCACCGCGCAAACCGCGACTCTGACCGCCAGCGCAGGCAGCGTGGTCAAGACTTTCGCCCTGTCACTGGGCGCGGAAGTGCCCACGCTCAGCGTTAGCTCGTCCAGTTTGTCATTCGGCAGCATCAACGTAAATACCGCCACCACGCAGACGTTGACTCTGTCCTCGACCGGCACTGCGGCCGTGACCGTCAGCGCGGCCACCGTGGCCGGGACCGGCTTCACGGTCTCCGGAGCCACATTCCCGCTGACCCTGAACCCCAACCAAACCGCGGTTCTCACCGTCGAGTTCGATCCCACTACTGCGGGCGCAGCTTCCGGCTCGCTGACCATCGCCAGCAACTCCTCCGCCGGCGCCTCGACCGCCGTCAGCCTGAGCGGCACGGGCACGCCCATGCTGAGCGCGCTGAGCTGCGCGAGCGGCTCCATGACAGCAGCGGGAAGCGATAGCTGCACAGTCACCCTGAACGCAGCGGCAGGCACGGGCGGTTTCAGCGTGAGTCTGGCCAGCAGCAGCAGCGCCGTGACCGTGCCGGCGACGGTCGCCGTGGCCGCGGGCTCGACGACCGCTAGCTTCACCGCAACCGTCTCCTCCGTCAGCACCGCGCAAACCGCGACTCTGACCGCCAGCGCCGGCAGCGTGGCCAAGACTTTCGCCCTGTCACTGGGTGCGGAAGTGCCCACGCTCGGGGTCAACGCCACCACCATTGCTTTCGGCAGCGTGGCTCTGAACTCCCCGGCGACCCAATCCCTGATTCTGTCCTCGACCGGCACCGCATCTGTGACCGTGAGCGCAGCCACCGTGACCGGAACCGGCTTCACGGTCTCCGGGGCCAGCTTGCCGCTCACCTTGAGCCCTAATCAGACTGCGACCCTGAGCATCGAGTTCGATCCCACCGCCGCCGGGGCGGCTTCCGGTTCGCTCACCCTGACCAGCAACTCCTCCACCGGCTCCTCCACCGTGATCGCCCTCACCGGCACAGGAGAGACGGCGTCCTCATCCAATCAGGTCAACGTGACCTGGGATGCGCCCACCACCTCTTCCGATCCCGTTGCGGGATATTACGTCTATCGCTCACCCAGCGGCAGCTCATCCTATCAGCAGTTGAATGCCTCGGCCATTACACAGACCTCATACGTCGACACCACGGCCCAGGCGGGGCAGACCTACGAATACATCGTGGAGAGCGTCGACGCTTCCGGTGTCACAAGTGCTCCCTCCAACATGGCAGGCGTATCGACACAATAGGCGCCGGGTTCGAGGACGCCCTCAAAGGAGGGCGTCCTTTCAGCCTTTTGTGCTGCCTCATCCTTGCCACGATTCGCGGACTCCGGCAGCCCGTGGGAGCAAACTAAAACACTACGGAATAGCCCAGTATTCGAAACAGTTCCCCGTAGGCAATCATGTGAGATGCGTACACCGGCGAATATTGCGATCATGATTTTCTGCCATCGAATACCTCGTCATGGCAACTGCCACGTCCTTTAGAGCGGCGTCTGGCGTTATTCATCGTCCGGGCCGATCATCATTTCCTCCGGAGCGGGCCCATTCACGCTGGGATCGAAGGAAGCTCCTGCCCTGTGAAGCGATTGGCGCCGTAGACCGCAAGCAACCGGCCTGTCGTTGCCAGCGCGAACTTCTGGAACTCGGTAGGCCCCTCAGGAACAGGATGGGCCTGAGAGCCGATCCCCTGTCTGTCAAGAGTGGATGACTCGGTGTATCCATGTCGAGAAAGTCTGCTTTTGCCTGTAGCAAAAAAATCGTTCCGACAACAAGTTGGCGGACCCCTGCCAGACAACCGAAATATCTCCTCATACATCTAAAGTTGCTGTTGCGCTGTACAGAGGGCTAAATCCCCGTCGTCCCCAAGGACCTTCTACTCGCAATCCGCCATTTTGGCGCTTTCGGCATAAATCGAAGCAGCTTGCACGCCTTACAAAGGAGGAAGTATGCGCACTCTATTGTCATTCAGGCCACCTGCGCCTGAGACTGCAACCACCCTTCACCGATCGAAAACAAGAACAGCCTGGCTCGGCTTGCGAGCCGTACTGTTATTTGCCGCGCTTTCGTGGCTTTCCGTCCCCGCGGCCCAGGCCCAGTTCCGCGCATCGATCCAGGGCGTGGTGACCGATCCTTCCGGCGCGGTCATTCCCGGCGCAACCTTGACCCTGACCGACACCGGAACCAACGAGTCGAAGGTCACCACAAGCGACGCCAGCGGTATCTACAACTTCAACGCCTTGCCACCAGACATTTTCACCCTGGTCGTCGAGAAAGACGGATTTCAGAAGCAGGTCCTCGATCATCTGCAACTGATTCCGGAGCAACCGAATGCGATCAACGTGGTGATGGCGGTTGGGGCCGCCACGGCGACGGTGACAGTGAGTGCCTCGACCGCGCCCGCCCTCGACTACGAAACCGCGAACAATGGCATAAGCATCGACTCGAATGAGGTCCAGCACTTCCCCGAATTCGAGCGCGACGCGATGCAGCTTGTTCAGTTGGCCCCGGGGACCCTCGCCGATGGATCGCAGCAAGGCAGCGGCGGCGGATTCGCAGCTCCCGGAACGCAGTCGGGCGCCAGCCACGGCGGCGGCGGCGGGAACCTTGGCGCCAACAGCAGTATCTTCGCCACGGAAAATGGCCCTTCGGCAAACACCAACGGGGGGCAGTTTGAAAACAATGGCTTCACCGTAGACGGCATCAGCACGGTGAGCGCTGTTTGGGGCGGAGCGACGATCATCACTCCCAGCATGGACTCGATCGGCAACATTCAAATCGTCACCAACGCCTACGATGCTGAAAACGCCCGGTTCGACGGCGCTCTGACCGAGGTTACCACCAAGAGCGGGACCAACGATCTCCACGGCAGCATCTTCGGCTATTTCGCACGGCCGGGATTGAACGCCTTTCAGCGCTGGAACGGCCCGGCGTCGGTCACAAATAAGAGCCTCCTGCTCCGCGACACGGACCGCTACAACCAGTGGGGCGGCAGCGTGGGAGGGCCGATCTGGAAAAACAAGGTCTTTGCCTTCTTCAGCTACGAGGGGCAAAACCTGAACGCCTCTCAGACGAGCACCGGGTGGTATGTGACCTCCTCGCTGGCTGCACTGGCTCCCTCAGGCAGCATCGCCTCAACCTTTCTGAACTTTCCCAAAGCGGGTGTCATCGGCACTGCGGCAACCGGCGTGACCTGCGCCGATGCCTCGCTGAATGCGTCGAACTGCGTGGCCGTCACGGGGGGATTGAACATCGGTTCGCCGCTCACCACTGCGCTGGGCACGCAGGACCTCACCTGGGTCAGCGACAGTGACCCTGGTGTCGGCGGCGGACTCTCGACCACCGCCGATATCGACCAATACACCATCATTAACCCCACCACCTCCGATTTCAAGCAGTACAACGGGCGCCTGGACGCTGATGCGACCAGCAAAGATCACCTGGCTTTTGCCATCTACTGGGTTCCAGCGAGTACGTCCAAATACAACGGTGGATATGGTTATGACCTCTTCAATCACAGTCAGATCAACAATGCATTTTCGCTCATCTGGAACCACACCTTCTCGCCGACCTTCCTGAACGAAGCACGCGCCAACGCCGCGGGGTGGCGCTATAACGAAGTCACCGACAATCCACAGGAGCCCGTTGGCCTGCCCCAGGACTTTGTGATGGACATCGGAAGCGCCGACCTCGGCCAATTTGGGCCAGGGTATCCCGGCCATTTGGATCAGTGGACCTACAGCTACAAAGACGTTGCCACCAAGGTTCTGCACTCGCATACCATGAAAGCCGGATTCGATCTAACCCGGCTTTACTACTTGAACGTTCCCATCAGCATCCCGCAGTACACCTTCTACAATCTGTGGGATTTCATGAACGATGCTCCTGAAGCAGAAGGCGGATCGTTCCAGGCAACCACCGGCCTTCCCGGAGGTTTCCGCAACGACAACCGTGAAGACGTGTTCGGCGTTTTCTTTCAGGACGACTGGAAGGTTCGTCCCAACCTGACTCTGACCGCCGGACTGCGCTGGTCCTACTTCGGCCCCATAGACGACAAAGACAATCACATGGGCGTGCTGACGTTTGGGACCGGTACCAGCCTCTTGACCGGAATCACCATACGCACGGGCATCAACGGCTGGACGGCACAAAAGCTGAACTTCGGACCAGAGGTGGGTTTCAACTGGAGCCCTAATTTCTACAACAACAGGCTGGTGATTCGGGGCGGGTTCGGCCTCAACTATAACGGGGAGGAGATTGCAAACGCCAACAATTACGACGGCAACCCGCCCGGAACCAGCTCCGTTCCAGGCACCAGCACGAGCCCGATGAACATCAACCCCAATATCATCTACGCGGTGTCGACCGACCTGCACAGCCCCTTTGGCTACCCGCCCAATCCCAGCGCGATTACTACGTTTATCCCCGCGGGCATGCCCAACGCCGGCCTGCCCACCATAGGGCACGCAAACCTGGGCGGCTTGCCCGGAACCATGCCCACCCAGTACCTGGAACACTACTCCCTGGACATCGAGCAGGATCTGGGGCATGCGAACGTCATGAATCTGGGCTATGTGGGCGGCTTCGGCCGGCATCTGATGTTCAACTACGATGCCACCGCTCTGGGAGATATCATCGGGGCTCCGCAGAGTTTTTACGTCAACAGCGTCAACACCTTCGGCAGCAGCGGCTGGTCAATGAACAACATGATGCTTGCCGGACTGAAGCATCAGTTCTCGCACACCTTCTCTGCCGACGCGCAGTTTACCTGGGGCCGCAGCTCGGATACAGACTCGGGACCGTACGCCCGCAGCCCCTATCTTTACAACCCCAAATTCGCTTACGGAAGATCGGATTTCGACGTCAATCACACATTCAAGCTGTTTGGCGTCTGGCAGCCCGTGATCTTCCACGGCTCGAACGAATGGATGGAAAAGGCCGCCGGCGGATGGTCGCTCAGCGGCATTATGACCTTCCACTCTGGCTTTGGATGGACTCCGACCTATACTGCGCCGCATCAGTTCTACTGCAATACCTGCAACTACGGATATCTGGCCCTGCGTCCCACGTATCTGGGCGGAGCCGGCAACAGCACCAGCAACAATGCCTTTGAGACGGGAAGCAACTTCCCCAATCCGGGAACAATGAATACCGGCACGAACAACAATCTCTTCTCTGACAACTACTTCAGTGTTCCGGACTTCACGAATGCCATCACGGACATGACGGGACAGTCGACAAACAACTACATCCCTCCGCCGGGAATCGGCCGCAACACTTTTCCGGGCCCCGGATACAGGGATGTCGATATAACGGCCGCCAAGGCGTTCGGCCTGCCGAACATGAAGGTTTTGGGCGAGGGCGCAAAGTTCGAAATCAAAGCCAACTTTTTCAACATCTTCAATTTGTTGAATATCAACCCCAGCAGCCTCTCGACCAGCGTTCAGAGTTCGAACCTTGGCCAGGCGGGCGATGCTCTTGGAGCGAGAACGCTTGATTTCCAGGCCCGCTTCAGCTTCTGATTCGAGCGCTTGTTGAAACTTCCCGGAGGGTGCTTCGATCTGAAGCACCCTCCTCTTTCCACCTTTTTTTTGAAAACGAGCAGCGGGAGCGGACGCCTGCTGAACGGCAGGAAGGCAAGAGTCTCCGGAAACTACATTCACGCGGCGATTTTGGAGAATCTCAATGTCTCGCATCCGCCCAGTTCTGGTTTCGGCGATCATCTTCGCGGCCTCTCTTGCGCCGCTGCACGCCCAACAGGGCGGGACGGGAAACGCGGAGCAGGTGGCCATCGACGCACACGCCGCGGCTACGCCGTTTCCGCATTATTGGGAACAGATGTTCGGTTCCGGGCGCGCCAATCTGGCCATGCGCGCGAGCTACCGCAGCGACGTGCGCCAGGTGAAGCAGATTACCGGCTTTCGCTACGTTCGCTTTCACGCCATCTTCCACGATGAAAACGGCGTCTACAGCGAGGACGCACAGGGCAATCCGATCTATAACTGGTCCTATGTGGACCAGATCTACGACGGGCTGCTCGCCGAGGGGGTACGGCCATTTGTCGAGATCAGCTTTATGCCCAAAGCCCTGGCTGCGCGCCTTGATTATCACGCCTTCTGGTACAAGCAGATCGTCTCGCCGCCCAGAGATTATGCCAAGTGGGAAGCGTTGATCTCGGCTTTTGCGCAGCATCTTATTGAACGCTACGGCATCGACGAAGTTTCACAGTGGTACTTTGAAGTGTGGAACGAGCCCAACATCGATTTCTGGACCGGCGAGCCGAAGCAGGCTACTTATTTCGAGTTATACGACCACACTGCGCGCTCTCTCAAATTGGTGAATCCGCGGATTCGCGTGGGCGGTCCGGCCACGGCGCAGGCCGCATGGGTCGGTGACATGATCGCCCACGCCACCCAGAACCATGTCCCGCTGGACTTCGTTTCCACGCACGTCTACGGCAATGATTCGGCTGAAAACGTCTTCCACGACAGCCGCTCCATGGCGCCGCATGGCATGGTGTGCCAGGCGGTCCGCAAGGTGCATGAGGAAATCGAGCACTCCGCGAAGCCCGGCCTGCCGCTCATCTGGAGCGAGTTTAACGCCGTGTATTCCAACCAGCAGGAGATCACAGATTCGATCTACATGGGCCCGTGGATGGCCAACACCATCCGCCAGTGCGATGGCATGACGGAGATGATGTCGTACTGGACCTTCTCCGATGTCTTCGAGGAGCAGGGCGTCATCAAAACGCCCTTCTACGGCGGCTTCGGCTTAATGGCCGAGGATGGAATTCCTAAGCCCGCATACGATGCCTTCGAGCTGCTGCACGGGCTGGGGACAGAGCGGCTGCCGGCTGCCGCGGACGATGTGCTGGCCACGCAGCGCGAAGATGGCACGCTCGTGATCGCCGCCTGGAATCTGGTGGAACCCGGCGCCGGGGGCGCGGACAAGACCATCGATCTCGACATCAAAGGCGTCGCCGCCGATGCGCATGCAACCATCCGCCGCGTAGACGCCGCGCACGGCGATACGCTGGATGCGTGGAAGAAGATGGGCAGTCCGAAGTATCCCACGCAGGACGAGATCGCCGCGCTACGCAAAGCCGCGGATATGGGACCGCCGGAATCGACAATCATCCGCCAGGGCCGGCTCACGCTAACCTTGCCGCCCATGGGCCTGGCGGTGATTGAGATTCAACGATGAAATCGCTCCCTTCTCTGCTGACTGCAGTGATCCTAGCCTGGGCCGCGCCCTGCAGCCAGCTGTCCGCGCAGTCCGCCGCGGTCACGATTCCTATTGACGCCGGCGCCCCTGCTCATCCCTTTCCGCATTTTTGGGAAGAGATGTTTGGCTCTGGGCACGCGGTGCTGGCTTTGCGAGACAACTATCGCAAAGATATGAAAGATGTGCACGACCGGATTGGCATGCGCTACGTTCGCTTCCACGGAATTTTCGACGAAGAGAACGGCGTCTACAGCGAGGATGCGCAGGGCAACCCCATCTACAACTGGTCTTATGTCGATCAGATCTACGACGGCTTGCTATCCGCTGGCGCACGGCCGTTCGTCGAAATCAGTTTTATGCCCAAGGCGCTCGCGTCGCGGCTGGACTATCATGCCTTCTGGTACAAGCCGATTGTTGCGCCTCCCAAAGATTACGCGAAGTGGGATGCGCTGATCGCAGCCTTCGCCCGGCATCTGGTCGACCGCTATGGCCTCGATGAGGTTTCTCAATGGTACTTTGAAGTGTGGAACGAGCCCAACATCGATTTCTGGACCGGCGAGCCAAAGCAGCAAAGCTATTTCGAACTCTACGATCACACCGCCCGCGCGTTGAAGACGGTCAACCCACGGCTGCGTGTCGGCGGGCCGGCTACCTCATCCGCACATTGGATTCCCGCCTTCCTCGATCACATCGGCCGCGAGCATGTGCCCATCGATTTCGTCTCCACGCACGGGTATGCAGACGACACCGTCGAGGATCTGTTCGGAACCCATGAGGATATCCCCATGCGCGACCGCGTCTGCCGCGCCGTGGAAAAAGTAGATGACGAGATTCGCGCTTCGGCACTTCCTGCGCTGCCGCTGATGTGGACAGAATGGAACGTTCCCTCTTTTGGCCTCCTGTGGGCGCGCGATAACTGGTACGTGGGACCTGCCCTGGCAAGGGACATCAGCCAGTGCGATGGCAAAGTGAATATGATGTCGTTCTGGACCTTCGATGATGTCTTTGAAGAGGACGGCGTGGCGAGAACGCCGTTTGATGGCGCCTTCGGGCTCATCGCACTGGATCGGATCAAGAAGCCCAGTTTTTACGATTTTTCGCTGTTGCATAAGTTGGGCAAGGAGCGGCTTGCCAACCCGGCCGATAACTTGCTGGTGACGCGCCGCAAGGATGGCGCGCTGATCGTGGCAGCGTGGAATCTGGTGGATATGGACAAGCTGGCACAGGGCGCTCCGCTCACGATGCGTCTAACCTTTAAGGGAGTCGCAGCTGACGCCGCGGTAACAATTCAGCGCGTGGATGCGACCCAGGGCAACCCGATGACGGCCTACCGCGCCATGGGCAGTCCGCGCTATCCCACCCCGGCGCAGGTTGCCGCTCTCAACCGCGCCTCGGCGCTGCCCGCGCCCGAACCGAGCAGGCTGAGGAACGGCGTCCTCGAGCTTACCCTGCCCGTCAACGGTCTCGCAGTGATTGAAATTCCCCTGCTACAGACTCAATCGCTTCCTCGCGTTGACGCGCGAGCGCCTACGCCATCTTCCAACTAGCGCAAATGTGTACTCATCAATCATGACGCGCTGCGGGAATGGGTCAGAAGCGAAATCCTGGCTTGAGCTGGCATTGATAAACGGTGGATTTCTCACTTTCCGATCCGTTGCGCTCGGTGCAGGTGGCCCAGCTTAGATTGAGGTCGGGCCCAAGGGGAAAAACCATGGAAACGCCATTGACTTCGGCCTCAAGACATACGCCCTCCTCCGTGGCAGGCAGGTTGAACTGAATCGTCCGCTCGAAGATGACTGGATAGAGCTCGCGCACTTCAGAACCGATTCCGACATGAAAAACCTCAGCTTCGAGAAGAAACGTCGCTGTGCCCGACCAATCCACGGCTGACGCAGCGATGACGCGGCCATCGTGCGTAAGTCCGCTGGAATCGATGCGCGTAAACGGACAAGGACCGGCGATGCAGGAGGCGCGAGCTTCGCGAAACTCGTTGCCTGGGCCCGCGTCCAACTTCGCCGTACCAGTCGAGGCCTTCCAGTAGCCGTCGGGAGAGCATGGGGCTTGCCGGCGGCATGGCACATTCTCCCGATTCACCACCTGAAAGATTTTAGCCGCACTGCCGATATTCTGTGAGCTTTGGGAGTTCACCGTATAGCGCACTCTGAGATTCGAAACAACCACTTGCGGGGCGGATGAATTGTTGCTGGCCAGGACCGGATCCGGCTTCATAGCGGCAATTATCAACTCCCTGGTCGAGGAGCGAAACTGGATTGGCATGGTGAGATCGAGCGGCTGGTAATCGGGATGCTGAAAGTTCAAAAGCACAGTCTGTCCGGGCCAGATTACTCCGGGAAAAGCGATTCTGAAGTACCCTGACGCGTCCGATTGAGTAGTCAGGCTTGACTCTCCGCGCGTTGCGGTCACCACGGCGCCGGGAATGGGCAATTCTTTGCGTGGATCTTCATCGCTCCGAATCACTGCTCCCTGAATCATGGTCCAGGCCGGCCGGTAGTGGTGCAAGGCAAGCGGGACCACGACCGCCGTCAAGGCGCCCGCGCCAACGGCGGCCCAAATGATAATGCGTTTGCGGCTCACTTGTTGTACCCGCGCACCCATGCGTACAAGTCATTGGACGCTTGCTCCAGCAAATTTGCCGCCCCGGCCCCGGGTTACCTGCAGCCATTTTCCTGCATCTAACCCACAAGAGGCTAGCCTCTGAATGTTACGCTGGCCTACATACGTAACTTTGCCTGGTTTGATTCCGCAGTCAAAGCGATGATACGGCCATACCTCAGAATTGCCCGTCCGCAACGATACGGAATCTCCCGCCGGGAGCTGTTACGCCAATTGTCTTGGCTGTCCGCCGCCCTGCCTCTCGCAGGAGCGGATGTGTTGAGTTACCTTCACGCGCAGGCCGCGCAGCACCCATTGACGCACCCGCCGCCCACGCGTCCCGAGGCGCCTCCTCCGCCCAGCGCCATCTCGCCCGAAGACGACAAATTCCTGAACGATCTGGAACAGGCCAATTTTCTATTCTTCTGGGAGCAGGGAAATCCGCAAACCGGATTGATCAAAGACCGCACGAACGTGCGCGCGAACGACACGAGCCTCGGCGCAAGCATCGCTTCTACCGGCTTCGGCCTCACCGCAATCTGCATCGGCGACAAGCGTGGCTTTATCAACCACGCTGCGGCGCGGGTGCGGGTTCTGCAGTCATTAGCGTTTCTGTGGCACAAGCTCCCCACACACCGCGGGTTCTTTTTTCATTTCGCAAATATCAATACCGGAGAGCGGATGTGGAACTCCGAGGTATCCTCGGTCGACACGGCCCTCCTGCTTTGCGGCATACTCACTTGCCGGCAGCACTTCGAAGACAAAGACATCGATGAGCTCGCGCACGCCATCTTCGACCGCGTGGACTGGAGTTGGCTGTCGGAAGATACCAGCCTACTGTCTCACGGCTGGACACCGGAGCGTGGATTTATTCCCTCGCGCTGGGATCTCTACAGTGAGCTCATGATGATGTACCTGCTGGGAATGGGCTCGTCGTCTCATCCGCTCGACAGCGACGCATGGCAGGCCTGGAAACGGACCATCTTTGAGTACGACGGCTTGCGCTATATCGGCTCCTTCGCGCCGCTTTTCGTCCATCAATACTCGCAGGCGTGGTTCGACTTTCGCCAGAAGCACGACCGCTATGCAAATTACTTTCAAAACTCCGTGATCGCAACCGACGTGCACCGCCGGTTTTGCATTGATCTGAATGTGCAATTTCCTGACTACAGCAACGCGCTGTGGGGGATTACCTCATCGGACTCGCGCGAGGGTTATGTGGCATGGGGCGGACCGCCGGCTACCGGGCCGATTGACGGCACCGTTGTTCCCGCCGCGGCGGGCGGTTCTCTGCCGTTTTTGCCCACTGCCACGATGCGCGTCCTGAGGACCATTCGCGACCACTATCCGAATGCCTGGTGCCGATACGGGTTTGTGGACGCGTTCAACCCCCTCACGGACTGGTACGACACAGACGTGATCGGCATCGACACCGGCATTACGATGCTGATGGCGGAGAACTTGCGCACAGGATTCGTCTGGGATACATTCATGAAAAACCCTGAGGCGAAACGGGGCATGGATCTGGCCGGATTCAAGCCCGATAGCGCAGGGCCGCCGCAGGAGGGCCAGGTTACAGGTTCAACGAAATGATGCGTAGTCTTGCCTCGCGGGATACGCAGCGGTCGCGCTCGGCAGCAATGGAATCATCAATAAACACGGCGCCCCGCAAAACAACGCGCCTCGCACGCCCGGCATCTTAATGGTCTTAGAAGACTAAAGACTCCGCATTCGACGGATGCTTCGATCGGCTGCCCGATCGGCCCGCCCGCTCCTTGGTTCTGGAATCGATTGCGTTGTATCTTCAACGAACCATGAGCCAGGCGGCGGCCAAAATGGAAGCGATGTCGTTCACTACGCAGTCAGAGCAGGCCAAGGGCGACCCTGAAAGCCGGCCGCCCCAGCTCAAAGAAAAGAGCGGCAGCGCTTGGAAAGATCGCTTGCGCGCGCTCAAGAACATTCCTCCAGTGCTTCATTTTGTGTGGGAGTCGGGGCCGGCAGTCGTGTCCTGGAACCTGGCCTTGCGCATCTTCGTCGCTTTTCTGCCCGTAGGTATCGGGATCATCGCCCGGTTCATCATCGACGGAGTCAATCGCATCCGCTTTCATCAAACGCTGCCGCTGCACTTCTGGTGGCTTGTCGCTGCGGAGGCGGGGTTGGCGGTGCTCACCGGCATCGTGTCTCGAGCAGTGGATTATTGCGATAACCTGCTGGCCGACCGCTATACCCACCACGTAAGCGTCGAGGTGATGCGCCATGCCGCCGGTCTCGACCTCACGGTGTACGAAGATCCGGTGTTCTACGACCGGCTGGAGCGGGCGCGCGTGCAAGCCACTGACCGCCTCGCGATGATCCAGCAGATGGGGCGCCTGATCCAGCAAGCTGTTACGGCCGCAGCGTTTTCGGCCGTTCTCCTCTTTTATTCGCCGCTCCTGCTCTTCCTGCTGATTGCCGGTATCGTACCCGCGTTTCTCGGCGAGAGCCACTTCGCCTTTCTCACCTACGCCAAGAACTTCAGGCAGACTCCCATCCGCAGGCAAATGGATTACCTGCGCCAGGTCGGCGGCAGCAAGGAAGCGGCGAAGGAACTCAAGCTCTTCAACCTGAGCGGGTTCTTGACCCATCGCTTTACCGCGCTGTCCCAACGGATCTACGAAGAGAACGTGAGCCTGAGCCGCCGACGGTTTTTCTGGGGCGCCGTGCTTTCCATTCTTGGCCAGGTGGGCTACTACGGGGCTTACGCTTTTAGCATTCTGCGGACCATTCAAGGGCATTACAGCATTGGCGACCTCACCCTCATCACAGCCGCCATCATGCAGGCGATGGGCAACATCCAGCAGGCGTTTTCCACTGCTTCAGGGGTTGCAGACCAGGCCTTGTTCCTTACCGATCTGCTGGCCTTCTTCGATATGCGGCCGGCCGTGAAATCGAAGCCCGGAGGTGTGCGTGCGCCGCGTCCCATCAGCAGGGGATTCGAATTTCGCAATGTTTCATTCGCCTATCCAGGAAGCCGCCGCCGCGTCCTCCAAAATTTCAATTTCACGCTCGCCCCTGGAGAGCGCGTGGCCTTGATTGGCGAGAATGGCCAGGGCAAAACGACCATCGTCAAGCTGATTACGCGGCTCTACGATCCCACCGAAGGCCAGATTCTGCTCGACGGCGTCGATCTGCGCGAGTACGATCTCGGCGATCTGCACTCGGAAATTGGCGTGATTTTTCAGGACTTCATGCGCTACGAAATGACTGCCCGCGAAAATATCGCGGTGGGGCGCGTCGACGTGAATCACGTTCCGGAAGAGATCGAATACGCGGCAGATCGCAGCATGGCGAGCGGCGTAGTTGCCAGGCTCCCCGGCGGCTACGATCAGATGTTGGGCCGGCGCTTCGAGGGCGGCGTCGATTTGTCGGGCGGCGAATGGCAGAAGCTGGCGCTGGCCCGCGCTTATCTGCGCGATGCACAGCTGCTCATCCTGGACGAGCCAACCGCTTCACTCGATGCGCGCAGCGAGTTTGAAGTCTTTGCGCGCTTTGCCGAGCTTACTTACGGCAAGATGGCCCTTCTGATTTCACATCGATTTTCCACAGTGCGTATGGCCGACCGCATCGTGGTTCTCGAGAACGGTCGCCTGGTGGAACAGGGCAGCCACGAACAGTTGACCGCGCTCGGGGGCCGCTACGCCGCCATGTTTGAAATGCAAGCCTCCAGCTATCGTTGAGGATCAGCTTTCGCTAAGGATTTGATGATTCGATGAGCCAAGCTGCGACAAACCGCGACGCGCAGGAAGTGCTGGAAAAAGAAACCATGGAGCGCCTGCGCATGGCTGCAGACGAGGCCGCATCGTGGGAAGTGATTCTTCGGCCGCGGGCGGCAGGGTCTTTTCCCAAGCGCGTGCACACGGCTCGCGCTGCCCTGGCGGAATTGGAAGCGATTCTTGCCCGGCAATCCGTTGCGGAAATGCCCTGCGATCCGGACCTTCTGGCGTGGCGCGCGGCTCTACTGGAACTCGGGGCGAGTCACCGCCTCTTACGCGCTGCCATCACCTCCGTTTCCGATCGGCCTCGGGAGATGGCCCTTCTGCCTTGCCTGCTCCATGCCTCGGGGCTGGATGAGCCGCGCATGGCTGCCGTCGCCCGGGCTTATTTTCGCGCCGTCGACGGAACCTTTTCCGCACCCGCCTTGAGCGCTTTTATCCGCGCCTTGCAGCAACACGAACCCCTCAACCTGGACGAGTTGTGGAGCGTCGGACCATTGTTTAGGTTCGTATTGCTGGAAATGCTGTTGGAGGAGGCCCGCACCCTGTTGCGTTCTCGCGGGAAGGCGCCCGCGCCTCTTCTGCTCGTCCATTTAAAGAGCTTGCGCTCCATTTCCAGCGCCGACTGGCCTTTCATTATCGAGCCGCTCATCGCCTTCGACACATACCTGCGCCAGGACCCGGCGGCGACCTTCGAGCACATGGATTTTGAGAGCCGCGAGCGGTACCGCAAGCGGATCGCGCTGGTCGCCCGCCGCTCCGACTGTACAGAGACACAAGTGGCGCAAGCGATACTTGAGCTTGCGCAGCAAGCCCGGGAGCCGGCCTCAACAGACGCGCGTGTACAGCGCAAGCGCGTGCACGTTGGTTATTACCTTCTTGACAAAGGATTCCCTCAGCTTGCCGCGCGCGTGGGCTTTCATCCTACTGTGGGTTGGCGTGCGCATAATTTTGTCCGCGTTCACGGCGAGGACTTTTTCCTGAGCGGCATTCAGCTGTGTACGATTCTATTTATCGCGGCTGCGCTGTTTCCGGTTCTCCGCGCCGTCTCGAGCTTTTGGGCGCTGGCGGCGGCTATCGTTTTTCTCTTTCTTCCAGCCACGCAGGCTGCGGTAGACCTGGTCAACAACGCCATTACGGCCTTTCTCGATCCTGGACCGCTGCCCAAACTGGACTTCAGCCACGGGATTCCCCAGGACTGCGCGACTCTCGTGGCCGTGCCTTCGCTGCTCGTGAACGAAAAGCAAGTGCACAAACTGGTAAGCGATCTCGAGGTCCGTTTTTTAGCCAATCGCGATCGCAACCTGCATTTCGCGCTGCTCACCGATCTCGCCGACTCTCGAAGCAAGCCGCGCAGCAACGATTCGGACCCTCTCGTCGATCTCGCAATCCGGCTTATCGGCGAGTTGAATGCCAAATACCCATCGCGCGATAACGGCGGTTTCATGCTCCTGCATCGGCATCGGATTTTTAATACGCGCCAAGGCGTGTGGATGGGTTGGGAGCGCAAGCGTGGCAAGCTGCTCGACTTGAATAAGCTGCTTGCAGGCCAATTCGATGCGTTCCCCATCAAGGCCGGCCGTCTCGACGCGCTGCCTCAAATCCGGTACATCGTCACCCTCGACACTGACTCCCAGCTCCCTCATGGTTCGGCGGCGCGCCTCGCAGGGGCCATCGCGCATCCGCTCAATCAGGCGGTTATCGACCCGAAGCTGCGCCTCGTCACCTCAGGCTACGGCATTCTGCAGCCGCGCATAGGAATTGCCGTCCAGTCCGCGGCGCGCTCGTGGCTGGCAGCTATCTATTCCGGCCAAAACGGATTCGATATTTATACGCGCGCCATCTCCGATGCATACCAAGACCTGTTTGACGAAGGCATTTATACAGGGAAAGGGATCTATGAAGTTGCAACGCTTCACGCCGTTCTCGACCGAAGGTTTCCGCGCAACGCCCTTTTGAGCCACGACTTGATTGAAGGCGCTTATGCGCGCGCGGGCCTGGCGAGCGACATCGAGCTTATCGACGACTACCCTTCGCATTACAGCGCTTACACCCGCCGCAAACACCGCTGGGTTCGCGGCGACTGGCAGATTGCGCAGTGGATGTTCTCCCGCGTGCCCGATGAATCGGGCCGGTGGGTCGCCAATCCGATTTCCAGCATTTCGCGCTGGAAAATCTTCGATAATCTGCGCCGGTCTCTGGTCGATCCATTTCTCTTTCTCCTCTTCATCGCGGGCTGGTTTGGCCTTCCCGGAGGGCCGTTTTATTGGACCATCGTTTCGCTTGTGCTGCTGGTCTTCCCCGCCCTGGCGCAATTCGGATTCGGGCTGGGGCGCGCCTGGTCCGGCGGACACAAGGGCCGGGCCGGTGAAGTGCTGGCAGGCTTCTGGAATACGGCTCTGGTGGCCTTGCTTCGCCTGGTTTTTCTGCCGCACGAGACATTGCTTGCCTTCGATGCCATTGTGCGTTCCCTGGTGCGGCGGTTCATTACCGGCGAGCGCCTGCTGGAATGGGAGACCGCGGCTCAAACCGAGATGCAGTCGGGCACTCGTGCGCCTGTCGACCGCTATCTGGTCATCCTGCCGGCCGCGATGCTTTTGCTGGCCGCGATAGTCTGGTTCGCGGCTCCGCATAGGTCAGCTTTCACTTGCGCGGCGCCCATCCTCGCGTTGTGGGCGATTGCCAATCCCATGACGCTGTGGCTCAATCGCCCGCCGGGTTTGCGGCCGCACCTCACTTTCTCCGATGAGAATTTTCTGGCTGCGCACGCGCTCCTCATCTGGCGCTATTTTCATCAGTTCAGCTCTGAGCGCCACAACTACCTCATTCCCGACAATGTGATGGACGAGGGCCTGCGCGAAGCCGCGCGCGTCTCGCCCACCAACATCGGGTTGCTGTTGAACACCCGCCAGGCAGCGTGCGAGCTGGGCTTTTTAACCATTCCCGAGTGCGCCGACTTGACCCAGCGCACGCTTGCCACCGTCGCGCTCCTCGAAAAATTTCGCGGCCACCTCTACAACTGGTACGACACCGAGACGCTGCGCCCCCTGGGCGACAATCCATTTGTCTCCACGGTCGATAGCGGTAACTTTGCGGCATCGCTTCTTACGCTTCATGCCGGGGTGCGCTCTTTGGCCAGGCAGCCCTTGCTCAGCGCGGAGCTGTTTTCAGCAATGCACGCATACACTCGGCGGTTGCGGAAAGAACAATCCCTTCCGCCTGGACTTTCGCGATTGCCGTTGCCAGCCCCCGACGCCGGCACCGGCGAGTGGATCGCCTGGCTGCGCGGCGCAAAGGCGGTGCTGGCCACATCCAACGCTTCGCCGTCTGCGCAGCAACACAATGGCTGGTGGTTGGCTGAGACCGAGCGTCGCATCGAGGCGATCCTGGCGCTGCTGAACGACTATCTTCCGTGGGTGTTGCCTGAATTCGCACCTCTGCGCGCGCTGCCGCAACTCGGTTCTGAATCCCGATTCCGCGTTGCTCAGTTCAAACGCCGCTCTAGCCTTCGCCGAACGATTTGAAAGAGCTTTAGCCGCCGCAATGCCCGGTTTGAACGGCAAAGGTGAGTTGGCCGCACTCGCAGAGCGGTTGCGCACCCTCGTCCTCGATGCCGTTGAGAAACTGCGCAGCATGGCCGCTCGGTTGCGCGCCATCGAGGAGATCGCGGAACGCCTGGCGCAGGAGATGGAATTTTCATTCCTGGTGGATCCTCACCGCCAGATTCTATCCATTGGCTATGAGGTGAAGAAGGGGCAGTTGCACGAGGCCTGCTACGACATGATGGCGTCGGAAGCCCGCATGGCCACCTTCCTCGCCATCGCCCGTGGTGACCTCCCCGTGCAAAGCTGGAGCAAAATGAGCCGCGACCATACTTGCGCCTACGGCCGTTTTCTTCTTCTTTCATGGAGCGGGACCATGTTCGAGTACCTCATGCCCGCGCTTTGGATGCGCAGCTATCCGGGAACTCTGCTGGCCCAGACGCAGGAAGCCGCTGTTCAAGCTCAGAGGAGATTTGTGCGCGACCTGAGAATTCCCTGGGGCATCTCCGAATCCGGTTCGGCGCACAAGAACGAATCGGGGGACTATCACTACTTCGCTTACGGAATCCCGCGCCTGGCGCTGTGGTTTGAGGCTACAGCCGGTCCAGTTATCTCGCCCTACTCCACCTTCCTCGCGCTGTCCGCCGATCCCCTGGGAGCGCTGAGCAATCTGCGCCGCATGGACTCAGAGCGATGGGTGGGGAAATTCGGATTCTACGAATCGGTCGACTTTACCGGTTCCTTGCGCACTCCGGAGTTTACCCGGGAATGGATGGCGCATCACCAGGGAATGTCGCTGCTGGCCATCGTGAATCTACTGCGGGGCAATATCGTTCAGCGATGGTTTCACGTCCATCCTCTTATCAGATCGGCCGAGCTGCTGCTCCAGGAGATACCGGTGAGCCGGGCAGTTCTGAAAGCCCAGCTCAGGGATCTGGCCCCGATTCGCAGCCCTTTCCGCCCGCCGGCTGCCTCTGAATTCCGCGCCCCCGCCGCAACCGGCGCGCCCGGATCCGCTACAGCTTTATCGATGCGTTCAATCCCCTGACCGGCTGCTACGACACCGATGCGATCGGCATTAGGGCCTGCGCTGCAAACCTTGTTCCGTCACGATGAAGTCCAGGGGCACGTCGTGAGGTTGCGGATATACCGTATCGACGCGTGCCAGCTCAAAACCGACTCCGATGGTTAGGGGCCGCGCCGGCGCCGCTTGTAGCGTGTAATCGTAGAAACCGGCGCCATAGCCCAGCCGGAAGCACGCGGCGTCGAAACCTACCAGCGGAATCACCAGCGTCTGCGGTTCCACGCGTGCGCCGTGCGCTGGAAACGGAATGCCGAGCGCCCCTTTTTGCAGCGCTTCGCCCCGTTTCCACTCGCGAAACTCAAGGGGTTGCCCCTTGGCGACAACCACGGGCAGCGATGTCGACCCTCCCCAGGCACGGATCTGTTCGATAAAAGGCATAAGATTTATCTCGCCGCGAAACGGAAAATACAATCCAACCGCGCCCGAGCAAGGTTCGCGAAAGTTGTCGATCAAACATTCCAGGACGCGCCGTACCAATTCCCGGCGCGCCTCCGGAGCAAGTTCCATGCGCGCCTTGAGCAACTCTGCGCGCTTCGCCTTGCGCCAGTTCCTGACCTCTGCTGAATTATCCGCAACGACCAAGGTCACTCATTCCCCCTGATGTAAATTGCATGATGGTCCTTCTTGCATTCTACTTGCTGTGATTGATGCTTGGTGCGTCGCGGCTCGCCTTCAAAACTGTCTCCACGCGGCTAAAGTTCATCCGCGGCGGATTCTGCGTTGACGCAGTCTTCCATGTCGCCTTGAATCTTTCTTACCGCATGAGGAATCGCGGGCCAAACCGCCTCAAGGTTTTCAATCGCAGCCTTGGGGCTCCCCGGCAGATTCAAAATCAGCGTGTGCGCGCGGATTCCTGCGATTGCGCGGGACAGCATTGCATGGGGTGTCATTTTGACACTGTTGGCGCGCATCGCTTCGGCAATGCCCGGAATTTCCCGGTGAAGGACCCTTTCAGTTGCCTCCGGCGTCACGTTGCGCGGCGAAACTCCGGTCCCGCCCGTGGTTAGCAGCAGATCGCAGATTCCCGAGTCGGCCCATTCAATCAATTGAGCCGAAATGCCATCCGCTTCGTCGGGAAGTATCTTTAGGCAGACCACTTCTACGGCTCGTCCTGAAAGCCAGGACGCGAGCGCCGGGCCGCTGAGATCGACCCGCTCACCCCTTGACCCTTTATCGCTCAGGGTTAATATCGCCGCCTTGATCAAAACAACCCCACTTCCAGATCTCACCAGCAGTGCATTGCCACTACTTGGGGAAGCACGAAAACTCCATCGGCGACAACCGTTTGAGATAGCGCAAAAGGGGCCTTACAACGTTGCTGTTTTTGGGAAATGCCCGCGAAAACCCCGCTGCGATCGCCGATTTTCACCCAGGCTGGCTTATACCGATGATACAACCAAAAGAGAGGGGTCGACCGAGGCATCAGCAAGCCCTGGCGCAATCCCACACGGTAACGGGTCAGATCGCGCAAATCCTGTATAGGGGTTCGGCTCCGCCCGCGGGAGCGCCAAAGCGCGCAGGCACCAGGTTTCCCGAGGCGAGGAGAACCTGAATAGTTGTGACTCGAATAGCGGATCACTGCTCGATCGACCGCGGGGTTGAATCACTCGGCAGAAATACGGTGAACACACTCCCTGAACTGCCCGGAATAGTCCGGGATTTGAATCGGATATGTCCGCCGTGCCTCTCGGCAATGCCTTTTGATACCCATAGGCCCAATCCCGTTCCCACATCCTTGTTCGTGGTAAAGAACGGCTCAAACAAATTGGGCCTGTGTTCCGGAGCGATGCCACGTCCCGAATCTGCAATCGTCAATCGAACTCCTGGCGAGGAAGTCTGATGCCAAACGCGACCGGCGGAAACCCGAACACATATTGTTCCGCCCCCAGAGATCGCATCGATGCTATTGCTCAGGAGATTCACTGCGAGCTGCCGAATTTCACTCTCGATTGCACAAATTTCAGGGTCTTGCCGAATCTCCAATTTGATTGAGGTCGATCTGTTTCTGGCTTTCGGCGTGAATACAGCGACGAGTGATTCAATAATGCTTCCAATTCTGAGGGGTCTCGCGCCATTTTTCTCTCGATAGAACCCAAGGGTCTGTTTGCTGAGAAGCGCCACACGGCTCAACTCTTCATCAGCTTGGGCTAGAAGTGAATTGATTTGCTTCGGATCATCAGCGGTACGCGCCAAGAACAGGAGATTCGTTAAAGCTTCGAGGGGGTTATTGATTTCATGCGCAATGGTAGCCGCGAGGCGGCCCACCGCGGCGAGCCGCTCCGTCGTCCGCAGAGCCTGTTCGGTTTGCTTTTGCTGCGTAATATCACGCACGATCTTTGAAGCTCCGACAATGTTTCCGTTTTCATCGCGGATAGGAGAGATTGTGAGCGCAACGTCAATCCGTCTGCCATCTCTAGCAACACGGACGGTCTCAAAGTGTTCGATTTGCTTACCGGTTGCAATCGTGGCCAGAATGCGGTCAACGTCATCCTGCAATTCGGGTGGGAGGATCTTTCGTATCGGCTGACCGATCATCTCCTGCGCAGAGTATCCGAACAAGCGCTCGGCTTGCCGGTTCCAGCTTTTCACAAGGCCGGTGAGATCCATGCTGATAATTACAACTTCGGACGACTCCACGATTGCCGCCAGATGGCGTCGGGCCTCTTCCGCAGTCTTGCGTCCGGTAATATCAATATTGATTCCCGCCATGCGGACAGGCGTGCCGGATTCATCTCTGAACACCTGCCATCTCCCCAGGATCCAGTGGGTGCTCCCATCGGGCCATACAGTGCGCCATTCTGCCTGGACAGGAGCGCCGGTCTGAAAAGCTAAATCAACCTCTTGAAGAGCGTGCGGCACGTCCTCTGGATGAAGCAGCCGCGTCCAGTCTTCCTGCGTACCTCCGAAGCCTCCCGGCGCCAATCCGTACATCGCTTCAAGTTCCGGAGTCCAGCGGTTCTCGTTGGTCAAAAGGTTCCACTCAAATGTGCCGATTCCAGCAGCCTGCTGGGCCAAGCGGAGGCGCAGCTCATTCTCATGCAGGACGCGTTCGCTCGTTTCAATGGCTCGTCTCGATAGCACGCGTTCAGTCACATCGACCCCATGAACGAGAATCCCTTCGATTTCTCCGCCGGCATTGCGGATGGGCTGGTAAACAAAATCCCAATATGATTCATCGGACAGTCCCCCGCCAGACCGATTCAAAAAAGCCTTCATTTCATGGCCTACATATGGTTGTCCCGATTGATAGACTTCATCCAAAAGCTTGGCGAACGCCCGCATCTCCATTTCCGGCAAACTCTCCAAAAGCGTCTTCCCGAGAAAATCGGCCGGGCTTCGTCTGCCGGCCAACCTCACATATTCGTCGTTTACGAAAGTCCATCGATGATCAGGTCCGCTCAAAACGCCGATAACTGCAGGCGCTTGCGCCAGGAGTTCCTGGAACTTTCGACGTTCGAGGTCTGCTTCGGCGCGGAGTTGCGCTTCGCGGTCCGCGGCTTGGCGGCGTACCTTAGCCAAGCTTATGTGAGTTGTGACTCGGGCAATCAGCTCTCGCGTCGTGAACGGCTTCACCAGATAGTCATCCGCACCCGTCTCCAGACCCTCTACGCGAGACTCCTCCCCTGCGCGCGCCGAAAGCAAAACGACCGGTGTGCCTCGAAGATCTTCATCGCCCCGAATCTCACTCACTACACCAAAGCCGTCGATTCCCGGCATCATGACGTCCGCCAGTACAAGCGCTGGACGCAGCCGGCGAATTGCCTTGATGGCCTCGATGCCATCTGGAACTGCGTGGACGGTGAAGTACCTGCTCAGCAGAGACGCCAGATATTGCCGCATATCTGCGTTGTCATCCGCGACGACAATCACATCACCTCCCTGCAGGGGGGCGCCCTCGTTATTCGGTGGGCGTTGAATTGAGGAGGCGCCCAAAGGATCAGGGGGGATTCCTGGCAGCCACCTCTCAGCTTCTGAGATATAGGCTTCGGCAGAGATGGCGGTCGAACCCTGAGAACCTGCTGCTTGAATACTGTCTGCTGTAAGGTCGGCTGTCCCCGTCGGTATGATCACGCGGAAGCTGCTGCCCACGCCGAGCTCACTCTCAACCTGTACTGATCCACCATGCAATTTGACGAGCTCCTGTACCAGCGCCAAGCCGATGCCTGTGCCCTCGGAATTCCTCGCATGCACGTTCTCCACTCGATGGAAGCGTTCAAAGATGCGCGGCAGCTCATCTTGGGGAATTCCGACTCCGGTATCACGAACAATGAGCTCAATGGACTCACCATTGCGTTTAAGCGTCAATTGAACGTGACCCTCGAAAGTAAACTTGAACGCGTTGGAAAGAAGATTCAGGACAATCTTCTCCCACATCTGAGGGTCGACGTAGATCACCTCCTCGATAGGCTCGCAGGAGACGGTGAATCGAAGGCCAGCCTTCTCCATGGATGATCGGAATGCGCTGGCAATATCCACGGTGAGAGTGCACAGATCGGTGGGCTCATAAACAACGTGTACGCGGCCGGCTTCAATGCGGGAAAAATCCAGAAGCGTGTTGACCAATTTCAGAAGCCGGAGTTCATTGCGGTGAACCATCTTCAAATCGGCGCCTGTCAGGGCACCATTGTCGGAAGAGAGTGCGCCCTCCGTCGGGCCAAGCAGCAGAGTCAGGGGGGTGCGCAGCTCGTGACTGATATTAGTGAAGAACAGCGTTTTCGCTCGATCTAGCTCGGCCAGTGCCTCGGCCCGTTTGCGCTCCTGTTGGTGTGCGCGCGCATTCGCGATCATTGTTGCGATTTGCGTCGACATCAACTCGAGAAAGTCTCGATATCGGTCATCGAAATGAATACGGGAACTCACTCCCGCAATCATGAAACCGGCGAGTCGATGTTGCAGGTTGGAGCGAATGGGTACTATTGCGGCCATGGCCGGCGGGTCCGACCAGGGGCCCTGAGGAACTACATCGAACCTGGTTTTCAAATCATGGACTAGCTGAATTTGCTCCGTTGCATGAGCAAGGAGCAATGGCCACATTTCATCCGCTTTGGAGCTCAGCACTATCGACCCGGGACAAGCCCTGTCATTCGAGTCCACGCTGAGGCAGCACGAGTTTGTCGCTTTCTGGCCTTTTTCGTCGAGCAAATACAGAAGGAGGAATGGAATATCCTTCGAAAAGGGCGAAATTGTCTCGCCCACAATCGCGCACGCTTCTTCAGCTGACTTTGGTTCGCCCGAACGAACTCCCAATTCGCGCAGCGCACGGATCCGCCGCTCACCGATTACCTTGTCGGTAATCTCGTGGACGGTAGCGAGCACTCCTCCGATACCGCCCGGGGCAGTCTCGTCGGGAACTGGACTATACGCAATGGTGAAATGGGTCTCTTCGAAGAACCCACGGCGGTTAATTTCAAGCGGGATGTCTTCCATCCAAGTGGCCGGGCCACCGTGAAATGGGGTTTCGATCAACGGCTTCAGAACATGCCAGATCTCTCTCCACACCTCGCTTACCGGCCTACCGAGCGCCCAAGGGTGCTTTTCTCCCAGCACCGGAATATACGCGTCGTTGTACAGTGAGCAAAACTGAGGTCCCCACCACAACAATTGAGGGAATCGATTCGCGAGAAGGAATTTCGCCATCATTCGCAAAGCCTGAGACCAGCTTTGGGGGGTGCCGAGCACAGTTTTCGACCAGTCGGTGGCGCGCATGAGGTCGGCCATCTCTCCGTCACCCGGAAACACAGAGCGCAGTAGATCGACCTGGGATTGTACGGACTGAGAGTCGCTGGCGGCTGGCGGGGTAGGCTCCTGGCTTAAGTCCACAGAACTCACGTCGCGACTCCCTAGAAGATCTTCAACTGCTACGTTCTCACGCCCCGGTTCGAATGACCGTTGACTCCGAAGGATCGACGCAGGCACACTCCCCGCTCAAGAGGCGTGGCTTAACTCCCGCTCAGACGCAGTCAACAATTCGATGCAATAACTAGCTGAACTGGTTGTTTTTCATATCGTAAAAACAGAATTCGATGCCGGGTCGCTGTTGAGGCAACTGGGCAATTGGCATACTCGCCACTGGTGATGCGCGCCACTTCCACCCCTGGCCCCAGTCGTAAAGCATCCGGGGTGTTGATGCTTCCCGGAATACGCGCCCGACGGGCTGCCAGTCTTCGCAGGCTTCAGCGCAAATCCCAACTTCAGATCGGAGTAATTGAACGGGTACGAACTTAGCTACCGAGGCCTTGAGGGGCGGAACTTCACGTCGCTATCGACGGCTTCTACAACCATTACGGCGACCTGTTCGGCGAAGACCTGCTGGGAGCCCCGTACGTCGAAACGAATCCGCCCCCCTCGTCCGCAACCGTTGCGTTCATGAGCCCGGCTCAAGACATTAGCAGGTCGGGAGTGATGGGAGCAGAGCGGATACGCTTGCCGATGGCATTGAAGATAGCGTTCGCCACCGCTGCTCCTGCGCCGGTGATTCCGATTTCGCCGATGCCGCGACCTCCAAGGGGATCGAATTTGCTGTCGGGGAAATTGAGTGAAATGATCTCAATCTCTTGAATGTCGGCATTAACGGGAACATGATACTCGGCGAGATTGTTGTTAACAAAGCGGCCGGTATGGGGATCGAGGTAGGCGGCTTCGTGAAGCGCCATGCTGACACCCCAGACAATTCCGCCGATTAATTGACTCTTTCCAAGCTTTTCGTTAAATAGCGTGCCCACGTCGTAGACGCCGTGGATGCGGCGCACGCGCGGCATGCCCAGGGATTCATCAACCGCAACTTCTGCGAAAACCGCGCCGAAGGAATGGGTGGAATATTGCTTCACATCCTGATCAGGCTCAGCGGATGCAGTAGCGCCGACTGGCTTGTTGCCATTACGCGCAATGAAATCAGTAAAAGATTCGCCGCTATCCGCTTTCCCTTTGCGAAAGATGCGGCCGTTTTCAAAGTCGAGGGTTTGGGGATCGAGATCGTGCAGGGGCGATTGAGGATCGGCCACTTCGCGAGTGATTAAGGTGAGCTGTGCCTGTTTGGCCGCAGCCTGAACGGCAGGCAGAACGCTGGCCGCGGTCTGCGATCCGCCCGAAACCGGGCTCTTGGGCAACATGGAGTTGCCTAGTTTGGCGTCGATGCGATCGATGGGCATTTTGAGGGTGGCGGCGGCGGTTTGCGCCATGATGGTGTACGTGCCGGTCCCGAGATCCTGTGAGCCGCAAAGAACCGCGACGCGGCCGTTGGGCTGAAACTGGACGGTGGCTGCCGCGGCAGAACGGTTGGCCGGATAAGTGGCTGTGGCCATGCCGCAGCCGATGAATTCGCGGCCATTGCGCATGGAGCGAGGTTCAGCCGCGCGCCGGGACCATCCAAAGGACGCGGCGCCCTGAGCGTAGCACTCGCGGAGATGCTTGCTCGAGAATGGCTTGTTGCTGATGGGATCTTTTTCCGCATAGTTCTTCAGACGCAATTCAATCGGATCCATTTTGAGCTTGTAGGCCAGCTCGTCCATCGCGCTTTCCAGCCCGAAGGTTCCGGTGGATTCGCCGGGAGCGCGCTGGAATGTGGGTGTGCCGACATTGAGCGGTACGAGGCGCATGGCGGTATCGATGACCGGGCACGCGTAGAGCATGCGCGATACGGCGGACGAGGACTCGGTATAGTCCTCGAACACCGAGGTGTGCGAATAGGTTTGATGGCGCAGGGCCACAAGCGTCCCATCGTGTCTGGCGCCGAGCACGATATGTTGATACGTCCGTGGGCGGCTGCCGACCGGCCCGAACATCTGCTCGCGTTCAAGAACAATCTTGACTGGGCGCTTCACGACGCGCGAAGCCATGGCGGCGAGCACGACATGGGACCACGTGGATCCCTTACAGCCGAATCCGCCACCCGTGTATGGGCAGATGGTTTGCACATTGTCTTCGGGAATCCCGAAAGTCTTGGCGAGGGTCTGCTTGACGCCAGAGATATATTGCGTGGAGTCGTGCACGATGAGATTTTCACCATCCCACTGGGCAATGGTTGCATGTGGCTCCATGGGATTGTGATTTTCGACCGGCGTGCGATAAATTTCGTCGACAGTGACTTCGGCCTGCGCAATTGCATGATCGAATCGCCCGACAGAGAGATCCGCCGGCTGATCGTTATGACTGCCCGGATGCGCGTTTTTGACCCCCGCTTCGAAATCGAGCTTCGCAGGGGACTGCTGGTACCGCACGCGCACCAGAGTGGCCGCGAACTGCGCCTGCTCCAGAGTTTCGGCAACGACGACAGCGATGGGCTGATTGTTGTAGAGCACCTCGGTGTCCTGAAGCAGCGAGAGAACGCGACCCGCGGGCGGGTCCACGCCGGCCTTGCCTCCCTGAGGAAGTTTGGGAGCGTTCATTGGCGTCATGACGGCGAATACGCCCGGAGCGCGCTCGGCGGCGGAAGTCTCCATTCCCTCGATACGTCCATTAGGAATGGTGCTGGTGACGATGACGGCCGTGGCCACATTGGGAATTACCCACTCCGCCGCATACTTGGCCTCGCCGGCGACCTTTGCTTTGCCGTCTACGCGCGTAATGGGATCGCCGATGGCGGTCATGCCGATTCTCCCTGAGCCGCGAGCACGAGGGCGCGAACGATGGTGCGCCGGGCAAGCTCGACTTTAAACGCGTTGTCCTTGAAGGTCCGCGCGCCACGAAGCGCCTCATCCGCCGCGGCTTGAAATGTTGCCTCGTTGGCCGGCTTGCCCGCAAGAAGAGCTTCCGCGGCTTCGCTACGCCACGGCTTGTGAGCCACGCCGCCGAGAGCAAGGCGTGCACTGCGAATATCGCTTCCTTCTAACTCAAGCGCAGCTGCAGCCGAAACCAGGGCAAATGCATAACTGGCTCTCTCGCGAACTTTTATGTATGCGGAATGCTCTGCGAAAGGGCCCTTCGGCAGATCGATGGAGAGGATCAGTTCATCGCGGCGCAAATTGGTATCGACTTGGGGCGTTGCGCCAGGCAAGCGATGGAATTCAGAGAATGGAATTGAGCGTTCGCCGCGGCCGCTTTGCACTCGCACCGTTGCGGCCAGAGCTGCCAGAGCGACGCACATATCCGATGGGTGCGTGGCGATGCAGGCAGTGCTGGCGCCAAGGATGGCATGGATGCGATTGAAGCCGTCGATCGCCGCGCATCCTGAGCCGGGCTGGCGCTTATTGCACCGCGCATAGGCCGGATCATAAAAGTAATAGCAACGCGTTCGCTGCAGCAGGTTGCCGCCATTCGTGGCCATGTTGCGCAGTTGCGGCGACGCGCCGGCCAGAATGGCCTGCGCCAGCATGGGGTAGCGCGTGCGCACCAGCGGATGATCGGCCGTGTCGGCATTGCGCGCCAGCGCTCCGAGTCGGAGCCCGCCGTCTGGCAATTCTTCAATTTTCGCAAGATCGAGCCGCGAGATGTCGATCAGTTGGGCGGGCGTCTCGACGTGCTGCTTCATCAAGTCGACAAGATTCGTGCCCCCGGCAAGAAATTTGGCGGAAGGCGCGGCCGCGATCGAGGTAACAGCCGCTTGTGCGTCGCTGACACGGTGATACTCAAAGGCCTGCATTGGAATCCTTTTCGGAACGGCGATTGGACTCGGATGGAGCAGAGGTTTCTCCCTGCACTTGATGGATGGCGGCAATGATCCCTGGATAAGCTCCACAGCGGCAGATGTTGCCGCTCATGCGCTCGCGGATTTCATCATGGGTAAGATTCACAGAGCCGGTGGGTCGCAAATCACGCGTGACGAAACTTGGGGCGCCACTCTTCGCCTCAGAGAGAAGCGCTACCGCGGATAGGATCTGGCCGGGTGTGCAATAACCGCACTGAAACCCGTCGTTATCAAGAAAAGCTTGTTGAATGGCATGGAGTTCGCCTCCCTGCGCAAGTCCCTCAATGGTCGTAATCGAATCGCCATCGACGCTGACCGCCAACGTGAGGCAGCTATTCACACGACGGCCGTTGAGCAATACCGTGCAGGAACCGCACTGCCCGTGGTCGCAGCCCTTCTTCGTCCCTGTTAGTTGAAGATTGTTCCGCAGAAAATCAAGTAGGGACGTCCGGGGATCGACAGTGGCGTGCTTCTCGTCACCGTTGACCCTGAGGGAAACTGGAACAGGATAAACGACAGGAACGTCCGCGTGCGGTGCAGCAATGCTCGGCGAAGCCCAAGCGCCGCGGCTTAGCATGGCGCTCTCGACGGCAGCGGCGCCAATTCCCGCAACAAATTCACGCCGTGAGACCGGCCCTTCGCATGATGCGCCGGCGCGGCTATTGGAAGTTTGTGCCGCCCCAGTTCCCTGTTCGGCGTCGACGCTTTGACCGGCGTTCAGGTTCAGGTTCTCCCGCATGCCTTTTCCCCTTCGCCTTAACGCCTAGCAAATTTCTTCGGATCAATCTCTCGATCCCAAGCGGGCCTCAGCAATTCTGGTGGATCGGGACCGAGGATCCATCCACGGATTGTGAATCCGCCACTTTAGCGCTCCGGCCTTAAGTTGGATTCCAGAATTTGCCCGGAGGTTAGCCCGCTTTTTATCAGGAGTCATGCTGACAGCCTCAGAAATGTTCGAACCTCGCTTGGCGCGGCCCGCACTGGCGATCGCCTACGGCGCTGAAGGAATCAGATGCCCAAACATAGATTTGAGTAGGAGGGCTCGTGCCCTGAGGGGGCACTTGGCGCTTGAAGGAACTGGACAGGGGCAGCTATCGGTCACTGGCTCTTAATGTGTTCTTCGATTGCATCGTCCGGTTGAATATTGTTCTTATCCAGCAGACTGCCCAGGGAGCGGTCGAGTACAAGCTGCGCCTTCATCCAGTAGCAGCGCGCTGCAACTTCGGTCGACCGCGCCTGCGCCAGGTAAGCGTCCGGCGAGAGCGAGAATTTGAAGATGTCGTCGCTGGGTTCGTTCGAAGAGCCAAATTGCGTCAGGCATTGCTTCGCTCCCGTCACCAGCGACAAAAGGACTACGCCGAATGACTCCGGCGCTAAGCCTCTGTAGCAACCTGGCGAGCGCTCACCTTATTCAGCTTCTGAATCGACGCCGCATCCAGCTTCAGCTTCGTGGCTTCCGCCAGATCGGCAAGCTGCCTTTCATTGGTCGCACTGGCAATCGCAGCCGTAATTCCGGGCTGCGCCAGCAGCCAGGCCAGCGCCACCCGTGCCGGAGTCGATGCGTGCGCATTGGCTACTTCATTGAGCGCCGCAACCACCCCGAATCCCCAGGCGTTCAGGTATTTTTGCACCATTGCCCCGCGCGGGGTTTTCCCTGCGTCCTCTGGGCTGCGGTACTTGCCGGTCAGAAAGCCCGCTGCCAGCGAGAAATATGGGGTCACGCCCAGATGGTACTTCTCCACCACCGGCAGCAGGTCCGTCTCGTACGCTGGCCGCTCTACAAGGTTGTAGTGCGGTTGGAGCGAAACATAGCTTGCCAACCCATGCTTCCGGCTTGTCTCCAGCGCTTCCGCCAGGCGCGCTCCGCTGTAATTGGAGGCCCCTATATACCGAACCTTCCCCTGCTTCACCAGTTGGTCGAAGGCACTCAGTGTTTCTTCCAGAGAGGTCTCCGGATCGTCTTTGTGGGCCAGATAAATGTCGATATAATCTGTCTGCAACCGCTGCAACGAACTCTCAACCGCCTGCTGGATGTACGCCGCCTTCAGTCCCTTTTTGCCTGCGTCCATCTCTATGCCGACCTTGGTCGCCAGAATCACGTCCTTGCGCTTCCCGGTCTTCGCAAACCATTTGCCGATAATTGTCTCCGACTCGCCGCCCTTGTGCCCCGGCGCCCAACGCGAATACACGTCGGCAGTATCCACAAAATTCAGTCCGGCAGCGAGCGCCGCATCCAGTTGCCTGAATGATTCCGCCTCAGGCAGTGTCCATCCGTAGACATTTCCACCCAGACAAATCACCGGCAATTCAGGCCCGTCAGATCCCAATTTTCGTTTTTCCATTTATGATTCTCCTCTGCTCACGTCAATATTATAAGTACGTCCGGGTCAAACATTACCGGCCTCCAGCCCGCTGCCGGCAGGTGATGAGTTGCTCGGCTCGCTTTCTGATGCCGCCTTTGAAGGAAGCCAAGAACGGCGCATCCTGCGAGAGCAACCGGGGGGCCGCAAGTCCCATCATCAAACGGCAAATTAAAATCCCGATTCGAATTCGGCTCGGCAACGGTTTATGGCAATTAATTTCTGCCGTCTGCGAGGAGCCCGAATTCGGTATGTTCATTTCCCGTGAGGGGCAGAGAAAACTTGAATCTAATTGTCAAAAAGTCGCTTCGCCCGCATCACGATGCGTTCCGGCCTATCCTGCTCGAAGCGACGCAGCGAAAAGTCGTTGGAACCAGCCCGCGGAGATCTTGTATTTCATGCTGGTGCAAGCGATCGCTATGACCGTCTCATACGGCATATTCATCTTCAGTTTGGCCATCGCGATCGATGCCGCGGCCGGAGCCTGCGCCGATTCACGCCTCAAAGCGAACGTAGGACAGTGATTGCTGTCACAGTCCGCGCTTCTAAGCGGAGCGTAAAGTCTGCGGCATATCACAAAGCGGTCCCCAAGGCCGACGTTGATAGCAAGTCTATTCCACAGATCCAGCGCCGGGCCTTGCTAGTGCAAAGTTGAGGTTGGAACCATTCTGCGATTCCGTTCCCTTCCGTGTCCGGTCATTCCACGGACGATCAGGTGTGGTGCGAGCTGCCGGCTCGCAGCTAATTTCTTGCGTACAGTTTACGAATCGAATCGGTAGCCGCGTCAGAAGGATCAAGGCTGATTCGACGGTTAGCAACTTGAACCGTCTGCATTTGGCGCTGTCGGACGGTAGCCGCACGGCCAGGACGGAAGCAGGGATCCGTTAGAGCATGGAGGATTTGCGACATGGGGGCTTTACAGTTGGTATCGACGGAGAGTGTCCGGCCATCGGAAAGGACCGTCCTTTTCAAGGACACGTTGCAAAATTTGTTGGGACGGCTAGAGATTCAAACTCTACCTCGCACGCCCTTTATGGCGGAATTTCGTTTTGTCAAACTTGGCGATGCATCTCTCTGCTGGTTGCGAGCCGACGGGCATCGGGTGGAGCGAATCGGTGGAAGGCACAGCGAAAGTCTCTTGCACATTAGCTTCCAGATCAGACAGACCGTGCGCTTCAGCTCCGAGCGGAGTACGCTGGTCCTGCCGCCCGGCCAGTGGACCCTGTCCGATAATGGCAAGCCCGGCACGGTCTTCGCGCCCGAAGGCACGGAGACTCTGGTCCTGTTGCTCCCGCGGGAAAAGGTGCTCAGCAAGTACTACAACGTCGATAATCTGCTCATGCGGCCATTTTCCGGAACTACCGGAGTCGGCAAGCTTGCCTCGCAATTTGGCAATTCGGTATTCACCGAGCTCCCGAAGTTGGATCCCGAGTCCGTACCAGACATGATTGACACCCTCTGTCATCTGATCCGGCTTACGATGAAGGAGTCCGCGCGGGAGGAAGCCGCGCCTTCGTCGTGCGAGATTCTCAGAGAGCGCGTCAGGTCCTACATAACGGCCCATCTGCGCGATCCCGAGCTCAGCCTGGAGCGCATCGCTTGCGCCTTCAAGTGTACAAAAAGGTATTTGCACAAAGTATTCGAGGCAGAAGGAACCTCCATTTGGGAATATATATGGCAATTGCGGTTGGGACAGTGCCGGGAAGAGTTGCTGAATCCGGACTGCCAGCATAAATCGATCACCGATATCGCGTTTTCCTGGGGCTTCAGCAGTTCGGCCCATTTCAGCACCGCCTTTCGGCAGCGCTTTGGCGCGCCGCCACGGTCTTACCGCAAGGGAGAAGGACAGAGGGAACTCCCGCAGGCCCGTCCGGCCATGATTGCCGCCGACATCCCGGCATAGCCGATGCACTGTGGCCGCTATACCGGCCGGGGCGATGCCGCAAAACCGCTTTGCACCTGCGGAGCCGATAAACACTGGAAACGGCGGTGATCGTGATGCTGAAACACAGCCGCCGCAAGCGCGTATTATCAGATTCATCCCTGCTGCGTTGGAACAGTCAAGGAGAGGACGATGAGTTTTCTGGGCGGATATCACGGCAAGATTCTTCGTGCCGACCTCACGAGCAAATCATTCCGTGAGGAGGAGCTTTCTCCCGAGCTGGCGCGCAAGTTCGTGGGGGGAGCGGGCTTCGGCATCAAGTGCGTGTTCGACGAAGTGGATCCTCTCGCCGATGCCCTTTCGCCGGAGAACAAGTTGGTATTCGCACCAGGCCCGCTTACGGGTACCGACGCTCCTTGTGCCAGCCGCATGTCGGTCACTGCCAAATCGCCTTTGACGGGAACGGTGGCGGTTTGCATGACCGGCGGCTATTTTCCTGCCGAGCTCAAGTTCGCCGGCTACGACATTCTGATCGTTGAAGGCAAAGCCGAACAACCGGTCTACCTGGTGATCGACAAGGGCAGGGTTTCTATCCGGCCCGCCAAGCAGTTGTGGGGCACTACCACTACCGATTGCGAGTTTCTGCTGAAGGAGCACTTGGGCGATCAAAATTTCCGTATCGCCTGCATTGGTCCGGCCGGCGAGCGGCTGGTGCGGATGGCCTGCATCGTGAATGAGCGGCGCACGGCCGGACGCAAGGGCTTGGGCGCGGTGATGGGTGCGAAGAATCTCAAGGCGATAGCCGTGCGCGGTCATCTGAACGTTCCAGTAGCGGATCCAGAGGTCTTTGCCGCCGCCAAGAAATTCTTTTTGGGAAAGATGAAGGAGAGTCCGGCGCTTTATCCGGAGTTCTCTAAGCATGGCACCCCCATGGTGGTCGACGTCGCCTGCGGCATGGGGATCTATCCGGCAAAGAATTGGACAGCGACCGGAGAATTCGAACCTGTCGAAACCCTGGGCACGGCTGCCAACGCGGCGCGAAAGATTGGCAAGGAACATTGCCGCACTTGCCCGGTAGCCTGCAGCCAGCTCAAGCTTACCGACCCGGCGAGCCCTTATGCCGGGGCGATGAGCGTGCCGGAATTCGAGACTCTGTACTCCTTTGGCGGCCAGACCGGTGTCGATAATCTCGACAGCGTGGTGGCGGCGGACCGGCTTTGCGACGAGCTGGGCATCGACACGGTTTCTACCGGCGTGGCCATCGGTTTCGCCATGGAACTCTACGAGCGGGGCATTATAGGCATGCAGGAAACCGGCGGCCTGGAGCTGCGCTTTGGCAATCATCAGGCCATGGTGGAGATGGTCAAGAACATCGGCTTCCGGCGTGGGCTTGGGGAGCTTCTCGGCGAAGGCGTCAAGCGCGCGGCGGAGCGCATCGGCCAGGGCACTGAGCAGTACGCCATGCACGTGAAAGGGCTGGAACTGCCAGGCTACGACGTGCGCGGCGCCAAAGCACATGGCCTGAACTTCGCCACTTCGTACAATGGCGCCGACCACAACAAGGGCTACGCCTATCAGGAAATTTTTGGCATTCCCGCGCCCCGCGCCGTGGATCGCTTTGCCGCGGAGGGCAAAGGCTGGCTGACCCAATGGAACCAGAACATCCGCTGCGTCACATGCGACTGCGCCACAATGTGCGCCTTCCTCCTGGACATGGCGGTTCCGGACTCGGCGCTGGAGAACACTGCCGGCTTGTTGCGTGGCGCAACCGGCATGGACTTCACCCCGGAAGAAGTATGGCAGGTAGGCGAGCGCCTTCAGAACCTCGCTCGGGTCTTTAATATTCGGGCGGGATTTACCGCCGACGACGACACCCTTCCCCGCCGTCTCATGACCGAACCCATCAAGGCTGGCAGTTCCAAAGGGCATAAGGTGCCCCCCGAAGAACTCCAGCTTATGCTGGCCGAATACTACCGGGAGCGAGGCTGGACTCCGCAGGGCGTCCCCACCCCCGAGAAATTGCTGTCGCTGGACTTGGGTGAAGCTCTGCCGTACGTTTGAAAGGGCTCGGTTTAAAGTTTGCAGCCAGAAAGCCTCGGGTTGTTGGGCTGTAAACCGCAAACTATAAATTGCGAAATTTCTCATGGCTCGTATTGTGATCAAAGCGGTTCACGATCTGGCGCAGTGCCTGGGCGCAAGCCAACAGGAACTGGAGATCGACTGCCCGGTGACGGTCGGCGCCCTAATGCAATTCCTGATTGATCGCCATGGCGATGAATTGAAGAAGAAATTTGCCCGGCGCGAAGACCGTCTATGGAACGTCGCGGTATTCGTCAATGGCCGCAATGTGTTCGCCCATGAGGGCATGCAAACCCTCGTCCATCAGGATGACGAAGTCCTGTTTCTGAGCCCCATCAGCGGCGGATAAGGATCGGCGGGCGGCAGGCCGCACTGCACCCGGCGTTGAAACGCCTGTGATCGTTACCTATGTCCCTTCAAGAGGATCCGGGTGCGCCCTTCTGTTCTCACTCACTAAAGTTCGTTGTTCTCTATGACGAAAGACTCGCCGCGGGTTGCCGCATTATTTTGAAGATTGACTGCGGGACTGAGCCGCGTAACCGGCCAGGCCCGTAACGAGCAGGAGATGTTCCAGGGTAAGCAGTGCCTGCGCCGGTTGGGAGTTGGCTCCGGACTGCGCATTTTCTACGCCTCGAAGATGTTCTTGGCCTGCGGCCTGGCGCATACTCTAGTAGCCGCTTTGCGTATTAGGGGCTACTATTGTTCCGTCACGATATTCTCTGTTGTATCGATCGATTAAAATTCAGGCCTTGGTCGACGCACGCAGGCGCCGATCCGGCGGAAGCACCTGGAGCGTGGGCGAATGGAGAAAGCACTTGCAGTTTCGAACCAAAACGAGAACGCATTGGCGGGAGTTTTTGATGCAAGGTCGGTTGCGGTGGTGGGGGCTTCCCTGGATCCCGGCAAATCGGGGCATCAAATCCTCAAGTCTCTGCTCGACCACCAATACCGCGGACAGATCTTTGTAATCCACCCAAAGGAGCGAGAGATTCTGGGGGTTGCCTGTCATTCGTCGATATTGGACATCCCCAGCCCGATTGATCTCCTGGTAATCACAGTGCCAGCGACGCAGGTACTCTCCGTAATGTCGCAGGCTGCCCAGCGGGGCGACATCAAAGGGGCAGTGGTGGTCTCGGCAGGCTTCGCCGAGACTGCGGTTCCCGAGTGGGTGGACGCGGAGGCCAAGTTGGTGCAACTGGCCCGGTCGTCCGGAATCCGCGTCATCGGCCCGAATTGCAATGGCATTATCGGTTGTGAAGCTCACCTCTCCACGAGTTTTGCTCCGGGGCTCACTTTTACCAGCGGAAAGCTCGGTTACATCTCGCAGAGTGGGGCAACAGGCGGCGCTTTGTTGATGATGGCCGCCAAGCAGCCCAAGCCGCTCGGCTACTCCAAGTGGGCCCACATCGGCAACATGTGTGACGTGTCGAACGTAGAACTGATCGAGATGTACGGCTCCGATCCTTCAATCGCTGTCATCGTTTTGTACCTGGAGGGAGTGCGTGATGGCAGAAGGCTTATGGAAACCGCTTCCCGAATCACTCCCAAGAAACCCATTGTGCTATTCAAGGTGGGCCGCACGGAGGCCGGGGCGGTTGCAACCATGTCTCACACCGCTACCCTGGCCGGCTCGGATGCCATCTACGACGGGGCTTTCAGACAATGCGGAATTGTCCGCGTGAATACCATGGAAGAGGTCGTCGACAGCGCCAAAGCCCTCTCGATGCTTCCCCGGGTTGCGGGCAACCGGGTTGCTGTCCTCACGCAAACCGGCGGGATGGGAATTATTTGCATCGACCAGATTTCCCGGGATGGGGTGTTGCATCTTGCCTCCTTCAGTGAGGAGACAAAGGAAAAGCTTGTCGGTATTCTTCCCCGCATGGCAGTAGTAGGCAAGCCGGACGGGTATGTCGATCTAACCGCCGCGGCTTCGATCCAACAGTTTCGCGATGCCCTGAGCACCGCAGTCGCAGATCCAGGAGTGGACTCAGTCATTCTTGTCGTGCTCCCGCCAAGTTTTATGCCCCAGATGGAAATGCCTGTCGGCATAGCGCCTGTCATTGAAGAGTCCAAGAAGCCGGTGCTGATTTGCACGCTGGACGGAGAAGCGGTGGCGGAATCCCGTAAATACCTCGAGGAGCACGGAGTGGCCACCTTTGAGACTCCAGAGCGCGCGGCTACGGCTTTGGCTGCGCTAACGCGGGCAAGCTTGGTAAAAAGCCCGCAACCCATGAAATCGCATGTTCCGGCCTCCCATAATCTCATTGAAAAAGCACTGGGAGAGGATAGAAATCTGCTTGAGCCTGAGGCCATGGAGCTTTTGAAGGATTTCGGAATCCAGGTTGCGCCTTTCCATGTTGCGGAGAGCGAAGAACAGGCGATTACTGCTGCTCGCGCCATCGGCGGCCGGGTTGTGCTGAAAGTTGTTTCGCCACAAGTCATACATAAGAGCGATGTGGGCGGAGTCAAGGTCAATATCGCGGGAGACCAGGCAGTTGGCAACGCATACCGGCAAATCGTGGCGAATGTGAAGCAAGCTGTACCCGAAGCGGTCATCAAAGGCGTGCTGGTTGCCCCCTGTGCCGAGGAGGGAACGGAACTGATCGTTGGGGTGTTCAGGGATCCACAATTCGGCCCGGTAGTAATGGTTGGTCTTGGAGGAGTGTTCGTAGAAGTTCTGAAGGATGTCAGCTTCCGGGTGGCGCCTTTCGGCATCGAGGTTGCTCGCGACATGATCAGCGAGACCAAAGCGGCCAGTATCTTAGCGGGCGTTAGAGGTCAGCAACCGGCGGACATAGAATCGCTGGCGGAATTATTGGTCAAGATTTCAGAGCTTTCCGAACGCTACGATGACATTCGCGAACTCGACCTGAATCCGGTACGCGTCTACACCCACGGCTTGGCAATCCTGGACTGTCGCATCATGCTGAACCACACTGAATCCCTGGCCACCGCGGCGGCCGTTCGTTAGCGGCCGGGGCGGAAGGGAATCGGCGCTTTGTGATTTAAGCCGCTGGTGGGCGTGATTTACACCCCTGGCGGTGTGATTTACAACAGTGCTTTGCGATTCACACCGCTGATGGTGTGATCTCCGTCACAGCCCGACGTTCAATTGGAAATCTAGACTGGGTAACGTTTCGCAAGGGGTATTCATGAAACAAATCAAATTTATAGGTTTGGGCGGTCAAGGGGTGGTGACCGGCGCCAAGCTGTTCTCTGAAGCGGTAGTGACTCAGGGCACCTACGCCCAGACCACCCCCGCCTATGGTCACGAGCGCCGCGGGGCGCCAGTTTCCGCCGATGTCTTCGCCTCCGACCAACCAATCCAGCCTAAGTGTTTTGTTTTTGAGCCGGACATCGTGGTGCTGTTTGGCACCGGAGTCCTGGCGCACAACGTGGACGTGATGAAGAACACCCATGCGGACACGCTTTTTATCGTCAACACGGCGGGGGTTGACCCCAACATGCCCTTCGCGGGACGCAAGGTGTTGAGCGTCGATGCCCTGGGTATCGCCCTGGAGGCCACTGGCAACGACGTCCCCAACGCGCCCATGCTGGGCGCCATGGCGGCCGCCGGATTGGTCGATCTCGAGGCCATAACCACCACCATCCTCAAGAAGTTTGGAGCCAAAGGTCCGGCCAATGCGGACGCAGCTCGGAGAGGCTATGCAGAAACTCGAAGTCACTGAAAAGCGCTATCTGTTGGGGCCCGTCGGGGTCACCTTCAGCGCGGCAAAGACCGGAAGCTGGCGGGTGGAGCGCCCTGTCCACGACTCGGAAAGGTGCAGCGGCTGCGGCTTGTGCGCTAAGTACTGCCCTGCAGGCCTGGTGAAGGTTGACAAGGACAATCACCAGGTTGCCTTTAACCTGGAGTATTGCAAAGGGTGTGGCGTCTGCATGAACGTCTGCGCGGTGCACTCCATCACGATGCAGCCGGAAAGGGACTTTAAATGACAAAACAAAGAGCTTTCATGGACGGGAACGCGGCGGCCGCAGAAGCGTTTCGGCTGGCCCGGGTTCAGGTAGTAGCCGCTTACCCGATCACCCCGCAAAGTCCCATCGCCGAAGACTTAGCCAAGTTCGTGGTCAACGGAACGCTGAACGCCAAGTACATTCGCGTGGAGTCGGAACACACCGCCATGTCGTGCTGCATCGGTGCTTGCCTGGCTGGGGTGCGTGTCTGCACGGCCACTGCCTCGGTAGGGCTGGCCCTGATGCACGAGATGCTGGGCGTGGCATCCGGCTTGCGCTTGCCCGTCGTGATGGGCGTGGTGAACCGCTCCCTGGCGGCGCCCTGGAGCTTGTGGTGCGACCATACCGATACCATGGCGGAGCGCGACACCGGCTGGATGCAACTGTACGCCGGGGACCCGCAGGAGGTGCTCGACCTGACACTGATCGCCTACCGCGTCGCCGAACATCCCAGCGTGCTGCTGCCCATCATGGTTTGCCAGGATGGTTTCTTTGTTTCCCACACCGGCTGCGCCGTCGAGGTGCCAGAGCAGAAGCTGGTGGACGAATTCGTCGGCCCCTACGTGGCAGCGAATTTGAAACTGGATCCCGACGAGCCCATGTTCGTCAATCCGCTGACCATGAGCAACGAATACACCGAAATCAAGTACCAGCAGAACGTGGGCATGGCGAATTCCGAGGCGGTGCTGGAACGGGTTCTCGAGGAGTTCGGCGAGCAGTTTGGCAGGAAGTATCAACGAGTGGAGTTCTACCGCTGTGAGGACGCTGAAGAGGTAGTCGTGACGTTGGGCTCCATGTCCGGCACCGCGGTCTACGCCGTGGACCAGCTGCGCGCGGAGGGTCACAAAGTGGGCGCAGTCAAGATTGTGTCCTTCCGGCCGTTCCCCTATCGCCAGCTGCGGGAGCGTCTGGGCCACGTGCCGCGCATTGCTGTGCTGGAGCGCGCCACCAGCATGGGCTCGGCGGGCGGCCCGGTGCTGTGCGAAGTCCGCTCGGCGCTGGCCAATCTGCCCGTCGCCGTGAGTGGCTATGTCGCCGGGCTGGGTGGACGCGACGTGCCCCCCACCACCTTCAAGAAGGTTTTCGATCTCTCGCGCACGGCAGCGCCTGAGACCCTGCCCACCTGGGTGGATGTCCGGCCGGATGCCATGACCATCCGGGAGTTCGTGTTGGATCGGGAGGTATTAGTCTAATGCAGACAGAAGAGTTGAAAGAACCCGTGGACTTGGCTTCTTGTGGCGTCAGCACCTGCCACGGATGCGGCTTGGAAAATGGCTTCCGCACGGTGGTAAACGTGCTCGGCCCCAACACGATCGTGCTCATTCCTCCCGGCTGTTCGGCGATGTTCTCCGGTGTGGGCGCGGAAACCTGTGTGCAGATTCCCGGTTATCAGTGCAACCTGGAAAACACGGCCGCTTCGGCTGCCGGCATCCGCGCCGGCCTGGACATGCTTGGCCGCACCGACGTGAACGTGCTGGCTTGGGCGGGCGACGGCGCCACCATCGATATCGGCCTGCAGTCTTTGTCCGGGGCGATGGAACGCGGCGATCGCATCATCTACTGCTGCTACGACAACGAAGCCTACATGAACACGGGCATCCAAGCCAGCGGTTCGACGCCTTTTGCGGGTGTAACCACCACCACGCCGGGCGGCAAGCCGACCTACCGCAAGGACTTCATGCAAATCGTGGCGGCGCACCGCATTCCTTATGCCGCGACCTGCTCGATTGCCCACGTGGAAGACATGAAGAAAAAGGTGCAACGCGCCATGGCGTGCGGCGGCACAGCCTTCTTGTACATTATGGCTCCCTGCCCCACCGGCTGGTTCTATGAGTCGGATATCTCCATCGAACTGGCGCGCCTGGCGGTGCAAACCTTGGTCTGGCCGCTGTATGAGATCGTGGACGGAACCGAATATCACGTCACGCAGAAAATCTCTCGCCCGAAGCCGGTGAGCGACTACATGAAACCGCAGGGCCGCTTCTCCAAGGTGACGGAGGAGCAAATGAACATTATCCAGCAGCGGGTGGACAAAGACTATGCGGCGCTGCTGAAACGAGCGGAAGCTTAACCACGTCCGCCTTAGGCATGCCGCCATCGGAAAAACAGCAGCAATGATGGCGGCTTCTTGGTGCTCAACCCCACTTTCGATGGCCGATCTGCCGCCGCAACAGAATGCCTGCCGTCCAAACAGCGGCGCACTGGGCGCAGTAAGGCATGTCTGCAAGCTGACCGACACCGGACATGTTGAGGTTGTTGACGCGGATCTAAAGCACTCTCGATTTGGGACAGGATACTCCGTTCAGGAAGGATGTTTTAATGTCGCAGCAGTTTGAAAGATTGCTGGAACCAGGCCAGATTGGGCCGGTGAAGACCAAGAACCGGATCATTAAGACGGCCAATGGCACGTCTTTCATGGACTTTAAAACGCAACGGCCGGGCGACCGGATGGTTGCGTATTATGAGCGGCTGGCCAGGGGAGGCGTTGGCTTCCTGACCATCGAATCTTGCGGCGTGGAATACCCGCAGGGGATTCAGCACGTACACTACGACGGCGAGAAGCTGCTCGGCGGCGTACAGTTGCACCTGGAAAGCGACGAGTACATCCCTGCCTTCGCCAGGATTGCGGACGCTTCCCATAAATACAACTGCCCGTGTACCGTGCAACTGCAGCATGCGGGCCCCTGGAACCCGACCGGGCTGCTGCCCAAACGCGACACGCCCATCTCCTCTGCTTTCACCAAGGCGGAGCTTCCTGGACCCGACTTTGTCGAGTGCCGGGCAATGACTCACGACGAAGTCGAGGCCATGATCGAGATCTGGATCAGCGCCGCCCTGCGGGTATGGAGGGCTGGTTTCGATGCGGTTGAGATCAATCACGGCACCTGTCATCAGGGCTCGACCTTCTTATCTCGAGCCTGGAATCGCCGCACCGACGAGTTCGGCCCGCAGAACTATGAAAACCGCACCCGCTTTTTGCGCCGGATTGTGGAGGGAGTCAAAGAGCGTAGCCATGGCAATTTTGCCGTGACCGTGCTGATGGACATCGCGGAATATCGTATCCCGAATGGAACCACTGTGCCTGAAGGCGTCGAAATGGCGAAATTGGTGGCCGACGCAGGCGCCGATGGCCTCAACTGCCGGGCTCACAGCTACGGCCACCGCGGCGGGCTCATTCAACCCGACAAGCTACTGTATCCAGAGCCGCCGGAGGACCTGCCCGCGGATATGGATTGGAGCCGGGGCGGAAAAGGCGCGGCGGTGCCGCTGTGCGAAGCCGTCAAGCAGAAGGTAAAGAATATTCCCGTATGGACAGCGTGCCGTATCGATCCATGGATGGGTGAAGAGTATCTGCGCAAGGGGAGTCTGGATTTCATCGGCATGACGCGCTCTCTGCTGGCCGATCCGGATCTGCCCAATAAGGTAGCCGCCGGAGAATTGGACGATATCCGTTGGTGCCATGGCTGCCTGCACTGCTTCGATTGCCGCAACAAGAACCTAGCTCTCGAATGCCGGACCAATGCGAACCTGGGACGGGAAACCGATCCGGAATACATCTTTGCTCCGGCGGAGAAAAAGAAGAAGATACTGGTGGTCGGCGGCGGCCCGGCGGGGATGGAAGTAGCGCGCGTGGCTGCGCAACGCGGTCACAAAGTGGTGTTGTACGAGAAGGCTTCCTATCTCGGCGGATTGATTCCCATGGCGGCGATCGTCAAAGATAAGGAAACCGAAGATCTGATGAAGTACCTCCGCTACCAGGAGACGCAACTCAAGAAGGAAGGCGTCACGGTCCACATGAAGACCGAAGTCAATGCCGACATCGTCCGGAAAGAGAAGCCGGATGCGGTGGTAGTCGCCACCGGCAACGCCTATTCTGAATTTGCCGTCCCGGGAGGCGATAACAAGAAGGTAATTCCGGCGGCCAAATTGCATAAGCAGCTCAAGTGGCTGCTCAAGTACCTTACTCCGCTGCAACTGCAAAAATTGACCCACTATTACATGCCCGTGGGCAAGAGCGCGGCAGTGGTCGGCGGCACACTGCATGGCGCCGAAGTTACCGAGTTTTTGGCCAAGCGCAAACGCAAGGTCGTCATCGTCCACAATGGGCCCGAGTCGGAATTGGGCAAAGGCATGACCGTGGACGATCTAACAAATCTTTGGCCCTGGCTGCGCAAGAAGGACGTCCCGATCTACACTGACGCCAAGTACGACTGCGTAACGGACAAGGGCCTGACGATCACGACGAAAGACGGCAAAACACAGACCTTCAACGTGGATAGTATACTCACGACGCAGGATTTGGCGCCCAATCTTGATCTGCTGAATAGCCTGAAGGGGACGGCGCCCGAGATTTACAACATCGGCAGTTCCCGTGAACCCGGGCTGATCGTCGACGCTATTCGTGAGGGAGCAAAGTTGGGCTATGCCATCTGAGACGCGCCCTTTCGGAGCCGGCGTGAAAGCAAGGCCGGCTCTCAAAAGCGCGCGGCCTTGAGATAAGCGTGTACCACCTCGCGATATGCTTTTTCGTTCTTTCTCGGCAGAAAAGGAAGGGTATAGATATGAAAATCGGCGTAGTTGGAGCGGCAGGAACGCTGGGCTCGTGTGCGGCCTATGCCATTTTGGAAAGGAGGCTTCCTGGTGAGCTGTGGCTGTTAGGACACACAAGGCGCAACCTGCTCCACGCCCACTACCTGGATTTGCGGATAGCGGCCTCGGCAATGGGCGAGATGAGCGTCCACGTGGCCGGGGATTATGCGGATTTTGCCGGCTGCGATGTCGTCGTGAACACCGCTGGAGCTGCCCCGCGCGAGATAGCAAACCGCATGGAACTGCTGGCTGATAACCTTCGAATTGGGCAAACCATCGCCTCCGAAATCGGCAAATACTGTCCTCAAGCGGTTGTGATAAACGCGACCAATCCGGTTGACCCTATAAACTATGCGTTTCAGTTCATCACTGCGATGGATCGCAAGAAACTGCTTGGCTATTCGCTAAACGACACGTACCGCCTGCGCATGAATACCGCTCGCAAACTTGGGGTGAGCGCCACTCGTATCGAGGCTCTTGTGGCCGGTGAGCACGGCCCCAACCAGGTGCCGCTATGGAGCACGATGAAACTCGACGGCAAACCGCTCCCGACGCCACCCGAATTGCGCGAGTGGGTTGTAGCCGAATGCCAGAAGTTTCTGCGTGAGTATGAGAGTCTGCACAGCGGCCGCACCGCCGGCTGGATATCCGCGGTAGGAATCGCGGACATGGTTCGGGCGGTGGTGCTGGATACGAAGGAGATTTTTCCGTGCTCGGTCATCCTTGACGGCGAATACGGACGGCGCGGATTCAGCGCAGGCGTTCCAGCCAGGATAGGTCGCGGCGGAGTCCAGGAAGTGGTGGAACTGCCACTGCCGGCAGACGAAAAGGACAAGCTGGCTGCAGCTTTCGATTTCCTTGAAAATGCGGCCAAAACCGCAAGAGACTTACTTGCCGCGCCAGTCGAGAACCTCGCGGCGGCGGCTCCAATTTAAGCGCCAGAGCAACGGTATGGTCCGCTGCACATCGGCTAGCGAAAAAGTTGGGCTGGCGGATGCGTCTCCCGGTACGATGAGGGCGTGGGGCGGTCCGCTGTCGCCACGCTACACAGCACCCCGCTTTCGTCACCGTCACCCCTTCAGGAGGGATCCAGGTTTCGCCCTCCTGTTCTCTCTCAATAAAGTCCGCTGTTCTCTATAACGAAAGACTCGCCTCAGGTCGCCGCACTACTCTGACGTGTTGCAGCGGTTCGTTTTGAGTAAGAAAGAATTCAGAGGCGATTAGCGGGAAGCGGCCTGGCACGCTCGTATGCGGAATCTCTCTTGGCTGTCCCGGGCCGTCGCTGTTTTTGGGTAGCGCCGTCGCGAGATACCCGGTGATCGGTTTTTTGGGGGCTTGTGCCCAATCTAAGGCCCAGCCCGCGTGGGCGCCGAATGGAATCAGTCTTATCCGGACTTACACTGGAGTGCAGAGGAGATATTGATGGAACATGTTGAAGGGAAAGTAGCTTTTATTACAGGCGCCGGGGGGGGCATCGGTCTGGGCATGGCCAAGGCCTTCTTGCAAGCCGGCATGAAAGTGACCATTGCCGATGTGCGGCAGGAATTGCTGGATCAGGCGCTGGGTCAGATTGGCAATAACCCGAACGTGCATGCCATCCAGCTCGATGTGACGGACCGGGAAGCCATGAAGCGCGCCGCCGATGAAGTGGAGCGCGTGTTCGGCAAGGTGCACGTGGTGTGCAACAACGCCGGTGTGATCGCCATTGAGACCGGGGGTGACCCTACTTATGAAGACTTCGACTGGCTCATGGCAGTAAACGTCGGGGGCGTAATCAACGGGGTGCAGACCTTTGTCCCCAGAATCAAGAAACACGGCGAGGGCGGCCACGTGGTGAACACCGCCTCCATGAATGCTTTCTTCGTGGGGCCCGGATCGACGGTCTACGTGACTTCCAAATTCGCCGTGCGCGGCCTGACCGAGGCCCTCCGCTACTCCCTGTTCGAAAACAACATTGGCGTGACCATGTTATGTCCTGGGGTTGTAAAGACGGGGTTAGGCGAGAGCTATAAGACGCGCCCCCCGGAACTTGCCAAGAACAGCGGCTTTACTCAGGAGGGCTGGGCTGGCGTGAAGGCGGTGACCCAGTCTGCCGGGCAGGATCCGGCGGAAGTGGGCAAAATGGTTCTCAAGGCGATCAAGAACAACGAATTCTACGTGTTTACTGCCAGCGGTTTCCGGGACGAAATGCGGGAGCTCAGCGAGGAGATCGTGCAGGCGCTTCCCGAAGGTGAGGGCGACCCTCGCCTGGCGGACTTCGAAAAAGGCCGCCGCGATTTCATCGCACGGGTCAAGGCTCACACCGGCGTGGCAGGTTAAACTGCTGGGAAAACTCGAAAAACTAACTGCCCGCCCGGCCGCTGTGCCGGGAGGCATATCATCAGCTTGCAGCTGATAGGAGAGGAGCAACAATCATGAAATGTCTCACGATCCTGTACCCAAACGAGCCGGGCGTCAAATTCGACTTCGACTACTACAAGAATCATCATATGCCTTTGTTCATGGGCCTGTTCGGCAACCTGATTAAGCGGGTTGAGTTGCGCAAAGGGATCATGTCGCCCACTTCCGACAAGCTTCCTTACATTGCGACCCTCAACATCTGGTTCGAGGACGAAAAGGCATTCATGGAAGGGGATGCGAAGCACCGTGACACTCTGCTTCCCGACGTTAAGAACTATACAAACGTGCTCCCGATCATTCAGGAGGACGATGTTTTTACGGTGGCAACCACCTAGCCAACAGGTCTCCGTCCGTCTCATCGTGAATCTGTGGCCGAGAGGTGGGATAAGCACGCCTCCCGCCGGCCGGAGACCTATCGCAAAACCAGAGATGCTATAGCCCGAAGCCGCGGCATTCAAGTCACCGTGACCGACCCGGGTACCCAACGACAGGTCTTCGTCGTTGGGTGCTTCCGCAATCGTGTTTGAAACATGCTCTGAGCTCGCCATCGATTGCCTGCATTCACACCTCCCGAAGGCCGGCGCTTCCACCCGTCAGGCGCGCCAAATCGGCCAAACGTATGAGAAAGGAAACAGACAGCGCCATGCAACTCAAAGGAAAAGTTGCCCTCATTACCGGCGCCGGCACAGGGATTGGCCGGGCATTGGCACAGCGGTTTGTCACCGAAGGAGCTAAGGTCTGCATAGTGGGCCGGCGCCAAACCGTCCTGGACAAAGTAGTGCAGTCGGCGCCAGCGGGCGCTATGATGGCATGCGCCGGCGATGTCACGAACATCGCGGATACGCAGCGCATGGCTGCCGCCACTCTAGCCTGGGGCGGCAAAATCGATGTGGTTGTCAATTGCGCCGCCATCGACCCCGGCGGCGCGGTAGCAGAGGTTGACCCGGACGTCTTTCGCAAGGTGCTGGAGGTCAATGTGATCGGCCCCTTTCTGGTGATGCAGGCAACCATCCCGCACATGGTCAAAGGCGGAGGCGGATCGATCATCAATATTTCCTCGCTCGGTGGATTGCGCTGCCTTCCGACCATGGCGCCGTACTGCACTTCCAAGGCGGCGCTGAACATGCTGACCCAGCAAGCCGCTCTGGATTACGGCCCCAAAAACGTGCGCTGCAATGTGGTTTGTCCTGGTGCCACTATGACCGAATCATTCGGCGATGCGGTTGCTCCGCTGATGAAGGCGCTCAATACCGATGCCAATGGCGTAGCGGCGCGGCTCACAGCTCCCGTGCCACTGCGCCGGGCGGCCAAACCTGAGGAAATGACCGGCGCTTGCCTGTACCTGGCGAGTGACGATTCCTCGTTCATGACCGGCTGCATTCTTATGGTTGACGGCGGCGCTTCTATCGTGGATGTTTCAGGCGCAGCGATGAGCGGCGAGGGCGTCAACTGGGGAGGGGCGGAGTAAAGCAGAGCCTGGCGCCCAATGGCCAATCCAGCTACCGGCACGCTCGCGCCGGTTCATCTGGTTGATGGTCCCATGCGCTACGGCTTCTGCAGGTTTGCATCCTATAAGGATCCGGCCCACATTCCGAAGAAGTATTACCGCAGAATAGGCAAAGAGGAACCGGTTCCTAAAGAGAAACCGGTTCCTCTTGACCCACGCATAAATAGTGCAAAGGTCTAGCGCAAGAACGAGGGCAGTTCGGACGGCAAGGAGCAGCCGCGAATCTTCTCAGGAGAAGATCGAATCGCGTCGCTTGCTCCACGAAATTGGACATACCGAGAACTTTACCGGGCGCGAATCACGCTACAGCTACATTGCTCCACTGCTTGGCCAATCGCACCGCATGCTGCGCGCTCGCCCCCCAGTCATCGGCGCCGACCGCTTTCGAAACGTTGCCATCAACCGGCCCGCCGCCAACCATGATTCGCACCTTATCCCTCAAGCCTGCCGCCGCAACCGCCTTGATGGTTTCTTTCATGGAGTCGAACGCCAACGTGAGCAGGCCCGACAAGCCCAGCACCGTCGCGCCGCTTTCCTGCAACGCTTCCACAAAGCGCGCCGCCGGCACGTCCACGCCTAAATCGATGACTTCAAAGCCCGCCGATTTCAGCATGTTCACCACGATGTCCTTGCCTATATCGTGAATGTCGCCCTTCACCGTGCCCACCACGACCTTGCCCGAATACGCCGTTGCTCCCAGTTTCAGATGCGGCTCCAGAATCGCCCCCACCTGCTTGAAAATCTCTCCCGACATAATCAAGTCCGAAACAAAATATTCCTGGCACTCGAAGCGCCCGCCCACCTGGTTCATACCTTCCTGGCAGGCCTGCAAAATATCGCCGGCTGGAGCATGCTCGTCAATGGCTTCCCCAACCAGTTGCAAGGTCCGCTCTTCATCCAAATCGGCAAGCGCCTTCGTGATTTCTGCGAGCTTACTCATTCTCTCCTCCAATGATTCAGATTACCCTGCCAGCCCTCGCCTAAGCGAATCCGCTTCGGGCTGCGGGCGATTCGAGGTCAAAGTTCAAATTCCCTCTGGTAGAAACTTCGATTTGCGGCTCGCACGCGTCAGTAGACGCCGAACTCTCTGGTTGCATCGCACCACACTTGGATTAAATCAGGGTCGCAACCCTCCATCTCACCGATATCGGTGCTCATGATAAAGCCGCCGCCCTTGCCTACGACCTGGCAAAGCTTTTTGGTGTAATCGCGGATTTCTTTCGGGGTAGAATTCAACAACATGCTGACCGGCATCCCTCCCTGGATGCACATGGTTTCACCGAGCACCTCTTTGACTTTGAAGATGTCGCTCTGCTGGAACATGCCGACAGTCTTGCCCTTGGGCAACTCAGCTAGATAGTGCAGCCGCTGATCCCAATTGCCCTCCCAAAAAATGACAGGCATGATTCCGGCCGCAATTAAATCCAGCACACTTTCCTTAAGCTGCGGCCAATAGAAGCGTTCGAACGCGGGCAGAGAAATAAACCCGTCAGAGCCGCGGTGCAGCGGAATCAATACCGAGTTTGCGCCGCTGGCCCGGCATCGGGCGATAGCGTTCTTCGTTTGCATACGGCCAGCCTTTTCCTCGGCCTCCAGCAGTTTCTCAGGACACCGGCGCATGTCGAGAATATCCCTCTCATGCCGCGCAAGGAGTCGCCCATAAAATCGAAGGGTGCAGCCACCGCGCCGCCATAAATTAATGAGCCGGGTGGAAAGCCAAGAGCCGCCATGCGCGGTCCTAGTTCCTTCATCTTGGTTTGATAGGCCAGTTGCACCTGGCCCGCCTCGGCAAGCGCCTGAAAAGCTGTCACGACGGACGGAAGCGCCATATCGGCCACATACATCGACATGCCGTAGGTTCCGAGGGCCGCCATGGCCAAGTTGGGCAAGTTGGATAACCCCTCCAGCTTGCTGAACACACGCGGCAGGTAGACGCGAATGGCCCAATCGGCGGGATCGGCCAAAAAAGCGTCGTAATCCTCGGCCTTCATATACTCGTCTTCATGGAACTGGAAGGAATCGTTTTCCCCCAGCCCATATCCTGGGAATTTGGTCATGCGGTCGCCCAGCACGCGGCTGGGGCCGGAAAAATTACCAATTGCGCCCCTGGCCAAATCGGGCTGGTAGCGCATCGCCGCTTTCTCCAGCGCGATTTGGGCCTTATCCGGGCTCTCACACAACTCCTGCCGTGTAATGCCCCCGATCTGCGCCAACAGGTTGCCAAACCCTAATGAAATCGGTACGCGGTCCGGCTGTCGCAGGTGTATGGCATCGTCTAAGCGCTTCGCTCTCTCCTGGTAAAGTTGCTCGGGTGTTTTTTCACTGTCGATACAGGATACGGCCGATGTTTCCGTCATACTTAGCCTTTCCGTTCTGAACTTGTGCAATCGGGCATTTCTCTTCCCCTATCGGCTATAGAGTTGATGATATGCTTCCCGGCACAAATTCCAACTCCAGCTTTCGGCGCGCTGGAACAAAAACCGGAGAGCCTTGAGGAACCATAGTGCGGCGACCTGCGTCAGTCTTTCGTTAAAGAGAACAACGAACTTTAGCGGGAGAGAATGGGAGGAGGGCGCATCCGGGTCCTCCTGAAGGGCCGACGGTGACGAAAACGGGGGCGTTTCAGGCGCCGGGCGCGGCGTAGCGACACCCGATCCCCGATAAGCCCGGGATTTGGGTCCGAGCCAGAAATGAATACCGGCCAGATCGGGGCGGGCTGTAGTTTTGAATCCGCTCAACGCCGCTGCTCGCCGGACGCAAAATCGCGGGTCGACGCTCGACCGGGAGGAAGCTGGCGAGATTGAGACCTTACACTGAGAATCGCACACTGAGGAGTTCCGATGGACAAGTTGAATTTTTCGGATGTTGTGAAGTGCGTGTTCCTGGCTGCCGCGCTGGCAACCTGCGCTGGACGTGCCGTCCCGCAGGCGAAGTCTGGTGAGAATGCATCCTTGAGCCTGGACAAAGGATGGGAGTTCCGGCAGGTTACGCCAGGCGCGCCTGACGACAACGGCGACTGGCTTCCAGCTACAGTGCCGGGCGATGTTCACCTCGACCTGTTGGCAAACAAGAAGATTCCCGATCCGTTTTATCGCGACGACGAAGCCAAACTGCAATGGATTGAGAATGCGAGTTGGGAGTACCGGTTGAACTTCGATGTCACTCAGGAGTTTCTCGCGCGCTCCAACATTGACATGGTCTTCGACGGCATCGATGCTGCCGCACAGGTCTTCGTGAATGGAGCGCCGGTGCTCGAAGCCAACAACATGTTCCGCATCTGGCGAATACCCGTGAAGACCCATCTGCATGCGGGCGGGAATCAGCTGCGAGTCGTATTCCCTTCCCCCATCAAGGCCGCGGAGCAAGTGGCTTCCGGCGATCCCTTCCGGCTGCAATCGAAAGCCGCAGATAAAACTTATATCCGCAAAGCTGCCTATGAGTACGGCTGGGACTGGGGCCCTCGATTTGTAACCAGCGGCATCTGGCGGCCGGTTCGTCTCGAAGCCTGGGACAAGGCGCGCATTGCGGATTTCGCAATCCGCCAGCGTGACGTGAGCCGCGATGTTGCCCACCTTACTGCGGAAGTCGATATTGAGGCATCCATAGAAGGCGCTGTTAAACTCAGTCTCAATTGCAGGGATAATGGAACTCCCATTGCGATCGCAACAACAACGCACGTTCACAAAGGCCGCAATCTGGTTGAAATTCCAATCGAAATACCACATCCCAGGCTCTGGTATCCGGCCGGCTACGGCGAACAATTCCTCTATTCGTTCACCGCGGAGGTAAGCGCATCAAACCAGATCGCCGCGCAGAGCGCCGTCAAAACCGGATTACGTTCCATCGAATTGCATCGCCAGCTCGATCAATGGGGGCGGTCGTTTGAATTCATTGTGAACGGCATCCCCGTTTTCGCCAAGGGCGCCGATGTCATCCCCTTCGACAGCTTTCCCAGCCGCGTCACCACCGGGGATTACCGCCGCATACTGCAGTCAGCGCGCGATGCGAACATGAACATGATCCGCGTCTGGGGAGGGGGTTATTACGGGTCCGAAGATTTCTATTCCATCTGTGACGAGCTCGGCATCATGGTGTGGGAGGACTTCATGTTCGGCAACGACTGGCAGCCCGGTACCTACGCATTCAAGCTCGAGATCGAAGCCGAAGCCGAGAACCAAGTGCGCCGTCTGCGCAATCATCCAAGCATCGTAATTTGGTGCGGCAACAATGAAACCGAGATGGGACTTAACTGGTCCCCGCGCGACACCCTTTCACTCGACGTGAAGTTTCAGATGTGGCAGGACTACCTTACTGAATTCAGCGGCATTCTGCCTCGGGTCGTGGCGCGCCTTGAACCGGAGATCCCTTACTGGCCCAGTTCTCCAAGCGCGGACTATGAACCCCTCAGCGATAAGTTTCAATCGGGCGACGCGCACGATTGGACCGTCTGGCATGGACGAGCGCCTTTCAGCGAATACGAAAAGCACCATTGGCGCTTCGTCACCGAGTTCGGCTTCCAGTCCTTCCCTGAAATGCGTACGGTGGAGACTTTCACTGAGCCGCAGGACCGCACCGGAATTTTCACGCCGATCATGTTGGCCCATCAGAAGAACAACGAAGGCAATTCCCTCATTCAGGAATACATCTCTCGCGATTATCCTCAGCCAAAGGATTTTGCCAGCTTCCTCTACGTCAGCCAGGTGTTGCAGGCCGAGGGAGTCAAGATTGGCGCGGAACATTTCCGGCGCAGCCGTCCCGAAACCATGGGCTCCATCTTTTGGCAATTGAATGACTGCTGGCCAGTGGCATCATGGTCGAGCATTGACTACGACGGACGGTGGAAAGCCCTGCAATATTATGCCCGCCGCTTCTATGCGCCGATCCTGGTTTCGCCGCATGTCGAGGACGGCGCGGTGAAGGTCTATGTGGTGTCAGACCGAACAGAGATCAAGCCCGCCACGCTGCGGGTGCGCCTGATTGATTTTGACGGCAAAGTGCTGCTCGAGGAAACGCACGCAGTGAATGTGGCCCCGCTGGCCAGTCAGGTTCTTCTTACCTGGCCAATGACGAAACTCACCGATGCGGCAACCGACGCCGCGCAATTGTTTGTGGTGGCCGATCTGAGCGCGGATGGAACGGAAATCTCGCGAAATCTCTCCTACCTTCTTCCGGTGAAACAGGTTCATCTGAAGCCAGCCGATCTCAGCGTGGAAACAATCGGCGAAAATGGAATCTATAGAATCGGGATCACGTCGCCGGTGCTGGCGCGCAGCGTATATCTTTCGTTTGGTAGTCTCGATGTGAGGCTTTCGGATAACTACTTCGATCTGTTGCCGGGAGATACAGTGGAAATTCAAGCCACGAGCGCGTCTTCTCTCGCCGATTTGAAAGCGCAGTTGAAGGTTATTTCGCTCGTGGATGCGTTTGCGCCTGAGGTTCAGCCGCCAGCGGCAACGGCGGCCAGGTAGGCGTGTGATGCGGCAACCTGGGGCAGTTTATTGGCTTTCATTTCTCGCATTTGCCTTGCGCCTCAGTGCGCGCCTTCATACGGGCATCGCTGACTTCTGGGTGAACGGCTACAGCTTCTTCTTTGAGATGGCCCGGAACCTCGCGGCGGGAAAGGGCATCGCGATTGAAGGCGTGCCTACGGCATTCCGTGTGCCTTTATACCCCATTCTCCTGGCTGGGCTGACCATGGGCCACAAGGCATTCTGGCCGATCGCGATAACTCAATCCTTGATCGGCGCCGGAACAGCATTTTGCGCCGCGTTACTTGCGCGGCAGATGTTTCGTGGACCGGCTGCGGCCAGAGCTGCAACCCTGACTGCCGCGATCACAGCGGTGTACCCGTACTATCTTGTTCACGATACCGCGATGGAGGAGACCAGCCTCTTTACGCTTCTGACGCTTGGAGCAGTGGTGCTCCTGAGGCAAGCAGCGCAAACCGCAAAGGCAACTCCTGGTGCGTTTGCCGGCCTCCTGCTTGGTCTCGACGTGTTGACGCGCGCAACCATTGCACCCTTTGCCCTGGTGGCTCCCCTCTGGCTCATCTGGCGCAAGCGAACTCGTGCAGGTGTGGTTTGCGCACTCCTCCTGGTTTTGACGGCTGCTCCATGGCTTTGGCGGAACTACATGCTGTTCGGCACTGCGACATTAAGTACTGAGACGGGAATTGAAATATGGAACGGGAACAATGGTTTTCTCTTCTCCCATTACCCCGAGGAGAGCAGCGATCTAAGCAAGGCCGAGGCACTCGAAGCACTGTCGATCCCGGACCAGCAGTATTTGGAACGAATTGCGAATGACGAAGAGCGAACGAACCGATGGTTTTTCCATAGAGCCCTTGAATACATGAAGTCGCATCCTGGACAGACAGTGATCGATGGATTGCGGAAGAATGCGGCGGCCTTTTATTGGCTGCCAAGCCCGCGTCACGGATGGGCCGCGAACCTGGTGTATGCGATGTCCTATGGGCCCGTGATGCTGGCTGGGCTATGGGGAATGTGGCGGCGCCGCTCCTGCTGGCGCCAGGACTCGTTGGTCTACGTTCTCTTCGCGGCGTTCGTCATGGTCACAGCAGTCTTTTGGGCCCATACCTCTCACCGTGTCTATCTCGATGTTTATTGGATCGTATTCGCCGCGGGACTGCTGGCGAAGGCTCCGCCAGTTGACGAGGCGTCGTTGGCCGCGAGTGATGAAGCAAAGGCGAGTTGAACCAACACCGGCAGAAATTATATTGCGCCAGCCAACTTAAACAGTCCGGGACGAAGCATGCAAACGCTTCATCAAAATGCGGATCGGCCGAAGCATGCGAACCTGCCAGCTGCGGTGCAAATTGAATCGCTCGGCAAAAGCAAAATCAGCGTCAATAAGGCGGGTAAGCAGAATCCGCAGATGCCGCCAGCGGCGCAGAAACCGGCGGCGTCCGGGATTCTCCAATTCAAGAAAAAAGCGGTGCTGCGCCGCCCAGTCCAGTGCCGTTGCCGGCTTGAGCATGCGCTCCTGCCAAAGCCCGTCCGTCAGTTGTTCCAGACGTCTGCGGTCTCTCTGGCGTACGTGCACAGCCTCCGGGATCCGCGGGTCGAGCCGGGCCGCCATCATCCACCCCAGGGCATGAACATTTTCGAACTCCGGGTTCGATGGTTCCAGCTTCTGGGCAAATGCGCGCGGGAAATGGCGAAATGCGAATACGAGATCAAAAATCAGGCAGAGTCGATCGAAGCGATGACGCACCGCGTGAAAACACAGGTAAAGCATTTCGTCGGACAGGCCGAGGAGCCGAATCGGCACACCCTGGAACTGAGAGAGGAGTGTGCGAGCCCAAATAGCATCCATGTCGAAGTCGAAGGCTTCGGGGTTTTCCAGGCTGTGATGCAATTCGAGAATGGCTCCATTGCGGCTCCATCGGCGGTGGTAGTCATCCGCATCGCCGTGGGGAAGAAAACCAATGTCTGTGAGCAGACGTTCGGCACGAGCCAAGTCGGCGTGCCGCACGAGAAAGTCGAGATCGTAGCAGGTGCGCAGCGCCGCGTCTCCATACAATCGCTCCGCCAGGCAGGGGCCCTTAAACGAAACCATCGGCAGATTCGCCTGGTGAAAGGCTGTCACTGTGCTCTTCAGCGTTTCGGTCCACACGAAGGTCGAAACCTGGGCTTCCCGGCGGATTTCGTTGAGCCGCTGCTTCTGTTGCGGCGTGTACTGCCCCTCGAAAATACGCAAATGCTCCGCTACCCAAGGCAGGACATTTTCCTCTTCCGCGACGTTAAGCAGAGACAACAATTCAGCGCCGTCAACGGCGTGCCGCAGGCGCCCGCGAAACAAATCAAGCAGGGACTGCATTCCCGGCCTCATGCCGGCGGCCTTTCTGCGGCCGGGGCGGCCAACCGCAAACCACGCACAACACCCGAGCCGATCACATTACGGCTCACTGAAGTCCGGAAATCTGGATCAAACCGGCAGCGACTTGAGGAATACGATTCCCAGCACGTGACATTGCGGCGGACGGAATTCCGGTGCGGGCGTACGACTTCTGGCAGTCAGATGAGGATGGCCCGCGGAAGTCTCCTTCCATGTAGGCCAAGCCGGGGCAGCGCGAGCAGTAAGCGGTATGGGTGCAGTGCGAGCAGGTATGCAGATCGCGTACATGGACGGAACGCAGTTCGGCGAACGCCGGAGAATCGTACCAGATTTCACGGAAGCTCTGCTTGCGCACGCTGCCACATGGCATGGGGAATTGCACACATGGATACACATCGCCAAAGGGCGAAATATAGGCCAGCGTGTGGCCGGCGCTGCAACTGTACCCATCAAGAACATCGTCGTCATGGCTGGAAACCGGACCGCAGAATTCCCCGACGTCCCCGACAAATTCTTCCGTGTGCATGATTTCTTCAAGCTCGGCGTGACTAATTCCGAGGCTGAGAATCGACCGGTCGCCGTTGATCATAGGAGTGATTGTGGGATCGACGTTGAATCTGACGCCCAACTCCTGCGCTAACCGCATTACGGCCTTTGCGTCCCCGCGGTTGTACTTCATCAACACATCCGTGACAGAGACCTTCACGCCGTTTGCCTTCAGGTGCCCAATCCCATCGATCGTCCGGCGCATCGAGCCGGGAAGTTTTGTAATCGCATCATGCACTTCAGGACGGTGCGAATACAGACTGATTTGCACTTGCTCGATACCGAGTTTCTTGATTCGTGCAGCTTCTTTTGCCCCGATCATCACCGCGTTGGTCTTGAGTTTGACGTTAAAACGAAGCGCCCGCGCATACTCGAGGATCTCAAAGCAATCCCGCCGCAGCAGCGGCTCGCCGCCGCTGATGGCTAAAAAGAAAGTCCCGCAGTCGGCAAGCTGGCCGATGACGTCCTTGATCTCGCCGATGGTCATCTCGCCTTTTCCGTCGTGATCGAGGTAGCAGTGCACGCACCGCTCGTTGCATCGCCACGTAATATCCAAGTGCGCGCTCAGCGGCACGCCGCGCGCGGTCGCCTTATCGTTCATCTCGCTGAGCAGACTCATGGGGCCTCCTTGGGGGCAGCGGGTACATCGGAAATCAATAGAATGCCGTGCTTCACAAGCTCGTCGACAAACTCCGCCGCATCGGCGAGGGCCTGTTCATCGCCAACATCGAACTCCGGGCATACGCGTTCCTCAACGATCCGCGAAAGCGGTGTTGCGCCGTCGGCGGCGTTCCAAATCGCCGTGCCGACAGAATTCAACACGAATACCGTTGAATCCAGGGTGGACATGATAATCGTATCGTCGCCGATGGTTCGTGCTGCGATATCGGCGCTTTGCGTCAGGTACGTACCGTTAGATGCCATTTATCACCCTAAGAGTTCCCAAACCCGCTGGTCGGGGAAGAACGAAAGCTCGAAAACCGGCACCGCTGCCACAAAGGCACACGCCGCCTCGAACACCTGGCGCACCATGTCGGGCTGGTGCGCAAAAAAGAGAATGTTCCGGAGGAGGCGCTGGATCGCATCCGCCGGGTCGATCTCTTCAATCCGATTATCGGCCGCCTTCTTCAACAGGTACAGTGCGGCAATCGGCGCCGAAATGTTCTTCCCAGGCGCGCCCAGCTCTCCGGCGAATGGCGTGCCATAGGCGAAATACCGCCCGTCCACTTTGCGCACGTACGATGCCTCATCGGTAAGCACCGACACGTCAGGAGGCGCCAGGCGGGCCATCGTGGTTTTTCCCGCCTCCGACACGCCGGAAAACAGAAATGCCTTGCCATTCCTCACCGCGCTTGACGCGTGCAGCAGGAACCCTCCCTCGGCCGCCAGCATCAAAGTGTGCACGATGCGAAGCACCGAATCGATGGAGTACAGATTCGCCGTCTGGAAGACCTGGCCGCGTCGTTCCGCCGGATTCCAGCTCGCACGGAAATCGCCGCGCACCATCTTCCATTCGCGGCCCTCCAGCCAAACCTCCGCGTCCGCGTCCGGGTCGGCCGAATTCTCGTTCGTCAACTCGACGCGCAGCGCAAACTGCGATGCCCTTCCCGGCGATGCTGTTCCGGTCTTGATGTAATCGCCGTAGCGCCCCTTGAGGATGCGCTCAAATTCAGCATCGGTGGTCTGCACTTCGATGGGGAGTCCGCCGATTTCAATCGTTACATCGTGACTCGTGCCGGTGCCGGGGAGTTGCATCGATAGCGACATTTTACCCTCCGCCTTAGCCGCAAGCAATTGTCATTCAGTCGATTCGTTATCGCGCCCGGCGCGTTCGATCTAAAGCCGCCACTCGCCGCGTTCCTGAATCGCGGCGTGCATCGCATCCGGCGCCAGGTCCAGGTCCCCAGGCCACGTGACCGCTCCCAAATCGAGACGAACCTGGGCGAACAGGACCGGGTCTCGAAGTGCGGCGAACACTCCGGCCCCCGAAGATTGCACCATGCCGGACAAGTCGACCATGCCGGTGAGTCCATCGGCGAACGTAACCCGCAACCGCAGCCCCGGAAGGGCCTCGACACGAGTTACACGCCACGGAGACCGGGGGACGGCTTCCGCGGCTAAGGCAGCGGGCGAATATTCGCCGGCGTTTGATTCTGTGCGCATAACTCCCAGTCCCCCATGAGTTCATCGCGGTGCTGCTGCGCCCACTCTAAAACCAGCGCCATAGCGCGGCTGGGCAGCTCTCCACGAATCACTTCGAATGTTCGAATGTCGATCAGCGCCTCGAATTCAGCGTAGAGCGCGTGGAAATGGGGTGGAACATGGTCCCCAAAATACATCTGGATCAAGATGCCATAAAACCGGCTGATCGTCGGCATTCGTTCAGTCTACCAACCCCTGAGGCGTTTCTGGCAGTGCCGCAGCTACTCCGCCAAACCTCCGCACCCTATTCACCACGCGCATATACTGCCAGGTCGCCCACGCTGAGCGCCGCAAAACCAAGCCCACCACCCTCTGTCGGAACGAAAACCTTGGACTCACGGGACGCCCGTTGCGCAGGATGCTCTCGACGCGCCCGATCACCTCGCTGGCCCTCACCGGCTGATCGCAGCAGGGCCGCGCATCCCCGCGCGCGACAATGCAACCGCCCACCCAACGCATTAAGCGATGCACGACCAGTCTTTCATTGTGCCGGAATACGACGATCGACCCTGGCCGCAATTCGGATAAATCCGAGCGCCGAACCGTAACCAGATCGCCGGGCCACAGAGCGGGAACCATACTGGCCCCGGCGACTTTGAGTTGAACCTGCCCTTGATTGCGAGCGATGTCTGCTATCAGGTCACAGCATGCCGACTGAAGGTGGGCCTCCGTGATCATGCTGCGCTACGAAGTCTTGCGGTTGCTGTGGCACGAATGCTCAGTTGTCTGCACTTTGCCGCAGGTCAGCGCCATGGTCTCAAACACGCGCTCGTGCCGCACCTGCGGCTTCACGTACGGTCTCTTCGCCGTGCGCTTCATATCGTCCACTGAAGCCAGCCGCTCTTTGTGCTCCTTAGAGTTCATGTTCACCTCTGCGCCTCGCTCGGCGAGGATTTCGTGCATGACTTCCTGTTATGCGCCCACATTCAGAGTAACAGAAGGGGTGAATTCTCAAACAGCGTTGGGTGTCCCATTATGGTGCATTCTGCTCTGCCTGAATCGCGTTAATGGTGGCGGGGCTTCCCGCGCTGCAGGCCGAGCCCGGATTGACGGCCTCGGCGCCGTTCAGGCTGGTGAAGTAAATCTCCGAAGCGCCTGTCGTGGAGGCATCGTTGTCGATCACAATCCCGCCCGTCGCCCAGCAGCCGATCGTGCCCACATTCGGGTAGTTTTGCGCGCCGGAAAAAACGGCTGCAATCGGGGTAGAGACCGTGCCTGGGTTCGAAACGTTGTAGGACATGATGCAGCCGTTGCCTGCGGTCGTCGTACACCCTTCTTTGGCCCCCTGGTTCACGCTGAAGAAAACATAGTCGGTGCCGCTGTTCGTGCAAGTGACGCCCGTTCCGCAGGTGCCACCGGTCGTTACGGTGCAAGCACCGTTGCAGAACTCGGTGAGCGGGGAGGGCCAGGCATACCCATCGCTCAGGCCGGTCGCGGCTTGGGTGACGGCGCTGCCGCCGATCAGATTACCGGCGGAGAGGCCGATCCGGTAAAGGCTTGCTCCGGTCGTCAGGCCCGTGTCCCCGACAGCATAGATGTTTCCGGTTCCTGTTCCAGACTGGAAGTACACATTGTCGAAGCCTCCAGCGTAAAGGTAATGCCCGGTGGCGCCGTTATCCACCGTTTCGGTGATGGGGGAGGTCCCGATACCCGTGGCGTTGGTGAAAGCGGTCGTCAGCCCAAAGACAACATTATCGCCGGTATAGACGGCGGTCTTGCTCTGGTTAGCGAATGCGAAGACCCTTCCCGTGTTGCTGTCGACTAACGGTGCGTCGGCAAAGGCATCCGCGATGACCCCCGTGTTTCCGTGCACCACACCGGCAGGGGCTCCCACCGTCGTTCCCGAGCCCACGGAATAAAGCGTTCCGCCCATGTCGCCGACAAAGATGTAGCCCGAGACAGTGTCGAGTACGGGGGACGAAACAGCATTGGATCCGAGCGCCACTGTTCCGGACGGGGCGACCGCTCCGTAGAAGACGCCGGAGAACGCTTCAAGGTTGCCGCTGTTGTCGCCAACCCAGAGAATGTCACCGGGGGAACCGCTGTAATCGTAGAACGGCGACGAATAGGTGTCGTTATGGCCCAGCGCAGTGACGGTCATGCACGGAGCAGGGGTACACGTGGTGATGTTACCTGATGAAGCCGGGGCAACCGGGCTGGCGAGGGTTCCGCCGGGCGCCAACTTCACGACGACCAGGTCCGCATTCGTACCGTTGGATTGGATAAAGGCTACCTTCGATCCGTCCAGGGAGAGGATGGGAGAAGTCGTTACGGAATAGCCGGCTCCGGTGTTATAGGCCCAGAGAACCGACGGCACGGTTCCTGTGCACGAGCTGTACAGGTTGTTATACGCGATAATCGTCGGAGCGGCCGTGCCCCCCGCCTCGCCGGTCGGGTAAACCACAAAATCGTTCGTGCAGCTTGCGGAAGTCAGGCTCGCGCCGTATTTCGCCGGATAGGCATTCGGCTGCACAGCCGCCGTGACCGCGGCTTCGCTGATGCTGCCCTGCCCGGGAAACGCGCTGAAATTCTGAGCGGAGATCGGGAAGGGCCCGGCACCGGCATCGGTGGTACTGAACGTAATGGGGTTCGCGTTGGTGGTTGCTATTTTGTCGGTCGTGGTAACGATGGAATTTGCCAGCAAGGCGTCATGAAGGTCCGTGGCGAGCTGGGAGCCCGTGTCGTAGCCGGTGCCGTTCCAGTAATTGAAAGTCGTGGCCGTGTCGCCGGGGCCGTTGGTGCCGCCGGTGAGCGTGCTCCCGGAGAGGGTCAGGTCGGCCGGGGCGGGCGCGCCGGCGGAGCCGGCCGTGCCGTAGGTGGCCAATGAAACATTGTCCGCGGCGCCGGCATTTTCGCCTGAGAGCGTCACGGTTGCGGAAGCGCCGCTGCTGTTCGAGGCGGTGACAAAGTCTGTCGCGGTCTCGTTGCCGATAGCGGTGACCATCTGCGAGGCGGTATTGACGTTCGATGAGCCGATCGCGAACGTGGCGCCGGTGGTAGTGCCGTTGCCGCCGACGTTCAAGGTCCCTACCGAAAGAGCGGTGCCGCCCGTGCCAGCGGTGGAAGTTGGCCTAGTAAAGGTAAAGGCAGATCCCGCGCAGAGATCCGTTACGGTGGTTACGTCGGTGCCTGGATTGGTGGCATAAACGGTGGAATTCGCGGCGGAAACATTGGCGAAACATGGCGCCGTGCTGCCGCAGTCGGCGGGATTGTTGTTAATGGCCGCTGCGAGATTCTTGGCCGACAAGATGTGGTTGGGCGAACCGGTGCCGGCGTCTTTGACGCAATTTGTCTGCGTGGAGCAGGTGGTTTCGAACTCGTAAGTGGTACCCCCCGTCCCCCCAGGAACGACGACCTTCGTGCCGGCGCCCGGGTCGGAGCTAATCGTCAAGGTGGCGTTCTCACCGGTGGCGCTGGTCGTAATGTCGACACCATTGATCGCGACGCCAGTGCCGGGTGCTATGCAGTTGGCGGAGCCGATTGCGATAGTGCCGGACGCCGTCTCCGGCTGGCTCGTGGTGAAGGTCTGCGTGCCTACGGTGATCGTCGAGGTGGGGCCGACGGTCGTTGAGGATCCCGCGGCTAGCGTGACCTCCAGCGAGGTTGTGGAGCCTCCGAGGCTCTGGCTCCAGTCCTTCTCGATCGGGTTCTCGGGGACTGGACGCGGTCTGGCGGGAGCGACGGGCCTTGCGGCCATGCCGCCCACCGCATCGACAGTCTTTGTGTCGAGATTCCGGTCAGCCGTGGCGGCATTCGGGTCGGCAACCACCGGCAGCGCACCCATTTTGCGCTTGGCCAGTTGCAACTGGTAGCGGGGATCGCTGGTGATCTTCAGCCACTTATCGAGCGTGCCGTTTTTCACCGCGTCTTCGCGGGTGCCGGGATTGGAGAACACCAAGTGATGGTGGCTCCAATCGTCGACGTACGAGCCGCCCGGCGCAGAGGTTTCGGCTGCTTCCTGCCCCAGCGCCGGAAGGGCGAAGGCGGCCAGCGCTAGAAACGCGACACTGACTGAAGACCACTTGGACCAGGAAGACTTTGCACTCGACATGATGACATTCTCCGATCAAACGCCTGATTGCTTGGGTTTCAAATCCATTCGATCCACTTCGATTGTAAAAAACGAGTCTTGTCGGCTTAACCGGAACGCTGAGGAGCCACCGCAAGATGAAGAGAGCGTTTAGCACGCGGAAAGAAACCGACGCTTCCTCATCGAGCCGGCTTAAGCGGAATATAGCATATTTTGGCGGGGCCGCGAGCGCAAATTTTGGCGCGAGACAGTTCGCTCGCCATTACCGAAGTTGTACGACGGGTAACTAACTTGCGACAGAAGATAAAGGACTTATCGGAAGAGAAAAGATGCCTCAGCGGCCAGGGAGAAACGGTTGCCCTCCGTGAATACGAGATGAAAAAGCGCCGTCTGGTTGAAGGCCCTTTCGCGTTACGGGGCAGCCTGCGCTGCCTGGACCGCGCAAGTACCGGTACCGCTCCCGGTAACCGTGGTGCCAGTGCAGGTCTGGTTCGATTGAGAACTGTAGTAGATCTGCTCGGCGCCCACCTGGGTCGTCGACAGGTTGTCGATGATCACTCCGCCCGCGCCGCCGGCTACCGACTGTCCGGCGGTTGGAGTGCCGCTGGCAGCGCCGGCCTCGACGTTGAAGTTATAGAGGCAGGCACCCGTGCATCCGGTGGCACTTCCGTTGGCCGCCACGCTCGTGAACAGCCAGTCGTGGGTGCCATCGTAGAACTCCGTAACCGGCGAGCATGCCGCCGCGTCGCTCGCCGCGCTGACGGCAGTATCGTACGCGGCGGTAAGGTTGAACGACGTAGTGGTGCCAAGTTTCGACATGGGCACCTGGAACAACTGCCCGTTGACACAGGCATACATGTTCCCGGTGGTAATTGAACTGCCGACGTAGAAAGCGTTGTCGAAACTGCCGGCGTAGGCAACTGTGGAGGTGTCGTTTGTGCCCGCATTGCCGAAGCCCGCGGCGATTGCGCCATAGCCAGATCCGGTGGCCTCAAGGGAAGCCACCGTGAACCGGTTGATGTAGCTTTGGCCAGGTGTGGCGTTGCAGCCATCGCCGGAAAAGATGTAAACGTCCTCGTAGGTCGAATCGAGAATGGGGGAATCTACAAATCCGTAAATTCCGCATTCCATTTGGCTCGATGTTTCAACAACCGGAGTTGTGGCCGTACTGATGGAGTGGAGATAGCCGTCGCCGTCTGTCACGAATATGTATTTCGACACGTTATCGAAAACGGGCGCGGCGAGCGGAGCCGGTGTCGTCTGACCGGTCGCAGCGGTGTCACCGCTGACCACGTCAACCGGCCAGTGGGTTGTTGTCTCGGCAGGTGTCCCATTGAAGACGCCGGTAAACTGGTGGAGGTAACCGATATTGTCGCCCACCCAGAGCGTGTCTCCCAGGGTGTCCTGCGGCTCCGGATAGTCGTAGAACGGGGACGAATTGGTATCGTTGGCGTCATTACCAAATGTGATGGTCGTGTAGCAGGGCGCCGTGCATGCGCGATAGCTGCTCAACGACACCGGCCCTGTGATCGTCGCCGGCGAGCCGATGGTGCCGCCCGAAGTCAATGACGGCTTCATGATCACCAGTTGAGCCTGGCCCGAGCTATTGGTCTGGATATAAGCAATCTGCGAGCCGTCCAATGAGATGAGAGGCGACAGGCCAGACGTCCCAGCCGTATCGTAGGCGAAGGCCACCTTCGGCACCACTCCTCCATCCGTGCTTCCGCAGCCGGTTGAAGACGTGCCATAAATATCGGTATACCCGATAATCGACGCCTGCGTGGCGCTGCCTGTGAAGCCCGTGGGATACACCACGTAATCGCTGCAGCTTGCGCCGCTGGTACCCTGGGTAGAGTACTTGGCGGGGTAGGTGTTTGGATTTACCGTCGAAGCTGCGCCCCCGGTCAGGTCTCCTATTCCGCTGACCGCCGAAAACGTCGCATCCGAAACCGAGTAGCCCGTCGCGGCGGGCGTTGTCGTTGTGAAGATCACCTGGCTATTGCCGCCGGCTCCCTGGGCAACGGTCATCGCACCGGTCACTGTGGTGTTCATGCCGATCGCGGCGACTAAGTCCGCCGCCAACTGATCCCCGGTGTCGGCCACGCCGGTCGAGGCTGTGTACTTAAAGGTGGTGGCGGAGTTGGCGCCCCAGGTGCCGGCGGTGCCGCCTGTGCCGCTGCCAAGGTCGGTGCTGCTCCACGCCGGTGTAAAGTTTGGCGTGCCGCCCCAGGTCAGCGTGATGCTGTTGCCGCTCGTCCCGGCGGTCACCGCGGTGAGTGTCAGGGCCGGGCTTGTTCCGCTGGCCACCACCCCAATATCAGTGCTGCAGGCAGTCCCCGACCCGAGGACAGCGATTATCCCCGAGGAATAAGTCGAAGAGGTGCCAGAGGTGCCCCTGTTAAAGCTGACTGACCACGGGGTGCTGCCAGAGCAAGTTCCGTTGGTCGTGCCCGCGGTCAGCGTCAGGGTATTCGTCCCATTTGTAATCACCAGGTCAGCACCGGTGGACGCCCTGGCCGAGAAAGTTCCTGTCGAAATGGCCGGAGTGGGTGCGCTGCCCTGAAGGGTCTGCGTGGCGAACCCGGTCGGGCCCGCTATCGAAATCTGGGAACTGCTGGAAACGCCCCCCGAACAGTTCGTGGTGCAATTGACCGTAAGCGTCAGGCTTGCCCCCGTCTGAGCGCCGACACTCATGCTCCAGTCCTTCTTGATGGGGCTCATTGAAAATGGTTGCGGCCGGGTTGGATCGACGGGCCTTGCGGGCCCGCCGACGACCGCGTCGACAGTCTCTGTGGCGAGTTTCGGGTCAGCCGTGGTGAGATTCGGGTCGGCGACCACGGGCCGCGTGCCCATTTTGCGCTTGGCCAGTTGCATCTGGTAGCGGGGATCGCTGGTGATCTTCAGCCACTTATCGATCGTCCCGTTCTTCTCCGCGTCTTCGCGGGTGCCGGGATTGGAGAACGTGACGTGGTGGGTCGACCAATCGTCCACATACCTGACCGGCGCAGACGTTTTGTCCGCCTCTTGTCCCAGCGCCGGAAGGGCGAAGGCGGCGAGCGCTAGAAACGCGACGCTGACGGGAGACCACTTGGACCAGGAGGACTTTGCACTCGACATGATGGCATTCTCCGAATCAAACACCTGACTGTTTTGGGTTTCAAACCCCTTCGATGCCACTCGATTGTTCAAAACGAGACTTGCCGGTTCAGCCGGAACGCTGAGGAGCGTTCGCAAAATGAGGAAAGCGTGTAGCACACACAGGAACCAGACACTCTCTCATTATTCGGGCTTAAGCGGACTATAGCATATTTGGGCCGGGCCGCAAGTGCAACTTTCGGCGCGGAACCGTTCGCTGAGCGTTACCGTAGTTGTACCATGAGTAACAACTCGCGGCAGATGATAAAGGGCTTATCGCGCAGAGCCCGCACCGCACCGCGAACCCTTCCCAGCAAGGGAAAGGCTCGCGAAACTATTGCGGAAGCGAAACGCGCGCCCCCGGCTACTTTGGTGGCGCCGCAGCCTTCCTGGTTGGATGCCTTTCCGGCAGCGGCTTACGCACCTGCGGCTTGACCGCCGCCTCGTCTACCGGCGTTGTCCCGGTGACGTCAGCGCTGAAGTTTGCGTTTTTCCGAAAATGCTGTAGCCGCCACAAGCTGCTTAACCGCAGCTTCGCTTCCTAATGTTCAGAGGCATCTGTTGTTAGGGGGCGCATATGCGCCCCCTGATTTTGATCTACTTCATTTTCTTCTTTGCTGCCCTCTTGCCGGCCGCCGGAGCTTTTTCGCTCAGAAGAGTCATGGCGTCGGCGGCATTGAACGGATAGAGTTGCACCGACTGTTGGCCTGTGGTGCTGAGAGTGATGTCGACGCGGCGGTTCTGCGCCAGCACGATCTCACCAATCCGTTTCAGGGTCTTGGCCTTGTCCGCATCGCTCAGTTCAGTGTTTTGATTGACCAGATCTTTCACCTGGTCAGCGGAAAGTTCTTGCTCTTTGCCAACGGCGCGTGTGTCAATATTGGCTTCGGGAACACCGAGCGCAACCAGGAACTGCTTTGCGCGATTGACGCGGCGCTCACTAAGGGCCTGGTTGTACTCGACCGATCCCCGCACGTCGGTATGGCCGGTCAGGATCAAGTGAGCATCGGGCTTGATGGCGAGATAGCTTTTGAAGTCCGCAGCGAGGGTGTTCAGAGTTACCTGCTGGCTGGCTAACAACCCGCCCTCAGGATCCTTCGCCGTGGGCCGATCGGTTGGGAAGAACACGCTGTGCAGAGCGAGGCGAGCCTCAAGCCGAACTTGCTCTGGCGAGGGTCCCGGAGGAGGAGGAGGAGGGGCAATGGTCACCAACGCGTTTGCAGTCGCGGTCTGGCCCTTGTCGTCCGATACGTTGCAGGTGATGCTTACGGCGCCGGGCGCAGCTCCAGTTGAATCGAAGGTGGCCGTGGTGCCGGTACCGCTGATGCTTCCCGCCGCAGTCGAGTAGCTGTACGTCAGCGGACGGTTCTGCGGGCTTACGCCGGTGGCAGTGACGGTGCTCTTGTCTCCAGGATTGACGGTGCCGGGGCTGGCTGAACAACTGATCGTCGGCGGCTCGAACGCCTTCACTGCGAAGCTGGCCGAGGCGTCAGCGGTCTCCCATGGCTTGAGGCCTTCCTTGCCCGGCTTGCCTTCCTTAACGCCGCACTTGACCGTGTAAGTCCCGGCTGCAAGCGCTCCGGTGGCCACTGTAGCTGTGGTTCCGTTGCCCGTGACGCCGGGCCCCGACCAGCTATAGATCACATTGTCTTTCGGGTCCAGACCACCCGCCGTCGCAGTCACAGTGACCGGGTCGCCGGGATAGATCGATTGCGGACTCGCCGAGCACGCCAGCGTGACCGGAGCCGGTGGCGCGAGCGAGCCGCCATGGAACACAAAGCCCGCGCTCAAGCGCGCTGCGTTGATGTTGGCAAGGCCGCCATAAGGCATGGGACCGAAATCGGCGTGCATATACTCGTAGTCCGCCTGGAAGAGCCGAATCGCCAGGCGGTGGTTGAACCACGGCGTCTCGTAGTCCATTCCTCCGCCGACCGTCAGGCCCGGGCCCCATTTGTTGGACTCAAAATATGGCCCGTTCACCAGGTCCGCGTTGACCAAGCCGTGTCCGAAGAAAGTGATGTTTTCCGCGGGATAACGAAAGATGAGGCCACCGCCAAGGGTCGTGAAACCGTCATCGTTTCCCCGTGTGCCGATGTTGCTCCCGTTGGAATTCACGGTGCCCCACTCGTGGAGGCCAAACTCCGCCTGAACTCCCATAAAACGATTGAAATAATACGCGCCGCTGAAAAGCCCGCCCAGATTGACAGCGTCGTACGATTCCGTCACGGGCGTGCCGTCCGACGAAGTGGTTGACACCGATCCCTTAGGAGCCAGATAGCTGTATCCGGCGAAGATATCCCATCTCGATGGCGATTGATCGCTGCCAGCCTTGGCAGCTGAAGCGCCCTGTGCCGCCAACGCGACGGGTAGCAGCGCCAGAATGGCAAATGTAAGTACCTGACCCACAGATTTCAAAACACGAGTTTGCATGCGTTTAACCTCCGCAGTTTGGCTATTGTAACCAGATGGAAAAGTGCTGCTGATGCGCACAGGATGTGCCTCGAGTTCCCTGGGACTCCACAACCATTGAGGGGCGACAGGTCCGAGTAGCACCATTAAACGTACCACATGGCCACGACCGAGGGCATATTTTTTTCAATGAGTTACTTCGCTTGATACGATGCACCCTGTGGGCATTACCGTCGCCCGTTACTTTGGTAATTGCGGTGATTTTGACGACCATGCTGAGCAAAACCTGCCGTATTTTGACCCCTTTCACAGAACTTTAGCGAAGCTCTCCTTGGATCCATGCAACACCGCGCCTTCATGCCCCCTACTGTTCGGATGCAGGAATGGTCCCAGCGGCGATTGCGGCAGCGGCAGTGGCAGTTGTGGGCACAGCGTGCTCGACCGCCCAGGAGCCGGGCTGGAGAGGCGGGGGATGGCCTAAATGACGACACCAGGCCTTCTTCCTGTGTCCATGGAGACCCTAAAAGCGCTTCCACAACTCCGCGGCCGAAGCTCGGGCTTTGGCCATGACTTCTTCTTCGTCGATGGCGCAGAGTTTCCGGTCCTCCATGACGATCTGTCCGCCGATAATTGTGGTCGCAACGGCGCCGCCCGAGAATCCGAAAAGAATGTGGCCGTCGAGGTTTGCAGCGTGTAAAGGAGTGGGCGGATCGTAGGTGACGAGGATGATGTCGGCGAGGGCTCCGGGAACCAGCTTGCCGACAGGCCGGCCAAGACACTCCGTGGCAATGGCAGCATTGTCGCGGAAGAGCATTTGCGGCGGCTCGGCCCAGCCAACGCTTGGGTCGCCGGAGCGATGCTTGGGAACCAGATTGGCGGCCTTGAGCGACTCGAACATGTCGGCGGTGTAGCCATCCGTTCCAAGGCCGACGCGCACGCCGCGGCGCATCATCTCCAGAACCGGGGCGCATCCGACTGCATTTCCCATGTTGGATTCGGGGTTGTGTACGACGTTGGTTCCGGTGTCGCGCAACAGTTCGATTTCGCGGTTATTGACATGAACACAGTGCGCGGCGAGGGTTCGGCTGCCGAGGATGCCGAGATCGTGCCAGCGCTCGACGACGCGCTTGCCGTGCTCACGCACGCATTGATCCACGTCGGACGCTGCCTCTGCGGTGTGCACATGAAAGCCGGCGTTGAAATCTGCAGCGGCTTCGCGGCAACGCGCCAGCGTTTTGTCGCTCAAGGTAAAGGAGGCGTGCAAACCGAAGAGGCCGCGGAGTTGACTGCCGATGGATTGCCTGCAGTGCTGAAGAAATGCGCGGTTCTCCTCAATTCCTTGCGCGGCAACTTCGGTGCCATCGCGGTCGGAGACCTCATAGCAAAGACATCCACGCACGCCGGTCTTAATCGCAGCATCGGCGATGCGAAACAAACTGCCCGGCACAGCGCCGGGACTGGCATGATGGTCAAAAATTGTGGTCACGCCATTGCGGATGCAGTCGAGCACGCCCACCATGGCGCTCCAGTAGACGTCGTCCAGCGTGAGGGCCTTGTCGAGCCGCCACCACAAGCGCTCCAGAATCTCAACGAAGTTGCCGGGCCCCGCGCCCTTGAGCGCCAAGCCGCGGGCGAAGGCGCTGTAGAGATGGGTGTGCGTGTTGATGAGCCCAGGCATGATGACGCGGCCGTGCGCATCAAGGAAGCGGACGCCGGGATGGGCACTGCGCAGTTCGCAAGTCGGACCCACGGCGGCGATCAAGCCATCGCGAATGGCGACACAGCCGTCCTCACAGTAGGGCCGGCGATCATCTTGGGTAAGCAGGCGTCCGTTGCCAACCAGCAAATCGGCGGACTTCTCCATGGTGCGATGGATTCTAGTCAAAGCCACCGTCTAAGTGTTGTGATTCAAATCACATTGCGCCTGGACAAGCTGACGGACAATCAATTCACGCGGCGGCAATGCATTCGTTTGCCTCGTGTTAGGCCCGTTTGGGGTCCCCTCCCACCCTAACCGCAACAGCAAAAGCGCGGCGAGAGTGGGGCATCCGATTCTGGGCGAGAGTCAACTTGATGGCGGGACGCCGGGACCACCCACGCGTTCGGAACCTCGGTTGAATGGACAGCGCGATGGCAAATCTAAAAGTAAACATTTGCGGATTGGAGTTGAGTAATCCGATCCTGCCGGCAGCCGGACCACCGTCGAAGGACGGCGCCACGCTCGCAGCAGCGGCAAAGGGCGGCGCCGGCGGATTGGTGACCAAGACAATCTCCGTCGAGCCTGCGCGGCCGCCGCACCCCAACATGGCGGAGATTCGCGGCGGATTTCTGAACGCAGAGTTGTGGTCCGAGTTACCCAAAGAAAAGTGGATCGAAACCGAGTACAAGCTGGCGCGGGCGACGGGTTTGCCCGTGATCGTCGGACTGGGCTACACGGCGGAGCAGATTCGCGAACTGGCTCCGCTGGTCAGGCCGTTTGCCGATGCGTTGGAACTTTCTACGCACTACGTGGGCAACAGTGTCGCGCCCATCGTCGATGCGTTGCGCGCAGCCAAGGAAGCCGTGGACGTGCCGGTGTTTATGAAGCTGAGCCCGCACCCCAATATTCAGGAGATCGCGCTGGAGCTGGAGGATGCAGGAGCGGATGCGCTGGTGATGATCAACTCCTTCGGGCCCTGCCTGGGGATCGATCTTGAAACCGGCTTGCCGTTGATGGGCAGCAAAGACGGGTTTGGCTGGCTTTCGGGCGCGGCCATCAAGCCGCTGGCACTGCGTTGCGTATACGACGCGGCTCGCGCGGTGCGGATTCCCATCGTGGGCGTGGGCGGCATCGGCGCCGGCCGCGATGTGGCGGAGATGCTGATGGCCGGCGCTTCGGCCGTTCAGGTGTGCACGGAGGCGATTCTGCGCGGGCCCACGGTCTATGAAAGAATCGCCCGAGAGCTGAACACTTTTCTCGACGACCATGGTTACGCCTCGGTGGACGAGATCACCGGCCGGACTGTCCGGCTCATGCGGCAACGCGGCGCGCCGCACTCCGCCTGCCCGCCTCAGGTGAATATTGAGCGCTGCGTTCAGTGCGGAAGCTGCGCAAAGATCTGTCCCCACGAAGCGATCCATGTGGACCACGATGCGAAAACGGTTATGATCGACGAGGAAAAATGTTCGTTTTGCGGACTGTGCGTAAGCCGCTGCAAATTGCGCGCTCTGACTATGGCACAGTAAGGCCGCGTGTGCGGCGAAGTTTCTGCGTGGGTTGGAGCTGAGATGGCGCATTTAACCGGACTTCAATGCGTGCATTGCGGGCGCGAGTATGATGTCGCGGACGTTGAGTATTACTGCCCTGCCTGCGGCTATCACGACGGCATTCTGGATGTGGTGTATGACTACGACGCGGTCGAAGAAGAGCTCAATGCCGAAGCTCTGGCCGGCAACCGCAATCTATCCATGTGGCGCTACCTGCCTTTGCTGCCGGTTGTAGTTCAGGAACTGATCCCGCATCTGCAAGTTGGCTGGACGCCTTTATACGAAACTCCGCGGCTGGCCCGCGAGTTGGGCGTGGCGCGGTGTTGGGTCAAGGATGAAGGCCGCAACCCCACAGCTTCTTTTAAGGATCGCGCCAGCGCTGTGGGCGTAGTGAAGGCGCTTGAAAAGAATGCCGCGCAGATCACGTGCGCCTCGACCGGCAACGCTGCCTCTTCTCTGGCTGGGTTTGCGGCGGCAGCAGGAATTCCTGCCACGATTTTTGTGCCCGCGCGCGCGCCGGAAGCCAAAGTTGCGCAGTTACTTGTTTACGGAGCGCGGGTCTTTTCCGTCGAGGGAACTTACGACGAAGCGTGGGAGCTGTGCATGAAGGCCAGCGCGGAGTTCGGCTGGTACAACCGCAACTGCGCCATCAATCCCTATTTGATCGAGGGCAAAAAGACCGTTTCACTTGAGCTTGCAGAGCAGTTTCTTCGCGTCACGCCTGGCTGCTTTCCCGATTGGGTTGTGGTTTCGGTCGGCGATGGATGCACGATTGGTGGCGTATGGAAGGGGCTCAAGGAGATGCACCGGCTGGGCCTGCTTCACCGCTTGCCGCGCATCCTTGGCGTACAGGCCGCAGGGTGCCAGCCTTTCGTCGACAGCGTGGCACGATTGCAACGGCCTCACGCCGTGTGAAGCTGACACGCTCGCCGATTCCATCGCGGTCGGGCATCCGCGCAACTTCAACAAAGGAATGCGCGCCGTAACCGAGTCGGGCGGCGCATTTGTTGCTGTCTCCGACGAGGAGATTCTTGCCTCGATCACTATGCTGGCGCGTAAGGCGGGCGTGTTTGGCGAGCCCGCGGGTGCAGCCGGCGCGGCGGGAGTAAAGCGGGCGGTGGAATCGGGGATTATCGGCCGCGGCGAAAGCGTTGCGCTAATCGTTACCGGCAATGGTTTGAAAGATATTCAGGGCGCGATTCGCGCCGCAGGCAGCGCGCTTACGGTGAGGCCTGCAATGGAAGAGGTCCGGGCGGCGCTCCTTGCGGCCGCTGCGGATTGAGTTCGAGGCAATCGAGAGGCAGAAAAGAGAGAAATTTGCGATGGCAACGATTCCGTTTGGTCCCAATTACGACGAGATGCTCGATCCGAGCCTGATCGACAAGAAGACGCGCACAAAAGCGCTTGCCGCGCTCCACGAGAATGAGCTTGATCCCATCAATTTGTTCAACATCACCTGGAGGGACGCAGAGAACCAGGTTCGCAAAGTTGTGTTGCCGCCCGCGCTGACAGGAATCGATGCCAATGTAGTGGTGATGCTGGGTTGCGAATTCCCTTCCGGCTCGCACAAGGTGGGCCCGGCGTACAGCACTTTGATCGAGGGACTGGTGGACGGCGAGATTGTTCCCGGTGAACACACCATCCTTGGGCCATCGACGGGCAACTTCGGCATCGGGACCGCGTACATCTCCAGGCTGCTCGGCTTCCGCGCGATTGTGATTATGCCCGACGGCATGAGCAAGGAGCGGTATGAGCGCATTCAAAAGTACGGCGGCGAGCTGGAACTGACGCCCGGCTCGGAGTCGGACGTGATTCTTACGCTCGAAAAGACGCGCGAGCTGATGAAGAACCCGAAGAACAAAGCGCTGGCGCAGTTCGAGCTTTTTCCCAATTACCGGTTCCATCGCCACGTCACCGGCGGCAGTGCGATGGACGCGGTAAGAGGCGCCGGTAACGGGCGCATCGCGGGCTTTACGTCGGCGCCGGGTTCGGCGGGAACGATTGCGGCCGGCGATCAGATCAAGGCCGCGTTCCCCGAAGCGAAAATCGCCGCGCTCGAACCTTACGAGTGCTCCACTCTGGCCAACGGCGGCCGCGGACAGCATCGTATCGAAGGCATCGGCGACAAGATGTGCACGCTGATTCACAACGTCCTCAACACCGATTTTGTGATCCTCATCAAGGACGAGGAAACCGTGCAGGGAGTGAAGATCTTCCGCGACGGCGCGGATTCCCTGGTGAAGATGGGCGTGGATCGCGACTTTGCGCTCGCGCTGCGCGATCTTTTCGGGCCATCGGGCATTTGCAACGTGCTGGGCGCCATCAAATTGGCGAAACACCTGCGGCTGGGGCCGGGAGACAATGTCGTAACCGTCGCGACCGACGGATTCGACCGCTATCGCTCGGTGCTCGACGAGATGAACAGCCGCTATCTCGAACTGGCGCCCGCGGTGCTCGATCGCTGGGCGCACGACATCTTTCTCGGCGCGGCGGAGGATCATATTTTCGACTTCCGCAGAGCCCGCGATGAAGGAACGGCTGTTCAAGCAGAAGGAAAATGACTGGCTGAAGTTCGGATACACGAGGGAATTTCTCGATTCCATGCGCAGCCAGACTTTCTGGGACGCGCAATACGCCAAGGTGCGCCAGTATAACGAGCAAATTTGCGCAGTGCGGCCGGCAACTGAGGATCAACCCGTATGTTCCAGTTCACGCTGAACGGAAAAAACGTTGCAGTGGACGCGGACAAGAATCTGCTCGAGTATCTGCGCGAAGACGCGCGCATGACCTCGGTGAAAGACGGCTGCGGCGAGGGCGTTTGCGGGTCCTGCTCCGTGCTCGTGAATGGCAAGGCGGTGCGTGCCTGCACGCTTACCGTAGCCAAGGTAAGCGGGAAATCGGTCATTACGACAGAGGGCATTTCAGCTCGCGAGGGCGAAGTATTTGCATGGGCCTTCGGTGAAGTGGGCGCGGTGCAGTGCGGGTTCTGCATGCCGGGCATGTTGATGAGCGCAAAAGCGCTGTTAGACACAAAACCGGCGCCGACAGCGGCTGAGGTCAAGTCCGCGATCCGCTACAATCTGTGCCGCTGTACCGGCTACACCAAGGTGGAGCAGGCGATTCAGTTGGCCGCGAAGGCGTTGCGCGACGGCGAGACGCATGAAGTGGAGTTTTCCGGAGCCCTAGTGGGCGAACGTGCAGTGCGACCCGAGGCCAAAGAAAAACTTCTGGGCAGCGGCGAATTTGTCGACGACATGCAGATTCCCGGCATGTTGCATGGTGCGGTGCTGCGGGCAAAATATCCGCGCGCTTTGGTCAAAAAGATCGACGTGGCAGCGGCGCGGGCACTGCCCGGCGTAGAAGCCGTACTGACAGCTGAGGACATTCCCGGCGAGCGGCTGCTGGGCCACGTGGTTTACGACTGGCCCGTGATGATCGCCGAGGGCGAAGAGACGCGCTACGTGGGCGATGCGCTGGCCGTGCTTGCCGCGACAACAAAAGAAGCGGCGCGACAGGCGCTGAAGTTGATTTGTGTCGAGTATGACGAGCGCGTACCGCTGCTGTCGCCTGAAGCAGCGCTGGCAGAGGGAGCTCCTGCGTTACACCCGAAGGGCAATCTCCTTTCTACAACCATCTTGAAGCGTGGCGATGCTGACCTGGCAATCGCCGTGGCGATGCACGTCGTTACGCAGCATTACTCGACACCGCGCCAGGAACATGCTTTTCTGGAGCCCGAAAGCGCGCTGGCTGTGCCCAACCAGTGCGGATCGCTGACGGTGTATACCGCCTGTCAGGGCGTTTACGACGACCATCGCGAGATTGTGCGCATGCTGGGCGTTGCAGGCGACAAGGTGCGCGTCATCAGCAAACATGTGGGCGGAGGATTTGGCGGCAAGGAGGATATGTCGGTGCAGCACCATGCCGCACTACTTGCCTGGCGCACGGGCAAGCCGGTGAAGCTCACCCTCAGCCGCGCCGAGAGCCTGCTCGTCCATCCCAAGCGGCACCCGATGGAAATCGACTGCACCACGGCGTGCGGCGCGAACGGAAAACTGACCGCGGCGCGCATTCGCATTGTGGCCGATACCGGCGCGTATGCGTCGCTGGGCGGCCCGGTCTTGCAGCGCGCCTGCACGCACGCCGCGGGGCCGTACCAGATCGACAATGTCGATATCGAAGGCCGCGCGGTTTACACCAACAACATACCCTGCGGCGCAATGCGCGGCTTTGGCGTGATACAAACGTGCTTCGCCATGGAGAGCAATCTGAATCTGCTCGCGCGCGAAGTTGGCATCCCTCCGTGGGAGATGCGATTTCGCAACGCCATTGAGCCGGGCGGCGTGCTGTCTAACGGCCAAATCGCCGATAAAGGTACGGCGCTGAAAGAGACGCTTCTGGCAGTGAAGGACGCTATCGACGCGCATCCCGATGCCGGCATTGCCTGCGCCTTCAAAAACACCGGCAAGGGCGTCGGCGTAAAGGATGTCGGTCGCGTGAAGCTGAAGGTGGAAAATGGCGGTGTGGTCATCTGCACCAGCGCGGCCTGCATGGGACAGGGCATCGCAACGGTCGTGCTGCAGATCGTGGCTCAGACTGCGGGACTGGACAAATCCCTTCTCACCGTTCACGCGCCTGACACCATGGTGACTCCCGATAGCGGCACCAGCACGGCGTCACGGCAAACAACCATCACAGGCGAAGCCGCGCGCAGAGCGGCGAATGCGCTCAAACAGGAATTGAGCCGTCATGCGCTTGCAGAGTTGGAGGGCCGGGAGTTTTATGGCGAGTACGATTGCGTGACCGACCCGATGACAGCAGACAAGCCGAACCGTGTGAGTCACGTTGCGTACGGCTACGCAACGCAAGTAGTGATTCTCGATGGCGAGGGCAAAGTCAAAAAGGTGGTGGCCGCGCACGATGTGGGGCGAGCCATCAATCCCAATGGCGTGGAGGGCCAGATCGAAGGCGGCGTGGCGATGGGGATGGGCTATGCACTGACCGAGGAGTTCCGGATGCACGACGGCGCGCCTGCAGTCACGTTTGGCACACTAGGCCTTCTTCGCTCCACGCAAACGCCCGAGATCGAGTGCCGCATCATCGAGAAAAATCAAGCAGAGCTGGCCTACGGGGCTAAGGGCGTGGGAGAAATTGTGAGCATTCCCACAGCGCCCGCCATCGCCTGCGCCTATTGGCAGCGCGACGGCAAACTGCGCACGAGTTTGCCTCTCAAGGAGACTCCGTACAGCCGCAAGCGCCAGAAGGAAGGGGCATCAACGACATGCTGACGAAAGAAAGTTTACTCGCCGCCGCTAACGCGCTGGAAGCGGACATGGTTCGCTTTCTGCGCGACCTGGTCGCTATTCCCGGCGAAAGTTCTCACGAAGGTCCTGTGGTTCAGCGCATCAAGCAGGAGATGGAACGCGTGGGCTTCGACGAGATCCGCCTTGATGCCATGGGCAACGTGATGGGACGCATCGGCTCAGGCAAATGCGTGATCATGATGGACGCGCACGTCGACACCGTCGGTGTTGGCGATCCGCAGGAATGGTCCTGGGACCCGTACCAGGGCAAAGTGGAAGATGGTTTCATCTACGGACGCGGCTCCGATGATCAGCGCGCAGGCATGGCCAGCATGGTTTACGCGGGCAAGATGATAAAGGATTTGCAACTGGAAGGCGACTACACGTTGTGGATCGTGGGATCTGTGCAGGAAGAAGACTGCGACGGCTTGTCGTGGGTCTACATTCTCAAGGAAGACGGTATCCGGCCGGATTGCGTGGTGCTCACGGAGCCCACCAATCTGCGCGTGCACCGCGGACATCGCGGGCGCATGGAGATCGAGGTTCACATGCGCGGACGTTCGTGTCATGCCAGCGCGCCGGAGCGCGGCGACAATCCGATTTACAAGATGGTCCCGCTGATCGCGCAAATCGAGGAGTTGAACACGCGTTTGTGCGACGATGCGTTTCTCGGCAAGGGAACGATTGCCGTCACCGAGATTCGATCGATGAGTCCGTCGCTATGCGCGGTGCCAGGCGCGTGTTCCATCCATCTCGACCGCCGACTGACCGCCGGGGAGACGCTAGAGAGCGCGGTTGCCGAAGTGAAGGCGCTGCCGGCGGCCGAAGGCGCGGAGATCGAGGTGTTGCAGTACGAACAGCCCAGCTACACCGGCCTCACGTATCCGATGCAGAAGTACTATCCGACGTGGGTGCTTGAAGAAGACCATTTGCTGGTGCGCTCGGCCGTTGCGGCGTATCGAACGCTCCACAACGCTGATCCAATGGTGGGCAAATGGACCTTCAGCACCAACGGCGTCGGTTCGATGGGAATTATGGGCGTGCCGACCATCGGCTTCGGTCCCGGCGAAGAAGATGTTGCGCATAGTGTTTTCGAACGCGTCCCGATCCGCCACCTGGTGGAAGCGGCGCAGTTCTACGCTGCCTTCCCACTGGCGTACGTGGCCACGCTAGAGGGCAAGAATGGCTGAACTGAATGAGGCCCGCCCAACTGCAGGTGCTGCTCACTGAAGCGAAGTGATTTCCTGGATGGGCGCAGCGGGCGCGGTGCTTGACATGCGGTGCAACACGGAGCTTAAGCCGCTGCTAAAATCGGTAACAAAGTCCCAGCGGACGAGGTTTCTTAACTCGGCAGGTTTTGAGGAGGAGGTGCGCGTTGGAAACGAGAAAGGCGCTGTTTAAAGGCAAGGACTACATCACTACAGAAGAGTACCGCGAAGCAGAAATAGAAATCCTGCTCGATGTAGCTGCCGATTTGAAGCGCAAATTCAAGGGGCGCGTTCCGCATCGCTATTTGCCCGACCAAACCATCTTCCTGATGTTTTTCGACAAATCCACGCGCACCCGCAACTCGTTCGAGGCGGGAATCACGCAGCTTGGCGGCCACGCGCATTTCTTGACCAGCGATGTCATGCAGATCTCCCATGGAGAAAGCGCGAAGGACACAGGAATCATTCTTTCGAGCTACGGACACGCGATCGCCATCCGTCACGACCTGATCCCGGGCGTGGGCAATGCCTACATGCGCGAAGTTGCGCGCTGGGCGGATGTGCCGGTGATCAATATGCAGTGCGACATCGACCATCCCTGCCAGACGCTGGCCGACCTGATGACGATCCGCGAGAAACTGGGACGCAACCTGCGCGGACGCAAGCTGGCGGTATCGTGGGCCTACGCGCCGAGCTACGCCAAGCCTCTCAGCGTGCCGCAAGGATTGATTATGTTGATGCCCCGCTTCGGACTGGACGTTGTGCTGGCGCATCCACCGGAGTACGCGCTGATGCCCGATACGGTCGAGGCGGCGCGAGAGAACGCGCGGCGCGCAGGAACCAAGTTCGAGATCGTTGACAGCATGGACGACGCTTTTCGCGATGCCGACATCGTCATTCCCAAGAGTTGGGGGTGTCTGGACACCATGGGAACGAATCCCAAGGAGTCCCTGCGGATCGCAGAGGGATACCGGCACTGGATTTGCGACAGCGAGCGGATGAGATTGACTGCGGAGAAAGCTCTGTACATGCATCCGCTGCCCGCCGACAGGGGCAACGAAGTAACGGACGAGGTCATCGATGGCCCGCACTCTGTCGTGTACCAGGAAGCGGAAAACCGCCTGCACACGGCCAAGGCGATCATGGCACTGACCATGGCGGAGCAAGAAGTTGCTTATGAAGTGACAGGCTGACCATGACCGAAACGCTGGTGATCGCCCTAGGCGGCAACGCCATTACGAGGCCCGGCGAATCCGGCGCCATTCCCCTGCAGTTTGCCCACACCGCGGAGACGCTCGAACATCTCAAGCCTCTGTTCCACGCCGGTTCACGGATCGCCATCACCCACGGCAGCGGACCGCAGATCGGCAACATCCTGATTCGCGTCGAGGAGGGCGAGCGGCGCGTTCCGAGCTTGCCGCTCGACACTTGCGACGCCGATTGCCAGGGCGGCATGGGCTACATGATCCAGCGGCTGGCTTGCGAGTTGTTCCGCCGCGAGGGAATCAAGCGCGAAGTGGCTACGCTGATCACCCAGGTGCTCGTGGATCGCGACGACCCGGACTTCCAGCATCCCAGCAAACCCATCGGGTCTTTCTATGACGCGAACGAGCTCGCTCAAATCCGCAGCGACAAGCCAGACTGGATCATGCGCGAAGTCTCGCCAGGAGCCTACCGTCGCGTCGTGCCTTCGCCCCGCCCGTTGCGAATTCTGGAGGCCGAAGCGATCTCGTCGCTGCTCGACGCCGGCGTCGTCGTGATCGCCTGCGGAGGCGGGGGCATTCCGGTGGCCTGGGAAGACGATCGTTTGGTGGGTGTGGAAGCCGTTGTCGACAAGGATCTCGCTTCGAGCATGCTGGCAACGCACGTGCGCGCTCACAAGCTCGTCATTGTTACTTCGGTCGATCGCGTAGCGCTCGACTATGGCCGGCCCAGCCAGCAGTGGCTCGACACGATCACCATGAACCAGGCGCGCCAATATTTAGCCGCAGGCCAATTCCCACCGGGGTCGATGGGGCCGAAAATCCAGGCGGCAATCGACTTCCTCGAACACGGAGGCGAGGAGTGCATTATCACTTCCGTGGAGAGCGTAGCGGGTGCGGTAATCGGCAATGGCGGTACCCACGTCGTCGCCCCCTGGCGCAGGACTTCGCTGGATTTTGCTGCAAGTTAGCGGAGGCGCGAGATAATTCTGACGAACGCACGACTCCTTACGCTCGATCGAGACAATACCGGCGTAATCGGCCAATTCGGATTATTGATTGCCGAATAGGAATCTCCCCCATTTGCGCATAAGCGCCTGCCCCCTGTTTTCCGGCCGCGTCGGATCTCCCCCTTTTGCGAGGATGCCGAAATTCAGCGAAAACGCTGGACTCAACGAGCCGCCCTATCTAATTCGAAAATAAATAGATCGCTATTTTGTTTGGAATCGGGTCTCCCATAGCGAAGAAACTTGCATCGAAGGCAGAAGGCAGCAAAATTCGTACGTTGCGGTGCCGACAAGCGGAAGACCCGAGGAGGTTTGTAAATGAAGAAATTGTTCGCGATACTGCTGGTTGCATGCTGTGGGGTCGCGGCTCGCGCCGCCGACGAACAGCAAGATAAATTAGACGGGCGGCTTGACGCAGCCCGGAACGTAATCGAATCCATCATGTCTGTGAACGACAAGGCGATTCCGGACGGGATTGCGCGGCACGCACAATGTATCGCCGTGGTGCCCGGCGTGGTGAAGGGCGCGTTCATCGTGGGCGCAGAATACGGGCAAGGCGTCGTGACCTGCCGGACGCATCACGGATGGAGCGGGCCGGTGTTCATTCGCCTGGCCGGCGGATCATTCGGTTTCCAAATTGGCGGACAGGGCACTGACCTGGTGCTGGTCGCAACCAACGAAAGGGGGTTTCAGGATCTTCTCCACGACAAATTCAAGATCGGCGCTGACGCGTCTGCAGCCGCCGGACCCGTGGGACGCGACGCGCAGGCTGCTACTGACCTGAGCATGCGTGCTGAACTGCTCACATGGTCGCGCAGCCGGGGCGTCTTTGCCGGCATCGACCTCAGTGGAGCTACAGTGAGCCAGAATTCCGTGGACACCGAGGCCCTTTACCACGGCGATCATGACTTCGATCAGATTCTTCACGGGGCGGTACCGCCGCCCGCTCAAGCCGAGGGATTCCTCCACGCTGTGAGGCAATATTTCGGCGAGGCGGAGGCACATTAAGTCTCGCTGGGCGCCTTTGAGCCAGGAAAACACTTTAGATTAATATCCCGCCGCTAGACTCGGACGGCTGCGGCCCATGCTTTCGGTCAGGGCCGCAGCCGTTTTTTCCTGCAACTATTTTCTTCTCTCCCTCGTCCATCACATTACGTGCGCGTGTGCGCGGTGCATTGGACTTTTGACGTGCCGGCATCCGGCCGCCGTGGCACACACCAATTATCGAATGCGAAAGCATTCGGCGCCTTTTATGGCAAGTGGGCGGGCGACGCCAGGGATTGCGTATTCCGGCCCGCGAATTCGAATATGAGAAAATGTCCCTGTCAACGTTATTTAACCAAACATAAGAGAAGAAGATGGATCAACCTTTGTCTGTTTCGCATCCTGCTCCTGGGCATTCTTCCGCCGACTCCCAAAAAAGACGCCGTCATCTCTGGATTTGGGCGATCATCCTCGTGCTCTTCGCGCTCCTCTTCGTTTGGGTATGGCGGCAGCACAGCGCGAGCGCGGCAGCGCCTGCTGGACGAGGAGGCCGCGGCGCGATGGCAGGAGCGGTGCCTGTCACCGTTGCTACTGCCACGAAGGGCAGCATCGGCATTTATCTAGAGGCCATCGGCACGGTCACGCCGATCTATACCGATTCCATTACGGCTCAGGTCACCGGCGTAATTACAAAGGTGTATTACCGCGAAGGGCAGATGGTGCATAAGGGCGATCCGCTGATCGATATCGACGACCGGCCCTACCAGGCGCAAGTCGAGCAGGCGCAGGGCGCGCTTGACCGCGACCAAAACCTGCTGGCAGAGGCGCAGATGGATCTGAAGCGCTATCAGGATGCATGGGCCAAGAACGCGATTCCGCGCCAGACGCTTGAGGACCAGGAAAAGCTGGTGCTGCAGGATCAGGGAACGGTGAAAAACGACCAGGGCACCGTTCAATACGACCAGGTGCAGGTGGGTTTCTGCCACATTACTTCGCCGATTAATGGGCGCGTTGGCCTCCGCCTGGTCGATCCCGGCAACTTGGTGACGGCCAACTCCACTACAACGCTCTTGGTGGTTACGCAAATTCAGCCTATCACCGTGATTTTTACCTTGCCTGAAGATAGCCTGCCTCAGGTTCTGCAACAGACGCACGGGGGCAAGACGCTCGAGGTGGAAGCCGATGACCGTACCAACAAGCTGCTGGCCAAGGGAAAGCTGATCACGATCGACAACCAGATCGATACGGTCACCGGCACCGTGAAGCTGCGCGCACAATTCGATAACTCGAATGGCCTGCTGTTTCCCAATCAGTTTGTGAATACGCGCCTGCTGGTGAACACGCTCGAAAACCAGACTCTGATTCCGTCGTCGGCGATCCAGCACAACGGTTCCACGGACTTTGTTTATCTCATCCAAAACAATAAGTCTGTAATGAGGACCGTGAAATCGGGGATCTCGGACAATGGCAACACAGCCGTAACGGGCATCAATCCCGGCGATGTGGTGGCCAACAGCAGCTTCCAAAAGCTGATTAACGGATCGCAGGTCTCGCTCTCCAAAGTCGCGATCCCGGCCACATCCTCCGACACCACCGAGGGTGCTCCATGAGTCCATCTCGGCCATTTATTCTGCGGCCAGTCGCAACTTCGCTGCTGATGGCCGCAATCCTGCTGGTGGGCCTCGTCGCTTTCACGCAGTTGCCAGTTTCGGCTCTGCCGGAGGTCGATTACCCGACCATTCAGGTGCTCACCTTCTATCCGGGAGCCAGCCCGGATGTGGTGGCGACTACCATAACGGCACCGTTGGAGCGCCAGTTCGGCCAAATGCAGGGGCTGAGCCAGATGACCTCGACCAGCGCCGGCGGCGTTTCGGTCATCGTCCTGCAATTCAGCCTCTCGCTCTCGCTCGACGTGGCTGAAGAAGAAGTGCAGTCGGCGATCAACGGGGGACAAACATTTCTGCCCTCCGATCTACCTGTGCCGCCCGTCTACAACAAGACCAATCCCGCCGACGCGCCCGTCCTCACGCTGGCCATCAGTTCCGACAGCATGCCTCTGTCGCAGGTCGAGGACATGGTCGATACGCGCCTGGCGCCGAAGCTCTCGCAGTTGGCCGGCGTGGGACTGGTGAGCATCAGTGGCGGCCAAAAGCCCGCGGTTCGCATTCAAGTCAATCCCACTGAACTGGCCTCGTACGGCCTGAACATGGAGGACATGCGCACGGCGTTGACCCAGGCCAGCGTCAACTCCGCCAAGGGCAACTTCGACGGGCCGCGCCAGGACTATCAGATCGACGCCAACGATCAGATCAGCACGGCCGACCAATATAAGGATGTCGTTGTCGCCTATTCCAACGGCGCGCCGGTCTTCGTCAAAGATGTGGCCAACGTGGTGAATGGCGTGGAGAACACCAAGCAGGGCGCCTGGATGGGCATGACGAACGGGCAGTCCCCAGCCACGATTACGCCGGCGGTAATTCTCAACATCCAGCGCCAGCCCGGCGCCAACACCATCACCGTCGTCAATTCCATCCAAAAAGTGCTGCCGCAGCTTGAGGCGAATCTTGCCGCCGGGATCAAAGTCACCACCATGACCGACATGACCACCAGTATTCAAGCTTCAGTGCACGATGTGGAGTTTGAGTTGATGTTGACCATCGGGCTCGTGGTCATGGTGATCTTTCTCTTCCTGCGCAGTCTGCGCGCCACCTTCATTCCCTTCGTGGCCGTACCGCTTTCGCTCATTGGCACCTTGGCCGTGATGTACCTGCTCGGCTACTCGCTGGACAACCTCTCGCTGATGGCGCTCACCATCTCCACCGGCTTCGTGGTCGATGACGCCATCGTAATGATCGAAAACATCAGCCGCTTCCTGGAAGAGGGAATGCCGCCGCTCGAAGCCGCGCTCACCGGCGCCGACCAGATCGGGTTCACCATCGTTTCACTTACGGTTTCGCTGGTAGCGGTGCTCATTCCGTTGCTGTTCATGGGCGATGTGGTGGGGCGTCTGTTCCGCGAATTCGCGGTCACGCTGGCCGTGACCATCATCATCTCGGCGGTGGTTTCGCTCACTCTCACGCCGATGATGTGCTCGCGCATACTGCGACACAATCCCGAGGAGAAGCAGACCCGCTTTTACCGTTGGTCAGAGAACTTTTTCAACAGTCTGATTGCCTTCTACGGACGGACACTGCGCGTGGTCTTGCGCTTTCAGACTCTTACGTTGCTGGTAGCTGCTGCGACCCTCGTCCTCACCGTCGTTCTCTATATCTACATTCCCAAGGGATTCTTTCCCGTGCAGGATACCGGCGTCATTCAAGGCATCTCCCAGGCTTCGCAATCCATTTCTTACTCCGCGATGGCGGAAAAACAGATGGAATTGGCGCAAATCATCCTTCAGGATCCGGCAGTCGAGAGTTTGTCTTCGTTTATCGGCGCCGACGGCATCAACACCACCCTCAACAGCGGCCGCATTTCTATCAATCTCAAGCCCATCAATCAGCGCATCGGCGCTTCCGACGTGATCCGGCGCCTGCAGACGAATCTGGCGCAGGTGAATGGGATGCGTCTTTATATGCAGCCCGTGCAAGACATCACGGTGGACGACCGCGTGAGCAGGACGCAGTACCAATACACGCTCGAAGACCCAGACACGGACGAGTTGAACGAGTGGACCAACAGTTTTGTCGCGCAGTTGAAGAAGCTGCCCGAACTGGAAGACGTGGCTACGGATCAACAGACCGGCGCCAGGGCGGTTCAGCTAATGATCGACCGCGTGACGGCTTCGCGGCTGGGCATTGCGCCCACCACCATTGACAACACGCTCTACGACGCTTACGGACAGCGCGAGATCAGCACGCTTTACACGCAGCTCAACCAATATCATGTGGTGCTTGAAACGGCGCCGGAGTGGCAACTGAATCCAGCCAGCCTGGGCGACCTTTACATTCAATCCAACGCTTCTTCGAGCGCCACCGGAGCCAGCGCAGCCACATCGTATTCCTCCTCCGCTTCGGCTTCGGCCGGCTCCAACAATCTCACATCATCGGTGCGCTATACGCCGTCTTCGCAGGTCGTCAACGCGCCCTCCACGGTGCTAGCCGGCAGCGCTCCCTCGTCCATTACCACCTCTTCTTCGGTCGGCGCCAACGCCATTCCGCTCGGTGCATTTACGCAAATGCACAGTACCACCGAGGCCCTTTCCGTCAACCATCAAGGGCAATTCCCGTCGGTCACGGTGTCGTTCAACCTTGCCTCGAATGCCTCGCTGGGAACGGCAATCACCGACATCGAGAAGGTAGTGAAGAACCTCCACTTCCCTGCCAGCCTGCAATCCGACTTTCAGGGCACGGCGGCGTCGTTTCACAATTCACTGTCCAACGAGGCGCTGCTGATTCTCGCCGCTCTGGTTGCTGTCTACATCGTTCTTGGCGTCCTTTATGAGAGTTTCATCCATCCAATTACCATTATTTCCACGCTGCCCTCGGCCGGTGTGGGTGCGTTACTCGCGCTCATGATCTGCCGCGAGGACCTGAGCGTGGTGGGAATTATCGGCATCATCCTGCTCATCGGCATCGTAAAGAAAAACGGCATTCTGATTGTGGATTTTGCGCTGGAGGCCGAGCGCAAGCATGGAATGGATTCGACGGAGGCGATTTACCAGGCAAGCTTGCTGCGCTTCCGGCCGATCATTATGACCACAATGGCCGCGCTGCTGGCCGGCATTCCGCTGGCGGCAGGAACCGGCCTGGGTTCGGAACTACGCCGGCCGCTGGGCATCGCCATGGTCGGCGGCTTGCTGTTGAGCCAATTGCTCACGTTCTACACCACGCCGGTGATTTACATCTTCTTCGACCGCCTCGGAAAGCGGATCCAGGGCCGTGGTCTTTCCAAGATTCAGCGCGACAGCGAGTTGCCCCCCGGCACGGAGAATGCATGAACCTCTCGGCTCCATTCATCCGGCGGCCGGTGGGCACCACATTGCTCACTATTGCGGTGGCCATTGCCGGCGGGATTGCGTTTGTTGTCTTGCCGGTAGCGCCCTTGCCGCAGGTGGATTTCCCTACCATCAGCGTCCAAGCTGGTCTTCCCGGAGCCAGCGCGCAGATCATGGCGGCGTCAGTCGCCACACCGCTTGAACGGCAGTTCAGCCACATCGCCGGCATTACCGAAATGACGTCGTCGAGCGCGCTAAACAGCACCTCGATTACCCTCCAATTCGACTTGAGCCGCAATATTGACGGCGCGGCCCGCGACGTGCAAGCTGCCATTAATGCGGCGCGGGCCTATCTGCCTGCGAACCTGCCTTCCAATCCCTCCTACCGCAAGGTGAATCCCGCCGATTCGCCGATCATGCTTCTCAGTCTCACTTCCAAAAAGTACGATGTGACGAAGATCTATGACCTTGCCTCCACGATCCTGGAGCAGAAGCTGTCGCAGATTCAGGGTGTCGGGCAGGTGGGAGTGCAAGGCGGCGCCACGCCCTCCGTACGCGTCGAAGTCAACCCCACCAAGCTCGAAAGCTTCGGCCTTACGCTCGGCAGCGTGCAATCGGTGCTCAGCCTGCAAAACTCGCACGAGCCCAGGGGGCAGCTCTCGAGCAACGGCGTCAGCGAAGACATCATCACCAACGATCAGATCTCCGAGGCGGCCGACTACCGGCCGCTGATCATCGGATATCACAACGGCGAGGCCGTCCGGCTTTCGGATGTGGCCGATGTCGTGGACTCCACGCAAAACCTTCGCGCCGCCGCCTACGCGGACGGCACAAGAGCAGTCTTCGTCATCATCTTCCGGCAGCCCGGCGCCAACATTATCCAGACCGTGGACCGCATCAAGGCGCAACTCCCGTTTCTTGAGGCAGTGCTTCCCCAGGGCATCACCACGACGATCGTCCTTGACCGCACAACCACGATTCGCGCCTCGGTTTATGACCGTGTACAAGGCGCTGATTTGGTCCGTCTGCCTCGTCATCCTCATGGTCTTCGTATTCCTGCGCAGCCCGCGCGCCACACTCATCCCCTTTGTTGCCGTACCGACGTCGCTGATCGGAACGTTCGCGGCGATGTATATATTCGGCTACACGCTCGATAACCTCTCGCTGATGGCGCTGACCATCGCTACCGGGTTTGTGGTGGACGACGCCATTGTGGTCATGGAGAACATCACCCGGCACGTCGAGAGCGGCATGGAGCCCTATGCCGCGGCCTTGAAAGGCGCGCAGGAGATCGGTTTTACGATTTTCACCATCAGCATGTCGTTGATTGCCGTTTTCATCCCCATCCTCCTGATGGGCGGTATCATAGGACGCCTCTTCAGGGAATTCGCGGTGACGCTTTCAACGGCCATCCTGATCTCGATGGTGATTTCTCTCACCACCACGCCTTGCATGTGCGCACACTTACTCAAAGCGCACAAGGAAGGCGAGAAGCATAACTGGTTTTTCCGGGCCAGCGAAAAGTCCTTCAACGGCATGGCCGGGGTTTACCGGCGTTCTTTGACGTGGGTGCTGGACAATCCGGGGCTGATTCTCATCGTCCTGATTCTGACCGTCGCACTCAATGGCCTGATACTCTTCAAGATTCCCACCGGATTCTTCCCGCAGCAGGATACAGGCGTAATCATGGGCGGCGTCCTGGGTCCGCAAGATGCCTCCTTCCCATTCATGAACTTCTCGAGTCAATCACTGGTCAACGTCGTCAAAGCCGATCCCGCCGTGGCCCACGTCAACGCTTACACCGGCAGCGGCAACGCCGGCTTCATGTTCATCGCGCTTAAGCCGCTGGGGAGGAGTTGTAAGGAGGGCCCGCAATGCGCGGTGCGCCAGACCTCAGCGATGGATGTGATCAACCGTCTGCGGCCCAAAATGAACCGCCTTCCCGTCGCGTCCGCATTTCTGCAGGCCGCGCAGGATCTTCGTATTGGCGGGCGCGGCTCCAGCGCGCAATATCAATACACCATCCAGTCCGACAACATCGCCGATTTGGCGCACTGGGGCCCCATCCTGCTCCAAAACATGCAGAAGCTTCCCGACCTGCAGGATGTGAACACCGACCAGCAAAACGGGGGCTTGCAGGAATTGCTCAACTACGACCGCGTGACCGCGGCGCGCCTGGGCCAAACTCCGCAATCGCTCGACAATTCGCTTTGCAGCGCGTTTTGCCAAGAGGAAGTCTCCGTTATCTATACGCAGCTCAACCAGTATTACGTGGTGATGGAGGTGGCCCCGCAGTACTGGCAGGATCCGTCGGGATTGAATAACATCTATTTCTCGCCCAGCAAGTCGTCATCTGCCGCAGGCCTTAATATGGTGGCGCCGCTGTTTACCACCGTCAAGGCGCAAACCAATACCACACCGTTGCAAGTGAACCACACCGGACTCTTCCCATCCGTAACCGTCTCCTTCAACATGCGCACCGGGGCTTCGCTGTCGGACGCGGTCACCGAGGTGTCGCAGATGAACCAGCGGCTGGGATTGCCCGGAACGGTGCGCGGATTCTTTGCCGGAACCGCCCAGGCTTACCAGCAATCGTTGTCGACAGAGCCGATTTTGATCGTCACCGCGCTGCTTTCCGTCTTCATCGTGCTGGGCATTCTCTATGAAAGCCTGATTCACCCGCTTACCATCATTTCCACGGTGTTCTCGGCGAGCGCGGGCGCCATGCTGGCGTTGATGATCTTCCACATCGATCTCAATATTATCTCGATCATCGGAATCATACTGCTGATCGGCATCGTGAAAAAGAACGCGATCATGATGATCGATTTCGCGCTGCAGGCGGAACGCAATGAAGGCAAGGATTCGCGCGAAGCGATTTTCAGTGCCTGCATGTTACGCTTCCGGCCGATCATGATGACCACCATGTGCGCCATTTGCGGAGCGCTGCCCCTGGCATTCGGAACCGGAACCGGCTCAGAGCTGCGCAAGCCTTTGGGAATCACCATTGTGGGCGGACTGATTTTGAGCCAACTGCTCACGCTTTACACCACGCCTGTGGTTTACCTGATGATGGACCGCCTCCGCCTTCGCGCGCTGGGCCGGAATCGCGACGTGCTTCCCTCAACGGCGGAAGGGACTGCATCGTAATTCATGAAGGACGATGACTATGCTTGAGCCAAAAATTCGAATTCCGCATTCATTTGCAGCCGGCGCGCTTGGTTTGCTCGCCCTGCTCGGCGGTTGCCGCGTCGGGCCGCCATATCATGCGCCTGCGCCGCCGGCGGTCGCCGCACCCAACTACAAAGAATCGACGGTCAACTTCAAAGACACCGAGGGCTGGAAGGTGGCCAGCCCGCAGGACGCGATGATCCGGGGCAACTGGTGGGAGATCTTCAACGACCCCGAACTGAATGCGCTGGAAGAACAGCTCAACATCAATAACGAAAACCTCAAAGAATATTTCCAGAATTACATGGCGGCTCGCGCCGAGATTGCCGAGGCGCGCTCGCAATATTGGCCTACGATCACCGCGGCCCCATCGTGGAACCGGTCAAAAACATCCGGCAACTTGAGCAATTCCTCGCAGGCAAACACCGGAAAACAATCCACCCTTTGGAATGCGCCCATCGAAGCTTCGTGGACGCCGGATTTTTGGGGTAAGATCCGCAACGAAGTGCACGAGGCGCAATATGCCGCCCAGGTGAGCGCGGCCGATCTGGAGGTAGAGAAACTCACGGAGCAGGCCAGCCTGGCTGAATACTTCTTTGAAATTCGCGGCCAGGATATGCTGCAGCAGATCCTGAATGAGACCGTGGCGGCCGATCAGAAATCCCTCGACTACAACCAGGCCCAGTACGATACCGGCGTGGGCGATTACATCTCTGTTGCCGAAGCCAAAACCACGTTGGAATCCGCGGAGGCGGCAGCAGTGAATGTGGGCCTGTTGCGCGCGCAGTACGAACACGCCATCGCCATGCTGCTGGGCAAAATACCTACTGATTTCTCCATACCCGGTAAGCCGATGCTCTACACCGCGCCCCCGATCCCCACCGGAGTGCCGTCGCAGTTGATCGAACGCCGCCCCGACATTGCTGCCGCCGAGCGCACCCTCGCCGAGGCCAATGCCACCATTGGCATCGGTTACGGAGCCTTTTTCCCGCAAGTCACCATCAGCGCCAGCGGAGGACTCGAGAGCTCCGCGCTGACCAGCCTCTTCGACTGGTCCAGCCGCACCTGGTCCATCGGTCCTTCGGCTTCACAGGTCCTCTTCAACGGCTTCCTGTACCGCGCCGAGCTGCACCAGTATGTTGCCCAGTACAACGCCGACCTGGCCACCTACAGGCAATCGGTGCTCAATGCCTTCCAGCAGGTGGAAGACTATATGGCGGCCACGCGGGTCTATTCGCAACAGATTCTTCGCCAGCAAGGAGCGGTGAAAGACTCACAGGATTATCTCAACCTGGAACTGGTTCGCTACAACACCGGAGTCGATCCGTATGTGGATGTAGTGATTGCCCAGACCACGCTTCTCAACAACCAGGAAACGCTGAACTCTCTTCAGGTTGAGGAGATGACCTCGGCAGTCCAGTTGGTGCAGGCTCTTGGCGGAGGGTGGGACCGCACGCAGCTTCCCACGCCTGCCCAGGCAGGCGCTAAGACCACCAAGGCGGACTACACGCTGCAGCAGTAACATTTACTGCGCCTTCCGATAGAGAATGTTGTCGCCGTCCAGCCGGTATTCGGCCGAGCAGACGTCGCCGCCGCAGATCATAATTTCGCCGCCGTAGAGTTGCCGGCGGGTGATCAGCCCCAGCGTCCCGCAGCGCGGGCACGACATCACGGCTACATAGGGATTCTGTGCCTGGCCGAGCTTGGCCTGGTTTTCCAGCACAAAAACCGTTCCTGGGTCCATTCTCTCGGGGATCCACTCTTCCAGAAACTGCAAGTCGGCTGACATCGTTCCCTCCCTAGGTCTGATGTAACCGAGCCGCGAACACTAGTTTCCGCCGGGCTCCGTTGTCTTTCAACAGCAGGCTGCGAAACAAGTACCGATGCGAAACAATTACAGGATCGGAGTGATTCCGGTCAAGCTCAGTGTTGCCGCGCTCGGTTACCGAAGTCAATGCGAATCTGAGCCGGGGAGTGGCAAGTGGGATTCTCCTTCCCGTTCAGCCCGAAATGGAAAAGCGTCAGATTACCGGGAACGCCGATGAACCGGCCGCACCTTGGGCGCGAGCAATCTCGTCGATCGCTCTGTAAGTCTCCTCATTGCGCAGGATGGCTTCGACATACTCGCGCGTTTGCGTGAACGGAATCGATTCCACAAACTCGTCGATGCCCGAATAAGGGCCGGCCGCCTGCCAATCCACCACGCGATTGTCGCCCGCGTTGTAGGCAGCCAGCGCGTACTCCTGCACGCCGCCGAAGCGGTCGAGCATCTGGCGCAGATAGCGCGTTCCCAGGCGGATGTTCGTAGCCGGGTCGAGCAATTGGAAGGTCTGGAAGTGCGTCATACCCTCTTCGCGCGCCATCGTCCTGCCCGTGGAAGGCAGCAACTGCATCAGGCCGTACGCGTTGGCATAGGAGACCGCCGAGGCGTCGAACTCCGACTCCTGGCGGATGAGCGAAGCCACCAGGTAGGGATCGAGGTGGTTCCTGGCCGATTCGGCTTCAATCGTGTCCCACCAGGCCTCAGGAAACAGAATCCGCCAGTAAGCCAGCGGGATGGATTGGATAGACGCGGCAGCCGCATTCGGCAAAGCCCGCTTGATGGCGCGCACGGCGCGGTAGGTCTCGCCATAGGAAGCGTAGATTTGCGCCTCGGCCAGCGCGCTCCACGAGGAGGAATTGGGATCGGCCTTGATCTCTTGCGCAATGTACTCGTTCAATCCGGCGTTAGCCAGCAGGCGGGCCTTCGCCAAATGGGGGCTGTCCTCGGGAAAAGTATCCACCAGGCGCGGCTGCGGCGTGGGCTGAAAGCGATCCAGTTGCGGATCCTGCGCCGGCTGCATCGCGCCTGCATCCGGGGTCCCGAAGCGGGGGAGCAAGCGATCCGGGCCCGATGGAGTGGACAGCGCGGCCAGCCGTGCGCGCGCCATTTGCGCATAAAAATAGTGCTGGTAAGCGCGGACAATGGCGCGGTAGTTGGCCGCGGCTCTCGTGGAATTATGCTCCTGCGTCTCATAGAGGCGTCCCCGCCAGTAAAGCGCGGAAACTGTTTCCGCAGCCGCGGGATAAAGGCGGATCTGCTCGTCGAAGATTCGCGCCGCGTCGACGTAGAGCCCCAGCCGGTAGCTCAGCCAGCCTGAACGCCAGTGCGCGGCCGAGGCATTCTTATCGCCGGGGAAGCGTGAGGCCAGATCGCCGTAATACTTGATTGCCGAGGAGTAGTCGCGTTTGAGCAGGTACATGTTGCCGCTGGAAAAAAGCGCGTCGGCCAGCCACGGGCTGTGCGGAAATCTGGTTTCCATCTCCGCGACGATGCGCTGCTGGTCGGCGGCATCGCCGCGGTCTCGGGCCAGCTCGATCAGCAGGTCGAGCCGCCATGCGCCGTTCTCGTCGTTGGTATCGGGCAAACCCTGGACCTGGGCCGGCGTCAGCCGTTTCAATTTCAACTCGCAGGCGGCTCCGGCCACCGCAAAACTGTTGCGGGCCTCAGTGCTCAGGCCCGGTGCGCGCGCCAGAACGCGATATTGCTCGTCCGCCTCGGAATAGCGTCCGGCATTGAAGTAGGCATCGCCCAGGCTGTGCAGTTCGGCCTCAGTCAAAGTCGCCTCGGCCCCCAACTGCGTCAGCTTGGCTCGCGCTGTCTGCGCTTCAGGGCTCAGGGGGTGGGCCAATAAGACGTGCTTAAAAGTATCGATTGCCCGTTGCTCCTGGCCGAGCGCGAACTCCACCTCGCCCTCTACCAATTGAAAGCCGGGCCGGTTTGCAGCTCCAGTGTCCTCGGCCGCCGCCAGCACCTGCCGCGCCTGGGTTGGATTGCCCACAGCCAGCAACACTGTTGCCTCCAGCTCGGGCGCTTGGTCATCGAAAATGCTCTCGGGATAACGGTCGGTAAAGCCGTGCAGGATAACCTCGGCGGCGGGATCGTCGCCGGCATCGTGGCTTGCCTGAGAGTCAAGAAAATCGGCGTAGTCGGCGAGCTCTCCTTCTGCGTGCCTGGCCGCGGCGAGCGCCGTTTCCGCATCGGCATAGCGTCTGTCCAAGAGGTACGCGTGGCCGAGCGCCAGATAAGCCGCGGCGGCAGCATCGCCGGTGTGGCTTCGCGCATAGGCGGCTACCCCCGCATAAGCTTCAGGCGTGCGCAGTGTAGCCAGTTGCTGGGCCATGGGCCGCAGCTCTGTGGAGGCTACGAAGGCCCTTTTAATTCGCGCCGTATGCGCCACTCTTGCCGCCCGGCTGGTGTGTTGGACGCGTCTGTGCTTCGTGGGCGTCTTTGCCGTCGCCGGCCTGGACCTTGGGGAGCTGGAAGACGTGGAAGGGGGCGCGCTTGTGGAGGGCGAGGTGGTGGATTGCGCCAAAACGGCCCATCCAACGATGGGCAACGTGAGCAGGATCACCAGGGCGCGAAGCGCAGGGCGGAAATGCTGCCATGGGGAAGGTAAATCACGCATATTTTTACTTTATGCTGATTTAGACGGAACCGACGCATTAAGGGAATCAGCTGCGTAACCGGAAATTCGCGCAGGTCCGGTTTGGTTCTCTGCCCCTGCGTCCGTTACACTCATCTTTCCGGCATTTGGGATCGGCCCTGGCCGGCCTTGACGCATCCTTCACAGCAATTTTTAGCAACCGGACTCCATGTCAACCATCCAATCCGTAGCGGGAGAGAACGAGCAGCACCCCGACGTGGCCCTGGTAGAGAGGGTACGAGGGGGAGACGTCTCGGCTTACGATACCCTGGTCCGCAAGTACGAGCGCCAGATCTTCAGGATTGCGCAGCACGTTACGCAAAACCGCGAAGACGCCGAAGACGTCATGCAGGACGCATTCCTGAAGGCGTACGAGAAGCTCAACCAGTTTCAGGGGAATTCGAAGTTTTACACATGGCTGGTGCGAATTGCGGTCAACGAGAGCTTGATGCGGCTACGCAAGCGGCGCACCGGCAAGATGGTCTCAATCGACGAGGATCTTCAGACCGAGGAAGGCAGCATGCCTCGGGATTTTGCCGACTGGGAGCCAGACCCGGAGCAAAACTACAGCCAGGCCGAGTTGGCCGAGATTCTGCGCAAGACAATTCAAGGATTGCCACAAGGTTTCCGCGTGGTTTTTGTATTGCGCGATGTAGAAGGACTTTCGACAGAGGAGACGGCAGAGACGCTGGGCTTGAGCATTCCCGCGGTCAAGTCCCGCCTGCTGCGCGCGCGGCTGCAACTGCGCGAACGCCTTACTCGCTACTTCCGCAAGAGAAACGGGCCGGCGCCGGCCAAGTAGAGACGGAGTGGAAAAAATGACCTGCAGAGAGTTCCTCACGATTCTCGACGACGTGATCGACCAGTCGATCGCGGCGGAGACGCGCGCCGAGATCGAAACTCACCTGCGCAAGTGCGGGCATTGTGAAGTGGTCCTCGACACCACGCGCCAGACCATCGAGATTTATCGCAGCCATGAGATTTACGAACTACCGACAGACGTCAGCCAGCGGCTTCACGCCGTCATCCTGGCGCGCTGCAAGTAGGGCTGCTGAAGCGATTCTTTCCGCAAATTGCCAAACTCCGCGTATGGTCTCTGGTATTGCCGCCATCGTTCCCTTCTTCAGCTTCGCCGTTCTGGCGAGGGGCCAATCTATACTGCAAGGCTGACTCACAGTATCGGACACTGATTCTTCCGGACCCCGCATTCCCGGAGCAAAGATCGAGATCAAGCCGGCGACTGAAGCGGCACCGATTGTCATGGCCTATGCAGATCTTCCCCCGTTCGCTCGGCCGGCTTGCGAAAGGTCAAACACCAGCCTAAAACCACAACTTTCGCCCCAGGATCGCGTCTGAACGAACAGTACGCCCGTGCCGTCCAACCATGAGCCGGTGAATTCCCTCCCCAGGAGCAACTCCACATGCAGCGTTTGCACGGGGCAATGCGGGGGACGACACAGAGGCTGGGACGCGGGCTGGTTGCAATCGTCCTCTGCTACACTCTTTGCCTCCCCGTCCCGCTGGGGTTGGCCCAACAGGCCGCAACAGACAGCCAGGCTACCAGGCCTGCCAAGCGTCGTCCTGCGTACGCCTCGGGGCAACTGCAGGCCGACGAGCGAATTTTGCATGCGTTGAACCGCTTCACCTTCGGCCCGAAGCCCGGCGACCTGGAAGCGGTGCGGGCGATGGGCCTGGAGAAATGGTTTGACGCGCAGTTGCATCCCGCGACAATCGATGAAACTGACCTGAATGCGCGGCTGGCGCAGTATCCCGCCATGCAGTGGAGCGTCCAGGACCTGATCTTCCGGCTGCCCAGCAACGCCATCATTCGCCAGGCCGCGGCTGGCAAGGTGAAAATGCCTCCCGCCGGCACGTTGCACGCGGTGTACGAAAACCAGATCTACCGTTTTCAGATGAGAAAAGCGGCGCAAGCCGAGAAACAAGCGGCGGCGACGGCGAATCCGGGAACGGCAATGGCGATGGGACCAGGGACCGGGGAACAAGCCACTCCAGCGGACTCAAGTCGCCCGCAGGGGGTACCGTCAGGGAAGGAGGGAACAAGCGAACGAGGGAGCGTCAGCGAAGACAGCAGCGCCAACATGGGGGCAAGCGCGGGCACGGCGTCCAATACGCCTAACGCGCCTAAGGCGGCTCCGCCCAGCCGAGCTCAGATTCCGACAGTCCAGCCCGCCGCGCAGCCCGCAGCAGCTCAACCGCAAGATATGAACGCCATGGCGCCTCCGGCGACTGACCAACCGACGGCGGACGAGACGCTCATCGCACGCGTAATCTCTCTCCCGCCCGAGCAGCGTATCGCGCGCCTGCAATCGATGCAGCCGCAGGAGTTTGAGAATTTCATCAAAACGCTTAAGCCTGCCCAGCGCGTGGCGCTCACCGCCGGCATGAGTCCGGATCTGAAAGAGGCCCTGGGCGATCTCGAGAACCCGGAGCAAACAATCGTTCAGGAGCTTTTTGCCCAGCGATTGACGCGCGACATCTACACCAAGGCGCAACTCCAGGAAGTGATGACCGACTTCTGGCTTAATCACTTCAACGTGTACCTGCGCAAGAATGAGCAGATGCCTTACTACCTCGTAAGCTACGAGCGCGACGTGATCCGTCCGCTGGCGCTGGGCAATTTTGAAGACCTGCTTGAAGCCGTGGCGCACAGCCCGGCGATGATGCTCTATCTCGACAACGCGCAAAGCATTGGCCCCGACTCGCCGGCAGCGGAGCGGGCAAAGATGGCATTGGGGCGGCGCCCCAACGCCAAAAAGCAAGCACCCGAAGGCCTGAATGAGAACTACGCCCGCGAGCTGATGGAACTGCACACACTGGGCGTGAACGGCGGCTACACGCAGGCGGACGTGACGCAGGTGGCGCGCATCCTGACGGGCTGGACGGTCGACCGCCCGCAGTTCGGCGGCGGATTTATGTTCGCGCCCATGCGCCACGAGCCGGGGAAAAAAGTGGTAATGGGGCAGAAGTATAAAGAGGACGGCGAGATGGAGGGCCGCGAGCTGTTGCACATGCTGGCCATGCAGCCGGCCACAGCGCGGTTCATCTCGCGTAAGCTGGCGATTCGCTTTGTCAGCGACGATCCTCCGCAATCCCTGGTGGACCGCATGGCTCAGGCGTATTTGGCAAGCGGCGGCGACATTCCCACGGTGCTGAAGACGCTCTTCCACGCCCCCGAGTTCTGGGCCGTGAGCGGCTATCGCGCCAAGGTGAAGACGCCCCTCGAGTTTGTGGTTTCGGCGGCGCGGGCCAGCAATGCGAATATCGAAAATTTTCAGCCGCTCCAGAATGCTCTGCGCCAGATGGGAATGCCGCTCTACGGCGCGATTCCTCCTACCGGGTATAAGTGGGATGCGGCCGATTGGGTAAGCACGGGCGCGCTGGTCGATCGCATGAACTTTGCCCTCGCGCTCGCCGGCAACCGGCTGCCAGGCATTACCGTGGAGTGGGCGCCGGAACTGGATATGAGCACTCTGGATAGCGGCACGCCACCCAATCAAGTGATTCCCACGCCGGAATCGGAGGAGGCGCGGCTTGAGCCGCTGCTGGTGGCGGGAGGAGTAAGTGCAACCACGCGGGCGGCAGCGCTTCAACAATTTCAGGCACAAAGCGCACAGAGTTCCGGATCGGCGGCGCCCGTTGCCGCGGCACACCGGCCCAATCGCGCGCCCGCAGCCGACGCGTACGAGCGTGAAGATCAACTACTGGCGGGATTGCTGATGGGCTCGCCGGAGTTTCAGCGGCGCTGAATCGCCGAGCCGTCAGCTTTCAGATGTCAGCTTGGCCGTGGGACAATCAGAATTCGGTGGCGGGCAGACATTGCGCATGCGTTTGTTGATGCATTGCGCTGGAGACAGAGGCAGCTAAAAGCTGACAGCTAAAAGCTAGGAGCTGAAAAATGAACCGTCGATTCTTCCTGCACAAGGGGGCGCTGGCCGTGGCAGGAACCACGGCCATGCCGAATTTTCTTGTCCGCTCAGTGCTGGCGCAGACGGCCGGCGATCAAGTGCAGCGAGCGGGACAGCGCCTTGTCGTCATCTTCCAGCGCGGCGCTGCCGACGGCCTGAATGTGGTGGTTCCTTACCGCGAAAAAAACTACTACTCCATGCGCCCCAGCATTGCCATTCCGCAGAATCAGGTTCTCGATCTCGACGGATTCTTCGGCCTCCATCCCTCGCTGGCCGCGTTCAAGCCGCTTTACGATCAGAAGCAGTTAGCTATCGTGCACGCGTGCGGCTCGCCAGATATGAGCCGGTCGCACTTCGACGCGCAGGACTACATGGAATCTGGCACGCCGGGCGTGAAGAGTACCGAGGACGGCTGGCTGAACCGCGCACTGCAAGCGGAAGACGCGTGCCATTGCGCGCGGCACCAGCAGGAGCACACCGCTTTTCGCGCGCTGGCGCTGGGTGCGGATGTACCGCGCACGCTGGCTGGCAAGATTCCCGCGATTGTATTGAGCAATGTAAATAGCTTTTCCGTGGGAGCGCGCGGGCCTGCTCCCGGGCCGGCGGCAGATGCCTTCGAGGCCATGTATGCCGATTCGGGCGACCGCATCTTTCACGCCGCGGGCGATGAGACCTTTGAAGCGATGAAGATGTTGCGCGCCGCCAATCCTGCGCAGTACACTCCAGCGGCCGGCGTGAACTATCCCGGTTCGGAGTTCGGCAATAACATGCGGCAGATTGCGCAACTGCTCAAGGCGAATCTCGGCGTGGAGGCCGCGTTTACCGATGTGAGCGGTTGGGACACGCATCAGAACCAGGGCAGCGTGAACGGCCAGCTTGCCAACCGGCTCGGCGACTTTTCCGCGGGCATCGCGGCCTTTTGGCGCGACATGGGCGACCAGGCCGTCAATGTGACGCTCGTGACCATGTCGGAGTTTGGCCGCACCGCGCGCGAAAATGGCACCGGCGGCACCGATCACGGCCACGCCAACGCCATGTTTGTGCTGGGCGGGCAGGTGAAGGGCGGCAAGGTTTACGGCCGCTGGCCGGGCCTCGATAACGAACAGCTAAACGAAGGCCGCGATCTGGCGCTCACCACAGACTTCCGCCAGGTACTTGGCGAAGTGGTCGCGCACTCGCTGGGCGCCGAAAATCTTGAATTGGTGTTTCCCGGCGCGCGGCTCAATCCTGGCGGCTTTCTGCGGCTGGTGTAAAGAGACAGGGAACAAGGGAACGAACGAGTGAGTCGTATCACTCACTCAGGCTGATCGAATCGTCAGCACGCCGTCAGGCGCGGACAGCTAAATTGCGGACTGGAAGTCTCCCCGCCGCATGATTTACCCTCAAATTCGGCATGAAACTAAATCATTCGATTCTTATCTCCGCCGTGGCAGCCTGCGCTACCGGCGCGGCGCTCGTTGTCTTTGCTCAACAGTCGACGACCCCGGCTCCCCCTGATGTTCCCGACGCGCCACAGGCCACTGCCCAGGCCACCACCGTTCCCAATGGACCATTTGTGGTGATGGACACGTCGATGGGCCGCATTACCTGCCAGTTCTACGAGAAGCAGGCGCCACACGCCGTCGCCAACTTCATTGGTCTCGCCGAAGGCACAAAGGACTGGACCGATCCGGCGACTGGAAAAGTTCAACACCACAAGCCGCTCTACAACGGCACAATCTTCCATCGTGTAATTCCTGAATTCATGATTCAGGGCGGCGACCCCACGGGCACTGGGATGGGCGATCCCGGCTACAAGTTTGACGATGAAATCGATTTCAATTTGAACTTCGAACAGCCGGGGCGATTGGCGATGGCGAACAGCGGGCCCGACACCAACGGCAGCCAGTTCTTTATCACCGAGGAGGCTTACGAGTCGCTCAACGGGCACTACACGCTCTTTGGGCAGTGCGACGATGCCAGTGTGGCCGTGGTAAAGACCATCGCCCGTGTGCCGCGCGACGCGAACGACAAGCCGCTTAAGCCCGTCGTGCTCAAAAAAGTGACAATTGTGCGCGAAGGCCAACCTATGCCTCCGCTGCCGTAAAGAAAGGGGTGAGGAGTCGGGTTTCAGGGTTCAGAGATCAGCGATCAACCAACAGAGATCGGGAATTTTCAGGAGAACACATGGCACATGCAGCAGGAACCTACGCCGTCTTTACCACCACGGAAGGCAAAATCACTGTCCGCCTCTTTGAGGCCGACGCGCCCATCACCGTCAAGAACTTCATCGAACTGGCCGAAGGCGCCAAGGAGTGGACCCATCCCACCACGCGCGCCAAATCCAAGGACAAGCTTTACCACGGCACCATCTTCCATCGTGTCATTCCCGACTTCATGATTCAGGGCGGCGACCCGGCCGGCAACGGCATGGGCGGGCCCGGCTACCGCTTCGAGGATGAGACCAAGGGCTCGCCGCACAAGTTCGACAAGGCGGGCAAGCTGGCCATGGCCAACTCCGGCCCAAACACCAACGGCAGCCAGTTCTTTCTTACCGTGGCGCCCACGCCGTGGCTCACGGGCAATCACACCATCTTCGGCGAAGTAGTTGAGGGCCAGGAGATCGTGACCAAGATCTCCCTCGTCCCGCGCAACGCGCAAGACAAGCCGCACAAGCCTGTGGTGCTGGAATCAGTGGTCATCGAGCGCGTCAGCTAGCTAGAGCGTTTCCACAATAGTTGTGGCCATTTTCGGCGAAGGTAGAAGGTGGGTTTTTCTTGAGGATAAACCCACCTGGTTGTTGCGGCTTCGGGACACATTGACGCAATGCCGAAAGCAACCTTCAGCGGCTTTCCCGTCTCTGAGAGGGAATGGTGGTGAGATAAAATGCCGCTCGCCGAGTGTGTCATCGCGGTGCAAAGCAGCAAGGAGCAACCTCCTCCGACTGGCAATCCGCCAGCCGCCGAGTATTTTGTGATTGCCCTTGTCGCCGTTGTGCTTGGGTTGGTTGTGTTGGTTTTCATCCGGACGAGTATGCGACGGTCGTCGAAGCGATAGGGCTGGGAGCGGTCCCACGATTAACGTATGCTGTTGCGGGCGGTTAACCGTGCCGATCCTTGACAGGGGCCAATGCGATCGGGCTGCTCCGGAACAACCTTTATCCATGAAATCCCCGTCGAAGAAGTCAACGCATGCACATCGTCGCAGGAGTAAACCTATGCGTTCTGACATCGTGCCTGGCGGCACATTCCCGGACTACGAACTGCCCGACCACACGCGCACACTGCGCAAGTTGAGCGAGTTGCAGGGCGATGACCCGCTGATCCTCACGCTGGCGCGCGGTCACTATTGCCCGAAGGAGCATCAGCAACATCGGGAACTGGCTTCGTTTTATCCCAAGATCGCTGTGGCGTATACCCAGATCGCAACTATTTCCACCGACGACCACCACACGCTGCAGGAGTTTCGCGCGTCGGTGGGCGCCCAGTGGACGTTCTTGTCCGATCCTGAGCGAAAAGTCCAGAAGGATCTCGACATCGAGGAGTACACCGACCCTGAGCACAATCCAATGATTCCGCACACGCTTGTGCTCAAGCCGGGCCTTGTGGTTTACCGCATTTACAACGGGTACTGGTTCTGGGGCCGGCCGTCGGTCGTCGATCTCTGGCACGATCTGCGCGCCCTGATGAGCGAGAGCCGCCCGGACTGGGATCTGAGTGCCCCAGGACTTCGAGAAGCTTGGAAAGCGCGCGACTTTGCGCCGTTTCACGGATGGAACAAGGATGCGAAAGCGGCGCCGGCTGGGCCGAAGAAGAGCTGATCTGAAAAGACGTTCAATCAAGACCCGCTGGGCGTCATTATCAATGCGCAATTTGGCCGAGAGATGTCATTGAAGGAGAAATACTTCTTATGAGTTCGCAATCCGTGCGCAGTCCGGCAACGGACACGCTGGAACCACACGTTCCGATGCCGGTCACCGATGCTGCCTGGGAGGCCTTGCAAGGCGCGTATGACCTGCACGTTCACGCTGCGCCGGATATTATCGAACGGCGAATCGACGATATTGATCTGGCGAACGAATTCCTCTCGCGTGGATTGCGGGGATTTGTTTTGAAGTCACATTATTTCCCGACGGCGGAGAGAGCGCAGGTTGTTTCGAAGGCTGTACCTGGTATCTCGGCTTTAGGCTCCCTTACGTTGAATCACTCTGTCGGCGGAATTAATCCCGTCGCAGTGGAATTAGCAGGACGGTCCGGCTGCAAGCTGGTTTGGATGCCCACGGTTGACGCCGCCAACGAAACTGCCGGGCGAGTGGATGGTCCAACCGACAAATTGCCGTTCTGGGCGAAGATCCAGCGGGAACTCGCATCCACCGGTATCACGCCGGCCCCCATAACAGTTCTAGGCGAAGACGGTAAGCTCACCGGTACGGTCATGAAATGCCTGGAGATCGTCAAGCAATACAACATGATCCTCGCCACTGGACATCTGGGCCGTCGAGAGATTGCTGCGCTCGTCAGGGCTGCCGTGGGAATGGGCATGGAGAAGGTAGTGGTGACACATGCCGAGTTTCCCTCGCAAAGTCTCTCCTTGCAAGAGCAGACCGAATTGGCAAACTTGGGCGCGCTCATTGAACACTGCTTCACCACCACCTATACGGGGAAGGCTCCTTGGGCTCGGGTGCTTAATGCCATTCATCAGGTTGGCGCGTCGCGTTGCCTGCTTTCAACAGACCTGGGCCAGCCCATCAATCCGCCCGTCTCCGAAGGGTTCGCCATGTTTGCACAGCGGCTTCTTGACGATGGATTCACAGTCGACGAGATCAGGCAAATGGCAGTGAGGAATTCGGAGAGACTGGTCTTGTAAAGGCTGCAGTGTACCTATTTTTGTGCTGTTGTTTTGCGCCTAGAAAACGCTATTAACCTCTTTGTTTTCTATGGCGGGGACGACGAGACTCGAACCCGCGACCTCTGCCGTGACAGTTAGAATCCAGAACGTAACCCATTGATTCTAAAGCGCACTGATGGCTCAGAAAGCGCACAAAAGCACCCATTTTGAGGCTTCAGCACCCTAATCGAACCCTTTTTTGACACGAAAGAAAAGGTCGTAACTAATCGGTTAATAGATTCCTAACACCTCGGCACCATTCGACTTATTGCGAACCCTCGAAATCGGGAAAAAGAAGAGGTCATATGAACCTTTGAAAATCAATCTCCGCTTCGATCAGTCAAACTGCGAGTGCGGCCAGCATGGCTGCAAGCTCATGGAGTCCAATCGCCGTGATCTCCGCGTCGATCGGATATTCGTCCGCTTCCTGCATTCACCACGAAGCGGCGATTGAGCCAGCAACAAACCGATGGACCATCCTTGCATATTGGATAAATCAGATGAGGCAGGTCGTTCTTCCTATCTGCTCATGGAATCTAAAACCGGCAATCTATCCGGCATTTTATAGATATGTTCTCTCGCTCAAAATCTTGCTCTTCACTTCAAGCACCTTGGAGGGCGGGGAGCTCCGCTAGATCGGATTCCGCCTCGGCGATGCCCTGCGCGGCCGCAGACTCGAGCCAATCGCGCGCTTCAACGGGGTTGCGCTCGCCCGCAGCGCCGCTCGCGAGATACCGGCCGAGCATGAGCTGCGCCGGACCGTGGCCGAGTTCAGCAGCGGCGCGAAACCAGCGTAGGGCGGCCAACCGATCCATCGGAAGGTCGTGGTCACCGCTATACAGGACGCCCAGTGCAAACATGGCGCCGCTGTGACCCTTGTCGGCCGCTTTCTCGAACAATTCTACCGCGGCCCTTAAATCGCGGGGACCACCGCGGCCGTTGGTCATCATTTCAGCAAGCGCCACTTGAGCATCGGACATGCCGGCTTCGGCCGCTCTTGCAAACCAGGCGCGCGCTTCTATCAAGTTGCACTCCACGCCACGGCCCTCCGCCAGCATTCGGGCGTAGATATACTGCGCCTCCGTTACGCCCTCCGCGGCACGGCGCAGCCATTGCGCAGCCCGTGCCTCGTCGCGCTCGACCCCTAAGCCTCGCGCCAAGCAGACACCATAATTGAAAGCGGCGACAAGATCATCGGCCTTTGTCGCCTCTTCGAACCATTGCGCAACCCATGCGGGATCGTCCGCGGCGCCCGCCCCCTGCAGCAACAGGTTCGCCAGATCTACCCGTGCACCTCGATTGCCCTTCTCTGCGGAAGCACGCAACCAGCGCGCAGCCTCATCTTTATCCTGCGCGACCCCGGCGCCAGTGAGGTAAAGCATTCCCAGCGCGCGGGCCGCCTGCTGATGCCCCGCTTCCGCAGCGCGTCGATACCAGATCGCGGCCTCAGTGTAGTTCGGTGGCAGAGGGCCGTCCTGAGCGTAAATGTCACCGACAAGTGCCGCCGCCTCTGGATCTCCGGCCAGCGCGGCGCGGCGCAGCCAGGATTGACCTGTCGCAGGGTCTTTCTCAACGTGCCAACCTTCAATGAGGGCAAGCCCCCACCGGACTTGCGCCGAGCGGTGTCCACGTTCGGCTGCGTGGCGAAAGAGTTCGACTGCGATGATAGGATCACGCTTTGTCCCTGCCCCTTGCTCGGTGAGAACGCCGAGCAAGTAGATTGCCGTCGGTATCTCAGCCTTGGCGGCCTGGCGCAGCAGCCCAGCGATCCGGCCGAGAGTCTCGTCGTCAGTCGACTGCCGCGCCAATGACAAAGCGTAGCCAAGGCAGCCTTCGGGGCAGCCCGCCGATGCAGATTGTTTGTACCATCTTTGCGCTTCCTCCAAGTCGCGCATGGATTCGGGTCCGTTCGTGAGAACATATGCCAGAAGCGCCTGGCCTTGCGCCGATCCGGCTTGAGCCGCTTGACGCGACCATGTGAGGGCAACATCGAAGTTGGGATCGGTTGGCGTGTCTTCAGCGAAAAGACTCTCTGCCCGAAAGCCGCTGTCCGAAGCGTCGCCACTCGGAACTCTGATGAGGCCGTTGATGCAAAGCGTACTGAGCATCAACTGAGCTTCGACTAAGCCATGCGCCGCCGCCCGCTGCAGCCAGCGAGCCCCCTCTACTCGGCTCGGTGGCACGCCACTTCCCGCGAGATAGGATTGCGCGACGCGGTACTCTGCATCTGCGATTCCCGCCTTTGCTGCGCGGGTAAGGAGCCGAAATGCCTCTGCCGCCTTTCCCTTTTCGCTCAACCGGATTGCCCGGCGCAGCGCGACCGTTGGACTTCGGATGCAGATTATCCAATCAAGGAACTCCATCAGCTTTCGGCGCTGGTCGGGATTCGCGTGGGCACTTTCGTTCGGCATCACGGCTCCCGCATGCCTTCATGTGCAACTGGCGTTAGCCAGCCGAAAAGGTATTTAAGCACCGACCGCTTACCCACCTTGATGTCAGCAGTCACCGGCATGCCCGGGTTCACGCGAAAACCGATTGGAACATCGTGCAGCGCCAGCCGATCGATGCCGATGCGCGTCCGGTAGAAAGGATCTGCGTTAGTCGTTGGCACCGGAACCGAACTCGTCGGGTTGCGCGCCTCGCCCTGCGCCGTAAAGGCATCCGGGCTCACGACCCGAACCGTGCCTCTGGCCATCCCGTATTGAGAATAAGGGAAGGTATCGAACTTGACCGCCACCGGTTCGCCGACGTGCACGAAGCCGTAATCGCGGCCGGAAATATTGGCTTCGATCTCGAGCGGCGTGTCGATGGGCACCAGAGTGATAAACTGCTGGCCCGATTGGAGCACGGATCCAACCGACACCCTGGCCACGGATTGCACGATGGCATCGCGCGGGCTGCGCAACTCGATCTTCTGCCAGTGCAGCTTCGCCTTGTCGAACTGCGCTTGCGCTTCACTCGCCTTGGAGATCGCTTCGGTCAGAGATTGGGCGACATTCGCGCGCCAGTTCTGGATATAGGCATTTCGCTCGGATTCCAGGGCTGCTCTTTCGAGTCTGGAAGCCGCTGCAGTCTGCTGCGCGTTCGCCAACGAGCGCGCCATCTCCGCTCGATTGTCCGTTGCAGCGAGAGTACTCGACTCGCTGACTACGTTCGCCGCCAGGAGCTCCTGGCTCATGTGCTCGAGCTTCTCCGCCACCTTCAACCGCTCGGCATAGCCGGCGGCATCGGATTGGGACCGCGAGATCACGGAGTCGAGCTCATCATGCTTACGCGCGAAATTATCGACCGTCGCGTCGAACTCAGCCTTCCGGTGCGCATAGATTGCCGCCTGCATCACACGGTCTTGGTCCGGTCCGACATAGTTAAACGGCTGGCCACTGGCTTCCGCCTGCAGGCGTGAAATTTCCGCCTCGACGCTCGATAATTGTGCCTCGAGCGTGTCGACATCCGCCGTGGCCAAAGTGGGATCGAGACGTGCAAGCACCTGGCCCGCACTCACCTGCTGCCCTTCCTGTACGTCGATCGAGCGCACGATGGCGGTATCGAGCGGCTGCACCAGGATGGTCGGTGATCGCGAGACCACGATGCCTTTGGCCGTCACCACCCGGTCCACTGGAATTATCCCGGTTACCACGATCAAAGTAACGACCATGCTCGCGATGATCCAGACGATACCGCGCGCCATGAGCGGAACCGGCGCGTTGACGATTGCCGTCGAGGGCCACTGAAACTCCAGGATCGTCGGCAACGTCGGATCGTTCGAACCCGACTTGCGCCGCACCAACGATACCGAATTTGACAATGCCTTTCTCATGAGGGGTACCTCGGTTCTGCGCCAGCCACGGCGGACAGTCTGGGCTGAACGACCGCAGGACGGGGACCACGGCTATCGAGATGGCGGTTCTGCTGTGTCCAGAGCTGGCGATAGATAGCACAGCGTGTAAGCAACTCGCTATGCGGCCCTATATCGACCACCTTGCCTTGCTCCAGCACCAGAATTTGGTCGCACTCGGTTAGTGACGCTAGGCGGTGGGACACGATGACCATTGTCCGCCCGCTCGCGATGCGCGAGAGATTGGCGTTCACCACCGCCTCGCTATCGGGGTCCAGTGCGCTAGTTGCCTCATCAAGAATCAGAGATGCGTGGGTCATGGATAAGCGCGCGCGCGATCGCAATCCGCTGCTTTTGTCCGCCCGAAAGATTGGGTGAGCCCTCTTCGACATACGTCTCATAGCCATTTGGCATGCGCTCGATGAATTCCTCAGCGCCGGCAAGGCGGGCAGCATCCATCGCGTCCGCCAGCGTGAGGCCCGGGCGCCCGGCAATGATGTTGTCGCGGATCGACCCGCGGAAGAGAAAGTTGTCCTGCAGCACCACGCCGTAGCTCTGTCGCAAATGCCGCAAGTTGATCTCGCGCAGGTCGGCGCCATCGATCTTCACGAATCCGCTGTAATCCCGATTGATCCCCTGCAAGAGCCGCGCGATCGTGGATTTACCTGATCCGCTTCGCCCCACGATGCCAAGGACTGTACCAGCAGGCACGCTGAAACTCACTCGATCGAGCGCCGGCACCGTGGTCCCGCCATAGGTGAAGGTGACGTCCTGAAAGGTAATCCCACCCAGGAATTTCGGCCGCAAACCGCCGGAGGCCGCATCCACCTCGAGCGGGCGGTTCAGCACGAATCCCACCTCGCCGATTGCGGCGCCAATCTCCTCATAGTCCTCGACCAGCCGCGCCAGCCCCACCAGTGGCTGCGCCACGCGCCCGCCCAGCATCATGAAGGCGAAGAGGCCGCCCACCGTGTAGCCAGCAGGCGCGCTGATCGCCATGTAGGCGCCGATAATCATCGTGCCGAATACCATCGCGCGCTCGATCGGGTTCACTAGTGTCTGCGGCCAGTTTGCCAGCTCTCCGAATGCAAGGCGCCACTTTCCGGCCTCCGCGACCCGCTCGTCCCAGAGCGCCTTGCGCTGCGGCTCTAACGCTTGCGCCTTTACGGTTTTAATGCCGACGATCGTCTCACCGAGCGTTGCCGCCTTCCATGTCTCGGCAGCCATCACCCGCGCGTACATGTCACGCATCGGCTTGAGAAAAACAAGAATGATCAGCATGATCACGAGGGCGCAGCCCATCACGATCCACGTAAGTATCGCGTTTAGAAAAAAGAGGAATGGAAGCAGCACGCAGAGCGTGATAAGATCCAGGAACGTCGCTAGCAGCTTGCCGGTGAGAAACTCGCGCACCCGATAGACTTGGTTGACCTGGTACATCGTCTCACCGGCCGGATGCCGTTCGAAATAATCGAGCGGGAGCCGCACAAGGCGATTGAAAACGTGCAGGCTGATCTTCGCGTCTAGACGCGTCCCAACCACTGAGATGATCAGCCGACGCGCGAAGCCCAAGAGAGTCTCGTAGGCGACAACCACCGCCAATATCGCGGCAACTACCGCCAAAGTAGAGCCGCTGTTGAATTGCAGCACCCTGTTCACGGTCGTCATCACCAGGAGCGGCGGAAAAATAGTGAGAATGCTCATGGTAAGCGACGCCAAGGCAATGTTTCGCAGCGATTTGCGCTCCCCCAGCACAAGCTGGACAAGCCAGCGCAAGTTGAACGGCGCATCGCTCGCGAGTGGGCTGCCCTGGCTGCGGATTGCACGCAGCAGTACCGCATCGCCCGTCCAGACCTCTGACATCCTGAGTTCATCCACTGCCACAGGTGGCGTGCCAGGCGCCGCAGAGGCGCTTTGGAGAAGGACGATCCTCTGCTCGGGGTTGGCCCCAGTGACGAGACCCGCGCCGCCATCGTTGAACAACAGAACCACCGGCCCGGTATCCTGGAAACGCAGCAGATGGCGCCAGCGGATGCGGACTGCGCGCGCCCACATACCGCTGTTCTGTGCCCACAGAGAAAGCGCGGCCGCGGAAGGTTCGTCCTCGCTGATTGGCTGCTTGAACTCTTTCGGATCAAGTTCGACGCCGTGATGCAGCGCCGCTCGGATCATCGCCTGCAAGCGCGGATGGAGCGGTGGCGGCTCGACGCCTTTGAAAAACACTTGCGGAGATTCATCGGCGTCCAATTCTGGCCCGACCTCAACCTCGGCCACATCGCTCGAGTAGAGCCCAGCGTCCGAACGGCTAGCGATGCGCTCTGGTTTCATTTCCATAGAGATTCAAACCTCTCGGCAGATGCGCCCTGGGCCTGCTTCCACCGAACAGGGTTCCTGCTCGCCCAAAAAACTATGGCGTGAAAAGTTTACTTACTCAGGAGCGCCGTTTGCACGTCTTGGGCCACCTGCACGTTAGCCTGAGTAGAAGGACATATGTCGGCTAGGATAACCCGGAAAGACCCTAATAGGCTATTGAAAATTCCCTTCTCATGCCCCAAAGGAACCCGCAGGGGTCACTGTTTTACCGTCGTCCGAACCGACAGACGCGATCGGGCCGCTGGCGAGTTTTCAGTTGCCGGGGCACCGGCGGCGGTACTTTCAGTCTTCCTTTGTCCCTTCCGCCCGGCTCCTGTACCTTAGGCGGTATAGGTTCTGCCCTTTTCCTTCGCCCAACGCTGCCTAGCGGCACGTTGCGCGATTTCATGCCGTCGTTCCGCTGTGAGAGTTTTGGCTCTAGCTGTTCCCCCTTTCAGGCCACCCAGTCTGCCAAGGGTCACAGCGGCAGCGTTTTTCTCTTTTGATTTGATCGCCTGTCCCGTTGAAATCTCAACGACCTGCGCGAAGTCTAAGTTGCTTGACTGCTTTTGCATATTATTTTGCTTGACCGCTTTTGCATGCTAATTTGCTTGACCGCTTTGGCATATATCGACCTTATGCCAAGGGAACTTTTCAAATCAATGACAGATTTGTGTTATGAATATGCCGCAAACGTCACATGTCCCACTACCGAAACTAAGTCTAGTTTGCTTGATCGCTCTTGCATTCTTATTTGCTTGACCGTTTTGGCATATATCGACCGTATGCCAAGGGAACTTTGCGAATCAACGGCAGATTTGTATTATGAATATGCCGCAAATATCACATGTCCCACTACCGAAACTAAGTCTAATATCGTATCGATTTAACACATCTTTCAAATATTGGTCGGAGTTTGCTGCTAATATCTGTCGGAGGTTGCTGCTAATGACATAGTTACTAGGTTGTTAACAAGTTACTAGGTTGTTACCAAAATCGGATAAATCGCAGAACCAAAGAGTTCCTTTTTAAGTACGAAATGAACATTGTTAAGCTTTCCTAATCAAGTTAGGATCAAACCTTCTCGCTGTAAAAGCATTCCACCTGCAGTAAAAGCAATTTTGGATTTAAGGGCCCTGAGTAACGGTCCATCCCACAGCCGTATTTGCCCCCGATGGCCGTATGTGCTCCGCAGACACGAATTACCCGGAGTCACGATTGATGAAAGACCCGCAAGCCGAGGGAATCGATACAGCTTGCTCTGCTCGCTTGGAAGATAGCGCTGATATAGCCGCTACGCGTCCGACAGGCGGGCATCCCGATCGCAGCAATGCGCGGAGTCACGTACCGTCTTCCCGGAAATCTCCCCATCGGCGACCGCTCCGCGTTCCAGTCTCGGTCGAAAAACCACCTCCAGTCTCGGTCCAAGAACCTCATACGACATCAGCCTTATCGGCAGAAACGGAAGTGTCTTCAGCTCTCAGGGCGAATGGCCCCCGCGAATCGATGCCTCCCGCAGCCGCGCCTCAATTGCCGCCCGCAGAATCTATCGATCGAGCCGAGCGCATGATGTCGCCAGCTCCGTTCACAAAGCGCCAAGCCAGCCAAAGCCAACATTTCGTGGCCGCCCAGGCCCCGCCTTCTTTCGTAGCCAGTGATTCCGCTGCCATCCATTCCAAGCAAGGGAGCAAGATAATGAGCCGTACGTCCGAAGTTGCCTTCGTTGATACCAACGTCTCCGATCTCAACACCATCCTTGGCAATTTGCGCCCTGGAGTCGAAGCCATCGTTCTTGACGCCGCCCGCCCTGCGGCGCGGCAGATGGCTGCGGCCCTCCGGGACTGCCGCGGTCTCGACGCCGTGCATGTGATTGCGCATGGCCAGCCCGGCCGCGTGACGTTCGCCTCGGGCGAGTGGTCGGTCGAGACGCTCCACGGCCAGGCCGAAGATCTTGCCGCCATCGGGCGCGCCCTCGGCGCCGAGCGAGAATTGCGCCTCTGGAGTTGCCGGGCCGCGGCAGGCCCGTCGGGTGCGCGCTTTGTCGAGCGTCTTGCCCAAGCAGTCGGCGCACCTGTCGCTGCCGCGTCGGAGCCTGTTGGCGCCGCCTCGCTCGGGGGCAGTTGGGAGCTGACAGAGCGCGTTCATCCCAGCGTGGCGCAACCGCCGATGACGCGTGCCGGAGTGGCGGCCTATGCGGGAGTGTTGGCAGATAACGTCTCGGCTCCGGCCGGGAATAGTGTGATCGACGTAACTTGGCCAGCGGGCACCGCTGCCGGCACCTACTTTCTCACAATTGGAAGCGGCAGCAGCACTGAGGTCGTCGGCTCATTTATCGTTACCGGCAACGACGACTCGGCTGGCGGAACGGCAGCGGTCACAGTGAATCTCCCCTCAGCGGCGACCGTCACGGTGGACACTGGTTCGTATCAAAGCAACGGCCTTTGGAACGTTGGCAGCGCCGCGACCAACTTGACCGTAACCGATGCTAGTGACCAAGGCCCGACCGGCGCCACGGGTGCGACCGGAGCGACTGGTGCAACGGGTGCGACTGGAGCCACGGGTGCGACCGGAGCCACGGGTGCGACCGGAGCCACAGGCGCTACGGGCGCAACAGGCCCGACGGGACCGACCGGGCCGACTGGCGTGACCGGAGCAACGGGTGCCACGGGTGCGACTGGACATACCGGCACAACGGGCGCAACAGGCCCGACGGGACCGACCGGGCCGACTGGCGCGACCGGAGCAACGGGTGCCACGGGCAATACCGGTGCAACCGGCGCTCAGGGCGCGACTGGAGCTCAGGGAGCCACGGGCAACACCGGCACAACCGGCGCTCAGGGTGCGACGGGAGCCACGGGCGCGACTGGAGCTCAGGGAGCCACGGGCAACACCGGCGCAACGGGTGCTCAGGGTACGACGGGAGCTACGGGCGCGACGGGAGCTCAGGGAGCCACGGGCAATACCGGTGCAACCGGTGCTCAGGGTGCGACGGGAGCCACGGGCGCGACGGGCGCGACGGGAGCTCAGGGAGCCACGGGCAACACCGGCGCAACGGGTGCTCAGGGTACGACGGGAGCCACGGGCGCGACGGGAGCTCAGGGTGCCACGGGCAATACCGGTGCAACCGGTGCTCAGGGTGCGACGGGAGCAACCGGCGCAACTGGCGCTCAGGGCGCGACAGGCGATACAGGCGCAACCGGCGCTCAGGGTGCCACTGGCGATACCGGTGCAACCGGCGCTCAGGGCGCCACTGGCGATACCGGCGCAACGGGCGCTCAGGGTGCCACTGGCGATACCGGCGCAACGGGCGCCCAGGGTGCCACTGGCGATACCGGCGCGACTGGTGCTCAGGGTGCGACTGGCGATACGGGTGCAACCGGTGCTCAGGGCGCGACTGGCGATACAGGTGCGACTGGAGCTCAGGGCGCGACTGGTGATACCGGCGCAACCGGTGCTCAAGGTGCGACTGGCGACACCGGCGCAACTGGGGCTCAGGGCGCAACAGGCGATACCGGCGCAACGGGCGCTCAGGGTGCCACTGGCGATACTGGCGCAACCGGTGCTCAGGGCGCGACTGGTGATACCGGCGCAACCGGTGCTCAGGGTGCGACTGGCGATACCGGAGCAACCGGTGCTCAGGGTGCGACGGGCGACACAGGCGCGACTGGAGCTCAGGGCGCCACTGGCGATACCGGCGCAACCGGTGCTCAGGGTGCGACTGGTGATACCGGCGCAACCGGTGCTCAGGGTGCGACTGGCGATACCGGAGCAACCGGTGCTCAGGGTGCGACGGGCGACACAGGCGCGACTGGAGCTCAAGGTGCCACTGGTGATACCGGCGCAACGGGTGCTCAGGGCGCGACTGGCGACACCGGCGCAACTGGTGCTCAGGGCGCGACAGGCGATACCGGCGCCACCGGAGCTCAAGGTGCGACGGGCGATACCGGCGCAACGGGTGCTCAGGGTGCGACTGGTGCTCAGGGTGCGACTGGCGATACAGGTGCGACTGGAGCTCAGGGCGCGACTGGTGATACCGGCGCAACGGGTGCTCAGGGTGCGACTGGCGATACCGGAGCAACCGGTGCTCAGGGCGCAACGGGCGATACCGGCGCAACCGGTGCTCAGGGTGCAACTGGTGATACCGGCGCAACCGGTGCTCAGGGTGCCACAGGTGATACCGGCGCGACTGGCGCTCAGGGTGCGACTGGCGACACAGGCGCGACCGGCGCTCAGGGTGCCACTGGCGACACAGGCGCAACTGGTGCTCAGGGCGCAACGGGCGATACAGGTGCCACGGGCGCTCAGGGTGCGACTGGTGATACCGGTGCAACAGGAGCCCAGGGTGCAACTGGCGACACAGGCGCAACGGGCGCTCAGGGTGCGACTGGCGATACAGGTGCCACGGGCGCTCAGGGCGCAACGGGCGATACAGGTGCCACGGGCGCTCAGGGCGCCACTGGCGATACCGGCGCAACGGGCGCTCAGGGCGCAACTGGTGATACCGGCGCAACCGGTGCTCAGGGTGCGACTGGCGATACCGGAGCAACCGGTGCTCAGGGCGCAACAGGTGATACAGGCGCAACGGGTGCTCAGGGTGCCACAGGCGATACCGGCGCAACCGGTGCTCAGGGTGCGACTGGCGATACCGGAGCAACCGGTGCTCAGGGTGCGACGGGCGACACAGGCGCGACTGGAGCTCAGGGTGCGACTGGCGATACCGGAGCAACGGGTGCTCAGGGCGCGACTGGTGATACCGGTGCGACTGGTGCCCAGGGCGCGACAGGTGATACAGGCGCAACGGGCGCTCAGGGTGCGACTGGCGACACAGGCGCGACCGGCGCTCAGGGTGCCACTGGCGACACAGGCGCAACTGGTGCTCAGGGCGCAACAGGCGACACAGGCGCAACCGGCGCTCAAGGTGCCACTGGCGACACAGGCGCAACTGGTGCTCAGGGTGCAACAGGCGATACTGGCGCGACCGGTGCTCAGGGTGCGACTGGCGACACAGGCGCAACAGGAGCTCAAGGTGCAACTGGTGATACCGGCGCAGCCGGTGCTCAGGGTGCCACAGGTGATACCGGCGCGACTGGCGCTCAGGGTGCGACTGGCGACACAGGCGCGACCGGCGCTCAGGGTGCCACTGGCGACACAGGCGCAACTGGTGCTCAGGGCGCCACTGGCGATACCGGTGCAACGGGAGCTCAGGGTGCGACTGGTGATACCGGTGCAACAGGAGCCCAGGGTGAAACTGGCGACACAGGCGCAACGGGCGCTCAGGGTGCGACTGGTGATACCGGTGCAACAGGAGCCCAGGGTGCAACTGGCGACACAGGCGCAACGGGCGCTCAGGGTGCCACTGGTGATACCGGCGCAACCGGTGCTCAGGGTGCCACAGGTGATACCGGCGCGACTGGCGCCCAGGGTGCGACTGGCGATACCGGCGCAACTGGAGCTCAGGGTGCCACTGGCGATACAGGTGCCACGGGCGCTCAGGGCGCAACGGGCGATACAGGTGCCACCGGCGCTCAGGGCGCAACGGGCGATACCGGCGCAACGGGCGCTCAAGGTGCAACTGGCGATACCGGCGCAACCGGTGCTCAGGGTGCGACTGGCGACACAGGCGCGACTGGTGCTCAGGGTGCGACTGGCGATACCGGCGCAACGGGTGCTCAGGGTGCAACTGGTGATACCGGCGCAACGGGCGCTCAGGGTGCCAAAGGTGACACAGGCGCAACGGGCGCTCAGGGCGCAACTGGTGATACAGGTTCGACGGGTGCTCAGGGTGCGACTGGCGATACGGGTGCAACCGGTGCTCAGGGCGCAACAGGTGATACAGGCGCAACGGGTGCTCAGGGTGCCACAGGCGATACTGGCGCAACCGGTGCTCAAGGCGCCACAGGCGATACCGGCGCAACCGGTGCTCAAGGCGCCACTGGCGATACCGGCGCAACTGGTGCTCAGGGTGCGACTGGCGATACGGGTGCAACCGGTGCTCAGGGTGCGACTGGCGACACAGGCGCAACAGGAGCCCAGGGTGCAACTGGCGACACAGGCGCAACGGGCGCTCAGGGTGCGACTGGCGATACAGGTGCCACGGGCGCTCAGGGCGCAACGGGCGATACAGGTGCCACGGGCGCTCAGGGCGCAACGGGCGATACCGGTGCGACTGGTGCTCAAGGTGCCACTGGTGATACCGGCGCGACCGGTGCTCAGGGTGCCACAGGTGATACCGGCGCAACGGGTGCTCAGGGCGCAACGGGCGATACAGGTGCCACGGGCGCTCAGGGCGCAACGGGCGATACAGGTGCCACCGGCGCTCAGGGCGCAACGGGCGATACCGGCGCAACGGGCGCTCAAGGTGCAACTGGTGATACCGGCGCGACTGGCGCTCAGGGTGCGACTGGCGACACAGGCGCGACCGGCGCTCAGGGTGCCACTGGCGACACAGGCGCAACGGGTGCTCAAGGCGCCACAGGCGATACTGGCGCAACCGGTGCTCAGGGCGCCACTGGCGATACCGGCGCAACCGGTGCTCAGGGTGCGACTGGCGACACAGGCGCGACTGGTGCTCAGGGTGCGACTGGCGATACCGGCGCAGCGGGCGCTCAGGGTGCCACAGGTGACACAGGCGCAACGGGCGCTCAGGGCGCAACTGGTGATACAGGTGCGACGGGTGCTCAGGGTGCGACTGGCGATACGGGTGCAACCGGTGCTCAGGGTGCGACTGGCGATACGGGTGCAACCGGTGCTCAAGGTGCTACTGGCGATACCGGCGCAACGGGCGCCCAGGGTGCCACTGGCGATACCGGCGCGACTGGTGCTCAGGGTGCGACTGGCGATACGGGTGCAACCGGTGCTCAGGGCGCGACTGGCGATACAGGTGCGACTGGAGCTCAGGGCGCGACTGGTGATACCGGCGCAACCGGTGCACAGGGTGCGACTGGCGATACCGGCGCAACCGGTGCACAGGGCGCAACCGGCGATACCGGTGCGACTGGTGCCCAGGGCGCGACAGGTGATACCGGCGCGACTGGAGCTCAGGGTGCCACTGGCGATACAGGCGCAACCGGCGCTCAGGGCGCGACTGGCGATACCGGTGCGACTGGTGCTCAAGGCGCGACTGGCGATACAGGCGCAACGGGCGCTCAGGGCGCCACTGGCGATACAGGCGCAACGGGCGCTCAGGGTGCCACTGGCGATACAGGCGCAACTGGCGCTCAGGGGGCCACTGGCGATACTGGCGCAACTGGCGCTCAGGGGGCCACTGGCGATACCGGTGCAACGGGTGCACAGGGCGCCACTGGCGATACGGGTGCCACCGGTGCTCAAGGTGCGACTGGCGACACAGGCGCAACGGGCGCTCAGGGTGCCACTGGCGATACCGGCGCAACCGGTGCACAGGGCGCAACGGGCGATACCGGCGCAACCGGTGCACAGGGCGCAACGGGCGATACCGGTGCGACTGGAGCTCAGGGTGCCACTGGCGATACCGGCGCAACCGGCGCTCAGGGTGCCACTGGCGATACCGGCGCAACTGGCGCTCAGGGTGCCACTGGCGATACGGGTGCCACCGGTGCTCAAGGTGCGACTGGCGACACAGGCGCAACGGGCGCTCAGGGTGCCACTGGCGATACCGGCGCAACCGGTGCACAGGGTGCAACGGGCGATACCGGTGCAACCGGAGCTCAGGGTGCGACTGGTGATACAGGCGCAACCGGTGCTCAAGGTGCAATAGGTGATACCGGCGCAACCGGTGCTCAAGGTGCAACAGGTGATACCGGCGCGACAGGAGCCGTAGGCGCGACAGGTGATACCGGCGCAACCGGTGCTCAAGGTGCAACAGGTGATACCGGCGCCACCGGAGCTCAAGGTGCGACTGGCGATACCGGCGCAACCGGTGCTCAGGGCGCCACAGGCGCAACCGGCGCTCAAGGTGCGACAGGCGATACCGGCGCAACTGGGGCTCAGGGTGCCACTGGTGATACCGGCGCAACTGGCGCTCAAGGTGCCACTGGTGATACCGGTGCCACCGGTGCTCAGGGTGCGACGGGCGATACCGGCGCAACGGGTGCTCAGGGCGCCACAGGCGACACAGGCGCAACCGGCGCTCAAGGTGCGACAGGCGATACCGGCGCAACTGGGGCTCAGGGTGCCACTGGTGATACCGGCGCAACTGGCGCTCAGGGCGCAACGGGCGATACCGGCGCAACCGGTGCTCAGGGTGCCACTGGTGATACCGGCGCAACTGGCGCTCAGGGTGCCACTGGCGATACCGGCGCGACTGGCGCTCAGGGGGCCACTGGCGACACAGGCGCGACCGGTGCTCAGGGTGCCACAGGTGATACCGGCGCAACTGGCGCTCAGGGGGCCACTGGCGACACCGGCGCAACGGGTGCACAGGGCGCCACTGGCGATACAGGTGCCACCGGTGCTCAAGGTGCGACTGGCGACACAGGCGCAACGGGCGCTCAGGGTGCCACTGGCGATACCGGAGCAACCGGTGCTCAGGGTGCCACTGGCGATACCGGTGCGACTGGTGCTCAGGGTGCCACTGGTGATACCGGCGCGACGGGTGCGACTGGCGCCAGGGGTGCGACTGGAGCAACGGGCGCCAGGGGAGCGACTGGTGCAACGGGTGCGACCGGTGCGACCGGTGCCACGGGTGCGACTGGTGCCACGGGTGCGACTGGAGCAACGGGTGCGACTGGAGCAACGGGAGCGACCGGGGCGACCGGCGCCAGGGGTGCGACCGGCGCCACGGGTGCGACCGGTGCGACTGGAGCAACGGGCGCGACTGGTGCCACGGGAGCGACCGGGGCGACCGGCGCCAGGGGTGCGACCGGCGCCACGGGTGCGACCGGTGCGACTGGAGCAACGGGTGCGACTGGAGCAACGGGTGCGACTGGTGCCACGGGTGCGACCGGTGCGACTGGAGCAACGGGCGCGACTGGTGCCACGGGAGCGACCGGCGCCACGGGTGCGACTGGAGCAACGGGAGCGACCGGAGCGACCGGCGCCACGGGTGCGACTGGAGCAACGGGAGCGACCGGGGTGACCGGCGCCAGGGGTGCGACCGGCGCCACGGGTGCGACTGGAGCAACGGGAGCGACCGGGGTGACCGGCGCCAGGGGTGCGACCGGCGCCACGGGTGCGACTGGTGCAACCGGCGCGACTGGTGCCACGGGTGCGACCGGCGCGACTGGCGCTCAGGGGGCCACTGGCGACACAGGCGCGACCGGTGCTCAGGGTGCCACAGGTGATACGGGTGCAACCGGTGCTCAGGGTGCCACAGGTGATACCGGCGCAACCGGCGCTCAAGGTGCGACAGGTGATACCGGCGCGACTGGCGCTCAGGGGGCCACTGGCGATACCGGTGCAACGGGTGCACAGGGCGCCACTGGCGATACGGGTGCCACCGGTGCTCAAGGTGCGACTGGCGACACAGGCGCAACTGGCGCTCAGGGTGCCACTGGCGACACAGGCGCGACCGGTGCTCAGGGCGCGACTGGTGATACCGGCGCAACCGGTGCACAGGGCGCAACGGGCGATACCGGTGCGACTGGTGCCCAGGGCGCGACAGGTGATACCGGCGCAACCGGTGCTCAGGGTGCCACAGGTGATACCGGCGCGACTGGCGCTCAGGGGGCCACTGGCGATACCGGCGCAACGGGTGCCCAGGGCGCCACTGGCGATACAGGTGCCACCGGTGCTCAAGGTGCGACAGGTGATACCGGCGCGACTGGAGCTCAGGGTGCCACTGGCGATACCGGCGCAACCGGTGCACAGGGCGCAACGGGCGATACAGGTGCCACCGGTGCTCAAGGTGCGACTGGCGACACAGGCGCAACGGGCGCTCAGGGTGCCACTGGTGATACCGGCGCAACCGGTGCACAGGGCGCAACGGGCGATACGGGTGCCACCGGTGCTCAAGGTGCGACTGGCGACACTGGCGCAACGGGCGCTCAGGGTGCCACTGGCGACACAGGCGCGACCGGTGCTCAGGGTGCGACTGGTGATACCGGCGCAACCGGTGCACAGGGCGCAACGGGCGATACCGGCGCAACCGGCGCTCAAGGTGCGACAGGCGATACAGGTGCCACGGGCGCTCAGGGTGCGACGGGCGATACCGGCGCAACGGGCGCTCAAGGTGCCACTGGTGATACCGGCGCAACCGGTGCTCAGGGTGCCACTGGTGATACCGGCGCAACTGGCGCTCAGGGTGCCACTGGCGATACAGGTGCCACGGGCGCTCAGGGTGCCACTGGTGATACCGGCGCAACTGGCGCTCAGGGTGCCACTGGTGATACCGGCGCAACTGGCGCTCAGGGCGCAACGGGCGATACCGGCGCAACCGGTGCTCAGGGCGCAACGGGCGATACAGGTGCCACCGGTGCTCAAGGTGCGACGGGCGATACCGGCGCAACGGGTGCTCAGGGCGCAACGGGCGATACAGGTGCCACCGGTGCTCAAGGTGCGACTGGCGACACAGGCGCAACGGGCGCTCAGGGTGCCACTGGCGATACCGGCGCAACCGGTGCACAGGGCGCCACTGGCGATACGGGTGCCACCGGTGCTCAAGGTGCGACTGGCGACACAGGCGCAACTGGCGCTCAGGGGGCCACTGGCGACACAGGCGCGACCGGTGCTCAGGGCGCGACTGGTGATACCGGCGCAACGGGCGCCACAGGTGCGACTGGCGATACCGGTGCGACTGGTGCCCAGGGCGCGACTGGCGATACCGGCGCAACCGGTGCTCAAGGTGCCACTGGTGATACCGGCGCAACGGGCGCTCAAGGTGCCACTGGTGATACCGGAGCAACGGGTGCTCAGGGTGCTACTGGCGACACAGGCGCAACCGGTGCTCAGGGTGCCACTGGTGATACCGGTGCGACTGGTGCTACAGGCGCAACGGGTGATACCGGTGCGACCGGTGCTCAAGGTGCAACAGGTGATACCGGCGCAACCGGTGCTCAAGGTGCGACGGGCGATACCGGCGCAACGGGTGCTCAGGGCGCGACTGGCGACACAGGCGCAACTGGCGCTCAGGGTGCCACTGGCGACACAGGCGCGACCGGTGCTCAGGGCGCGACTGGCGATACGGGTGCCACCGGTGCTCAAGGTGCGACTGGCGACACTGGCGCGACTGGCGCTCAGGGGGTCACTGGCGATACCGGCGCAACGGGTGCACAGGGCGCCACTGGCGATACAGGTGCCACCGGTGCTCAAGGTGCGACTGGCGACACAGGCGCAACCGGTGCACAGGGCGCAATGGGCGATACAGGTGCCACCGGTGCTCAAGGTGCGACAGGTGATACCGGCGCGACTGGAGCTCAGGGTGCCACTGGCGATACCGGCGCAACCGGTGCACAGGGCGCAACGGGCGATACAGGTGCCACCGGTGCTCAAGGTGCGACTGGCGACACAGGCGCAACGGGCGCTCAAGGTGCCACTGGCGATACAGGTGCAACCGGCGCTCAAGGTGCGACTGGCGATACCGGAGCAACGGGTGCTCAGGGTGCTACTGGCGACACAGGCGCAACCGGTGCTCAGGGTGCCACTGGTGATACCGGTGCGACTGGTGCTACAGGCGCAACGGGTGATACCGGTGCGACCGGAGCCACGGGTGCGACTGGCGATACTGGCGCAACTGGAGCCACAGGTGCGACCGGTGATACCGGCGCTACGGGAGCCACGGGCGCTACAGGCGATACCGGAGCAACGGGCGCCACAGGTGCGACTGGCGATACCGGTGCGACTGGTGCTACAGGCGCAACGGGCGATACCGGCGCGACTGGTGCCACAGGTGCGACTGGCGATACCGGCGCAACTGGAGCCACTGGCGCAACAGGCGATACCGGTGCGACTGGAGCCACAGGAGCAACTGGCACCACTGGAGCTACGGGCACAACGGGCGCGACCGGAACTACGGGAGCGACCGGGGCCACTGGAGCTACGGGTGCGACTGGAACTACGGGAGCCACCGGCGCGACTGGCCATACCGGAGCCACTGGAGCGACGGGCTCAACGGGAGCGACCGGAACTACGGGAGCTACCGGGGCCACGGGAGCTACGGGTGCGACTGGAACTACGGGAGCTACCGGGGCCACGGGAGCTACGGGTGCGACTGGAACTACGGGAGCCACCGGCGCGACTGGCCATACCGGAGCCACCGGAGCGACGGGCTCAACGGGAGCGACCGGAGCTACGGGAGCGACTGGAACTACGGGCTCAACGGGAGCGACCGGAGCTACGGGAGCGACTGGAACTACGGGCTCAACGGGAGCGACCGGAGCTACGGGAGCGACTGGAACTACGGGAGCTACCGGGGCCACTGGAGCTACGGGAGCGACCGGGGCCACGGGAGCTACGGGTGCGACTGGAACTACGGGAGCCACCGGCGCGACTGGCCATACCGGGGCCACTGGAGCTACGGGTGCGACTGGAAGTACAGGAGCCACCGGCGCGACTGGCCATACCGGAGCCACTGGAGCGACGGGCTCAACGGGAGCGACTGGCAGCACGGGTGCAACCGGGGGAACAGGTGCGACTGGAGCGACTGGAGCAACGGGCGCAACGGGTGCAACCGGCCCGACTGGCGCCACTGGCTCGACTGGACATACCGGTTCTACCGGAGCGACCGGCAGCACGGGTGCAACCGGGGGAACAGGTGCGACTGGAGCGACTGGAGCAACGGGCGCAACGGGTGCAACCGGCCCGACTGGCGCCACTGGCTCGACTGGACATACCGGTTCTACCGGAGCGACCGGCAGCACGGGTGCAACCGGAGCGACTGGAGCAACGGGCGCAAGCGGTCCGACTGGGCCAACCGGGGCCACGGGACCGAAGGGTCCAACCGGTCCGACCGGCGCATCCGGAACAACCGGTCCGTGGGGCGGTTCGGACACGACCTCAAGCGGCGCAACCGGCGCAACCAGCAACGCAGGTGCAACAGGTGCGGCGGGCGCGACAGGTACGGTCAGCCACCTTCCGATCGCTACTCCAGCCGCTCCAGTGAAGGGTCCGATTGTGCCGGCCTCCTTCGTGGGGGGTGCGACTGGATCCAATCCAACCGCAACCAGCAACGCAGGCGCAACAGGTGCGGCGGGCGCGACTGGTACTGTCGGCCACCTTCCGGTCGCTAGTCCAGCCCCTCCAGTGAAGGGTCCGATTGTGCCGGTCTCCGTAGTGGGGGGCGCGACTGGTACAGTCATCCACCAGCCGGTCGCTAATCCGGTCGGTCCAGTGAAGGATCCGATTGTGCCGTCAGCACCCGTAGCGGGAGGCGCGGGGCAGATCAATCAAGGGAGCCTGCTTGGATCGTTCAATGAAAGCTCCGTTTTGAGGTTCCTGCACGTCGAAGGCATGACCGTGAATCCAGGTGACATCGGGGCGCTTGGCACTTTGGGTCATACCATCGTGGTGCAAGCGGGCGGCCCCATCACAGAGCGGTTCAACATCGCCAGCGGCGACAAGCTCGATCTAACGCAAGTGCTGGCCGGTGCACCGATCTCCCATGACCTGACCAGCCTCAGTCAGTTTGTCAAGGTTGTTGGACATGGGCCTAATGATCCAGGCTACGGATACGGGACCAAGACGACTCTGGAAGTTACAGGCCTAGGCGGTAGTGCCCGCATCGATCTACAGGGTAGCGGCAGGTTGGATCTCAAAGATCTGCTGCATCATGACTCGTTAATATTGCCCCACTAGATCGCCTTCGAAAAGAGTGACGGACCCAGACAGGTCCGTCACTCCGCTTTCGTGTTAACTCGAAAGTAGCCTAGAGGAAATTGCGGTCCGTGATATCGTAGTTCCTTGATGGCGGATTTAGCGCACCCATTTTATGACCGCGTGCTCGTGCGGCGGCGTTTTTTGGCACTCTTTGGAATCGTGAGCCCGGGAATTCCCCGACTCATTGGCGAGGCCCTCAGGATGGCATCGGAGCCGACGCCTTCTCTGCTTTCGGCGTCACTGGAACTGGCCGGCAACTGGAAGTCGTCGCCGGCCGACGCCGTGCTCCGCGTTCTCTCGCGAATGCGAGAGGTCAGCCTTGCGGGCATGAGACTGCTCTCCGACCGACAGCCAGGCAAAATTCGTGTAGACGAGCACGCGAGCGGACAGCCAGCGATATGGCTCCATGACGACCAAACCAATGTCGCGTGGATCATCGTCGACATTGGGACGGACGATTGGTGCAAACTCTCCTACCAGTTCGGCCACGAACTCGGTCACGTGCTTTGTAACAGCTGGGATGCCCATTCCCAGCCGCATTCCCCGTGCCAATGGCTTGAGGAATCGATGGTCGAGGCATTCTCGATCCGCGGACTCGGCCTCCTGGCCGCAAGCTGGGAGCGCAATCCTCCCTTTGCCGGCGACGCCGCCTTTAGCACCAAAATCCGGGAATACCGGGAGAATTTGTTCAAGAAATATAGAGGAGCCGGAGAACAGGAATCGGACGCCGAAATTGCCTCGTGGTTCCGGACGTCCCGTAGCGCACTCGAGCAGAGCACGCTCAGCGGAATCGAAGGTCCGCTCATCATTCGTATAGTGAGCGAACTCGAAGGCGATATCGCATGCGTCGAGGACCTCGGCGCGTTGAATCGCTGGCCTTCGCGAAGCGGTGTTCCGCTGGAGGATTACCTGAGGTTATGGGAAAGAAGCTGCACCGATGTCCATGCCCTCGGACGGTTGCCGGCGCGGTTGCGAAGTCTGCTCGGCATGAGCTGATTAGCACCTGCTCATCGTTAGCTGCAAATGCTGTGCGCCCGGACACGGGCAGACTTAGAATGCGGCCGATAGTCAATTATGCGCTGTCGGGCGCCAACTCGGCGTGAAGTCAGCGGGAGATATCACCTGAAATGGCAAATGGCAAGACGCTCTGCCTCAACATGATCGTAAAGAACGAGATGGCGAACTTAGGCCGCTGTCTCCGCGCAGTCGCCGATCACATCACCTGCTGGGTAATCGGCGACACCGGATCCACCGATGGTACACAGGACTTCGTCAAGTCGTTTTTCGCCGAGCGCGGTATTCCCGGAGAGCTTCACAGTTTTCCTTTCCTCAACTTCGGGCAAGCGCGGAACGCTGCCCTCGAGCATGCCGCCGCCTCGAACCTCTCTTACGATTATCTACTGTTTGCCGACGCGGACATGGAGCTGGTGGTTGAGGACCGCGACTTCCGCGCGAAGCTCGAGGAGCCGGGCTATCGTCTGATTCAGAAGTCAGACTCCCTTACTTACTGGAACACGCGCCTGGTGCGGCGAGACGCAGGCGCGCGCTATCACGGCGTCACTCACGAGTATATCGACGTGCCCGGCGGGGCGAAGGAACTGCGGGGCGTGTGGTACAAGGACCACGCCAGCGGGTCCAACCGCGTGGAAAAGTTTCAGCGTGATATCGACCTACTGTCGAAAGCGCTCGAGCAAGAGCCCGACAATGTGCGCTATTGGTTCTATCTCGCGCAATCCTACCGCGATGCCGGACAGAAAGCGAAGGCCGCTGAGATCTACGCAAAACGGGCGGCAATGGGCGGCTGGGACGAGGAAGCCTGGTATGCCCGGCTTCAGCTGGCGCGTTGCCTTAGGGACCTCAAAGACGACGACGGGTTCATCCGCGAAGCGCTGGCCGCCTTCAACCAGCGGCCGCAACGCGCCGAGCCCCTGTATGACCTCGCGCGTTTCTACCGCGAGCGGGGCGACACTGCGGTGAGCGCTGTGTTCTCTGAATTCGGCCTCACCCTGCCGCGGCCCGATGACATCCTGTTCGTGGAAGATTTCGTTTACACGGCGGGGCTGTTTGAGGAGTATTCGATCGCTGCGAATTACGCGCGGGACCCTGCGCGCAAGGACCGCGGTCACGATGCCTGTAATTGGCTCGCGCTCAATCGCAACGTCCCATCTGGCACACGTAATCTCGCGCGGGGGAATCTGCGCTTTTACGTCCAGCCAGCCAGTGCGATGATGCCGTCGTTCACGGCACATCCGGTGGGCTTCACGCCGCCTGACGGCTACCATCTCACGAATCCATCGATCGCGCGGCTCGGTGAGGAGATCGTGATGGTTCAGCGAGCCGTGAACTACATCATCACCGGCGACAACCTGTATGAGACGCCGAACGGCGCTCCGATTCACACGCGAAATTTCCTGCTTCGCCTTGATTCTGCGCTGGATATTCAATCGTCCACTGAGATTCTGCCGCCTGCCGATATGCCCAAACCTTCTTTCGAGCCGGTCCTGGGCTTCGAAGACTTGCGGCTCTTCGCCTGGCGCGGCGAGCTTTGGTGCAGCTCGACTGTCCGCGAGCTGACCGCTGAGGGATGGTGTGATCAGGTGCTCGCCCGCATCGATCAGAGCGCGCCCGGGGATTCCCGATTGACGAATTGGCGCGTACTTAGCCCTGAAGGTCCGCGGCTGCACGAGATGAACTGGATGCCGCTCGTCGACGATGATCGGTTGCAGTTCATCTATCACTGCGACTCTACCCGCGTCTTAGACGAGCAGGCGCGGAAGGTCGGCGAGAGCTTGCCTGCGATCGCGACCGAGCGATTCAGGGGCGGTTCGCAAGTGATCGCCTTCGATGGCGGATGGCTCGCTCTGATACACGAAGTCTTCGAGCCGACCGCTTCGCAACAGCGGACTTACCAGCATCGGTGGGTCTGGTTCGACGAGGCGCGCGTATTAAGGCTGGTGAGCCGCGCCTTTTACTTCCACGGGATGGGCGTTGAGTTTGCCGCGGGCCTGGCCTGGCATCCTGACGGGACGCGCTTAATGGTCTCATTCAGCGGGAAGGATCAGAAAGGCTGGATCGCGACCGTCGACGCTGACGATGTTCGTAGTGTGCTGCTGGATGTAGAGCGGTTGCCCTCCGGTGCTCCTATCATCCAAAGCCACGAAGGTCATCGGGCAGATGGGATTGAGCAGGACCGCGCGCTCCCCAGCGACCACCGGCAATTCGCAATTGATAAATTGGCAAGCAAAAGGTCTAGGGGCGACGATAGCCTTTTATACAAAAAAAAGCTGTTGCCGACAGATTTCGAAAAACTCGCGCGTCCGTTTTCGATTCCGAATTCGAACCTTGCGGCGCCCTTGGCCGCCCTTGTTACCGGGAAAGCGCGTTCTGATGTGCTGGCTGCGGCTCGTGCACTTACCAAAGGGGGGACATTTGTCGAGGTTGGCACATGGAAAGGCGAATTTGCCGAGCGGCTATGTGGAGAATGTCGACCGTCCAAAATCTATTGCGTCGATCCTTATGAACATTACACTGAGTATCAGGATTCCATCAACACCCGGGATAATCTCGACGAAATATTCGCAGATGCCCGCGCACGGCTCGCTCGATTCGGTGATCGAGTTGAGTTTGTACGAGCCTTTTCGACGGACGCCGCAACGAAGTTCGCGGATGACACATTGGATTTTGTTTATATCGACGGCAATCACTCCTTTCGTTTCGTGCTCCAGGACCTCCGCCTCTGGTACCCGAAGCTACGACACGAAGGGCTGATGTGTCTCGATGATGCAGTCGATACCGACGACCGCCCCCGGAATTCGGAGGGCGACGCCGAGATCGAGTGGTTACGCAATGCTGACGGCACGGTAGCGTCCGGTGGAAACTATGGCGTGCTCAAAGCGGTTAGGGATTTCTGTAATCAACGCTCGATCGAATTCTTCCTTTCCGGCACGCAAGTGCTTTTCCAGAAACCGCGGGGTTAATGATTATCGGATACGCAATCAACTTAGATATCTCGATAGTTTCGGCCTTCTTCGACATCGGCCGTGGCGGGTGGCTAGGCGACGTAAACGGCCAGCCCGTCTCAAGATGGCAACGTTCAGTCGATACCTATCTCGAGTGGTTCGATAATTTAGCGCGGCTCAAGAATCAGATCGTGATATTTACCGAGCAGAAATTCGCCGAAAAGTTATTGGAGATTCGGAGGCGGCACGGCCTCGACGCAATGACCAACGTTCTTGTGTGCGACGACCTCTTCGGCCCAAACGGGAAACTAGCCGATCTCCGCGCACAGTTTGAGGCTCGAATGCGCCCTGAGCTCCACAACCTCGTGCTGAACCCGACACTCCCAGAATATTGGAATCCAGATTATGTCTTGATCAATGCACTGAAGTCTGCGATGGTCTGTGCGACACTGAGGCTCCGATTAAACATCCATCGACAGGTCGCGTGGATTGATTTCGGCTATTGTCGAGACGATCTGCGGTTCGACCCAGCAATACCTTGGCGCTTCGACTGTGGCGACCGCATGAACTTGTTTTATATTCGCCAGCCCGACAACAGGCCGATCTTCGACATCGTTCGGACGGGCGACGTTTATTTTCAGGGGTGTCATCTGGTCGGGCCGGACATTTGCTGGTTTCGCTTTGCCGAACTAATCGACGAGGCGATGTCGTCGTTGCTCGCTTGCGGGTTGGTTGACGACGACCAGACAGCGCTCCTCATGGCCTACCGCCGGGCGCCCGAACTATTCCGCATTCACGCTGTTGATGCGAGCGACTGGTTTGTCATTTTTCGAAATTTCGGTCAAAAGGAGTCGAAGCAGCACGCATAGGGGGCGGCCGAAATGGCCGCGTCCAAAAACTTCGTCTATGCCTATGAAGAGGAAACAACGTCGAGCCGCGAAAAAAACGGATAATCCTGCGGCTGTTCCGCCGGGCACCGGAAAGGCCGTGCCTGCCAAGCCTCGCACAGGGGATTTACTGGTGGACGTCAAACCTAAGACAATCGGCCTTTGCATGATCGTAAAGAACGAGTCCAGAGTCATTCTGCGATGCCTGGAGAGCGTTCGCCCACTCGTAGATTATGTACTGATCGAGGACACGGGATCGACGGACAATACGCAGTCCATTATTCGTGAGTGGCTGGACCGGGTGGGGTTGCCGGGAGAGGTGTACGACGAGCCATGGCGTAACTTCGCCTACAATCGCTCGCATGCGCTTGCCCGGCTGCGCGAGAAACGTGACATTTGTTACGCCTTGATTATGGACGCTGACGATGTACTTGTCTCGGATGAAGGCTTTGACGCTCGGACTTTCAAGAAGAGTTTGTCAAAAGATGTTTACAAGGTACGGATTCGGCAAGATGCAGTGTGGTATTTCCGCCCGCTGATTTGCAGCAATCGCCGGAAATTTCTGTTCCGGGGCGTTCTGCACGAATTCCTCGACGCGGCCGCGCCCGGCTGGTCGTCTGGAGACGCTGCGGGCTTCCACGTCTGGTATGGTTCAGGAGGCGCGCGCAGCCAGGATCCTGATAAATACCGCAAGGATGCTGAAGTTCTCGAAAAAGCGCTTCAATCGGAGGAAGATCCGTCTCTTCGCTCCCGTTATATCTTCTATCTGGCGCGAAGCTATCGCGACGCGGGCGAAAAAGACAAAGCGCTGCCTTATTTTTTGAAGAGGGCTGAGCTCGGCTACTGGGCCGATGAGGTTTTCATGAGCCTATACAGTGCCGCGCAGCTCCAGAAAGATCTAGGAACGCCGTATGACGAGGTTCTTGCAACCTATCAGCGCGCCACTGAGGCCGCGCCTCACCGTGCCGAAGCTTTGCACGCCGCCAGTCGCCTTAGCCGCGAGAAGAACAATTTCGCCGAGGGATACGAGTATGCCCGTCGCGGACTGGCAATTCCGCTGCCCACCGACGGCCTGTTCCTCGAGAATTGGATCTACGAGTACGGGCTGCTCGACGAGTTGGCGGTCAGCGCCTATTGGATTGGCAAATACGCAGAATGTGCCGACGCCTGTGATCGGCTTCTCAGCGAAGGCAAGCTACCAGCGGAGATGCGCGAGCGGGTGAGGAAAAACGCCGAATTCGCCGCCGATAGAATCAGGCCCCAGCACAAGCCAATTCCGCCGTTCCCCGAGACCCCCGCCAAATCCAAGACAATCGGTCTTTGTATGATCGTTAAGAACGAGTCCAGGATCATCTTGCGATGCCTGGAAAGCGTTCGCCCACTCGTAGATTATGTACTGATCGAGGACACGGGATCGACGGACAATACGCAGTCCATTATTCGTGAGTGGCTGGACCGGGTGGGGTTGCCGGGAGAGGTGTACGACGAGCCATGGCGTAACTTCGCCTACAATCGCTCGCACGCGCTTGCCCGGCTGCGCGAGAAACGTGACATTTGTTACGCCTTGATCATGGACGCAGACGATGTACTTGTCCCGGACGAAGGCTTTGACGCTCGGACTTTCAAGAAGAGTTTGTCAAAAGATGTTTACAAGGTACGGATTCGGCACGATGCAGTGTGGTATTTCCGCCCGCTGATTTGCAGCAATCGCCGGAAATTTCTGTTCCGGGGCGTTCTGCACGAATTCCTCGACGCGGCCGCGCCCGGCTGGTCGTCTGGAGACGCTGCGGGCTTCCACGTCTGGTATGGTTCAGGAGGCGCGCGCAGCCAGGATCCTGATAAATACCGCAAGGATGCTGAAGTTCTCGAAAAAGCGCTTCAATCGGAGGAGGATCCGTTTCTTCGCTCCCGCTATACCTTTTATCTGGCGAAAAGCTACCGCGACGCCGGCGAAAAGGAGAAGGCGCTAGTCTATTTTCTAAAGCGAGCGGAACTCGGCTACTGGGACGATGAAGTCTTCGTGAGTCTCTTCTACGCCGCGCGGCTCCAGGAGGAGATGGGACTGCCGGTTGGCGAGGTGATAGAAACATGCCTACGGGCCTCCGAGGCCGCGCTCCATCGCGCCGAAGCTTTGCACGCCGCCAGCCGCCTTAGCCGCGAGAAGAACAATTTCGCCGAGGGATACGAGTATGCCCGTCGCGGACTGGCAATTCCGCTGCCCACCGACGGCCTGTTCCTCGAGAATTGGATCTACGAGTACGGGCTGCTCGACGAGTTGGCGGTCAGCGCCTATTGGATTGGCAAATACGCAGAATGTGCCGACGCCTGTGATCGGCTTCTCAGCGAAGGCAAGCTACCAGCGGAGATGCGCGAGCGGGTTCTGAAAAATAAGCAGTACGCAATTGATAAACTCGCTGAAACGCGAGAGCAGCCAACGGTTACCTTATCTGAGCAATCGAACTCGTCACCAAAGATGCCAGGTATTCTTCATAACACTACAAGTCTGGATGCTAATACCGAATTCGAAAAGGGCGATGGCTGCATGACCACTGAGACCCTCACCTTGCCTCCAGACACACTTGGTTACGCCTACAACAAGGGTGGTCTCAACAACCAAAAGTTAGCCTTGTTTGGGCTGTTCCTTCGCGCGTTCCGCGAGGGCCCGCGGAGGTTAGTGCTTCCAGATTTCATCCAGTTTGATCAGATTTCGTTCAATCATATTCCCGTACCGATCAGTCATGCGTTCCAGTTGGACGAGTTGCGCACATTCGCCGCGCGGCACGAGATCGAGATAGTCGACATTCCAGCTTGTGGAGATCAAGGCGGTTGGGATCACTTCCATTACGGCAACAGTTACATACCCTTTGCAGCGCTCAGCGAACAGTTGAGCCCCGAATGCTTTCCGTGCGATTTCTTCCGCTCCCTTATACCAACGATCAAGGACTCAGACCTGCTCCGCAAGGTGAGCGACGCGGCGTTCGGCGCTCGCGACATCGGGGTCGTCGCACAGTTGCGGATAGAACGTGACTGGGAATTTCACAACGAACATCGACTGCGTCCGGTGGTTTCGAACGTCGAGGATAACACGCCCTCTTTCAAGGACATTATCCACAAGCTCCGCAACACGATCGGCGCGGACGAGACACGCGTCTACGTTGTCTGCGACGAAGCGGCGTTGCCGGTAAGCAAAGCCGACATCCGAGAGTCTATCAGGCGGGAATTCGACATAGAGCTGTTCTGGAAGTCGGATTTCTTGACACAAGAGGAGATTCAATCATTGTCGCTTCTGAGTTTGTCTTGCTTGGATTTCGAAATGGCGATTAGAGCTAACTCATTTGTCGGGTTAACTCGGTCAACATTCTCGAACATGGTAGGTTTAGAAAAATATGCTCGAACTGGCGCGCCCTTGGAGCGTCATTATATATATAACATCCAAGGTCCTCGTTTGGCCCTTCGCGCGGATAATGGCGCTTTCTCAGTTCCGGCGCTCGCGATGGCATCAGACGCGAAGACTTCCATCCACTACTTCGATTTAGGCGAGATTTTTCGAGAGGCCGGGGAACATCAAAAGGCGTTGGACTCCTATCTGCGCTGTGCAGCCGCTGACGAACCGGATCGGGAGGAGGTCTTTCTAAGCTTCTACCGAGCGGCGCAGATCAAGGCCGAGCTTGGCTTTCCGGCTGGAGAGGTGATTGACACCTTTAGCCGGGCGACGGAGGTTCTTCCGAACCGCGCCGAGGCACTACACGGAGCTGCTCGCTTTTGCCGTAACACTGGCCTTCACGAACGAGGGTACGAGTTCGCAACGAAGGGCTTGGCCATCGCTTATCCGAAGGACGCGAGGGGAGCGGAGGGTTGGATTTACGAGTACGGACTGCTCGACGAGTTGGCGGTCAACGCTTATTGGATCGCGCGCTACCAGGATTGCCTCGATACGTGCCAGCGTCTTCTCCGCGAGGGAAAGATGCCGCAGGATATGCACGACCGCGTGAGGAAGAACGCCGAGTTCGCTTCAGAGAAAATCAGGACCCAGAACGAGCCGACTCCGCGGCTCCCCGAGACTCCCGCCCACCCAAGGTCGACGTGGGCTCCGGAGACTCCATCGGCCGGCACCGAGCTCATGGTTGCTGACCTCCGGAAGCGAATGGGGGCAGAACTCAACCGCATCAACCTGCAGGTGAACCATCCCGGACACGATAAGAACGACGAGAGGCCTCGAGTTGTCTGGATGCACCACGATGTAAATCAGTCTTGGGTTCAGTGGTGCAAGGACAGGGAGCTTGTCGACTCGGTCGATTGTTTCGTTTTTGTGTCCTATTGGCAAAGGGAGCGATATCTCAATGCTTTCCCACTTCCCCCGGAACGGTGCTTCGTGCTCAGGCACGCCCTTGACCCGGGCGCAGGCCTGCGGCTCTGGGAAGGGGGGTCAACTTGGCGCTGTGCCTATACGAGCACGCCTTTTCGAGGACTTTCCGTGCTTCTCGACGCCTGGCAGCGTCTCAGTCCCGCCAACGCGGAACTCCACATCTGGTCATCGATGAAGCTTTATCTCCTCGACGACGGTCCCTACGAACACCTCTATAAGCGCGCTGAATCCATGCCCGGAGTGATCTATCACGGCATAGCGCCCAACCACGAGTTGCGCCTGGCGCTCCGGGACATGCACTTTCTGGCCTATCCCTGCACATTCGCGGAAACAGCCTGCCTAGCGGTCATCGAGGCGATGGCCGCAGGCTGCCGCGTGATCGTGCCCTCGTTCGGCGCTCTGCCCGAAACAACCGGCGGCTATGCCCGGATTTATCCCTGGAATCCCGATCAGGCGGCACATGCTTTAGCATTCGCCGAAATAATGGCCAGCGAATTGGAATCACCATGGGCCGGCGATGAATCTTTAGCATTGGCTCAGCAGCAACATTGTGCCGCCGTTTACGACTGGCCACGCCGTCTGGAAGAATGGCGTCAGCTCATCGATACCGCTTGCAGCCTCGCCGCCAGGACTGACCTGACCCATTAAATCCGTCCATTTTGGGCCGACCTTTTGAATGCGTCTGCAGAAAACAAAAAGCTGAACCGTGTCTTCTGCAGCTTATTGGGAAAGTTCGGCTAGGGCCACTTTGATGCGGATCCCTGAACCCTTAAGAACACTTCGACATCTCAAGCAACCTGGCTAGCTCGATCTGGATGCCGCAAAGAGCCTCTCCAGATTTAGACACGCAATCTTCTCCATCGGAAACCTCGATCGGATTCCCTACCCCCACAAAGCGACCGAGACTGCGGAGAGTATGTCGCTCCTTCTCGTTTTCTAGCAGACGAACGGTGAAACCCGTCAATAGCATTGACTGTCCTCTTGTACCCGCGAAATTGCTATTTCGGGTCCAGGCGCTCCAGGAGCCATCCCGAAAGCGCACGCGATATTCAATTGCATCAACGTCGGAATATATTGCGAGTCCCTGGAAAGTGGAGGCGTCTGAACCAATATTGACAAAGCCGGAGGGGCCTATGATGTCGCCCACATTGGAAATGTGAGCGAGAACGGAGAGTTTCACGTATCTATCGTCATTGGCAGTTGGGACAAGCGGCTGGCCAGCAGTCATCTCCCAGACTATCGACGGGACGAGCTTTTTTATCAGACATGCCCGACGATAGAATGTGATGAATTGGGCGGCTCTGCCATACGTGCGGAGAAATGGGTCTTCAATGTCTGTGATTCGGATCTGATCGTTTGCAACTAGCAAATCCAGCCATGATTTGAGAAATTCAACACAGGAGGAGCTAGCCACCCCTTTGTAGTCTGCCTGCATCGACCCATAGTTGGTCTGCAAGTCCTCAACTATATACAGCCCGTTGTTCTTCAAAAATGGAAAGAGCGTTCGTAATGATGTAATTTGATGATTCCACATATGTGATCCGTCTTCAATGATAATGTCGAAAGGCCCGTGCTTGACGGCAAGGCGGGTAAGCTCCTCGATGTTGGATTGGTCCGCCAGTGAGATCGTTATGCGACCCCGCTCGTACAATTTCGACGTCGGAACGATATCGACGCCCACGACATTGGCGTTCGGGAAATACTCCTCCCACGTCTTAAGCGAGGCGCCGTTAAGGACACCGATCTCTAGCAGGGTAAGGTTTTTGTCTCGCAGTGAAGCAAATAAAACTTCATAGAGCTCAAGGTAATTATGATTTGACGATGCTTTATCTGTCCCATGCTTCAATCCGATTGCGTCGAGCGTAGAAGTTTTTGACATCAATCCCATCCTAATTCGTGGGGCGGCCGCCGGCGGGGTCGAACGTTTGGAAGCCTCAACGCCGACATGGGTGCACTCGCCCCTAGTGGCTCGGCATTTTCGACCTTCTCGGGAGTCCGTGATATTATAAGCTTTATAATCGAATCCCTCAATAATCACCTAAGATCGCCGCTTGGCATCTTAACGCGATGGATCTCGCGGTAACACGGGGACCAAATGCCCGCAAACAAAATGACCACTCAAACCCTTGGGTTCCGCGTCTGCGGCGGTTTTGGTAATCAGGGCGCGGAGCGATGAAGATCGCCGTCTACACGATTGCTCTGAACGAGTCGGCGCATGTCGAGCGTTGGGCGAATTCGGCTGCCGACGCCGATTACTGCATCGTGGCTGATACCGGTAGCACAGACGACACGGTCGAGCGCCTGACGAAGGCGGGAGTTACGGTGCATCGCATCGCAATTCGCCCCTGGCGCTTCGACGATGCGCGCAATGCGGCAATGGCGCTCATTCCGAGCGATGCCGACGTATGCTGCGCAATGGATATGGATATGTATCTCGAGCCGGGCTGGAGGCCGAAGTTGGAGGCGGCCTGGACCCCAGGCACCACAGCACTCTGGTGCAATTTGGCGCTGCTTACGAGCGTCGAGAATCCAACGCCCCGTAAGACATATCCGCGACAATTCTTCCACGCGCGCAGCGGGTATCGTTTCAAGCGGCCGGTCCATGAGGCGCTGTTCTACTCCGAAGAAGAAGTGCCGCGTAGTTGTCCGGAAATCGTGATCAAACATCTCAGGAGCGGCGAGATCAACCATGAGAAATACCTTGATCTCATGGACCTGGGTCACCGCGAGGACCCTAATGACGCGCAGCTCTGCTTCTGGTTCGCCCGGGAGTGTATGTGGGCCAATCGCCATGAGCGAGCAATTGAGCTGATGAAGCGCTATCTCGCTCTGCCGTCGTGCACCTGGGGCGAAGAGCGATCCGAGGCGATGCGCTATCTTGCGCAAATGCAGCCGGACCAGAAGATGGCATGGCTGGACCGGGCGCGGTCGGAGGCGCCCCATCGGCGGGAGATATGGCTCGACCTAGCCGAGGAGTTCCATGGCCTGGCGGATTGGTTGAATCTCTTCTGGGCTTGCAGCAACGGCATTGAGAAGACCCACCGGACTGGGAGTTATCTCGATGACCCAACATGCTGGGGGTTCAGGCTCTACGATCTGGGTGCGATCGCCGCCTGGCATCTCAACACGATGGATCTGGCGGTGCAGTGGGGACAAAAGGCCATCGAGCTGGACCCGAACAATCAGCGATTGAAGAACAATCTCGATTTTTTCATCCGGCGACGCGAGGAGGTTCGGACTGGAACATGATGGCTCTTTCGTACGCCTCCCCGCGCACGATTGTTTAGCGTGGCTAGCACTCGACCGGCCTTGCCCTGCGCTGCGTGCGTCTTCCCGGGCAGTCACGTTTGAACAGTTGAATCACCCAGTGAACAAGGGAGACAATCGTTGGTAAAGGCAGGCGCGGCTGGTCCTGGCGCGCAGCAGAAGACGACCTAAATCGATCATTAAAAAGGACATCAACAATTCTATTCGACCCTGAAAAGGTACAGCGACGACAGATCGCAGAGGCTCCCAGTGGAAGCAGCAGAGAAATCATTCATTCAAAAAGACTTCACGGCGGAAAGAGCCCCCGCGGGGCGCAGCAGAGAGCGATCTAAATCATTCATTCAAAAATACTTCAACAACGGACAGATTGCAGAGCCCTCCGGCGGGTGCAGAAGAAAGCGATCTAAGGCTGTGATTCCATGAGACTTTATCGACTCTGTTCGACTCTATCCGGCCCAAAAGAAGGTACAGCGGGGACAGATTAGGGCGGATTTGGGGGCCGTCGCGCCCTGGCGCAGAGGACCCCAGGCGGGCAGGAGAGAGCGATCTAAACCAATCATTCAAAAAGGCTTCAACAGACTCCCCCGGCAGGCAAAGCAAAGAACGGGATCTAAGGCAATCATTCAAAAAGACTTTAACCACTCGATCCGGCCAAAAAACTGACCTGCACACACTCTCACCAGGCCCGGCTAGCAACAATTGCACAAGCAGCAGTGCAATTTCGATTTTATTTCGCCCAGATACACTGATAGGTTCAAATTTGCCTATACTAGAGCGGGCCTTTTATCCCCAAAAACCCTCAGAGGTGTGCCAAAAGTATCAAAGGTAGGCAGGGGAAACACGGGACCCCTGCCTTCCTCTTACAGATTTCGACGCAACGACAGCCAGGGGTCTGAGAGGTTTTAGCGAGCAAGATTCCCAAAATGGGAAACATCCCTTGGGGGGCGCCGGGAGAAGATGAAGAAGAGACTCTCCACCGACGAACATCACCAACTGCAGACGAGCCTTGCTCGAGGATCATGGATCCATGGATCAGCGCTTCCGGACTTCGCTGCTGAATCCTGGCCGGCACGGCTGCGTCTGAAGCTCATCCGGCATGGAACGATGGAGCGCAGCGCTGAGCAGAACTGACTGGGTACCGGCAGCTTCCCCGCCCGCGCGTGCGCGAGAGTTTTTGTGTGGGGCAGGACGGTGAACCCGCTCAACTTTAATTGCGTCCTGGGCAAACTTCTTGGCTCTATCGATTGATGCCATGGGGAAACCTATCTTGTCAGCTTTTCCTGGGACTCGATTGCCCTGTTTCCAGTTGGTGGCAATATCGCAACTATAGAACGGGGCTCGGATTGCTCCAGCTATCTAACTAACTAACTAAACTAACTATCTATCTATATTGTCCCTTGCCGCTTTCCTATAGAAGGAGAGAGCCAGCAGGAGGCTCGGTGCTGAGCCTGATCATGAGCAGAGCTTCGGCCTGGCGCGCGTGCGCGAGGTTTTTTGTGTGGGGCAGGAGGGAGAACCCTGGTTGTTATGCTCACCCAGAACGCGTGCCGAGATGTCGGCCGCGGACATGCCTACGGAAGAGAACCGGAAGAGCCGATTCGGATACTCATCGAGCCGAACTCCACCAGGAGTGGCTTCGGCAATTGTCCCTTCGATGGTTTCAACCGGTTCGGTGAACCGCCGGTTGTCCATGCGGATCGATGATTCTTTGGTCTGACGAACCCGGTCGACGATCTTCTCGAGCTCGATCTCGAGCTCGGTATTGTTTCTGGCGTCGCCGGAAACTCTCTGCCGGTAATTGTTGTACTCCCTTGAGTAGGGCGCCACATCGGCCAGGATGCGCAGCTTATGGATATCCGGGTAATCTTCCGGATTGACGTCCTTCAATTCCGGATGGAGCGATTCATAGCCTGCGCCGGGCAGACGGGCGTAGCCGTCATCGACCTTGACAAACGGATCTCCCTTTTTGAAGTTGGTCATGTAGTCGTCGCCGGGGAGCCAGGAGGGCATGGTGTTGGGGATTTCGTTGGCCTGGGGCTCGAAGGCCGCCCGCTGGATGAAACGGCGCAGGGGCTCGGAATAGCCGAAGTGTTCCTTGAGAGAAGGCGATGGTCCTAGACCTGCACCCAGTTCCCGTTCGTAATAACGACGGGAGATCGCTTTGGTACTGGACCCCACTGAGCACATACTCATCATGTAGTTAAATCTATCCATCGGGACCGGCCTGCTTGACAAGTTGGTCCAACAGGAGTAATACTTATATGAGCACAAAGAAAAAGATGTTTGCCCCCCTTCCTTCTTCCTCTCTTGTCCGCCAGAGCATGGGCCGGTTGTTCGGCTCCTGCATCCAGGAGACTCGCAAGACGGCCGGTTCGTCCCTCGAAGAAGCCTCCCGCTTGTCGGGCATGGAGATCTCTGAGTGGGTGGCCGTCGAGAAAGGCTGCGTGCCCCAGGACGTAAACCGGCTGCGGGCCATGGCCGACGCGATGGAGATCACTTTCGACCAGATTGGCACGCTGGTTCTGGTCTGCAAGGCGGCCTGGGAGTTGTAACCGGGGCGCGCCGCCACTGGCGCGCCGTACTCATAGCCAGATAATCTCGCCTCTTGAGAGAGGAGGTGAGTCCGATCGCCACCATCAACAGTGAGGAAGTCAGCGCATGAATCTGAAACCAGCAAGGTGGCGCCAGTGAAACGTGCCGCCCTTTATATGAGGGTCTCGAGTCTGGATCAGCATCCCGAGACCCAACTCCTCGACCTGCGCCAGATGGCCGCTCAGCGCAGCTACGAGATCGTGCAGGAGTATACGGATCGGATCAGCGGAGCGAAAGCTAAGCGCCCTGGCCTCGACCAGATGATGGTCGACGCCCGCCGCGGCAAGTTCGATTTGGTGTTAGTGTGGGCCTTCGACCGAATTGCGAGGTCGGTAGTCCATTTCCTCCAGGTGCTCGACGAGTTGAACCACTTGGGCATCGAGTTCGTTTCGTTCCGGGAAAATATCGACACCGGCGGCCCGCTGGGCCGTGCCATCGTGGTTATCATCGGCGCCATCGCCGAGTTGGAACGCAACCTGATCATCGAGCGGGTGCGCGCCGGCATGCGGCGCGCCCGGCTTGAAGGCACGCACATCGGACGCAATCCTTTAACCCTGGACCATGAAGCGATCCACCGTGAACGCTGCCAGGGGCAGAGCATCCGGCAGATCGCCAAAGGACATCGCATCTCAACCGCCACGGTGCAACGTGTGCTGCGGAAGCGCCCGGCCCAAGTCCCCGTCGAGGAGCTCAAGAAAACGGCCTGAACCTTGCCTATTCGGCCTGTAACAAAAGGGGTCTGAAAACCCACCCGCTAACCTCAACAAAACAATCGGCCGGATCTCACCGATCCGGCCGTGTCAAAAGGTGTAGCTTCTGAGACAAGGTAAATGCTGTCGGAATATGCCCGCCCTGCCTAGTCAGCCAGCTTCGAACCTCCGGCGCCACCTGACGGGTCATCTCTCAGAAACTGGGCGTCGATGTTGGAACTGCCTGCAGGCACTCCAGACTCGTTCCAAAAACCTGCCAAAATGCCCCTTGCAAGTGCCTGAATCCGCAGTGCCGAAATCGGCCGGTTCAGCCTTTCCAAAAACAGGTGTTTGTGGACGAGCCCGGTCACCTTCAACAGGCGCTTGGCCGGACTCAAATAACGAGTTGCTAACGCCCGTCGAAATCCATCTTAGGGAGTCTTGAACCGAGTGGGGCTGAGGTCGAGACGGGCATCCGGGTTGTAGTAATCGTAGACTGCCGATGGTGCGCTGAGGGCTTCGATGGCGTAGCGAAGCGTGAAACGGAAGTGCAGCGTCAGGCCTCCGGCTTTCGGCCAGAGATAGAAGAGCACCTTATCCGGGAGCACCTCATAGTGGCTCAGCTCGTAATCGCTTGCGGAGATAGCCGATTCAAGGGATGCGCGGTCAACATCCGCGCCTGGCGGAAGTCCGATCTCGGCGATCATCATGCCATATCCCTCATAGCCGATTCGCTCAATGTGCGCCGTTACATTGACTGGCTTGCCCGGTAAGGGCTTGGTGGTGCCAAAGGCAACGGTCATGTGAAGCTGTTCGTTGTTGATGACCGAAGAGTCTGGCGCAGCAGATGGCCACGGGCGGTAAAGATCGGATACGAGTTGTGCAGTGGCGGATTGCGTGTTGGCAGGGAGGTTGAAAGAAACGCGGTGATCACCACCCGCAAGAACCGTCCCGAGAGGTACGAAGATTGGACCTGCGTCCTTCGCTGAGGGCGGGAGAGGGACGGCAAAGGAAGGTTGGCCATCAACCTGGATGGTCAGGTTGCCGAGATTGCCGGTGGACGCGGTTGCTGGTGAACGCAACGCTATTTCGGCGAGTACATCGAGCACGCGGGCGGTAGCCTGTGTTGAGTACCAGAGACTCTGGCGATCCTGCTCGTGGTTCAGGAAGAGCAGCCCGCGAGCGACGAGGTCATCCTGCGGCGGAATGCCGGCGGCGAGAAATGCACGCAATACCTGGGCGGTGGCTTCGACGCGGCCTGCCCGGCCCCAGCCAAAGAAGGGCGTGTTGGTTTCGAGCGCCCAGTAAGCTCCGCTGTTCTCTGAGTGAGCCATGGCTCGGAGGCGCTTGATCGTGGGCTCACTGAGGGCTGTGTCCTTCAGTGCGAGTGCGGCGAGGGCATAGCTTGCCAAGGTGTACGGCTCGTCGAATTCCTCCTCGAATGGCTGCGTGGCGGCAAGCGACTTCCTAAGGAGTGGCTCTGTCTCCGGCGCCCCGGCAATCATTGCAGCGATGGAGGCCGTGAGCATCGCGTTGCCGCGGGTGTCTTCAGGATGGGGCTTGCGGTCTCTGCCAACGCGGACCCACAAACCCGCAGTGCTTTGAGACTTGGGCTGCTGTTGCTTTGCGAGGAAGGTGACGGCCCTGCTCAGAACCCCGTCGTCAATGGTGACGAAGTTGCGAGCCTCCGTCAGGAACTGAATTGCGTAGGCCGTCAAAGCCAAATCGGCGTTGCGGTCTTTAGGCCAGTAAGCAAAGCCGCCGCTGGGAAGCTGATTCGCCAAGAGGTTTTCATAAGCCTCCTGAAGGTTGCGGTGCGTTTGCTGTTGCAGCTTCTCGTCCTTTTGCGGAATTGAGGCGGAGTAACGCTGGAGCACCAGGCTCGCCCATGCGATGGAGATGATCTGCTCAGCGCAGCCGTTTGGATAATTGGCCATCTTCTCTAAGGCATCGCGGAGATGAGCACCAAGGTTGGGGTAGAGCTTGAGGGTCGTATCGCTACTGCCGGGGAGTGTGTCCGCAGGGAGCTTGAGGTTTAGGATGTTGTCGCCCGGCGAAAGGATCGCAGCGGCAGTCACCACAGTTTCCTCGCCGTTGGGATGGACTGTGACAGGGCGAGCGATGCGATCGCCAGTTTCGCCGGCCTGAGCGATGAACTGCTGTTGTGCTTCGCTTACAGGCGCGAGAACCGTAAAACGGAAGACCGGAGAAGAGGCCGCCTGCGAGGCGACCTGCGAGGTGCTCGATCCGGGTCCATCGAGCCGGAACCAAGGCGCCGCGGTGAGCGAGCTGCGGACGCTGACAGGGTGGTCAAGATAGTTGCGCAACGTGACGGGCAGGGCGATGGAGTCGCCGACGGTGAGGATCGATGGTGGATCGAAGGCGGCGAAGAATGGCTGGAAGCTGCGGAACTGCACAGTTCCCGAGCCGATGTTGCCCAGGAGGGTTGATGCAGCGGCGGAGAGCTGCCATGTGGTAATGCTGTCGGCAACGGGGAAGCGCAGAGCTGCTGTTCCGTCGAGAGCGGTGATGACTTCGGGCCGCCAGAGGAGCGTCTCCGGAAAGTAGTCACGAAGACGCGGCGTTGACGTCGCACCGCCACCACCAGCGCCTGCAATCCCCGGAGCGATCTTCACAAGGCTAATCAAGTTCCTGCCGTTAAGCGGTTGAGATGAGATCGAAGCGCTCTCGGTATTCAGCATTATCGGACTGGCGTTGACCTCAACCGCTTCCGTGACGCTGCCGACATTGAGCTTTGCATCGAGGGTGACAGTGTTCAGTGGCAGAATGCTGACCTGGTCGTAAACAAGGGTCATGAATCCTCTGGCGAGGAAACGGACTTTGTAGAGGCCGGCTGGAAGTGGACCCATCAGATAGTTGCCCTGGTCGTCGGATTTTTCTTCGTACTCCATGTCAGTCTTCTGATTGATCGCGACAATGACGACATTGGGAATTACCGCACCGGTCTGGTCCGAAACTGTGCCAGCAAGCTCGCCTGTTTGCGCGGAATGAACGATCTGGTGTGCTGCATGTATTGGAGCCGAGTCCTGAGCACTCTGAAGCGAACGAACGCGTGAGAACGTCGCGAAGATAAAGTCATCCGGTGTGTTGCGTTTCCCGTCGGGGCCGAGACTGTGAAGTTCAACGATGTCTGAGATGGCGGTGACGGGTGTGACGGTGGTTCGGTTTTGGGGTGCGCTGTCCGCAGTTGCGTGCGCTTCGGTGCGGACGCGATCCATGAAAAAGGAGTGGCTGCGGAAGGTGGTATAGAGCGGATGATGCCAGGGGTCGGTGAGCTGCGACAGGGCGACTCCCGACAAACGAAGTGCGGCGGCGAACTGAGTATCGTTCGTAGGGTACGGGTGGGATGCAGCGTATCGTCCCAGCGCGGCCTCGATACACTGGCGGAGTTCCACCGTGTAATCTATCTCGGCGCTTCCCGCGACAAACGGCCCTCGCTCAAAATCGTAGCGCGGCTTATAGTTCGGATCGCCTGAGGAAAGTGCCTGAACCACAAATTGCGTTTGGGCAATGGAAAACTGGTAGCGAAACGGCTGCCCCCAGGGATCGCGCCACTCGCTGAACTTGATGCCTTCAGCCTGCATCTCGCTGCGCAGGTCATCCAGCGTGCGAATGAAGCGGCCTGTACGCTTGTGAAAGGCCACGACTGCACTCTTCAATTCCAGTTGGTGTCCGGCGAACCAACGCCAACTGGCGAAGGGAACTTCGAAGTCGTCACCCGTGAGGTGCGCCTTGTCAGGGCCGTCACTATGCAGGGTGAGGGTGAGGGCCCCGTTGTTCTCTGCGACGGCCGTCAGTCCATAGGGCGTGCCCCAGGGATCGCGCAATGCGAGCAGATCAATGCCTTTCGTTTTAAGTGGCACCGCAAGTTCTGGCATCGTCATCGGCAATTCCGTGTAAGTTTCGAGGTATTCCCTGAGGGCGGCCCGTGCGGGGGCGAGCTGGACGTCAAGGATGGGGCGAAAGGCATCATTGAGATTCTGGTCTTCGACGTTTTGCGCCGTGTCCATTTGAAGATGAAAGCCGGCAAGGAGGGTTTCGGCCGCGAGTTGGGCACCGGGTGGCAAGGGCTGGGTTGGATCGAGACGCGCGAGATTGGGCAGCGTGAATCCGCCGGCAGTGCTATCGTCTTCGAACTCCGAGCGCCAGTGGAAAAAGAATGGTTGCGTGCCGGTCCCACCGAAGTCGTTGTCCATGCGGTTGCGTTCTTCCACGGCCTGATCGACGGCTACGATGCCGAGCACGCTTGGCGCCTGTACCGTTTCGTCTCCGTCAGGATCTTGCGGCCCGCTAATGTTGAACGACGCCGTCGCCTGATCGCCGGGTGCAAACGTTTCGGCGGACATCTTGATCCCAACTTGCAGCGAGTTGTCGCGGGGAAACAACAGCGCGTGAGAGGCAACCCTTGGTTGAGCATCGTCGCTGCCATCGTAGCCACCGTTTTCTTGGGCTTCGTGCAAATTCGCGCCCAGAGCGATCACCGCAATGAAAACGAAGCCGCTGTAGCGCCGATCGCTGGTAACGGAAAACGAGGCGTGTCCATTGATTAGTGCAATGTCGCGCGTGGCAAGGGTGAGATCGCCGTGTAAAGTGTGGCGAACAATCTGCACGGTGAGCGGCAATGACGCTTCCGCGGCATCAATCTGGATCTCGATGGCATCTCCGGGCTGGTAAATACTCTTTGGTGTTGTGATGTGGAATGTGCCCGTGGGCGGAGTCAACTCCTGCGTCATCGCACCGGTGTGACCATTCTTGTCGCGGGCGGCGACATAGAGGATCGGCTGTTCTTCCGGCGAAGCGGGCTGGGAACCGGAAACTGCTGGCGTCATCTTCTCCAGTGCTTCATAGGTGGGAAGGCTCAAGCGAGCGAGACCGTGGGCATCAGTGTGTATTTTCTGAAGCGGAAACGCTTGCGCTATGCGCTGACGCAGCGTCACATGAGGCGCATCGTATGGCAGCAAGGAGAGATTGAGATCACACTCGGCGGGCGTGCCATCGGCGGTGGTGGCTGCCAGGTAGAGTTGCTGTGGCAATCCTTTGGGCTGATCGCCGGCAGTCAAATAGAGATGAAGAGCCTGCTCGGCAATGCGAATGTCGAAGCGGCGCTGTTCTGTGCGGCCGGTGGATGCGTCTGTGACATAGGCGGCCAGATGAATGTCCTCATAGTCGTTCGAGGGTTCGCTGTTGGAGTAATGTTCCAGATCTGCGGTCAGTGGGATGTGCGCCTTGAAGCTGCCATGCGCATCCAACTCGCCGGAAACAGGCTTGCCTTCCTTAACGTCATAACGCTGCTCAGCGAAGTTCCATGTGCGGTCATCCTCCCGAACAACGCGTACGTGGCCATGAAGCACGGGCTTGCCGAAGAGGTAGTTTGCGCGGACATCGACAACAGCGTTGCCGCCAGGTAGATAGTACGGACGGTCCGGGACTGGCGAAACTACAAAGGTGGGCAGATCGTAGTGGCTCAGTCGGAGCGTAGCCGAAGCGGTCTGCTGCGTATCGGGTTCATCCGGAAGAGTGGCGTTCAGCGTGTACTCGCCGAGACGCATACGGGCCGGTACCGGCCAATCGACGATAGCGATGCCGTACTTTGAGGTGACAGCCTCGGAGCGAAAGACGAGCGTATCGTCCGGATCGGAGATGTCCACGCGGACATTCTTCTGGGCGTTGGCGTGACCGTTGCGGTCGAGCAGGAGAATCCGCGAGTGAACTGTCTGGCCGGGCTGATAGAGCGGCTTGTCGGTCGTTAGATCGAAGCGAGAGATAGCGGGAATGCTGAGCGACTGGGTGGTGCTGGGGTGAAGATTCGCGAGGGTTCCGGTCACATCCAGGTCCACAGAGGTCAGATCGGCTTCATCCGGCACCGTCATGGGAATGGAAACAAAGCCATCGGCATCGGTTCTGACGTGCAGTTGTCCTAGGGCGACGTTGCCCTTGTCGTTTTCTGCATACTTGGCTGTGAGCGTTATATCGAGCGGCACTTCAGCTCTTGGCTTGTGAGTAAGAGGATGCAGGGCGCGGACGCGAGCGGTGTAGGTTGCGCCGAGATGGATATTCTTGGGAGAGGCAACGTGCAGTTCGAACAGATCTGGCGCGATTCGATCCAGTGCGATAGTGCCGGAAACCGGAAGGGCGCCAGGCGCTGCAACGGTGTAGCGCAGACGGAAGAGCGGTAGCCAGTCACCGTCGGTGGACCCGTGTTTCGAGTGCGGGGTTGCGGGCGGCATCTCGATTTGGCATACGGTTGAGCGAGCCGCGATATCGCAGGCGGCGATTGCCGAAGAGCGGACGGTGTCGTCAGTGTCAAGGAGTTCGGCCGAAACCTGCGCCGAAGCTGAAACGGGCGCGCCGATAAGAGATAACGCAAGGTGGAAATGATCACCGGGAAAGCTGAGGCGTGTTGCGCCTTCATCTACTTCCCGGGAGCCTAATGTTTGAGCCGAGCACGGAGAGCAGGCAGCGCAAACGAGGAGGGATGCGAGCAGGGACCATTTCGAGCTATGGAGTGGCAACCGAAACACCTCCATCAGCGATGAAAGATTATTGGACTAGGATACGCCAGCGCACGCAGAGCCAATTCAGGAACTCGCCAAATTTCAAGATTCCAAAGCATGATGCGGATGCAGGTGCCTCGGGTAGCGGAGATTGCAACGAGCCGTTGAGTTCTGGTTGGTCCCGCCTAGGGCCATTCCATCCGGCAGCGAAAGCGCAGAACAGTTTCTTCGTAGCCGCAACGTACTTTTTGCGGGCGTCGTAACAGTCGAGCCACTCTTGTGCCGCTTCATCCAGCTCAGCCGCGGGTTTTTTCATCACGCCATGCCCTCCTTTTGTTGAGATTTGCTCGGCTCGGTCGCCAACAGGATGGACGACTCCATGCAGCCCTATAGGGAGCTTTTCAGGTCTCAGCTGCCAGCTGAAAAAATGTTGTAAATAGTTTGACGGCTCAACATGAACTCGCGGGCGAGTGCGGATTTGTTTTCGCCAGCAGCCGCTCGGTCGCGGATTGCTTTCACCTGGGCGGCTGTCATGGTCGATTGCCTGCCCCGATATTTGCCGGCCTGCTTGGCCTTGGCGATTCCTTCCAACTGGCGCTCACGGATCATTGCCCGCTCGAACTCAGCCACACCACCCATGATGGTGAGCATCAGTTTCGATATGGCGCTGTCATCACCAGTGAACGTCAGACCTTCCTTGACGAACTCAACTACGACACCACGCTGATTCAGGGATTCAACAGTGTGCAGAAGATCAGTGATGTTGCGAGCCAAACGATCCATGGAGGGGACAACTAGAACATCACCGTCACGAACGTAATCAAGAGCAGCCTGAAGCTGGGGCCGGTTGGTGTCCTTTCCTGAGGCCCGGTCGGTGTACACCTTGTCCACTTGAATGCCATCGAGCTGGCGAACGGTGTTCTGGTCGATGCTGCTGACTCTGAAATTACAACGATAGATTGGCCCAAATGGCCATGATATGGTTGTAACCGGCCGCGGTCAGTTTATGGTTGTGGGTCGTGGGCGAGAGAGTGCCACGCTGAGACAGTAGTGAGCCAGATCACACCCGCTCCTCTGTATGCGACCATCTGACCGGAACTGGCTGGAGCCCACTTCTACGGGGCGGCCGTTGCTCGTCGACTTGCTGGTCCGAGGAACCATGGAGCCTTGCCGACTGGGACCAATCCCTGCGTGAGCATTCTCCTCGGATTCAAAGGGTAGTGATCGTTTTTTGAAAGACGATCTCGTTGTTCAACGCAATCAGTTTGTGCGCCGATTTGCATCGATGACAGCCGTGTCCGGAGTTTTTAATACCATCCGGCTCAGGATTCCCTCAGCTCGCTTGGGGAGGGATGAATCGGAGGGATGGAGCACGTCCCATCAAAAGGGATATGGTCTCCTGCCGATAGGATTTACGACCCTTTAACCATCAAGACTGTGTGCGGACATGAGACCGAAGTATAATGATATCTTCTCTCAAATTTGCCTCTGCGAAAGAGTATTACGTGACACGTCTAACTCGTATTGACTGGTTTCTAATGCTGTCCGCCGTTTTCATCCTCGCCGGTTCTACCATGGCGTTTGCCGCTAAACCGAATACAGCTACAGCGAGGTTGCCGCTGGTTTTTGAAGCGAACCGTGGTCAGGCACCAGCAGGGATTGGATATCTGCTGCGCGGAGATTCGATTGAGGGAGAGTTTCAGAAGGACGGCGTTCTTCTGCGCCTTTTGGATAGCAAGAATATTGCCTCGCAAGTGAAGATACGGCTGGTGGGTGCGCACAAGGATGCTGCAATAGCGGGCGGCGGCAGAGTGGAAGGGTACACCAACTACCTAATAGGAAAGGATCCGGCTCATTGGCTGCGCGGGCTACCCAATTACACGGAAGTGCGCTACAACCAAATTTACACTGGTACGGATCTTGTGTTTTATGGCAACAGCGGCTCGCTGGAGCACGATTTCGAGTTGCAACCCGGGGCCGATCCCAAGCGTATCGCCCTTCAATTTGAAGGCGCGGGGAGCGTGGCACTGAGCGAGAACGGCGAATTGAAGATTGGGCTGACCGGTGGAACAATCACCTTCAGTCGGCCTAATGCCTACCAGACCGTAGCGGGCGTGCAGCGCCATGTGGACGCCGCGTTCACGGTGGATCAAGCCGGAACGGTCCGCTTCCGACTGGGCCACTACGATCCGGCGGAAAAGCTGGTGATCGATCCAGTGCTTTCTTTTTCTACCTACCTTTCTCAACTAGCTTCTGATGCAAACCTGATTGCTACCGACGCCAGCGGCAACAACTACATATCGGGATATGCCACTCTCGGATATCCCGTTACGCCCGGCGCATTCGCAGGATGTGCGAACTGCACGGCAAATTCAACTGTGACCTTCGTCAGCAAGCTGAGCGCTGACGGTACGAATCTCATATACTCCACCGTACTTGGCGGAAACAGCTTCGCCCAGCCTACAGGTATCGCGGTTGATGGAAACGGGAACGTGATTGTATCCGGCTGGACCGGTGCATCCGACTTTCCGACCAAGAATGGGCAGCCCATCGCACCGCCTAATAACGCATATCTTGGATTTCTGGTTTCGCTTTCCGCAGACGGGTCCTCTTTAAATTATGGGACCATGCTGGGCAGTCCGCCGTCGGTTTCACCTGCTGCGATGACCTATGCAACTGCAGTGGCTGTCGACGGGTCCGGAAATGCTTATGTTACCGGCGAGACAGGAGATGGCTTTTACACCACTGCGGGAGCCTTGAACCAGGCAGCCGTAGGTATGTCCCGCAATTCCTTCGATATTTTCCTAGCCAAGTTCAGCCCGACCGGGACTTTGATCTACAGTGCGGTGCTGGGAACGGCAGATCCGCAAAATGGCGGAGGCGGACCGATCGGATCTTCTGCGCTGGCTGTCGATGCCGCAGGCGATGCGTTTGTTGCCGGTCAGGCTGGAACTCTATGGCCCATTTCGAGCAATGCATATCTAAAGCAAATTGCCGGATCAACGCCTTACGCGACCCCATTCGTAACAGAGGTCTCATCGGATGCGACAAGTCTTCTCTATTCAACCTACCTCGATTATGCCTACGTCGTGACGGGCGTCGCCGCTTTGTCAAATGGCAATGTGTTTGTGACCGGCAATTACGCTGGTACGACCTACCCGACCACAGCCAATGCATACCAGCAAAACTCTGGCTTGGACAATGCATTCCTCACCGAGCTCAATTCCAACGGGTCAGCGTTGGTCTACTCGACGGTCATTGGCGATTCAACTTACAGGATCAATGGATTAACGCTCGATCAGGCGGGCAATATCTGGCTGGCAGGGCAAACTTCGAGTGCGCAGTTCCCGCTCGTCAACCCAGTTCAAGCCACATTCCCAGGTACAGGTCCGGCCTCCGTTCTAAATGAGTTTGACCCTACTGGTCAGACGCTCGAATTTGCAAGTTACCTGGGAGGGGATGCGCCAGGATACGCCAGCAGCGTCGCAGTTGATGCCAATGGCAAAGTGCATGTGTCTGGCGCTGCGCAATATGGTATGTACACGACGCCGGGAGCCTATGTGGGATCCGTTCCGGCTCCCGGTTCGGGGTTGAGTGAAGCAACGTATGCATATGTCGCCCTGGTTGATCCCGCAACAGCCGGCGCCACATTGTGCCTCGGAGGATCGGCCGGCAGTGGACTCTCGTTTGGCTACCTTCCCCTTCAAACAACGGCGTCACAAAGCGTGCAGGTGACCAACTGTGGAGGCGCCCCCCTTACCTTCAGTTCGATTGCTTCCAATAATGCAGCATTCACGGTGCCGGCCAGCAGCAACGGTTGCACAGGATCGATAGCAGTAAACGGTTCATGCACTGTGAGCGTGGAGTTTGCTCCTACGGCAGTGCAAGCTTATCCCGGGCAACTGACCTTTACCTCAAACGCCTCGGTCGCCATTTCCTCGATTTCGCTCAACGGAAGTGGCGGGGCGCCATCCGCAGGGTTCGGGCCGCCGGGATTCACCCAAAATCTTATCTTTCCATCGGAACTGGTGGGACAAACAAGTCCGGCTGAGTTTATTGGGCTTTACAACAATGGCACGGTTCCGCTCACAATCTATCTATCGCAGATATCCGTCACAAGCGGTTTCACGCTGACGTCTGGCGGCACATGCACCAGTTCGTTGCCTGCCTACCAATCGTGCTTGATCTCTATTGAGTTTGCACCGACCACGGTTGGCACTTTTAACGGAACCCTCTCGGTATCAACCAACGATCCAGTAAACCCCACGATCAGCACCTCTTTGAGGGGTACCGCGTTTGCCTCCTATCCGGTCCCCACGATCACTGCGCTGCTTAATCCTTCGTACCCGGTCAATAGCGGTACAGCGCCGATCACGATGAGCGTCATCGGAACGAATTTCTTTCCGACCTCTGTGGTGTACATCAATGGAGGAGCGCAGACCACGACTTACCAAAGCGACACATTTCTCACTGTCACCTTCGCCCCGTCGCTGCTAAACGCGGTCGGTCAAATCCCCGTTACGGTAGTCAATCCCACGCCTGGCGGAGGCACGAGCAATGCCTATGCTTTAATTGCCTATCTTTCAATTCCGTTGACGGCGAGTGCTTTGACTGTGGATCCGGTTGGAGGTTTTCTCTATGCCGCCATTCCTGCCAGTGCATCGCAAAATCCAAGTACCATTATTCCAATCAATCCGGCGACCGGCGCAATGATGACGCCTATTCCGGTAGCCAGCAATCCGCAAAAACTGGCTGTCTCCGACGATGGCAGCGAACTCTATGTGGCTTCAACCGGCGTGTTGCAGCGCATCAACCTGCAGACGTTGGCCATCGAAAGAACCTTCGATCTGCCCGTAGACCCCGAATGGGGACAGACCTACGTCCAGGAGATGCACGTTGTCCCCGGCTCGCCGAAATCAATCGTGGTGGAATTGTTTGCTAATGTGGATCCAGCGGAGGATGGAGCCGCACTGTATAACGATTCCGGCCTGGTCAACTGGATTCCTGGCGAGAGCGCCGTTAACGGAGCGAATAGCATATTCTGGTTAGACAGCTTCACCTTTACCTCATCGCCCTCGGTTTTCTATGGATTGGCCACTTCCTTATACGAGATGCCCGTGGTTCAAGTGAGTCCTGCGGGGCTCTCTTATAGCGGTACACCCCCGTCTACAACCGCCACGCCGGTCGGTTCGATCATCCGTTCCGACGGCACTTTGCTCTACACCAATGCAGGAGGGGTCTGGAATCCGGCGACGATGACGCTGCAGGGATCTTATCTGGAGGCGAACGGTTCTGCTCTGTTCTATTGCGCCAGCGTATTGCCCGACAAAGCTAACGGACACACGTATTTTCTCGATGGCGACGGACAGTATGACCAATCCGGGTCCCTCAACATCGACGTATACGATCAGGCAAGCTACGCCTTACTGGGAACAGTCCCGTTTTCGAATTTCTACGCACTTGACGCGACCGATCTGGTGCGCTGGGGCAGCAATGGTTTCGCCTTCCGCATAATGGACATTACGGGCTTCGAATCGGCTGCCAACCAGATCGTGATTCTCACCAGCAATCTGGTAGCAAACCCCGATGCGGCGCCGGTCCCGATCTTGTCATCAGTGTCGCCTGCGCAAGTGTATGCCGGAGGCGCGGCCTATACGATGCAACTGACTGGCAGAGGTTTTACGAGCGCTTCGACGGTGTTGGTCAATGAAAATCCGCGCTCGACCACCTATGTCAGCGGCACCACGCTCACATGTCAGGTACTGGCTTCTGACATCGCTACGGTCGGCCAACTCGCCGTTCAGGTGACCACACCGGCGCCCGGAGGCGGAACCTCGAGCGAAGTGGTGGTATCGATACAAGCTCCGCAGAGCTTCACGTTGTCGGCTTCGCCGCCAAATGTGTCGGTTGCTCAGAATGGCAGTGGGTCGAGCACGATTTCTGTGACCGATGTGAGGGGGTTCACGGGCACGGTTGCGCTAGCCGCGTCCGGATTGCCGAGCGGGGTGACTGCTAGTTTTGCCGCGGGCACTGCGGCTGGTACCCAAGTGTTGACACTTTCGGCGAGCAGTACGGCCGCTCTGGGAGGGCCGGCGACGGTAACCGTTACCGGAACCTCTGGAGCGCTGAGTGCGACTGCGACGGTGGCGCTGACGGTGACCGCGCAGCCGACCTTCCAACCCAGCGGGGCCACGGGAAGCGATGGAGCTATCACGGTCAGCCCAGGCGCGACGACGGGGAACACATCGACCATCAGCGTGGCGGGTATGAACGGGTACTCGGGAACGGTGAACCTGAGCTGCTCCATCAGCCCGGTCGCGGCCAATGACGCGGCCACGTGCAATCTGAGCCCGGCTTCGCTGACGCTCAGCGGGAGCACGGCACAGACATCGACGCTGACTGTGACGACCACAGCGGCATCCAGCGCCGGAAACCAGATGAAGAGACTGCTGTGGCCCTCAGCGGGTGGCACGGCGTTGGCGCTGGTGCTTTTGTTCGGTGTTCCTCGCCGGCGGCGTAAATGGCTGGCGATCCTGGGACTGCTGGTACTGTTTGCCTCAATCAGCGTAATTGGCTGCGGTGGTGGAGGCGCAGGCGGAACTGGCGGGGGCGGCGGAGGAAACGTCGGTACCTCGGCAGGCATTTATACGGTTACCGTGACAGGCACCGGCACATCGAGCGGCTCATCGAGCTCTGTTACAGCCACGGTTGGTACGGTCACGCTGACGGTGAACTGACCGGCACGTTAAGATGAAAAACTGCTAGCGGCGAGGGGGCCTCGCCGTTTGTGTCGGTGTTGGCTCCCCCCCTCTAGAATCACCTGTTTTTGGAAAGGCTGAACCGGCCGATTTCGGCACTGCGGATTCAGGCACTTGCAAGGGGCATTTTGGCAGGTTTTTGGAACGAGTCTGGAGTGCCTGCAGGCAGTTCCAACATCGACGCCCAGTTTCTGAGAGATGACCCGTCAGGTGGCGCCGGAGGTTCGAAGCTGGCTGACTAGGCAGGGCGGGCATATTCCGACAGCATTTACCTTGTCTCAGAAGCTACACCTTTTGACACGGCCGGATCGGTGAGATCCGGCCGATTGTTTTGTTGAGGTTAGCGGGTGGGTTTTCAGACCCCTTTTGTTACAGGCCGAATAGGCAAGGTTCAGGCCGTTTTCTTGAGCTCCTCGACGGGGACTTGGGCCGGGCGCTTCCGCAGCACACGTTGCACCGTGGCGGTTGAGATGCGATGTCCTTTGGCGATCTGCCGGATGCTCTGCCCCTGGCAGCGTTCACGGTGGATCGCTTCATGGTCCAGGGTTAAAGGATTGCGTCCGATGTGCGTGCCTTCAAGCCGGGCGCGCCGCATGCCGGCGCGCACCCGCTCGATGATCAGGTTGCGTTCCAACTCGGCGATGGCGCCGATGATAACCACGATGGCACGGCCCAGCGGGCCGCCGGTGTCGATATTTTCCCGGAACGAAACGAACTCGATGCCCAAGTGGTTCAACTCGTCGAGCACCTGGAGGAAATGGACTACCGACCTCGCAATTCGGTCGAAGGCCCACACTAACACCAGATCGAACTTGCCGCGGCGGGCGTCGACCATCATCTGGTCGAGGCCAGGGCGCTTAGCTTTCGCTCCGCTGATCCGATCCGTATACTCCTGCACGATCTCGTAGCTGCGCTGAGCGGCCATCTGGCGCAGGTCGAGGAGTTGGGTCTCGGGATGCTGATCCAGACTCGAGACCCTCATATAAAGGGCGGCACGTTTCACTGGCGCCACCTTGCTGGTTTCAGATTCATGCGCTGACTTCCTCACTGTTGATGGTGGCGATCGGACTCACCTCCTCTCTCAAGAGGCGAGATTATCTGGCTATGAGTACGGCGCGCCAGTGGCGGCGCGCCCCGGTTACAACTCCCAGGCCGCCTTGCAGACCAGAACCAGCGTGCCAATCTGGTCGAAAGTGATCTCCATCGCGTCGGCCATGGCCCGCAGCCGGTTTACGTCCTGGGGCACGCAGCCTTTCTCGACGGCCACCCACTCAGAGATCTCCATGCCCGACAAGCGGGAGGCTTCTTCGAGGGACAGACCGGCCGTCTTGCGAGTCTCCTGGATGCAGGAGCCGAACAACCGGCCCATGCTCTGGCGGACAAGAGAGGAAGAAGGAAGGGGGGCAAACATCTTTTTCTTTGTGCTCATATAAGTATTACTCCTGTTGGACCAACTTGTCAAGCAGGCCGGTCCCGATGGATAGATTTAACTACATGATGAGTATGTGCTCAGTGGGGTCCAGTACCAAAGCGATCTCCCGTCGTTATTACGAACGGGAACTGGGTGCAGGTCTAGGACCATCGCCTTCTCTCAAGGAACACTTCGGCTATTCCGAGCCCCTGCGCCGTTTCATCCAGCGGGCGGCCTTCGAGCCCCAGGCCAACGAAATCCCCAACACCATGCCCTCCTGGCTCCCCGGCGACGACTACATGACCAACTTCAAAAAGGGAGATCCGTTTGTCAAGGTCGATGACGGCTACGCCCGTCTGCCCGGCGCAGGCTATGAATCGCTCCATCCGGAATTGAAGGACGTCAATCCGGAAGATTACCCGGATATCCATAAGCTGCGCATCCTGGCCGATGTGGCGCCCTACTCAAGGGAGTACAACAATTACCGGCAGAGAGTTTCCGGCGACGCCAGAAACAATACCGAGCTCGAGATCGAGCTCGAGAAGATCGTCGACCGGGTTCGTCAGACCAAAGAATCATCGATCCGCATGGACAACCGGCGGTTCACCGAACCGGTTGAAACCATCGAAGGGACAATTGCCGAAGCCACTCCTGGTGGAGTTCGGCTCGATGAGTATCCGAATCGGCTCTTCCGGTTCTCTTCCGTAGGCATGTCCGCGGCCGACATCTCGGCACGCGTTCTGGGTGAGCATAACAACCAGGGTTCTCCCTCCTGCCCCACACAAAAAACCTCGCGCACGCGCGCCAGGCCGAAGCTCTGCTCATGATCAGGCTCAGCACCGAGCCTCCTGCTGGCTCTCTCCTTCTATAGGAAAGCGGCAAGGGACAATATAGATAGATAGTTAGTTTAGTTAGTTAGTTAGATAGCTGGAGCAATCCGAGCCCCGTTCTATAGTTGCGATATTGCCACCAACTGGAAACAGGGCAATCGAGTCCCAGGAAAAGCTGACAAGATAGGTTTCCCCATGGCATCAATCGATAGAGCCAAGAAGTTTGCCCAGGACGCAATTAAAGTTGAGCGGGTTCACCGTCCTGCCCCACACAAAAACTCTCGCGCACGCGCGGGCGGGGAAGCTGCCGGTACCCAGTCAGTTCTGCTCAGCGCTGCGCTCCATCGTTCCATGCCGGATGAGCTTCAGACGCAGCCGTGCCGGCCAGGATTCAGCAGCGAAGTCCGGAAGCGCTGATCCATGGATCCATGATCCTCGAGCAAGGCTCGTCTGCAGTTGGTGATGTTCGTCGGTGGAGAGTCTCTTCTTCATCTTCTCCCGGCGCCCCCCAAGGGATGTTTCCCATTTTGGGAATCTTGCTCGCTAAAACCTCTCAGACCCCTGGCTGTCGTTGCGTCGAAATCTGTAAGAGGAAGGCAGGGGTCCCGTGTTTCCCCTGCCTACCTTTGATACTTTTGGCACACCTCTGAGGGTTTTTGGGGATAAAAGGCCCGCTCTAGTATAGGCAAATTTGAACCTATCAGTGTATCTGGGCGAAATAAAATCGAAATTGCACTGCTGCTTGTGCAATTGTTGCTAGCCGGGCCTGGTGAGAGTGTGTGCAGGTCAGTTTTTTGGCCGGATCGAGTGGTTAAAGTCTTTTTGAATGATTGCCTTAGATCCCGTTCTTTGCTTTGCCTGCCGGGGGAGTCTGTTGAAGCCTTTTTGAATGATTGACTTATGTCATTCTCTGCCTCGCCCGCCGGAGGAAGCTTGTTAAAGTCTTTTTGAATGATTGCTTTAGACACCTCTCTCCTGCGCCCGCCGGGGAGCCTCTGCAATCTGTCCTCGCTGTGCCTTCCCTTGGCCCATAAAGTTGTTGATCTCTTATGGAATCATCGATTTAGATCGTTTTCCGCTGCGCCCCGCCGGGGCCTCGGCGCGCCAGGGCGCGACGGCCCCAAATCTGTCCCAACCTGTCCCGCTCTTGGCCAGAAAGAGTGTTGAAGTCTTATAGAATGATAGATTTAGGTAGTTTTCTGCTGCGCCAGCCGGCTTCCTTTTTCTCCACTCCCGGTACCCAAAAAACAGCCTCTGCGCCGGGGCGCAACGGCCCCCAATTCTGCCCTGCCTGTCCCCGCTTCACCTTCTCTTGGCCGGATCGCGTGGTTGAAGCCTTTTTGAATGAATGATCGGAACACTGTTTTTTGCGAATCCACTCCACAAGGAAACGGACCTTGGCATCCTGGTGGTAGCGCGCCTTCTCTGCAATCGCGTGCATCTGGTCGAGGAGATCACGTGCGCGGACCCAGAGTCGCTCTGCATTTGCATCCCGCGAGGAATCTGCCTCCGCGGCGGCGTTGACGGACTCCCGCCGGCGGGTCAGGGCGCTGGAGCAGCTTGGCCGCGACACGGTCAAGACGGTGCTCTGGTCGCTGAGCGAGGCCGAGGCCCTGTTCCTGGACCGCTCGATGCGCGCTGGCGTGCAGGCTACGGCCCTGGAGGAGGGCTGGTTGCTGGCGGAGATGTCAGAACGCTTCGGCTATGACCAGGAGGAGGTGGCGCGGCGATTCGATCGCAGCGTGAGCTGGGTCTCGCGGCGGATGGGCCTGATCGAGTTGCCGCCGGCACAGGTGCAACGGCAGGTGAGCAGCGGCGCGATCACGGCGCATGTGGCGACATGGCACGATTCTAGGCGAATATACGGCGAAATAGTCCACAAGGAATCGATTGACCTTGCCGTATGCACTTTTCTTACAAAATAATTAAAAGTGGCCAGTTCGGCGGAGGTTTAGCCATATAAACATATGATTCTTATTAGTTTAACATCACGATGGTCAAGAAACCCCGGTCCAGAATAAACGCGGTTCGCCCCATTTCAGGGGACGTGGCCAGAAACTCCCGAGATTTCCACAGGTGCGGAACGATACTAGAAAGTCGCATGGACACCCTTAAATCGAAACTACCTCCCCCCTTACAGATGCCAGCCAACGCAGGACAACCCGTAAAGAAGAATCACCTCAATGTCAACAACATCTCAGTCGGCGTCTCAAACCCCAGTGCTGAGGTCCCAAACCTTCAATGCGACCAGGATCTTATCAATTATCGGCAACATGGCTCAAAGCCCGCCCGCAAGGTTCTGCCATTCTCCGAGTCAGCTCAGTGCCCTGCCCCAGGCCTGGATTCTCGGCCCATGGACCCGAAGGAAACCGCTGCGTACCTCTCGCTGGACGAAAAAACCATCACCCGCTGGGCCCGGCAAGGATATGTTCCGGCTCATCCGCTCGGCCAAGGCGGTCGCAGGTTCTGGCGCTTTCTCAAGCACGAGCTGGACGCCTGGCTGAACGCCCAGACCAACAGGGCGGTAGCGGCATGATCTCCCCCACCTTGACCTCGTCGCCCAAAAATGTAGACTCGTCCCAAGCCATCAGTGCGCGTGCAAAGGAGATCATCCGTATGCAGGCGCAACGATACCAAAGAGGTTCCCTGACTTTGCTGAAGAGAAAGAGCCAGCCCGATGCATGGGTCTTCCGTTACTACGCCGAGGAAGGCGGTCACCGTGTCTATAAGAAGAAGATCGTAGGAACGGTGACCGAGTTCCCCAAGCGTAAGGACGCGGAGAAGGCTGTCACGCAGCTCAGGGTCGACGTCAACGACGGAGCGGAATTCGCTCCAATGAACATGGAACAGCTCGCGGCCCATTTTGAGCGCGTTGAAATTCCACTCAAAGCCCATTCCACCGCTGAGGGATACAAGAATTACCTCAAGCTCCACATCATTCCGAAATGGGGTAAGCACACGCTCTCGTCAATCAAAAGCGTGGAAGTTGAAAGCTGGCTTCGCAACCTCACCAGGGTCGATGGCAAAATCGCCAGCCCCGGTACCAAGACAAAGATCCGAAACTTGTTGTCTACCCTCTTCTCGCATGCCATTCGTTATGAATGGGCAGCGAAGAATCCCATCACTCCTGTCCGAACGTCGGCTAAACGGCTCCGCACACCAGACATTCTTACAGCTGGCGAGTTCCAAGCGCTCATCTTGGAACTGTCCGAGCGTGAACGCGTCATGGTGCTGCTGGCCGGAAGCACCGGCCTTCGCCGGGGAGAGCTGATCGCTCTCCGCTGGCACGACATTGACATCGAGCTGAAGCAGGCAAATGTCACGCACTCCGTCTGGCACAACGTCGAAGGCGACACGAAGACAGAGGCATCACGGAAGCCCGTTCCACTTCCGACCCTCGTCGTTGAAGAACTGAAGCACTGGCGGCAGACCTCTCTTTACAAGTCCGATGAGGACTTTCTCTTCCCTTCCGTCGCGAAGAATGGAACACAGCCGCTGACGCCGGATATGATCCTCAAGCGTCACATTCGGCCGGCGCTCGAGCGGCTTGGAATCACAAAGCGAATCGGCTGGCACAGCTTCCGTCATGGCCTAGCAACCATGCTGCGGCAGCACGGTGTCGACATCAAGACTGCCCAGGAGCTTCTACGGCACGCCAACAGCAGGATGACGCTGGAAATCTATCAGCAAGCTGTCGGGGATGAGAAACGTGTGGCTCAGAACCTGGCCTTCCGAGGTCTGCTTGGAGGGAGCTAGCTTCAGCACCCTTCAGCACCCTCGAGGGGGCATGAAAGAAGAGGTCACGCCAGCAAACCATTGATTCTAAATTGTTTATGGCGGGGACGACGAGACTCGAACTCGCGACCTCTGCCGTGACAGGGCAGCATCAGGCACTTTTCGTACTGGCGCTCTTGCGATTTTGAAACGTGTAGAGAATTCCTAAACACCTTGATTTTATTGGACGATTCTGCATTCTCTTCCCTTCCCGATTTAGAACTCGTCCACCAGTGTCCACCGAAATAGTTTGAGATTTTCCTACAAAAGTTTGAGAAAAGTTTGAGAAACCTGATACGGTTGAGCCATGACGCAGACAGGCACGAAAACAAAGCTCACTACGCAGTCATCACGGCGCGCGATTTCACACGGCAAAAAGCTCTACATTGAACGGATCGTCAAGGGACTGGCGCTAGGGTATCGGCGCAATCGCAAAGGTGGAGTCTGGTACGCCCGAAAGCTAAACGAAGGAACGAAGCAATACACCTTTGCTGAATTGGGCCTCGCCGACGATCTGACGACTGCTGACGGCGTGCGAGTGCTTACCAGGGATCAGGCAGTCCAAAAGGCGCGTGAATGGTTCCGAGATGTGAACGAGGGCAGCGCAGGCATCAGCCGTAAGCCCTACACGGTTTATGATGCGGCGGAAGCGTGGCTCAAGACGCAGACCGGCCCTACAGCCGAGATTCACGTCAGAAATCACATCCTGCCGACATTGGGCCATATCGTTATAGGCAAGCTCACCAAACCCACGCTGTACGACTGGCATCAGGAATTGGGCTCAAAGCCTCCGGCTTGGACGTTGCATCCCAAGTGCAAAACGCAGTTTGACATTAACGATCCTGAGACGCGCCGCAGACGGCAAGACACAGCGAATCGAGTGTTGCGCAGCCTCAAAGCACTCCTGACGCTTGCATACGAAAACGAAAAGGTGAAGAGCAGCACAGCATGGGTCACGGTGAAACCATTCGACAATACTGCAAGGATGCGAACTGAATACCTTACGCCCGATGAAGGCAAGCGATTCATTGAAGCGTGCGAGCCTGATTTCTGCAATCTCGTGCAAGGGGCGCTGTATACGGGCTGTCGCTATGGCGAGCTTTGCACCATGAAGATTGAGGCATACGATTCGCTCAATCGTTCCATTGAAGTGCTACAAGGCAAGACGAAGCGCCCTAAGAACGTTTACCTGACGGATGAAGAGGCCGCGTTCTTTGATGAGCAGGTAAAAGGCAAGTCGCAAGGCGATTTCATGTTTCTTCGCAGCGATGGAACAGAATGGAAGAAAGATCACCAGCGCGAACGGATGAAGGATGCTTGCAAAGCAGCGAAGGTTAAAAAGCATATTACGTTTCACAATCTACGCCACACCTTTGCATCGTTGTTAGCTATGGGCGGAACGCGCCGTGAACTGGTGCAAAAACAAATGGGCCATAGCAGCGCACGCATGACGGATCGATATACTCACTTTGAAAAGTCGTTTGAAGAGCAAACGATTCGTCACAACAAACCGTCATTCGGATTCACTGCAAAGCCCGGTCCCGTACTGGTGGCGAAGACTGCCTAATCAATCGTAGTGAGCTACCCATATTGAGCCTGCATTGTAACGATTGGATGCAGGCTTTTTTACGCATTGGCGTTGTGCCGAAAACAAATGGTTTCCTGCTCTGCCCCTTATTGCGTTCCTTCGTCTAATTTCGTTATTTCGTTTATTCGTGCTGCTCTTTGCCTGTCAGTGGAGATTGAACAGATTGTGCTTATAAGTCTATTATCTAGTGTTAGTTATTAACTATTAGGGTATACCCCATTTTCTTTATAACGAATAAGACACCCTATACGAACATACGAAAGAACGAAATTGACGAAATCGCTTGTGATTCGTGGGGTATGCCCCAATAGTGCAGTAACTTATTATCTCGATTCAGCAAGCAAACCACATATCAGCCGCACGTCCGCCAGTCTTCTTAGCTTCGGAACGAGCGATACCGGATTCTTTCAAGGCTGTGAGAGCGTGTTGCAATTCTTCTCTCTTCTTGTTTCGTCCAAAGTAACCTGATATTTGAGTGAGAGACGCGCCCTCTGGCATAGTGCAAAGATACGCATGAATCCTGTCGATTGTCGTATTCGCCATCGTTCCACCAAAGCAGTAATCAACGCTATCTTGGCAGTAGCGCCACACTTCCAATGCTGCGCGTAGATGCAGAATGTCTACGTTATTACAGCCGTCGAGAATCGCGTACAGCAGCGCAAGGCGAAGCGTCTGAGCCTCTGCCCTGGCACTCATGGCACCAGCTAGACCGGGACGGCCAGCACTCAGACGGCTGTACTCCTTGGCCCACATAGACGCCGCATCAGGCATCCATCCGCATTGACCGTAGTAGCTTGCAGCATTGATAACATGGGCAGCCTTCGTAGCGAGTGCCTGCAATGCAGCCTCATCCACTTGCCCACCCCAAGGTAGTTCCTGAGAGCGTTTCGCACACACCCATAGAAACCGATTGCCGAACCCGTTTGTTCTGTCTGTCGAAGTGAGCAGGCGTTGCAATTCGTCAAGCGTAATGTTTCCAAATATCGAGATGTGGGGCTCTCTGCAAACGTTTTTATTGCTGCGAGCGAGTGTCCGTAGTTCATCACCGTCCCATGACATTCTGAGAACCGCACTCAAGGTGTTGCCTTCGCGTCCTGCGGCCTGTAGAGCTTGCCCCATTTCGGACTCTGTAACGAGCAAGCGTTTATCTGCAATGCCGTTGTCAATCACCTTTGCAAGTGGTAGCTTGCCCTGTTCATTCTGCGAATCATCAAACCGAGCATCGCGCACAGCCTCAATCAATCCTTCGCCAGACGACAGGCCCCCAAGCATTCGCGCAGAGATTGTAGGATCAATCATCGCAGCGAATCGCTTAGCCTCGGCCATAACAGTCCCCTTGCGCCCCTTGCTGGTTTCCGCAATTATGACGCTGAACAAATTGCCGTAGTGATGTGTCGGACCAACGGGCAAGTATGCGCCACGTCCGACAAGCGAGCCCACCACGGTAAGGAATGCGATCAACAAGGCGCATGGATCGCCCTCGGTCTGCGGAGCAACGAGCCGTATAAAGTCACCAGCGATTCCAATGTATGCATCGCTGCTTAACGGAGCGGGCCATTCCTTTGCAGGAGCAGCCTTCGCATTCTGCAAGAGTCCGCTGACGTCAATGTCTGGCGCTTCGATCGATTTCAGCGTGCGCGGTTTCTTCGCTCCAGCGTTCAACCCGCTTTCAATGGTCGCTCTCGTCTGCGCTATACCGTGTTTTGCCACGTGTCCATTCGCCGTTGCAGCAAGCAACAAATCGCGTTTAGCAATCTCACTACTAAGTGAGCCATTGCCCACCATGGTTCCGACGCTGTGAGCGGAGATATTCAGTTGATTGTTCCTGCCCATTCCCTCAACCATTGCTGAGAGCTTGGCGCATTCATCCGACAGAACGGAGGCCGCATAATCCCGGTCACGGTCTGTCACTAGGTACGACGCAGGCGCAACGTAGAGGCCCGCTGGTGACGTTGTGGGGTGCGCAGGGGCATCAGCGCCTACCAGAGGCGCAGCGGCCACTAAGAAGGCTTGCAGCGCCTCTTGCGACACCGCCGTGAGTGCATCCCTGTGAAAATCCGCTGGTGAGCCTTGCGGCCATTCGTAGGCAGCGCCAGAGGGATGCTGACCGAAGGCGACGAACTGCTGACCGAATGCAAGGGATTCGATCTTGCCTTGGGTGCCTGTAACGCTGCGCTTTGTTGGCTCACCCTCTGCGGCTCGATACAGCATCAGCGCTCTTGCGCTGTCGGATCGCGTGCGTATTGGAGCATTTCCAAGAATGTGAATCGCTGCGCTGATGGCTTGCTGTGACACCGTGGAATCGTCAATATCAAGATCAACAGCGATCAAACCATCGCACAGGATGCCGGTATTGAGCGCATCAAGCGAAGGCTTCGCTGTACAGGCATCAGGTATGCTCGCTAACGCCGATTCATGCCAGTTCTTGCAGTTGGGACGTTTCCCCACGTTGTCAATCGGCTTGCCTGTCCACTCGACAGCACCCGGGCTGTAGACGGAAACGGGGCGAAAGCCGTTTTGCCAGAGTTTGCCACGTAGGGCTAACACTTCATCTTGCTTCGATGGGGAGGCTGTCAATTGACCGCCCTGTCTGCGTCTAGCTCCAATTTCCTTTGCGCTTCATACGTCAAGCATTCCTCATAGTTCATTCCGCCTTTACGCATCATTCCAGCTAGAATGATTCCAATTTCGGCATCAGATAAAACATTAAGGTTTGCCGGATAGTTGCCGCGAAACACGGGGATTCGGGCATGAATTCCAGGCGCGATACGGAACACTAGAACGCGAAGCAGCGGCATTTTGCAACGATCACGAATACTGACCTCCCAGTCGAATTCATCGAGATGCTCAATGCGAATGAATGCATTCCGCTTACGCAGTCTCGCAAATTGCCGTTTATCCCTTTCGTACACATCCGGGTGCGGCGTATCGGTTGGCGTATCCACAAGCATCCATTTCATTGCTGTTATAGGGGGAACACACTTTTTTAATGATCTAGGCATGATTCGCCTCGCTCGCTCTAGCCGTATGCTTCAATGCGATGACTGGCAGGTTACTCATCCATTGATTGAGACTCGCGGCGACAACTAAGCGTCTACGACCGGCTTTACGCGACTCGATTTCGCCGGATGCAAGTCGCTCGTAGAGAAAACTCCGGCTCACACGCGCCAGTGCAGCGGCCTCCAAATGCCTAAGAGAATAGGCTGATTGTCCATGAGAGAGCCTTTCAGGGTCTTAGTTGATGGTGCGAAATATGGATTCGAGAATAACAGGATACTTGCGGTTTAGGGTGCTTGCGCTTACTCGTAGCTTGATCGGAACGCGAAGGTGTACAGCGTGCGTCAACGCTATGTCAACACTCCGAGGAATCGGCATGTTAGTACGCTGTTGCCACCAATTAGCAGCTTGCTTCTGCACAAACCCTTTATGCTCGAAGCAAACTGCTTCACGAATCACCTTCGCTCCACAATGATAGATAGCGACTAGGATCGATGGTAAACCCTGCTTCGTTAACTTACGGTAATAGGCGCATGATACGCGCAGTTCCTTGATTAGTTGGTCACTAACATCACAATAGGTCGTGGCCGAGGGAGAAACTAAGTGGATTTGGACTGGTTGCATTTGGAGATATTCTCACGAGTTACGAATAAAAGCAAGGTTTTGCTATTTCCCTATCTTTTTCTATAGACAGGTAACTTATATACTGCTAGGCTTTGATTGAACTGGAGAAATCGACATGCCTAACACAGAGCCACGCAAAGCACAATTGAACGCAGACATTGAGGAAAAGCTGCTTTTCCTTGCGAAGACTGCCGCACGTCACAAGGGCCAGAGCCTTGTTGAATTCATCGAAGATGCGTTCAAGCGTGCGCTCTCGCTAACATCCATGCAGGAAGATGAGCCAAACGTCACCGAACCTACTGGGCCAAAGTCAATCCAGCGGGTGCCACTTTGGATGGAGCGTCTTTGGGTGGACACAGGAAGGCCGGATCAGGACGCAGTGGCTCGCCTGTTTAAGGCGGGGATCGAAGATGTGACGCTACTTGCTCCGAAGCAACGCACACTCTTTCATTACATCGTTACCGAATTGGCTAAGCAAGGCAAGAAAGTGACACTCACGAATTTTGTTGGGTTCATTGACTTTTCGGAAAGCGGTAAATGATGCCAGACCTTCCCACCGAACAATCGCCCGAAGGGTTGGAACTGGCAACTCTTCGCAAGGCGAACGCGGAACTCACTCAGAAGAGCGCTACGCGCAAGGCTCGCATCGCCGAATTGGAAGCGAGCGCATCAACTCTCCAAGCAAAGGCTAGCGAAGCGGAAACGAGAATTCGCCAGTTGACGATTGATGGCCCGGTCAACGATCTGTGCGAGTCAATCTCAGTAGCGCCGCAAGCGTTGCGCTCCGCATTGGAAGCCGACTATAAGATCGAAATGCGCGATGGGGTTTTGACGCTGCTTAATCCCGCCGATGGGAAGCCCGTAACGCATGAAGGAAAGCCTGTCCCGTTTTCGGCTGACGCGATTAAAGGCTTATTGCTAGGATCGAAGGACGAATCGAAACTGAAGCTTTATCGCGCTATCGTAGTTGCTAGCAAAGCAAGCGGGGCTGCTGGCTCACCTTCCCAACGCACCGCAGCCACAGCGTCGAGGCCGCAATTCGGCTTGGGAATGAACCCAAAATAGGGAATCAATCGAGGCGGTCTGAGAGCGTGGCTTTTGGCTTGATTGCTGACAGCCATTCTCATTTGTGCCTATGCCCTGCCACGCCACACAGGAGGCTCGCAAGGTGGGGCAGGACGCGCTACAAGGGCGCTAGGGATAGGCTCTTGTGCGTGGAACGGCGCAGGGGCAGGCTGTGACTGCCAATCGAACACAGGAGGCCCGTAGTGGGGCGTTACAGCGTCAACCTGGGGAGTAGTAGACGCTTCTAGCTGAAAGGGGCTGGCGCTGTCGGCGGTCAAGGCGCGTTGCTGCGCTGCGACCTTAGCTGCCCATTCTTCGTCAGTGCCGAAGTCCCGCACAACTAAAACGCTGTTCACTGCAACATCTACATTAACCTTGGTTCGGTTATCAGTCTCCACATAGCCATGTCTGGCCTTCAATAAGAAAAATGCGTTAACGTTCGCCGGTTTGTTCGCTCGTGCGGATGCTACGACCATCGCGTGTAAGGCTTGACGTTCGCTTTCTTTGCCCATCTCGTATGCGTCGTTCAATTCTTCCGATTCATTGATCCACCTTTTCAGGCAATCGCGGGATACATTGAAATGGGCAGCAATTCCAACTTGCCCATAACCTTCGGCAGCAAGACGCCGTATGTCTTCGGCTGCTCCCTCTGGTGGTAGTTTTCTTGGCGCGGCCATGATTGATACTCCAATTCAAGAAGTGAGGGATGCGCAAATCGGGCAGCGCATCCCTCGTTCCGTTGGTTGACGGAAAGCTGATTACTGAGAAATCAAGAACGCCAATGGCACGCTCTTGCGTTGGCTGTATGCCCGCGTCCAATTCGCTGCGAAAGCAAGCTCGGCTTGTACCGGACTCAAACTCGCAACGCTGGCATTCGTCCAGGCAAAGCCAAGCGGATGAATCGCAACGTCAAAACGCGAATGCAACGTTGTTTGGCCTCCGCCGTTTCCGGCTGCTGGTGTGCGCCAAATCTCCGTGCCGTAGCCTGTCCTCGGAGGCGCTACAGCAAACCCAACGGCACCAGGACCAAACAGAATCGTGACATATACTCCCGCTGTCGCAGTGGTCAGATTGTCGTCAACGATGCAGGCCATGCCTTTGTATGTCGGGATTTGAAGGCTGTTGTCTGATGGCTTGAAGAACTGGATTTCGTTGTTCTTCAATGCTTCACCGTAGATCGCGCTGTGCATCGCAATCGCCTTCATATCCGAGAGACGATCTCCGATAGTCAATGCCGTGTTGATGACTGCGAGGCCGTTAAATGCGTTCGCGGGTACGGTAACAGCCGTTCCAGGAAGCGTGACAGTGCCAGACAAAGCGTGAATATCGTTCACCATGTCCCCGCCGTTGTTCGCTACGTTGGAATACAACACGCCAAGAAGCGATGCAATAAGACGTCGCTCCCATTGCCTATCCCAGTAAGCGAGAACGCGAGATTGGACGCGCTCAAGAGCGCTTGAACCGCTCAACTCGCTCGCAAGGCTCATCTCGCTCCAAGATGCGTGTAGAAAACTCTTCTTCACAACTTGTGCCGCTGCGCTGATCTTCTGCGGCGTCGAGAGAACCGCTGCGTTATCTGTGCTGATGTCGGCTTCAATGTCTGGAATGTCGCTCCAGAACGGTACGGTGAACTGTTCCGCACCAGCATTAAGCTGCGCTTGCATCTCACCATTAGGGAGCACTACGCCCGATTGAAACAGGGCTGTGCTGAGCATGGAGTTTTCAACTTGATAGGCCGTGAATTCGGCGGGTACTACAACGTCAGTAATTTGAACCTGTGCCATTTGGCTACCTCGAATCAAAGTGGGATTTGTTTGATCCGGGCTTGCCGACTGGTTCGCCTTCGTTCCCGACTGGGAAGGTGTTACCTCTTACTTATGCCCGACTGGGCATGAACTAACTTAGCGCACAACTGAGCGCAGCGCAAGCTATTTTGTAAATTAAATAATGGCGGATATAGGTGGATAGTACGACTGTTTACACCGATCAGTTAAATTACTTTTGACTGCGAGTTACCTTCAATAGCTTGGCCACTTTGAAAATAGTTGAGTGAATTGAGCCTCAGTTAAATCAAGGGTTAACGTATGTCCGCCTTTCGTTTCGAGGTTCGTTTCAATCTCGCCCCAATCAAACGCAGGCATTGGATGTTGAAGCTCACAACTAAGTTCAACCAGGCTTTCAGCATCAGCCCATTTCTTTATTGGAGTGCCGAATTTATGAGCCTTAGCAATATAGCGAGTTGATTCCTCTATGAATTCACGCTGTACTTTGAAAATGTACAGGTCTACATGCATCGTGCTCTCCATTCTTTTTGTTCGATTGTTCAAACGGTTCGAGTAATTACTTATCCCTTGACTTCAGGGTTTGCCATCACTGCGTCAACACGGTTCTCAATCTTCGATTCCAGATCGCAAAGCCAATCGTAAGAATCCTGTGCAGTTCTTTTCGCAATAACTGCGTCAATCATTCCCAAAATGGCCTTCGTGTCTGCGTCGTCCTTGAATTCATCGTCATCTTTAAATGAATCGAAATGTTCGCTCACGACTCGTCCTCTCCATTCGTTGAATTGCCTACACATACCCTTTCGTTTGATGAAAGAGCGATTCATGCCCGACCGCTAAAGGTTCGGAAGAATGCTTTCGAGGCGTTTCATAGTGTTCAAAACCACAGATCATGCAGAATCGATACGTTCCACCATCAAAACTCTGTAACGGTGGAAGAAAGACAACGTTCTTCGGTAGCGATTGAAAGCATTTCGGGCACAACGGCTGTCCCGGCTTATTTTTGCAGAAGAAATAGCCGTGTGGATCGAGAGGCCCGACAATCTCATCCTTACGCGCAAGCTCTTCCCTTAGATTGCGGTTCTCTTCGTCTAGAACGAGCACCTGTCCCTTAACGTCAAGCACTGCGTCATAAAGCTCACTGATAATCGCTTTCAACTCGTGGTTGGATGAGTCCTTCGCAAGATCGCGCGCTGTCTTCGCGGTTGAGACTACGCCGCTAACGAATTGCGCGGCTGTCAAAACTACAGGGGCAATAATTGACATTCTCTTTCTCCTGTTCGCTGCCCAGTACAAATGCTACGCCGCTCGCTGGTGGAAAACAGGGCTCGAATATTGCACAACGTGAAGCTACCATCGCCCTTTTAGCAAGTAGTAAAGCCAAGACCAACCCAAGGTCACGTCTACGATGACATACAAGAACGAAACCAGCAACGACGCTCCAAAGCGTCATGCCCCAAAACACTCCCCACATAATCTGAGAAGTGCGAATCGCTGGTACGACAGATGCATGATGGGCAGGCACGCTCTCTCCAGTCGAGTTCCCCGTGCCTTCACCTTGTTTGGCAGTCTGTTCGGCGACGCATTCGCCTTCCGCGTACACTTCGTTCACAACGCGCCTCTTTCTGTGATTGGCTACGCACACATGCTACGCCGCTCGCTGGTGGAAAAGTGGGCTCGAATGTTGCTCAACAATGTTCTGCCATGACCGAATTCCTGTATGGAATCCACCATCTATTTGAACGCTGCGTTATTGGGGTATGCCCCAACTTGCTTTCGAGTCCGATCTTGACGGGCAGGTATCCCCGCGATTTTCGCCCTGACACTAGGGGGTGTGGGGGGTGTCTCGGTAGGCTCTCACAGCAAGCGAGCGCCGCGAACGGATCGAACGACACTCCCGCGCCGTGCGATTGACTCAAAAGGCCAGGTTTTGAGAGTAGAGTTTGAGAAAAGTTTGAGAAATTGATGATTTCTATGCTGTCACTATCTATGCCGATTGACTCTAATCCGTTTAGAATCAATGGCGGGGACGACGAGACTCGAACTCGCGACCTCTGCCGTGACAGGGCAGCGCTCTAACCAAACTGAGCTACGTCCCCTCTTTCTATTCTTCGACTTACGTTAGGTCTTCACTCCCGCTTCCACTGTTTCCACGAAATCCAACCGAATTCCGCGATCAATGGACGGCATGGACTGCATGATTCTCTGCCATCTATGCCGTTGCAGGCGACCCGCAACCCGGAACATCTGTCCATGTCCCGTAGGAGAATTGTACCAAACGAATCGGGCTCTCAGGAGGATGGTGTTGCTCGAAAAGAAGCCGGTCCGTCAGAACTCGCGGTAAAACCAAGGGGGACGCCAAAGATTAGAATCCTGGCGCCAAAAAATAGAATCCTAGTGCTTGAAGAGACCAGCGCGGCAAACTGCAGCGGAACACTTGCCGGTTTGGAAGGCCTGGAATTCGAGGTCTCAATGTGGGCATGACGAGGAGGCGCGAATCCAGAGTTGGTGGACCTGCTATCTGTCGAGACCAATCCGGCACGGGGTAAATGAGTGCTGGAGCAGCGCAAACTGGTCGCCTTCACCCATGTGCGGGTGCCGCTCATCCCACCTGCGGAGCGGGACCTAACGCAAATTCGCAAGCTACTGGGGAAGCGGAAAGCACCGGTTAGGCGGGTTCGCCATGAAAGGCAAGTAATCGTTATGACCGACCGGCACATTCCGGAAAATCTGCCACGGAATATCCAACATTTTATCGGTGGGAATGCGGTTGACAGCGTCTCCGGCAAGAGATTCGAGGTGCTCGATCCGGTTTCAAATCGGCCCTATGCGACAGCGGCCGCGGGGCAAAAGGAAGATATTGACCTGGCGGCGCGAGCGGCCAAACGTGCCTTTGAGCACGGTCCATGGCCACGCATGCTGCCCCGCGCCCGAGCCCGTGTGCTCAATACCGTCGCCGATCTGGTGGAGGCGGAAGATCGCAAGCTGGCCGAATTCGAAAGCTTCGACACCGGCCTGCCCATTACGCAGGCCCTGGGGCAGGCCCAGCGCGCGGCTGAAAATTTTCGCTTCTTTGCCGACCTGATCGTGGCGCAATCCGACGACGCCTATAAAGTTGGGGATCAGCAAATCAACTATGTGAACCGCAAACCGGCCGGAGTAGCCGGCCTGATCACGCCCTGGAACACGCCGTTCATGCTGGAGAGTTGGAAATTGGCGCCTGCGCTTGCCTCCGGCTGCACGGTGGTGCTGAAGCCGGCGGAGTTTACACCCTTGTCGGCCAGCTTGTGGGTAGAGATTTTCTTGAAGGCGGGCGTGCCCGCCGGCGTCTTCAATCTGGTTAACGGCCTGGGTGAGGAAGCTGGTGACGCGCTTGTCAAGCATCCCGACGTTCCGCTGATCTCGTTTACCGGAGAAACCACAACCGGGCAAACGATTTTTCGCAACGCGGCGCCGAACCTGAAAGCGCTCTCGATGGAACTGGGTGGAAAATCGCCGGCGATTGTTTTCGCGGATGCCAATCTGGATGCGGCGATCGATTCCACGCTCTTCGGAGTCTTTTCGCTGAATGGCGAACGTTGTACGGCCGGCAGCCGCATCCTGGTGGAGAAGGCGATCTACGAAACCTTCGTGGACCAATTTGCGGCGCGCACCCGGAAAATCGTCGTCGGCGACCCTCACGACCCCAAAACCGAAGTAGGCGCCCTGGTACACCCGGAGCATTACGCAAAGGTTCTGCGTTACATTGAGATCGGCAAGAGCGAAGGGCGGCTGGTGGCTGGAGGCGGGCGTCCGGAAGGGCTCGACGAGGGCAATTACATCTCCCCCACAGTATTTGCCGACGTAAGACCGAGCGCGCGAATCTTTCAGGAGGAAATCTTCGGTCCCGTCGCAGCCATTACGCCTTTCGAAACGGATGAGGAGGCGCTGGCCCTTGCCAATGGCGTTAAGTACGGCCTTGCCGCGTATGTGTGGACAAGCGACTTGAAGCGCGCTCACACCTTTGCCCAGGCAATCGAGACTGGGATGGTGTGGCTCAACTCCCACAACGTGCGTGATCTGCGGACCCCGTTTGGAGGCATCAAGGCATCCGGTCTCGGTCACGAGGGCGGATACCGTTCTATCGGCTTCTATACCCGCGAACAGGCCGTGCACATCGCATTGGGCAGCGTACATACGGCGCGCTTCGGCGCGCAGGCAAGTTAACTTTCACACCCGGCAGAGGAGCGCCCATGACTGAACGATCTCTCTCAAATCTCCCTCCCCCAGACATCCTGCGTGCCGCGGTGGTCGATCTCGTGGTCACAGACATCGAGGCATCGCGCGCCTTCTACCGTGACGCGCTCGGGCTGCTCATTACATGCGAGGATGAGAACGCAATCTACTTTCGGGCCTGCGAGGAGTACCTGCACCACTCCCTCGCGATCCGCAAGGGCAAAGCCGCCGGGCTGCGTTTTCTCGGTTTTCGCGTGCGGTCGCCGAGAGACCTTGATACGGCAGCGGCGTACTACGGAGAAATGGGCGCACGCGTCGAGCGGGTTCCCGCCGGAGCCACCCGCGGCATGGGCGAGGCCGTGCGCATCCAGGACCCGCTGAGATTCCCGATTGAATACTTTCACCACGCCGAGCATGTCGAGCGATTCACGCAGCGCTACGATCAGCACCGCACAGGAGCGATCTCGCGCCTGGACCACTTTAATATCCTCACCCCCGACATTCCATTCGGCCGCAGTTACTACGAGAATGTGGGGTTCAAGGTGTCGGAAGAGATCAGGGACGATCAGGGAACAATCTACGCCTCGTGGCTCTACCGCAAAGCGACGGTGCACGATATCGCGTTGACCGGGGGCGACGGGCCACGACTCCACCATGTGGCCTTCAACACCCATGATCGCAGTCAGATTCTCGACATCTGCGATCGCCTGGGAGCGCTGCGGCTCTCAGACAGGATCGAGCGGGGGCCCGGACGGCACGGCGTTTCGAACGCTTTCTATGTCTACCTCCGTGACCCGGATGGGCACCGGATCGAAATCTACTCGCAGGATTACTACACGGGAGACCCCGATAATCCTGTCATCGTCTGGGATGTGCACGATAACCAGCGCCGCGACTGGTGGGGCAATCCGGTGGTTCCAAGCTGGTACACAGAAGGCTCGGTGGTTTTCAACCTGGATGGCGATGCGCAACCGCTGGTGGTTCGCAAGGAAGAGAGCGAACTTCAGGCCACGGTTGGGGCAGATGGCTTTATGGCGACGCCTGCTTCTCTGGCGTGATGAAAGTATGCGCTTGGGCGGCGGGCTTGATTGGTGCCAGTGAATCCCCAAAAATGACTGGCGACCTGCCCCGTTCGGTCGGATTGTATTCACCTTTCGGAAGGAGAATCGTTCTTGAACCCTGCCAACAGGCGCTTGATGTGGCATGGAATGTTTCTGTTTCTGATCGGGCTGCTCACAGGATTTGCCGAGCCACACTTCACAAACATTCGAATGGGGCTCGCCGCGCATCTCGAGGGCGTGACGAATGGCATTTTTCTCATCGCCATGGGAGCGATTTGGACCGAGGTGAGATTAGCTCCGGCCGTAAAGGCAGTAGCCTATTGGGTTGGACTCTATGGGACCTATGCGAACTGGTTCTTCACGACGCTCGCCGCAATTTTCGGAACCGGTGCGCTCTCACCGATCACCGCGCCGGGGCGTATGGCGCCGCCTTGGCAGGAGGCGCTCGTCACGGCTGGCCTGGTGAGTGTTGGGGTCGCGATTGTCGTCTTTGCGGCGATGGGTCTGTGGGGACTTCGAGCCAAGACATTGCATAAGTAGTTGCACAGCCCAGACCCGCAGCCGAAGAACTTGGCAGTCGGAATTAAAACTCCGATCTACCAGTCGCGCCCCGACAGAGGCGTATGCAGCCGGCAATGGCGCTAAATCAGGCGTTGGCAACGGCGCGAACGCCGCGGATTGAAGGCACGTATCCCATGTCAGTGGAAATGCCGCGCACGCACTGCAGTAAATGATTTGCAATTGAAGGCAGTTTCTGCGCGGTGACGCGGAACGACGGCCCGGAGACGCTGACCGCTGCCACAGGCAGCCGCTGCGCATCCAGCACCGGAACGGCGATGCAGCGCAAGCCCTCTTCCAGCTCCTCGTCGTCCACCGCGTACCCGCGACGGTGGGTTTTTTCGAGTTCTGCGCTCAGAGCCTCAGGTGACATGATGGTGCGGCCCGTGAGCCGCTCGAAGCGGATCCGCCGCACAATCTCCGCTGACCGCTCCGGAGGCAGAAAAGCCAGAATCGCCTTGCCGACCGAGGTGCAATGCACGGGATTGCTGGCCCCGATACGGGTGATCATGCGCACCGCGCGCGTGGGCTCGATTTTGTCGATGTAGATGACGCGCGTCGCCTCCAGCAGGGCCAGGTGGGCTGTCTCCTCGGTTTCGGCCACCAGGCGGCGCAGGTGCGGCTGGGCGCGCTCGCGCAGGTCGTACTGCTCAATGGCGCGATTGCCAAAGTCGAACAGGCGAAGGCCGAGGCGGAACTTGCCGTTCGCGGTGCGCTCCACCATGCGGTGCCGCTCGAGAACCATGAGAAAACGGTGCGCCGTGCTCTTGTGCAACTGAAGCGAAGCGGCCACTTGAGCCAGGCCGAGCGGCGTTTCGCTTTCGCCAAGCAGGTCCAGTACTGCAAAAGCCCGGTCGAGTGCTTGAACCTTGTAAGTGCCTTGTGGGGGTACGTCTCGCATTTTGATCCTCTGTTCCGTTTGCTGACCCTGACTCTAGATTCTCAGATAATGGGACGCGCGTCAACTCGCGCGACGCACATTCCACGCGAATTATTTCTCTCCCCGACCTTGCGGATTAATTCAGCGGAAACCGGCAAACTTGTCTTAAGCGCAAAGAACACAGTTGGCGACAAAAGCAGACGGGGCCGAACCTGACCCCTGAACCCGACACTAACAGACGGAGGTATATGCCCACTCCCGTAAGTCATTTATTTTCATATACGGAGACGTATATACCTCCTGTAATCCCTTTGGTTTCAAATATGGAGGCATATACACTTCCCATAACTCCTTTATTTTCAAATATCGAGATAGGACATATAGGGGTAGGGGCCATACAAGAGAAGGGTACGGACCGGTCACATTCCTGACAGATTGAACCGGGGATAACGGGGCACGAGAATGCGCGTTTACGGAAGGCGGTGCCGCGCTCGCGCCTATTCTTCCCTTCCCTCGTTCTCCACCACCTCATCCCCTTCGCCGGGCGCAAGAAACAGATTCGCCTCAAGGCCGTGCTGGCGGGTGTAGAGATCGTAATAGCGGCCGCCGAGGGCGAAGAGTTCCGCGTGATTGCCGCGCTCAACGATGAGCCCCTGCTCGACCACGAGAATCTGATCGGCGCGGCGGATGGTGGAGAGGCGGTGGGCGATGACAAAGGTGGTGCGGCCGCGCATCAGTTCGCTTAGCCCGCTCTGGATCATGGCTTCGGACTCGGAATCGAGTGAGCTGGTGGCCTCGTCGAGAATGAGAATGCGTGGCTCGGCCAGCAATGCGCGCGCAATGGACAAGCGCTGCCGCTGGCCACCGGAGAGCTTAACTCCGCGCTCGCCCACGATGGTGTCGTAGCCCTCAGGGAAGCGCTCGGCAAACTCGTCGACGCACGCGGTGCGGCAGGCGAAGAGGAACTGCTCCTCACTGGCCTCGGGGCGCGAGAACATGATGTTTTCGCGGATGGTGCCGTCGAAGAGGAACGAATCCTGCAGCACCACGCCTAGTTGCGAGCGGAAGGTATTCAGGTCCACTGTTGATAAGTCGATGTCATCAACCAAAACCTTGCCGCCCGCAGGACTGTGGAAGGCGCAGAGCAGACTGATGATGGTGGACTTGCCCGAACCCGAAGAACCCACGAGCGCGGTGACCGTTCCCGGATCGGCGCGGAAGCTGATGCCGTGCAGCACGGGCTTGCCTGGCGTGTAGGAGAACTCTACATTGTCGAAACGCACGCGGCCGGCAATCTCGCCCAGCTTGACGACGCGCGCCGGATCGGCAAACTCATCTTTTTCCGACAGGATCTCCATGGTGCGATCGATGCCCGCCACAGCCTCAGTCAGTTGCGTGCCGATATTCACCACCTGAATCACCGGCGCAATCATGAAGGCCAGGAACATGGTGTATTGGATGTAGGTGCCGTCGTCCATCTGGTTCCGCAAGGCGAGATGTCCGCTCAGGAGCATCACCATCGCGCCCACGGTGCCCAGCACCGTGGTAGCCGCCATCGACATCAGACTGGTCGCCGTCAGCGAGCGCATCACATTATCGAGCAGGCGCAGGACGCCAAGCCGAAAGACACCCGCCTCGCGCTCTTCGGCGTGGTAGCCCTTGATGACGCGCACACCGCCAAGAGACTCCGTGAGGCGCCCCGTGACTTCGCCGGTAATTTTGGCGCGCTCGCGGAAGATGGGGCGAATGGTTTTGAAGGCGTACCGCAAAATGAAGACGAAGACGCCGACCACGGAGAAGACGATCAGCGTCATCCTCGGGCTGCGGTGCATCAGGAAGACGAACGACAAGACCGCAGTGAGCAGGCCCCCGACAAACTCTACCAGTCCCGTGCCAATGAGGTTGCGCACGCCCTCGACGTCGCTCATGATGCGCGATACCAGCAGGCCGGTGCGGTTTTCGTCGTAGAAGCTGACCGACAAACGGCCAACATGCCGCTGCACCTGCTGGCGCAATTCGGCAATCATGCGCTGCGCCGCCTTTGACAATAATTGCGTGTTCAAAAACGATGTGATGGCCTGAATGATTGTGGCGATAAACACGGCAATCACCAGGGGCATAAGCCTGCCGCCCTGATGCTGCCGGAGCACCAGATTGACGAACGGCCTGGAGACAAAAGGCAGCGTGAGGCCGGCTACGCGATTGATGGCCACCAGCACCAGGCCCAGGAGCAGCAACCATTTCCGCGGCCGCACCAGCTTCCAGACCTCCGGCATTGCTTTGCGGAAATCTGTCTTCTTCTTGGGCGCATCGGCAAGGGCGCGAGGGCTGCGGCCGTGCGGCGAGCGCTCGGCTTGCATGCCCAATCCGAGCCCGCTGCGCATTGTGCTCATGGATACTTCCTAACGCGATCTCCGTACTTGGATGAACGAACGCACGCAAAGGATCACATAAATCAGCAGCAGGCCGGCCATGGCGAGTTTGGCGGCGAGCGCGATGGGATTGGGCGCCAGGCCTTTGGCGATGGCGCTGGCATAGCTGCGCCCCACTTCAGCCGCTGCGCCGATCAGGCCCAGAAGGCCTATCGTCACATTGATGTGCATGATCAGCTTGCGCCGGCTCTCGATGGGGCTGATGGCCAGAAACCCGCCAACGGCGAGCGCAAGACCAAATCAGGTCGGGATGAGCGCGGTGTAATGAATGCTCCCGGTGCCGAAGAAACCAACGAGTCCAAGTATAACCAGCAGAAATCCGAAAATAATTGTGACTCTTGCCATTCCGAACCTCCGTCATTGTGCATGGCAAGGATAACAGTTGCGAGTTGCCAGTGGTCAGTGATCAGCTATTGCTCCGCAGGTCGTCTACCCGGCGCTCGCGGCCAGCTGCTTCACGTCCGCAGTCACCTGCTCCGGCGTCCACTCATTGCCGGGATAAAACTGCGCCACTTTGCCCTGCGGCCCGATCAACGTTGTGGAGAGTGTGTGCGTGATCGTATCGTCGGCGCCGTATGTGATGCCCACATCGAAATACTTCGCCATCTCGAGGAGTTCCTGCTTCGTCGGCACGGCAAAATCCCAATGGGCAAAATCGTCGCTGCCGATGTACTGTGCGCCGTAGGAGCGAAGCCGCTCCGGCGTGTCGTGCTCGGGATCGAAGCTTACGCACAGCAGGTGAGTTTTGGCATAGAGTGCTGGGTTCGAGGCTAGCTGGCGATCGATGACGGCGAAGTTGCGCGTGACCAAAGGGCAAAAGTTGGGCAGAGGGCAGCGAGTGTAAATGAAAGTTAGCAACAGCGTCTTGCCGCGGAACTGATCCAGATGAATGGTGCGGCCGTCCTGGTTGCGCAATTTGAAATCCGGCACCGCGTCGCCCGGTGCGGGCACGTGATAGAAGACCGTGGGCTTGTAGTCGGGCTTGGCCTGCGCGATAACAACAATATGATCCAGCAGCACGTCGGCATCGGGATTCTGCGAAACCAGCACGTCCGCAGTGATGGTGTCGCCGGGGTGCAATTCGCTCAAGATTCCGGGGTCCTTGAGTTTATAGGGCATGGTCATCGCGTCCATGAAGCCCGGAATGGCCTCATGGTTCAACGTAACTTCGCCGGTGGCAGTATCGATCGAAACCACCTTCCCGCGCAGGTGATAGACCTTGAACGATGCCGCCGCGGGCCCCTGGGCTTCGGGCTTCGGAGTCGAATGACATCCGGCCAGGGCGACGGCAAGTAGCGCAATTGCGAACAAGATACGCTTCATAGAACTTAGTGTACAACCAGTGGAAGCACAGTTCTTTAGTCCATAGATCACAGTTCGTCGTTGCTGGTTTCGAGATCGGGACCGGTTATCCGCAGCGGCAGGAGTGCATTAAATTCTGGCAGAGTATCCTTGGGAATAAGGCCGAGAATTGCGAACTGTGAGCCGGGAACTGTCATCCGCGGTGGAGATCGATGCCTGCTTGCGCACGGGCGGGCTGGTGGTTACGGCCAGCGAACGCGCCGCGCGATCCCTCACGGCCGCGTTTCATCGCGCCCGCCGCGCCGAGGGGCTTACCGCCTGGACTTCGCCCAACATTCAGGACTGGCAAAGTTTTGTCCGCAATGCATGGAACGAGCGCAGCTTCGACGGCCGGCTGGTCCTGAACCCGCTGCAGGAGCAGTCGCTCTGGGCAGAAATTGTGGCCGGAAGCGGGCTCAGCGCAGCGCAGCTCGAGGGTCCGCGCCATCGGTTGGCAAACCTGGCCATGGAAGCGCACATCCTGCTCTGCGGCTACGCTCCGCGGCTCCTGAAAGAAGGCGCGCGTAGCGCCTGGCAGCAGGACGCAGCGGAGTACAGCACTTGGCTCGCTGAATTCGACGAAACTTGCCGCGCCGGTAATCTGAGAAGCGCTGCACGTCAGCCCCTCGAACTGATTGAGGCGCTCGAAGGGGATTCGTCTACGCGCCCTCCCCTTCTGTTGGCCGGGTTCGATCGCATCCTGCCCACGCAACGCAGGCTCTTCGATGCGTGGGGAAGCTGGGCTGAAGCTCCTCCCGGCGAAGCGGCGAAGCAAATCGAGTTCCACCTGGCTGCCGATCCTGTCGCCGAGCTCGCCGCATGCGCCTTGTGGTGTAAGCGCGCGTTGGCACACGATCCACACGCGCGTTTGCTGGTTGTGACGCAAGAGGTTTTGAAGCGCCGTGGCGAGATCGAGCGCGCGTTTCTCCGCTTCCTGCGCGCCGATGGGATCGCGTCAGGCGGCGCGACGCTCTTCGAGTTTTCGCTGGGCGTTCCACTGGGACAAATTGCGCTGGCGCGTGGCGCGCGCTTGCTGCTCCGTTGGCTCGATGGCTTCATCGACGAGCACGAACTCGATTGGCTCCTTTCCACGGGCCAGGCCGCTGCATCGCCCGACGAATCGAGAGCGCTCACCGCTTTTATGCGGGCGTTGCGCCGCCGTGGATTCGAGCGCACGCGCTGGGCGCTCGACGACTTCCTGCGCCAAACGCCGGGCGAGGCGCTGCCTGCCGCGTGGATTCTGCGCATGACACAGGCCAAGCAGCGTCTCAAGGAGTTTGCGCACCACCCGCAATCGCCGCTGGCCTGGGCCGAGCTGGCGCCGCAGCTGCTTGAGGTTGCCGGCTGGCCCGGCGAGCGTCCGCTGACGAGTGGCGAATTTCAAGCGCTCCGCCGGTGGCAGCAGGTGATGGACGACTGCGCTTCGCTGGGCTTCGACGGCCGGAGCGTGAAGTGGGCCGAATTTGTAGCGGCACTCGACCGCGCGGTGAACGATTCGCTCTTTGCTCCCGAATCGCACGATGCACCCGTGCTGATCGCCGGGCCTGCGGAGTCGGCCGGCCTTACGGCGGATGCGGTCTGGTTCCTGGGCGCGGACGAAGACGCGTGGCCGAGCCGCGGCGCCACGAATCCCCTGCTTCCGCTTGATGTGCAGCGCGAATCGGGAATGCCGCACGCCGCGCCACAGCTCGATTGGGATCTGGCCGCTGCGATGACGCGCCGATTCATTGTCTCCGCGCCCGAGGTTCACTTCAGCTACGCGAAACTGAGCGACGGCGTCGATGCGCGCCCGTCGCGGTTGATTGAAAAAGTGGCGGGCGAGCCACAACCGCTGCCCAAGGAGCCACAGGAACAGACGCCCAAACCAAAGTTGGATGAATTCGAAGACTTCAGTTGCGTTCCCTTCCCTGCCCATACCGCTCATGGCGGCTCCAAGCTTCTCTCGGCGCAATCGCAGTGTCCCTTCCGAGCCTTCGCATCGTGGCGATTGAACGCACAAAATTGGGATCCCGCCCAGGCCGGTCTGACGGCGCCACAGCGCGGAAATCTGTTGCATGAAGTCATGCACTCTATCTGGAGCGGACCTCCACTCGGAATCCGCAGCCACAAGGAGCTTGTCGCGCTCGGGGATGAACTGAGGGCATTTGCCGATGAGCACGTTCGGCGCGTGCTGCCGAACGCTTTGCCTCACGGCGCGCATGAGTGGATGCCGAAGGAGTATCTCGATCTCGAGCGCACGCGATTGACCCGCCTTATAACCGATTGGCTGATTTATGAGCGCGCACGTGTGCCGTTCACTGTGGAAACGACAGAAGCGAAGACGAATCATCCGATCGCCGGCCTTCAGCTCAACCTGCGCCTGGATCGCATCGACCGTCTCAACGACGGCTCTTTACTCGTGGTCGATTACAAGACCGGCAACGTCGAAACAAGTGTCTGGGATCTTCCCCGGCCTGACGATGTGCAGTTGCCGCTCTACGCCAACTATGGACTTGGCGAAGGCGAAGAAGCGGGCGGGCTGGTCTTTGCCAAAGTGAGCGTGGGCGATGACAAGGAAAGATTTGCAGGCTATGTAAGAAATGCGAAGGGGACTTTGAAAAGCAGCATTCACGGCGCCAATAACCTGGTAAAGAAGCCGCTCACTGACAAACAACTTAGGGACTGGAAGAAGTACATAGAGAAATTGGTCAAAGCATTCATCTCCGGCCGCGCGGAGGTTGATCCGCGCGAATATCCGGACACGTGCAAATATTGTGGCCTGCAATCTCTCTGCCGCGTGCAGGAACAGGAATCATTGTTCAGCGCCGGGGAAGAATCCGGAAGCAAGGAAGCGGCCAATGGCTAAGAAGCGCCCACAACCGCCGCCGCCTGACCAGGCCCAGCGCGATATTGCGCTCGATCCGCGCCGCTCTGTTCTCGTCCAGGCCCCTGCAGGTTCCGGCAAAACAACCCTGCTTACCGAGAGATTTTTGCGCCTGCTTGCGCAGGTGGATGAGCCGGGAGAGGTTGTAGCAATCACCTTCACGAATGCCGCATCCGCCGAGATGCGTAACCGGATTCACGATGAGCTTCGCGACGACGAGCCCACCCCAACGGCCCGTCGTGTGCTGGAACACTCGAAAAAGCTCGGTTGGAATCTGCTCGACCAGCCCTCGCAATTGCGCATTTCTACCATCGACGCCTTCTGCCGCGTCCTGGCGGTCCAGCAACCGCTGCTTTCAGGCCTTGGCGGCGAATTGGACATCAGCGAAGCGCCGCGAGAACTCTATCGTCGCGCCGCGCAGAGAACCCTCCAGCAGATCGGCGGCAACGACGAACAGTTAAATTCCGCCATCGCAAGGCTTCTCCTGTGGCGGGACAACAACTGGCAGGGATTGGAAGAGCTTCTTGCGTCGATGCTCGAGCAGCGCGACCGCTGGATGCAGGAATTTGTTTTCGATCAGGAAATCGATTCGGACCAACTGCGCCGTCGGCTCGAACGGCCGCTTCTACGTGGTCCTGCTGCGGCGCACTACGCGGGCGACGAATGGCAGATTGTCCGCGCCTGCTTCGAACTCCTGCGTCACGCCGCAGCGCAACTAAGGATTGCTTTTGCCGAAACCGGCGCAGCAGATTTCACTGAAGTGGCGCAGATTGCCGATCTCGCGCTTTGCGGCCCTGACGGCTTCCCCACCGACGCCGCTAGAGATCTTGCCGGCGGCATTCGCCATCTGCTGGTCGACGAGTTCCAGGACACCAGCCGGAGGCAGCATCGGCTGCTCTCGCGATTGATCGCTGCCTGGCCTGGGCGCGAGGGCCGCACTTGCTTCGTGGTCGGCGACCCCATGCAGTCGATCTACTTTTTCCGCGGCGCCGATGCGGAGCTCTTCCCGCAAGTCCGCGATTACGGCCTCCAGATTCCGGAGGATCTGCCTCTCAAACTGGAAACTGTAAGGCTGACGGCGAACTTTCGCACTGAGACGGCGCTGATCAATAGTTTGAACGATACATTCCAGCGAGTCTTCGCACTCGACGATGGCAGCGACGTGGAGTTCGCAGCGGCCCAGCCGGCGCGCACGGAGCCTCACTCCTGCTGGACCGAGGGTTCGAAGCCGAGGAACTTCCTGCATCTCGAGTTTGTGCCCCGGACGAATCAAGGCCCTAATTCCGATTCAGCACGAGCGCTCGAAAAGGATCGGATTGCCGCCGAAAGGAATGAGGCACAAGACGCGCAGACAGCCGAGATCGTGGACCTGATCTGCGCGCACTACGAACGTGCAATAGCGGCAAAAGAAAAACATCAAGAAGGCGAGGACAAGGAAAAGTATCGCATCGCCGTACTTGGCCGCACTCGCAACTCCCTTGCGGTGATCGCCGGGGCGCTGCGCGAGGCCCGGATTCCCTTTCTCGCCGTCGATCTTGAAGATCTCAAGGACCGGCCCGAGGTGCTCGACGCTCTCGCGCTCGGCCGCGCTCTGTTGAATCCGCACGATCGCATTGCCTGGCTGGGCATGTTGCGCGCGCCCTGGTGTGGGCTTTCTTTGGCGGACCTGCACACGCTGACGAGCGCGGACGACGAATCGCTCAAGAAGCGTCCTGTTCCCGAGCTGATGGCCGAGCGTCCGGAACTGTTGAGTGAGGAGGGCCGCCGCGTGGTGCGGCGCGTGCTCGATGCGCTGGCCTCTGTTCCCCGTTTGCGCTTTGCGCAGCCGTCTGTTTCGCTTGGCACCTGGCTTGCGCAGGTTTGGCTGCGGCTGGGCGGAGACGCTTGCGTCGATGCGGCCGCGCGCGCCAACGTAGATCTTCTCTGGCGCTGCCTCGACCGTCTGCCGGAGGGCGAACAGGACTTTCTTGGCCGCGCCCTCGATGCCGCTCTCAGGGATCTGAAGGCGCTTCCCGATCCCGCTGCAGAGAGCGACTACGGCGTGCAATTGATGACTATTCACAAGGCCAAGGGGCTGGAGTTCGAAGTTGTCATTGTGCCCGACCTGCATCGCGGCGCTGGTGGATATGATCCCCGGCTGCTCACGTGGATGGAGCGTGGCCTGGTTGAGCCGGACGAATCGGGCGAGATCACCGAATTTCTTGTTGCTCCCATTCAGCCGAAGGGCACCGACCGCGGTAAAGCAAAGAAGTGGGTTGACGATGAGTACCGCAAGAAGGAACGGCAGGAGATGCGCCGACTGCTTTACGTAGCCGCGACGCGGGCACGCGAGGAGTTGCATCTGTTCGCCATGCCCGCCTACAAAAAGGAGAAAGATGGCTCCCTGAGCCTCGTTGAGCCCAAAGAGAGCCTGCTCAAAACCGCGTGGCCGGCATTGGAAGGTGAAGTTCGAGAGCGATTTGCGGAATGGTGGGCTGCCAAGGCACTGGAAGAGAAAACTCGAACGGAAAAGGAAGAAGTGACGATCGAGTCTATCGCCGCATCCAGCGAAGACAACTTGCTTGCAATGCCATCACGCAACGAGCCTCCGTCAGTAAAGCCGACCCGTCTGCGCCGCCTGCCTCTGGATTTTCGCATCGCGGACGGCGCGCTCACTGCATCCGCCTTCGACGCACCGCTTCAAGGTGCGAACCGACTCTACGAGCGTCACGAGGGGGGATTACTGACACGCGCGCTGGGCAACGCCGTTCATGCGCTTTTTCACGAGTTGGCTCGGCTAGTGGCCGCGCAGCCTCTCGATGCCGCCCTTGCAGCGCTGGCTCGGTTGACGCCGCGCATCGCGTCCGGCATTCGCTCGATGGGTGTCGATCCACAGCAAGCCGGCCGCATCGCCGCGCAGGCGCTCGAAATCGTACACAAGGCCGCCGGCGATCCGCAAGCACAGTGGATTCTGGCTCCGCACGCAGAGGCCGAGAACGAGGTCCGCTGGACCGGGGTCGTCGAGGGAAGCCTGCGCACGGTGCAGGTGGATCGCGTCTTCCGCGCGGGACCTACGCCAAATGCCATGAATAAAGAGACATGGTGGATCATCGATTACAAGACTGCCCACATAGACGGCCTCGATCCTGGCCCCGCTCTTCCCGAATTGCGCCGCATCTTTGCGCCGCAGAGCGAGGCTTACGCAAAGGTTCTGCGCAATCTGCATGGCGAAGGGGCGACTGTCCGCGGCGCACTCTATTATCCGCGGATGTCGCTTTTGGATTGGTGGGAAATTTAGCAACCAGTTCTAGACCTTGCAGAGCTCCTCGGCAAAAACGTCCCGGTGGGTGAGGATGAGCCGGTCGGCGCTGCGCAGCAGCAGTCCGTAGGCGGCCACCGCGACAGCGGCAAGAGGGCCAAAGATCAATGCAGCCAGCCACGGCTCGTCAAAGTAACGGCATAAAAGCGCGACCGGAATTTGCAGGAACAGGCTTCCGAACAAGACCACGAGAATGAGAAGTCCGCTGGTGCGGCCGGTTGGAATGCCGCGCCGTTGCGGAACTTTTCCGGGAACGAATCTGCGCGGCGCCTGGATGGACCTGACCGTGCCCAAAGCGAGATTTGACGCGATGACGAAAACCGTCCAAAATGCGCTGGAGACTTGCGTTGAAAGCGGAATCGGCGCGCGCGACAGCATGGAAATTAAAACCCAGGCGATCCCCGCTTCCGTAACAATCAGCACCAGGCTGGCAAGATTCTTGGCCACAATCACGTCGCGCATGCGGATGGGTGCGAGCAAATAAATTTGCACACCCGGTCCCTCCGCGCCGAAGACGTTATAGAGCCCGGCGAGAGGGCCGAGCAGAACGTATGTAATCGCCCCGGGAAGAACATACGCGGGATGCTGCGCGAAAATTCCCCGGTTCAGAATCACGATAAAAATGAGCGGAGTGATCAATCCAATCAATTGCGCGCTGTTGCCGCGAAAGGTCAACCACTCCTTGCGCAAGCACGCGGCAATCACCGGCGAAAAGACGGGGCGCACCGTCTTCGCGGGTGCTGTCGTGACCGCGGGCGGTTGCGTCAAAGTCTTCGCGCGAAAGACGGATCTTGTGGGCGCGCTGCGGACGGCGTCCTCGGTGAGGTATTCGCCGAGAAACTGCTTGTGCAGACGGATGGCAAAAACGCCTGCGAACAGCGCTGTGCTTGCCAACAGGCCGGCGAGGTGCGCCAGCGCCCGGAAAGGATGCGCCGAGAGAAGGACCGCATCGGCGGCGAATCCCGGCGGCGTGAAATGCAGATAGGGGCCGGAAGCGGTCAGAATATCGGAGCAGCCAACTGTTGCCCGCACCATAAACTTGCGAAGAAGCGCGCTGAAAATTAAGCAACTGGACCCCAACGATCGTGAGCGCCATGAGCACGCCGAAGATTTCACGGAAGCGGCGGTTCGCCAGCCAGCGCTCCATCCACGCGCCTATCATGCGCGTGAGAAAGATATTCATGAAGGCGTAGACAGCCAGAACGATCAGCGCGGGCAGCGCGAGCGCGGGTTTCGCCACGCCGATTCCAATTGCGGCAGCGAACAAAGCAAGACAGCCCACGATGGTGCTGGGGGTGAGGAAGCCGAGCAGCGTGCGCAAAACAAAGTAGCGGCCGAAGCGCAGAGGAAAGCGCAGCAGCGACGAGGGTTCGAAGCTGGAGATAGTGGCAGAGATGCTCAAGCCGTTGACGGCGACAAACTGCCAGAGCACTATGACACCGGCCAGCAGCGAAGCCAGGTTCTGCGGGTGGCCCGAGGCCATCATCGCCCAGGCCAGGAAACCGCTGCCGACGACGGGACCGATGAACATCATGGCGATGAAGGGCCACGCGATGAGGCGCAGGAGAAAAGCAAAAGCGATCGCGACAACCTGGCGTGTGGCCCTGGGTCGCCGGCGAAAGCCGTTGTTGACAAAGATGCGCCAGCGCATCCATGCAACCGCGAGAAGCTGCTGGCTTACAGGAATGTCCGGCATTGAAGCAGGGATTGCTTCTGCGGTGTTCAGCTCAACCATGAAAGCTCCTGCTCCGGCGCCGTGACGGCCGGGTTGCCGGCGCGATCGGTTCCGACGACTTCAAGGAAGATATCTTCGAGACTGCGATTTTCCGCGCCCTGGGGCGTGAGTTCTGCTGAATCTGCCTTCCTGGCGCGACCGGCGCCGACGCGCAGCTGCTCGAGCGAACCCTGGGCCACAAGCTGGCCGCGATGAATAATGGCAACGTGCGTGCAGAGCCGCTCCACGATTTCCAGCACGTGGGAGGTGAGAAAGACAGTCGCTCCGCGCGCAATCATCCGTTGCAGCATCGCCTTCAGCGTGCCGGCGGCGACAGCGTCAACGCCTTCAAAGGGTTCGTCGAGGAAAAGCACTTTGGGTCCGTGGATGACGGCCGCCGCGAGGGCCAGTTTTTTTTGCATGCCATGGGAGAAATCGGCGATCAGTTTCTTGTTTTCATCGGCGAGCTGCATGAACTCCAGCAGTTCCTGCGTGCGCTTGAGCGTAGTGGCGCGATCGAGGCCATACATGCGGCCAACAAATCTGAGATACTCTTGCGCGGTCAGGCGTCCGAACAGCGCCATGCCTTCCGGGACGACGCCAATCTGCCGTTTGATCTCTGCCGAGTTAACTGTCAGATCCTTGCCGAGAATGCGAATGCTGCCTGAAGTCGGCGCCAACAGCCCGGTCAACATCTTGATGGTGGTGGATTTACCCGCGCCGTTGGGGCCGAGGAAGCCGAAGAACTGCCCGCTATCGACGCGCAGATCGACATCCTGAACAGCGGTGAAGTCGCCGAAGCGGCGGGTAAGCCCGGAGGTATCGATGGCCAGTGTGGTCATTGCATTCGAACTTGAAACAACGATACACGCTGCAGCCTCGGCGTCTAAAAAATCCTGCGTTTCGGAACGGAGGGTTTACGCCGCAGATTCTTCCCTGGGGGATCCAGCTTCGCAGGACGCCGGCTGTTCGGTATCCTGTATAGGAGGGTTTGATTGTTGGCCAAACCTGCTTAGGAGGATTTCCCCATGGCAAAAACCGTGAAGATAGCAGATGCTACCCCAAAGGCCGCCGCAAAACCGCGCAAGGTTGCGGCAAAGAGCACCGTCCCATCGAATGTGACGCCGATCTCAGTTTCCCGTGAACAGATTGCACAGCTTGCGCACAGGTTCTGGGCCGAGCGCGGCCACAAGCACGGACATCATGAAGAGGATTGGTACCGCGCCGAGCAAGAGCTGCGAGGGAAAGCGTCCTGATCCTTACTTTGTTAGCGCCTTCATAACAAGCTAGTGTGGCGTCCCAGAAGTTCATCACAAAATTCTGGTGATCAAATGCAGGTCCTTCGACTCCGTTTGGAGTAAAAACGGGCCAAACGTCGCTCAGGATGACCGCGTATTTATGCTGCAAACTTTAGAGTCAGGACACAAGGCGCGTCGTCCTGTCCGGGGCGATGCGCCGGTTATTGGAAACGAATCTCGGCTTCGATTTATTGCAAATTCGCCATTAAGCTGTCGAGCGCGGACTTGGGTGGACGCGTGAGCGATTCGGGCAGCGTGGCAAGTGGTTCGTCGACCACGTTCAGTTGATCGATGAACGTCGGCTTTTGTGTGTCGATGTAGAAAATGCCGGTGAGGATCTCGTCCTTGTCGTGCGCTTCCATCAACGTGCGCACCGCGTTGGCTTTGTCCGTGGGATCGTAATTCTCAAGGAGCTTGCGCAGGCGCAGCTGCGACCCGTCGTGCATTTCCACGTCGTAAACTCCGCCCGAGTCGTAATCTACTTCGATGTCGTCAAAACTGGCTATAAACCCGATCTCATTAATTGGCTCGTCGTTCTCCTGCAGGAATTTGTAGCTCTTCGTCGATCCCTCATGATCGTTGAAGGTGACGCAGGGGCTGATTACGTCGAGCATCACGGTTCCCTTGTGCGCGATCGCCACCTTGAGCATCGAGAGCAACTGTTTCTTGTCGCCGGAGAATGACCGCCCTACAAACGTCGCGCCCAACTGGATTGCCAAGGCGCAGGTGTCGATGCCCGGCAGATCGTTGATCACGCCGGTCTTCAACTTTGAGCCGATATCGGCCGTGGCCGAAAACTGGCCCTTCGTCAATCCGTACACACCGTTATCCTCGATGATGTAAATCATGGGAAGATTGCGGCGCATGAGGTGAACAAACTGTCCCATTCCGATGGAAGCCGTATCGCCGTCGCCGGAGACACCCAGCGCGATCATGTTGTGGTTGGCCAGCACCGCCCCGGTGGTCACGCTCGGCATGCGTCCGTGCAGGCTATTGAAGGAGAAGGAGCGGTTCATGAAATAGGCCGGGCTCTTCGACGAGCAGCCGATGCCACTCATCTTCATCACACGTTCCGGCTGCACGCCCATCTCCCACATGGCGTCGATAATGCGTTCCGAGATGGCGTTGTGGCCGCAGCCGGCGCAAAGCGTCGATTTGCCGCCGCGGTAGTCAAGCATCGGCAGTCCAATGTGATTTACCTTTGGGCCCGGAGTCCCAGTCGCTGTAGTGCTCGCCATTTTACAGGCCCTCCTTGGTCGCAAACTCCTCAGTAATAGTGCGCGCGTCGGGCGGCAATCCGTTGTAGTGCAGAATGCTGCGCAGCTTCACCACCTGCTCGGCGGGAAGATCCAGCTTCAGCAGGCTGGCCAGTTGCGCATCGCGATCCTGCTCCACCACGTACACGCGCTCATGGCTGGCAACAAAATCGTGCACCTCGTGAGTAAACGGATAGGCGCGGATGCGCATGTAGTCCACGCTGAGTTTGTGCTCTTTCTCGATCTGATCGATGCTCTCGAGCAGCGCAAAATCCGTTGAGCCATAAGCCAGGAATCCGATTTTCGACGTTCCGTTCTTCGTCACCACGGGCGCCGGCACCAGTTTGCGCGCATTTTCGAACTTCCGCGCCAGCCGGTCCATTATCCCCTGGTACTCATCGGGCCGCTCGGTGTAACCCGCGGCGTCGTTATGCCCCGAGCCGCGCGTGAAATACGCCGCCTTGGGATGCATCGTTCCCGGCAGCGTGCGCCAGCCGATGGCGTCGCCGTCCACGTCGCGATAACGCGCAAATCCGCCCAGCCTTTCGAGGTCCGCGGCGGTCAGAACCTTGCCGCGATCCTGCGGCTTGTCGGGATATACAAACGGATCCGACATCCAGTTGTTCATGCCCAGATCCAGATCGATGAGCACAAACACCGGCGTCTGCAAGCGCTCCGTCAAATCGAACGCCGCGCAGCCAAACTCGAAGCACTCCTTCATATTTCCCGGCAGCAGAATCACATGCTTGGTGTCGCCATGCGAAAGGAACGCCGTGGATAGCAGATCGGCCTGGGATGTGCGCGTGGGCATGCCCGTCGCGGGCCCGCTGCGCTGCACATCGAAGATCACGCCCGGGATCTCTGCAAAATAGCCCAACCCGGAAAATTCGCTCATCAGCGAAATTCCAGGACCTGAAGTGGCAGTCATGGATCGCGCGCCGGCCCAGCCCGCACCCAGCACCATGCCGATGGCCGCCAGCTCGTCCTCGGCCTGCACCACGGCAAACGTCGCTTTGCCCTCTGGCGTCACGCGGAATTTTTTCAGCAAATCGGTCGTCGCCTCAATCAACGACGTTGACGGCGTAATGGGGTACCACGCTACAACCGTGACGCCGGCAAACACGGCGCCCATGCCGCAAGCCGCGTTCCCGTCCACGATGATCTTGCCTTCGGTCTGGTTCATGGGCTCAATAAAGTATGGGTCCTGTTTGGTAAACGTCGCTTTCGCGTAGTCGAAACCCGCCTGCACCGCACCGAAATTGAGGTCGAAGACCCTCTGCTTCTTGGCGAACTGCTTGCGCAGCCCGCTCTCCACCACCCCAAGGTCAATGTGCAGCAACTGCGCCACAGCGCCCACGTACACCATATTCTTGACCAGCTTGCGCAGCTTGGCCTCGGGACAGATAGAAGCCGTGATCTTGTCGATGGGCACCGGATAGCAGGCCACATCGTCGCGATACTGCTTCAGGTTCAGGCTCTCTTCATAGATCGCCACGCCGCCCGGCGGCAGCGCCAGAATATCTTCGCGCCCCGTCTCGGGATTCAGCGCCACCAGCACTTCCGAGTCGCGTTTGCGCGCCACATAACCGTCCTTGCTGGCCCGGATTATGAACCACGTCGGAAGTCCGGCAATATTCGATGGGAAGAGGTTCTTTCCGCTTACAGGAACGCCCATCCCAAAAACGCTCTTCAGCAGCACGCTGTTCGCGGACTGCGACCCCGATCCGTTGACCGTGGCTACGACGATGCTGAAGTCGTTGACGATGCGCTGGCTTACGCTGCTTGCACCCTTTTCTTGACCCAGGGCGAGGTTGCCTGTCGCCATTTGGCGGGATTCCCTTCAGATAAATTCTGAGCTTCCAACGTGTGCTTTGAACGCTGGCTCATCGCGCCAGGAATGTGATTTCAATCACCTCTGGTCGCGCCCTAATCATGATTATAGTCGCGTTGAAACACGACCGCCTCACTCCGCGCTTCCATCGCTTTGCATACCACCCGACGACCGCAGGCGCTTTCCGCAAGCACTTTGTTTTCACTACACGAGCAACATCCGGGCCGCATCCCTTCGCCATCGAGCCAGCACCGCGAGCGCAATCACAATGAGCGCCAGCGTCAATCCTATCCAAAGACCGTAAATCCCCCGCCGCAAGCCAAAGCAAAGAAAGAAACCTAGTGGCAGCCCCAGCACCCAATACCCCACCAGGTTCGCCATCATGGGAGCCCGCGTCTCCCCCAGCCCGCGCAGCGCACCCGTCGAAACCGTCTGGATGCCGTCGAAGACCTCAAACGCCGCCACAATCCCCAGCAGGCCCGGCCCTACCGCCAGCACGCGAGCGTCGTGCGTAAACAGCTCGATGAGCGGCTTTGGCCACGCCAAAAATGCTATGGCAGCCAGCAGCATAAAGACCGTGCCTAAGCCCAGCGCCAGCCATCCCGCGCGCCGTGCTCGCGCCCCATCCCCTGCGCCCACCGCGTGGCCCACGCTGACCGCGGCCGCAGCCGAAATTCCCAGCGGCACCATATACGTCACGCTCGCGTAGTTCAGCACAATCTGGTGCGTAGCCAGCGCTACCGGCGTTAGGTATCCGGCCGAGAAGGTGGCCAGGTTCCATGCGCCCACCTCGAGCAGAATTTGACCGGCGGCCGGGGCTCCGAGCCGCAGCAGCGTCTTCAGTCGCGCCCCCTGCACTCCCGCCCAATGCCGGAATAGCGGATGCCCGCGGCTCCGCTCGTAGCGCCAGGCAAACCCCAGCAGCGCTACCGCCATGGTGATGCGCGCGAATACGGTCGAAATCGCCGAGCCGTTCACTCCGAGCGCCGGCATCCCAAGCTTGCCGTAAATCAGTACCCAATTCCCGAACCAGTTGACCAGGTTCGCCAGCACATAGGTCACGGTAATCACGCGCACCTGGCCCACGCCCTGCAAATAGCGCCGCGTGGCCCCGTAGAGCAGCAGCGGCAGCGTGCCCCAATTGAGCAGCCGCAGATATCCGCTCGCCGGACCCGCCACCTCCGCCGCAATTCCGAACCGCGTAAAGCCATAGCTCGCGAGGCCAGTCGCCGCCATAATTGGAACGGCGGCGATCGAGGCCAGATACACGCCCTGCGCTAGCCAGCGATGGCATTCGTCGTGATCCTTGCGTCCGTAGGCCTGAGCTACCAGCGTGTCCAACCCCAGCAAAAGCCCGATGCCAAACAGCGCCGGCGTATAGCAAACCGCGTTGCCCAGAGCGACGGCGCCGATCGCCGCCGGACCCAGGCGCCCCACCATAATTGTGTCAACCACGCCCTGCGCCATCCAGCCCAGTTCGCTCAGCACCACAGGTACGGCCAGCGCCAACATGGCGCGCAGCTCTCGCCCCCAATCGGCATGCCCATGGTCCATTCCTCCAATGTACCCGCGAATGCCCCGGCTTCTACCGTCTTCTGTACACCCGGCCCCCGGCGGATGGCGTTGCGGTGAATAAATAACTGTGCTCTTATTATCGAATCCGTGTATACTTCTGCCGTCTACACTTCCTCCTCCGGTTTTCAAATCAGCGCAATTGCAGTTCGCAGGCCAATCAAGGTTTGGCTTGCGGTCGAATAAGGAACCCCATGGCGACCACCGCTCTTCCGCTTATTTGCCCTCAAGGGCATGGACCCGGGTTTCCCGGCACGCGATTTTGCGTCTCATGCGGGAGCCAGTTAGTAGCCCCGTTGGCGCCGGGACAACAATTGCCTGTCGCGCCGGCGCCACCACAGGGCTATACGCCAGCTCCTCAAGGATCCGCGCCGCCCCAGGCGTGGACACCTCCCCCAGGCAACACCGCCGCCCCAGGCGTGGTCACCTGTTCCTCAGACATCGGCGCCGCCTCAAACCTGGCAGCCGCCGGCTCCCGTCGCAGTGGCGCCCAAGTGCAAACTCTGCGGCGGCAACGGAGCCGGCCTGGATCCCGCGCAGGATGTTTGCTCCCAATGCAGCTGGCTGCGACCCTTGCTTCCCGGTTACCAGCTCGACCGCTCGGTGTTTTTGTGGGCGGGGGATGGCAAAGCCATGGCAGCACTGCAAAGTCTGCCGGCGCTGCATACGGTGGTGAAGGCAGTCTCGGACAAGGTGGGCCGGCCATGGATCGAATCGACGTTCAATGCCATTCGCCTCGGTCCGAAGCAGTTGCCTGACGTGTGGAGGCAGGCGGTTTTGGCGGCGCGCATCCTTGGCCTGCCTTCCCTGCCCGACGTCTACATCTCAGGCGACCAGATGTGGAATACCTATACCTACGGCACCGAAACGAATTCATTTATCGTACTGGGCACCTCCCACCTGATTAACTTCTCCGACGACGAGTTGCTTTTTGTGCTCGCGCGCGAAATGGGCCACTGCCGCGCCGGCCATGCGCTTTGGAAAACTGTCACGCGTTTTATCGCCGGCGATACCAGCGTGCACAGCGGCCTGCTTTCCGACGGTCTGATCAACGCGATCAGCCCCACGAAGTTGATCCATGGCGCGCTGGATTTACCGTTGATGGCGTGGGCGCGCCAGTCGGAGATTACGGCAGACCGCGCCGGATTGCTGGCTGTGGGTGACGAAGCATTGGCGCGGCGCGTACTTCTGGCCTGGTCAGTCCGCTCGGCCAGGCTGCTGCAGCAGGTAAATATCGAAGAATGGATGAAGCAGGAAGAAGCCAGCGACGACCAGATGACGCGCCTTTCCGAAATGACGACGTCGTCGTCGATGTACACGACACGCCGTTTGCGTTTGCTGGGCCAGGCGGCGCACGAACCATACCTCATGAACTGGAGCCAGAGCATTCAGCCTGTGCGCAAGAAGCTAAAGCCGGCGCCAGCGCAGATGGTGGGTTTAGGTGTTGGCACGGTCCGAACGCCGAAAGCCGTCGCGGGCCCACCGGCAGGACGCCCCTCGCCGCCGGCGGTCGCGCCAGCCCGGCCAGCCGCGGCCCCCGGAGCGCCCCCGGTCACTCCCACGGACTCCATTCGCGTGGTTTGCAATAAGTGCAAAGCGGCTATGCGTGTTCCGCTTGCCGTCTTGAAGGGCAAACCATCCCTGAATGTCCGGTGCCCACAATGCCAAAACGTTCTTACGTTGCGCCCAAAACCCGCTTCTCCGCCGCTGGCGCCTGCCGGTGCGGAAACAAAACCAGTTGCCCCTTCGCCGGCTTCAATCGGCGCACCAACAGTATCAACTGCACCAACGCTGGTGGCCGCCGGCGCAAAAACAAATCTAGTTGCCCCGCCGCCGGTTCCCGCCGTTTGAAACCAATACAGCGGAACCAGAGTAGATTTATCCCGGAAGCACATCAGCCAAGTGGCTTTTTCCTCAAGAAAAAGCCACATTTTACAAGCGAACGCGAGGACACGTTTACTCTGGTTCCGCTCTAGTCGAGCGACCCAAGAGAGTGAGGATGATCCATGGCAAGCAATAGCACCAATGAATTCGCGATGAATGCGCAGGATCCGACCAGTACGCCGGCCGCGAGCCCCTTTGACCCCACCGCGCAGACCACCGATCCGTCCCAGCCCGAAGTGATCGTTGAAGAGGTTTATGAAGCCATCATCGATCCCTTCGCAAGCAGCACCGATGCCACTGTCTCAGCCGAGGCTCCGGTGGAAGTGGTGGAAGAAGTGATCGTTGTTGAGCCGGAAGCAGTGGTCACTGAAACAGAAGTCGCAACTGCGACCCCGGACACCAGCGACCCCAGCACCGCTGATCCGGGCTCCAGTGATCCGACCGGCGTCGGCGTTGCCGATCCTGACGCTCCCAGCGCCTCGGATCCCACCACCGCTGATCCGGGCTCCAGTGATCCGACTGAGGTCGGCGCCGCCGATCCTGGCGCAACAGATCCGACCGCCTCGGATACGAGTTTCGGTGATACGGCATCGGGAGTCATCGGCGACGATACCGGCGGCGCCGATCCTGGCACGGGCGATGCGACTGGGGCACTTACCGATCCCGATGCCACATCGACAGATTCGCCCGCCGATCCCGACACCTCATCCTCGGATCCGCTCGCCGACGCGACCACCGGCTCAACCGATTCCGATAGCTCGACTGACAACTATGCCCTGAACGATGCCCAATACAACATGCAGCAAGACGAACTGGCAGAGTCGCAGGCCGCCGCCTCAGGCGATTACGCATCGGCGCAAACCGATGCGGAGAACGCGTATTCGGCCTCGGAAGACGTGGCGAACGCAGGAGGCGCGGACTCGACCGACGAGACCTGGACAGCGGCACAGAACGAGAGCTGGGCCAATTGGGACCAGCAAACCGCCGATCAGGACCACCAAACCGCGGAGAGCTACGCCAACGATACTTCCGGGGATCCAAACGATGCTGCCGACGCGCAGATGTACTCCGAAGCTGCGACGAATGAGGAACAGACCGCCGACAACTATGGTGAGGCAGGCGAATATGGCGATGCCCTTGGCCCGTCAGATGAGGGCACGACAGACGCCGGGGCGGAAACCGCCACGGACGAAGCGCCTGCCGCTGACGAGGCGCCGGCTGAGGACGACGCGGTAACCGTAGACGACGACTCGTCCGGCTCTTGACTCGCTCCCTTTACTCGCCCTCTTTGAACCGGGCAAGGTGAGCTACGCCCGTGGGAGTGTGCGTTGTGGGGGCATTTCTGCGCGAGTCGGTAACGACGGTGGGAACTAAAAGGAATTCCGCGCGAAGTCGCAAGCGAGCCAACTGCACCCACCGCGGGTCGGCACCGGCGATGCCCAACCGGCTCCCCGGCTCCCACGCTCGCTGCCTCGCTCCACTGTTCCCCTCGTTCCATTGTTCCTGCGTTCCCCGCTTTTCCCCGCCACCGGTCCCAAGCCAGAAGATAATCCACGGCCCGTTTGCAGTCATGAGCGAATTGCCGCGTGGCACGAAGCCACAACCGTGAATATGTTAAATTCATACAGTCAACCTGCTCAGCGGAGAGATGGCCGAGCGGTTTAAGGCGCACGCTTGGAAAGCGTGTGTACTTTAACGAGTACCGTGGGTTCGAATCCCACTCTCTCCGCCAGAACATTTTGGAAAGTTAATGAAATCAATAAATTCCAGATTAAGCGCCCCCTTGCAATCTTCGCCAAATTTACATCCTTGAGCCTCAAAAACCCGAACATCCTAACACGCAAGTGGTCCATGTTTCGGGTATGCGGAATTGGCGCATTTCGCTCGTATGGAACTGAGCGGTTCCACAGGATGTGATCAAGGGTGCCTGTGAATCCGCTGATTGCAGAGCACTGTTTCCCTTGGGGCGCTCGCAGTCTCAATGACCGCATTTGAAACGTCGAGAAAGCCTTAGAACCGTCTTTGGGGCAGGACCCTAAATGGTGCTGCCTCCAAGAGCATCAAAACAGGGACTTTTGAAAACTTTAGTAATACACGTCTGGTTATCTACGTTCCAGATCAACCAAAAAGTAGTTACTATCTTCCCACGGAGACTGTTCGGCAGGTCGGCAAGACCTCGCGCCCGCATTGAAGGTTCTCCCCAGAAATTGCACCCACTCTGTTCATTGAGGGTCGAAGAGGCCTGCGAATTCAGCTATAGGGCGGCCTGTCAACTGAGATTTTGAGTGGAAAGGCGGCTGGGATCTCAAGGAGCGTTTAACACCGTGAGTTCAGCAGAAGTATCACCTGATTTCGCCATGAAACATGCCGGCAGCATTCAGCCCGAGACCTTGTCGGTTGCCTTGATTGGACCAGAGGCGGAGAGACGCTCGGCAGTGGCCAGGGCTCTGGCTGAAACTCGACGCGCCGTTGTCCAGGAGTTCGATTCCTACCCCCCGGGACTTGATCACTTGCAAAGTTTGCTGGCGTCGTTCGACGTCATCATCCTTGATCTCGACAGCGACCCGGATGTTGCTCTGGAACTTGTGGAAAAGGCGAGTGCCGGCGACGCGGCAGCGATCATGGTTTATTCGGAGAAAGCCGATCCGAAACTTGCGATCCGCCTGATGCATGCGGGCGCTCGTGAGTATCTTCTAATGCCCCTCGAGCAAGGCGCCGTGGCAGCGGCTCTCGTTCGGACCACAACCGCCTCTCGTGAGAAAGCTGTTCCAGCAGAGAAAACACTGGGTGGGTTGCTCGTCTTTGTGGGTTCGAAAGGGGGATCTGGGGTTACGACGGTCGCGTGCAATGTTGCCATCGCTCTGGCGCAGAATTCCGCCCAAAAAATCCTGCTAATCGACCTCGCTCTTCCCATTGGGGACGCGGCACTGTGCCTGGGAATTTCCGCGGGCTACTCGACCGAGGACGCCCTCCGGAATATCGACCGGCTGGATGCGAGCCTTCTTCAAAATCTCCTGGTCAAGCATCGGTCAGGAGTATTCGTGCTGGCAGCACCCACCAAGGTTCCCGAGGTTGAGGTTTCGAAAGGCGCCATCGAGAGGCTGATCGCAATCGCGCGTCGCGAATTCGATCAGGTGATTGTAGATGTGGGATCGAGAATCGATGAAGCGGCCAAGGCTCTCTTCGAAGATGCCACATTGATCTACCTGGTCACCCAGACAGGAATCTCCGAACTGCGCAATTCAAATCGCATAATCTCACAGTTCTTCTACGGCGGAAACCCAAACTTGCAAATCGTGATCAACCGGTTTGATTCCCGCTTTCACGAAACGGTGAACGAAGAAGTCGTCGCCAAGGCCCTCGGCAGGCCGGTGCGTTGGAAGATTCCCAATGATCACGATGCTGCGCGAGCGCTGCAGCACGGCGACACCGGGCTTTCAGAAACGCGCGTTTCGCGCATCAGCCAGGAAATGGCCAGCGCAATTACCGGACATCCTGTTTCGCAAGAGAAGAAGACGGAATTTGGCCTCAGGGGCATCGGTAGAAGCAGTCCGCGAGCGAATTTCGGCAATGAGGAGAGAGCGAGTTCCCGCATTGAGGAACCGCCGGGCACTACCCTTTCGGCTTCGGCCGATGCGCCCGCGACTGCGGCCATCACTTGGCCCACACCCGACCCGATTAGCTACGGGGATAAGCTCACCTTCGCCCAGCTCAATGCCTCCGCATCTGTTGCGGGAACTCTTGTCTACACACCCGGCCCGGGCTATGTGCTGCCGGTGGGAACGCACACGCTGTGGGTGACATTCACGCCGGAAGACTCGGGCGCCTACGCTGCGCAGCAGGCCTCAGTTTCAATTGTCGTGGCTAAAGCGACGCCGGTAATCAGTTGGCGCACACCTGCCGTGATCGACTGCGGCACCGCGTTGGACGATGCTCAACTCAATGCCCTAGCGCCGGTACCGGGGAAGTTTAACTACTCTCACGCGCCGGGCGAGGTGCTCCCCGCAGGGACGCATACGCTCGTGGCAACCTTTACCCCCGAGGACAGCGCGAACTACGCCACAGCGCGGGCCGAGGTACCGCTCACTGTGGTGAAGGCAACGGCTACCATCCAATGGCCGAAGCCCGATTCGATTTCCTATGGCACACAACTTAGCGACACGCAACTGTGCGCCGAGTCGCCGGTCAAGGGAACATTCCAATACCACCCTGGCCGAGGAGCGGTGCTTGCGGCTGGAGAACACAGACTGTCAGTGGTTTTCACCCCTGCAGATACTTCCGACTACTCTTCATCGCAGGCTGGCGTGTCGCTCACTGTGGCCAAGGCAACCCCTGCCATCACGTGGCCGGCCCCAGCTCCGATTGCCTACGGCACGCCCCTCAGCGCCATCCAGCTCAATGCCGCGGCGACCGCGCCGGGAATTTTTGCCTATTCACCTGCTGCGGGAGAGACACTCGAGCCGGGCGTGCATGAACTCTCAGTCATCTTCAGTCCGACCGATACTTTGAATTACACCTCGGCGCGCGCCGTCGTGCCGCTGACTGTCAACGAGGAATTATCACCCCACATCGCCTGGCCGATTCCCTCTGCCATTTCCTATGGCACCGCGCTGAACGACACACAGTTGAACGCCACTGCATCGGTCCCGGGAACATTTGTATACACTCCTTCCGCGGGCCATGTGCTCGCGCCGGGGAGGTATATCCTCTCCGTCTCGTTCACCCCGTTGGACACTGAAGCATACCCGAAGGCAAAAGCCTCGGTCGTGCTTGAGGTCGAAGAATCGCCTGACCTTGCTTCGTTGCCAACGCCAGCCACTGAGACGCCGTCCACGCCGACCGTCATCGCAATCAACTCTGCCCGTACAGATTTGACGCCGGTGGAAGCAGTGGGCGAACGCAATGCTATAAAGACAAACCTCTGCGAAACGCGCACGTACAAAGGTGCTGTCTACGAGAAGGGAGAGGACGGCCAATGGCATCTCCAGAAAAAATAGCTCCGTTGCTACCTGAAACGCTTCCCGAGAATTTCAGCGATTGGGATGGCGAGGCATCTCCTGCGCCATCGCCTGCTAACTCGGGCGGGTGGGAGAGTTGGGAAGCCACTCATCTCCTCGGCAAGTCTCCAAAACCGTCTGGCCAATCCGCTGACCGCGATGCCATCCTCGAATCCTTGTTGGGCAAGCCGCGTGTTTCCGGTTTACCCTCGTCCGCGCCAGCCACTACTAAGCGGCAAATGAATCTGATCGATTGGGATAACAAAGAATCTCCTGCCGCCACGTCCGTTAACCGCGGTGAACGGGAAACTCGGGGAGCCGGCCATTCCCTCTCCAAGTCTACAAAACCGCTTGGCCAACCCGCTGACCGGGTTGCAATCCTGGAATCCCTGTTGGACAGATCGCGAGTCTCGAGTTCAGCGTCGCCCGCGCCGGTCTCTCTTAAGCCGCAAAAGTTGACGAGCGAATTGGTGAATCTATCTCCCACGTCAGATGCCAGCCGTACGCCGAAGGAGGTTCCCATAGTTCCAGGTTTGCCAAATGCCGTTTCCGTGCATGGAATGAGCAACTCAACGGAAGTCAACACCACATTGAGAAGCGAAGCGGATGGGGCTCTCTTCGAGATGTTTCGATCCAAGAATATCGAGGTTAGGGAAGAACCGAAGACGGCAAGGAAAAAGTGGCTGACCGTTCCTGCCATTTGCGCCGGCTCGATTCTGCTTCCGCTCATCCTCGTGGTCCCGCTGTTCCATCATGGGATGAAGCCCGCGACGAAACAATCTGTTCAGCCACCTCGGGGAGCATCCGACACTCAGCCGAAGCCGAACGCGCCGGCGCCGTCGGCTAATGAACCGTTAACTCAGGACAAGCCGCTCGTAAAGACCGAAGGGAAGCAGACAACCGACAACCAGACGCCCAACAAAGAAGTGGTAGCGAAGCAGATGCAGGTGCCGACGGAAATGATGAGCGACCAACTCGCTGCGCCGACGCAGATTCCGCAAGGAATCAAGAAACCAGTCGCGGATAATGGACCTCCGCCCGCCAGCTTTGGCGCGGCCGGTGCGGATGGTCTGGGCGGCAACGGCGCAATTGACGGAGTCTTCAAAGGACAAGCTCAGCGCACCTTTAAGGTTGCAAATTCGAAACCACTCGCCATTTCATCTGGCGTCGCGGCCGGAATGTTGATTCAGAAGATGCCCACCATTTATCCGGCGATCGCCAAATCAGCCCGTGTGTCTGGCACCGTGGTGCTGCACGCAATTATTTCCGAGACTGGGACAATCAAGGATTTGCACGTCGTGAGCGGACCGGACATGTTGCGGCAGGCCGCCGTCGATTCCGTACGGGCCTGGCGCTACAGACCATACAAGCTCAACAACGAGCCGACAGAAGTTGAAACTACGATCAGCGTAATATTCTCCCTTGGGGGATAGCGCAGGTATCGATGCTATAACCCGCAGCTACAGCACTCATGCATTATCACGCTTGGCGTGCTTCCCCGAAGTTCTGTCGGCCCCTGTTTCTTTGATCTGCAGCACATCCACCATGCGATCCGCTGCGCCCTCGTCCCCGAAAGAAACTGGAAAAGGGAGAATTACAATTCTCCCTTTCGGAAGGCGGTGGTGAACTTACGGCAATTTTTGTCCTTTCCGGTGAGCAGTTCGCCGGCGAGCAGCGTTCCTCTGATGTCTTTATCCGCGGGATCGAGGATTGCCGAATCCATTCCTTCATACATTGCCAGGCACAGGAAATTACGGTTGATGAGTTTTCTGAGCGGCAATCCGAAGGAGATATTGCTCAGGCCCGAGGTAATCTTCACGCCGGGAAACTTTTGCCGGATGGCGCGCATGGTTTCCACAAAATGAAGCACCGAGTTGTTGGCCGTGGATACGGCGATGACCAGCGGATCGATATAAAGCCGCTCCGGCCCAAGGCCATACTTGGCGGCCTTTTCCACGAGAAGGCAGGCAATCTCGATCCTGTGTTCCGACGTCTTGGGAATTCCGGCGTCGTCAATGGTGAGCGCGATGACATCGAAGCCGTACTCTTTGGCCAGGGGGTAGAGGATCTCGCACTTGGCGCCCTCACCGGATACGGAGTTGATCAAACCCGGCTTTTTCAAGTAGGGAATCAGTTGCGCCAATGTATTCGGATTGGGGTTGTCGATGCATATTGGAGTTTCCACCGCCTCCTGCACGATGTCGACCATCCACTTGAGGGTGTCCACTTCCACGCTTTGCTCGGTTCCGGCGCATACATCCAGATAATTGGCTCCGGCATTGGCCTGCTTTATGGCCAGGTTGCGAATGAATTCAGAATCTTTTTGGGCGATGGCTTCGCCCACCGATTTGATGGTTCCATTGAGTTTTTCACCGATGATAATCATGTCGAATCGTATCCCCTTTGGAGGCTAGTTGAAGTACCCAGGTCAGAAGAACGCTGCAACGGAGTTCGGTCTATAATCATATGATAGAATGATTGAAAAGAAAAGCTTAAAAAATAGCGGGGGTACGGGCGCTTTGTAAAAGGACAGGAGCGCGGCACCCACCTTGCGGATGGGTCGTGTACCGTAAAATGCCTCAAAAATGAAAGGGCTGAGGGACGATCTCAGCGAAACTAGACCCGGTTGCACGCGCAGCGAATGCTACGGCTGCAGCTTACTGAACAAACTATTCGACGTCGACTCCAGTTGGGCGATCACATCTTCGAGGGCCGTTTGCTGCGTCTCTGCCAGCGAGAGTTGCGTAGAGACCGTAGGAATGTCCGCCTGCATCAGGTCGGTCTGCGCCGTCGTCAACTGCGTCTGCTGCTGCGTCACCGCGCTCGATGCTGCACTGATCTGCGTGATTGAGTTATCAATCGTCACGCGCTGTTGCGAAACATAGTTCAGCGCCGTGCTCAATGCCTCCGTATCGCTAGCTGCCTGCCCGGTGTTCACCGTGCCGCTCGAGTAGTCCGCCACCAGCGCATTCAGCGCGCCAAAAACGCTGTTTGTCCCGCTGCCCAGAAAAATCTGGTCGCCTGGCACATTCAACTGGATCTTCTGGCCGTTCGGCATCTCGAGATAATTCACGTCCTCGCCGCCGTTGTAGGTGGTCACCGCTGAAGAGCCCGCCGTCGATGTATCAAACGGCGCCGCGTCTGTCTGCCCGCCACCAAAAATGTACTGGCCCTGATAGTTGGTATTGGCCAGCGATTGCACCTCGTCGAGGATTCCCGAAATTTGATTCCCAATCGATTCGACGTCGCTCGCATTCATCGTTCCGTTATTGGCGCTTGTGGCCAGCGAAATAGCCTGCGTCAACCCGCTTACCACGCTCCCCAGCGCTGAATCGGCGACTTGCAATTGGCCCGTCACCATGCTCGAGCTTTGCGTGAACGAGTCGTCCTGCTGGATCTGATTCAGCAGCAACACATTCTCCCCCGAGCCCACCGGATTCTGGCTGAGAGAGGTGATGCTCACTCCGCTCGACAACTCCGAGCTCAACTGCTGTTCGTTCGCCTGCGTCTGATCGAGCGAGCTCACCAGATTCGTAATGTAAGAAGGATCCACTCGCATTACGCAACTCCCAGCTTTTAGCTAATAGCTAGCGGCCGTTTTTACGACACTGTCGTCTGATCGCCCAGATTAAGCGCCGAGGCCATGATCGTGTTCAGAAGCGTGAAGACCTGCGAGGCCGCTTGATAGCTGCTCTCCAGGGTCGACATCGCCGCTGCCTCATCGTTCAGATTCACGCTTGAAAGCGCATTGTTCTGCGTCTCGAGTTGTGTCACCGAGGCATTCTCCGCAGTGTTCTCTGTCTGCACCTCGGAAACGGTCGACCCCAGCGTGGAAACCAAGTTGGAGTAGTAGTCGATCGGCGTCTGTCCGTTCACAATCGACTGGCCCGCCAAACTAGCCATCGCGGTTGCATTCGAGTTGTCGTCCGTCCCATCCCCCGCGCCTGCAGCCGCAATCTGGTTGGGGTCCGTCATGGTCACGGTCATCGACGCCGCGCTGCCGGCCACTTGCGTGGGTTCGTTAAAGATGTAAACCGGATTCGCGGCGCTGCCGGTCGTGCCGTCCAGATTCGTTCCTGCATTGTTCTGCGCGTTCACCTTAGTCGAGATGCTGTATGCAAGTTGATCGAGCGAGCTGAGCGCGCCGGGAATGTCCACGTCCCGCGCGGTTAAGTACCCTCCCAGTTGTCCGCCGCCTGTCGCCAACTGTGAGGTGATATCGGTTCCGCCGAGGAAAAAGTCTGTAACACCGTTCACGGTTCCCGTGGTCAACTGGTAGTTTTGCCCTTCGGAAACCAACAACTGCCCCGCGGTGGTTGTGATCGAAAGACCGTTGTTCTCCGTAGTCACCTGGTTGATCCCGACCAGTTGTGAAAGCTGGCTCAGGTCCTGTTGCCGCTGATCTTCGAGCGTTCCGGCATCGCTATCCGGCGAACTCGATTGGATTTCAAGATTCAATTGCGCGATGGAGTTGGTCAGCGAGTTCACCTGGCTGGCTACTCCGGAAGCCTCCTGATCCAGCGCCGCGCTCTGCGAATTCAAACTGCTGGCGGCGCTCGAAATGTCTCCGGCCAGCGTCGATGCCGACGAAAGCACCTGCTCGCGTAACGCGTTATCGGTCGCATCGCTCTCCAGCGACGAAAACGAATCGAAGAAACTTGTAATGTCGCTGCCAATGTCGCCTGCCGTCGAACTGGACGAGCCTGAATCCGGCGTAAACAATGCCTGAATGCTGCCCAGCGCTGTCAGCCGCGTGCTCGATGCCGATGCCAACTGTTGCTGCTGATCCAGACGCTCCTCGAGCACCCGGTCGCGCTGCGATGTGGCGCCGGTCTCCGTTACTCCATCGCCCTCTGAAATCCCGCCGATCTCGATCGGCGCATTCTCCTGCCAGTCGGGCTTCTCCTCCGTATACCCCGTCGTGTTGGCGTTGGCCACGTTGTTTGCTACTACGCTCAACGCCGCTTGATCGGCATCCAGCGCCCCCGATGTCAAGCTCAATGCGGAGTTAATGGTCCCCATGCCCGGCCTCCGCACTCTCACACCATCGATCCCGGCTCTTCAAGCCACCCGTCGATGGGGTCCCCGATCCCATGCCGCCGCGCGCCTGCCGCTCGCTGTACTCCAGGCGTCCCATCGTCAGCTCTCGCAGCCGGTTCATCACGTGCAGATTGGCCCGCGTCGCATCCAGCACGCGGGCAAACACCGCCATATCGGCCACAGCCTCCCTGGCCTCCTGCGCCAGTTGCCCGCGCGCATCAAGATCCGCGTTTTCCGGCGCCAGTGTCCGGTTAAGAGCCTGGCACGACAGCGCCAACTCCTCCAGCCTTCCCGTATCCAGGCGCGCCAACGCTCGCGAAGCCTCCGCAACCAGCGCCTTCAGCTCCACTCTTTCCTCTACGCCTGCCGGTTGCTTCCGAAACCCCTCCATGAAGTCCCTGCCCTACCTTCCCACGCCTATTCCCCACCCAGCATCGCGTCAACCATCTTCGAGGCCACGGCTGACGCGGGCACGTCGTACGTTCCCGCAGCCAGCGCCGCCTGGATCGCCGCGACTTTGTCCGTACGCACGCCTTCTTCCGAAACCGCCTGCGAGACCTCGCTTCCTGCACTGCTCAACGTCGCACGATCGCTGTCGAGCGTACTTCCGGCTGTGCCCGTGGCAGCCGCGTTCTTGCTCTGCGGTGCGGAAGGGGCAGTGGGATTCACCCCGAGAAGCGACTTCAACCCATCCAGGCTATTGCGAATATCCATGCTCTTCGCTCCTTAAATCTTGCTCTCTGCTGGGTCTATCGGCCTCATTACTCATCACCTTAGTCATTCAGAAGTTCTCATCACGGTATTGCCGCGCAGTTTTCCGGTTACCTTGGCGTCCCCATGGCGGTGACCCGAATGTGAGAGTTCTCTCACAATCTTGTCGGCAATTCCAAATCCACCCCGCTGGCTCAGCGCCTGCCCTAACGCCTCCGACGCAAACTCGCCCAACGCTCCTTCCGACCCGGCGCCCGAGTCCGAATCGCCGCCCTCTGCGCCCGTCAGCGCGTCGCCGCCTGTCATCGGTTTCAGCAACTCCTTCATCATCTGTCCTTCGAACTCGTGCGCGGCCCGCACCAGCCGTGGCTGCTGCGCATCTCCACCTTGCCCCGTCACCATACTCACGCCAATTGAACCCGCCTGCACCTCAACACCTCTTCCAGGTTTTCGTCACTCGCCTTCTTGCCCCGCTCTCTCGTTCCCTTGCTCCCGTGTTCTCTTGTTCCCTGCATCTAAAGCACCTCGAGGTCGGCATCCAGCGCCCCGGCCTCCTTCATCGCCTGCAGGATTGAGATCACGTCGCGCGCTCCTGCACCGGTTCGCTGCAATTGCTGTACCAAATCCTCTACAGTCGCCCCCTCTTTCAGGTCGATCTCGTTCACCGGCTTATCCTGCGCCTGCACCGTGGTCTGCTGTACTACCTGCGTCGTGCCCGAGGACATTGCATTCGGCTGCGATACCTCGACTCTGGAGATCACGTTCACGCTCAATCCCCCATGCAGAATCGATACCGGCTGCAGCCGCACCGTGCCCCCGATCACCACCGTCCCGGTGCGCTCGTTCACCACCACCCGCGCCCTTGGGTACACCGCAATCTCCACCTCTTCCACCTTGTCGAGCAGCGCCGCCACATCCTCGTCCTTGAGCGTCTCAATTTCCACCCGCCGGCTGTCAACGGCATGCGCCCGCGCCGAACCCAGCGTCTTGTCGATCGCCGCCGCCATCTGCTCGGCGGTATGAAAATCGGCGTCGTTCAACACCACGCTTACGATGCGCATCTCCTCCAAATCGAAGGGAACCGGCCGCTCCACCAACGCGCCCCCCGGAATCCGCGCCGTAGTCGGGTGGTTCATCTGTTTCGTATTGCCTCCCGCAGTCGCCATGTATCCGCCCAGCACCAGCGCCCCCTGCGCCTGCGCATAGATCTGTCCATCCGGGCCGTAGAGCGGCGTCATCAGCAGGATGCCGCCCTCAATCGAGCGCGCATCGCCGGCCGACGAGACGGTTATGTCCACCTTGTAGCCCGGCCGGCTGAAGGGCGGCAGCGTGGCCACCACAAACACCGCCGCCATGTTCTTTACCTGCATGTTGCTGGCGCTGTTCGATCCTGTCTGCGGCACCGTAATGCCCATGCGCTGCAATGCCGAAACCAGGGTCTGCGCGGGAAAGACCGTCTGCGAGCTGTCTCCCGTACCCCGCAGTCCCACCACCAGCCCATAACCCACCAACTGGTTGTCGCGAATTCCTTCGATGGTGGCTACGTCCTTGATCCGCGAACTTCGCCCAGGCTCTTCGGGACGAAGCAGGCCATCGCCAGCAACCATGCCGACAGCCACCGCCAGCCACCACCAGAACGCCCGCCCGCGCCTTCGCTTCAGCCCAATCGCAACTCGCGTAGCCATATCTGACCCCTGATCCCTCTTAAAACACCAGCAGTTTTTCCAGCAACCGCACCAGCGGATTTTGCCGGTAGGTCGAATCGTTCACGATGCCCTTGCCGGTCACATCCAGTTCCAGGTCGGTCATGGCCGTCGACAGCACCTGGTTCTGATTGCTCACATCCTCGGGGCGTACCAGGCCGCGCAGCGTGATCAGTTGCGTCTGTTGGGAGAAGGTCAGTTGCCGCGTCGCCTGCACCACCAGCATCCCATTGGGCAGCACATCCACCACCTCTGCACCAAAGGTCGTCGTCAGGCTGGAGTCGGTCGTGCTCTGCCCCTGCGCGGTCAGTCCCGACGAGGCGGTCGCTCCGAGCAAGTTCTGCAAGGCGTTAGAGGTCTTGATTGCGCCGAACAGCGAAGTGATCCCGGAGTTGGCATTCGAGGCCCGCGAGTTCTTTACCTGTCCATCGGTCGAGGCCGTCAGGCTCTCGCCCACCACGATCATGACCACATCGTGAATCCTGAACGCCTTCACATCGGTGCACAGCCGCACCATCAGTCCCTCGGGACTCCAGATCGAGCCCGGCGTCCGCACCTCCGCCGCCTGCTGTGCGCGGACCTTCGTTATGTAAGCACGCAGAGCCTCCTCCGGCGGCGTGGCTTTGGTCGCCGCCGCATCGGGATGGTTCTTGTTCAGCGCTAACGGCGCCGGCGTCAGCGATGCCCACAAGACGATGACAATGATCCACACCCTCATGGCTCGGCCGCCTCCTCCGGGGCAAAGACCGCATGGCCGGCCGAGACCGCTACCGCCCGCACCACCTTACCCCCGATCTTCAATCGCGCCTTAAACACCGCACCCTGCGCCGCCGGACCCTGCGCCACTGCCTCCAGCCGCGCCTCCACCACCGCCGTGTGCTCTTCGACAATCAGCTTGTCTCCGGCATGAATCACAGGATGGAATGGCGTCTCCTTTGTTGCCGATATGGCTGGCTGTTTTCCGCCGGCTGTTTTCTCGCTCACCGGCTCAATTTCCGGACTTGCTGCCAACATGAGCCTTCCCGGGCCCTCGGGATGAACCGCATCGCGCATCAGCTTCCACCGGTCTCCCGTGTTCGGATCGTCGATCTCGCGCACCACTCACCTGAAGGACCCGCTGCCGGCCGCGGATTCGTCGCCGCAATCGGGACGATGTTCGCAGCCGGCGCATCTGCGATGGCGGATTGGCCGGAGGCCGGAAGCCAGGCTGCAACCGCCAGCGCCGCCAGTCCCGCAATCGCCTTGAGCCTCATTGTCATCTTGCCTCCACGTCGATTCTCAAGAAAAAGATTGAGATCAATGAGTCATGTTATTGACCTGCGAATACATATCGTCGGCGGCTTTGATCACCTTGGAGTTCGATTCGTAGGCGCGTTGCGCCAGCACCATCTGCACAAACTCGGTCACCACGTCCACATTCGAGTTTTCCAGATACCCTTGCTGCAATGTCCCCAGCCCCTCGGTTCCTCCCGGGTTGCCCAGCACCGGATCGCCCGAGCTGAGCGTGGCCTGCAACAGGTTGTTGCCCATGCTCTCCAGTCCGCCTGGATTGGGGAACGTGGCCAGTTGGATCTGTCCCAGTTGCGATGGATTCTGCTGTCCCGCCAGAGTCGCATTCACAACTCCGTATTGGGTAATCGTGACTGCCGTCGCATTCGATGGAATGGTGATGGTGGGGATCAGCGGGTCGCCGTCCGTAGTCACCATGGTTCCCTGATTATTGAGCTGAAACTGTCCGGCGCGGGTATAGGCAATCGTGCCGTCCGGCCGCTGCACCTGAAAGAAGCCTGCGCCCTGAATTGCGACATCGAGCGGGTTGTCGGTCTCGTTCAGCTCGCCCTGGGTGTTGATCACCTCGGTGGCCGCCGACTTGGTGCCGAGACCGATCTGCAGCCCAGCAGAGACAGTGTTCTGGCTTTGCGCCGCGCCCGGCGTGACGAGATTTTGATACACCATGTCCTGAAACTGCAGGCGCAACTGGCGAAACCCAGTGGTCGACGAGTTGGCGAGATTGTTGGCGATCGTATCCAGATTCAGTTGCTGCGCGCTCATGCCGCTGGCTGCCGTATATAAAGCTCGAATCATGTTTCTCCTCATCTTGTGCTAAATTCGCGGAAGATCTTCTGTGGCAAACTTGTTGAATTCGGTATGGAAGACCGTGAGCGCCCGCTGCATCATCTCCGCCTGGCGCTGCATCATGACCAAATCAAGCGATCCCTGAACCACATCCTGGTTGGCCGCTTCGATCGCGCCCTGGCGAACCGATGCGTCTTTGGCAACGACCGGCGTAACCCCCTCTGGCGCCACATAGCGGTTGGCGCCTTCGGGCGTCAGGTCGGTTCCTGCTGGAAATGTGAAAACTCCCACAGCCGCCACCGCCCCGCCAGCGACAGAGACCGTTCCATCGGCGCCCACCGTCACCTCGCCCGGTGGAACCAGAATCGGCTGGCCTGTTGCCGACAGCACCGGCTCGTCTCGCCTGGTCACCAATTGTCCGCTCGGGGCCCGGTGGAAGCTGCCGTCCCGCGTGTAACGGACTCCATTGGGGGTTTCGACCATGAAAAATCCCTGGCCCTCAATCGCCAGATCGAGCGGATTGCCCGTCTGCTCGAGCGCTCCCTGCGCCATGCTGAGCCTGTCGCCGCCCAGCAAGCCGTAGTTGTTTACTGTCTCGCCCAGTTGGGAATCCACGGCGTCCGGCCCCAGCAGCACGGAACGGAAAAACTCCCGCTCGGCGCGATACCCCGGCGTTCCGGCATTGGCCAGATTGGCCGCCGCCGTGTCCAGCGCCTGGGTTCGCGCTACCAGTCCGGTCATCGCCGCATAATATCCGCTGTCCATGAGGAGCTCTCCTGCCGCACAGGAGACTCCCCTGCAGAAGGGGGACCGAAGGATGGACGGAAAGATTAGAGGGAATTAGGGGAAGAAAGGGCAGCGTGGCGTGCTGAATCAGGCGCTGCAGGCCGATTCACCACAGCACCTCAAATGTCCGTGGACGCAAATGCATATTGTCGCAAACGCCGCAAATGCCCGCTGCCGCCGCCCAACGACCTGCTGCCCACTGAAGGCCTACAGCAATCCGTCGCACACAATCGTCACTTCAAACTGGAATTCGTCGAACCGGTAGGCGTGATGCACTTGAAATTCCGGTGCCTGAACGTGGATGTTGTAGTCCCGGCCCGTGATCACCGCGGGAACCGACAGCCCGCAATTGGCCGCCAGCTCCGGAACCTTGCCCTTCCATGCGCCGGCCAGCATGTTACAGATCTCGCCAATCCCGTCCTTCACGGTGTCGTCAATCGAGTCGAATTCCGCACCCGTCATCCTGGCTGCGATCTCTAAAGCCGTCGAAGCTCCCGACCGGAAGACGCAGGCCCCGCTCAACACGCCGCCAAAACCCACCACCGCGGTCACCGACTCCTTCTCAACGATGGCCGGCGCTGTCTCCGGCCGGCATTCCACGCCCAGCATCAGCCGAAAGACCTCTTCTACGCTCGCATCCAGGTTCCGCGGGTCGGAGACCATCTGCACCGAGTCACGCAACGATACCGCCATCGTACAATCCCTTTCCTTTGCGCCGTCCCGCCGCCCCTGCGACAGGCCGGCTGCTCGCACACCGTTCAACAGCACGGCGTCCTCCTCGTCATGCCGCGCGCACCAGCGGCAACACCCGCTCCTTCACCTGTTCGGCCGTGAAGGGCTTGCGGATGTATCCCGCGCGCCCCCGCCTCTATGGCCTGCTTCACGTGCTCCTCGCTCGACTCGGTGGTAATCATCACTACCGGGACCCCCGGCGCCAGGTTCTGCAAGCGAATCTGGCGCACAAACTCCAGTCCGTCCATTGAGGGCATGTTGATGTCGGAGAGGATCAGGTCCACCGGCTGAGCCCGCAACAATTCCAATCCCTCGGTGCCGCTGCCGGCCTCATGCACCACCAACAACTCCAGCCCGGCCTGCCGCAACGCCCGCTCGACGATCTTGCGCATCACCGAGGAATCGTCGACAATCAGGGTTCGAATCTCGCTCATGCCCAAGCCCCCTGCCTTCCTTATCGGCCTCCCTCTGTCCTTCATGAGGGCGAACTTTTTCTCCCTGCCCCCGCTTAATGCGCACCGGCCGCACCAATTACATCGTGAATTGTGCCCGGTTCCGGCAAAGGCCCGTTCTGCGGGCGCTGCCACATACGCAACCATAGGAAGTCGTGCACCCGCGCCAGGCGCGACTCGATTGGACGCGTCCGTTCAACGGCCTTCGTCAGCGCCCTGGCCAGCGCCGGCTCTGTGGCGGCCTCGATCAGCTCCACCCCGGGAAACCTTGCCTCGAGCATGCGCTCATGCGCCGGCCCGAACTGCGACTCCTCGACCAGCCCGCTCTCCACGCGCAGCCCCGTGATGCGCTCGACGGCCAGCGCCAGCGCGGGATCGAGACGGTCCTCAAATCCCAGATAAAGAATCTTCCCCGCGGCCACGCGAAGGGGCAGCGCTCCAAAGGCATCGACGAAGAGCCGGGGCACGAGCGCCGTGAGCCCTTCGGGCGCGTGAAACTCTATTCCCAGCACCGGGCAGCCCCATTGCAGCCCCAAAGCCCGCGTCACCAACTCCTCGCTTGCGCTCTGCCTGCCGCACCAGCCATTGCCCCAGCTTGCCGCTCCCCGCCGCCCTTTGCGCCGCCAAAGCCGCGCGCAAATCCCTCTGCGTAATCCAGCCCTGCTCCAGCATGGCCAGCCCCAGCGGAATGCGGTGGCGATGGCCCTCCCCGGCGATGCCCCGCGCGTCCAGCTCCCGGCCCACCGCCGCTTCAACCCGCGCCGCCGTGCACGCCGCCGAGCAGCACCACCCGCCCTCGAAGACCGAAGCTTCCCGGCTGCGCCACAGGTGAAGCCATCCCGAACTGCAATGGGGGTTGGCACAGGTGGGCAAGAGGCCTGTTCCCAAGCCGGCCGGAATCCGGACAGGCCCGCCTTCGGCTCCGGCGAAGTTCCCGTTCCCCCTTGCCGCTCTTTGTTCCGCGGCGCCGCGCGGCGATGAGCGCCGCAGTCCGGCTTCAAAAGAGGCATCGTATGCTCTCCAGCCGCTTCCTGGGCGCGGCGACTTCCGTTACCCGCAGCCCGAAGTTCCCATTCACCAGCACCACTTCGCCGCGCGCCACGATCTTGTCACCTACAATCAGGTCCACCGGGTCGGCCACATGACGGTCCAGTTCGACCACATCGCCCGGCCCCAGGTCGAGGATCTCTCCCAGCGGCATCTCCCGCACGCCGAAACGCAGCGAAGCCTCCAGCTCGACATCGAGCAGGAGTTCGAGCCCCGGCGTCAGGCCCGGACTCGGGACCGGCGGTACCGAGGCCGGTGCCCGCAGATCCGCCGTTTTTCCGGCAGCCGTTGCGGCCGTCTTCCCAACAGGCGCGACCGTCGGCGTCCGCACCTCGTCTCGCACCAGAATCGTCCACGCCCGCTGGCCGGAGCGCAGTTGAAAGGCGCGGGAGACCTGGCTTTCGCCCGAGATCTCCTCGCCCCTTATCACCTGGCACTTTCTGCCCGTCTTGGCGAGCAGTTCTCCAGCCGCCGCGTCGGCCGCCTCGCGCAACAACTCCATCCAGCCCGCCTTCTGGTCCATGCCCTCGCCCACCAAGGGCGTCCCTAGAATCGAGCCGTCGACGAGCACGGCGAACCGTCCCTCCGCATCTCCGGCAATCGTGGCGGCAAGGCCGAACGATCCTGCCCCGAGCGGCTTGGGAAGCGATTCGGCAAGCTCCGGCTCTCCGGCCAGCGCTTGAGAAAAGAGCGCCGTGGCCACCCCGGCCCAGCAATCGAAGTAGGTCATCATCTCTTTCCCCCGGCTATCGCGCGCTCGATGCGCGCGGCGCGGTGCGATCCGTGGCGCATGGCTTGGGCCAGCAAGAGCGGGCGGCCACCCACACGCCACTCTGAAAGCACGCCGGCGCCGAGATTCAGGCCGAGAACACTGCCCGGCTCTAAATGCTCGAGCGCGCCGGCCGTCACCCGTGCCGTGGGCAGCTGCAAGGAGCAACCGAATTGAATGCGCCGCACCACGTCTGCCATCCTCGTCCGCGTCTCGCCCGCGTGACGGCGCCGGCGGCTCCAATCCGTGGTCAGCCGGCGCAGGATTGTATTGGCCACGACGGCCGGAAACGCCAGGTTCAGTAGTCCGGAGCCGTGCGGCATGCGGATTTCAAAACTGAGACACAGCGTCTTTTCTGTAACTGAGATAAGGCGCGCCACCTGGGTCTGCATCTGGCGCCGCTCGAAGCTGAAGCTCAGGCCGACCGGCTGCCAGGCCACGGTCAGCTCGCGACAGATGTTTTCGACCACGCTGGCGAGAATCGACTCCTCGATGTCGGTCAGATCCCTGAGCGGCCCGTCCTTGCCGTCGCCGCCCAACAGCAGGTCGATGATCGGAGGCGCGAGGCCGAGATCCAGTTGCAGCACCGACAGCGCCCCCAGCGGCTCCAGCCGCACCGAGGCCACGTAGCTGATCTCGGGAATTCTGAGCAGAAACTCATTGAATTGGATCTGCTCGGCCGAGACCAGGTTGACCTGAAATCTGGTGCGCAGCCATGCGGCCAGGTTATGCGTAAGATTGCGTGCGAAGAGGTCGTTGAGCATGCTGATGGCGCGCAGTTGATCTGTGGAGATCTGTCCGGCGGAGGAAAAGTTATAGGGTACGACCCTGGCCCGCACTTCGGTTCGCGCCGTCTCCGGGACCGCGCTGCGCGCCGCCTCGAAGAGAGCATCGATTTCGTCCTGCTTGAGCGTTTTTTCCGTCAATGTTTCCTTCCTCCCGCGGTTTCCTTCCTGCCGTGGCAGCCTGCCCTGGGGTTATGTCCTCCGCACCGCCTTAGGCACCCCATGCCGATCCATGGCCCCGCTTGCCGCCAGATCCCGAAGTGCGGCGCGCAGATGCACCACCCCCGATGCGTGAACCTGCGAAACCCGCGACTCGACCACGCCCAGCGCCAGGCCGATCTCGCGCATGGTCATCTCCTCGTAGTAGTAGAGCGTCATCACCAGCCGCTCCCGGCTGGGCAAATGCCGGATGGCATCGGCCAGCCGCTCCTCGAGTTCGCCCCGCAGGCAGCGAAAGAGCGGATCCTCCTCGGGACGCCCTGGCACGTAGGCCAGCTCCTCCTCCCCCGAATCCTCGTTGCGTTCCATGTGCAGGGTGCCGATTTCAAGCCCCTTCAGATCGCCGAGCAGTTGCTGATACTCGTCGAGATTCAATTCCATCGCGTGAGCGATCTCGGCCTCGCCCGGACCCCGGCCAAGTCGTGCTGTCAGCACCCGGATGGCCTCTTCGACCGCGCGGCCCTTGCGCCTGAGTTCGCGCGGGCTCCAGTCCAGCGTGCGCAAGCTGTCCAGGATCGCTCCCCGGATGCGGAACTGCGCATAGCTGCGGAACTGCACTTTCTTCGCCGGATCGAATTTTTGGAAGGCATCCATCAGGCCCACGATTCCTGCTGAAACCAGATCCTCGATGTCGACGTGCTGGGGCAGGCGTTCGTGAATGCGCCGGGCGAGAAATCGCACGATCGGCAAATGCTCGAGCAGCACCCGCTCCTGCTCGCCGGTGAGCGCGCCGGCAGAGGCAACCGGAGGCGGATACCCGCTTCCTGCTCGGGCGCGACGCACCGGCTTCGCCTCTTGGGCTCGCGCCGCCGCTTCAGGTCCCATGGCTTTCCCCTTCTTTTGAATCGCCAACTCTTCTCTGTCCAACTCGCTTCAGCGAATTCCCACCCATCTCATCCGGCGATGCCCGTCAGCGGACAGTGCCCACGGGGCGCAACCGGATCTCCGGCGGAATCTCGCTGGCCGCGACCACCGCCACGCGCGGCAGCACGGGCTGGAGCCAGCGCTTCACGTGATAACGTGCCGGACTGGGCACAAGGAGCACGGGCAGGGCCGCGGCAGATGCGGAACCGATAAGCAATCTCACAGAATCGGTGAGACGGCGCAGCAAGGGCGTTGCCGGCGGCGTGGCCGCGGCCAGCAGGCGCTGGCCTGTCTCGGGGCCGAGCGTGGCCAGAATCTCCTCTTCCAGTCCCGCATCGAGCAGCAGCACCGGCAGTTGACCGTCCCCATCGAGGAGCGGGCGCACCAGCCTTCGTCCCAGCGCCTGGCGCGCTGCTTCGACCAGGGCCACCAGACTCTTGTTGGCCGGCGCGGTTTCGAGCAGCGCCTCCAGAATCGCGCCCATGTCGCGGATGGAGACGCGCTCGCGCAGCAGCTGTTCCAGAACACGGCCCACCTCGCCCAGAGTCAGCAGTTTCGGCACCAGCTCCTCGAGCAGCTTGGGGTGCGAGTCGTTCAAAGCGTCCAGCAGACGTTTGGTCTCGGCTCTGCCCAGCAGCTCCCACGCATGCTGCCGGATGAGTTCGCCGAGATGTGTCGTGATCACCGTGACCGCATCAACGACGGAGTAGCCTGCCGCAATGGCCTGCTCTTCCAGGGCAGGCGCAATCCAGATCGCCGGAACCCCGAAGGCCGGCTCCCGCGTCTCTTTTCCCGTCAAAGGCCGGCGGCCCGCTTCGCCCGAGACGGCCAGCAGGTGCGGCCCCTCGGTCTGCCAACGGCCAATCTCCATCCCGCGCAGCGAAACCAGATACTCCCGCGGCTTCAGCCGCAGATTGTCCGAGATGTGCACCGGCGGCACCAGGAAGCCCATCTCCGAGGAGAGGTGGCGGCGCAGCGCCCTGACCCGATTCAGCAGTTGCCCGCCTTGTTTTTCATCCACCAGCGGAATCAGTTGGAATCCGATTTCGAGCGTCAGTTCCTCCAGACGCAGCAACTGCGCCATATCCGCGCCCTGCGCCTGCTCAGCCCGCTTCTTCTCGCCGCCCGTCGTCTCCGCCGGAGCCGCTGCCCCGGCCCGCGACGCCAGCCGCTTCCCGCCCACGAACAAGCCCGCGGCTACAGCCATAAACGCGATCTTGGGCAGCCCGGGAATCAGACACATACCGGCCGAAACCGCGCTCGCCATATACAGCGTGGCGGGCCGCGCCAGCAGTTGCTGCCGGATCTCGGCGCCCAGCATCCCGGCCGAGTTGGCGCGGGTCAGCGTGATGCCTCCGGCTACGGAAACCAGAAGCGAAGGAATAATCGTCACCAGGCCGTCGCCCACCGTCAGCACGGTGTAGGTGCGCGCCGCCTCGGCCAGTTCCACGCCCTGCTGCAAGGTGCCGATCAGGAGGCCCGCGACGATGTTGATGGCCGTGATCAGGATCGTGGCCAGTGAATCGCGCTGGTTGAAGCGCGCCGCCCCATCCATGGCGCCGTAGAATTCGGCCTCGCGGGCGATGGCCTGGCGCCGCCGCCGCGCCTCGGCCTCGTCGATCAGTCCCGCGTTCAGGTCCGCGTCGATCGCCATCTGCTTGCCGGGAAGAGCATCCAGAGTGAACCGCGCCGTCACTTCGGCGGTGCGTACGGCGCCGTGCGAAACCACCAGAAACTGAATCGCGATCAGGGCCAGAAACAGTACGAAGCCAACCACATAGTTGCCGCCCACCACGAACTGCCCAAAGGCCTCAATCACCTTTCCCGCCGCTGCCGTTCCCTCCTGCCCATGCAGCAGGATGCGCCGGCTCGAGGCGATGTTCAGCGCCAGCCGGAACAGAGTCAGCAGCAGGAGCAGCGTGGGAAAGACACTCAATTCGACGGCCCGCCGGATCTGCACCGCCGAGAGGAAGACGATCACCGAGGCGGCCATCGAGAGCGCCAGCAGAAAGTCCAGGCCCGCGGCAGGCACCGGCACCAGCATCACGAAGATCACGCTGATTGCCCCCAGCGGCAGCGCCACTTCGCGCAGCCGTTGCCAGATCGATTGCGCCCGAAGTGCGCTGGCGGGGAATGCCGTCGTACTCATCGCTCTCCTCCAAAACCCAAAACCGCCGACCGCTTCATCGCGGAACTCCTCCTGGACTTGAAGGCGCGGAGCGCCGCCGCTCGCGCAGTTCGGCCTCCACGCGCTGCCGGTAGAGATAGGCGAGGATCGCGGCTACCGCCGCATACAGCTCTGCGGGAATCGCCTGGCCCACCTCGACCGTGCGGTAAAGCGAGCGCGCCAGCGGCGGATTCTCGACGATCGGCACGCCCGCCCAGCGGGCCTCGGCCTTGATGTCCTCGGCCAGCAGGTTCCGTCCCTTGGCCACGACCCGCGGAGCCTCCATGGCCACGAAGTCGAAACCTAGGGCCACGGCATAGTGCGTGGGATTGGTCAGCACCACCGCTGCTTTCGCCACGTCGGCCTTCACGCGCCTTCTGCGCATCTGACGCTGCAGGTTGCGGATGCGGCCGCGGATCTGCGGACTGCCCTCGGTCTCCTTGTACTCGTCGCGCAAGTCCTGGCGGCTCATTTTCAAGCGCGATTCCCGGCTCTGCCATTCCACGAGATAATCCAGCGCCGACCAGCCAAACATCAGCCATGCCGCGGCCAGCAACAGTCCGTAAACGTCCTGGCCCAACAACTCCAGCCGAACGGTCGAGAACGGCGGAATCCTCAACTGCCTGCCGATCCGTTGCGCGGCAAAGACTGCCAAAAGGCCGGCCGGGATCAGCGATTTCCCCAGCCTTGCCGCGGCGCGCAGCGAAAACAGATTCTTCAGGTTCGAAACCGGATTAATGCGCTCGGGCTTGAATCCGATCGCGCCCGCGTAGAAGTTCACCCCGCCGGTCTGCGCGATCCCCGCCCCCAACGCCGCCGCGGCCACCATGGCCATCACTACGGCTGGCGGGCCTAATACCGTCAGCATCAGCCGGCGCATGGCCGCCATCGTCGGCTCCAGCGCGCCCGGCTCCCATCGGGCCGGTGAGCCCAGCGAGAGAAATCCCGCGAACGCGCCTCGCCACGCCTCCATGGTCCGGCCCGAGAACAGCCCGAGCGCCATTACCCCGGCCAACGTTCCCGCCGCTGCCGATAGCTCGCGGCTGTGCAGGATGTCGCCTTCCGTGCGCGCCTTCTCGCGCCGGTGCTGCGTGGCTTGTTCAGTGCGTTCTCCCGGCATCGGCTCAGCCTCCGGCGCCCGCGCCCGGCGTAGAGATCAGGCGCTCGGCCATGTCGAGCAATCCTGCAAAGCGCGTCTCAATAAAGCGCGGCCACAACGCCAGCGACCCGGTCAGAATCACAAATCCCGCCAGCGTCTTCACGGGCACGGTCAGCGACATTACCGGCAGTTGCGGGCTGAGCTTGCCCATCAGAGCCACAGCAACCTCGACCAGCAGCGTTGCCGCCAGCACCGGCGCAGCCAGCTCCAGTGCGGCCAGAAACACGCCTCCTGCCGCGCGCACAATATCGAGCGCCGCCGGAGGTCCCAGCGCATAGCTCCCGAGCGGAACGACGCGAAAGCTGCGCACCATTGACGCCAGCAGAATCCGGTCCAGGCCCGCCGTAATCACCACCAGCGTGCCCATCAGCTGGAACAAATCTCCCATCAGCGGGGTCTGGATCGCCGAGGCCGGGTCCATCAGGTTGACCAGCGAAAAGCTGAACTGCAGGCCCACAATCTGCCCGGCAAAGAGCAACATTTCGTTCAGCAGCGCGAGCGAAAGCCCATACACCAGCCCGACTGACAGCTCGCCCACAATCGCCCCAAAAGAGATCGTCACCTGCGCATTGGGCAGCGCGGCCACCAGAGGCGCCAGCAGAAACGCCACCGCCCCGGCAAAAACAGCTTTGGTGCGCACCGCGAGAGCGGTAGAGGAAAAGAACGGGGCGAAGGCCACCATCCCGCTCACCCGCACCAGGGCCAGCGTCATCGCACTCAGGAAGTGGCTCCAATCGGTCATGCTTGTTCCCCAGCGGAGTCAGCGGAGCGAGCGGTGTTAGCGAAGCCAGCAGCTTCTAACCCCGCCATCACGCGCGAAGCGTGGCTAATTCTGCTAGCGCCGCTCATCCCAAATACCGGTGAAAGTCGCCCAGCAGCAGCCGCGTATACGCTGCCAGCCGCTCCAGAAACCACGGCATCCCCACCAGCAAGATCAACGCCACCGCCGCCAGGCGCGGCACCGAGGTCAGCGACTGCTCCTGCAGGCTGGTCAGGGTCTGGATCAGGCTGAGCACAAAGCTCAGGGCCGCGGCCGCAATCAGCAGCGGCGCGGCCAGAATCATCGCCTCCCGCATCAGTTGGCGCATCAGTTCGGCAACCAGGTCGGGCGTCATTGGCCCCTCTCAAAAACTCTTCAGCAACGAGTTCGCCAGCAGGTTCCACCCATCCACCATCACGAACAGCAGAATTTTCAACGGGGTCGAAACCACCACCGGCGGCAACTGAAACATGCCGATCGAAGTCGTAATCGCGGCCGTCACCATATCGATCAGCAAGAAAGGCAGAAACAGCACCGCGCCGATGGCAAAGCCGGCCTTCAGTTCCGACAGGACGTAAGCTGGCACCACCACGCGCATGGGCAGGTCATCGGACGTGTTGGGCCGCGGAATCTGTCCGGCCGCCGTGAACAGCGCCAGGTCCTTCTCGCGCGCGTATTTCAGCAGAAAATGCTTCACCGGCTGCGCCCCTCGGTCGATCGCCTCCATGCCCGTAATCTCCCCCGTGCGATACGGCTCAACTGCCTCGTGGTCGACTTGATTGAGCACCGGCGCCATAAGACACCACGTCATCATCAGCGCAAGACCCATCAATGTAGGATTTGAAGGCGCTGTCTGCGTGCCCAGCGCCTGGCGAAGGAAGTGAAACACCACCAGCAGCCGCACCAGCGGCGTCATTGCCATCAGGATCGCGGGCAAAAGCGTGATCAGGGTGAGAACGAAGAGAATCGTCCACGGAGTCGCATCCGAGGGATGCAGCCTAGCGTTCAGGTCGGGCAACAAAGGCACCGAGGCCGGAGCCGCCGCTGCCATCGAAACCATCTGTGCCGCCCACGCCGTTACCATGAGACCCTCGGCGAGCAATGCACGCGGGAGCGTCGCGCCGCGGGCCCGCTGTCATCCAGCGCATAAAATGCCGGTCCGCCCTCAGCCGAGGTCGCCACCAGAATCCTGCGTCCTTCGGCCTCCACCAGGGCCAGCGACTGCCGCGGCGCCAGCTGAATGCGTTCCACCAGCGCCAACCGCGGCTGCGCGCGCTTTCTCGCACGCAGTCTTGCCATCAGCAAACCCAGCAGCCATCCCGCCGCTCCGCCGATTCGCTGCCCCTGGCCGGATCTCCTCCGAGCTTCCAATTCCCTGCGCCTCTCGCTTCCGTATTCCGGCCCTTCAGGCCAGCCGCGTCACCCGAACCATCAACCGCGTATCCGCTACTTCGAACTCGCTCCACGCCAGCTGCACCTCGCCGGCCGCCAGCGGGACGTCGTCTCCATTTCCCCATTGCGACTCAATCAACTGCCCGGGCGCCAGGGCCAGCAGATTGCGCACCCTAAAATCTCGCACCGGCACTGCCACATCCAGTTCCACCGGCAATCGCGCTACCTCCGGACCGAATACATTCTCTTCGTCTTCCTCCGCCTGCCGCGGCACAGCAACCAGTGCCTGTCCCGTCGACGCCTCCGCTGAGGTCGCCGCGCGACCAGACGATTCGCCCGCCAATGCTTCCCCCGTCCCCCCCGCTGATGAATGTGCTATGGCCATACCCTTAAGACCCCTGCAGAAGGATGACCAAGAGGATGGTTGGAAGGATTGGAATGGCTTAAGAAATGCGCGTCGCCGCCTTCCCGTCGCTCGCTCACCCTTCCAGCAACATCGCTGCTACACTGAAAGTGAGAATCATTTGCGGGCTTTCCTCTCCGCCATGCGGGGGGAAATGGCCCCGATCGAGGTCCAAATCTATGGCCGAAGCAAAAGAAAATAAAAGCTCTCCCGGAACCAGCCTGCGCCTCAAAGTGGGTCTGGCAGAGATGCTCAAGGGCGGCGTCATCATGGATGTCATGAACGTCGAGCAGGCCCGAATCGCCGAGGAATCAGGCGCCGCCTCCGTCATGGCGCTGGAGCGCGTGCCCGCCATGATCCGCGCCGAGGGCGGCGTGGCCCGCATGGCAAAGCCCAGCCTCATCAAGCAAATCATTCAGGCCGTCTCCATCCCCGTCATGGCCAAGGCCCGCATTGGCCACTTTGCCGAGGCACAAATTTTGCAGGAGCTGGGCGTCGACTTCATCGACGAAAGCGAGGTCCTGACCCCGGCCGACGAGGCCCACCATATCGATAAACATGCATTTACCACCCCGTTCGTCTGCGGCGCGCGCAATCTCGGCGAGGCCCTGCGCCGCATCGCCGAAGGCGCGGCCATGATCCGCACCAAGGGCGAGGCCGGTACCGGCGACGTCGTGCACGCCGTCCAGCACATGCGCCAGATCACCCGCGAGATGCGCCAGCTTACCGTGCTTACCGAACAGGAGCTCTACGCTGCTGCGAAAGACCTCCAGGCCCCGTACGAACTGGTCCACATGGTCGCCAGAAGCGGCAAGCTTCCCGTGCCCAACTTCTCCGCCGGCGGCATCGCCACGCCTGCCGACGCCGCCCTCATGATGCAGCTCGGCGCCGAGGCCATCTTCGTCGGCTCGGGAATCTTTATGAAGGAGCGCGCTACCCCGCTCGATGTCGAAAACGACCCCAAGGAACGCGAGGAAGCGGCCTCGCGCGCCAAGGCCATCGTGATGGCCACCACGCACTACAACGACCCCAAGATCCTTGCCGAAGTCAGCGAACAGGTCACTGGAACCATGAAAGGCCTCGCCGCCGCCGGGCTGGAAGAATCACAGCTTCTCCAAACCCGCGGCTGGTAGCACTGGCCGTCCAGGCAGACGCTCGCTCTTGGCCCGCAAGAGCAACAGTACGGCAGGATTTTCCTCTGCGCGTCGGCGATCTCCGCCTTAAGGCAATGCCTTGACATAGCTATCTGTCTAGTCATATGACTATATGAGAAGGAACTTCCTCCCATGGCCTGGCAAGTCTACGACGCGAAAGCACGCTTCAGCGAACTCCTCGACGCCGCGCTCAAAGACGGCCCCCAGATCGTCACCCGCCGCGGCGTCGAAACCGCCGTTCTCCTCCCCATCGACGAGTGGAAGCACCTGAAAGATCGGGCCAAGCTGTCCACTCCGGACCCGCTGCTCGACCCCAACGGCCCGCACAATATTCCTCTGCCCCCCCGCCGCCCGGTCCTCAAATTGCGCCCGTTCTCCTTCGACGATGACGAGCCGCAATGAACTATCTGCTCGACACGAACATCGTTTCCGAACTTCGCAAACCCCGCCCGCACGGGGCAGTTTTAGCTTGGCGGCGCTTGGTCCAGCTCCATCAACTCGCCATCCCCGGCGTCGTACTCGCAGAAGTGCAGTCGGGAGTCGAGCTGACGCGAAAACAAAACCCTCAAAAAGCAGCGCAATTAGAGCTTTGGATCGATCAGGTTCAGGCACGTTACACTGTCCTGCCGGCCGACGGGGCCATCTTCCGCGAGTGGGCACGTCTGATGCATGGCCGCTCCGCCGATCTGTCCGCTGACGCCATGATCGCCGCGACGGCTCGCATCCAGCACCTGATTGTCGTCACCCGCAACGTCAGGGATTTTGCATCTTTCGATGTCGAAGTCTTCAACCCGTTTGCCAGTAACCCAGAAGAACTCGAACCCTGACCTCTCGATCCGGGGGCATTCGATCAAAGGAACTTTCCCAAGCCGCCAGCCCACTTTTCCGATTTTCTATGCGTCCAAACAAGAGTGAGAGTAATCTCATTCTCACGGGACTGCTATGCCTTCCCTTTTTACGCCCATCCCATCCGAGGTCGAACGGAAAGCGCCAGGCACCGGCGGCAAACCGCCCGTTGACCGCCGGCCCACCGGCGGCGGTGGTGGCGGCGGCGACGACGACTGGAGAAATCCGCGCCACAAACCTCGCGAGCTTCTTCATCGGACCCGCGCCTTTGTCTTCTGCGCCCTCGCCGGCGACATGATGTTCTTTGTCGTGCTTGTTGCGCTGTTTTACGCGCGCCAGGCCGGCACCCGCATGGATCCACGCACCCTCCAACAGATCGGAGACTGGCATCCCGTCCTGCTGCCGCCTGTCCTCTTTCTCAACACCGCGGTCCTGCTGCTCAGCACACTCACCATGGAGCGTGCCCGCCAGCACATCTTCCGCGAAATCGACGTGCTCGAGGAGTGGCTGGGGATGGGAAAGCCTGCCCTGCGCCGCACCCTGCCCTGGGTCGCCCTCACGCTGGTTCTGGGACTGATGTTTCTCTCCGGCCAGGTCCTGGCTTGGAAGCAATTAAACGCGCAGGGTTTTGCCTTCGATCATTGGGCGACTCCGGCAAGCTACTTCTTTTACATCATCACCGGACTCCACGCCGCTCACCTCGCCCTCGGCATCCTCGCTCTCGGCTTCTGCCTGTGTGCGCTCGCCCGCTTCAAGCGCGTCGAATCGCGGCAGATTGCCGTCGACGCCACTGCCTGGTTCTGGCACGCCATGAGCCTGGCTTGGCTTCTCCTCTTTGCGGTCCTCGTCCTCGGACAATAATTCGAGCTTTGAGCCTGCGGCCGGATGCGTTCCCTGGGAAGCTCTCAGAGTCTAAAATACGCGCAGATCATCAGCTCTGCAGTGTGCGTGAAGGTGTTGGTGGGGTCGCATAAACAAGCTGATAGCTAAAAGCTGAAAGCTGTCTTTACGCCGTCCGCGGCTGCAGCAGCGAACGCCACCGTTCGCCCAACGTGGGAACTTCCGGGCAAGCAAAGTAAATCTGCCGGTTCACTGCCATCAGCAACTGCACCGCCTCCACTTGCCCATCGCTCGCGGAAAGCGACCCTCCCGCGTGGACAAACTCATCGGTCAGGTATTCGATCGCATGTCCTAGAATTTCCAGCGCATGTCCTGCCTCAGGCGAAATCCTGCGGCGGCGCAAAACGCCACGGCCCGAAGGTCGGACGGGAGCCGACGCTGTGGCCGCGAAACCACCCGTCGTTGAAGAAGCTGCCATGATGGTGATCCTCACACAGTTCTTCGGCGCTTCCGACCCTGTCGGAGAGATAACGAGAGTACTGTCCTGAAACGGAACACGTCAGCGTATGATCTTCCCGATCTGGAAATCCAGGCAGGCTGGCTCCCCTCAAATTCCTACAGAATCTCGCCGCCAACCCCCAAAAGGCCGAAAACGCGCTATGTGCTGCCGAAAATTGAGCTTTTTGCCCCTCCACTGCGGCTTGCCTTGACGGGATGACGCTCAAAAACCTAATCTCAATCCAGGTTCTTTTTTTCGGCCAGAGGCTCTTTCTCGCTGGTCGTACACGCGCGATCGTATCGAACTCCTTTCGGGCTGGGCGGCGATGAATCCAATTCCTTATGACTGGCAATACCTCCCGCTGTTGATGCAGATTCTTGCCGCCAGCCTTCTTGGGGTGGTAATGGTTGTTGCCTCATGGTTTGTCGGCCGCCATCGCAACACCGCCGTCAAACTCGATGCCTACGAATGCGGCATTCAAGCCGTAGGAGACGCGCGCGGCCGCTTCAGCGTGCGCTTCTATCTGGTCGCCGTCCTCTTCATCCTCTTCGACGTGGAGGCAGTCTTCATGATGCCCTGGGCGGTCATCTACCGCCGCCTGCCCGCGCTCACCGGCTGCTCCCGTCTCTTTGGTTTTTGGGAGATGCTTGTCTACCTTGGCTTTGTGGGCGTCGGCCTCTACTACATCGTACGCAAAGGCATACTGAACTGGAGCCAAGACAAGGCGGATCTCTAGCTTGACCACCCAACCCCCAACTTTGTCCGGCAAGCAGGCAGTGCTCGAAGCGCTGCCCGACCACCCTGCGATCAAGGCGCTGCTCAAATGGAATGCGCAGGCCCTCACCGACGCGAAACTCGATTTCGGCGAGCTCACCTTGAACATCGCCCCCGCTGAAATTCGCGTCGCGTGTTCTGCCGTCCAAGCCGCCGGTTACAATTTCTTTGAGGACATGACCGCGGTCGACTGGTTCCCCGCTTCGCCGCGCTTTCAGTTGAGCTACCACATTCTCTCGCACACATTGAAAGAGCGCATCCGGCTTCGCGTCCTGCTCGACGAACCAGATCCCGCCGTGGATTCCATCAATCCCGTCTGGCCCGGCGCAAACTTCTACGAGCGCGAAGTCTTCGATCTCTTTGGCATCAATTTCTCTGGGCACCCGGATCTCCGCCGCATCATGTTGCCCGACGATTGGAAAGGCCATCCCTTGCGCAAGGATTACCCTGTGGAGGGATACCGCTAATGAGCGAGAAACCCGGCGCACCTGTCCTTGATCTCCCTGGCAGCCCTTCCTCCTCCGAAAGCGCAGGCGAGCGCCGCATGGTCCTGAACATGGGCCCGCAGCACCCGGCCACGCATGGCGTACTGCGTCTGGTTGTCGAGCTGGACGGCGAAGTCATCCAGAGCGTCCGTCCCGAGATCGGCTATCTCCACACCGGCATCGAAAAGACCTGCGAGGCCAAGTTTTACCAGCAGGTGGTGCCGCTCACCGATCGCATCAATTACCTCGATCCGCTCTCCAACAATCTCTGTTACTGTCTCGCCGTTGAAAAGCTCCTCGCCCTCGATATTCCACCGCGCGCCCAGTGGATCCGCGTCCTGCTCACCGAGCTCAGCCGCCTCAATTCGCACCTCATCTGGCTCGGCACCCACGCCATGGATATTGGTGCGCTCACTGTCTTTCTCTACACCTTCCGCGAGCGCGAAGAAATCCTCCGCCTCTTTGAAGCTGTAGCCGGTCAGCGCATGATGACCAGCTATTTCCGCATCGGCGGCCTGTCGATGGAGCCGCCGCTGGACTTCTTCGACCGCATCCGCGCCTTCATCCGCACCTTTCCCGAGAAAATCGACGAGTATTCGAACCTTCTCACAGGTAATCCAATCTTCATTAATCGCTTGAAAGGTGTTGGCTATCTCTCTGGAGCTGATGCCATTGCATTCGGAGTTACCGGCCCGCCGCTGCGCGCCTCCGGTGTCGACATCGACCTCCGCCGCGACATGCCTTACTCCAGCTACGACAAGTTTCAGTTCCGCGTGCCCATCGCCACCGAAGGGGACTGCTGGGCGCGCTACGTCATCCGCCTCGACGAGATGCGCGAAAGCACCAAGATCATTCAGCAGGCCCTCGACGGCATGCCCGAGGGTCCCGTCAAAGCCGACGCGCCAAAGATCGTCCTGCCCGACCGCGAAAAAATGAAGACCCAGATGGAAGCCCTCATCCATCACTTCAAAATCGTCACCGAAGGCTTCGCCGTTCCCGCCGGCGAGGTCTATCAGGGCATTGAATGCGGACACGGACAGATGGGCTATTACGTGGTCTCCGACGGCACCGCCAAGCCCTATCGTGTTCACATGCGCTACCCGTCGTTCCCCACGCTGCAAGCCGTCGAAACCATGTGCAAGGGCGGCTTGATCGCCGACCTCGTGGCCGTCGTCGGATCCATCGATATCGTATTAGGAGAGATCGATCGATGAGCCCCAAGGAAACGAATCCAGACACCATGTCTGTCTTCTCGCCGCAGCTTGCCGCGCGTTTCGATGCGCTCGTCCTCAAATACCCGGTCAAGCGCTCCGCCCTTATTCCCATGCTGCTCTACGCGCAGGATGAGGTCGGCTATCTCTCTGACGCCGTCATCGCCGAGATTGCGCGCCGCATCGGCATCACCGAGCTCGAAGTGCGCAACGTCGCCACCTACTACTCCATGCTGCGCTTCAAGCCTGCCGGCAAATTCAACGTCCAGGTCTGCACCAACATCAGTTGCATGCTGCGCGGCGCCTACGACATCTACGAGCGTTTTCAGGAGGAGCTCGGCGTCGGCCCCAAAGGCATCACGCCCGACGGCCTCTTTTCACTCGAGGAGGTCGAGTGTATTGGCGCCTGCTCGTGGGCGCCCGCCATTCAGGTCAACTACGACTTTCACGACGAGCTAAAGCCCGATCAGGTGCCCGGCGTTCTCAGCGGATATCGTGACCGGGCGAAAACTGAGGCCGCAGCCGAGGCCAGCGCTGCCGGCAAGGACCCCGATGCCTAGACTCGTCTCCCATCCCGACGAAGTAAAAATCATCTCGCGCCGCTTTGGCATGGGAGCGGCAAACATCGACCGCTATCTCGAGCTGGGCGGCTATCAATCCGTCAAAAAATGTCTCGCTCAGGGGCCCGACTGGATCATCGATGAGATGAAGACCTCGGGTCTCCGCGGGCGCGGCGGCGCGGGCTTCTCGGCGGGCATGAAGTGGTCGTTTGTCCCCAAGCAATCTGCCAAGCCCAAGTACATCCTCGTCAACGGCGACGAAAGCGAGCCTGGCACTTGCAAGGACCACCTCATCTTTCTCCACGATCCTCACGCAATCATTGAAGGCACCATCATCGCCGGGCTTGCCGTCGGCGCCAAGATGGGATTCATCTATTTGCGCGGCGAGTATCGCTATCTGCTCGAAATCATGGAACGCGCCGTCGCCGCCGCCTACGAGCGCGGCTTCCTCGGCAAAAACATCTTCGGCTCCGAAGCCGAGTTCCAGGTCATCACTCAAACCGGCGCCGGCGCTTACGAAGTGGGCGAAGAATCGGCGCTCATGGAATCGCTCGAAGGCAAGCGCGGCGTGCCGCGCATCAAGCCGCCCTTCCCCGCTGTCGTGGGCCTCTACGGCGGACCCACCGTCATCAACAACGCCGAAACCATCGCCACCGTGCCCCACATCGTCGCCATGGGCGCGGCAGCCTACGCCGCCGTCGGCACTCCGCGCAACGGTGGCACGCGTCTGTTCGGCATCAGCGGCCATGTCGAGCGCCCCGGCGTCTACGAGTTGCCCATGGGCTACAACCTCAAAAAGATGATCTACGAGGTTGCAGGCGGCATTCCCGGCGGCCGCACGCTCAAAGCCGTCGTGCCTGGCGGATCGTCTACGCCCGTCCTGCTTCCCGAAGAAATCGACATCGGCATGGACTTCGACCAGGTGGGCAAAGCAGGCTCCATGCTGGGCTCGGGCGGCGTTGTCGTCATCGACGACCACACCTGTATCGTCGAGTTTGCTCTCCGCACCATCAGTTTCTATGCGCACGAGAGCTGCGGCTGGTGCATTCCCTGCCGCGAAGGCACTGACTGGCTCAAGAAATCTCTCACGCGCTTCCACGCCGGCTTCGGCAGCGCGGCCGACATCGACAACATGCAGTATCTGGCCGAAAACATGCTGGGCCGCACCTTCTGCCCGCTTGGCGACGCGGCCGCCATGCCCACCATCGCTTTCGTCAAAAAGTTTCGCAAGGAATTTGAAGATCACTTAAACGGCAAGCCCTGCCCGTTCGCCCGGGAAGGCGTGCCGCAGTTGACCGTTGTCTAAGAACAGGGGCAAAACCTGAAAGGTACGGGCTTTAGCCCGTACATCCACCGAGCAGATGGAGCGGGGCTTTAGCCCCTGAGGGCCAAGTGAAGCATTTCTCGAAACAACGCTCATCATGACTCGATCCAGATTCTAGGGCGGATGAAGGACCAAAAAGCTGTGACAGACGAAACAAAATCCGCGATTCTACACCACGGCAGATTCGGCGAGTTTTCTGTCTCCGGCTTCCTCGTCCAGGGCAATGGCGCCTGCGGTAAGGACCGCCGGGGATGGGTCCTTACGTTCAAGGAATCCGCGGCTTCGCATCATCCGGATCGGGAGCATCGTTACTGGGTTTGCGAGGAGGGTTTCCGGGAAGTGCTCGATGGCGATCTCCGTGAAGGTCTCTCCGGAACGTCGTCGTTTCACTTCAAAGAGAAGATTGCCGACGTGCCCAAAGCGGTTCGGCAGGCCGCACTGGAGGCTATCGCTCTCTGGGAGAGCGGATTGCCGCCGATCGAGGAGCGTTGCCAATCGCGCTGCACCGCCGCAAACAAGATGGGAACTGATTTTTGCACCGTATTCTGAAAGATGCAGGCTGAAACAAGGAGACAATGGCAGACGTAACCTTCACTGTCGACGGGAAAAAACTTACCGCGCCTGCGGGCTCGCTGCTCATTGACGCCTGCCGCAAGGCCGGCATCGAGATTCCGGCTTTCTGCTACTATCCCGGCCTCTCGCTGCAGGCCGCCTGCCGCATGTGCGTCGTGCGCCAGGAAAAAGTCCCCAAACTGCAAACCGCCTGCACCACTACCGTCGCCGAAGGCCAGGTCTTCATTACCGATTCGCCCGAGATCGACCAGGCGCGCAAAGCCACCATTCAGTTGCTCCTGGGCAACCACCCGCTCGATTGCCCCGTCTGCGATGCCGGCGGCGAGTGCGAACTGCAGGACATGACCTTCAAGTACGGCGCCGGCGAAAGCCTTTACGCCGAAGCCAAGCACCATCGCGACGAGCAGCAATGGTCCCCTGCAGTCTTCTACGACCGTCCGCGCTGCATCCTCTGCTACCGCTGCATCCGCATGTGCGGCGAAGGCATGGACGTCTGGGCTCTCGGCGTGAACAACCGCGGCGCCAACTCCGTCATCGTCCCCAACGACAGCCATCGGCTCGACTGCGAACAATGCGGCATGTGCATCGACGTCTGCCCCGTGGGCGCGCTTACCAGCGGCAGCTATCGCTACAAAACTCGGCCCTGGGAGATGAACCACGTCTCCACCGTCTGCACCTATTGCTCCGATGGCTGCAAGGTCACGCTCGGCGTGCGCCAGACCAACGACGGCTCTGAGATCGTTCGCGCCGACAACCGCGACAAGAGCGGCATCAATGGCGACTTCCTCTGCGCCAAAGGCCGCTTCGGCTTCGATTTCGTCGAGAGCCCCGACCGCCTCACCCAGCCGCTCGTCCGCAACTCTCAAGGCCAGCTCGAACCCGCCACCTGGGAGCACGCGATCCGCTTCGCCGCAGGCAAGCTCAAAGAAATTCGCGACTCTCGCGGCGGCACAGCCATCGGCGTCATCGGCTCCAACCGCACCACCAACGAGGAAAACTACCTGCTGCAGAAATTCGCGCGCGCCGTTCTCCAAACCAACAACATCGATCACGCGCACACCGCCGACTACCAAGCCTTTGCCCGCACTCTGGCAGGAAACCCCGCCAAAACCGCCAGCCTCCGCGACATCGCCTCCGCTTCCGCCATCCTTCTCGTGGGCGGCAATCCCACCGAAGAGCACCCGCTTCTCGCCTGGCTGCTGCGCACGAACGTGCGCCTCAACCGCGCTCGCCTTTACATCGCCAACTCCACTTCCATCAAGCTCGAACGCCAGGCCAAAGCCGTGCAAGGCCTGCCGCCAAACGGCTACAAAGACCTGACCGCCATTCTCGATGCCGGCCAAACGGACCTCAGTAAAGCCATCCTCGCCGAGGAATCTCTCATTGTGCTCTTCGGCGCGGAAATCCGCGGGGCTGACGTCGACAATCTCATTGCCTGGGGCCTCAAGCGCAACAACATCCGTTTCGCCTGCCTCGGCGATCACTCCAACTCCCGCGGCGCTGCCGACATGGGTCTCTTCCCCGATCTGCTGCCCGGCTACGTTCCGGTAGCTTCGCCCGGCGACTTTGCCGAGTATCCAAATCTCCTCACCACTCCCGGCAAAACCATTCCACAGCTCATCGAGGCCGCGGCCAAGGGCGAACTCGGCGCATTGCTGGTCGTCGGCGCCAATCCCGTTTCCAACCTTAAGGTCGATCCCGCCGCCCTCCAAAACACGTTCGTTGTCGTGCAGGATCTCTTCCTCACGGAAACAGCCGCTCTGGCCGATGTCATTTTCCCGGCTGCCAGCCTCTACGAGAAATCCGGCACCGTCACCAACACCTTCGGCGACATTCAACTGGTCCGTAAAGCTGCCGACCGCGCGGGCGTCAAGCCCGACTTCGAAATCCTCGTCCGTCTTGCCGGCGCAATCGGCGCTGACGTCAAGACTCTGGTTCCTTTTGGGTCGCGCGGCACAACTGCCGATCTCGGTCAGTCGCGCGGCGCGCAGGCCGGCGAGGCGGACCGCCACGCTGTCTGGCTCCAGGCCAATGGCCTCGAACCCAAACTCAGCCCCTTCGATCCTCTTGCCGTCCTTGACGAAATCGAGCGCCTGGTTCCCGGCTACAAACTTGACCGCATCAATCTCTTTGCAGGCAACGACGTCCACACAGCCATGGAAGCCACGCCCGGATTCGTTCCCGTCGCGGCGCTCACCAGCCCCGATCTCATCCGTCCTTCGCACGACACTCTCTTCACCTCCGGAACGCTGGGCCGTTACTGTCGCGGCCTCAACGATCTCGAACATCATCAAGCCCGCGAGTCTGAAGCAGCCGCGGCTGACGAAACGCTCATTCGCTAACTCTGCTAGCGCCGCTAGCCCCGCTAGCTCCGCTGATTTTGAGAGGCTCAACGCACGTGACGATTCTCGCATTCATCCTCTGGAACCTCCTCAAAGTCGCCGTGGTCACGGTGATGATGCTCATGGGCATCGCCTATACCGTGCTCCTTGAGCGCAAACTCGTCGGCCGCATCCAGAACCGCTGGGGCCCCAGCCGCGTCGGACCCTTCGGCATCCTCCAGCCTCTGGTCGACGGCGCAAAATCCTTCCTCAAGGAAGACCTGATCCCCACGGCCGTTTATCGCCCGCTCTATCTGCTCGCGCCGATTCTTTCTCTCGGCTGCGCCCTCATCTCCATCGCCGTCATTCCCTTTGGCGAGCCGGGCGTCGGCCCTCACGGCTTCGACTTCTTTGAAATTTCCAACATCAACATCGGCCTGCTCGTTATCCTCGGCATCACCTCCATGGGCGTCTATGGCATTGCCCTCGCCGGATGGTCCTCGAACAACAAATACTCCCTGCTCGGCTCGCTTCGCTCCTCGGCGCAGCTCATCAGTTATGAACTGGCCCTCGGTCTCTCGCTCGTTGGCGTCGTCCTCCGTGCCGGCTCGCTCAACCTCCGCGAGATCGTCGACCAGCAGGCCACCCTCGGCTTCGCCACGTGGAATATCTTCGGCGGATTTCAGTTCCTCGCCTTCTTCATCTACCTCATGGCCGCCTTTGCCGAGACCAACCGCTCGCCCTTCGATCTGCCCGAAGCCGAAAGCGAGCTTACCGGCGGCTATCACACCGAATACAGCTCCATGAAGTTCGCTATGTTCTTCATGGCCGAGTACGGCAACATGATCAACGTGGGCTGCGTGGCCACGCTGCTCTTTCTTGGCGGTTGGACCAGTCCCTTCGGCAACCTCATCGGGGCTCCGCAGAACATCTTTGTCCACGCCATCATGCCCATCTTCTGGTTTGTCTTCAAGGTCTTCTGCTTTCTCTGTCTCTACGTCTGGGTGCGGGGAACTCTACCCCGCTTCCGCTACGATCAACTGATGAACTTCGGATGGCGCATTCTGATGCCGCTTGCCATCCTCAACATTGTGGGCACAAGCCTCTGGCTGGCTTATCGCTGATGCACTGACTGTGATGTTTGTTAAAAACCACCTTGTCATCCTGAGCGAGGCCGCGAATGCGGCCGAGTCGAAGGATCTGCGGTTGTACTTGTTTTTGCTTTGTAACAGTGAATGAGTTTACTCGCGCCGAAGAATTACCACGGGCGTGAGCCAACTTGTCGCAGACGGCTCATTTACAATCGGGAAGGACTTTCCTTCAACTTCAATGCATCTGATTTTGTTCGTCCTCTTTGCCGGATTCTGCCTCGCTGGAGCTATCAATCTCCTGCTGCAGACCCATCCCATCAACAGCGCCCTCTCGTTGATCGTCGTCATGACCTCGCTCGCCGTTCTCTACCTTCTGCTCGGCGCCGAGTTCCTCGCCATCGCCCAGATCATCGTCTACGCCGGCGCTGTCATGGTCCTCTTCACCTTCACCGTCATGCTCCTCAACGCCGGCCGCGAAGAGCGCACCCTCGGCAGCCACGCCGCTCTCCCCATCGGCTTTCCCGCCGTCGTTGTCCTACTTGGCGTAATCGCCACCGTCATCATCCGCGCTCAAGGTCTCGGCGCCGCCCATCTCGGCCAGGGTCTCACCAATGCTCCCAATCAATCCAACCTGGTCCTCCTCAGCCAGGTCCTCTTCCATGAGCTTCTTCTGCCCTTTGAAGTCACTTCGGTGCTCATTCTCATCGCCATCTTGGGCGCGGTTGCGCTCGCCCGTCGCGGCAGCGGAGACGAAAGGACGGCCGCCAAGTGAACTTCCTCAATAACGACGTCCCTCTTTCCTGGTATCTGCTCCTGAGCGCCGCCCTCTTTGCCCTCGGCATCGTCGGCTTTCTCATCAAGCGCAACCTCATCACCGTCTTCATGTCCATTGAGCTCATGCTCAACGCCGTCAATCTCTCCTTCGTCACCTTCGCCTGCCAGTGGAGCGCGGTGAAGGGCCAGATCTTCGTCTTTTTCGTCATGATGGTCGCCGCCGCTGAAGCTGCCGTCGGCCTCGCCATCATCATTGCCGTGTTTCGCGCGCGCTCTACGCTATCGGTCGACCGCATCGACCTCATGAAACTATGAATGAGTCTCTCCATCTTTGGCTGATTCCGCTGCTGCCCTTCGCCGGCTTCCTGCTCAACGGAGTCCTCGGCTCCCGGCTGCCCAGGTGGCTCGTCTCGACCATCGGCCTGCTGGCGCCGCTTGCGTCTTTCGTACTGGTGCTCAACGCTGCCGCGGCAACCATGATCTCTGCCCCCGCAAGCTGCCCGGGCTGCGGACCGGTCGCCGGCGTCGTCATGCCCAACGTGGAAACCTGCCCGTTTCCGTGGCTTGCCATCGGCCAACTGCACGTCGATTTCAGCCTAGTCCTCGATCAGCTTTCCCTGGTGATGCTCCTCGTTGTCACCGGCGTCGGCTTCCTCATCCACATCTACTCCGTCGGCTACATGGCCCACGAAGAGGGCTACGCGCGCTACTTCAGCTTCCTCAACCTTTTCCTCTTCTTCATGACCGTCCTGGTCCTGGCGGGCAATATTCTGCTCATGTTCGTCGGTTGGGAAGGCGTCGGCCTCGCCTCCTATCTGCTCATCGGCTTTTTCTTCCAGCGCAATGCCGCCGCCAACGCGGGCAAAAAAGCATTCATCGCAAATCGCATCGGCGATTTTGGCTTTCTCATCGGGATCTTTCTTCTGCTGGCAAACTTCGGCACCCTCACCTTCAGCGAAATCGCGGCAAAGGTCACAAGCCACCCGTTCCGGCTGATCGTCCAAAACGGCGCTGTCACCCTCCACCACACCGCTAATTCCCTCCCGCCTGCGGGCGTCCTCACCGCCATCTGTCTTTGCCTTCTGCTCGGCGCTGCCGGCAAAAGCGCGCAGCTTCCGCTCTACGTCTGGCTGCCCGACGCCATGGAGGGCCCCACTCCCGTCTCCGCGCTCATCCACGCAGCCACCATGGTCACCGCCGGCGTTTACATGATCGCCCGCACCCACGTCCTCTTTGACCACGCGCCCTTCGCGCTCGGCGTCGTCGCCTTGGTCGGCGCGGCTACGGCCCTCTTCGCCGCCACCATCGGCCTGGTCCAGAACGACATCAAGCGCGTACTCGCCTACTCCACCATCTCGCAGCTCGGCTACATGTTCCTCGGCTGCGGCGTCGCAGCCTACTCGGCGGCCATCTTTCATCTGGTTACGCACGCCTTCTTCAAGGCCCTGCTCTTCCTCGCCGCCGGCTCCATCATCCACGCCATCGGCGGCGAACAGGACATGCGCAAGATGGGCGGCCTGCGCAAGAAGCTCCCCGTCACATTCTGGACAATGACGGTGGCCGTCTTCACCATTGCCGGGTTTCCGCCGCTCGCCGCCTTCTTCTCCAAAGACGCTATCCTCTACGCCGCCTTCCTCCATGGAACTTATGGCAAATTTCTCTGGTTCATCGGCCTCGTTACGGCCCTGCTCACCTCGCTCTACATGTTCCGCCTCTGGTATATGACCTTCCTCGGCGAGCCACGCAGCAAAGACCTCCATCCCCACGAAAGCCCGCGGTCCATGCTCGTCCCCCTCGTTATTCTCGCCCTGCTTTCCATCGGCGGCGGCTGGATCGGCATCGAACATTTCTCTGCTTTCCTCGCTCCCGCGACCGGCGTGCTGCACATGAAAGGCGGAAGCGCGTGGCTGGAGATCGTTCTCAGCGTTGTAGCTGTACTCGTGGCCCTCGAAGGCTGGTTGATCGCAGACAAGTACTACCGCCGCAAGCCTGCCCGCCCCGCGCAACTCGCCGCTGCCCTGCCGCATGGCTATAAGCTTCTCGCCAACAAGTACTACGTCGACGAAATCTACGGCGCGGCCATCGTCAAGCCGCTGCTCGCCGTCTCGAAATACGTGCTCGGTTGGATCGTCGACACCGCCATCCTCGGTGGTCTTGCCTGGCTGCTTGGCGGTATCGGCAACCTTTCCGGAGCCATTCTCCAGCGCTGGCAATCCGGCAATTTGCGCTCCTACGCGGCCTGGCTCACTCTCGGAGCCGCCGTCGTTCTCCTGTTCGTTCTACCTCCATGGAACCGGCTTCGACTTTGCAGCCGCGGTGAGGCACTGAGAAAATGACAGCGATCGACAATTCGATTCTCACCCTCATCCTGCTGGTTCCTCTGGGCGGGGCGATTCTGGTTGCGCTTGTGCCCGACCGCCTCAAGCTGCCCAACTGGATCACTCTCCTCACCACGCTCGTCACCTTCCTCCTCACGCTTCATCTTCCCGCGCACTTCGTCGCCGGCCAGCCGGGATTCCAATTCGAAATCAACCTTCCCTGGATCGAAAAACCCGCCATTTTCTACCACGTCGCAGTCGATGGCCTCAGCCTCTGGCTCGTGGTGCTTGTCGGCCTGCTCGCTCCCATTGGCGTCGTTGCCAGTTGGAACGCCATTCAGACGCGCCGCAAGGTCTATTACTCGCTCTTTCTCGTCCAGCAGACCGCCATGTTCGGCGTCTTTGTCTCACTCGACCTCATGCTCTACTACGGCTTCTGGGAGCTCTCGCTCGTTCCCATGGCCATTCTCATCGCGATGTACGGCCGTAAAGAGGGCCCCCGCGCCGCGCTCAAATTCTTCCTCTTCACCTTCATCCCCTCCGCGCCGCTCCTTGTTGCCATTTTGTGGCTCTACGTGCGCACCGGTACATTCAGCTTCACTGAACTGCAATATCAAACCGCCAGTGGCGTTCTTCCTGCCGGGGCACTCTTCTGGGCCGCCCTCGCATTTCTCTTCGCATTCGCGGTCAAAGTGCCCGTTTTCCCGCTTCACGGCTGGCTCGCCGACACTTACAACGAAGCCCCTGTCGCGCTCGCCATGGTCGTTGCCGGAAAGCTCGGCCTCTACTCCATGCTGCGTTTCCACGTCGGCCTCTTCCCTGTCCAGGCCCGCGCCATCGCTCCGCTGCTCATCGCTCTCGCCGTCATCGGCATCCTCTATGGCGCGTGCCTCGCCCTCGTGCAGCGTGACTTCTGGCGTTTGATGGCCTTCGCCGCCTTGAGCCATCTCAGCCTGATCGTTCTTGCCATCTACGGTCTCACTTTCACCGGCTGGTCAGGTGCTGTGTACCAGATCCTTTCCCACGGCGTCGTTGACGGCGCGTTGTTCCTGCTCCTCGGCGCGCTTGAACTCCGCTACGCCACCAGCATCATCACCTCCTACGGCGGTCTTGGCGCCAGGCTGCCCCGCGCGGCCTCCTATTTCGTCATCGCCACGCTGGCCATGATCGGCCTGCCCATGTTGAGCGGCTTCATTGGAGAATTCATCATCCTTTCCAGCACCTTTACCCAAATCAGCCGCAGTTGGGCCGTCCTTGCCGCGCTCGCCGTCATCCTCGGCGCCGCTTACATGCTCTGGCTTGTCCAGCGCCTCTTCTACGGTCCTGAAAGCGCGCTTGCCACCTCCAAAATTTCCGCCGATCTCCACTTCGGCGAACTCGCTATCCTTACGCCCCTCGTTGTTCTAATGCTCATCATGGGTGTGGCGCCGAATCTCTGGCTCAACTCCATCCAGTCCGGCGTGCATCCGCCGCCACTCAAGGCCCCAGTAACCGCACCAATTGTCACCCTGAGCCAACGCCGCGAAGCGGCCGGAATCCAAGGACCTGCTGTTACTTTTTCGAACGCGGGCGCAACTCATCAACCCGCAACTCCGGAGGCCCACCAATGACCTCCGTCCCCGACATCTACCGCATCCTCCCTGAGGTCATCCTCACCCTCACCGGTGTTCTCGTCATGCTCATCGACGCCTCGCTCCCGCCCGCGTGGGCGCGTCGCCCGCTCGGCTGGGTCGCTGCCGTTGGAACCACCGTCGCCCTCTGGGCCAGTCTCTGGCAGCTCTCTCTGCCACAAGGCACCGGCTTCTTCTCCACCGTCGAAACCAGCGCCTTCACCGTCTTCTTCCACGTCCTCATCTGCGGCATCGTCCTCGTGGCCCTTCTGCTCTCGCTCGACACGCTTCCCGCCAATAGCCACCATCAAGGCGAGTTCTACGCCCTCATCGTCTTCGGCGCCGTCGGCATGTGCCTCATGACCTCCGCCGTCGAGTTGCTGCGTCGTCTTCATCGCCCTCGAAATCTCCTCCATCTCCACCTACATCCTCGCCGGCTACCGCAAGCAGACCGGCCGCAGCCCTGAAGCCGCCATCAAATACTTCCTCCTCGGCTCCTTCGCCACTGCATTCCTCCTCTACGGCATCGCGCTCGCCTTTGGCGCCACTGGCACCACGCAGATCTACCAGATCGCCCAGCTCGCACCCGGCGCTCATAATCAAACCCTCGTCCTCACCGCGCTGGCGCTCATGCTGGTCGGCATTCTCTTCAAGGTCTCTGCCGCCCCCTTCCACGTCTGGACGCCCGATGTCTACGAAGGCGCGCCCTCGCCCGTCGTCGCCCTGCTTTCCACTGCTCCCAAAGCCGCCGCCTTCGCGCTGCTTCTGCGCGTGGTCTATGAGATGTTCCCCCATCTCCGCTCTCTTTGGGCGCCGCTGCTCTGGATCGTCGCCGTCCTTTCCATGACCGTCGGCAATCTCGCCGCCCTCCGCCAGCAGAATGTCAAGCGCATGCTGGCCTACTCCGCCATCGCCCACGCCGGCTACCTGCTCGCCGCCTTTGCCGGCTCCAGCGCCATCGGCATCGCCGCCGCCAGCTTTTACATCGCGGCTTATTCCGCCATGAACGTGGGCATCTTCGCCGTCATCACCGTCGTCGCCGGATACGATGAAGAGCTCTCCCTCATCGACGATTTCCGTGGCCTCGTCTACCGCGCGCCCCTGCTCGGCAGCCTGCTCATCTTCTTCCTCATCTCGCTCATTGGCATTCCCTTCACCGGCGGCTTCTTCGGCAAGTTCTACTCCTTCACCGCCGCAGTCGACGGCGGCGCCATCTGGCTTGCCGTCATCGGCCTGCTCAATTCAGGATTAGCTGCGGCTTATTACCTTCGCCTCGCTCTCGTCTCCGCGCAACGCCCCCTTACCGATGCCCCCCGCACCGCTCCCCCCAAGCCCGTCGTCGGCATCGCCGTCGGCGCAGCCCTGTTCTTCGCCGCCGCCGCCACGCTCGTCCTCGGCATCATTCCCGGTGCGACTCTCAGCGCTGCCCAGACCGCCGCGCACACACTCCAGGCCCCGCCTGCTGAGGCCACTGCGCCAGCCCTCGCCGATCCCGCACCGCCGGCGCGCTAATATTACAACGTAAAGTATTACGGACCATGAGAGCAGCCCACTGCTGCCCCGCAGTAAGCGCAGTGTCCTGTCCATGGGAAGAGCAGGTATTGGATTTCACGCTAAGTCCTTGGCAGGGTCCACCCAGACGTTTTTTGTACTGCGCAAAGTCTCCAGGGCCTCTCACACACCATCTCCCGTTTTCTTTCGAGGTTGAGGGAGTGCCGCGCCGGGGGTGGTTCCATCATCAACGTGGCATCGGTTGCCGCTATACGGGCCCTCCCGGGCCTGCCGGCCTATTGCGCCACCAAGTCCGGTCTGCTTGGATTGTCCCGCCAGGTGGCCATCGACTACGGCCCGCAGAAGATCCGCAGCAATGCGGTGCTGTCGGGAGCTTTTCGCTCGGAAATGTTCGACCGCGGCCTGGGCGAGGCCGCTGGCGCGTTCGGCATTACCGTGGAACAACGCCTGCAGGCCTTGTCGGCGGTGCCTCCGCTCAGGCGCGTCGCTCTTCCGGAGGAGATCGCCGGGCTCTTCGTTTACCTGGCCAGCGACGAATCGGCCTACACCACGGCCAGTGAGTTTGTCTGCGATGCGGGCGTGCACGCAATGGACGCTTCTGCACTGGCCCACTGATGCCCCGACGCAATCCCCCGGTCATGGATCGAGGACCTGGAGCAGAGGGTGGGAAGAAGACTTTACGTGCAGTATACTGGCGGCAGATAAAGATAGAGAGTAACCGAATCCCTCTCGAGCTTGCATTCGCCTGTTTTTTTCGCCAGCCGGGCGAATAGCCGCTCACGGGGCCGAAGCGAATCGATTTGAGTGGGATGGCTATCTCTAATGGATCGGTAAAGGAGCAGGTATGAGTCAAGTTGTAGTGGATCGAGATCGGTGTCAGAAAGACGGGTTGTGCATTGCGGTCTGTCCGGACGAAACGTTGCGAGAAAACGAGGAGGGCTTTCCAGAAGAGATTCCAGGAGCCTCCTGTGTCCTGTGCGGCCACTGCGTCGCGGTCTGTGTCTGCGGGGCCATAACTCACGCCGGTCTGCCCGAAGAAGCGATGCTGCCCGTATCCAGCGATTTGTGCTCTCCGGCACAGATCGACGGCATGCTGATGAGCCGGCGTTCCGTGCGCGAGTTCAAGGAGCAGCCCGTCTCCAGGGAAACTCTGGAACAACTGCTCGACGTGGCGCGGCGGGCTCCCACGGCGGGCAACACCCAGAAGCTGCACTGGATCGTCATTTCCGGTGCTGCCACGGTAAAGGCCGTCTCAGCCGAAGTCATAAACTGGGCGCGGGACCACGCCGTAGGCCATACCGCAATGGTGGTCAAACGCTGGGATAAGGGATACGATCAGGTGCTGCGCGGGGCTCCCACGGTAGTATTGGCCTGTGCTCCCGCCGATTGGGACTGGGGAAAAGAGGACGCCACCATCGCTCTGGACTACCTGGAGTTGGCTGCCGTGGCACGCGGTTTGGGCGCTTGCTGGGCCGGCATGCTCACTCGCGTGGCCGCCGTTCATCCTCCCGTCCGCCAATTGTTGGCGCTCCCCGAAGGCTACGCGGTATACGGCGGCCTCATGCTGGGTCAGCCCAGGTATAAGTACCAGCACGTGCCTCCCAGAAAACCGCTTAGCGTGCAATGGATATAGAAGTGAGTTGCGAAGCAGGAGTCCGACGGCTGGGCGGGGCAAGTCGCAACAGCAACACAGTCGGCCGGGCAGATGAAAACCACGCTGACAATACCTGATCTGAAAACTGGTTTATCCAAAACGGATACGCCGAAAAGAATCTGAGAAGTGGAGGCATAGGATGATCAATGTCGTTGAGGTGAAAGTTCCTGGAGGCCCTGAAGCTTTGGAGCTTGCGAAACGCCCTGATCCTGTACCAGCTCACGGCGAAATCGTCGTCCGGGTGCGGGCCGCCAATATAAATCCAACCGATTTAGCGTCCCGAGCGGGTTTCTCTTTTGGCGAGCCAATAAAAGTGCCGTTTGTTGTGGGTTGGGATTACGCAGGAACCGTGCAATCTGTAGGTGAGGGCGTCAGCGAATTTAAAGTTGGTGACAGGGTCGTCGGAATGATTCCCTGGTATCTCACCAAAGGAACGCACGGCGCCTACGCTGAGGCTGTCGCGGTGAAATCCGAGTGGACGGTGGCCCTTCCCGAGTCACTTGATTTCGCGATCGCCTGCACGCTGCCTCTGAATGCGCTGACGGCTAAACAAGCGCTTGCGCTGATGAAGCTTCCTCCAGCAAGCGAAATTCTAATCAACGGCGCGTCAGGAGCGGTTGGAGGCTTTGCGGTGCAAATGGCCGTCCAGGCCGGACACCGCGTAACTGCGGTGGCAGGACGCGATGACGAGGCGTGGGTACGAAATCTCGGAGCAAAGGTCGTTTTACCCCGCTCAACTGACTATAAGGGTATCGGTCATTTTAAGTTCGCGTTTGATGCGGTACCGGTGGGTGATCCAGTTCTTGAGGCTCTCGGCGAAGGCGGCGTCGTTGTTACAACACGACCCACGCCCACAGCCGATCCAAAACGGAAAATCCAGCAGTTGCTCGTCCTGATTAGTCCTGATCGTACAGGCCTTAGGGAAATCGTGGCGCTAGCGGCGGCAGGAAAACTCCAAACAAGGATTGAACGGCGTTATCCTCTTAGCGCCGCCGCCGATGCCCACCGCGATTATGAACGTGGAGGGCACAAGGGGAAATTGATTTTGGAGCCTTAAGAACCAACTAAAATACCTCACTGCGTCGAATCATGTCGCACTTGGTCTACTTCTACCGGTGACGCTCAACTGTCGGAGCGAACATGGTCAAGACGCTGCCTTATCAACAGGAGATGCTGCCTAATGACGAGCTGTTTCTAGAGATCGATGGACTGCAACTGAACGAACGTGCCGAGGACCGTTTGCCGGCTACACATTTCACAACCGCGAAGAGTTCATCGACAAGTTCTACAACGGATTCTTCCATCAGCACGTGAATGAGTCGCTGCACATCGATCAATTTATCTCCAACGAAAATCTTCTGATCGTCGAAGCGCGAGCCCATATTCAAACCAAGAAAGAGTTAACTCGCGAGGCGGCCGTGGCAGCCGGCTATGGAAACATAAAGACGCCTTCGCTGGGCAAGACCTTGGAGATTCCGGAGTTCATCCACTACCACGTCGCGGATGGCAAGTTCGTCAGCGTTGTCTGTATGGACTCTGCGCCTCCTCGCCTGCTGTGAGCCGGTATTCTTACAGTTTCTCGCGCAGAGCAAGAATATAGGAGAAGTACGACTAAATCAGAAGGACGGCTTGACAGCGCCCGGAAACTAGAATTGAATGGCTTACCGAACTTGGAATACGGTATGCTATATGCATACTTAACCGCACACAAAGGGAGCGAGAAATGCCAGATACTCAACCGAAAGCGGTGTTTTGCACCAACCTTGAATTGCCGCCGGGTGTCCACGTTTTCGAATCCTCGGACACGAAGACAAAAGCGCCGGATGCCGACCCCATCAAGCGCGTGATCTATATGGACGACAAAATTGTGCCTGGAGCCTTTTATGTAGAAGCCGTATGGGTTGTAGGGTCCATACCGCGGTCTCATCCCGAGCACTGTCATCCTGATCACGATGAAATCTGTGGGTTTGTAGGCAGTAATTTGGACGATCCGTCCGATCTGGGGGCGGAGATCGATTTCGTCGTCGATGGCGTGAAGACGACCATCACCAAAACTTGCTTCATTCACATTCCCGCCGGTGTCAAACATGGCGGCCTTTGTTTCCGAAAGATTGACAGGCCGGTATTTCAGATCGCCATGTCCAGGATGCCTGCCTATTCCAGTGTGCCGCCCACATAAAGAAAACATCCAATCACGGAATCGTGATTGCGCGCTATGACGGAGAAAATCAGGGAACTGATATCGAGAACGAAAAGCGAACCGCGGTCGTTTTCCTCGGATTGCTTCAACGCGGCGTTGAGGCAGTCCGCCTTGACGAAACGATAGGAGAGAGGAATGAACGGCAATCTTGCTATAGTTCAGAAATATTTAAGCAGAGTTGCAAACCTTGATATTCAAGGCGCATTCACGTTGGTGGCTGATGATGCAATCTATTACGGGCCGGACGGCCAGCCATTTGACAAAACCATAATGAGATCTCTGTTCGGGCCCGGAACCCAACTGATCAACCCGATCGAGCAGGAAATCGTCGGAACGACGTGCGAGGGTGATCGAGTAGCTGTCGAAGCGACAGGGACGACGGTTCTGGCCAACGGGAATACCTACAGAAACGTCTACCATTTTCTTTTCGAAGTTAGAGACGGAAAGATCGTGACGTTCAAAGAATACTGCAACACAAAGGCAATTGACGCATTTTCCTCGGCCTTATTCAGCAGCGGTAAGTGATCGGCCCCGCCAAACGGGGTTCTCGGTAACCCCGCGAAAGATCAGCTCGCGCAATTCCTTGCTTGCGGGTTTCCTTCCGACACGGACGCGCTTGCGCGAGATCCATTTCCAATACAGCTGGAACCGGGCGAAATGCCAGCGAAACATGCCATAGAAACTTCTAGCGCAACTTTGATCTGGGTGCGGGGTTTAACCCGGATAACCCGATTTGGGCGTTGGAAAGCGATGCCAATTCCCCCTTGGCCGTTTTCCTGCGATCTACCGGTAGCATGCGGCAGGGCACAGCCGTGAAAACTCTTTCGAACTCGCTTGCGAAGGCTGTTCGGCCATCGTGATCGGTGGGTCTGTCATCGATAGGTGCGATTGGACCCTGTTTCACGCGGGCCGCATCCCGTGTCGCGGAGGGGGATTTGTGCTTCTGAACAAGCTTGAATCTGGCTTTTTGCTGTTCCAAACGCAGCAAGGATTAGTTGCCGTTGAACCCTCCTTTTGGCAACGCGTTTATCTGCTTTGGACCTTCCGCAACTTTCACGAGCTCTCGCTTCCCCTGTTGAACTCGCGCCAGACTGCGTTAATCAACAATCTTTTTCTTGAGCATGCAGCGGAGGTTTCGCATGAATACGAGCCATGGCTCGAGATCGGCGTAGTTGAAGACTTTGTGCCTCCGGCGATCGAGATCGACGCTTCGCGGGCGATGATAACGAAGCTGCCGGAACAAGCGGTCAGACAAAATGTCGCGCCGCGGGTAATACCGATCGCTGCTGCGCCTGCCATCAAGGCTGATTTGCCGCTGGCCGTGAAAGAGGAAAAAGCGGAAAAGCAAGGCACTGTAATCGATCGTGCGGAAATTGCGCCCAGGAATGCCCTGGACCGTTCTTTTGCTCCGATAATCTCCTGGTTAAGACTTGCATCGTCGAATCTTCGAGCGTCCAAGCCGGCAGCGTCTCGACTTCGAGTGTCGAGAATTGCAATGTATAGGTTTGCAGCCGCGATCGGCGCGCTGTCGCTGTGCGTGTGTTTTATCTTTGCATTTCATCGAATCGGGGGCCTACCTGCCTCCCAGGCGCGCAATTCGCCCCCGCAGCTCAACTCGCCGAATTCTCCTTCTGCGTCCGGACCAACTCCCGTCGCCGAAAATCCCGCCACCGTGCCTGAAATCGCTCCACCGGCCGGCGCTGGCCCGATCGCTCGGGTCAAGCCATCACCGGCGAAGGTGGCATCGCCGATCGCTACGACGCACCGGACGATGACACCGGAACTTGCATCTCGCGGAGTTACTGCACATGTTGCGTCGAGGTCAAGCGGAGGGTCTCATGCTGCGGCGTTCTCGAAGGTTCCGGCGTCGACATCCACTCGCCGAATGACCGTGGCGCCTGGGTCCCGCGGAACGACGGCACGTTCCGCGCAGCGTTATTTCGATTTGGCCAACCAACAGATGCACAAGGGAAATTACGCGGCGGCGGCGGCTAACTATAAACGGGCCTGGAGAATCGAGGAGAATAGCGCCGCCGCCAAGGGCCGCCTGGTGCGCGCTCGCCGGGCGATGCAAGCGGAAAATGAGAGCAATGCCAATCGGAGATAAACAGGCACGCAATAACACTACTAATTCTCTGCCGCGGCTCTTATCCCTTCTCGTTACCCACCACAACGCAACAGCCTATGCCGGCCCCGGCGTTTCCTCCCAGATTGTGCGTTAGTCCGAGACGCGGATTTCTCACCTGACGTGGGCCGGCCTTGCCCTGTAACTGCAAATAGACCTCATACATCATCCTCAGGCCGCTGGCGCCAAGGGGATGGCCAAAACACTTCAACCCCCCGTCGGTATTTACCGGCAAATCCCCTTTCAAGCTGAACGCGCCGGCATCGATGTCGTCCTTCGCTCTTCCCCTCGGGCTGAATCCCAGGTCCTCGTAGACCACCAACTCGTGAGTCGTGAAGCAGTCGTGCACCTCGGCCAAGGAAATCTCTTGCCGTGGATTCTTGACTCCAGCCTCGGCATAGACTCGTTGAGCGGCGAGAACGTTCTCTTCTATGTGGACGTAATCGTAATCCTGCTTCATGGTTCCCTGGCGCGCTCCGACGCTTATCGCCAGCCCTTTTATATAAATGGGATCTGCCCTGAACCTCTTCGCCATATCAGCCCGGGTAACGATCGCCGCCGCTGCCCCATCGCTGACACCGCAGCAGTCATAAAGGCCCAGCGGCCAGGCGACAATGGGAGCTTTGATCACCTGTTCGACAGTCAGCACATTGTGAAAATGCGCCTTGGGGTTCAAGCTTCCGTTGTAATGATTCTTCACGGCGATCTCCGCGAGCAGCCTTTTGCCTTCCTCCCGGTCGATGCCGTAATGATGGAAGTACCTCGTTCCCAGATAGGCAAAGGACGCCGGCGCGCTAAAGCCTGATCCTATTCCCGAGCTTCCATCGGTGTTATCGCCCATAATCGCCGGGCCCCTTACGCCCGTGGCTCCCGAATCTTTCAGCTTCTCGACGCCGATGGCCAATGCTATGTCGCAAATGCCCGCCGCTACCGCGTAGCTTGCTCCCCGAAGGGCCTCGGAAGCCGTGGCGCACATGTTTTCGACTCTGGTCACCGGAACATATTGAAGGCCCAGGGGAGATAAGGTGATCGCGCTCATGCCGGAAAACACCGTTCCCAACCATGCGGCGTCAATATCTTTGGGCTCGATGCCCGCATCCTCAAAGGCTTCGTAAGCCGCCTCCACCAGCAGATCTTCCACGCCCATATCCCAGCGTTCGCCAAACCGGGTGCAGCCCATTCCCACGATCGCCACTCTGTCTTTGATGCCTTCCATTTAATCTCTCCCGACCGCTGCGCCAACCCGCTCCTCGGGGTCCCCGGCAGGCCCGGCCTCGCCGTGCTGGGGTGGCAGTTGCGGTTTAGCCTTCCAAAAGTAGTTCACGATACCCTTGCCCTGTGAGAGTTTGCGAAACGTCATCTCCACCGGCATCCCTACCCTCGCCGTCTCCAGATCGTAATCCGTCAGCTCACAAACAAATCTTCCGCCGCCCTCGAAGTCGATCACCCCATTCAGGCCGGGCGGATTCTTGGTCGGCTGCAGATGATCCACCGCATAGGTAAACAGCTTCCCTGCCTTGTCAGAGAACTTGTAGCTTTCAAAGTCGTCCTTTGCCTGGCATGCGACACAGATTCTCACGATTTGGCCATTCGGGTGTAACTGCGGAGTCCCGCACTTCTTGCATCGGAAGCCATAGAGACACGAAACCGTCTTCCGCTCTCTCCACCGGCTTGCCAGTGAGGGTTCTGGACGCTCCGGAAGACTGGGCGCTTCCACCGCAATGAGGTCGCGCCACTCAAGGTACTTGCCGTAAGCAATGCGGGCCGTTCTCGATAGCCTCTCCTCCATGGCCGGCATGCTCTGCAGTCTCGCGATTCCTTCCGTAACGCGAAAAATGAACGCATCGCAGCCGTCTCCATAAGTGGCAAAGAGAATCCTGTCGCCAGGCGCCGCCTCCTCCAGGGCAGAGACCAGCGTAAGCAAAGCTGCGGCAGCGCCGGCGTTCCCGATCCGGTCCAGAAGCGGATCCTGGATCTGGGATTTGTCAAAGCCTAAGGTTTTGGCCAAGGCCGCATGGGCTCTCTGATCATGAGCGTAGAACACGACTTTGGAAAAGTCCGTCGGCGCCAGCGAATAGCGCTTCATTAACTCTGCAATTGCTTCCCGCATGACCGGCATATAGCCGGACTCATCGATGAAGCGGCTCTCCCCGGATTTGAGAAAGGCGTCATCCTGCGTTCTCCACAGATCGGTGAGGTCGCTGAAAATGGAATAAACGCCTTCAAGGCTGGCAAGCAGATCGGTCGATCCAATAATGAGGGCGGCTGCTCCGTCTCCAAGTATCGGTTCGAACCTGCCTTTGGGAGCGCTCACGCGGCAGTCCGAAGCGGCAACCAGCATTTGTTCCGCCGATCCGCTCTTCACCGCATCCATCGCCGCTTTAAGTGCGATGGAGCCCGCCCGCAGGGAGTTCGCAAAGTCGGCGGTATGGCATTGGCGGTCGAGATCCAGCGCGCCGGCCATAATCGCCGCGCTCTGCTTTTCCCGATAGGGTGAAGAGGTAGTGGCGAAATAGAGCCCGCTCACCTTCTCCGTATTCCCTTTCACGCAGTCCAGGGCAGCAGCTACCGCCATGGTCACGGCGTCCTCGTCATACCCTGCTACCGCCTTGTCGCCGTCTGTGCTCCTTAACCCCCACATGCTGCCGATCTCTTTCCGGCTCAGCCGGTACCTGGGGATATAGGCCCCCACCGATGAAATTCCCACCATCGATTCCTCCTCTGGAGCTCGGCCGGCTCGTCCAATCTTGTGCTGCTCATACCATTGACGGCTGCGGCAGCCGCCTCAGCTCTTGCGCCAAAGTGACTTCCTGGTTTATGAACCGGAATTTCCATTTTGCTTGCCCGGCCACCAGAGAATATAACCGCGAATGCCCGGCTTTCCACCTTTTTCGCATTCGTTCCAACGGCGAAGACCTTGTCGTCCCCGCGGCTACCCGATGACATTCCTGTTTTGCACGCCGGTCAAGCCTGGCGCTTTCTGCGCAAGTACATTAAATTCACCATTCGTTGTCAAGACAACGTACAGCGGCCCGACCGCGGAGTCGCTTGACATTTGCGATCGTTGGGTATCTACTCCATTGTTGTCAGGCGCTTCAGGCTTTGTAGCGGGTAAATGCGTGATCGAATGTCAAGAATGAGCATACTGCCCGCCGCAGCCTTTCCCGGTCCTTTTGCCTATTGTTCCCCTTCAACCGTCTAGCTAGGCAGAGGTCATTCACCCACTACAAAGCCGGAATTCCCTGTTGTCATGACATCCAATCTAATAGGCGATCCGTAAGACTCCGTGACGGGCGCCGTCAGTATGCGGCGGCTTTCCGTGGGACACTTTGCCGACGCGATTAGCCGATGCCAGTGCAGCGGACGGCATGGTTCACAGGCGCAGTTCGGGTACCTGCAGGAATATCTCTTGTCGCCGGCTGCACGAGCAGGGAGTAATCCGTCTTTGGGGGACATCGCTAAGCGTACGAGAGGCTTGCTGCGCGTTTCAATTTTTGAGGTGAGAATGGATGGGGTGTGAGAAGGGACAGCTATGAACTCGACTGCGACGATGAAGGGCTTTCCAGTTCCTAGTTCTCTTACGGTAGTGCCGGGCACGGAGCGGACACAAGCTGCATATCCCTACTATATGCAGTTCACGAAGGACGACGACCAACGGTTCTGGTTCTACAACTCCATGCATTTTCCGGAGCCGATGTGCGTCTTCGACATGGTGACTGCGGAGGCCGCGTACGTGGCGCTGGGTTCGGCGAACACGCGGATCCACTGCCTGCCTACGACTCTTGGCATCGACTGCCGCATCATCAACGGCCGCGTGTACATCGGCGGGAACGGCGTTACCGATCCGGCCGAAATCGAGCGCCGCACCAAGGAATTTCAGCAGCGCGCCTTTTATTATTACGCGAACTGGGAAAAGCTAGTTGCGCAATGGAAGAAGAAGATGATCGCGCTGATCCATGAAGCTGAGGCTTTGCCCAAGCCGGGGCTTCCGGACTTCGAGCCGATCGAGCACGTGCACGCCGGGCGCGGCATCGCTTCCAATCATTACCTCCTCGACACGTACCAGAAAACGCTCGAGGGCTATTTCCGTATGTGGCAACACCATTTCGAGTTTTTGCTGCTCGGCTACGGCGCCTATCTGACATTTTTCGATTTCTGCAAAAAAGCGTTTCCGGAGATCAGCGACCAGACGGTGGCGCGCATGGTGGCAGGACTGGAAGCGGACATCTTCCGGCCGGATGACGAGTTGAGGCGGCTGGCAAAATGCGCAATCGATTTCGGAGTGGACAACGAGTTCAGGGCGGGACGATCGCCGGATGAAATCCTCGCCTCCATGAAGCAATCGGGCGAGAAAGGCAAGGCGTGGCTCAAGGAGCTGGAGGTGTCGCGCGATCCCTGGTTCAACATCAACGTGGGCGACGGCTTCTATCACTACCACCGCGCGTGGAACGACGATCTTTCGATGCCCTTTGCCGCACTGCCTGGTTACATCGCCAACGCGAAAAATGGGGAACGGCTCGAGCGTCAAACCGAAAAACTAATGGATGAGCGCAAGAAGCTGATCGCCGATTATCGCGAGCTTCTGGAAACGGAAGAGGATCGCACAGCCTACGATCAGATGATCGAATTGGCGCACCGCGTGTTTCCCTACGTGGAAGGACACAAGTTCTACTGCGAACATTGGTACACGAACTTGTTCTTCAACAAGATTCGAGAGTTTGGCGCGCTGCTGGCACAGTATGGATTCTTTCCGGACGCCGGGGACGTGTTTCAGCTGAGCCACTATGAGCTAGAGGCCGCCATCGTCGACCTGATGACGGCGTGGTCCAACGGCTCTGTGCCGCGCGGCCCGGCTGTTTGGCCCGGTGTTGTGCGGGAACGCAAAGCTGCAATCGCGGAATGGGCGAAGCAGGACACGCCGCCTGCGCTCGGACCTGTTCCAGATATAATCGACGATCCCGCGATCGTGATGCTGTGGGGCATCACGCGCGAGAATCTAGACAAGTGGTTGTCGGCTGGGGCGCAGCCAAATTCGAACGAAATCAAGGGCGTGGCAGCGTCGAATGGGGTAGTTGAAGGCGTAGCTCGCGTGGTCAAATCTGCCGAGGAGATCGACCGCTTGCATCATGGCGACATTCTGGTCTGCCAGGTCACGAACCCGAGCTGGACGCCGGTATTCCAGAAAATCGCTGCGGCAGTTTCGGATATCGGCGGTTCGATGAGCCACGCGGCAATTGTTGCTCGCGAATATGGATTGCCGGCCGTTGTGGGCACTGGCACAGCAACGCAGAAGATCAAGGATGGCCAGCGCATCCGCGTCGATGG
>CAWKFD010000008.1:0-159011 GCA_963848805.1 uncultured Acidobacteriaceae bacterium | reverse complement strand
GGACAGGTGACGGTCACCGAGTTGGGGACGGCAGGCCATACGTCGTCCCCTGAGACAACCGGCACTGCCACCAGCAACGGTTTTCCAGCCGTCAACGGCGCCGGGCCCCGGAAGCAGGAAATCCCCGGCAAGAGTGAGGGATCGGTGGCGGCGTTCGTGCGTTTGCGCAAGGTGCCGCTGCTGGCCGCAGCTGCATTGCTGATCGCCATTGGGTTGGGAGTTGGTTTTGGAATACTTGCAAGACGAGAGCAGCCCAAACAGGTGACCAATCCGCCCGTGAATCAGAATTTGTCCCCATCGAATTCCGGGCCCGATGCGGTCACGACCCTTCCTCCATCTTCTGCTAACACTTCGCCGTCCAGTGGTTTGCCGCCCGTCAATACTGAACCGGCGCCCATCAAAAGCACGCCCATTGCTCCGCCGCCGCCGTCCAAACCCTCACCGAAGTCCAACCTGTCTAAGCACGATAGAGCAATTATTGCCCTCAGCGAATGAAGACGATCAGACCTGAATTCGCAAAGAATTCGTTGCTGGCGGCGGTTTGTCTGGCGCTGTTCGCGGTGGCCTGCGCCTTCGCCTTTGCCCAGAGTACCGGGCACAGCAAACCGATCACTCTCAAAGGGCTGGAAGATGCGCTCAAGATCGGCGGACTCGAGGATTCTGAACTCATCGGCAAAATTCAGAGCCGGGGGGTCGACTTCGCCCTTACAAGCAAGATATCGGATCAACTGCGAGGCCTGGGCGCCTCGGCGGCCGTCATCCAGGCCGTCGGAGCGAACTATCGCGGCACGGCAGCCGCAAATGCAAACCCAACTGCTCCGGCAACTCCGGGTACGGGTCATTCGGGAAGCGCCCATGTGAATCCCGCAGCGCCCACTCCGCAGTTCCATAACCCCGTGCCCGCGCAGCAACCTGCGACAGGAGTGCTGCACTATCAAGGGCCGCCCGTGCCCTATGGCGGCGCCGTGGTTTTCGACAACCTGCCCAAGGCGCGGCTTAAATTCTCGTTCGACGGCACAGCCTGGCGGATGGTCATCCGGGTCAATCCGGATGGGACCAAGAAGGCAATCCTGAGCTCACTCAAGCAGGGCTACCAGTCAAATTGCGATCTGGGCTGGCAGATCGTCCAGTAGAAGGCTGCCCGTCGACTCGGCGGACGAGGGTCCCCAGCCGGGGGTTCCAGAGCCGCCCGGCATGTTCGCTTCCTGGTGCCGGGCCCCCCTGTGTTTTTGGCCTAACCCGCATTTCTCATAGGGTGCGCGAAGGTGTAGCGCCGGCATCATCCTGGCCGGCTGTGGTGTGGGTCTCCACAGGCTGTTACGAAACTCTGCTGGAACTGGGTCTTGTAACAAGGGCACGGCTTCAGCCGGGCCGTAAGCGGCGCAAAATGAGCGAGGGCTTTAGCCCCTGCTGCTTCAAAGACGCCAAAAAATGATTGCGTTCGGTGAGTTTCGTAACAGTCCCCCACCCGGCTTTCGCCGACCCACGGGGGGATGAAACAGAGTCGCACTCCGAATTTACGGAGGGAGCAGGGGCCTCACAAGATTTACGGAGGGAGCAGGGGCCTTCAGGCCCCTCAAAAGCCGACGCCGTAGATCAAGGCCTTCAAGGCCCGGGTCTTTTTTTGTTGATTCTTTATTTTGTGTAATTTGCATTCTTGTTTCTTTTCTAGTCTTCCACCGGCTTTCGCCGACCCACGAGGGGATGAAGAAACAGAGTCGCACTCCGAATTTACGGAGGGAGCAGGAGCCCCACAAGATTTACGGAGGGAGCAGGGGCCTTCAGGCCCCTCAAAAGCCGACGCCGTAGATCAAGGCCTTTAAGGCCCGGGTCTTTTTTGTTGATTGCTTATTTTGTGTAACTTGCATTCTTGTTTCTTTCTAGCCAGTCCAGACCCGCACATTTCCGCTGTCGCGCCAAATCCGTTGTTTCGAGGCCGGATTTTTTCATTTCGCTTGGTTGTTGTGAGAAATGCACCCTAAGCGCTTCATTTTGAACGGATCATGTCCGATCATTTTGCTCCAGCCGACTGAGAGCAAATGGTTTATCTCGAAAAGTAGTCAATAAATGAGAGTTACGGCCACCTTTTTTCGAGGTGTTGCGCTGTTTTTCGAGTGCAACCCTGAGGGAGAAAGACGCCGGCCGGTGAGAAGATTCAGTTCCATCGGGCTGCTCCTCTCCGAACTCTGAGTCAATCTTAGCCATTCCGGCAAAATAATCTGCAAAGTTGCGAACAAAATAGATGGCCTGGAATGAGGGAGATGGAGCGGGGCCGGGGGAGTTATTGGGTAGACATCGCAAACTGAGTCTGCGGTGCAGGGCCGGGGATATGCAGAATCGAGTCGACGGACGGAGGGGCGCTTCCCCGTAACTTTACCAGCGTTGAACTCGGAAATCCTGTCGATGAGAATCCTGTCGATGAGTGGTAAGGGCTGCCACCGTAAACCGGGAATTCCGCGCAAGCCGATCGGCGGAGCCTTGCTGACTTCCGGGACTCTTCTGGGCAGATTGAGGGGCGGCGGACCGCTCCTCAAAATCGCTGGAATCAGCCCAGCAATCGGTCCTAGAGACCCCTTCCATCACTCTGCTCATACGGCCAGTCGTCTGGTACTAGCGCAGGCGGCTTCGACCAAGGCTCTTCTACAAGCGCGGTTTGAAACCACTCATCTCGCAGGTTCGCGTGCTCTGTCACAATGATTTGGAATCCCGGAGCGAGTTCTTCGGTGAATTTGAGTAGCCACGCGAAAAGTCGGCGCACGGCTGCGAGATCTGCGTCCTCTTCCGTCCTCTGGACTGAACCATCGGCTTCTTTGTAGACCTGCAGCGACGGGAAATAGACTTGGGTAGGCTGGTCGATCATGAGAAAACTGGGGAGCGGTCGGTCGGTCTTGACTGCAAACAGGTGCAGCGCGAGAAGTGTCGAAAGGTGATAGGCCAAGTGGTTTTGGGCGCCACCGGTTCTCCCCATCGGCACGGACCGCTCTGGACGATCAAAGATGATCGTCAAGTTCGCGAGGTCAATTCGCACCGGGAAAGCACTGAATTCTGCGTCCAGTTCTCGGATGAACTGTGAAGCATAGCCAGCGATGATGTTCAGGACTGATGTGAGCCGTTCACGACTGCTGTCATTTCCAATCCGGCGCTCGAGTTCGACGACCCTCTGTCTCAGTCGTTCATGTTTAGCTTCGAGCTCGACTAGCTCTGAATTGGGAATAAGATTTTCGAGGAACAAACTGATTCGACCGACCACTCTTGCAGCAGCAGTGTTGCGGTTGCCCATCGCATTCACGAGCTCATTCGTTGCGATCGCTGCGGCCAATTGCTCTTCTGCGCTTCTGATATCGTCGGTAGTTTGTCGAATCTGATGATCAAGATCGGCAAGATATGACTCCAATCGGGGGCGCTGCCCCGCAACGATTGCCAGTTCTGCGTCGAGGCTGGCCACTTCACTCAGGAGCGCGGAAGCAATAGAGGAATCTAGACCGAGGTTCCTCTCAGCGAAAGGCCACTGCCATTCTCCAGTGGACGGGTCTCTAGGAAGCGCTCCGATTGACAAAAGTCGATCTCGTTGTTCGCCGGCTTCGCTCTGGAAGCCGCCCGCCTGCTTTGCAAACTGTCGTGTGCTATCGACTCTTGCCTGAAGAGCTCGTCGATCTCCGCGGAGATCAGCGATTCTTTCCTCCAGCCGTGATATGTCGTCAGATGCATCTTGCGGTACTGACTGCGGTTTCCAGCTCAATGTTCGACGAAGCAATTCAAGAACCTCAGCGTTGCCCTCCGTTCCGGTTATAGCGGGTACGATTCCGACGGAGCGTGCCTCCGAAAGGAGGCTCAACCCCTTCTCATCCGAAGTATCGATTGCCTGACGTGCTTCTTCGAGAAATTTGGCGCTAATTCGCAGATCTCGATTTGCCACACGTAGTTTAGCTTCGAGTTCGTACCTGTCGTTCGAAGAGATTCCAAGGAGTATCGGTAATGTGTCGCGTATTGTTTGGGGTTGATACTGCTCGTTCTGCCGATAAAAGAGCTGGTCCTTGTTCGTAACCAACCCTTGCTTTTGGAATAGGTAATAGTAGGAGTGCTGGATCGTCGCCTCGTAGCTGGCACGGCTGCTTTCGAGCGGCACTGCTGTGCGATTCTCGGGGATTCCGAGCAATCGGGAAAGCAGTGTCGTCACGCCGTCATCGTCTGTGTTGACTGCCAACTCTTCAAATGTCGGCACAACCACGGTGCTCCCGCGACGTTGCATTGCGAGGCTGCAGCTGGCAGCGCCTGCATCGGGTGCTGGCTTTGCAATCAGGACCTGCTCATTTGGGAACTGATACAGCACCGCAAACCACGCAACCTTGTCTCGTATGACTCCTTCAGGGACGTTGCAGTCCGATTGCCCCATGCAATATTCAACGATGTCTGAGAGAGCGGACTTACCCGTGGATGAGCGGCCGGTGATGACGTTCAGGCCGCTAACGTGAAATTCGAGGTCCCGGCGCTGACCGTCGCGGCTGTAGATGTGAATGGACTTGATTTTCATGGTCGGACCCCAAGCGATGTGTAGATAGTGCCGCGATCCCCAACACGCGCGAACTCTCTACCAATGAATCGAGCGACTCTTTGGCATGTAATTGACTCGTCGGTACCGGTGACCTTCTTCCGCAACTTCAGGCTAACGGTCTGGAGACGGCCGTCTTTGGTGACGATAAAGCAGCCGCGTTCCATCAAGAACCCTAGTGCCTCTAAAACGAATGGCAGCAGATTTTGCGCCCGCTTCGCGAATCCGACGAGAATACGCGGATTCTTCTCGATTATTTTAAGGAAGTAGCCGCGCGAATTCTCCGATAAAGCGATCCGCGTATCCTTGTGGAGGCATAACGGCAGTATGAGCAGTGCCAGCGAAAAGGGCATACCTGCCGCATCGTCTTCTTCGTAGCCAGCTAGAGCGCGAAGCAGTATGACACCACAGAAGGCCGGATTGAAGAGAGTCCTAATTTCAAACGGTCGTTCATTCCATCGCTTCATGCACTCACCGCCAGGAGTTCGCGTAATCGTTCCAGAAAGCGAGGATGCCAATAGATACGAGGCAACGGCGTTACGTTGGCGAGGATGTGAAAACAGCCCCTCACGACATACGGCTCAGTCACCCTTTCGCGAATTCGAAGCGAACTGATGTTGCCGCTCTCGAGGTCCGCCCATTGGTACAGCCTCTGGCCGGCTTCGCGCAGAACGGACTCCGCACTCTCCTGATCGAGCTTCTCGAAGACGACATCTCGGTATCTCGACCACTCATCTTCGAGACGATCTTCGTACTCCTCGAGCTCAGACGACACCAGAAGATTCTCACGAGCCCATGCGGAACGCTGCTCGTACGCACGGTAATAATCCAGAATCGCATTTCGGATTCGCCCTGAGGAAATCCCGATCTCGCGAAGCTGTCTCACAAAGAGTCGGTCATCGTTGTCGGTATCAATCTCGCCGTCGGGCACCCTCCCTCGGAATGTGATGGGTAGATTGTCCGCCTTATATTCGTCGGCGAACGCCGAAAGCTTGTCCGAGACCTCGTAGCCATATATCGGCAGCGCCCGTTTGCCCGTAAGAAGTGCGAGAACCGTGTCGTGCCACCATCCTTCCAAACGCTGGAATACGGAATCGCGGAATTCCCGTCTGATGCTGCGCATGTACCTATCTTTTATAAGACCGGGAATGTCATCGATCCTAGGAGCACGATCGAAGATCGCGATTCTTCTCCAAAAATCGATTTGCTCCGCCTCGGTCAGGGCGTGCAGTTGATTCGCAATTTTCTGAATGAGATCCGATTCCGTCTCTTCCAAGGCGGCGTCGGCTAGAGAGACGAGCGACGGGTCATCGGCAGAACGAGCGATCGCATCGGGAAGGAACTCCTTCAGAAATGAATTCCCGGAAACCTCATTTGTGGTGAAGAGGTAAAAGCGGTGCGTCGATTGCATCAGTCCGCTGTCCTTGTAACGGGTAAGCCAGATTCGAACCGATTTCCAAAAGTCGGTTGAGAGGTTTGTGAGTCGTTCGCCAGGAGCCTTGTGCTTAAGAGAGCCGAGTGTCTTTCGTCCGCCAACATCTACGAAGTCGAGATCGTCGTCTTTTTCGACGAAAACCGAGGTTTCCTCTGGTAATTGCAACATCTGCAGAAGCGCGAACCTCGGCTGGTAGAGATAGCCCAGCCCTGATTCCGCGGCCGCAAACGGATCAGCTCGGTTCTGCGGTCATTTTGTACCGATTTCTGGGTTTGCACTTGGGCTCTCATACCCCACTTCGTTGTGACGCAGGTTGCGAAACAAGATGTCTTCTCCTCCAGGCGGGTCCTTTCAGCGAGACTCTCCGAGGCAAGGAAATACTACCGAGCGCCAAGTCGGAGGAGTCTGCAAACCGGCTGCGACTTTCGCCTTTGATTAAATATTGTCGTGGGCAAGAATTATACATGATGAGCCCTCTGCTTGGTTGGTGGCACTCGTCCCGCCTCTCATTTCCTGAAAGGCCGCTGGTTGGATAGTGATCCATCGGCCCTCGGGTTCGTAGAAACTCCGACCTGTCCCCTTGCCCTCAGGAACCTTCCGACAGAGTCAGCGGAGATTGGTCCCGTTAAACGCCGTTGTAGCCGGGGGGAATTCTGGCTTCACGCAAAATCGCCAATGCACTCATCGACCGCCAATCGGTACCGGCTAGTCGGAAGTTTCCGCGCGACCGATAGCGAAAGGCAGGGAATGAGGGAACAAGGGAATAGGGAGCAGCGTGGTTCGTGCAGGATTGAGTGGGCGCTCTATCCCGACGCTTCGCGGAAGGCAACCGCACGCCCTTCGACTCGGTCGCCGCGGCGACCTTGCTCCGGATGACAATGCTGGACGGGTTCGCGGTACACCACTCTTGCCACGCAAGGCTGCGGCAAGGATGGGGCGCCCGTTCCTCGCGCGAGTGCAGCCGCACAGACAGCACAAACGCGCGAAAACATGTCAAAAATGCAGAAAAATCGGCCATTTAGGGCCGCAAAGGCCTTGCGGTGAACCCCTAAGTTGAGACAGTTTGCATTGAGCGCACTCGCCGTTTGCTGTTTTTGGCTATGCCAAGCGCCCGGTTTTGATCCACCATGGCGTTGGCCGGTGAAGCGGAGCCGGGCGCTGCTGGAGAGCAACCCGGCAAGGAATAGCCGGCTGGTGACTCATCCGTACCGATGAGCGCCGGGAGCGGGGACCCACCCTGCTCCCGGTTTTTTGAACCGACATCGGGTGGATAGATTTCCCCATGCCTTGGAAAACTCATGCAGGCCGCTGCCCCACCGCTGGCCTGCGGCTGGGCAACGGCAGCTATCTGCTCGAACTCCTCCGGCGGCCGATAGCCCAGAGCCGAGTGCAGCCGGCAACGATTGTAATACCGTTCGATGAACTCTTCGATGTGATCGCGCAGCTCTTCCATGCTGCGGTAGGACCGGGCATCGATTTCTTCCCGTTTCAGAGTGCGCATGAAGCTTTCGCAAAAGGCGTTGTCGTAGGGGTTGGCGGGCCGGCTCATGCTGGGCACGATCCGATGCAGGCGCAGCACCCTGACGTATTCTTCACTGGCATACTGCAGGCCGCGATCGGAGTGGTGAACCAGGCCTGGCGGCGGTTGCCGATCGCCGATGGCTTGTTCCAGCGCCGCCAGCGTCAGCCGCGCTGTCAGGGTCCGCTGCAGCGCCCAGCCCACCACCTTGCGCGAGAACGCATCCAGCACCACGGCCAGATACACGAACTCGCCCAGGAGCCGGATATAGGTGATGTCGGCCACCCACAACTGGTTGATTCCAGTCAGCTTCATACGCGCCGCCAGATTCATGTAAACCTCCAACTCATGGCCCGAGTTGGTGGTTGAGGTAAAGGCCCGCGACGGGACGGCGAGCAGATTATCTTCGCGCATCAGCCGCGCCACACGTTTATGGTTGACGATCATTCCCCGGCGCCGCAACTGCTGGCTTACCCGCCGGTAACCATAGCGCCGCCGGTGCTCCAGCACTACAGCCTGGATCGCCGACCGCACCTCCATCTCCGCCTCCACCGGCAACTCGGGCTCCAGCCAGCGATAGAAACTGGCCCTGCTCACTGCCCCCACCCGGCACATCCGTTCCACACTCAGGGCGCCTGGCATCGGCATCATTGCCCGGATCCGGGCGTAGATGCCCTCGCGCCAGACGCGGTGTTCTGCCGGCGTCGAGCCGCGATGTGCTGCAAGGCACCCTGTAAAAAATCCACTTCCAGAACCTTCTCCGCCAAGGCACGCTTCAGCCGGCGGTTCTCCTCCTCCAGCGTCTCGCCGGCGCGCTCGGCCAGCACCGGCTCGGCCTCATGACGCGCCGCAAACTGCTTGCGCCACTTGCGAAGAGTACTCGGGCTCACTCCCAGTTCCTCGCACAGCCGGCCTACGTGCATGCACGTCCGCAATCGCTCCACCGCCATCGCCCGGAACGATTCTGGTCGCCATCCTGCTTCTCGTTTCGCCACTCGCAGTCCCCCTTCGCTGCAAGATGCGCATATTTTAGCTGTCTCACTTTTGGGGGTCAGTCCAGCCTGTCTCGACGCACTTTTGGGAAATTACTCGGTGCGACTCGCGCTTATTCGCAACCTTTCTCGGTTCTAACTACTAATTAAAAGGGAAATTTCTAGGTATTTGTCTCGAAGAATCGCACCCTCTCAAGCGAACATTTGCGGGGCAAGTGCAACCACTTGAGCGAACATTTGGCCGGTCCGCCGCACCCCTAAAACGAACATTTGGCCTGATTCCACAGGGCTTAACGAAACACCCCACCGCGGACGCAAAAATGCGGGTCGTCGTTGGCGTTTTCTGTTTGCACCTGCGCGCCGGTCAGTCGACGAAGTCCACCTGCGGGGCGATGGGGATGATGCCCTTTTCGTGTCCCATATCGAGGAGCTTGCGAATGGCCTCGCGGCCGTCGGGACCGTAATCGAGCGTCCGCTCGTTCACATACATGCTCACAAAGCGGCTTGCCAGCCCTACGTCGAGGTCGCGGGCGAACTGCATGGCGTACTCGAGAGCCTCCTCACGGTGTTCCAAAGCGTGCTTGATCGAGTCGCGCAGCGCCTTGGAGATGATCTCGTGCGCCTCTGCGCCGAGCGAACGGCGGATGGCGTTGCCGCCCAGCGGCAGGACCAGGCCTGTAGTCTCGCGCCACCAGACGCCGAGGTCGATGATCTTGAGCAGACCGCTGGAGGAATAGGTGAGTTGGCCCTCGTGAATGATGAGGCCGGCGTCGATGCTGCCCGCCAGGATCTCAGGGATGATGCGATCGAAGGGGACGGTAACGGTTTCGATGGCCGGATTGAAGATTTTGAGCGCGAGATAGGCGGTGGTGAGGACGCCGGGAACAGCGATCCGAGTGCGGCCGAGATCGTCCGGGGTTAACTTCCGCGTGGAGACGACCATGGGACCGTAGCCCTCGCCCACGCTGCCGCCGCAGCCCATAAGAGTGTAATTCTGCTGCAGGTATGGGTAGGCGTGAAAGCTGATTGCGCTCACATCGTAGAAGGCCTCGTTGCGCGCGCGGCGGTTGAGGGTCTCGATATCGCAAAGCGTGTGGGTGAAGCGATAGCCGGGGACGCGAATCTTGTTCGTCGCCAGACCGTAGAACATAAAGGCATCGTCGGAATCCGGGCTATGGGCGATGGAGATTTCCGCCGGCACGGCTGGATTCTGGTCTTGAGTGGCGACTTCCGGTTCCTGGCTGCTCACGATGGGGGAAATCCTTTCAAAGTGAAACTACGATGATCGTTCGTTGCGGAAACCCGGCCTTGGTTACCGCCGCGTCCGACGGCGGTTTTCACACGGCATTGCGCTGCCGAGCGGAAAACCGCTGTCAGTTCGGTTTCAGGTCGGACTCCTCGGCTGGTCCGATTGCTACGGATGGCTCTCTTCGGGGCTTGCCGCGCCGCAGCCAGATGTGACGAGCCACACCGGCGGCCGCAAACAGCAGCGCCCCGAGCGAGACGAGAAGGACAACCACTAACCAGCGCATCGGACAAACCTACCCAAGAATATCAGATAGGCTGATGGAGAATATCAGATCGGCTGACGGCGGGCCGAGGGTTCGAGCGGGCTGGCAAGAACCTGCTATGAGATTTCGCGCAGGCTGGCCTCAATCCACGCGAGGTAGGGATGGCTTCCGGATTCGATCGCAAGCACTACAAACTCAGGCGTTTGATAGCTGTGCAGATCGTGAAGGCGGGCTTCGAGAGCAGGCAAACGATCAGCCGTGGTTTTCAGCAGGAGCAGAGTTTCGGCCGACGATTCGATCTGACCCTGCCAGCGGTAAATGGATTGAACCGCGGGGACAAGCGTGGCGCAGGCGACAAGCCGCTCCTCGACGAGCGTGCGGCCGAGGCGCGCAGCTTCCTCGGGGTCGACAGTGGTGGTCATTGCGATACGGGCTTGCGGGGTAGGTTCTGGCATCGAGGGCCGTCCAGGGCGAGAATCCCGATGCCAATACTTTACGCTGAAATCGCCGCTGCGGAGGGGGTTGGCACATTTTGTGACGTCCATGCCTGCCGGATAGCCGGAAATGCAAGGGCCTCTGCCCAGGTGGGTCACCATGGCTGTGGCGAAGAAGCCGACGCTATGCGATACTTTGGGAGCAGACCCAAAGCCGGGATGGCGGAATTGGCAGACGCAGCAGACTCAAAATCTGCCGGCCCTTGTGGTCATGGGGGTTCGACCCCCCCTCCCGGCACTAACTGGTGTATTATCAATAGTTTTACCTAATATTATGCCCGCCCGTTTTTGTAGGGTGCGCGTAGCTCAATCGAAAGCCGTAATCAGGAATTTTAAGCGCTCATGAGGCTTGGGCACCTCTTTTTGCCGAGAACCCTGGAAGTCATTACAGGTGAATCCAACCCTCGCGAATGAGCGTGAGAGACCCCACTGCAGCGAATATCCACAGAAGTTTTCCTTGCAAAAACGGTCGAATCCCGAGTTCGCGGAGAGCTTGGCTTGTTGGAATCCCTTCAGACCGCAGGGCATGGTTTCAGCGTAAATCCTGCCGGCGCGTCAGACGAAGGCCCGCTCATCGCAAAAAAAACGCGATGAACGGGGCACAGCCACAAGGAACATGGCGGCTGATGAATGGGCCATCTGCCCAGGTGCCCTGATCTACTACTTTCGGATTTTCAATCAGCGAGACCGTGCCATACGCTGAGTTCCGGTCGGTTTGTCGCCAATTCGAAATAGCAACGCTGGACTCGCCGGGAAGCAACCGCAGATCCTTCACTGCGTTCAGGATGACAGTGCATTGGAGAAAGTGTTGGGGTCCGCGTCGCGGTTGTATGGTCGGCAATTGGGAAATTTCGGCCCATGCATGCAGCCGTCCTGCGCCAGATTCTGTGCTAATTTGTGCTACGGGCGCGCCTTTCTCGATCCCTGCCACGACGACGTGCCCTGTGAGTTATAAATCTCTTTACGGGTAGTGAGTGGGAGAAGACATGACGACATCCATCAAATTCGGCACCTCCGGCTGGCGGGCCATTGTGGCGGACGAGTTTACCGTGGCCAATATCGGGCTGGCTGTAGCGGGAATTGCCGCGTATGTAAAGTCGCTCCCCCGTCCGCACCGGGAGTTATCGCCCCGGGTTTTGCTGCCACCCCAGGAAGCGAAGACCGCTTCCGGGGGGCCCCGGGTTTTAGTGGGGCGCGATCCGCGCTTTCTGGGTGAGAGCTTTGTGGCCGAGGCTGCGCGAGTGCTGGCCGGCGCCGGCGTCACGCCGATTGTGATTCCCGAGGCAGCGCCTACGCCGGCCATTGCCTATGCGGTGCGCACGCTCGAGACCTCCGGGTCCATCAACTTTACGGCATCGCACAATCCGCCGGAGTACAACGGCATCAAGTACTCGACACCCGACGGCGCGCCGGCGCTGCCCGAAGCAACCGAACAGATTGAAGCAGCGATCGGGAAGATCGCGAGCGCGGGCGCCGCCATTCCCAAAGCCGAGCCGCCCACAGGGGGATTCGAAACCGCCGATGTGAAGCCGGCGTTCCTCAAGCGGCTGGCCGAACTGGTGGACCTGAAGGCTATCGCGAAGTCGGGCATCAAAGTGGTCTACGATCCGTTCTGGGGCGCGGGGCGCGGCTACTCATCCGATCTGCTGCGCGAAGCGGGCGTGCCGGTGGAGACCGTGCACGATTTCCGCGACGTGCTCTTCGGCGGGCACGCGCCCGAGCCCTCCGACGAGCTGCTGGGCGAGGCCAGGAAACAGATGAAGGAAACAGGCGCGGCGCTGGCCATTGCCACCGACGGCGATGCGGACCGCTTCGGCATTGTGGATGGAGACGGAACGTTTATCCAGCCGAACTACGTCATCGCGCTGCTGTTCGATTATCTGGTGGAGACGCGTGGATGGAAGAACGGCGTGGCCAAGAGCGTGGCCACGACCAACCTGATCAACGCGCTGGCAGAGCATCACAAAGTTCCGCTGTATGAGACGCCAGTGGGCTTCAAGTACATTGGCGCGTTGATCGACCAGGACAAAATCGCCATCGGCGGCGAAGAATCGGCGGGGTTGACCATCCGCGGGCACGTGCCGGAAAAGGATGGCGTGATTGCCGGGCTGCTGGCGGCGGAGATGGTGGCCACGCGTGGCGCGAGCCTGGGCGCGCAATTGAAGGGACTTTTTGCCAAGGTTGGTTCCTATTACCCGGTTCGCGAGAACTTCCACTTGACTGCGGAGGTGAAAGCCGCGTTCACTGAGAAGTTGAAGGCCAATCCCACGGTGCTCGGCGGGCGAAGAGTTGTCGAAGCCGTCAGGACCGATGGGCTAAAGCTGATTCTGGACGACGGCTCGTGGGTTTGCTACCGGCTGTCAGGCACTGAGCCAGTGGTGCGGGCCTACGTGGAAGCGCGCAGCGAGCGGAACATGGAAACGCTGCGGGCCGCGGCCAAGAAGTTTGTGTTGAGTTAGGCCTGTTCCCAGGCTCTAAACGCGGGTTGAGGGTCGATGCGGGACGAGAATAAGGAAACAGAGATGAATGCGCCGGGCGCGAAGCCGGTGCCGTTGCGCAAACAGGCGCTTGCCTGGGCGCAGCGGTTGTGGCGGCCTGCGGGAACCGCGGTCGCGGTCTTGCTCACGTTGTTGATCACATGGCACGTGATCAACGGCAGTCATGGTCTGTCAGTGTGGCAGCAGAAACGCGCCGAGGACCGCGCGCTGCAGCAGGAGATCAAAGACCTGGAGCAGGAGAACGCCGAAATGCGCCAGCAGATCGAGCGGCTGAAGTCGGACCCCGACGCGATTGGGTTGGTGGCGCGAGAAAAGCTGCACTACGCCAAGCCCGGCGAGGTTATCTATACGCTGCCCGAGCAGACGCAGGCGCAGCCGGGCAGCAAATAAATCGCAGTTCTCATATCGCAGTTTTCATGGGGAAAAGCGCAATTCCGCTGCGCGGCGCGTTCGCAGCCGGAGTTCGAGCGCTCGTGAGGCGCGAAGCTCGAAGCAGCCCCGACTGATAAAATGGAATCTGCCGCATTGCGCGGCGAGATGCATCCCCACACCGGCCTGCCGGTCTCAAGCTGCCGGACTTACGCAAAGGAAAACTACACTTGTGAACCAGACGATACACAATGTCGTTGTGGGGCTGTTGAATTGAAATGACTTATTGAAAATAAATGGTTTGGACAATTCAAGAAGTTCAAAGATTTGCTGAAAAGACGGATTGGTTCAGCAATTTTTCAGCATTCCTCTGCTGCATTCCGTCCCCGATTTTTTCTAGCTAAATCGACCTGAGGGTAAATCCTTGGGTAAGTTTCTGATACTGTAGCGCACTAGACATTTTCGCCTCGTATTCGCCTATAATGCTTCCATGTCCCCGACTCCCTCTGGCCGCAAGACCTACGTTGTGCAGTGCAAGCCTATGGCTACACAACCGAAATCTTGAATGGAAGAATTGACACTGCGGCTTCAGGCCGCATTCACTTTGGCGTGAGTGTTTATCCAGGAGACGGAAACAATGCAGAGACGCTCATCAGCAGCGAGTCCATGGCCAGGGCCAGCAGGACCAGGATAGATTTTATGAGCCCCGAGCCCATTGTGAGCAAAGTTGAACATTTTTGGCGATCTCTTTTGACCTAAAGTTGGTAAATTCAGCCTCGAGCCGGGAGAAGCACTTGTCGGCGCCCAACACGACCGCAAAGAACGATCTCGACTTCAACTCAAGGAAAATCCTTGCACCGATTGGCAAGGGTGCAAGAGTCGTGGCCTTTCTTGAGAAACAAACAGTCTTCGCGCAGGGAGACGCGGCCGGCACAATCTTCTACATCCAGGAAGGTAAGGTTCGAGTCTCCGTCGTATCAAAGTTTGGCAAGGAAGCGACCCTCAGCATATTGAGCGAAGGAGAGTTTTTCGGAGACAGTGGCCTGGCCGGACAGCCTTTGCGCATGAACTCTGCAACCGCAATGACGGACTGCAAACTTCTGCAGATTGGCAAGAAGGCAATGATGCTTGCGCTTCACCGGGATTGCACTCTCTCCGATATGTACGTCGCATATTTGCTGGCGCGTAACATCCGATATCATGTGGCTTTGGTTGTCCTGGATAGCGTTCAAGCGCTCTTTGCCGGCGTAGGCGATTCAGCAGCACTGCGGTCGGAGCTCCAACGGCTCTTTCGCTGGCTGGAAGACCACAACCTTACCGCGATTGTTACCGGGGAAGCCGGAGTCGACACGTTGACCCGTCACGGGTTGGAGGAATACATCGCCGACTGCGTGATTGCACTGGATCATCGGGTAACGGACCAGATTTCCACCCGGCGGCTGCGCATCGTCAAGTACCGGGGCACCGCTCACGGCACCGATGAATATCCCTTTCTTATCGATGAAGACGGAATTTCGGTGGTTCCGATTCCCACTACAAGCCTCCCCGACATGATCCCAGAAGCCGAATTCATTCAGCAGGCTCGGGAATACGCGGAGCGCCATCTCGCGAAGTGTCAAGCTGTTCTTGCGGCCAGGGGGATCAAAGCAAGCTCCAGCGTCGAAGTCGGCAATGACGTTTCGGGAAACGTTATGGAGGTTATCGAGCGAGAGCATATCGACATGGTCGTAATTTCGACACACGGCATCTCCGGCTGGCACCCGCCGGTATTCGGCTCAATCGCCGAGAAGGTCGTCAAGCTGGTGGAATGTCCGCTGTTGCTTCTTCGCTCAGCCAAGCCTGAGAGCGGGGTTAAGACTGGAACAGGCCACGCCATGGAGTGGTGGTAGTCGACCGTGAGAGCAAAAGTGAACAGAACCTGAACGGGTGAGAGTCCATGCTGACAACAGGAGCAAATCGACATGCCAGAGCAATTCGAGAACTCAGAAGCTACGAAACTGGAAGACGAAACGATCTCGGACGCAACTGCTGAGAAAAAGGTTGAACGCGTGGCTGACAAAGCTGCGGAGAAATCGACGAAAACCGAACAGCGGTACGACAGTGATCACAATATCTTTTCGAAATAACCTGCCCGTCGAAGCGTCTCTTTTCTGATTGGTTCGTCATATCGGAGTGCCACGCTCCAACGCCCAGGCGCAAAACCGGTAGAAGATCTCTAACACTCGAGAGTCTTCCAAGCCCCCCTGAAGCGCGCCGGCTGGCAGGATCATGAACAGGAGAGCATCCATAGTGACAGCGATTGCAGAGAAGCCTGAGTTGAAACCTGAATTAAAGCAGGACTCCAACCCAGTGTCCAAGGACGATCTCAAGACTCTTCCGATGCCGGAGTTGCAAAAGAAGTTGGACTCGACGCCGGATGGACTGAGCCAGGCCGAGGCTGCAAAACGGCTGTCTCAATACGGCCCCAACGAGATAACTGAGAAGAAGACCAATCAGTTCTTAAAATTTCTCTCTTATTTTTGGGGTCCAATCCCGTGGATGATTGAAGGCGCGGTGATTTTGTCGGCGCTGGTTCAGCATTGGCTTGATTTCTTCATCATTCTTCTACTACTTTGTTCGAACGCTGTAGTTGGATTCTGGGAAGAGCACCAGGCCGGTAACGCCATTGCAGCTCTAAAAGCGCGCCTCGCAATCCTGGCCAAAGTCAAGCGAGACGGCAAATGGCAGAACCCCAAGGCGAGTGAGTTGGTGCCTGGAGATGTTATTCGACTGCGGCTGGGCGACATCGTACCGGCTGATGCGCGCTTGCTCGATGGCGACCCGATCGAGGTAGATCAATCCGCATTGACGGGCGAGTCTTTGCCTGTAACCGCCAAGCCAAGTACCGCTGTGTTCTCAGGATCAATCGTCCGACAGGGCGAGATCGATGCGATGGTGTATGCCACCGGAACGAACACCTACTTCGGCAAGACCGCTCAGATGGTGCAGGAAGCGAATACCGTAAGCCATTTTCAAAAGGCCGTGCTTAAGATAGGTGACTATCTTATCGTCCTTGCCGTAGCTCTCGTAGTGTTAATTCTGATCGTCGCACTTTTCCGCGGCGATAAGGTTCTCACCACGCTGGAATTCTGCCTGGTGCTCCTGGTTGCCGCAATCCCGGTAGCCATGCCCACGGTGCTCTCTGTAACCATGGCGGTCGGTGCACGGCTGCTGGCGAAGAAAGAAGCGATCGTCACCCGATTGTCGGCGATTGAAGAACTCGCAGGCGTGGATGTGCTGTGTTCGGACAAGACCGGTACGCTCACGCAGAACAAACTGACGCTGGGCGATCCCTTCACCCTGAATGGCATTACACCGGACAACGTTATCCTCTGGGCCGCGCTCGCGTCGCGAGCCGAAGATAAGGACACGATCGACCTGGCAGTGATCGGTGGCGTGAAGGACGACAAGACGCTGAAGAGCTTCACGGTACTTCACTTTCAACCCTTCGATCCGGTGCATAAACGCACCGAAGCCACCGTTAAAGGAACTGACGGCAAACAATTCTTTGTGACCAAGGGAGCTCCGCAGGCGATTTTGCAACTGGCGACCAACGCAGATGAGGTCAAGGTCGCAGTCGAGAACGCCATCAATGAATTTGCGGGCCGCGGCTTCCGCTCGCTGGGCGTTGCGAGAGCCGACGAAGAGGGCAAGTGGATATTTGCCGGCATGTTGCCGCTGTTCGATCCGCCGCGCGAGCAGGCCAAAGCGACTATTGCGAGCGCCCGGCAGATGGGCGTGGATGTAAAGATGGTGACAGGTGATCAGATCGCCATCGCCCGGGAGACTTCGAAACAACTCGGATTGGGCACGAACATACTGGATGCAGGCGCCCTGGGCGACACGAAGAAGCAAGAGTCACCCCAAACCGAGGAGGCCATCGAAAAGGCCGACGGATTCGCACAGGTATTTCCCGAGCACAAGTACCACATCGTCGATATTCTTCAACGGCGTGGCCACATCGTGGGCATGACTGGCGATGGTGTCAACGACGCTCCCGCGCTCAAGAAGGCCGATTGTGGAATCGCCGTCTCGGGCGCCACAGACGCTGCACGGGCAGCCGCATCGATCGTACTCCTCACGTCGGGCTTGTCGGTGATCATCGATGCAATCAAGGAGAGCCGCCGAATTTTCCAGCGGATGAACAGCTACGCCATTTACCGCATAGCCGAGACGCTGCGTGTACTGTTCTTCATGACGCTTGCAATCCTGGTCTTCAACTTCTATCCGCTCACCGCCGTCATGATCGTGATGCTGGCGCTGCTTAACGACGGAGCCATCCTGTCGATTGCATACGACAACGTCCACTACAAAGACAAGCCTGAGACTTGGAATATGCGGCTGGTGCTGGCAATCGCTTCGGTGCTGGGATTCGTCGGTCCTATCGCCGCGTTCGGCCTGTTTTACCTTGGCGACCGCGTCTTTCACATGGGACGCCCGATTCTGCAGACGTTGATGTATCTTATGCTCTCCGTGGCCGGCCATCTAACCATTTTCCTTACACGCACGCGCGGGCCGTTCTGGTCGATCCGCCCTGCGCGGATTCTATTGATTGCGGTGGTGGGTACACAGACAATAGCCACGCTGATCGCTGTCTATGGTGTCTTTATGGCGCCGCTCGGCTGGAAGTGGGCAGGGTTCGTTTGGGCTTACGCTCTGATTTGGGCGCTCATCAATGACCGCGTGAAGCTGCTGGCCTATCGCATCTTCGATCCAACCAAGCCTGCGCTGCTTTCCAGGAAACCTATGGATCGCACTTCCGAGATTGCCGTACGGGCATACGAGCTTTACCAGCAGCGAGTCCAAGGTGAGAGTCAGCAGGATCAGGACTGGCTTGAAGCGGAGCGAGAGATACGGAAGGATCAGACGGAACATGCGAAGGCTGTGTGAACGGTCAAAATGACTGGCGACGGTTTGCGTTTGAAAGATCAGGGCCATGGCTTCAAAGAAAACCATGGGGCCGTGGCCGAGTCATCAAGGCGACCTGAGGGGAAGGAATATGCTGCACGAACTGAAGGCCTTAATCGGCTCTCCCGTAGAAGCGACCGATGGCGAAATGGGAAGCGTTCGCAATTTTCTCTTCGATGACCAGTCTTGGAAGGTTCGCTACCTGGTTGTGGACGTAGGGAACTGGCTGAAGCGGCACGATGTGGTTCTTCCGGTCACGGCGCTCGATCAGCCCGACTGGGAAAACAGAATCTGTCACGCTCACCTGGACAAGGAGCAGGTTCGCGACAGCCCTGAAGTTGATGCGGAAATGCCGGTTTCGCGTCAACAGGAAATTGCCATGCATGATTACTTTGGCCCGCTGGCAAGTTGGGTCGACAGTGAGTTTGACACTTCGCCCATGCCGACTGGAATGAAATACCCAGTGCATACTACCGAGGTCTTCCATCTGCGCAGTACCTCGCATATGCTGGGTTATCACGTGTGGGCAACGGACGGCGACTTTGGAATCCTTGAGGGCTTTGTCCTGGATGAGGCCAACTGGCGCCTCGGTTACCTCGATGTGAAAAGCGGAGACTGGCTTCAGAATCGATCGGTGCTGGTCCCCACGCGCTGGGTACAGTCCGTTTCCTGGGCCGAATTCCGTATCCATTTGCATCACAAGAAGGCAGGAATATAGGTCACACCAACTTCATCTGATCAAGCGCGTATGAACTCTGCCAGCAACGATTCCACTGAGAGAGCTAGACGGATAAGGACTGGATGGATGCGAAACAAGAGACACGCCGTGATCAGCCGGCCAAGAAGAAGATGTCGCAACACCGAAGGTACAGGATGAAGATCGATTCGAAAAGCTATCGAGTACCCCCAGACAAAAAGGTTGACCTCAGTAAGTGGCCGACGATTGTCAATCCTTATTACGATTCAAAGGAGCAGTATAAAGACCTTCTGCAGCAGCACATGGAGAAGCTGAGCTCGCTGCAGGACCTCCACTACGCCTCCAATCGACATGCGTTGCTCCTAATCTTCCAGGGAATGGATGGCGCCGGCAAAGACGGAGCCATCCGGCATGTCATGTCCGGAGTCAATCCGGAAGGCTGCGAGGTGTTCAGCTTCAAGCAGCCGAGCGCCGAAGAACTCGAGCATGATTTTCTCTGGCGCACTACGTGCCGGCTTCCCGAACGCGGCCGAATCGGCATCTTCAACCGTTCCTATTACGAGGAAGTGCTGGTCGTTCGGGTTCATCCGGAGCTCTTGCAAAGCCAGGGATTGCCCGAAGAGCTGCGAAATGAGAAAGACATCTGGTTCGAAAGGTACGAATCGATCCGCGATCTGGAGAAGCATCTTCATCGTAACGGAACAAAGACCATCAAGATATTTCTGCACCTGTCTTACAAGGAACAACGAAAGCGATTCCTGGCGCGCATCGATGAGCCAGACAAGAACTGGAAGTTCAGCACGGCCGACATTCACGAGAGGAAGTATTGGAAGCGCTACATGAGCGCCTATGAAGAGTGCATGCATTCGACAAGCACTCACCATGCGCCTTGGTACGTCGTGCCTGCTGACGACAAGGAGAATGCACGACTGATCGTCTCCCAAATCGTCTTTGATGCGCTTGGAGGATTTAAGATGGCGTACCCCAAGACCACCGTGAAGCGCCGTTTCGAACTGCAGGCGATTAAGAAGCAATTGCGGAAATAACGTCAGACAGCACTCGCGGGCGCATCAGGAATCAACGCCACAAACCGCCGCTGCTCTTTACCGCCGCGGAGAAGCAGAAAAGGAACAACAATATGGCTACTACAGAACTCCCTCTAAGCACTGACCCAGGCGCGAAATCTTCCGAGTTTATCTTCGATGTGGCTTTATCCACCGCGATTGCGGCAAATGGCAAAACAGAGGTACGTGCGCTGGCCCCTAAAGGGCCGCTTTCGCCTGAAACGCTTGACAGGATGAATCGCTACTGGCGCGCAGCGAACTATTTGTGCATCGGACAAATCTACCTGTTCGAAAACCCGCTGCTTCGCGAACCCCTCAAAGCGGAACAGATCAAGCCGAGATTACTTGGTCATTGGGGAACTTCGCCGGGGCAAAACCTCATTTACATCCATCTCAATCGCCTCATCAAAGAACATGATGCCGACATCATTTATATTTCCGGCCCGGGACACGGCGGCCCATCGCTAAACGCGTGCTCTTATCTTGAAGGCTCTTACACCGAAGTACACCCGGAGATCACAGCCGATGAAGATGGCATGCGGCTGATGTTCCGCAAATTCTCTACGCCCGGCGGAGTGCCCAGCCATTGCGGGCCGCACGTGCCAAACTCCATGCATGAGGGTGGAGAACTTGGCTATTCACTGGTACACGCGTTCGGCGCGGCGTTCGACAATCCAGATCTGATTGTTGCCTGTGTCATTGGTGACGGCGAATCCGAGACCTGTCCACTTGAGGGAAGCTGGAAGTCGGTCAACTTTCTCAATCCCGCGCGAGATGGCGCAGTTCTTCCCATTCTGCACCTGAACGGCTACAAGATCTCCGGCCCGACCGCTCAAGGGCGCACCAGCGACGAAGATTTAAGAGCCCTATACACGGGACGTGGATACAAGCCGTACTTTGTCGAGGGCGACGCTCCCGACGTTGTGCACCAACTTCTCGCCCAGGCGATGGACGAGTGTTACGACGAAGTTCGATCAATTCAACAGCAAGCCCGCAAGAACGGGTTTAAAAAGCAGCCCGTCTGGCCCATGATCATTCTGCGCACGCCCAAGGGTTGGACTTGTCCTAAAGAAGTGGATGGAATCCCGATCGAAGGAACCTTCCGCGCACACCAGGTCCCGCTTGCAACCGTTAGCGAGAATCCTGCGCATCTCAAAGTGCTTGAAGCTTGGATGAGGAGTTATAAGCCAGAGGAACTCTTCGACGAAAGTGGCAGGTTCATTGAAGAATTGGCGGTCCTCGCACCTCGGGGCAATCGGCGCATGGGCGGCAACCCCCATGTAAATGGCGGACGATCCCTAATTACGCTTGCCCTGCCCGATTTCACAGACTATGCACTCGAAATTCCGGGACCGGGTCAGGTCCTAGCCGAGGCTCCGCGCAAGCTTGGAGAATTCTTCCGTGATATTTTCAGGATGAATCTGACGAACTTTCGCATGTTTTGTCCCGATGAAACAAACTCCAATCGGCTGAATGCCATCTTCGAGGCGACAAAGCGCTGCTCAATGGCAGAGCTTGTCTCGATCGATGACGAACTCGGCCCCGATGGCCGCGTATTGGAAGTATTGAGCGAGCATCTGTGCGAGGGATGGCTGGAAGGCTACCTGCTCACCGGACGGCATGGAATGTGGTCCTCCTATGAAGCCTTCGCGCAGGTGGTCGATTCCATGCTGACGCAGCATGCCAAGTGGCTTGAGCAATGCCGCGAGTATCCTTGGCGCAAGCCGATAGCGTCTTTGAATGTTCTTCTCACAAGCCATGCATGGCGGAACGATCACAACGGATTCAGTCACCAGGCTACAGGCTTCGTAGACAACGCGCTGGCACGCAGAAGCGACACCATTCGCGTCTACTACCCGCCGGACAGCAATTGCCTCTTGAGCGTCTTCGATCATTGCCTCCGGAGCCGTAACTACGTGAACATCGTCACTTGCGGAAAGCAGCCGCAACTGCAATGGCTGAACATGGATGAAGCTCTGGAGCATTGTTCGCGCGGCGCATCGACGTGGAAATTTGCCACCAATGACGAGGGGGGAGAGCCGGATGTCGTACTAGCTTGCGCAGGCGACGTGCCAACAATTGAGATCTGCGCGACATCATGGCTCCTGCAGAAACATGTCCCCGGCATCAAGGTGCGGGTCGTCAATGTAGTTGATCTGATGACGTTGATGTATCCGGACAAACATCCTCACGGCATGGATGAGATGTCGTTCAACGCGCTCTTTACCGAAAAGGCGCCGGTCATTTTCGCTTTCCACAACAATCGCTGGCTCATTCATACACTGGTTCATGGGCGCGCCAATGAGGGCCGCTTTCACGTGCACGGCTATATTGACGAGGGAACAACCACTACCCCGTTCGACATGGTCGTGCTGAACGAGATGAGCCGCTTCCATCTTGCATTGGACGCACTGAAGCACATTCCCCGACTTCGTGTGCAGGCTGCCGGCGCAATTCAGATGTTTGGCAAGAAGCTAAATGAGCATCACGACTACATTCGCGAGCACCTCGAGGATATGCCAGAGATCAGGAACTGGCAGTGGACGGCGGACTTCAGCGATTCGGCTGCACCTGCTCCATTGGCCAAGGGACATCCCCAGAAGGCCATATTCACTGACAGCTAAGCGACGAGCTTTTGAAATTGAGGCAGGGGCGGGCCAAACCAACCCGGTATCTGTGATCGCAGTTTCCGCTTTCTGGAATTCGCAAGATGGGGAGATACATTGAATGATCCGAAAGCACCTGCGGATTGGTCAAGGATCTCTTTGGCGGCGCTGAACTCTGACGCAGATTCGCGTCAGAGTTTAATACCGGAATAGAAAGCACAGCAGGCACAAATGAAATCGCAGGGACTTAGCGACACAGCAACGACGCTCTTCGCAGATAGCAAAGGTCTGCTCGCAATGGACGAGAGTAACCCGACTTGCAACAAGCGATTCGCCAGTTTGGGAATTCCTCAGACTGAGGAGACTCGCAGAGCCTATCGTGAATTGATTGTTACCACTCCGGGACTCGGTGAATGCATCGGCGGCGCGATCCTCTACGACGAAACGATCCGGCAGAATACGAGAGACGGCGCTCCGTTTGTGCAAGTCCTCATCGAGGCGGGAATCGTTCCTGGAATCAAGGTCGATATGGGCGTTAAGGATTTGGCGGGCCATCCTGGTGAAAAGATAACCGAAGGTCTGGACAGACTGCGCGACCGCCTGGCTGAATACTCCCGTCTGGGCGCGCCATTTGCAAAATGGCGTGCAGTGATCGCCATCGGCGAGGGCATTCCCAGTCCGGGCTGCATCGACGCCAATGCGCACGCATTGGCTCGCTATGCAGCGCTTTGCCAAGAAGCCGGACTTGTTCCAGTCGTCGAACCAGAAGTTCTCATGGTGGGCGACCATAGCTTGCAGCGTTGCTTCGAGGTCACCGAGGAAGTCCTTCGTGTTGTTTTCTGCCAGCTCCATGCGCAACGAGTGGAGCTCGAAGGGATGATCCTCAAGCCCAACATGGTCGTTCCGGGATTGACCTGTCCCGCACAAGAAGGTGTGGATGAAGTGGCCGACGCAACGATCAATTGTCTCCTGCGGGCCGTACCCGCTGCTGTTCCGGCGATCGCGTTCCTGTCGGGCGGTCAGTCGGCGGAGTTGGCCTCTGCCCGTTTGAACGCGATGAATGTGAGGTTCAAGTCGCGGTTACCCTGGGCGTTGGCATTTTCGTTTGCCCGCGCAATCCAGCAGCCGGCCTTGGAGCTTTGGAAGGGCCAGGAAGCCAATGTATTGGCGGCACAACAGGCTTTGTATCACCGCGCATGCTGCAATCGGGCCGCTCGCCGGGGCGAATACTCGGCAGAGATGGAGACGAGATGACGGGGAGCAAGCACAATCACGAAGGAAACAGCAGCGACAAAGGCGAGCCAGATCCCGGCCCATACTGGAGGCGGATGCATCGCGACTGGCGTTTTTGGTTCGGTGCGCTTCTTATGGCTGGCGCGCTCGCTGTCTATGTGCTGAGCGGCGACCTGGCTTGGGTGCCACACGGGCACCGGCTTCCGTAATTTGGCGCGAACGACCTGAGTGATCGATGTTGGCATCGATCAAGGTCCCAATCTTCATCGTGTGATCCGGGTGAAAATCAATGGGGTCGATAACTTTGTATCCTCTGCGCTTTGAGCCGATCTATCAATACCGGCTATGGGGCGGCCGGCGCTTGTCGGGACTACTCTCGGCGCCCTTGCCGGGCGACGGACCCATCGGAGAAGCGTGGGTTCTCAGCGACCGCGACGATGATCAAAGCAAGGTGGCTAATGGACCACTCAAGGGGCAAACCTTAGGTCTGTTGATGGAGCAATATCGTAAACAGATCATGGGCGATCTGGCTCCGCGCTTCCTTCGCTTTCCGTTGCTGCTCAAGTTTCTCGATGCACAGCAAATGCTCTCCGTTCAGGTTCATCCCGGCGATGCGCATCCGGAACTTCTGCCACCTGGGGAGATGAGCAAGACCGAAGCGTGGGTTGTGGTGGAGGCGGAAAATAGAAGCCGCATTTATGCCGGACTGAAGCCAGGTACAACGAAACGCGAGCTGCGCCAGTCCCTCACCGACGGCACAATCGCCTACCACTTGGCTGGCATCGTCCCCCGGCCGGGCGACGCCGTGTTTATCCCCGCAGGGACGGTACATACATTAGGGGACGGCGTTGTTGTTTTTGAGGTTCAGCAAAACAGTGACGTGACATTCCGGCTTTACGACTGGGAACACATAGACGCGAAGACGGGGCAGCTTCGTCCGTTGCAGGTTGACCAGGCTTTTGCCTGCATAGATTTCGACGGAAACGCCGGAGGCCTTGTGGTGCCCCGCGTTGAGACCACGACGCCGGTCGAGCGGGAAAAACTCTTTGATTGTGAAGCATTTGAGCTTGACCGGCTGCTCGGGAAAGCTCCGTTCTCCGTCGGCGCCGCGACCAAGCCGCGTGTTCTGATTTGCATTGACGGCGCAGGCACGGTCGATCATGGCTCGATTCCTTATCCGATAGGTAAGGGCGACGTTTACCTCTTACCGGCAGCAGCGGGAGTGTGCACATTTCGACCAAGCGGAGAAGTGAAATTGCTGGAGATCGCGATTCCCCGATAGCTGGAAAATTGGAACAATGCCAAGACTTCAAAGCGCCGAAAGTAAACAAGAACTCGTTGAACCTCAAAGTTGGAGATGAATGAAAAAGCTAATTGTGTTCGACCTGGACGGAACCCTCGCGCCAAGTAAATCATCCCTCGATCCCGAGATGGCCTCACTCCTGCACGACTTGCTCAGCGTCGCCAGGGTTGCCGTCATCTCCGGCGGTGCGTGGCTCCAGTTTGAAAAGCAGGTACTCTCCCATCTTCCGCAAGATGAACGCCTGACAAAGCTATCTATTCTACCTACCTGCGGAACACAATTCTTCCAATACGCCGGAGAATGGAAAAGGCTCTATGCGGAAGATTTCACTGCGGGCGAAAAAGAGAAGATCGTCAGTTCCCTAACCAAAGCCGTAGGGACCGCTGGCTTTGCTGTCGAGAAGACCTGGGGAGAAACCATTGAAGACAGGGGAAGCCAGCTAACCTACTCCTCACTTGGTCAGCAGGCCCCGCTGGAAGAAAAAGAGAAGTGGGACGCAGATTTTGCCAAGCGGAAGAAGATCAAGACGATCCTCGACACTCTCATTCCCGAGTTCTCGGTCCGCCTCGGCGGTGCGACATCCATCGACGTTACAAAGCCTGGCATTGACAAGGCATACGGCATCAAGAAGCTGCGGGACGTCCTCGGGATTTCGGTGCAAGAGATGATTTACGTTGGGGACGCTTTGTTCCCAGGGGGCAATGACTACCCGGCCGAAGAGGCAGGAGTCATTTCAATTCCCGTTAAAGGCCCAAATGAAACCAAGCGAGTCATCGAAGCGATCATCGCTTGCCTTGGCGACGATCGACAAGCCCGATCATTTGAGGTGGATTGATGGGAGACTTCCAGCTTCGGCGCCTCGGGATGGTGATGGAACCGGAGGCCGGCAATCCCAACGAAGTCGAAGGCGTTCTTAATCCTGCAGCCGCTCGTGGTCCGGATGGAGCGCTCTATCTCTTCCCGCGGTTGGTGGCAAAAGGAAATTACTCCCGCATCGGCATCGCGCGAGTGAAATTTAATGATACCGGCAATCCGATCGGCGTAGAGAGGGTTGGGATCGCGCTTGAACCGGAAACCGATTACGAACGCCGGCCCGATGGTGGCGGTGGCTGCGAAGATCCACGCGTGACCTATGTTGAGCCGCTTCAACGCTACATCATGTCCTACACGGCATTTTCGCCCGCTGGTCCGCGAATCGCCTTTGCTCAATCGGAGAATCTATTCAAGTGGGAACGGCTTGGGCTCGCGACCTACGCTCATTGGCACGGCATTGAATTGGGCAGCGTGGATGACAAGGATGCGAACCTATTCCCCGTCGAGATACCGAACTCTTCCGGACAACTTGAATTGGGTATGCTCCATCGTCCGCTTTTTTCCGGCACTCGCCCCGAAGAGATCATCACATTCCGGGGAAAGCGAATGCCGGATATTGAAAAGGAAAGCATCTGGATCTCATACTGCGGCGGAGCATTGAAGGATCGAGAGACATTGCGCCTTCGCCAATTCACCTCTCATCACCGCTTGGCGACTCCAGACTCTCTCTGGGAGCGGCTCAAGATTGGCTGCGGAACTCCTCCCATCCTCACCAGGCACGGGTGGCTCATCATTTACCATGGAGTCAGCGAATCACAGGGGACCAGCGTCGCCGGACATCAGCTATGCTATTCGGCCGGGGCAATGGTGCTTTCCAAAAATCATCCGCGCGTGATTCGCTATCGTTCGGCTGATCCGGTGTTGACACCAGTGCTACCACAGGAACGACATGGGACCATTGCCGATGTAGTGTTTCCCACTGGCATTGACCGCCGGGACGATCTTGGTACACCTGACCGTTTCGATGTCTATTATGGGATGGCCGACAACCGGATTGGCGTGGCGCGCCTCGACGTTCCGGAATGCCTGCCGGTCGGCGCCGACATCGACACTGACACCCTTAAAGCGATGGTGTAGGAAGATAGTGATTCCGATGATTTGGGTAAATTGAAACGTTGCGCACTGCCGTACCTGTCCGGTGCGCAACGCTTCCGGGGTCATAGTGCCGTTGCGCACCTTATCTCAGCCGGAGTGCGCTACGTTGAGCTGGGGTCTGAAGCGTTGCGCAGGGTGTTGCCGGTTCAAAAGTGGTGGAAAGAGCCGCGCAGTTGGCGCGGCGGGATTTTCTATCTATGGGGAGCCGGCAAAGCGGGGTATATAGGGGACGGGCAGTTGCTGCAGGAGGATAAAATGGGGCAAATTACGTGATTGGGCTGTATTTGCTTATACTACGGGGTCGGTTTATTCATCTTGTCGCCGACAGGTGTGCCAAAAGCATCAAAGGTAGGCAGGGGAAACACGGGACCCCTGCCTTTTCTTACAGATTCTGCAACCCTGATAGGAAGACTTGATTGGAGGGGTACAGAGGGGACAGGTAGGGCAGAATTGGGGCAGATTGGGGCCGTTGCGCCTCGGCCGAGGGGCCGTTTTTGGGTACCGGGGGCGGAGAAAAGGAAGCCGGCGAGCGCAGCTGAGAACGATTTAAATCATTCATTAAAAAAGACATCAACAAACTCTATACGGCCAAAAGAAGGAACAGGGGGACAGATTGGGGCGGATTTTGGGGCCGCCGCGCCCTGGCGCAGAGGCGCCCCGGCAGGGCGCAGTAGAGAGCGATCTAAAGCATTCATTCAATGAGACATCAACACCCTATGCGGTCAAAAGAAGGTACACCGGGGAGTGATTGCAGAGGCCCCCGGCGGGCGCAGCAGAGAAATCATTCATTCAAAAAGACTTCAACAACAAAAAGATTCCAGAGCCCCCGGCAGGGCGCAGCCGAGAACGATCTAAGTCTATCATTCAATGAGACATCAACGACGCTCTCCGGCCAAAAGAAGTGCAGCACGGCCTCCAAATCCGCCCTAATCTGTCACCAGAGGCCCCCGCGGCGGGCGAAGCAGAGAACGGGATCTAAGTCAATCATTCTATTCAACGTCTGGCGCAGCAGAGAACGATCTAAATCATTCATTCAAAAAGGCTTCAACAACGGACAGATTGCAGAGCCCCGCCAGGGCGCAGCAGAGAACGATCTAAATCAATCATTCCATTAGACTTTAACAAACTCCCCCGGCGGGCGCAGCAGAGAACGGGATCTAAAGCAATCATTCAAAAAGAGTTTAACCAGAAGATCCGGCCAAAAAACAGGCCTACACACTCTCCCCCGCGCCCAGCCAGCAACAATTGCACAAAAAGCACTACAATTTCGATTTTATTTCGGCCAGATACATGATGGGTTCAAATTTGCCTATACTAGAGCGGGCCTTTTATCCCCAAAAACCCTCAGAGGTGTGCCAAAAGTATCAAAGGTAGGCAGGGGAAACACGGGACCCCTGCCTTCCTCTTACAGATTTCGACGCAACGACAGCCAGGGGTCTGAGAGGTTTTAGCGAGCAAGATTCCCAAAATGGGAAACATCCCTTGGGGGGCGCCGGGAGAAGATGAAGAAGAGACTCTCCACCGACGAACATCACCCAACTGCAGACGAGGCTTGCTCGAGGATCATGGATCAGCGCGCTTCCGGATTTCACTGCTGGATCCTGGCCGGCACGGCTGCGTCTGAAGCTCATCCGGCATGGAACGATGGAACGCAGCGCTGAGAGAACTGACTGGGTAGCCGGCAGCTTCCCCGCCCGCGCGTGCGCGAGAGTTTTTGTGTGCGGCAGGACGGTGAACCCTGGTTATTATGCTCACCCAGAACGCGTGCCGAGATGTCAGCCGCGGACATGCCGACGGAAGAGAACCGGAACAACCGATTCGGGTATTCATCGAGCCGAACTCCTCCGGGAGTGGCTTCGGCGATCGTGCCTTCGATGGTCTCAACCGGTTCGGTGAATCTCCGGCTGTCCATGCGGATCGATGACTCTTTGGTCTGACGAACCCGGTCGACAATCTTCTCGAGCTCGATCTCCAGCTCGGTATTGTTTCTGGCGTCGCCGGAAACTCTCTGCCGGTAATTGTTGTACTCCCTTGAGTAGGGCGCCACATCGGCCAGGATGCGCAGCTTATGGATATCCGGGTAATCCTCGGGATTGACGTCCTTCAATTCCGGGTGCAGGGCCTCGTATCCTGCGCCGGGCAGCCGGGCGTAGCCGTCATCGACCTTGACGAACGGATCTCCCTTTTTGAAGTTGGTCATGTAGTCGTCGCCGGGGAGCCAGGAGGGCATGGTGTTGGGGATTTCGTTGGCCTGGGGCTCGAAGCCCGCCCGCTGGATGAAGCGGCGCAAGGGTTCGGAATAGCCGAAGTGTTCCTTGAGAGAAGGCGATGGTCCTAGACCTGCACCCAGTTCCCGTTCGTAATAACGACGGGAGATGTCGGTCATTTGCCTGGAGCTTTGGTTCTGTACCTCACTGAGTACATACTCACTATGTAGTTAAATCTAATCCATCGGGACCGCTTGACAAGTTGGTCCAACAGGAGTAATACTTATATGAGCACAAAGAAAAAGATGTTTGCCCCCCTTCCTTCTTCCTCTCTTGTCCGCCAGAGCATGGGCCGGTTGTTCGGCTCCTGCATCCAGGAAACTCGCAAGATGGCCGGTCTGTCCCTCGAGGAAGCCTCCCGCTTGTCCGGCATGGAGATCTCTGAGTGGGTGGCCGTCGAGGACGGCTGCGTGCCCCAGGACGTAAACCGGTTGCGGGCCATGGCTGACACGATGGAGATCAGTTTCGACCAGATCGGCACGCTGGTTCTGGTCTGCAAGGCGGCCTGGGAGTTGTAACCGGGGCGCGCCGCCACTGGCGCGCCGTACTCATAGCCAGATAATCTCACCTCTTGAGAGAGGAGGTGAGTCCGATCGCCACCATCAACAGTGAGGAAGTCAGCGCATGAATCTGAAACCAGCAAGGTGGCGCCAGTGAAACGGGCCGCCCTTTATATGAGGGTCTCGAGTCTGGATCAGCATCCCGAGACCCAACTCCTCGACTTGCGCCAGATGGCCACCCAGCGCGGTCTCGAGATCGTGCAGGAATATACAGACAAAATCTCCGGCGTGAAAGCAAAGCGGCCGGGCCTCGACCAGCTGATGGCCGACGCCCGCCGCGGCAAGTTCGATGTGGTCCTGGTCTGGGCCTCGGACCGGATCGCCCGGTCGGTGAAGCACTTCCTCGAAATACTCGACGAACTGAATCGTCTGGGCATCGAATACGTCTCGCTCCGGGAAAACATCGACACTGGTGGACCGCTCGGCCGGGCCATCATCGTGATCGTCGCCGCGATCGCCGAGCTGGAGCGTTCCTTGATCATCGAGAGAGTGCGCGCCGGCATGCGGCGCGCCCCCCTCGACGGCACGCACATCGGTCGCAACCCATTAACCCTGGACAATGAAGCCATCCGGCAAGAACGCTGCCAGGGACGGAGCCTGCGGCAAATCGCAAAAGGCCACTGCATCTCGACAGCTACTGTACAACGTGTGCTGAGGAAGCACCCGGCCCCAGTCCCCGTCGAGGAGCTCAAGAAAACGGCCTGAACCTGGCCCTGTTCGGCCTGTAACAAAAGGGGTCTGAAAACCCACCCGCTAACCTCAACAAAACACACGGCCGGATCTCACCGATCCGGCTGTGTCAAAAGGTAAAGCTTCTCATACAGCGCAACTCAGAAAATTCGACAACCGTGGCCAACTCGCTTGCCAGCTATGGACTGTTCATCGTCGGACGAGCTGGGCTTCGTAACGCTGTCGAAGATCGGCGCCGAACTGCTCTTCGAAATCTTCAGCCAACGCTACGAACGTGTCTCGACACTCGTGACAAGCAATCTGCCCTTCGAAGAGTGGACCGAAATCTTCGGCTCCGAACGGCTCACCGGCGCTCAACTGAACCGCATCACCCACCATGTCCACATCCTGGAAATGAACGGCGATAGCTTCCGCCTCAAGCAAAGTCGCCGCAAACGCATGTAGTTGGGGCAAGAACTTTGTCAGGACGGTGCTTCGCGCGCCCCGTTCGCAGTCAACAAAACAGATCGTGTGGGCTCCGGCTGTGTGTGAAGACAGGCGAAGTGATGACATTTCGTCAAATGACGCAGCCACCCAAGCGGCCGTTTGTCTTTCGTTTTTTCAACGACGGTGCAAGTGCCTAATTGCAAAGCTGTTTTTCCGTTCTTTAGCCGAAGGCTCGTTTGGATTCAAATTTGCTTAGTCGAAGGTGGCCGCGTGGCTTGCACGCTTGACCGTGCACAGCCTCGCAAATCAGCCTGGAAGAAGAGCCTCATGCCCTATGGAATAACCGAAGCGTGTACGGGGAAACACATGGAATGCGTAGATGCTTGTCCTGTTCAATGCATCTACACCCGCAGCAACGGAGCTAAACCAAAACGCTACATCGATGCCGAGCTGTGCATAGACTGCGGGGCTTGTGCGCTGGCCTGCCCAGAGGAGAATGTAATCAGCGTGCAACCCGGGACTCGTTTGGCGCCGGTCGCGTGGCGCCCTACGGCCGAGCGCATCGCCTCCGCAAACCTGACGCACTTTATAGCAAAGGCGGAGGTCATCGCCGACAGAAAGCTCAACAATTATCACGCTTTGTGGCAATGGTCAGTGGACCGGCCCGCCGACTTCTGGAGCCTGGTGTGGAAGTTCTGCGGTGTGATCGGAGAGGAAACGGGTCCTGTTCTAAGAAATGCAGACCGCATGATGGATGCCAAGTTCTATCCCGACGCACGGCTCAACTTTGCCGAGAACCTGTTGCGGCGCAACGATGGCGGAGAAGCGCTGGTGTTCTGGGGAGAGGACAAGGTCCGGAGTCATATTAGCTGGGCAGAACTGAACGATTCGGTTTCTCAGATGCAGCAGGTGCTGCTGGCCGAAGGCGTGCTGCCCGGTGACCGCGTCGCCGGCATGATGCCCAATACGCCGGAAGCCATTATCGCGATGCTGGCCACAGCCAGTTTGGGCGCGGTGTGGTGCTCCTGTTCGCCCGATTTTGGAGTGCAGGGAGCAATCGACCGTTTCGGTCAGATCGAACCCAAGGTGCTGATCTCGGTCGACGCGTACTACTACAACGGCAAAACATACGACGTGCTGGGCAAACTGGCGGATATCGTGAAACGATTGCCAACCGTATCGCGCACAATCGTTTCGTCCTACGTTTATTCAGAACCGGACGTGAATGGGATCCTGAACGCATCGACGTGGGCTCAGGCTATCGCGCCCTACGCGAAGCGCCGGGTAACCTACACACGCGTGGCCTTCAACTCTCCGCTATTCATCATGTTCTCGTCGGGAACAACGGGCGCACCGAAGTGCATCGTTCATGGCGTTGGTGGAACGCTGCTGCAACTGCTCAAAGAGCATGTACTGCAGTGCGATGTGAAGCCGGGCGACCGGGTATTCTACTTCACGACCTGTTCCTGGATGATGTGGAATTGGCTGGTAGGCGGGCTCGGCGCGGGGGCCACTCTGCTCCTCTACGACGGCTCGCCTTCCTATCCCTCTGCCAATGTATTGTTCGATTATGCCGACGCTGAGAACATGACCCTGTTTGGCACCTCCGCCAAGTTCATCGACACCTGCCAAAAAGCAGGGTTGGAGCCCATCAATGGTCACCGGCTCACTTTTCTAAAGACCATCACCTCAACCGGATCGCCGTTGTCCGAGAAGAGCTACGACTACGTTTATCGTTCCATTAAGAAGGACGTGCATCTGGCCTCGATCTCCGGCGGAACGGACATCGTGTCGTGCTTTGTCCTGGGTAACCCAATTGGGCGCGTGCATAAAGGAGTAATTCAGGCACGCGGCCTCGGCATGGCCGTCGATGTTTTTGACGATTCAGGCCGGCCTGTGCGGGAGGCGAAGGGAGAGATGGTATGTGTAAAACCGTTTCCCTCGATGCCGCTGCGATTCTGGAACGATCCAGGCGGCAAGAGATATCGCGCGGCGTACTTCGAACGCTTCCCCGGCGTGTGGTGCCATGGCGACTGGGCAGAGATCACCCCTTTTGACGGTGTCATCATCTACGGCCGCTCTGACGCAGTGCTGAATCCGGGCGGAGTTCGCATTGGTACCGCTGAGATTTATCGCCAAGTCGAGCAAGTGCCGGAAGTGCTGGAATCCGTCGTAATCGGACAGCAATGGGACAACGACGTGCGAGAGGTGCTTTTCGTCAGGCTCAAAGAAGGCGCCAGCCTCACGCCGGAGATAACAAAGAAAATCAAAGACCAGATTCGCAAGAACACAACCCCGCGGCATGTTCCGGCCAAGATTATCCAAGTCGCCGACATACCACACACGAGGAACGGTAAGATCGTCGAGCTTGCCGTCCGCGACGTGGTGCACGGGCGGGCCGTCAAGAATCAAGAAGCGCTCGCGAACCCCGAGGCGCTGAACTTCTATAGGGACCTTCCGGAACTTTGTGTTTAGTTTTTAGACGTAGAACTGTAACTGCGAGAGCCCGCTCATTTCGGCGGGCTTTCCATTTCTCCAGCGAATGACCTCCCCAACTGAAAGATCAATCGCTTAGTGGGGAAACGGATGCATCGGTTAGCGTATCAAAACGACTCATCGGGAAGCTAAAGACAATTTAGTGAATGTGATCGTAAAGAGGACATTACAAAAAAGCGCCCGACCCGGCTAGAGAATACCTTTGCCGGGTTCGGGCCTTCCCAGACTTAGTTACTCAACGCGTTCGGTTAATGGATGGTCGGTGCCAAGTGACGTCGTAGGACCTCGCGGGTCATCGGCCAGAGCATCATGGTGCCATCGAGAACGGTTATCTCGCCAGGCTCGTCGACAATGCGACACACCCGGCCTCTCGTGATGACGTAGGAACTCTGCTTGACCAGCGATTCGAGCGTTGTTTTTTCCCGCATCGTATTGCTGGTGCGCAAGCCGTGATCAGGACTTTCCACGGCAACAAAAACGTCGTTCGGTCCCAGTTCCTCGGCAATGCGCTTGAGGTCAGTTGTATCCAGTTCGCCAAAACCTAAGCGGTTACCGTACCTGTCATACCACTCGTAGTCACAGGCGATACGACGCAGCGCACGGAATTGTCCACTTCGCAGTCCCAGCTGCTCTAGTCCAAACTCCGCTGGGCTTTCCCATGATGTGATTGTCTCTTGTGACATATACTTCCATCCTTTCTCTAAAGCTGCCAGGCTCGCTTAGTGCACATGCTGCGAATCAGAAGCAACCGGTAATGACGCGATCACCGCGTGTGTTGGGATATGTATTTCGTTTGGCTTGCTGGGCTTCGGCATATTCTTGCGGCGTCCCGTGATCGGGGGCATTATGGACAAGCCCTTGGCCACGTAGCCCAAAGGCGCGGGGGCAAATACGTTTGCTGGACATACCAACGCGCAGGCGCCGCAATTCGTGCACAACTCGGTGTCGAGCGATAGCCAGCGTTCACGGTTGGGCAGGGTCGTTCTCAGTTCGATACAGTCGCAGGGACAAGCCGCAATACAGAAGCTGTCCTTTCTCTCACACCTCTTCGTGATTAGGTATGGCACAACGCTCTCCCTATTTCTATTGCTCGTAGAGTCTTGTACAGCCTCAACCGAACCGGCATTCGACGTCTTATTTCATTGCAGTTTGCGTGCCATTGCGCCCAAAGAAATGCGGGTAGGGCTAACGAACAGAAAACACGGGATCGGAATAGAATTCCTTTCTGACGGGTGAACCCGGAATAAGTGACGAAAGAGCTGAGAGTGGCGAGATTTCGTCAGCTGTGGCCTAAAATGGATGAAATGGCACACAGAATCTAGTTGTGCGCATGTGTAAAATCAATTCGTCAAGGTTCCAATGAGTTTAAATACCGGCAGCGAGGTCTCACTGACGCCATTCGCGCAAGAACACGAACATCTGCGGCTCTTGCTCGAGATCAACAACGCCGTGGTTTCTGTACTCGATCCGCAGGATCTATTTCGCGCCATCTCACAGGCGCTTGGCAGAGTTGTCCAGCACGATTATTCCAGCTTGATTCTCTACGAGCCCAGGCTCCGCCACCTCCGTATTTATGCACTTGACTTTCCCGGAGGAAAAGGGCTGCTTCATGAGGAAGTCGTTTTTCAAGTCGAAGACTCGCCCGCCGGTCAGGCCTATACTTCGCGGCAGCCAGTGGTTGTGGACGACATCGATCCACATAACTTTCCAGCCACGGTGACTTCTTGGTTGTTGGAGGAAGGCATCAAGTCGGCCTGCTGGATTCCCCTGTTGCACGGCGAACGGTGCCTGGGAGCGCTGTGTATCGCAAGACGGTCTCTTTCGCATTGGGAACCGGGACAGATTCGACTCTTGTCTGAAGTGGCGAATCAGGTTGCCATCGCCGTCGAAAACGCTCTGGCATACACCGAAATAAAAGAGCTCAAGGACAAACTGGCGCGGGAAAAAACCTATCTCGAGAGTGAAGTCAGCACCCTCTACAACGAAGACCAAATGATTGGGCGATGTCCGGCATGGCAAGAGGTGTCGCGACAGATCGCGACCGTGGCCCCAACCGACGCCACGGTTTTGATACTGGGCGAAACGGGTACCGGTAAGGAGTTGGTGGCGCGGGCAATCTATCGCCAAAGCGGGCGAGCGAATGCTAGCTTCATCAAGTTGAATTGCTCGGCCGTGCCCGCAGGGCTGCTCGAGAGCGAACTTTTTGGTCATCGCAAGGGCGCCTTCACTGGAGCGGTTGCTGATCAGGTGGGGCGCTTCGAGTTAGCCAATTGTGGAACGTTGATGTTGGATGAAATCGGCGACATTCCACTGGACCTGCAGCCCAAGCTGCTGCGCGTTTTGCAGGAACAGCAGTTTGAGCGCCTGGGCAGCCCGCAAACGATTCGGGTTGACATTCGGTTGATTGCCATCACGAATCGTGATCTGCTGGAGATGGTGCGGCTGCGGCAGTTTCGCGACGACCTTTATTACCGTCTGAACATCTTCCCCATTTACGTACCGCCCTTGCGTGAAAGAAAGGCGGACATTCCATGGCTGGTTCAGCATTTCATGCAGAAATACGGAAACCGCATGCGGCGTCAAATGCACTCGGTCGATCCCGCGAGCATGAAACAAATGGTGCACGCGGACTGGCCTGGCAACATTCGCGAATTGGAGAATGTGGTTGAGAGAGCAGTGATCTTGTCTACGGATGGTGTATTGCGTGTTTCGCTGGAGCCGCACACGCGCGTCATGCGTCCGAAGCTCGCGCCCCTGGACGACGCAGAGCGGGACCACATCCTGCGCGCGTTGCGTTCCTGCGGAGGGCGGATTGCCGGAGCCAACGGCGCCGCTGCGCTACTCGGGATGAACCGAACTACCTTGAATTCCCGCATGCGCAAGCTGGGCATCTCTCGCATGGCGGCATTGCAGTCTACTCCGCAATAGTGCGCCGAGGATCATATTTGTCCGCCTCAGACCCAGCCAGCCCGGCTCGTCGCACGTTACAAACAATATGTCCTGTCGGCAAGCTTGAGTAGTCAAGGTGACCGATCTTAATCCGCCGAGCTTGCCGCGGCATCGGATCGGTGAGGGCCTCCAGAAGTTCGTAAAATCCCCAGTTGCCGCAGTCTTCGGGCTGGCAAGCGAGTTGGCCACGGTTGTCGAATTTTCTGAGTTGCGCTGTATGAGAAGCTTTACCTTTTGACACAGCCGGATCGGTGAGATCCGGCCGTGTGTTTTGTTGAGGTTAGCGGGTGGGTTTTCAGACCCCTTTTGTTACAGGCCGAACAGGGCCAGGTTCAGGCCGTTTTCTTGAGCTCCTCGACGGGGACTGGGGCCGGGTGCTTCCTCAGCACACGTTGTACAGTAGCTGTCGAGATGCAGTGGCCTTTTGCGATTTGCCGCAGGCTCCGTCCCTGGCAGCGTTCTTGCCGGATGGCTTCATTGTCCAGGGTTAATGGGTTGCGACCGATGTGCGTGCCGTCGAGGGGGGCGCGCCGCATGCCGGCGCGCACTCTCTCGATGATCAAGGAACGCTCCAGCTCGGCGATCGCGGCGACGATCACGATGATGGCCCGGCCGAGCGGTCCACCAGTGTCGATGTTTTCCCGGAGCGAGACGTATTCGATGCCCAGACGATTCAGTTCGTCGAGTATTTCGAGGAAGTGCTTCACCGACCGGGCGATCCGGTCCGAGGCCCAGACCAGGACCACATCGAACTTGCCGCGGCGGGCGTCGGCCATCAGCTGGTCGAGGCCCGGCCGCTTTGCTTTCACGCCGGAGATTTTGTCTGTATATTCCTGCACGATCTCGAGACCGCGCTGGGTGGCCATCTGGCGCAAGTCGAGGAGTTGGGTCTCGGGATGCTGATCCAGACTCGAGACCCTCATATAAAGGGCGGCCCGTTTCACTGGCGCCACCTTGCTGGTTTCAGATTCATGCGCTGACTTCCTCACTGTTGATGGTGGCGATCGGACTCACCTCCTCTCTCAAGAGGTGAGATTATCTGGCTATGAGTACGGCGCGCCAGTGGCGGCGCGCCCCGGTTACAACTCCCAGGCCGCCTTGCAGACCAGAACCAGCGTGCCGATCTGGTCGAAACTGATCTCCATCGTGTCAGCCATGGCCCGCAACCGGTTTACGTCCTGGGGCACGCAGCCGTCCTCGACGGCCACCCACTCAGAGATCTCCATGCCGGACAAGCGGGAGGCTTCCTCGAGGGACAGACCGGCCATCTTGCGAGTTTCCTGGATGCAGGAGCCGAACAACCGGCCCATGCTCTGGCGGACAAGAGAGGAAGAAGGAAGGGGGGCAAACATCTTTTTCTTTGTGCTCATATAAGTATTACTCCTGTTGGACCAACTTGTCAAGCGGTCCCGATGGATTAGATTTAACTACATAGTGAGTATGTACTCAGTGAGGTACAGAACCAAAGCTCCAGGCAAATGACCGACATCTCCCGTCGTTATTACGAACGGGAACTGGGTGCAGGTCTAGGACCATCGCCTTCTCTCAAGGAACACTTCGGCTATTCCGAACCCTTGCGCCGCTTCATCCAGCGGGCGGGCTTCGAGCCCCAGGCCAACGAAATCCCCAACACCATGCCCTCCTGGCTCCCCGGCGACGACTACATGACCAACTTCAAAAAGGGAGATCCGTTCGTCAAGGTCGATGACGGCTACGCCCGGCTGCCCGGCGCAGGATACGAGGCCCTGCACCCGGAATTGAAGGACGTCAATCCCGAGGATTACCCGGATATCCATAAGCTGCGCATCCTGGCCGATGTGGCGCCCTACTCAAGGGAGTACAACAATTACCGGCAGAGAGTTTCCGGCGACGCCAGAAACAATACCGAGCTGGAGATCGAGCTCGAGAAGATTGTCGACCGGGTTCGTCAGACCAAAGAGTCATCGATCCGCATGGACAGCCGGAGATTCACCGAACCGGTTGAGACCATCGAAGGCACGATCGCCGAAGCCACTCCCGGAGGAGTTCGGCTCGATGAATACCCGAATCGGTTGTTCCGGTTCTCTTCCGTCGGCATGTCCGCGGCTGACATCTCGGCACGCGTTCTGGGTGAGCATAATAACCAGGGTTCACCGTCCTGCCGCACACAAAAACTCTCGCGCACGCGCGGGCGGGGAAGCTGCCGGCTACCCAGTCAGTTCTCTCAGCGCTGCGTTCCATCGTTCCATGCCGGATGAGCTTCAGACGCAGCCGTGCCGGCCAGGATCCAGCAGTGAAATCCGGAAGCGCGCTGATCCATGATCCTCGAGCAAGCCTCGTCTGCAGTTGGGTGATGTTCGTCGGTGGAGAGTCTCTTCTTCATCTTCTCCCGGCGCCCCCCAAGGGATGTTTCCCATTTTGGGAATCTTGCTCGCTAAAACCTCTCAGACCCCTGGCTGTCGTTGCGTCGAAATCTGTAAGAGGAAGGCAGGGGTCCCGTGTTTCCCCTGCCTACCTTTGATACTTTTGGCACACCTCTGAGGGTTTTTGGGGATAAAAGGCCCGCTCTAGTATAGGCAAATTTGAACCCATCATGTATCTGGCCGAAATAAAATCGAAATTGTAGTGCTTTTTGTGCAATTGTTGCTGGCTGGGCGCGGGGGAGAGTGTGTAGGCCTGTTTTTTGGCCGGATCTTCTGGTTAAACTCTTTTTGAATGATTGCTTTAGATCCCGTTCTCTGCTGCGCCCGCCGGGGGAGTTTGTTAAAGTCTAATGGAATGATTGATTTAGATCGTTCTCTGCTGCGCCCTGGCGGGGCTCTGCAATCTGTCCGTTGTTGAAGCCTTTTTGAATGAATGATTTAGATCGTTCTCTGCTGCGCCAGACGTTGAATAGAATGATTGACTTAGATCCCGTTCTCTGCTTCGCCCGCCGCGGGGGCCTCTGGTGACAGATTAGGGCGGATTTGGAGGCCGTGCTGCACTTCTTTTGGCCGGAGAGCGTCGTTGATGTCTCATTGAATGATAGACTTAGATCGTTCTCGGCTGCGCCCTGCCGGGGGCTCTGGAATCTTTTTGTTGTTGAAGTCTTTTTGAATGAATGATTTCTCTGCTGCGCCCGCCGGGGGCCTCTGCAATCACTCCCCGGTGTACCTTCTTTTGACCGCATAGGGTGTTGATGTCTCATTGAATGAATGCTTTAGATCGCTCTCTACTGCGCCCTGCCGGGGCGCCTCTGCGCCAGGGCGCGGCGGCCCCAAAATCCGCCCCAATCTGTCCCCCTGTTCCTTCTTTTGGCCGTATAGAGTTTGTTGATGTCTTTTTTAATGAATGATTTAAATCGTTCTCAGCTGCGCTCGCCGGCTTCCTTTTCTCCGCCCCCGGTACCCAAAAACGGCCCCTCGGCCGAGGCGCAACGGCCCCAATCTGCCCCAATTCTGCCCTACCTGTCCCCTCTGTACCCCTCCAATCAAGTCTTCCTATCAGGGTTGCAGAATCTGTAAGAAAAGGCAGGGGTCCCGTGTTTCCCCTGCCTACCTTTGATGCTTTTGGCACACCTGTCGGCGACAAGATGAATAAACCGACCCCGTAGTATAAGCAAATACAGCCCAATCACGTAATTTGCCCCATTTTATCCTCCTGCAGCAACTGCCCGTCCCCTATATACCCCGGAATCATTTGCAAATGCTCTGAAATCCCCGCGCCGCGTTCATGACACGGCTTTTTCTCCCAGACCGCACCCCCGCCAATGATGCGCAACGGTGCGAAATCACCGTTGCGCGTTGCTCAGATGGTGAATAGCAACTGCGCAACAGCTAACAAAACAACTACACACAGTTTGACTACCAGGAACGAATGAGCGACGCTGGTGGCGATCCTCGGCACGACGATCAGCCCGTATCTCTTTTTCTGGCAGGCGAGTGAAGAAGTTGAAGAGGAGAATCGGCAGGCCAGAGTACGCTTTCTAAGCGAAGAAAGGCCACAACCGAAGAGCTCGATCTGAGGAATATCGACGTGGGCGTAGGCGCATTTTTCTCGAACATCGTCATGTTCTTTATCATCCTGACCACTACCACATCACACTCAACCGGCACGGCATCACCAACATCGAAACCTCTCGACAAGCGGCCGACACCCTGCGGCCGTTTGCCGGCAACTTCGCTACGACCCTCTTCACACTCGGCATTGTTGGCGTCGGGTTTCTTGCCATCCCCACGCTGGCGGGGTCTGCCGCAATCCTGTAAAGGCACTTTACTGGACAGCAATCATCAACGGATTGTTGGCTCCATTCATCATGGTCGCAATTCTTATTGTGGCAGCGGACAAGAAGCTGATACAGGGCCAGCCGAGCCCCCGCCTGGATGGACAATTGTGGTAATCGCAACAGTGGTCATGTTCGCCGCCGGGGTTGCGATGTTTGTCGTGTGAGCCGAGCGACTAAGCGACCTCGGGGGTTTTGCATGCCCGAACTGCTGCTTTGTGCAGCGCAAGTTTCTCAGCAGCATCGATTTTGCGAAGGCCGCTCACCTTCCAGATCCCAAAGCAGGTCCCGGCCACGAGCAGGCCGGCGAACACACAGACCAGCGGTGTTGACCATCTTTGGAGCGTCCCTGACCACAGGCGGATGGCGTGGCGCCCATAGATCACGCCGAGCCAGCCAATGAGGAAGTAACGCAGAGTCCGAGCCGCCCCGTAGACGATCAGAAAGCGGCGGCGCGAGACGCCCAGCGCGCCAGAGGCAAGCGCAAACGGCAATAGCGGAATAGGTGGAGGGAGCAACGCCGGAAGAAACACCGCAAGGATACGGTGACGCTCTACCCATCCGACGACTCGCCCAAGAAGACGTGCCGACACATAGCGGCGCAATGCAGCTTCGCCCCCTCTGTGCCCAAGGTTCCACGTTGCGTATCCGCCCACAAGGCTGCCGAGGATGGCCACCGCTGCAAGCAGCCAGGGATCTCCGCCGTACGCCACCAGCCACAGCAGCAGCAGGTCAGTGCTACCGGGCAGAGGCAAAGGAATAGGGGAGGAGTCGACGATGGCAACGGAGAAAAGTCCCACCGCTCCCAGGTGCGTGAGCCAGTGCGGCATCAGGGAACGATGCAAAGGGGACGCAAGCAGCAGAGCTGTTTGACGAAGAAACGAATATTCATGCAAGTGCACGGCAAGCAAGCGATCACCTTTTCATCCATGCCGAGTTATTCAAGATCCTCTGCGGCCCCTCACGAGTCCGCAGAGGATTTAGGGTTTTCCGTGGTTCTGTTAGCGCAGGCTTCCAGTCGTAGCATTGACCGGGCTTCCAATGGCTTCGCCCGATACAACCAGTTCCACTCGCCGGTTCTCTTGCCGTCCACCGGAGTTATCGTTCGAGGCTACCGGCGAACTATTGCCGAAGCCCGTTGTCCACCTGCGCTGTCGCGTGTCTCGAGGAAGTCATTGGGTCGCACTTCCAGTTGCGCACGCATTGCCATTTTGTCGCTGTCCGCCTGCTGTTCTCCTTCCTGCGCATGCCGGTCAATCAACCGAGACTGGTCGGCATCGGCTTGAGCCACGTTGATGGCCTCGGCGGATGCTGCCTGGTTGCTCATCATGTCAGTTTGGGCCTTTGTCGTGGCGGCTTCAACAACAGGAGCCCTGCTGCAACGAGTGTGATGAGGACGGTGGTAAGCGGTATATCGTCGTCTCCAATCATTTCTCTTTTTTGATCCAGGCTTCTGGCTTGTTCTTGCAGTTTTGGGCGCCTATATGGTTGTCAGGCGTAGACTGTCTCGCCATGAACGGTGCAGGAGCTATGTTCGGTTCGGGCAAGCATGTCGTGCGCGTTGGCAATCGCGCCTGGCGTACCGTGGACAACCAGCAGGTATTTGTCGGTTTTGAGGGCAACTTCGTACTTGAGGATGCTGTCCTTCGGGATGCCGATACTCGCCAGGCCCGCCCCGATTGCGCTCACCCCGCCAACCACGGCTGCCCCTTCAAGGCCTGCAACAATCCAGGCCACCAACGGTCCGGCCACAAGAATCGGTCCTAGTCCGGGAATGAGGAACAACCCCGATCCGAACAGAAGGCCCCAGAATCCGCCCCAGAACGCTCCCATCTTGCCCCAGTGCTTCATACGGTCGCCGGCGTTGTAGTAGCCGATTACATGCTCATCGGTGTGCGTATCTCGCGCGGCGATCGAGAGGCTCTTCATGTCTACACCGGCCTCTTGCAATTCCTTGATGGCGTGTTCCGCCTGCTCGTGCGTGTCATAAGTAGCTACTACTGAATTGATGGTGTCCATGGTCTTCTCCACACTCAGGTTGAATTTCACTTTTCTCAGGAAGCGCGGCGCCCCGAAATGCAGATACACCTGCAAGGGCTGTTGGTTAGCTAGCAGGCTGCAGCTCTCCGCTGAGATGCACGAAGTTCCGCATGGAACCGTGCAGCGTCCCGACCAATTCAGTCTTCCACTTTGAAGGGTTAAGATGCTGAGCAATTCAGTACATGAGCTATGAACCAGCCCGTCGCACCAGCAATTGCTGATTAATTTCTGTGTGCCACACTATGGTTTTTGAGCAGCCGCAGGTGCGGATGAGCTAACCGCCGCGGCTGGCTTGTCGGATGGTATCTCAGTACCTGCCGGATAAATGAGAATCTGGATCGAGCCCCAATCCGCTTCGAGGTTCGCGCCTTCCTGTTTGCCCATTCCCAGCGTCTTCAGCTGGCTGTCGTCAAATCCGAAGTTCTCGACCAGATATTCGCGGATGACCATGGCCCTGGCCTGGGTGAGGACGAGATCCTTCTGGATATCGCCATCCATGCCAGTAGAGGCTACTACAACCGCGAGTTCAAATTGATTCTGTGCCAGGAAGTCGCCCGCGGCTTTGAGAGTTTTCTGATTCTTCATCTCGGCCGAATCGCGGCCACTAAAGAGTTGCCTGGCTACAAAAGTGAAAGTCTTTTCGGGCGTACTCTCCGGGAGACCGCCGATCTTGTTGGCCGCCAAATCGGAGGAGTCTTCGTATCCACGCTTCTTGAAATATCCGCTTAAAAAGAAATTGTGCTTCAGCGCCTCCATATTCTCCTGGAAGTCGGTTACGCCGGTTTGCGCTTGCAGCATCGTGTCGTGCAGTGTGGTCGTGGTCTGTTCCAGGTTGACATACAGTTGCTTGTCGTTCAGCAGGGCTCCCACGGTCCCCTGGCCCGAATCGATTTTGGCGCTTACCGAGTTCAGATGGGCAGTCGCCTGCGTTGCGTTCTGAATGGCCTGTTGACTGCTATCCAAAATGCCGTTCGTCTTTGCAAGCAATTCTGCCAACTCCAGCGGCGGTACACTCTGAATGGTCTCGCCGTCCGCTACTTCGGCTTGTCCTTGAGATCCGAACGAAATAGCCACGAACTGATTGCCCAGGACTCCCTCGGTTTCAATCGAGGCTACAGAGTCGCGCTTGATAATCTCCTTTGTCGATCTGTCCAGATCCATGACGACCGTGACCTTATCGCCTGGTTTGTGAGGCAGCGTGATGCTATGCACAGTTCCGCTGTGAACGCCGCCCACCTGCACATCGGCTCCTTGAGCCAGGCCCGCAACATTGTCGAATTGCGTCTTCAATTGGTAAGTGGAGCGAAACAGATACTCCTTACTCCCGATGATGAAGACCCCGGCAGCCAGAACTGCCAGCGTGGCAACGATAAATGCTCCCAACCTTGCTAATCTCGGCATAAGTCCTCCTACGATTGCTGTAGAAATTCCTTCACAAAACCGATGTCGCTTTGTTGAAGGTCTTCAAACGTGCCCTCGATCACTACGTCGCCTTCGTGTAGCAGGGCGAGACGGCCGGCGATCGTTTTGGCGCTATGCAGATCGTGCGTTACCACGATGGACGCCATCTGCCGTTCCCTTTGAAGCTTGAGTATCAATTCGTCGATTTCGCGTGAACTGATCGGGTCGAGGCCCGCCGTGGGCTCGTCGAGAAGCAGAATCTCCGGCTCCAGAGCCAGTGCACGCGCCAGACCTACGCGCTTTTGCATCCCGCCCGAAATATCGGAGGGCATCTTTTCGAGATCGCCGTCCATGCCCACCTCGGCCAGCAATTGCCTTACACGAGCGGCTTGCTCGGATTTGGACATGTCTCTGCGATGGTGTTCAAGGGGGAAGGCCACGTTCTCCTGGACAGTGAGCGAATCGTAAAGCGCCGCCTGCTGAAACAGGAATCCCATTTTCTTACGGATTTCTCCCATGCGGTCGAGAGCCAAACCGGCAATGTTTTGGCCTTGAATCGAGACAGATCCAGAGTCCGGCGTATCAAGGCCAATGATCAGCCTCAGCAACACGCTTTTCCCCGTCCCGCTGCGACCTAGCACCGCCAGGGTTTCTCCCTGCTTCACGCGCAAGCTGACCCCGTTTAAGACCTTGTGGCCCGCGAAGGATTTGTACACGTTCTCGACAGCAACAACAGGCACAGGACCGCCATGCTCGGGCTCCGCTTGCTTCGTCGCAATGTTATAAGCTGTGGCCATACTTGTTTCACGCGTGGTTCAAACAACGGTTAAGGAAAAAAGACAAGGATGAATTTCACCATCACAACGTCGGCAAGGATAAGGAAGAGCGAGGCCAAAACGACTGAGTTGGTGGCAGCGCGGCCCACACCGGCGGCTCCACCGCGCGTGCGCATCCCCTGAAAGCACGCGATGAGCCCGATGATCAGGCCATAGACAGCGGTCTTGAATGTCTGCGGCAGGAATGCATTGAAAGTGGCGCCATTAAAACCGCTTGTAATGAACTGATGGAACGAGAGTGGTTCAACCAGTGCCTGCGCAAACCAGCCCGTCAGCAAGGCACATGCGTCGGTGGCAAGGGTCAGCAGCGGCAGCATCAGGATGCAGGCCAGTATTCGCGTCGCCGCCAGCAGCCTGTAAGGGTTGATCGCGGAGGCCTCGATGGCGTCGATCTGCTCAGTCACCTTCATCGATGCCAGTTCCGCGCCCATGCCCGCGCCTACGCGCCCGCTTACCACCAAGCCGGTGATGACCGGACCCATAATCTGAACAACGGAATACACGAGAGTGGAGGGAAACATCGATTTGGCGCCGAATCGAGTGAGACTGTAGCGGGCTTCGAGCGAGATGATGACGCCAATTGCGGCGCCAGCCATGGCCACCAGCGGCAGAGACTTCGACCCAACTTCGTCGAGCTGCCGAATCAGCTCGCGCCATTCATATGGAGGTGTTACCGCGGCTGTTAAAACTCGCCAGGAAAAGATGCCAAGGTCCCCAAACCACTCGAAAAATCCGTTGAACAGCTTCGCTGCAGAGCCTGCAACGGAGGACGCAATGTCAGTCCTCCGCACGTGAGGAAGTGGGTTTATCCCCGCATTGGCTGTGAATCCGCGATCGCTCAATTGTTTGGACCTTTGTCCGGCGAACCGTGCGCGTTGTTCAGATGCATGCGCGAAATCAAGGCGTGGGGTCCGCTATAGAAGAACTCCAGAGCAATATTGCCGCCCATATATCCGAGCAAACTGTAGTTGCCCATTCGGAATGCGTCCTTAGCTCCGAAGCGATCCGGATACCACAGGTGAAAGGCAACCATTGAACCCGCATAGGGCGCGGCAAGCGCGGAAAAGGAGAAGACCCGATGGCCGTCTTCGCCGCGGCGTCCTGTCAAGGTGGAGATTACCGCGTGGCGCAGCCGCGGAAGCGGACCCGCGCATTCGCAGCGGTAATACAACGTATCTTCCCTGAAGGCTTCCGCCAATCCATAACGCGTGGTTGTCCCAATTGCCGCCATCCCAAAGTCGGACCCGAACCGCTTGCCGAAATCCTCGGCGCCCTGGCCCCACTCCGGTGGAGAATTGCTCCACTGGTTGATTCCCGCGGCGAACGCGGCGCCAGCAATTGGGTACGGACCGAATGCGTCGAAAGCGTAGTTGCTCACCTTTGTTCTTTCAGTCGGCCGGACGTAGGTCAGGTCCAGTGTCCCTGGGGCCGTGATTCCTGAAATTGCGGAGGAATCTCCAGGAGAGAGAAGCGATTGCGGTCTTGCCAGTCCCGGCATTGCGGCCATGGCCGCAGCGACCAACACCATGAGCATTGCCGGGTGAACCTTCGCGCCGGCAGGGTTTGTGCGCGATTGGCCAATGCGTGCTCCCGCCATACCTTCCCGGCAGGCAAACAAAAAACGCGACTTCGGGATAAATTTGGATGACCGCATCAACTCTCCTTTGATCGGCATCGCCGATCTCAGGCACAGCATGCGCGGCCAATGAACTGTCGCGTCGTATCGCTACACCCATAGAGATGGTTTCAGAGTGGAGGCCTCAAAGGCTGGTCACATTTGCACGTCATCGCAGGTTGTTTGTTTCTGCGATGGCCGCACCGGGCAATCAAGGCGAAGTCGCAAGGCGAAATCGAACTCGTGAGAACAAATGGTTTACAGAGCAAGTGTCCAAAAGAGCACAGTCCGTACTCTTGGGCCGAGAGGATAATTGAAGAAACCGGTCGTGTCTTCGATTAGGTGAGGAGTCTGCAATGTCTAAGGTTTATGCTTTCCACTCCATTCCCAGGAAAATCTTGTTGCCCATCGACTTTAGCTCATCCTCGCAGGTGGCTTTGGAGATGGCCGCTGATCTTGCGAAGCACTTTCACGCGGAACTCCATCTCGTGAATGTGATCCCCATTTTTCCCACCACGACATTTCCCGACCTGATTCCCGAAGCAGAATTTATCCGGGAGGCCAGAACATTCGCCGAGCAACATCTGGCCAAGTGCCATACAGCTCTCGCAGCCAGGGGTGTCAAGTCAACTTCCAGTGTCGAAGTTGGAAATGACATCGCCGGGGGCATTATGGAAGTCGTGGAGCGCGAGCATATCGACATGGTGGTGATCTCCACGCACGGCATCTCCGGCTGGCATCCGCTGGTCTTCGGGTCGATTGCCGAAAAGGTCGTAAAGCTCGTGCAATGTCCACTCCTGCTTCTGCGATCAGCCAAACCTGATGCCAGCGGGAAGGTTTCAGCAGGGCGTTCCACGGAATGGTGGTAAAGAACGCGGCGGGTGATTCATTTTGAGCGCAACTAGCGTCGTAGCCCCCCCTTTCGCCCAGCCAGACGGCAGGGCTGGCCGAGGACATCGCCGCGAAAGGGCTCACGAGCCCGTCTTGGCATCTCCTGAACGCGGGTTTTCCTCTGTTTCCCGGCCAAACCCAGCCCCACGGCACAGGCCTGCAAAATAATCCGTCGAGGTTGAGCAAAATTGACCATATGCAACTCTTGCATCCGGGCGATGATGGAGAGGGAAATTGATCGCAATCGCGTGGATCATCAGAAGACAGAGTGTCCCGTGTTGCGCCTGCGGTTCCTGGTCCATTCGCCACAAACTCTAAGCACATCACGGCGCGGCTACGCCTTCCCAGGCGTAAACAGGCCGCCGTACGAGCGTACTGAAACGGAGTAGCATATTGACGACCAAGAAGGTCACAAGGTTCGATTCCACGACTTTTCTTGCGAACGCCGGCCTGGGCCGGACCATCATCGAGCTGAAGCCAAGCCAGACATTCTTTTGCCAGGGAGACACGGCGGACGCTGTCTTCTATCTGCAAAAAGGCCGTGCAAGAGTCACTGTCGTCTCGGAGAGGGGCAAAGAAGCCACAATCACTCTTTTATCCGCTGGGGATTTTGTCGGAGAGGAATCTCTCGCGGCGATCGTCGGGTTGCGAATGGCGACCGCGACCGCCCGGAACAACTGTACGGCTCTGAAGATCGGCAGAAACGAAATGATCCGAGTGATGCATGACGAACCTGCATTCGCCGATCTATTCCTCAAGTTCCTGCTGGCTCGCAGCATGCGAACCCAGGCCGATCTTGTCGATCAGCTTTTCAACTCCAGTGAAAAACGCCTGGCGCGGATTCTCCTGTTGATGGCGGAATTCGGCAAACCGGGCGATCCGGAAACCTTCATTCCTCCCATCACGCAGGAAACACTGGCGGATATGATCGGCACCACCCGGTCCCGTGTCAGCTTCTTCATGAACCGCTTTCGCAAGCTTGGTTTTATCAGCTATAACGGCCGCATCCAGGTACATAAGTCTCTGCTTAATGTGGTCCTGCTCGATCAATTGCCTGACCACAACGCGCAGAAACCTGCCATTGTTCCCGTCCCGTGAGCTACTTCAGCCCGGTACTTTGCGCATGCACTGCAGTCGTTGCGGAGCAGCGCAGCAACGGTGTCAAACCATTGTTAGCGACGAAGCTGCCTGCGTATCGGAGAAGGATGTGTAGTCCCGCCGGCTATGATCTTGATTTCTATTCGGCTGGCCCATCGCGCAGAATCAGTTCGGTCGAAGCAGCTTGGCCAACTGATCTGGCGGAACGGGCCGGCTGAAAAAGTTCCCCTGGGCTTCGTCACAATCGTGTGCCCACAGAAACTCCAGGTCTTCAGCCGTTTCAACTCCCTCGGCAACGACCCGGAGGTGAAGGCTCCGCGCCATGTCGATGAATGCCTCGACGGCGGCCGTTCCACCGGGAACGGTGGTGATCTGGCGGACGAACGACCGGTCGATCTTGATGGCATTGACGGGTAATTTCTGCAGGCTGCTCAAGCTGGAGTTGCCCGTACCGAACTGATCGACCGACACATGCACTCCCCTATCACGCAGAAACCTGAAAAGGGATGTCGTGTGCTCAGACTCCTTCCTCAGGACACTCTCGGCAACTTCCAATTCCAGAAATTCCGGATCCAGTCCGGTTGCATTGAGGGTTTCGAACAGTTCGTCGAGAAAATGATCGTTCTGAAGCTGGATTTCTGAAATGTTGACGGCTACCGTCCTGGTGGGCATGCCCGCATCCGCCCAAACTCGGGCTTGGGTGCATGCTTCACCGAGGACCCAGGCGCCAATGGGCAATATCAGGCCGGATTTCTCGGCGATGGGAATGAACTGCCCCGGAAGAATCGTTCCGCGCGTGGGATGGTTCCAGCGAGTCAGTGCTTCAGCCCCGATGATGGCTCCTGTCTTCAGATCGACTTTGGGCTGGTAGCGCAACGCAAATTCGTTCCGTTCCAGGGCGAGCCGCAGTCTCTCCTCGGTGGATTCGCGCTCCACAGTGGGGACATTCATGTCGCGCCGGAAGAACTGATAGCACCCACGCCCGTTCTTCTTGGCCTCGTACATTGCGGAGTCTGCATTTCTGATGAGCGTCTCCACATCCAGGCCGTCGTCGGGATAAACGCTTACACCGATGCTTGCGGTGACGTGAAGCTCGCGGTGGTCGGCAAAATAACTTTCCGCCACCGCCCGCAACACTCTTCTGGCAGTAGCAGCGACATCTTCAGGTTTCTCGACGTCTTGCAGCAGCAGAGACGAACTCATCGCCTCCGTGCCTGCTTACCGTATCTGGCGAGCGCACGCAATTCAGCAAGCGATTCGCAACACACTTGAGAAACTCGTCGCCGGCCGCATGTCCCAGGGAATCGTTGATGTGTTTGAAGCCATCCAAATCGAGGAACAGCACGGCGGCGCGCCCCCCGTGCCGTCGCGCAAGAGCGATGGCCTGGCCAACGCGGTCGCAAAAGAGCAATCGATTGGGCAAACCGGTTAGAGAATCATGTTCGGCCAAATGGGTCATCTGCTCCGACTGCGCCCGCGCTTCGCTTACATCGCGAAAAACGATCACCGCCCCGGTAACTGCCCCTTCACGGTCATGGATGGGGGCAACCGAGTCTTCAATGAAGACTTCATGGCCGTCACGATGGATCAGTGCACAATTCAACGGCAGATTCCCCTTCATGTTTTCCGATGCCGCCCTCGCCATCGGATCCAGGATCACCTTGCGCGTGGTGGCGTCCACGATGCGAAAAACTTCGGTCAGGTGCTGACCGACTGCGTCCTTCAGCGGCCAGCCCATCATGCTGCCCGCGACGGGATTGAGGAAGGTGATATTTCCCGATATGTCGGTGCAGATGAGGGCGTCTGCGATGCAGTTGAGCGTGGCCTGGGCGCGATCCTTTTCTTTGGTTAGGATCTCTTCGTTCGTCTTGCGCGCGACGGCATTGCTCAAGGCGCGCATGAGTTTGCGCGGCTCAAACTGGTCCTTAATGAGATAGTCTTGCGCGCCCCAATGGATTGCCTGGATTGCTTTCGGTTCGTCGTCCAGGCTGGACAACAGCACAATGGAGACGTGGGGTGCGGCTGCGCGTGCGCGACTGACCGCACCCAGTCCTTCTGAATCGGACAGTCCCAGGTCCAGCAAGATAATATCAACGGGATTCCTGGCAAGAAACGTCTCGGCGTCTGCTAAACATTCGACGTGGGTCAACTTGAAGGAGTGTGAGCCCTGGTCCTCGAACATCGCGCGGATAATGCGAGTTTGTGCGGGGTCATTTTCGATCAGAAGAACGGTCTTGTGCGCTGTTTTTCCCATCGGCTTCACCTCGGCACGAGCAACCTGGCACCACTTGCCTGGAATTCATCAGTGCGCAAAAACCCTCCCAGACGAATCAATTGATCTAAGCATCTCAAAACCCGCGCGACAGTTCTGCTCAGATTTGCTCACCTTGGGATAGCCGTCTGAAGCCGGTGTTTCCCGTCAGGCGATCCTGCGCGGCGGTGAACACGCTGGCGGACGCTGTCAAGGCGACGCTCGGACCCAAGGGCCGGAACGTAGTGATTGAGAAGAAGTATGGATCGCCCACCATCACCAAGGACGGCGTGACCGTGGCCAAGGAAATTGAACTGAAGGACCCGATGGAAAACGTCGGCGCACAGCTGGTGAAGGAAGTCGCTTCCAAGACCTCTGACGTAGCAGGTGAGGGCACGACGACCGCAACGGTCCTGGCCCAGTCCATCTTCCGCGAAGGCGTGAAAACGGTGGCGGCAGGCGCCAACCCGATGGCACTGAGGCGCGGATCATACGGCTAGACTCCCCTGAAGGCCGCACCCATTCCACGCTGCCGGCCACCTGAACCACCCCGTCAATCCCGATTCCCGTCGATCATCTCTCACAGTGCAAAAGTGAACATCCATCCCAAGTTGGTTGGAGTAGATTCAGGCAATGATCAGCAACCATGTACGCCGCGTTCTTAAGCTTGGATTGCTAATGGGGGACATGGTAGTGTCCGCGGCCGGGTGCTTCGTATTCATGCGCAGCTTCCGGTTGGTGGCATTGGGACAAGAAGGACTGGACGCAAGATCATCCATTCGCGCCGAGGGCAGATCCACAAAGCCATTGGCGGGAATCGGCGCCGCACTCTTTCTTTTGGTCTTCGTCGCGAGTGAAGCTGCGGCAACCGTTGTGGCGCTTCGCCACTGATCTCGATTTGCAGTATTGGAACCATGCTCTTAGTCGTTAGCATGGTTGTTTTCAGGAGCCTGCGATGTCCGCATCGAACATTTCGTTGAATTCGCAACCGAATACTTCGATTCTGCGCAATGCGCTGACTCCAGTATTCGGAAGAAAGCCGGCATTCTTTCTGCTGCCGGCGCCCAGCCGTCCATTTCCGGCCCGCATAGCGGTAATCGGAAACCACCTTCCCCGGCAATGTGGAATCGCAACCTTCACAACGGATCTGAGCAATGCGATCACTGCTGAGTACGGAGCCGCAGCATTGTCGATAGTGGCCGTCAACGACGCCCAATCCTCTTACGCTTACCCCGCGCGGGTGCGATTCCAGATCGCCGAAGGCGACATATCCTCGTATCGGGCAACCGCCAATTTCCTCAATGCCGGCAATTTCGATTTAGTGTGCTTGCAACACGAGTACGGGATCTTTGGGGGAAAGGCGGGCAGCCATGTTCTGGAGCTGCTGCAGCGCCTCACAATGCCGGTGGTAACAACGCTCCATACCGTTCTCAGGCAGCCGGACCTCGATCAGCGAATCGCCATGCAGCAGATCGCCGCGCTCTCCGATCGTCTTATTGTGATGAGCAAGTACTCTTCTCGCGTTCTGCAGAAGGTATTTGGAGTGTCGGCTGAAAAGATCGATTTGGTGCCTCACGGCATTCCCGATTTGCCCTTCGTGCAGCCGGAGGTTTACAAGGACGCGCTCGCTCTCACGGGAAAGCTTGTATTGCTCACCTTCGGCTTGCTGTCTGCCAACAAGGGATTCGAAAGCGTGATTCGTGCCTTGCCGCGCATCCTCGCCCGTCATAAGGACGTTGTCTACGTCATCGCAGGCGCGACCCACCCGCATGTCAGGGCCCGCGAGGGCGATCGATACCGGGATCAGTTACAGGTTCTGGCCAGGGAACTCGGAGTCGCGCGAGAGGTAATATTCCACAACCGGTTCTTCAGTCCTCAGGAGATGGCCTCGCTGGTCGGGTCGGCCGACATTTACATCACGCCGTACTGTCACGCGGCGCAGGCGGTATCGGGAACCCTGGCCTATGCCATGGGCGCAGGGAGGGCGATCATCTCCACTCCCTACTGGCACGCCACCGAGCTCCTCGACGATGGGCGCGGTACGCTGGTTCCCTTTGAAGATCCGGCTGCAATTGCAGCGGCGGCAATCGATCTCCTTGACAACGATGCGAAACGCCACGCCATGCGCAAACGCGCTTACCTCTATTCACGCGAGATGGTCTGGAACCGGGTCGCGCAATCTTATATGCGCTCCTTCTCGCGGGCTCAAGCACATCGCACGCAACCTGCGCGCCTGGGGTTTCCCGCCCAGGCAGTCGAGAAGGTCGCTGCGAGCCAGCTTTCGGGTTCCTAAGCGCTGTGCCACCTTGGTCGACAGGGATTTCCTTCCCAGTCGCCAATCGTCCGGCAGTGAGCCGCACTTACCCAGAGCGCTCTATCGGAACACTCCCAACAGGTAGCACACGACCAAGATCACGAGTACTGTGCCAAGCCCTATGCCTGCGCCTCCGCCTCCGCCCCAACGGTTGTAGCCGTAGTATCCTCCGCCGCCACCGAAAACCAGCACCAGAACAATAATGAGAATGATCAGCATTTCGCGTCCTCCTTCACTCCGGCATCCCGGGTTGTGACTCTCGTTCGATTGCGCCGCTCGTCTCTCGCTCGATGATGCATGCCGCGGGTCAGCAGATTATGGGAGCGAAGACCGGGGAGGTGGTCCAGTTGCATCGGGAGCCCCGTGTCCAGCTAACGCCGGCCCCCAATTTGAATCCAGAATGTTGACCAGCGACCAGGGACTGTCGGCCAGATCATAGTGAAACTCTCCCTGCTCATCCATCACGAGCCTGCTTGCCGGGTATAGGAATCCTGTGCTCTTGGTATTGTCGGTGTCATTGATGTCGAATTGACCAACCATAAGGTCGAAGGACTGTGAATCCGTGTTCGGATTAACTTCATCGGGTTGCAGCGGACGGTTGGCGATAAAGATGATTTCCCGCCCGGTTGGCGTTACAACCATTTGGATGAAGGCGACGTCAAAGCTGAGATCTCCGGCAATTGAGCAAAGACCGGCCGCTTTGGTTTTGGAGAGCACGGCGGCCAATTCCCGATCCTGGCCCTCATGAAATGCCAGTGAAAGAACCTGCAGATCCGCAGAAGTGGTGTAGTTGTAAACGGTCAGCGTTATGCGGACCACGTTCCCGTCTTTCGCGTATGTGGCCTGAATCTTCTCTGGACCTGGACTGCTGGAGAAGCCCGGGGTAGTTCCAAGTGCCAATAAGCCCGCGAGCAGTAAGCTGGAGGATCCAAACTTGCAACCGAATCGAATGATGCTTGTCAGTCGGCTCATTTTGTGATCCTCCGGGACATCCGACCCCTCCAGACGCCCTTCGCGCTGCAGACTTCGCATTACGCGGCTGACTTCTTCTCTTGAGGGCTTTGGGCCTGAACCATCTCATCGAAGATGGTACGGAATTGGATCATTGCGGTGCGGAGCTCTTCAGTGCTTTTTTCGGCTCGGTAGGGCCGCACCGCGATGGCGTGCGCTGCGCGGTAGTTTACCATCACGTCGGAGTAAAGCACGGAGACATCCGCGGCGCGCTGCTCAAAGCTGCTCTTGGGATAGCCGCGGGCCTCGAGGAGCGCAGCGATCAGGTCGTCGGCTTCGGTGACCGCGGCCTCGGGGTGATCGAGGAAGCGCGATTGCACGGTTTGCCACTCGGCGGCGAATCGCTCCCGCTCGCGGGCGCCGAGGTCGCGAATCTGCAGTGCGTGCACCCGGGATTCACGTTCGGCCAGATTTGCCTCGGCCTTATGCGAAGAGCCATGCTCCAGGACGGCGCCTTCGTACTCCGATCCGAAGCGCTTGCGGAAGGCCGCGGTCCTGGCTTTGCGGCGCCTAAGATATTCGCCAACGACGATGGCAACCGCGACGAGTACGGTCACTGCAATGATGAGCTGGGCATTCGTGAAGTGATAAAACATTGTGTCCTCCTGCGAGGCATTTACGCGACGGCAAAGGATGAATGCCTGTGTTTGGCTGTTCTAGTACCCGCCGTCCATGCCGTTGTAGCCGCCGGCCGGGGCCGCAGCCCTGGGCTCAGGAAGTTCGACCACTAGGGCTTCAGTGGTGAGAAGGAGACCAGCGATCGAAGCTGCGTTCTCGAGTGCCGTTCGGGTCACCTTGGTCGGGTCAATGACGCCTGCCTTTACCAGGTCTTCGTAGACGCCGGTAAGGGCGTTATATCCGTAGTTCTGCTCTTTGGATGCGAGGACTTTGGCAACGACGACAGCGCCTTCTTCGCCGGAGTTGGCAACGATCTGCCGCAGCGGCTCTTCGAGAGCACGGCGCACAATCTGCGCGCCAATCTTCTCGTCGCCTTCGAGCGTCTTGATGAGGGCGTCGACCGCTGGAACGGCACGAACCAAGGCCACGCCACCGCCGGGAACGATGCCTTCCTCGACTGCCGCTCGGGTTGCGTGCAGAGCGTCCTCAACGCGAGCCTTTTTTTCCTTCAGTTCTGTCTCGGTTGCAGCACCCACCTGGATGATGGCAACGCCGCCCACCAGCTTGGCCAGCCGCTCCTGGAGCTTCTCCTTGTCGTAGTCCGAAGGGGTCTTCTCGATCTGTGTACGGATCTCGTTTACGCGGCCTTTGATTTTGATGGCATCGCCGGCGCCGTCGATGATGGTGGTGTTGTCCTTATCGATGGTGATGCGCTTCGCCTTGCCCAGATCTTCGAGCTTCACGCCATCCAGCTTGATGCCCAGATCCTCGGTGATGGCCTCGCCGCCGGTCAGGATGGCGATGTCGCCGAGGATCGCCTTACGGCGATCGCCGAAGCCGGGAGCCTTGACGGCAGCCACGTTCAGGGTGCCGCGCAGCTTGTTCACCACCAGGGTAGCCAGGGCTTCGCCCTCAACGTCCTCAGCGATGATCAAGAGCGGCTTGCCGCCGCGGGCCACCTGCTCCAGTAAGGGCAGTAGATCCTTCATACTGCTGATCTTCTTCTCGAAGATCAGAATGGAGGGCTCGTCCAGCACTACTTCCATGCGCCCTGGGTCGGTGACGAAGTAGGGGCTCAGGTAGCCTCTATCAAATTGCATACCTTCCACAGTCTCCAGAAACGTATGGCCCGTCTTCGAATCTTCGACAGTAATGACCCCGTCCTTGCCGACTGTCTTCATCGCCTGGGCAATGAACTCACCAATTTCCTGGTCTCCATTGGCCGAGATCGTGCCCACCTGGGCCACTCCACTCTCGTCCACGGGCCTAGATAGCTTGCCCAGTGCGCCGCCTTCGACCCACTTGCCATCCTTGTCGCGCTTGCCAATAATCACGATCACGGCCTTTTCGATGCCGCGCCTCAGGGCCATCGGGTTGGCGCCCGCCGCCACCGTCTTCACGCCTTCGCGAAAGATGGACTGGGCCAGGACCGTTGCGGTCGTCGTGCCGTCACCTGCTACGTCAGAGGTCTTGGAAGCGACTTCCTTCACCAGCTGTGCGCCGACGTTTTCCATCGGGTCCTTCAGTTCAATTTCCTTGGCCACGGTCACGCCGTCCTTGGTGATGGTGGGCGATCCATACTTCTTTTCAATCACCACGTTCCGGCCCTTGGGCCCGAGCGTCGCCTTGACAGCGTCCGCCATCGTGTTCACGCCGCGCAGGATCGCCTGACGGGAAACCTCACCTTGCAGAATTTGTTTTGCCATCGCTATTTCTCTCCTAGTTCGCGAATCTCGGTTTTCAGTTCACAGTCCTTAGTCCACAGTTCTTACTTGCTCCTCAGTTCATTCCACGCTGAAACTGTAATCTACGAACTGCGAACTACGCGCGCGCTCTCGCGCGCCTACTTCTTGAGGATGCCGAGGACTTCTTCCTCGCGCATAATCAGGAATTCCTCACCGTCGATCTTGATCTCGGTGCCGGAGTACTTGCCGAAGAGCACGCGGTCGCCCGCTTTTACGTCCAGAGGAAAAACCTTGCCTTCGTCGTTGGACTTGCCCTTTCCGGCAGCGATGACCGCACCCTCCTGGGGCTTTTCCTTGGCGCTATCCGGGATGATGATGCCACCGCGAACGGTTTCACCCTCTGCGACGCGGCGGACGAGGATGCGATCATGCAGCGGGGTGAAAGTGGTCGTTGCAGATGTTGTTGCCATTTCTTGCTTCTCCTTCACGCAGGGGCAGGGTTGAACTCAGATGTGAATCTCATCCGATGCGCCCAAAGGTCTGCGTCGCTGTCCAGCCGCTTGGCTCCCGCTCATTGCGATCATCGAATAACCTTCCGTCTGAAAGATGGTCAAAATAGCACAGCACCTGGAGAGACCCGAAGGAACTGCCGGGCCTCGCCGTTGGCTGCAGCCGCCGCGAGCCATTGCGGCGCTCGTCCGCAGCGAAACCGTTCATCAATCGTCAATGAGCACATTCTTGAGCAAAACTGAACAGTTTTGATCTCGCAACTCAAAGAAACTATTAGAGGGTGCCCAAATCAATGGCGGCAGCGGCGATTCTGGCCTCTGGGCTTCCATCCCCGCAAGCGCCTCTTTCGCCATGGCTACGGGCAATGCCATTTGCTGCAAGTGAACCAAGACCGAACAAGCCGCCTGCCCGCTGGGCGTAGTCAAGGAATGCAGAAATCATCGTGATGAAAATTCAGCCTCCGCTTAGTTCGTGATACGCGCAAGCGCCTGCCATGGCTCTTACCAACGAGACACCACTTCACTCTCAAGTGGTGAGAAGCGGGACCAACCGGATCTTTGCGATTACCTTCGCGAGTTTTCATCTCGGCGCGCTGGCTGCTTTTTTCTATTTTCGATGGTCGGCTCTTGTTGTGTTTCTTGTGATGTGGGTGCTGGCGGAGAATGTCGGGATAGCGATGGGCTACCACCGCCTGCTGACGCACCGCGGATACTCTACTCCAAAGTGGCTGGAGTATTGCATTGCCACCTGCGGCACGCTTGCCCTTCAGGGCGGGCCCATTTACTGGGTCGCTGTTCATTGCATGCATCACAGATATACCGATAAGGAGGGAGATCCACACTCGCCGCGCGACGGGAAGTGGTGGTCCCATATGGGATGGATTTTGAATGGCTCGCTTCGCAATGAAACAAAAACGCTGAAGCAGTATGCACCGGATCTCGCCCGCGAAAGCTACTATGTCTGGCTGAGTAAGTATCACTGGGTTCCATTGACTTTCGTTGGCCTTTCGTTCTTTGCCGTGGGAGGATGGTCCTGGCTCCTATGGGGCGCAGTCCTACCTGTAACCATCGGATTTCACGTCACCTGGATGGTTAATTCCGTTACACATCTTTGGAGTAAACGGCGTTTCACCACGAGTGACGACTCGCGAAACAATTTTTGGGTGGCGCTGCTGACCGGTGGAGAGGGAAGGCACAACAACCATCACGCACATCCCGTCTCCGCCCGTCACGGGCTGGCTTGGTATGAGATCGATGTCAATTACTATGGCATTTTTCTTCTGCAGAAGCTTGGCCTTGCGAGTCATGTCAAGACAGCCAGCCTGAAACCCGCGGTTGAAGAGCGAGTTATGCAGCCATCGCGGGACGCTGTCGGAAGTTCGATGGGCGAGGCCTCACATAGAGCGACAGTGTAGAGATCATGCAGGCGTGGACTCCCACGGAACCACACACACCGGCTACATAAACCGTCTGCAGAAGTTGCCAGAGGCGGGTTCGCTGCTGGTGAAACGGAGCGCAGGGCGCCCATCGACAAGTGCTGCTGCAACGGTCACACATGGTTCCTATTGCTCAGACATGTGCGATGCGTGCGACTAGATTCGAGTATGTAAGGGTGGCTAGTTGATGGTCCCCATCAGGTAACGAGTATTTAGGTACTGACTCAACCCCTTATGTAGGCTGCTGTTGCCGTGTTGATGCGAACGGCGCCAAAGCATCCCACCCTAACCGGGGACAGCAGACACTTTAAGGGGGTCTTGCATGCGTGGAATCAAGATTCTATTCGGTACGACGGCACTGCTCGCCGGCCTGGCCCTGGCGCCAGTGGCTCAGGCACAAGTCTACGTCAGCGTTGGTGTTCCGCCGGTCTGTGCGTACGGCTACTACGACTATGCACCGTACGCCTGCTCGCCCTATGGATATTACGGGCCGGGGTACTTCTACAACGGCATCTTCCTGGGCATGGGCCCATGGGCCGGTTGGGGCTACGGCCACGGCTGGGGCAGCCATCGGTTCAGTGATGGCGGCGGCGGAAGCTATCGCGGCGGCGGCGGCGCGGCAGCCAATCGCAGCAATTATGCGCGCGGCGGCGGCCCAGCCCGCGGCAATGCTGCTCCTCATTCCGGCGGAGCGCGTCCCAGCGCCGGTCATGCTACAGCGGTACGCACCAGTGCTCCGCGCGCAGCAACTTCCCGCGCACCGGCTTCGCACGCAGTTCCTAAAGGCGGCGGGTCTCACGGTGGTGGCGGCGGTGGTGGACACGGAGGCGGCAAAAAGTAATCACCTGTAGCTGCTGGATCGGAAAGCAGTTTACACAACAAGCGGCGGAGCAAACCGGCTCCGTCGCTTTGCTTTTGCTGAGGCGTTTCCAAACTAAACGAGCGCAGATGAGCGCAGTGGGGCGGGTTACCCCACAGCAAGTGCAAAATATGTAGGTGCTAGCGGACCGGTCTGCCTGTTTCGCGGAGCGGGATTTCGTCGGATTCGGCAGGCTGCGCCGTTGAATCGATAGCCTTCAACAGCTTTTGTGTCATCACCTGGAAGTGATTACCCATTACCGCCAGGGTCATGGCGGCGCCGAAGCAGCGGCGATAGCGCGTCGCGGCCTCCGCAACAAACTTCCAGTAGCTCCACTGGTGCCGCCCGAAGACGCCCTGCCGCACAATCGAGTGAACCAGCGCGCGGAGGTTGGCCCGCGTCATCCAAGGCTCCGATTGTGGCGGTGGCCGGCTCTTCGCACGCTCTCCCGCCGGCGCCTTCGCTGGCTTCGGGTGGGCGCGGTTCAGGTAAAGCTTGACGCGCTCATAGTAGGCCTCGCAGTTGTAGATCCTCTTCATCACCTCGCGGTAGCCCTCGACCAGACGGGCAGAATCCATGCGAGGCAAAAAGTTCAGCCGATCACAAAAAGTGATGTTGCCGCCGCCCGCGTCCACAATCCTGCCTTCGCGCCGCAGCCGCCGGAACAGCTGCGTGCCCGGCATGGCCTGCAGCAGCCCCACCATGGCGATGGGAATGCCGCTCTTCTGAATGAAATCGACCATGCGGTCGAAGATGTCTTCCTTGTCGGTGTCGAAGCCCAGGATAAAGCCTCCCATGACCTCGATTCCGTAGCTCTGGATCGTCGCCACGCTCTCGAGCAAACTGCGGCGCGTGTTCTGCAGTTTGTTGCTGGCAATCAGACCCGGCTCATCGGGGGTCTCAATGCCCAGGAAGACGGATTTGAAGCCCGCGTCCTTCATCAATTGCATCAATTCGGCATCGTCCGCCAGATTCAGCGAGGCTTCGGTGATGAAGTCGAAGCCGGATGAAACCCGCTCGCGCCACTCGACGAGAACCCGCAGCAGTTCCTTTGCCCGCGCCTTGTTACCGATGAAGTTGTCGTCGACAATAAACACCGCCTCACGCCCGCCGGCAGTACGCAACTGGTCCAGCTCGGCCAGCACCTGGGCCACGGCCTTGGTGCGCGGCCGCCTCCCGTAGATTTCGATAATGTCGCAGAACTCGCAGTTGAAGGGGCAGCCGCGCGATTATTGAACGGTCATCGTCTTGTGGTGCTTCATCTTGATCAGGCTCAGGTCGGGTAGGGGGCTGGTGGCCATCTCTGGTCGCTCACTGGCTTGATAGGCTGGCCTGCCCGCCCCTGCTTCCAGATCCCGCGCCAGATCGGCAATCAGGCACTCCGCCTCGCCGATGACCACTTGGTCGGCCTTGAGCTCGGCAGCAGGCACGCTGCTGGCGATGGGCCCGCCCACCACGGTGCACAGGCCGCGGGCACGACAACGCTCCACAATGGCCAACAGAGTTTCATGCTGAATGTGCATACCGCTCAACAGAGCCACGTCAGCCCATGCCAGGTCGCGGTCGGGCAGCGGCTCAACATTGGTATCCACCAGCCGCGTCTTCCAGGAGCGCGGCAGCAGAGCCGCCACCGTCATCAGGCCCAAGGGGGGCTGTGCCGCCCGTTTGCCCAGAAACTTGAGCGCGTGCTTGAAGCTCCAAAATGTCTCGGGGAATTCCGGGTAAATCAGCAGGGCGTTCATGGGCCGCATCTCCAGGAAGGAGGGCGCCGCGCACACGAATCGGCAGATGGGGACCTGCAGTAGGTTTCAGCGCATCGCGACAAGTGCGGCTGCGCTCCGGCGCACTCCCTCCCAACACATTGCTCCGCGGGTGAGGCAGAAAACTGTATAAAACGGATCACTTCTTTGGGGAAAGATCCAGTCTTCAGGCCTGTGACCCCTTGGCTGCCGGTGCCGATCGAGACTCCCGCGGCTCAGGCTGCTTCACAATACGGCGCGGCGTCCGGAAAACAGATTGAATAACAGGATGATCAACGCGACCACCAGCAGAAGGTGAATCAGGCTACCGGCTACGTGGAAGCTGAAGCCCAGAAGCCACAAAACCAGAACGACGACGAAAATTGTCCAAAGCATATGCACTCCTTCTCCGCATTGCGAGCGCCCGAGACCGGAGATCCGGCTCGGACGCACCCAACGCATTTACAATCAACGGTTAATTCGCAGCAATTGCCTGCGCCTTTGCGTCTCTGACTGCATCGATAAACCGATTCGCCGATGCAGGCGTCGCCACTTCGCCGCGCAGAACGCGGTGCGTGGAGACGTCATGCCCGTAGAAGGTATCCATGGAATCGTCGTCCCGGCGCACATCGGCCCCGGTCAGCGTGAGTCCGGCAAACGCGCCTTTGGCGCGCGAGTAGGTCAGGATCTCGGTATTCAGCTTCCAGTCGGTATCGGCAGTGGCATGGCGCCCCACCGGTCCGGCTGCCGCAGAGGCATCAGCTCCAATTTGGAACTTGGCGTCTTCCAGGCGCTGCATCCCTCTGTCGCCCTGGAAGATCATGACCAGATCCACGCCTTCGACGCCGATCTGCAATCCCCAGCTTCCGCCGGTGATGGCAAAGAACGCAGGGGCGCTCCATCCATCCGCGGTCCGGCAGGTGGCTATGCCCTTGCCGTTCTCCGCACCAAACACCAAGCCGCCCTTGATCATGTGGGGAACGACAGCAATGCACCGCGCGTGCTCGAGCACTTCTTCCGGAATGCCTCTATCCGGCGCGGACATGATCTGGTGCAGCACCAACGTTGCATTGTCGAGCCGGTTCTGCACGTCTTCGCGAGTCTCCGCCCAGGCAGCGCTCGCTACACCCAGGCTGAGTAAAGCCGCTAACGTCATAAATCTTTTCACTTATTTCACCTTTTCTACCCATGCGCAGTGTCATTCGATTTCCGCGCACTGAGGCGCACAAGGTAACTTCACTTTAGTGGCGTTGTGCGGCAATGTCTGAGCAATTGCGCTCTCTCGATGGATGGCGCCCTACCGATCGGTGCCGGGGAGAGGTCTTACGGCGGACGTTTACCGGGTTTAGCCTCGTGCTACAGTACCGGTGGAGTGTGGCTTGGCTTGGCCTTTGCAGCTTCTTCATGAATCGTTTTCGCGATCTCGGTTCTATCAGCTACAACTACAACGGGCGCATCCAGGTACATACGTCGCTACTCAACATGGTCCTGCTCGATCGATTCCCCGACCGGAACGCAGAAAAGCCTGCGATCCTACCTGTCTCGTGAATACCTTCAGCCCGGTGCTTCGCGCAGGCACGCAAACTCTATTGGGCGTATGCTTGAACCAGCACCTCGTTTTTCCCTTCTCGCCTTTGGCACTCCAGGCTTCGCTCCGGACGAGTATCTTTCAGTCACGCAACCGAACCATCGGAGCCGGCATGAGCCTCATCGAGAAAAGCGACGTCAAGAACCACTTATCTCTCTGAAAATTGCTGTGCAGAATCCCCTCCCCGTTTCGGCAAGATAAGCCGATTGTCCCAGCGCATGAGGGTCAAGCGTTGGTCCACGTGTCGCCCGTCCGCAGTGACATCGTACAGCGCATCGCAAGCGCGGAGCGAATCACAAATGAAAAGAGGATAGGATGTCCTTCCCCGAGATCGTAAAGTCCGAGACGCAGGCTGGAAGAACTCGTAAGTCAGCTTCTTTACCCATCGCGTTCGAAGCCAGCAGCCTGCCATTGCCCTCGCGCATCGCCGTTATTGGGAACTACCTGCCACGCGAGTGCGGAATTGCTACTTTCACGACCGACCTGTGCACCGCAATCGCAGCCGAATACGGAGAAGGCCGCCTGTTTGCCATTCCTGTCAACGATCCCGATTCGAGCTACGACTATCCGGAGCAAGTGCGCCTGGAACTGACGCAGGAGGACATTGCCTCCTATGAGCGGGCTGCCGATTTCCTGAACTTCAATGGCAACGATCTCGTCTGTCTGCAACACGAATACGGCATCTACGGCGGCGACGCGGGCGGCTACATTCTGGCCTTGCTGCGCAGGTTGAAAATGCCGCTGGTCACAACACTCCACACGGTTCTGCGCCAACCGGACGCAAATCAACGGGCCGTGCTCGAAGAGATCGCGCAGCTCTCCGACCGCATGATTGTCATGAGCGAACTGGCCGCCCAACTGTTGCGCGAAGTGTATGCGGTTCCTGGCGGAAAGATCGATGTGATCCCGCACGGCGTGCCGGAAATGACATTCATGGACCCCAACTATTTCAAAGATAAGTTTGGCACGGAAGGCAAGTCCGTTTTGCTTACATTCGGCTTGCTCTCGCCAAACAAGGGAATTGAAAACGTCATTCGGGCGCTGCCGGCGATTCTGGAGCGGCATCCGAATGTGGTGTATATCGTCTCCGGAGTGACGCATCCCCATATTCGCAAGCGCGAGGGCGAACGCTACCGCGAAGAGTTGCGGGCGCTGGCCGAGCAGCTTGGTGTTTCTTCCCACTTGATTCTGAACAATCGTTTTGTCAGTACTGAAGAACTTGTCGAGCACGTCGGCGCGGCCGATATTTACATCACCCCCTACCGGCAGGAGGCGCAAATTGTCTCCGGCACGCTGGCTATCGCGCTTGGAGCCGGCAAGGCAATTATCTCTACGCCCTACTGGTACGCCAAGGAACTGCTGGCGGAGAAGAGAGGCGTGATTGTCCCATTTGAAGATCCGGATGCCATCGCAAAAGCGGTTGTCGAGTTGCTCGAGAACGATGCGGAGCGCCATGCGATGCGGAAGCGGGCGTATCTGCACTCCCGTGGAACAACGTGGCCGACGACTGCACGGGCTTACATGACGACCTTTCAGCGGGCGCGCTTCGAACGCTCGTTGCGGCCAAGAGCTGCCCAACCGGACGACGCCGTCCTGGAGTTGATAGAACCGATGGAACACCTGCCGGTTCTGAACACCGGTCATTTGTTAACCATGACCGACGACACGGGCATGTTGCAGCACGCTATCTTCTCCCTGCCCAATACACGCGAGGGCTATACCGCCGACGACAACGCACGGGCGCTTATTGTGTCCACTCTGCTGGATGAGAGACCCGGGTTCGAGTACGGGGAGGAGCATCTCAGCCTCTCTCGCCGGTACCTGGCTTTTCTCTGGCTTGCATTTGGTTCCGATAGCGGACGGTTCAGGAATTTCTTGGGCTACGACCGCACATGGCAGGAGGAGGTTGGATCGGAAGACAGCCATGGGCGCGCGCTGTGGGCCCTGGGATCGGTGCTCGGCCAATCGCTCAATGCGGGGCTGCGGGGAGCGGCAGGAATACTCTTTGAGGCTGCCGTGCCGGCAGTTTTAACGTTCAGCAGCCCGCGGGCATGGGCATACAGTGTTCTCGGTTTGCAGGCCTATCTTGACTGGTTTCCCGGCGACAGGGCCATTCAGGGCATTCGCAACACACTCGCCAATCGCCTGCTTGATATTTACGAGCGCAGCCACTCCGAGACCTGGCGTTGGTTCGAGAAGAGTCTCGCGTACTCGAATGCGCGGCTGCCGCAGGCGCTCATCCTGGCCGGTGGGCGCAGCAATAACAAGAAGATGATCGCAGCGGGAATCGAGTCGCTCGAATGGCTTGTAGCTGCTCAGCATCGCGGTGACCCGGAGATCTTTGTGCCCATCGGCTCCAGCCAAGGCTTCATCGAGGGCGCGGAGAAACCCCGCTTCGATCAGCAGCCCGTCGAAGCCTGTGCCACGATCTCCGCTTGTCTTGAGGCATACAGGTTAACGCACGAAGAGCGCTGGACCGAGGAAGCCAATTGTGTCTTCAGGTGGTTTCTGGGCAAGAACGATCTGCAGGTACCGCTTTACGATGCCACAACGGGCGGATGCAAAGATGGACTGCATCCCGACCGGGTCAATGAGAACCAGGGAGCGGAATCGACGCTTTCGTTCCTGATGGCGCTTCTGGAAATGCAACGAGCGAAGATGAACCACGTAGAAGAGACGGACCGGGAAATGAGGATCTCCCTTTGAATCCACCGATTGATACAGCAACTTTGCCGGAGCCCAGTGCTTTGGTACAGACCAAATCGGAGCCGTGCGCGGACGTTCCGTTGTTCACGCGCTATTCTCTCAATCCCATCCTTAGCGGACAGAACTGGCCTTATGCCGTGAACAGCGTCTTCAACGCAGGAGCGGTGCTGCTGCCCGATGGCGACACGTTGCTGCTTTGCCGGGTTGAAGACCGTAGCGGACTTTCGCACTTGTGCGCGGCACGCTCGGAAAATGGAATCGACGGATGGCGCGTCGATGCTCAGCCTACGCTGATGGCCAGCCCGCGCGACTACCCTGAAGAAATCTGGGGCATTGAAGATCCGCGCATCACCTATGTTCCGGAACTCGAGCAATTTGCGGTGGCGTACACCTCCTTTGCCCGCGGCGGTCCGGGAGTTTCACTGGCGCTTACCAGGGATTTCCGGAGCTTTGAGCGATTCGGCGTGATCATGCCGCCCGAGGATAAGGATGCCGCGCTGCTGCCGCGAAGAATCAACGGCCGCTGGGCCTTGATCCACCGGCCTATGACCACGCTCGGCGCTCATATGTGGATTTCCTATTCCCCCGACCTGCAGCATTGGGGCAGCCACAGGGTCATCCTTGAAGCGCGGCGGGGGGGATGGTGGGATGCGAACAAGATTGGCCTGTGCTCTCCGCCCATCGAAACGCCAAAAGGCTGGCTGACCATCTACCACGGTGTGCGGCAAACGGCTTCGGGAAGCATCTATCGCCTGGGCCTGGCGCTCTTCGATCTTGAACATCCCGAGATTTGCCTGCAAAGAGGAAACTCGTGGATCTTCGGTCCCGAGGCCCCCTACGAGCACACTGGAGATGTACGCGACGTCGTCTTTCCTTGTGGACAAACAATCGCCGCGGATGGAGACACCATTAACCTTTATTACGGAGCGGCCGATTCGAGCATCGCTTTAGCTACGGGAAGCATCCGTCGTCTGCTCTCATGGCTCGACGCGAATTCCAGCGCGGGAGTTGGAGTCGAGCGTCGATGCATGCCGTCGTCGCTCTGAAAGGAAGTTCCTCATGAATGTCGATGCGATGACCTGGCCGGTTTGGCTGCCGAGAGTGCTTTGGTTACGGCGAAAGTGCCCTCGCTGCAAATCCGTTGAATTCAAACCAGCCGAGTTGCGCTCTTACGACGGCTTCCTTGGCTTATTTTTTCTCCGTCCCGTTCGCTGCAAGTTTTGCTGGCGGCGGTACTATTGGATTTCCCTGCGGGGCGCGGAATAAGCATCCAGCAATATAACTCCGGCCCCACGCCGAATGATCCTCCGGGAAGGCTTGCCGCGGGAAGAATCCAAGCCAAAGGGGTGTGTTAGCGCCGAAGCTTAGTTTGCTGCGACAAAGGCCCACGGTCAGCCGTGGGCCTTTGCACGTTCCAGCGAGAACATGCTCCAGATAACCTCCCAGGCGACGGCAGAATTCGCCGGGCGCTCCATAAGCCAAGGGGACAGGCCAGGACCTAGGGGAGATGAATCTTCAGCTTGAAGCAAATGAAGAGAATCAGGATCGCGCCCAAAGTTGAAAAAATGAGGCCGGCGGGATGGTATCGTTCGTTTTTCGAGCGAAAGAGCATGTGGGAAATACCGCCGCCGATGAGCGATCCGACGATGCCGAGCACGATTGTCCAGAACATCGTCATGTGTTCGTGCATCACCGATTTTGCGATGAGCCCAGACAATAGCCCGACAAAGACATACCAGATTAGGTGAAACATATCTTTCCCTCCGCGACTCGAATTCTGCAGGGAGACTGTGGGTTAAAGATGGTCAAAGTTATACACTTTGTCGGGGGCCGTGTTCGATTCGAGGAAGACTGGCTGTCGGCTCTATGCAGGCACCGCAGATTATGGGAGCGAAGACCGGGGAGGTGGTCCAGTTGCATCGGGAGCCCCGTGTCCAGCTAACGCCGGCCCCCAATTTGAATCCAGAATGTTGACCAGCGACCAGGGACTGTCGGCCAGATCATAGTGAAACTCTCCCTGCTCATCCATCACGAGCCTGCTTGCCGGGTATAGGAATCCTGTGCTCTTGGTATTGTCGGTGTCATTGATGTCGAATTGACCAACCATAAGGTCGAAGGACTGTGAATCCGTGTTCGGATTAACTTCATCGGGTTGCAGCGGACGGTTGGCGATAAAGATGATTTCCCGCCCGGTTGGCGTTACAACCATTTGGATGAAGGCGACGTCAAAGCTGAGATCTCCGGCAATTGAGCAAAGACCGGCCGCTTTGGTTTTGGAGAGCACGGCGGCCAATTCCCGATCCTGGCCCTCATGAAATGCCAGTGAAAGAACCTGCAGATCCGCAGAAGTGGTGTAGTTGTAAACGGTCAGCGTTATGCGGACCACGTTCCCGTCTTTCGCGTATGTGGCCTGAATCTTCTCTGGACCTGGACTGCTGGAGAAGCCCGGGGTAGTTCCAAGTGCCAATAAGCCCGCGAGCAGTAAGCTGGAGGATCCAAACTTGCAACCGAATCGAATGATGCTTGTCAGTCGGCTCATTTTGTGATCCTCCGGGACATCCGACCCCTCCAGACGCCCTTCGCGCTGCAGACTTCGCATTACGCGGCTGACTTCTTCTCTTGAGGGCTTTGGGCCTGAACCATCTCATCGAAGATGGTACGGAATTGGATCATTGCGGTGCGGAGCTCTTCAGTGCTTTTTTCGGCTCGGTAGGGCCGCACCGCGATGGCGTGCGCTGCGCGGTAGTTTACCATCACGTCGGAGTAAAGCACGGAGACATCCGCGGCGCGCTGCTCAAAGCTGCTCTTGGGATAGCCGCGGGCCTCGAGGAGCGCAGCGATCAGGTCGTCGGCTTCGGTGACCGCGGCCTCGGGGTGATCGAGGAAGCGCGATTGCACGGTTTGCCACTCGGCGGCGAATCGCTCCCGCTCGCGGGCGCCGAGGTCGCGAATCTGCAGTGCGTGCACCCGGGATTCACGTTCGGCCAGATTTGCCTCGGCCTTATGCGAAGAGCCATGCTCCAGGACGGCGCCTTCGTACTCCGATCCGAAGCGCTTGCGGAAGGCCGCGGTCCTGGCTTTGCGGCGCCTAAGATATTCGCCAACGACGATGGCAACCGCGACGAGTACGGTCACTGCAATGATGAGCTGGGCATTCGTGAAGTGATAAAACATTGTGTCCTCCTATGCGGTATTTCCTCGACCGCAAAGAGTGAATGGGAGAGGCTTTGCGGGCAGGGAAGGAACCTACCCAGAATCCATCATGGGCAGCCATGCGCGTGAATACTGGTCTGAATTGCACATGCCGGAGGCGAACTAGGGCGATGGGGGGAAAACGAGGCAGGATTGATCAAACTGTATGGAATGAAAGGGGACTGCAGGAGGCAAGAGGTTACTCGCTGTCACAGCCCAGCGTCTAAACGAGGAGTAGAGTGAATCAGCGAACAGCGGCTAGTGCACGGACCTCCTTTGGGCATATTTCTGATCCATGGCATCCGCTGTTTAACCCAACAAATGGAACCACATGCCTGTCCAAACCGGAACAATCAAGAGCCCTGCCCAACCTAGTGCGTCAGCAAAGGCTAACGCAGCAACTCAACCTCAGCCCCCTTCGGAAGTGCCATCTTCCCGACCGGCCGTCAATGAGCAGCCAATCTCCTCAGATAGCCCCCTGGCCAATCTTCGTAGGCAGATTCCTAAGTACCTTTTGGATTATGAGCCTATTCCGCAGGAGGTCTTCGATGAGAACCCTCTGCTCACTGAACGCAGTGCTGCAGTCCTTGTCGGTGTCACACAGTCTCTCATGAAGAAATGGCGGCAACGGAATTGGGGCCCGAACTACATACAGTACGGAGAGAATGGCCCAGTCCGCTACGAATTTGCGGCCTTGATGCAGTTTCGGAATCGTCACATAGTCCAGGTAAGGTCCAAGCGGTGACCGAAATTGTCTCGGGCGTCACTGACCTCTGGTCCCGCGGGATTGCGAAATCGCTTCTCAACAATGCGCAGCAGCCGTGCAAGTTACCCCAAATGGCCTACAGGTGCGTGACAAAAGGCTCCCAACGGGAATTGAGCCAAAAGATCGACCCGTCATTCAGATTCAATAAGAGCTAAGCCTTTGAGCCGGGACTGTTATTTCGGTGCCAGATGGGGAATATTCCTCATCGTCTAGCCGTGATAGCGTGATCCATCAAACGCTCGTAGGTTTCCGGGGGCTTTGTGTATTCGTAGCTGACTAACTACGATAGATCTTTGCCTCCGCCAGTTAGTCTTTAGCACCCCCTTTATTAGGACCAATAGCGGGCTGCCTTCTGGCGCGATTTCTCTGAGGTCTTTTCGGAAAGAGATCCTTATCGAAGAGGGAAAGTTGAAGCGGGCCGAGCAGAATGCCATTGGCGCGCCACAACGCCTCTGTAGCCTCGGTCACCCTCCGGATACGCCCGGGACGTGGAATCCCATCCCAGAGACGGTTGGCAGCCGTGGACAGGATTTTGTCGAGAACGCGGTGGCCGCGGGCTGTGGGTTCGAGCAATCTGATCCGGCCGTCGCCCTCAGCTTTGCTGAACGTCACCAAGCCACTCCTCTCCAAAAGGGTGCAGGCGCGGCTCGTTTCATAATCCGCCAGGCCAGTTTCGGAGCGAAGCCGATGCTCCGAGAAACTGTCCGCGGAATGGCCGGCGATCTCGACCGCCCGCTGTAGAGCGTAAAACGCCAAATAGGTCAGTCCTTGCCTGCGGAGCTCGGGCAGGGAAATCAGCAGGAAAAGATTCCCTGAGGTAGCCATTGCCCTGACGATTCGCTCTTGCTTAGTCATGTAGATACCTGCATTCTTGCAAGCATTCAGTAGTCCCGCTAGGTTCTTCTAAACCTTTAGATTCATTCACATACCGGAATAGTAGCATTTCACTTCGCGGAGATTACGAAAAAAACGCTTTCCACTGTAGATTGCGTGTTTTTGGTTGTGAGAGATTCCATGGGATTTTGGTCACAGCAGCACCAGTTTCTTTGCCCCGGCGCTCTGTCGCCAAGAAGATGCCGACCAAAAAGGAGTGACATGAAAACAAGATTCGCCGAACCGCAGTGCAGCGAGGTGAGCCGCCGTAGCCGTCGGTGTTATCCGAAATCGACAGGAGACCGCAATGTCCCGCACGACCAGACTGAATTCCAACACTGGCAGTCTGATCGCGGCGAGCCCATCAGCAACGTGGCCGGCGAATCCGGCCCCCGGAGAAAGAACTTGGAAGGCCAATTCGAACGTCCTTTGAACAATACTCACCAAATTCACCTCGCCCATTCTCAACTCCTCAGTGATAGGCAAGAGTCTGACCGATTGGCTCCAGCAGTACGCTGACACCGACGCTAGGTTTTTGGCGCAGAACGCACTCATTTCTATTACCGGGTTGATTGCAGTCACTGGACCTGAGCAATGAGCAGGAGTAACAACATTCAACGAATACTAGCCAGCGGCTTGGGGTGAAGCACTACATTAAGCGCGATTTGCAGCCGTAACTTCCTGCTGGATACAACAATCCGCTGCGTGTGAAGCAGCACCACGGAGATAAGCCATGACAACTTTCATTAGCCGTCTACTGTCTCGCAATGACCCGGCTGAGACCATTCGCAACTGGAACAGAACCCGCACAGCAGAGCAGTTTGCTGGCCTGATGCAGATGGACCGCGCTGAACCCCCCGCTCAATACCCCGGTCAATGTTTCGTAGCGTTACCACTGGCTGGGGAAAGAACAAGCAGATCGCCAACGTCGTTTTGGAAGTGATTAAGTAATGAACTCGTCGAGTTTACATATCGAACAGCACTTCAAGCCTGAGCAACTCGCCAAGCTGTGGGGCTGGTCTGCGAATACGATTCGACGGCTGTTCTGGAATGAACCGGGTGTCATCGTGATTGACAGGCCGGAGGAAATGCACAAGCGCGGGTATAAATCCATGCGGATTCCTGAGTCTGTAGCTGCACGTGTACACGCCCAGTGGTCAAATAGGTCAAAAGCCGCGTAAGTTAATCACCATCAAATTTAGCTCCCATCTTTCGCATTGCCTCTATCGTCTCTCGCTCTAGCTGGTCCTCTCTAGCTTTTACCCATTTGGCGTAATGCCTCTCTGTGGTGCGTATAGACGAGTGTGTGAGCAGTTTGCTCACTTTATCGAGGGGCATTCCTGCCAACAACAACTCCACCGCGTAGGTGTCTCGCAGCATGTGAGAGCGAAATCGCATCGGCTCTCCGTTTTCATCCTTAAAATTCAGATGCTCATTGAGTTGCTTGATGCGAGGCGTCCACAACGTAGACAACGCCCGATGGCTACACTTCCGGCTCCAAAAATAGTGGTCAGGATGCATCGTCTTTCGCTTTGGAACAGCGGCTAGAGCGTCTACCACCGAATCTGGAACTATACGGTCAATCGCGTCTCCTGTCTTCTGAGTTGTGAGGATGATGCGATTTCCTTGGACTCCAGAGCGTGACAGCATGAGAGCATCAACGAGCCGGACGCCAAGCCAGCGTTGCAGTTGGAAAATTGCCCGGAACTCAGCACCAAACTCTTTGCATTTGTGGGTTGCTGCCATGACTTCTTCAAACTGTGTATGAGTGAGCGGTTGTGTTTCCTCGGTATCCTCTTTTGTGATGCGGATAGTGCGAAGAGTGACAGCGGGATTTGTGGGGATTTTTTGGATTCGATATGCCCATTCAAAAAATGAACGAATTCTAGCCACGCGAAATTTTTGTGTGTTGGCTTTGAGTTTGTTCTCTTTTCGTTCCGCGTCAGGGCTCCACGATGCCACCCAAGCGTCCAAGGCATCCGCTGTCACGTCAGAGAGCACTTCGTAATGCTTGGATGCTGTCCAATCTAGGAGCACACGCTTGAATGTGGCGTAGGCAGACCGCGTAGGGTCACTTTTGAGTTTGAGACCGGAACTCCACTGGTCAAGAGCATCGTCAATTTTGGACTCTCTAATCGCCTGTGCTCGTTTTACAGGGTCTCGTGCATCTCGTTCCGCTTGAGCCACTCTTTCAGCTTGCTCCCATGACCGCGTTCTTGCTGACCTGTACGTGACCTTGCCATTTTCATATATGTACAAAGACTTTCGGCACTTGCACCGCTTCCAAGTGGGGTCGTCATGTTTGGAGCACTCCGGCGAATGCCTCGTGAAAACGCTTATAGTTGTAGTAGCGACTGCAGATTTCATGACACGTATAGTGTAGTTTGTTTCAGCAAATTTTCAGCAGAAGTTTTTCAGCCATGCCAGTCAATTCACAATGAAATGAAAACAAAGGACTTATTTTGAAGCTTCAAAAGATAGAGACGATACACAATATCGCCATCATTGCCCACGTGGACCATGGAAAGACCACTCTCGTCGACGCCATGCTGCGGCAGTCGGGAACCTTTCGCGCCAACGAGCAGGTGGTCGAGCGGGTAATGGACTCCAACGAACTGGAGCGCGAGCGCGGCATCACCATTCTCGCCAAAAACACGGCTATCAATTATGCCGGCGGCAAGATCAACATTGTCGACACGCCGGGGCACGCCGATTTTGGCGGTGAGGTGGAACGCGCGCTGGAGATGGTAGACGGCGTGATGCTGCTGGTGGACGCAGCGGAAGGGCCGCTGCCACAGACGCGCTATGTGCTCTCGAAGGCGCTCGAAGCCAAGCTGCCTCCTATTGTGGTGATCAACAAAATTGACCGGCCCGATGCGCGCCCAAAGGAAGTACTGGACGAAATTTACGATCTTTTCATCGACCTTGACGCAGAAGAATCGCAACTGGATTTTCCGGTGCTCTACGCGGTGTCAAAGGACGGCACGGCGACCGTCGATCTGGCCAAGCCTGGCGTTGATTTGCAGCAACTCTTCCAGTCCATCGTGAAAACCATTCCTGAAGCAACAGGCGATCCGGACGGCACGCTGCAAATTCTGGTGACGAACCTCGATTATTCCGATTACCTAGGCCGCATCGCTATTTGCCGCGTCTTTCAAGGCACGCTGCATGCGGGCGACGAAGTGAACATTTCGCGGCGCGACGGCTCGCTCTACAAGACGCGCATCACCAAGCTCTTCACCTTCAGCGGGCTCAAGCGGACCGAGATCGCAGAGACCACAATAGGCGACATTGTGGCCGTGGCGGGCGTGGAGGGCATCACGATCGGCGAGACGATTACCAGCGTGGAGAATCCCGCGCCGCTGCCGCTGATCGTGATCGACGAGCCGACCATCGCCATCCAGTTCAACGTGAACACTTCGCCGTTTGCCGGCCGCGAAGGCCAGTACGTGACCAGCCGCAACCTGCGCGAGCGCCTGGAAAAGGAATTGCTGACCAATGTGTCGATCCGCGTGGAGGAAACCGGCTCGCCCGACGCATTTAAAGTGCTGGGACGCGGCGAATTGCAATTGGCGATCTTGATCGAGATGATGCGCCGCGAGGGCTTCGAGCTGATGGCCGGACGGCCGGAGATCGTGACCAAGACGGTGGACGGGGTGCGAATGGAGCCGGTCGAGCACCTCACCATCGACGTGCCCGAGCGGTTCACTGGCGTGGTGATTGAGAAGTTGGGGCCGCGCAAAGGCGAGATGAATAAGATGCACAATCACGGCTCCGGCCGCGTGCGGTTGGAGTTTCGCGTTCCTAGCCGCGGGCTCATCGGCCTGCGCTCAGAGATGCTGACCGAGACGCGTGGCACGATTGTGATGAACTCGCTCTTCGACGGCTATATTCCCTACCAGGGCGAGATTCCGCAGCGGCCCACAGGCGCGCTCGCCGCAGACCGCGAAGGATTGACGACCACCTATGCGCTCAACGGATTGCAGGAGCGCGGCCGGCTCTTCATCGGACCGGGCGTGGAAGTTTACGAGGGGATGATCGTAGGCGAGCACGCGCGCGACAAGGACCTGGACGTGAACGTGGTGCGCGAAAAGAAGATGACCAACATGCGCGCTTCGACCGCGGATGAGGCCATTCGCCTGGTGCCTTACACCACGCTCAACCTGGAGCAGGCCATTGAGTTCATCGCCGACGACGAGTTTGTCGAGGTCACGCCCAAGTCGCTGCGCCTGCGCAAGAAGATTTTGCAGGCGAATCGCCGGCCGAAGAGCTGGGAGAAAACAGCAATAGTCGCCGGTGAGAAATAGCGCCGGCATGCTATCTTTCTTCCATGCGGGGAACGGGTCTAATTAGGTTCATCGATTTCTTCGTCCGCGTGGCTATAAAGTTCGCGCGAAGAATCGGCACAAGCGATTGGGCTGCGATTGACGCGATTGTCGTTTCGTCAAAGCTCGACCAAGCCCTTTCGGGATGCGATCTCGTCATTATCCACTACAAATATCGCAGCGCGGACAAGCGCTTCGAGGGAACCTACAAACAGCCTTTTATGTTCCGCAACTACGCTGAGGCCTATCTGCGCCGCTATCCTGGTGGATCTGAATTCCCTGTGATCGTAAGCCCAAAACATCCCTCGTACTCCATCCCTGTTGAAGGAAAAATCGACTTTATTCGGGTAGAGTAGCCTCCAGCACTTCCTTGGCGCGCGCGGCGCGCCATGCAGCCAGCCTCTCGTAAAGCGCCGCATCTGTCAGCGCCAGAATCTCGACTGCAAAGAGCGCGGCGTTGGCCGCTCCCGGCTTGCCGATGGCCAGCGTAGCCACGGGAACGCCCTTGGGCATCTGCACCATCGACAGCAAAGAGTCCAGGCCGTTAAGCGGCGTGGACGCAATCGGCACAGCCAGCACGGGAAGCAGCGTTTTGGCCGCCATCACGCCGGCCAGGTGCGCCGCGCCACCGGCCCCGGCAATCATCACTTTCATTCCCCGCTCCCGCGCCGCTTCAACGTATGCGAAGAGTTCGTCGGGAGTGCGATGCGCGCTCAGCACCCGCGCCTCGTGCGGAATCTCCAGCGCGCGCAAAATCTCTACTGCAGCCGCGAGCACTTCATAGTCGCTCTTGCTGCCCATCACGATGCCTACCAGCGGTTGCTCATTCATTGGGCGATTATACGAGAAACGGGAAAGCGAACCGCGACGGAATTATTGAGTTCACAGTTACACTGCAAGGTGCGCGCTTTCTCGCCGCACCCCACGCGCCTCGGCCGCTCACCGCCGGTACCACGCCCCCAGGGCCACTTCAATCACCGCCATCAGCACGCTCACCGCGGCCAGAAAGCCCTTGGCGCGCTGCCAGTTCTGCTCATGGCGATCCATGCGCCGCTCCAGCTCTGCCAGGCGGCCTCCGCTGCCATCGCCCATCAGGCCGGTCATTTGCGTCTTGAGCACACTCAGATCGCTCAGCACCTGGGCTTCGAATTCATTCATCATGCGCATGCGCACTCCGTGCAGGTTTCAGGGGTCAGGTTTCAGGTTTCAGACCGTGTCATTACGCTCGCTTGGGTCTCGTCTATCTCCGCTAACCCCGCTAACTCCGCTTTGTTCATCCGCTCAGCGGCAGATTAATAAACAATGCCGTTGAGAACTCGGAATAGTTAGGCGGCGTGGAACCGTCATACATCCGGATATAAAACCGGTCGCTCGCCGAAACGCGCGAGAAGGTCAGGCTCTGTTGCGAGCCGCGCAGCACCAGTGCCGGATCCTCGCCGGCCATAAAGGCAAAATCGCGCCGGCGGATTTCGAAACCACCGCCCGTGGGCGGAGTGACGCCGGTATTCACCGTCACCGTGCTGCCGTTGAGCGTGGTGACCGTAAGTCCGTTAAGATTGGCGAGCACGGTAAGGTTAACCGCAGCCGGTAACCACGTATTGGCCGGGACTGCCGTGCTGGTCCTGATGGCTAAGTCGTCGGCCCAGTCGTTGGCAAAGGCTATTTCGTACTCCACTAAGTCTGGATAACTGGCGCTATAAGTCACCTTCACCGTGCGCACCACGACTTCCGCATTCAAGTTTGTCGAAGGCGCGTTCAAAAGCAGCGCATCGCCGGGCCACACATCCGTGGCAAAACTGGTCCGGTTCCCTTTGTAGGTGCCGCTCCACAGCGCGCTCACGCTGGCTGCGGCTTGTGCCATCGCCAGGGCGGCATTGCGGCAATCCGCGGAACTGCGCGCCGCGGGACTGGTGACCGAGCCGATCCACGCAGCCACCGCGGGTGAACCTGCCTGCGCAAGCGCCTGCTGGCTGGCGGTGTTCACCTGGCGGCCCACGGCCCTGCCGGTGGTGCGATAACTTACCGCGATCTGCTCGCCCGTAACCGGCGTGTAGCCGGTGTAGAAGGCAATCTTGCCGGTGCGCTCGAGGTGGCATTCAGCGGATTCGGCCGTTGTACCAACCCTCCGCGTGTACGCGCCGCCGCTGGGCGGAGTGCTTACCACCCAGCCCGAGCCGAGATTGGTCAGGTTTACGGCGCGCATGGTTCCAATCAGATTGATGCTGCTGGCCGGCGTTACCATGCATGTCCCGGGCAAGTTTGCGAGGCCGCCGTCATAGAGAGTCACCGGCGTTGCGCCGACGCCGCTGACAAATTCCTGAATCTCCATCTGGATCTTGGCCGGAGCCACAACCAGTTCGCCGGCAGCGGAGATAGGACCGTTATCCCCAAAGGAGTAATAAATTGCCTGCACCCGCTCGCATTCCGGACAATGGATGCGAACGCGCAGCGTGTATTGGTTGGCGGAGTTCAATGCAAAGGTTGTGCCGGCGGCCGAACCCTGCACGATGGGTTGCAGCGTGACCGCGCCCGTGCCCGGCGCCGCCGTTGCCTGAAAACCCGCGGTGCAACCCGCAGCGGTCTCCAGCCCGGTTAGAAAGGCGGCCAGAATCCCTGTGCTGCCCGGCGAGAGAGTCACGCCTACGGCTTCAAGCAGCAGCGTTCCGCCCATCTCGATGGGATCGATCCAGCTAAGCAGCGTCTGCCCATCGATGCCATTGCCGCCATTCATCGCCAACCCATTCGGGCCCAGGGTAAGGTAGCCGGCTCCGCCAGTAACTCCCCACAAGCTCTGATTGACCTTGCGGCTCGTTGAAAAGCTCGCTTATGATCGTAGACTTTGCGGCTGCGGGAAAGTAAGGGTCCGCAGCCAGATCGAAATCGGTAGTTACTCCATCACCGAGGAAATACTCCGTGACATAGGCCGCAGGCTCATTCTCGCCGCACACGGTCACGTCGTTGGCCAGAGCGCGCTTTATGCTCGCTGTGAAAGCCAGGCTGGCAATGCTCAAACTGCCGTCGGTTTCGTTGAGCGTATGCACAGCCGCCGGCACGGAAGAGAGCGTCACCGCGCCGCTGAGCGCGCGATAGGCGCCCCGTGCCATACCGGCTATTTGCCCGGCGCTCTTGCTCCAATTCGAGCCTGGATCGGGGGCAAAGCTGCCCACCAGCGTACTGAGCGAAAGTCCCGAAGTAGAGAGCGCCGACGACCCGGCATGAGCTACAAGGGAAACCAGCAATGCACCGGCATTTTCGCCGGCAGTGCCTGCGCTGGGAGCCATAAGCAGTTGGTCGAGGAGCAGCTCGTCGCTTACCGCCTGGATTGCCGTGCGATAACGCGGGCCTTCAAGGCCCAGCCCTGCGTATTCGGGAAGCGGACTTACCGCAATGTACCCGGTGAAATAAATTGTGCCATCGTCGCCCGTCACCGCGAGAGATTGGAACCGGGAGGGCGCCGCAAGGCTGCCGTTGGCAGGCAGGCTCAACCATAACTGGCATAGGGAGGGCTCGTTGATCTTTCGCTCGATGGTCAACGGACGCACGGCATCGAGAGCAGCCGTGTAATCCTGCCCCTGGATCGTAATCTTCATTGTGACTCTCTGCTCCGGCCCTGGGTTTCGCCTTGGCGACAAAAGTATGAGGAGGCGTGACTGCTGACTTGCAGGCTCGCTGACTCGCTAACTTGTTGATTCGCTAACTTGCTGCTTCATATCAATGCATTGGCTGCCGGAAGAAAGCTGCGGTAACATACCACCCGCTCGCCATCCAGCGGGTCGGTAACCGGGAGCGCCAAAAATTGCCCTTTAAGCATCACACGCGACTGCCCGTTTTGATTTTTCTCATTGAGCGGAGATATTGTTTCTTCCGCGCCGCTCATGGCCTGCAATCTTGGGTAGTGAAAGAAAATTCTCTCTCCCTGGCTACCCTGCATGACGAATAGCGCCGACCACTCCTGATAGAAGCTGCCGCCTTCGCGATCCACAAACCCCGTAACTCGCTGCGCCTTTGCGCCCGTGGGCGGAGCGCCTCCGGGCAGCGGTTCGGCGAGGGCCAGTCCGCTCGAGCTCACTTGCGCGACCAGCGCAACATTGAACGTAACGCGGCGGATGTAATCCACATCGCTCAACGCCTGCCGCACATAGGCGCCCGCAACCGGCGCGCCCACAAAGCCCGTCTGGCCGGTGTAATCCACATCCAGCGCGACGATCGAGCCAGCCGAAAATTTCGCCGCGTCGCCGGAGGCCAGCAAGATGGATGTTGCCGTCGACCCGGTCTGCGGAATTACCGCCGCCGTTGCTGTCGCTCCATCGGCTGCCAGGCTTGCGCCGCTCGCCGGTGCAAGGATGTTCATATGTTGCGAGCCTGTCGCCAGCGCCATCGTCAACTTAGTCCAACTTAGAAACTGGAGGCTCACCTGCGCCTGCAAGGTCTCGCGCACCTGCTCGAGCGTTGAGGCCGGAATGCCGGTCAATAGCGGCGCCGTTTTACTCGCCGGCTTGCGCACAAAATCCTGAATCCATCCCAAGCTGATCCATGGAGCCGGCGGGGCGTCGAGGCTGAACCGGCCCTGTTGCGATGGGTCGAAGAGCACCGGCGTTTGCGCGGTCCGGTTCACCGGCGCAAAGTAAGCTCGCACCCGCCGCGCCACCGGCGCCGGAGCGGAAAACCAAGTTGCGGCCATTTACTCCCCCTGCTCCTGGTAGCTGTAGACCATTACACTTGCGCTGCGGCTCAACTGGTCGCGTTGCGTAACTAGCGGCGAAAACGCGGGCTCGTCCCAAAAAACCTGTGTCAGCATGGCGGCCGGCGGCGTTGCCGTGTAATTCAGCTTGGGCGTGTGGAATGGCTGAAGCATGGCTATCAGTTCCTCGTCCATCTCGCTCAATGCGCGGCCGCGGTCCAAACCTCCAAAACTTTGCGTCCCGCAGGTCTGGTAGATTACTTCGCATTGTTCAGCTGCCATGGTCGACGGCAGGTCCATATCGGCGCCCAGACCAAGCCAGCGCAGGATGAAAACGTCATTCGGAAGCTGGCTGAAGGGCGCTTCCGCTTCCTCCACCAGGATTCCCGGCCGCACTGCGCCGCGCAGCAGGATCGTCCGCTCCGGATTGATCGTAGTCAGCCGCGTGCGCAGCGCCATATAAAACGAATCTTTCGCATTCTGCATAAGAAGACAGGGATCAGGGAACACGGATCAGGGATCAGAAATGCCAATCCCCGATCATGCTCCCATGCTTCCCATTCGCCTTTCCGAATCACTGTTTGTTGACTGCAGACCGCACTTTTCTGCGCGACGAATCGCCAGCTAACGGTCGTGATCCCCGTTTTCTATTCCCTGTTCCCTTGTTCTCTCGCTCCCTGCCTTTACACCGCTTGCTGCCGCGCCTGGCGCAAAAGCAGGCGGTAGAGATACACCTGGCCGAACGCTTCGTTCGAGGCGATCGACTCAATCAGATAATCCTGCCCCGCCACGGTGACCGCCAGCGTCATGGCGAAAAGGGATTGCGCCGAAGCGAGATCGAGCGCGTTCACTTGCTGCGCCACGCTCGTTGCCGACATCAGAAGCTCCCACTTCGACTCTCCGCCTTCCCGCCAAGTGGGCCGCAGCTTGCGCATCACGACAGGACTGACCGGAACTTCAGCAAACGTGGTTGCCACAAGCCCGACCTCGGACATGCTGGTATCGGTGTTCGTGCCTGTTACTCGCAGAAGGGCCGTGGTTCCCGTCACGCTGCGCAGCAGCGCATCGGCCAGCATCTGCGGCGCTCCCCTCGGGTTACGCGGCGCCGTATCGCTCATTGCTCACCCCAGCCTGTTCGCAACGTACGGATTGAGCCAGGCCTGCACCGTCTCGTCGATCAACGAACTTGAGAAATACTTCATTTGCATCGTGTCGATCTTGCTCATGCTGGCGTTCAGCGCCGGCGTGGCCTGTGCGTTGCGCACAATCTGCGCGCACGCCGACTTCACATCGTCGCCGATCGTCGCCAACCCCGCCGTGTATGTCACGCGCACCTCGTTGTAGGGCAGCCCCAGAACGTTCCAAGGCAGAGTGAGCTCTCCATTTGCCGGGTCAAAATCCACCAGGCTGGGATCGATGGCCGCCCATTGCCCGGGCAGCGAAAACGCCCACGCAATCTCAAACAGCGGTTCCTGCGGGAGTTCTCCGCGCCTCGGCCTGGCGTAGCGGCCCTCGATGCCGACCAGCGGCGTGGTCGCGGGCGACAGCGGCGCCAGAGGCAAGTAGCTCAAGAGCACCGTTTGCGCGCCGGCGGTCACGCGCAAGCGCTCGATGTACTGGGTGATGTTCAGGTCCGGCCGCCTGCAGTAACTGTTGATCAGTGCCGTCGCGGCCGTAGATCCAGTCCGCCGTGGTCCCAGCCGGCAATCCATAGTTCGGGTAATCCGCTGGCTCGAGATATGCCATTGCGTGTCCTTTCAAAGAGGGACGTAGGGACCAGGGACTTAGGGACTAGACAAGCGCCGAGTGCAACTATCTTGCCTCTCTGGCTCCTATCCTTAGTCCCTCGTCCCTATGTCCCAAGTCCCTGTTTTTCTACCGTTCCACCAGCACCTGTGTATGCGCGAAGTTAGCTCCCTTCACCACAGGAGCGCCGAACTTGACCGCGACATACTGGTAGGTCAGCGAATTCGGCAAACCAAGCTGGAAAACGCGCGGCGCCGGATCACCGAGCCAGTGATACTCAATCAGGTCCTCGGTCACGATGTAGGCTGGATAGGTGCCGGGGGTGTAAGTGCCGCCGGAAGTGGTGCCCGGAGTGTACGGCAAACTCCAGTCGGGAATCAGTGGCAGATCGCCGGCCTGCGTCGAAAGCATCTTCACGCGGAAGCCGCCCGTGATCTGGTCGGTGTTCAGTACCACGTTGTATTCGCTCTTCATCTCCTGGTCGATCAGGTCCAGCAGCACCGGGTTGGCGTAGATCGCGGTCGGCCGCACATAGTAGCCGGTCGCGGCCACCATCGTCGCCACCTGGGTCTTGATCGTGTCCACGATCTTCATCGAGGTGGTCACGTTCACGGAGTTGCCGCCGGCCGCAATCTGCGCCGCGCAGCCCATGTATTGATTGGTAGAGGACGCGGTCAGGCTGGCTTCGTTGCCGTTCCACAATGCAACGTCGTGCGTCACCATCACGCCGCTCACCGTATCCACCAGGTCCTTGGCCTGCAGATAGGCAAACTGCTTCTGCTGGTCGCCCAGTTCAATGTCGAAGAGGTTGTAGTTGATCTGCGCCACGATGGCCTTCAGCATTACGCTCATCTCCGTACGGGTGGGCGTAACCACCGTAGGCGAGAGGGTGCGCGGATTCTGGAAACCGGCCGTACCCGGATTGGGAATGGCTGTTTCCGCGAAGAACCGTGACGGATGGCCGGTTGCGGGAACCTGCTTGATGCGCTGTCCGAATGGACTGGAACGCCGGCAAATGTCGAAGATCTCGGTCTGATACAGCGGAACTTCGATAGCGCCCGGCCCGATGTAATCCGCTGCCGCGTGAATGTTTGCAAAAGTTGCGTTCATAGGCTTTTTCCACCCCCTCCATGGGGCCGTGCTTAGCTGCTAGCTTCTAGCTCCTAGCTGCTAGCTTGTTCGTGCCAGCTCTGGCGTTGATGTTTTGCCCTTCGGCAGCACGATGCCTGCATGCATTCCTTCTGGCCGCATAGCGCTGTCGCAGTTCCGCGTGTTCAACAAGCTAGTAGCTGGAAGCTAGTAGCTAGAAGCTGCTCTCATGCGATCGCGCCCGCCCGCAGCAGTTGCGTCTTCACCGCGATGCGCTGTTCCAGGCTCAGGCCGTTCAACGCTGCATCCAGCGCGCGCACGTCCACCGGGCCGTCGCCAATGCCATGCTTGGCCAACATCTCGGCCGTTGCTGCAGGCATGGTCCGGCGCAGCGGATTCAGTGCGTTTTGCCCCGCCGCTGCCTTCACCTCGGCCAGCTCCCGCTCAACCGCGGCCAGCTTCTCGGCCAACTCCGTTTCGCGCCGGCTCTGTTCGACGGTTGCCGATATTCTCTCCACCTCGCCGGACAGCGCGCCCTGGCGCTCTTCCAGCCAGTTCAGCGTTTTTTCAAGCAATGTGGCGGCGGCTTCCAGCCGCTCCACAACGCTCTTCTCATCTGTTTCCATGTCTTTCCTTTCCTGTTCCATGAATTTCTCCCTGAAACCCGGTAAACCCGCCAACAAAAAGGCCCCGCATCGCGGAGCCTGTTCGTTAACTTATTAACTCGCTGCTTGCTAACTTACTAACTCCCCGCCCTGTTCCCTATCCCCTGCTCCCTATTCCCTGTTTCATCAACTCGCCATGCGGAAACTTGTCGCCCGGTAAGCCGCCTTTTCTCTCAGCAGAATCGCCGCCCCGGTAAAGGTGACGCGGGTCAGCTTCCACACTTCGGCGCGCATATCTTCCACGCGCGCGTCGGCCAGTTCGTAGCTCATGCCCATGACCTCCGGCGCGTGCGCCGCAATCGCCTGCGCCACCTCGGGAAAATCGCGCGCGTACAGGTAGCCGCGCACCACCAGCCGCGGCCCGATCACATCGGCCTCGGTCAGCAGGCCGATCTTGCGCCGCGCATCGTGACCGTCCCAGCCGGGCCGGTAATCCACGGCCATGCCCAGCAGCGAAGGCAGCGCACCCACCGCCGCCTCGCGCGTCAACATCACGCGGTGTCCGCGCGCCCCGGCCGGCGCTTTATCGCTGGCCGCATTCACCACCGTCAACACTCCCTCGAACGGCACCCGGTTGGGATGCCCTTCCACATGAGGAATCTCTACCGCCATCGCTTCCAATCGCATGTGTTTAGCTCCTGGCTTCTAGCTCTTAGCTCGTATCCGTAATCGTTCGCTTCTTCGCGGTTCCAACCCGCACTTTTGTGACGCAAGTTCTTCACTTAGCACGAATCGCTAAAAGCTAGGAGCTAGAAGCTAGTGGCTGCTTCTCCTGCTCCAACGGCCCCAATCCCCGCATCGCCCGCACTTCGTTCACCGTCAGCACCCCGGCCTGCAGCAACTGCACCTGTACCTGCAACTCCGTCTGCTCATCGCGCGCGCTCAGTTCATTGAAGACAAATTCGAATTCCCGCCAGCCTACGCATTTTCCAAATAGATCGCGCGTGATATGCCCGGCCAACAACATGGCCAGCGGCGAAATAGCCCCGCGAAACGCCTCGTCGGCCATCTCCGAGGCCGTCGATTGATTGACGTCCGCTTCCAGCCCCAGCATCAGCGGCGGCAGGCCGAACGCATTCGCCACCATGCGGATCAGAAACTCCTGCCACGCCAGCCGCAGATCCGCATCCGTTCCCTGAGCAAAGCGCAGCACCTCCGGCTTCTGCTCGGTCGAGAGCAGCGGCACGCGGCCCGTTCCCTCAATCTCGTCCTGCCACCAGCGGATCAGCCGGTCGTGCTGCGCCGGCGTCGCCTCGTTCAGCCACAGCGCATACTGCGCCACCGCGTTCGCCGCCAGCTTGCCCGCAAAGCGGTGCGCGCTCAGAAATTGATTGACCGTTTCGAAGGCCACTTCCAGCGGCCCCAGCCCGAAGGGCGTAAAGCTGCGCGGGTTCATCCGGATGTACATCAGCTGCCGGTCGAGCAGGTCGATTTCCTTGGCCGCGGTTTGCCCCGGCATGGCCTGCGCGTAGCGCGGCGAATCCTCTTCGCCGTCCCACCTGGCGTTGATCCGGATCGAGGCCCCGTCCACCGGCCACAGCATCGCCGGCCGCTCCGGGTCGCCGGTTGGCTCCATCTCGATGGCCCCGAACCCGCCCGTCAGAGCGTCCTCAATCACCTGCTCGATCAAGGTGCGAAAACTGTCTGTCGCATTCGGCTCTTCCAGCATCCGGCGCAGCGCCCGCAGCTTGCGCGCGATAAAGGCCACGTCCTCCGGCTGCACCCCGCGCCTCACCCGCACCTGCCAATCCATGGCTGCAATGCGATCCTTGATGACGTTGATCGCCCGCCGCACCACCGGCGTTTCGGCAAAGCGGCGCAGGTTCGCCGGCGTGGGCTTGGGCAGGTGCCGCCCCGGAAAGTGGACCGGACTCAGGATCGCGGGCAGAGCCAGCGTTTTCCGCTCCGCCTCTGCGCCCGCAGCCAACTCTTGCTGCCGCGCCGACTCCGCCTCACGAGCCTGTCCGCCCTGGCCATCCCGCCCGCCGCTGCGCACCTCGCGCCAAATCTCCCGCAACTGCTCCCCTACCTTCACGCGCACCATCCTTCAAAAAGCAAAAGGCATGGCTCATCAGCCATGCCTTTTTTGAGTGATCATTCATCAGTGGTCGGCGATCGGCGATGCGTTCGCCGTTCAAACCACAGCGTCGAAATCCCTGTCATCCATCAACAAAATCGATCCTACCGCAAAGTGAAGAAATTATCTGCAAAACTCAGAAATCTTTTTTCCCGGGGGCCGTGAATGAGGCGCAACCGCCGGAAAGAGCAAGTCCCTTCACGCCCCTGAATCAAGCCGCAGAGAGCTGCGGGCTGAAGCCCCGGAACCCGCTCCATTAAAGCACACTCCCGATATTCCATTCGTACGCTTCCAGGTCTACTGCTCCGAGCTCGAAGCCAGTAGCCCAGAGCTCCTTGCTTGCAGCTAGAAGCTGGCGGTCCGGTTCTATTCCCAGTTCTTTGTTGTCGCCGGCTCGCTGACTTGCTGACTCGCTGACTTGCCATGCGCCAACAGCTAGAAGCTACCGGCGACAAACTCGCCTCGTCCCTAATCTCTGTTCCCTGTTCCCTGTTCCCTCGTTCCCCGTCTTCACAGCAGCTCCCGCCGCGCCGTTTCCGCAACGCGCCCCATGTCGGAGGTCGTCAGCACCCGGATCTGGTGCTCCTCCATCGTCTCCACGCCGAAGCGGTACATCTCCAACCGCTCGGGCTCTTCATCCGTAGCCCCCACGTGCGCCGCCGGCTCAATCACGGCGGTCAGTTCCAGTTGCGCCTTTTCCACGCGCTCCACGCCGGCCCGCAGGCCTGCAGCCGAAAACGCCAGCACCTTGGCCATCTCCAGACCCGAACCCACGCCCGGCTCCAGACTGACCGCATGAAACATGCGCACCGTGCCATTGGGCCTGTAGCCCAAATCGATGCGCAGGGGATCGCCCGGACGCGTATACTCCGAGGCCGCGATTCTCTTTCTCAAAAGGTCCCACACACCGGCATGTTCGAATTCCGTGCGCATCCGGGTCTGGATGGCGGCCCGTCCGCCCAGCCTTGGCGACCGCTCCCGCGGCGGAGGCTCGACATAGAGCCGCATCAGCTCTTCCATTCCCGCAGGGATGCTCTCTGCCAGGTAGGCCTTGGGTTCGGTCATCTGCACGTTCAGCGAAAGCGACTCCTCGAGCAGCCGCATCAACTTTCCCCCGGACCCGGGCCCAGACGCCATCCCCGAGCCGGCCTCGGCCCCGCCCTCAACCTCGAGCCGCCTGCGCAACTCCGTCTCCATCGCTTCCAGCAGCGCCGTGTCGGCATCGGGGTCCAGGCAGCGCACCCGTCGCCAGTCGCGGGTGAACCGCACCTCGATGCGACCCGGCTGTTCCAGCGTGGCTCGCTCGCTGAGGATCACGCCGATGTGCACACCTTCGTTCCGCACCGCCTCCGGCACATACCGGAGCAGTTGAAACTCGCACATGCGTCTTGTTGTTGCGCTGTTCATGGCTTCCTGCAGTGATCAGTGGCCAGCGGTCAACGATGGATGGGCCCTAGTCCCTAGTCCCTAGTCCCTAGTCCCTGGTCCCTGGTCCCTGTTCTCTGTTCCCTGCCTTCCTCAATTCACCCTCCCCTCAATGCTAGACCCCCATCTTCCCCTCTTCCAACCCCCCTCCTCCACTTCCCTCGCCTTCTCGCCCCATTTCGGAAATGGCCTCCTGTCCGAGTTCCCGAATGCCTCAATCAGCTCCCGGATTCGGCTGCGCCGCGCCAGCAGTCTCTCCACCAGGCTTTCCATGGCCTCCACGTCGCCACCGTACCACTCCGGAGGGACCTCATTGGCCGATTTCCAGATTGTCTCCGCGGGCATGGTCTCCAGGCGCGTCAGCCAGGGCTCAAAGGACTCCCATCCGGCGATCTCACGGTATACGTCGTTGCGGTAATAAACTCCGCGCAGCGGCGCATCCTCAAAGCGCCACTCTCCGGCATGGAAGCAGTAGCCGAAGTCAATGAAGACGGCCTTGTAGCGCCGCTCCCGCTGCTTGCGCGTGAAAACAGCCTGCCGCCCGTTGGCGTTCGCCGTCCACTTGTCCAAGGCCAGAATGCCGGCGAACTCGGCGAGATTCTTCACCTCGGCCAGCTGCTCTTCAGGCAGGTAGTCCACCACATGGCCCGGCATCGTGCCGCCCGCGAAGCGCGACCCGAACTGCAGCCCGGGCTGGCAGCGCACGCGCGTGCGTCCCAGGTCAATCTCGAGCTCCGGCGTGTTATCGATCAGCCAGCTCGAAACATCCACCAGATCGCACTCCGGCACGGTGAGGCCAGCCGCCGCCGCCAGCCGCGAGGCCAGAAACTCGTTGGCCAGCACCCTCAAGTGCTGCGGATTGTTCTGGAACTTCACAACGTAGATGCGGCCGTCCGCGCCCAGCATCAACTGGCCTTGCGCGCCGCCCCGCATGCGCCGGATCTGCTGCACCGCCAGAACCGCCACTGAAGTCTCCCGTCCCCAGCCCCGATGTTGTTCGAATGCTTTCTCGCATTTTACAGCGAACAACGGCCATCGGGCGGACCTTCGGCTATCGATGGCCCGTCCGCCGCCTGAAGGGCAAGGGAACTCCGAGCTGCGCCTTCACCTGCTGGCACATTCCAAACTTCGAGAAAACCTGTAAGTTATCTATCTTCAACGAATCATCTCAAAGAAACACAACATTTTGCCGGAAAATGGGTTGTTTGCAAGTGAGCGGCGTGCGCGACCCGCCAGCCGTTTTTTATCCCTCTGAATTGGCGCATACTGAAGAGGAGAGGGGCCAAACAATCTGGAGCTAGAGAAGCCGATGCCTTCGATTCGCCAATCACGGATCGTCACATTTGTTTTCATTGTCTTAGGCGCCCTTTGTTCGAAATGCGGCCAAGCGCAGTCGGCATTGCTCATGGAGGAGCCGTACGGCATCTTTGGAACCCTGAACCCAACCGGCCACAACGCCATTTATTTGGAGCGAATTTGCGCGGAATCGCCGGTGAAGCTGCGCCGCTGCCAGCCGGGCGAATTGGGCGCCGTCATTGCCCGCTACCAGGGGATCGACGGCTACGATTGGATGGCCATCCCGCTTATTCCCTACCTCTACTCGGTCGAAGACACTTCTCAAGTTCCCTCCCATGTGGATCGCGAACAGGTGAGCCGGCTGCGCGACCGGTATCGCGAGGCCCATCTTGAGAACCTGGGATTGAACTTGCCGCCAGGGGATTTTGTGCGTGGCGGCTGGACACAACTGGTAGGCGCTGCGTATGAGCGGCGCATCTACGCCTTGCGCTTCGATACCACCCCCGAACAGGACGATGCGTTGATGGCGCGCATGAACGCGGGACCCAACCGCACCCGCTTCAACCTGCTCTTCGAGAATTGCGCGGATTTTGCGCGGGTGATTCTCAACTCCTACTTTCCCGGTGCCTTCCGGCGCAATATTTTCCCCGATGCGGGCATGACGACGCCGAAGCAGATCACCTACAAGCTGGTAAAGTATGCGCGCAAGCATCCGGAAACGGGACTTGCGGTCTTTGAGATACCGCAGATCCCGGGCTACCGGCGGGCGAGCCACACGGCCAAGGGCATTGACGAGTCGTTGCTCACCACTCCCTACGCCATCCCCATCGTGCTGCTGAATCCCTATGTTGCGGGCGGGCTGTTTGTGGATTACCTGGTGCGCGGCCGCTATCATCCGATTCCCAGGCATATCGAGGTTTTAGGGCCGGATAATTTATCTCCGTTGACAGCGCCGGACGCGATCCATGAGATTCGAAGGGAAGGGGTTGCACCGGACAGATCTTCGTCCATGGGGTTGAGCGCAGGCGCACGGGCCCCCGATTCTGTTCCCGGCGGCACTGCGGTAATGCAGAAGGCCGGGGGAGCCGATCCCCCCTTGCGAGGAACTGGAGCTGCCAATGAGTAAATCGGAGTTGCAGAATCTGAAGAGCCATGCGCGGTTCGATCCGCCCTATCATTTCTTCCTGACCTTCGTTTTTCTCGCCAACGTCGTCATCGCCATCGTCTATGCGGTGTACCATCTGTGCTTCTACTCGGTATGGCTGGTGGTGCTCTCGGTGGCTCTGTTCCTCATGCTGTTCAAGCTGCGTCTTTATCCGCTCAAGGTGCAGGACCGTGTCATCCGGCTTGAGGAGCGGCTGCGCCTGCAGGCGCTGGCCCCGGCGGAGTGGCACTCGCAGATCTATCGCCTCACCGAAGACCAGTTGATCGGACTGCGTTTCGCCGCCGATGACGAGGTCGTGGAGCTGGCCAAGCAGGCGCTCGAACACAATCTGAATCGCAAGCAGATCAAGGAACGCATCAAGGACTGGCGCCCCGACAACTGGCGCGTGTGAGTGATCGGATGGCCCATCCGGCGGCTGGGAAACCGGCCGGATGGCTGCCGAATCACGCTGTCGCCAACGAGTGGCTGTTTTTTGTCCCGGCAGAAGGAACACCCCATTCCGCCCCTGATTTAATCAGCCGGGTGACCCGGATTCTCGCTCTTCGCAACGGACCCCAGGTCGAGCTCGTGCTCGTGCCGGTATTGCTCCACCGGCATCTTGCCGTCCCACCAGGCCCAGTTCATGGGATAGACATCGGGATCGCCGAAGACCTGGTAGAAGTGCCAGACGATGATGGCCAGCGTGGCCAGGATCGCCTCATAGAAATGGATAGCCGTCGCTACATCGACCCACCAGCGCGCCAGCAGGTTGCCCACCCACACCTTGGCCCAGAGCATGATGCCGGTAACGCCCATGAGTGCCGTGCCCCAGACCAGCGCCCAGTACTCGGCTTTTTCGCCGTAGGTGAAGCGGCCAAATTTGGGCTTCTCGCCGCCCAGGCCCAGGTAGTAGCGCATGGCGCCCAACGCATCGAATGCGTCTTTGGGCCGGGGCGCGATGTCGTACAGCAGGCGGCGCCCCTCACGCGCCAGGGCGAGATAAAAGACGTGATAGATGCCCGCGCCGATGAGGATGACGCCCGCGATGCGATGGATGACGCTGCGCAGGTGCTCGCCCATCCCCAGCATGTGCGCGAACCAGGACTCGGGGAACTTGAGCGCAAAACCGGTGATGACCAGAACAATGAAGCTGGTGAACAGAACCAGATGCTGCCAGCGCTGATTCACGGTCATGCGCTGCATGAAGGGATTAATCATGCGGCGCTGCGCCACCGCTTTGCCGCGCCAAATGATGAAGTTGTGCAGGAACATGGCGCCGATAACAAGAATGATGAGGGGGATGTAGATCCAACGCACCCAACGGACAGCGATGGAATCGATATCGCCCCCCGCGCGGACGCCGTCCTGGAGATGGACCGGCGTGCGCGTGAACTTCTGCGTCACGCCTTTGTGGCACTTGCCGCAGGTGACGTCGAGATTGGCGCGATTGATGGTGGAGCGGGGATCGCTCGAAGGCAGAATGTTGTGGACGCCGTGGCAACTGGAGCAGTTGGCCGCAACTACCGAGCCGCCTTGCGCGGCCAGGCCGTGATAGCTGTCGAAGTAGCTGGTGACGCGATTGCCGGGCACGCCGAATTCCTGCGACAGACGCACGCCTTCGTGGCAGGGAGCGCAGGTATCGCGGGAGAGATTTTGCCCGGCGACGGGGGAGTTGGGGTTGGTGGGCGCCTTGATGGTATGGATGCCGTGGCAGTCGGTGCAGGTCGGGGCGAGCTGGTTGCCGCGCGCGATGGCCTGCCCGTGAATGCTCTGCATGAAAGTGTTTGCGACATCGGTGTGGCACTGGCCGCAGGTGCCGGGCACGTTGAACTTGGAGATGGGCGATTTGGCGTCGCTGGCGGTGAGAATTTCGTGCGTGCCGTGGCAGTCGGTGCACACCGCGGCCTTTTGCGAGCCGTTGGCGATGGCGCGGCCGTGCACGCTGTCCTGGTATGAGAGGAAGGGCTGCGCGCTTTCCCCGTTCGACTCCATGAGAAACTTTTGCCCGTGGCACCGGCCACAGGTGGCGGGAATATTGGCGTGATTCACTGAAGATTTGGGATCGCCCCCGCCCTCAATCTGATGAACGTCGCCGTGGCAGTCCTCGCAACTGGCGGGAATCTTTCCGCTCTTGTCCACCTTCGCGTGGATGCTGTTCTTATACGCAACGCCGGCGTCGGCGTGGCACTGCGCGCAGCCTACCCGCTGCGGGGGCGTCTCATGCGCCAGGCTCTTTACATCCTTGTGGCAATCCACGCAGGCGAACATGCGTCCGTGGATGGAATGCTTGAGCTTGCTCTGGTCGACGTAGAGACTGACCGTCGCTCCGTTTTCGCTCGTGGTCGTGAGCGTTGGATCGCCGTGGCAGGTGAGGCAGTCCGCGTCTTTGATCTTTTGCGCAGCTTGTGCGTTTGAGGCCCAGGCAAGAAGAAAGAAAACCAGCGTGCAAGGAAAAAGTCTTCGGCCGTTCATGCATTGAGCAGATGCTTTTGCGGAAAATCCCGCCGTGACTCGTGTCACAGGCGCACCTGCTACGCGTCACAAGCGCCCGTGTCAAAAGTCAACCCACTGCAATGTGTCCGCATCCAAATCACGTGACAGGGTTGCCAGCAGTTCCGGCGGGCCCGGGAGTCGTCGTTTGTCAGCAACGAATATCCATTCTTAGGAGGTCGGAGATGAAATGTGTTTCCTTCGTTTCGAGCGTTTGTCTTTTGTCGATAGCGTCTTTCCTCGCCGCCCAGAGCGCACCCCCCGGCGAAGGCAAAAATACCTATAATCACGGCGAATTCGGAGCTTATGGCGATCTGTTTCGCGTGGCGCCGTCAGGGGCGCCCGCCCAAAATTACCTCGGCCTCGGCGGCCGGGTGGGGTTCAATACCGGAACCCATGTTGCCCTGGAAGCAGAAATGAGTTACGACTTTGAGCGGAATTACACATCCACAACCACCAGCGGGTCCACTACCACGGTAACCTCCACTACGGTCACCAGTTCGGTACGCCCCATCACGGGCCTTTTCGGCCCCAAATTTCAGTTCGGGACCTCCGGGCCGTTCCGCGCCTTTGTCGAGGCCAAAGCCGGTTTCATCGATTTCAGCACCGGCTGTAGAGAGCCTGCCGGCTCACCCGGCTGCTTCACCACCAGCCTGGCGGCATTTGGCGGCAGTTCGACGCACTTCGCGGCGTTTCCCGGCGGCGGCTTTGAATCCTTTTGGGGACCGCTCGGCATTCGCGTGGAGGCAGGCGACGAGCTATGGTACAACGGCTACAACGGCGGCAATCTTTACAACAATCTGCGCGTGACGTTTGCTCCGACATTCCGGTTCTGAAGTGCCAAAGCAACAATGGCAAATTTTCTGAGCGGGCGAGTGGAATGACATCCACTCCCCGCTCTCTCTGTTTTCGGCCGGCAGCTAACCGAAATACGCAGTCAGCGTCAGCACCAGAAGCGTCAGCCCGATGACGATTGCCGTAAATCCAACCACTTTGGAGAAGTTGAGCAGCCAGACCGGCGGTGCAGTGCCAAGGCGCGACTCCAGCTTGCCCTCGGCGGCAACCCGCGCATACTCATCGGGGCGCTTGTGCTTGAATTCTTCTTCACTCTCCACGCCGGTAAATATCACCATGTCCATGGGAAAGCTGTCGGGGCGCAGATGGGTGTTAACGAAGTGAATGGAGAAAATGAACAGAATGGCGAGCAGCCCCTCTTCGCTGTGCACCACCAATACGGCGTTCAGCGCCCAGCCGGGCAAAAAGTGCGCAAAGAACGGCGCAAACCACATGGCGTAGCCTGAGAACCCGATCACGATCATGCCCCAGAAAACAGCCCAGTAATCGAACTTCTCCCAATAGGCATAGCGCTCGAACCGCGGCTTGGGGCCCAGACCGAGGAACCAGCGCATGTGCCCAAAAAGGTCTTTTACGTCCCTCCAGTTGGCCACCATCGAGGTCACCCCCCAGAAGATTCCCTTTTCGCGACGCATGATGCCGCGCTGAAAAACCTCTTTCACATGGATCGCGAATGCGATAGTCAGCACGATCGCACAGAATTTATGGAGGAAAAGAATCGCCCCGAATCCGCCCACGCCGGCCGCGAACTTGCGCGCCCAGAAGCTCTCGCTGAAGCGCATGACCAGCCCCGTGGCCGCCAGACCGAGAAACGTGCTGAACAGAACAGCGTGCATATACCGCTGCTCGCGTGTAAAGCGCACGAAATACCGGCCTGCGGCGCCGTTTTCCGCTTTTACCGCTTGCTCCATCTTTTCCGCTTGCTCCAACTCAGGCATTCTTGCCTCCCTTTGCGGTCTTGCTCTTCACTTGGTTGTAGCGCGCACGCACCAGCCACAAGATGGTGTGGATCATAAAGAATGTAAGCACGCTGGCGAGGAGCAGATTCATGAACAGCCGCACATAGAAAAGCCCCGGACTCAGCTTGCGGTCACGCGCGTTGGCGTGGGGCTGATAACCCACGAAGCTGAGGTTTGCGCCCGTGTGGCACCTGCCGCAGGTCGTCACCAGGTTGGCCTTGTTAATGGGGGAGGACGGATCTTTAGCCGGCCGCACGTCGTGCGCCTGGTGGCAGTCCCAGCAGCGCGCCGTCTCCACGTACCCGCCCAGCGATCCCAACTGCGAGTGAAATGTATCGCGATAGGTAGAGAACTTGTCCTTGTGGCAGTTGCCGCAGATGGGCGTGGACTGCATGCGGAACGTGGCTTCAGTGGGCTGCAGGATCGCGTGCGCGGTGTGGCAGTCGGAGCAGACCGGCGCGTTCAGGTTGCCCTTCGCGATCGCCTTGCCGTGTACTCCCTGCTCGTAGTCGGCGTCGATCTGGGCGTGGCAGTTGCCGCAGGTCTTGGGAATGTTGGTCTTGTACGTCGGGCTTTGCGGATTGTTATGGCTGAGAATGTTGTGCGAGCCATGGCAGCTCTGGCAATTGGCCGCCACCAGCAACCCTTCCTTGCTCAGCGCGAAGCCGTGAATGGAGTCAATGTAATTCGGGTAGACACTCGCCAGGCCATGCTTGCCCGCCATGCCACCATTACTGTGGCAGTTGCCGCAGGTCTTGGGCACGTTCAGCGGATACACCGCCGAGCGGGCATCGGTTTTCGGAAAGATGGTGTGCGCGTCGCCGTGGCAGCTTGTGCATGGATGTTCCTTGCCGTCGGCGTGGACACTGTCCTTCAGTTGCGTAGCCTGATCGGCGTGGCAGGTCTTGCAGTCGACAGGCGCAACCTTGTCCGGATGCGGATAGCCTTTGATGTCGGCATGGCAGTTGCTGCACTGAAGGCTGCCGTGAATGCTGTCGCTGAATTTTTGACCGTCGACAGCGATGCTGTGTCCCGTGGCGTCGGTCATGCTCGCGTCGCCGTGGCAACTCAGACAGTCCGCCTGCGCACGAAGGGCGCCAGGCGCAAGCGCCAAAATGGCCAGGCCGGCCGCTATCATTCCCCCGCGGACGAAAAATAGTGCTCTACAAATTACGGCATGGATCATTCCGCCGTCTTCCTTCCTAATGCAAAAAGGATTCTTCACCCTGCACGCCGGTCTTGCTCAAGTGCGCAATCCTCCCCGTCACTTGAAACTGGTTTTTGCGGGGTATCCACTTATGAGATCACACTGTTGAGAAAAATCTCGCAGTGACAGTTATCACAAGCGCGGCGACGCGGATCACAAAAACAGCGTTCAGCCATCACATCTCAGTGATCTGCCCTGGTGCGCCAGACCACACGCTCCGCTCCAGGCGGCGCACCAAAACAGGCGTAGGATAATCTTCATGACCACCGATCATGTCGTTCTCCGCCAATCCGAGGAAGGTTTCAGCGTCTCGCGTCTTGGCCTTCCTGGCTGCTGGTCGCAAAGGGCCAGCGAAGAAGAAGCGCTCGACAATATCCGCTTGCGATTCGCGAGTCGTCGAAGCGGTTGAAGAGTTCCGCAGGCTCTTGTAACCCTCAGCATCCGCTCCCGCTAAATTCTATTCGCCGTAGGACATCTGTTCCCGATTTTCCGGCGCAAACCCCCTTAGAGCGCCTGTCGAGGTGATGTGGGTCACATGCCGCCGCGTGTCCGGTCGAAGACAATAAATGCGTTGAAGCAGTCCGCAATTGCCTTACTCCCAAGCCGCCGCCGTTGTGTGGCCTGCCGCGGCGGGCCACACCTTGCACGGAGCCTGAAAGCGCACGAATCGTGGAACTGCTTTGCTTAGGAGCCACTTGATGGGCACAGTTGCGGTTACCGAAATGAAAACGATGCTCACCCTCCCTGGGGATGCGGTGCGGCAGATTCTCTGGCGCTACGCCGACCGGTTTGACTTACAGATGCTTGTGGCATCGGCGCGCGGCGTGGCTCGAGGCACGGTGGCGCGCCTGGTTGCAGCCGGCGAGCGCAACACCCACGAGTGGACCACGGGCAAAGACGAGATGATGGACGCCTTTGACCGCGCCGGAATCACGGCAGCTTTTATGGAGCCGGAAGAAGGCGGATTTATCGTCGGCCCCAAGAATCTCGCGCTCGGTCTGGCGGCCTACGAGCTCGCTTGGGTCGACGGCGGGGCGGCCACTGCCAGCCTGGCCGGCTTTCTCGCCCTCTCGCCCATCCACGAGCGCGGCACGCAGGAACAAGTTACCCGCTACAAAACACTCTCCGCTCCTCCACAGCCCGGCGATGACCGCAAACCCTGGCGCGGAGCTTTCGCGCTCACCGAGCCCATCCCCTATGTGGGCGTCGATGCCGGCATGTTAAGTGGCAAACTGCGCGTGGCCGAATGGAAAGACGGGGCCGAGCCCACGCTGCTCGTCGACAAGCGCGGCCGCTTTATCACTGGCATTGCCTTTGCCAACTTCGTCACTGCGGCGGTCAACTCCGGTGACGACCGCATCAAGGGCAGTTGCATGGTGATTCTGGAAGAGGGCGACGAAGGCACCTTCGATCGCGGAACCGCCACCAGGAAGCTGGTGCACCAGCTCTCCTCCACAGGCGATCCCGTCTTCAACCTCAAGATTCCGGCCAGCCGCATCGTGGGCGGATACACGATAAAAGACGGCGTCATCGTCCCCAACTTCAACCACAGCGAAGTGATCGACGCGGTTTTCCGCCGCACCCGCGTGCCGGTGGGCCTCATGACGGCGGCCAAACTTCTTTCCGCGGTCGAGCCGGTGATCCGCTACCAGCGCCAGCGCTTCCGCGGCGCCGAGGGCGCCAAGCCCGGCTCGGTGCGCTACGAGCAGGGCATTCAGCAGCGCGAGGACGCGTTGCACCGCCTGGTGGATGTTTGGGCCGCCGGCGAGGCTGCTTCGTCGCTCGGCTTTGCCGCGGCGCGGCTCTTTGACGTGCTCGATCCTCTGGAAAAGCAAAAAACGGCAATCCTGAAAGAGCGCGGCGTGCTGGGTGGGCGTGCGGAGATGAAGGCGCTGAAAGAGAGCGAGCAGAGGGCCGTCGAGTTGATGGGGCTCAAAGAGGACGATCCCCGCCGTGCGGAACTCGAGTCCGATCCGTTGGTCCAGTACGTGCTGAAAGACGCCGAGGCCAACGTCCTTTGCCCGGCCACCAAGCTTTGGAACACCGGCCACGGCGCCAACATGATGCGCGAGGCCGTCAGCCTGATGGGTGGCTACGGCATCACCGAAGACTGTCCAGGTTTTCTGGCCAATAAGTGGATGGACGCGCAACTCGAAGCCACCTACGAAGGTCCTGAGGCCGTACAGCGCCGCCAGTTGACCGTCACCATGACTTCCGAAGTCTTCCTCGCCCAGTTCCGCGCCTGGACGCGCGAGATGCGCATAATCGCCAGCGAACGTCCCGGCAGCGGCGCCTGCACGCTGGCTTCGGCGATGAACCTGTGGGCGTGGACGCTGAACTATCTGCAAAAATCCACAGATCCGGCAGGCGCCAAGCTCTATCACGGGCAGCGGCAGGGCGTTACCTTTGCCCTGGCCGATGCGCTAAGCTGGCTGATGGCGTCGCGCTGCCAGATTCTCGATGTGCTGGAACTGGAGACGCGCGGAGCCACCGACGCTGTGGCGGCCGAAGGCCTGGCCGGAACCGTGCAATTCCTCAGCGACCTCTGCCACACGCAGGCGGCGCAGGCGGCCGGTGAGGTCTCGCGCATCTGCGCCGAATTGGTCTTTGGCTACAACCGGCATCCGGCGTGGGACGACGAAGACCACCGAAAGTGCTTCGTGGAAAGCGAGCTGGAAGATCTGGAGGAAACCATGCCGGGCATCATGGCCATGGCGATAGACGTGCTGAGAGCCGACGGCAGCCATCCATTGAAGGCCGGGCCGTGCGCGGGTTGTGCCGGATCGAACGAGTTTCTGCGTCTGCAAAGCAAAGTGACCACCTGCCTTACCGGCTCGCGGCTGGCCAAGGATCGCGCCGCCGACACCGTAAGCAAAGTGATGATTCCCGAAGCGCTGGATTACCCGGCATGAAGGCCGACATGAATCCAAGCACGAACATGGGTGCCCCTGGTCCGGGGTCCCCACGGACAGATCCTCGTCCGTGGGGTGGTGATCCCGATTTTGGGACCAGGGAAGCCGATGCATCCAACTCGCCGGAAACCGAACGCCAGGCGATGGAAGTCGACATCGCCTGCGCGGGCTTTGGCCCTGCGACGGGCGGATTCCTCACTACGCTGACCCAAGCCTGGAGCCAGAACCCCGCCGATCCTGCCTTCGAGAGCCGCGTCGCGCCGGGCATGCCCCTGCAGGTGCTCTGCTACGAGCGTGCCGACGATCTTGGCGCCGGCGTCAGCGGCCTGGTCACGCGCGCCGAGGGAATTCGCTCCAGCTTTCCCACGCTTGATCCGGCTGAGATTCCCTTGGCCGTTGCGGTCAGCCAGGAACGCGTCTTTTACCTCCTCGATCCCATCGGCGCCAGCCGCCGCTCGCTCCCGCTGCGGTTGGGCGATTTTTTTCTTGGTCTTGGAAAGAAGTTTTGCCTGAAAGACTCCGCCTTCGAGCTGCCTTGGACGCCGGCCTTCCTGCACAAGCAGGGCGGACTGGTGCTTTCCATCGGTCAGTTCAACCAGTGGATCGGCTCGCAACTGATGTCCAGCGGCCTGGTGCAGATTTGGCCGGGAACCCCGGTCAGCGGCCCCATCTTCGCCGAGAATCTCGATCAAACCAGGAAAGGTGTGGCTGGGCTCCGCCTCGCCGATCAGGGAGTCGACAGGCACGGCGCGCCGGCCGATGGATTCATGGCTGGAATGGACGTGCGTGCGCAGCTCACCGTCGTGGGCGACGGCCCCGTGGGTCAGATCGGCAGACAAATCGAACAAAAGTTGGGAACACCGAAGGGGCACGCCCGCCGCGAGTGGGCGCTGGGCATGAAGTTCGTCATCGAGCTGCCTGAGGACACCATGCTCGAAGCCGGTACCGTCTGGCACACCTTCGGATTTCCCGAGCCGGAGATCTTCGGCTTTCTCTACGTGCATCCTGACCGCCTCGTGTCGGTGGGCGTCTTTGTTCCCTCGTGGCTCGGCGATCCCGCGCGCACCGTCTATCGCTATCTGCAGCACTACATCCAGCACCCGCTCCTCTGGCAACACCTCAAGACCGGCGCGCTGCGCTCCTGGGGCGCCAAATCGCTCGAAGAGTCAGGCAAGCATGGCGAGCCGTTCCTTACCGGCGACGGATTCGCCCGCATCGGCGAAGGTTCCGGCTCAACCAACATGCTCACCGGCTCCGGCGTGGACGAGGCGTGGACCACCGGCGTGCAACTCGGCGAAGCCGTCCTCGAACTTCTGCGCGCCGGCAAGCCCTTCACGCAGGAAAATCTGGCCGCAACCTATGAAAAACGCCGCAGCGCAAGCTGGGTCGAGCGCGGAGCGCGCGAAGCCAGAAACGCGCGTAACGGATTTCACGGTGGATTTGTCCGCGGACTCGCCGGGATGGCGCTCTCCGGGCTCACTGGCGGACGCCTTTCGATGAAATCTCGCATTCCGCCGGCGCCCAGCCAGATTCGTCGCCACGGCATGACCGAAACGGCAGGACTCAAATTGAAGCAGGCCGCTCAGCTGGCCATGGAAGACGGCCGCCCGCTGCACGATGCGCTGATGACCACCCGCGGCTGGCCCGAGATTCCCTTCGACGGCCGGCTGCTGGTCACGCACCAGGATGCACTGTTACTGGGCGGCAAGGTGCAGGCCATGCCGGGCTTTGCCGATCATGTCGTCTTCCTCGACAAGCAGCTTTGTGTTTCCTGCATCGAAAAGACCTGCATCGCAATGTGCTCCGGCCAGGCCATCACGCTCGGCCCCGAGGGCGAACCGGCATTCGAGCGCGAGAAGTGCGTGCATTGCGGCGGCTGCCTGTGGAACTGCGCCCACGCGCCCGACGGCGAGCACAGCAACATCGAGTTCCAGGCCGGCTCCGGCGGACTGCACTCGGCGGAGAACTAATTGCGGGCTTTTGGCTATTAGCTTTTAGTTATTAAATTGAAAAGACCAGCTTACTCGGCTGCGAAATGTTATGGGACAAGACACATGGCACAGGATTTTCACGACCTGATCGTCTGGCAAAAAGCAATCGACTTGACTGTATGCATTTACAAGCTGACTCGGGCATTTCCTGAAAATGAGAAGTATGGCCTGGTATCGCAGATGCGCCGTGCATGCGTCTCGATTGCAAGTAACATTGCCGAGGGACGCGGCCGCTTGAACCCCGCGGAATTCCGCCAGTTTCTCGGACTTGCGCAGGGTTCAATGTTCGAACTCAAAACCCAGCTTCTGGTTGCGCGAAAGCTCGGTATGGCGAAAGGGAGTGCAGCGGAAGAAGCTGAACACCTCAGCGATGAAGTATCGAAGATGCTTCGAGCATTTATCCTGGCGCTGCGCGCAAAAGCTAAGAGCTAATAGCTAAGAGCTAAAAGCTCTTGAAGAGGAGATATGGTTAACGCTTTACACATCGTCGTCTGCGCCGGGATCGTTCCCGATCCCCTGCAAACACTCGAACCCACCTCAACGCCCACTGGCCCCGGCATCAAAAGCGAGATGGTCTTGCCCGCGGTGCTCGACCCTTGGGCTGCTAGCGCGCTCTATGAAGCCGCCGCCCTCGCCGCGAAGAACCCGGGCAGTAAACTCTGGCTCGTCTCACTCGGTCCCAAGGCCAAACTGCAACAGGTGATGATGACCGTCGCGCAGAAGGTGGCCTTCGAGCTCGTTCCCGTCGACGGCCCCATCGGCGGTTTCCCCGATGCGCACTCCACCGCCGCCGTTCTTGCCGAAACCATCGCCGCTTTGCCCGGCCTCGACCGGACCAAGCTCCTCCTCTTCGGCGGATGGGAATCCGCATCGCGCGGCGCGGGCGTCACGCTCCAGCTCGTCGGTGAGCGCCTCGGCATCGCGGATCAGTTTCAGGGCGTGGATCAAATCGACCTGCGCGACGATGGCTCGTTCGAAGTGCTGGAGCGCGTCGAGGGGGGCAAGCATCAGGTCTCGCTCTGCGCGAGCGCGCCGGCAGTGCTGGGTTGGGCCACGGGCAATCTGGCCGAGCCGCGCAACAATCCACAGGTGGGCATGGCGAACATGCGCACCATTATGCCGGCGCTGCAAAAGGCAAAAATGGCCGCGCTTGAAGCCAACACTCTGCGCTACGTCTCAGTGAACCTGCCCAGGCAGCAGCGCGAGACGCGCGTCGAGAAGAACATGAGCGCGGAGGAGATTGCGCGCGAGTTGGTCGCATGGATCGGAGCGGAAAGCTAGTGTCCGCCTCCGAAGTTAATTGAAAAATGAACTTGTCATCCTGAGCGAAGTCCGCAGGGGCGGACGAAGTCGAAGGATCTGCGGTTGCTTTTCGTCAAGGGGCACGACTGGCAGGTCAGGGCTTTGCCGCTGAATGCCGCAAGAGCCGTTGAAAATGTGGGGCTTGAGCCCCTGAGGGAATTTTCGAATGGAATCTCTTCTCGTATTAACACACGCCGATGAAACCGGCTTCGCGCTGAGCAAAGCCTCGCTCGAAGCAATCACAGCGGGCAAAGAACTCGCCGATCGCCTCGGCGCGGCACTCACCGTCGGAATCGTCGCCGCAAATCCGGCGCCCTTAGCCAAAGGGTTGCCGTGCGCGGCGCTTGCGGTCTCCGGCGAAGCCTTCGCGCAGGCGCGCTATGCGAGCGATGCGGCGGCCTGCGAAGCTCTCTGCCGCGCCGCGAACGCATCGCTTGTCCTCGCTCCGCAGAGCTCGCGTTTTGCGCGCGTCATGGCCGGCGTCGCCCACAGGCTCGGCGGCTTCATTGACACCCATGTCACCGCCCTCGCCGGCGCCGAGTCCGGCCCGGAATCGATTGGTGCGACGCGCTGGTTTTACCGCCAGCGCATTGAGGCGGTGGTGAGCCGCGCGGCGCGCCCCTGGTTCCTGCTCCTCGACTCGGGAACCCATGCCGCCTTTGCCGCCGAAGCAGCCGCACCTGCGGCACAAGTCGAGCAAATCGCCGTCGAACTCCCTGCGCTGCGCACCACTGTCACCGGCCTTCGCGCGCCGAAGCAGGACGAGCAGACCATTCGGCCGGATGCGAAGCTGCTCTTCGTCGCCGGAGCCGGCTGGACCAAGAAGCAGCCCGATGGGCAGGTTCACGTTGCGCAAGCGGCCGAGCTGATTTTGCAGTTCCTGCACGCCTCCGGCGCATCGCTCGGCAGTTCCAAATCGCTGGTCGATCAGGGCGGCGAAGGCCAGTCGGTTCTTCCCTTCCTCACGCACTTGAACCAGGTCGGGCAGACTGGCTCCACGCCGCGCCACGCCAAAGGGCTCGCGACCTGCTGCCACGGCGAGGAGCCGCATGTCGTTGGCTGGCGCTTCATCGGCGAGCGGCGCGCTATTTCGCTCGATCCCAACTGCGGCTGGACGCGCGGCAAGGCCGATGTCGTCTACATAGCCGATGCCTTCCAGGTAATGGCGAAGCTGAATGGGCTGCTGGGAAGCAGTCAGTAGGAAGCAGGCGGGCAATCGCGTTTGAACTTGATCAAAACCCAACACCGCGCAAGCTGTAAACCTCTATTTGGCCGCCCTGATTCTCACTCCAAACGGAAGCGGATAGCTCCCGAATATGGCCCCGCTTTGCCGGCCCGCCGGCCTGGGACGCGAATTGCCATCTTTCCACAGCTTGCCGCGGAGCACCAACCCCTCGTATCATCCGGGCAAGAGCAACGATCATGAGCGAAACGGAAATTAACACCGGCCTGCGAGTGAAGGGCCGGCTGATGTCGGCCTCCGAGATTGAGCGCACCCTGGTGCGGCTGGCCCACGAGATCGTAGAGAAGAGCAACGGCAGCGAGGACCTGGCCCTGGTGGGGATCAAGCGCCGCGGTGTTCCGCTGGCCGAACGGCTGGCCAAGCTGATCTCCGGCATTGAGAAGCGCCCCGTGGATACGGGTATGCTCGATATCCAGTTTTACCGCGACGATCTTTCCACGGCCGGCATTCGCCCGGTGGTGACGCCGGGAGCCATCGGCTTCAATGTGGAGGGCCGCGATGTGGTGATCTGCGACGATGTGCTTTACACGGGACGCACTGTCCGCGCCGCGCTCGACGCGCTCTTCGACCACGGCAGGCCGCGCCGCGTGCAACTGGCCGTGCTGATCGACCGCGGCCATCGCGAGCTGCCGATTGAGGCCACCTATGTGGGCAGGCATGTTCCGACCAGCAGCCGCGAGATTATCGAAGTGAAGTTTCAGGAGGTCGACTCGACCGAGCAGGTTCTGCTGGTGGAGAGGACCAGCTGAACACGTGGCTCTCAGCCTTTGGCTGAATCCTGATAGCGAATCGCTGCTTCTTGAACCGGATCGGAGCACGGAGCTCCGGTGAAAGACCAGAATGAACTTAGCCCTCGCACGCCGTACGCTTCACATTCCGCCCGCACCAGAATCTCCGTTTCCCTACCATCCCGGCTCGCTGCTTTCGGTTCTTGACCTGAGCGTGGCCGGTGTCAGCCATCTGCTCTGGCGCGCCACGGAGCTTGAGAATGAAAACCCTCTGCTTCGCGATCAAGTTCTTGCCAAGCGGCGCATCGCGCTCTTGTTTTACGAGTCGTCGACCCGCACCAGAACGAGTTTTGAGCTGGCCTCGAAGGCCCTGGGCGCGGATACTACGTTAGTTTCAAGCCTCAGCTCTAGCATTGAAAAGGGCGAATCGCTAAAAGACACCGGGCTGACGCTGCGCGCGCTGGGCGCGGAGGCCATCATTCTGCGCCACAGTTTTTCAGGAGCGGCGTGGCTGCTGGAGGAGTCGGCCCGCCTGCCTGTTGTGAATGCGGGCGACGGCATGCACGAGCATCCCACGCAGGCGCTGCTCGACCTGCGCACGATTCTGACGCATCTGCGGCCGGGGATCGGCGGGATTGGGCCGGACACGCTGACTGGGGTGACGGTGTGCGTCGTGGGCGACATTCTGCACAGCCGCGTGGCGCGCTCCAACATGCTGTTGCTGCCGCGGCTGGGCGCGCGCGTGTTGCTGTGCGGACCCAGGGAGCTGCTGCCGGAGCAGGCGGCGCGTTCAGGGCCCGGCATCGAGATCGAACGGAACTTCGATTCGGCGCTCAGCCAGTCACAGGTGGTGATGATGCTGCGCATTCAAGCGGAGCGGCTCGCAGGGCTGCAACTGGATCTCGATGAGTACAAAGCGAGCTACCAACTGACCGGGCAGCGGCTCGCGGCGCACGCGCCCAAGGCGGTGGTGCTGCATCCGGGGCCCATCATTCGCGGCATGGAGATTACAGCCGGTGTAGCCGACGGCGTACAATCGGCGATTCTCGAGCAGGTTCACAACGGAGTCGCCATCCGCATGGCGGTGATGGAGCGGGCCCTGCTGGCGACCCGGCAAGGAGGCCCCGCATGACGGCGTTGGCTATTTGCGGAGGGCGGCTGGTCGATCCGGCAGCCGCTGTCGACGCGCTGAAGGACGTGCTGATCCGCGATGGGCGCGTGGCCGAGATTGCAGGCACGGGCAAGCTGAAGAACATGAACGGCGCCGAGGTGCTGGATGCGGCAGGATTGGTCGTCGCGCCCGGGCTGGTCGATATGCACGTGCACCTGCGCGAGCCGGGGCAGGCGTATAAGGAAACCATCGCCACCGGCACGGCTGCGGCGGCCGCGGGCGGCTTTACGGCAGTCGCTGCAATGCCGAACACTTCGCCGGTGAATGACTCACCGGAGATTACGCGCTGGATGCAGGCGCCGGGGCGCGGCGCGCACATAAGGGTCTTTCCCATCGCCGCGGCCACGCGCGGGGCAAAAGGTGAAGTGATAAACGACTATGCGGCTCTGAAAGCGGCGGGCGCTGTGGCCGTCTCGGACGATGGAAGGCCGATCCTGAAGGATGGCATGATGCGCGAGTCTCTGGCCGCGGCCGCGCGCGTGGGGCTGAGCGTGATCCAGCACGCCGAGGACACGCGCCTGACACAGGGCGCGAGCATGAACCTCGGTCCGGTTTCCTTCAAGCTGGGACTGCGCGGAATGCCGGCGGAGGCCGAATCGAGCATTGTGGAGCGCGACATTCGCCTGGTCGCGGAGCTGAAAGACGCGCGTCCGCATCTGCACGTGGCGCACACATCTACGGCCGCCGCCCTCAATGCGGTGCGCCAGGCACGGCGCAATGGGCTGCGTGTTACCTGCGAGGTTGCGCCGCATCATTTTCTCCTCACCGAGGAACACGTGGGCCTGTACAACACGCATGCCAAGATGAACCCGCCGCTGCGCTCGGCTGCGGACCGCGACGCCATGATCGAAGGGATTCTCGACGGCGTGGTGGACGCGATTGCGACCGATCACGCGCCCCACGCGATGCACGAAAAGGAAATTGAGTTTGATCTGGCGCCGAACGGGATTATCGGCCTGGAAACTGCGCTTGGCCTCTGCCTGCACTGGCTGCACGGCGAGTGGAAGATGCCACTCGGGCGGATTCTGAGCCTGCTCAGCGCGCAGCCTGCGGCGCTGCTGGGATTGAAAGGACGCGGGACGCTGGCCGTGGGCAGCTTTGGCGATGTGGTAGTCTTCGATCCCAAGGCGGAGTGGATTTACCGGGCAACGGAGTCGAAGTCGAAGGCCAAGAACACGCCCTTTGACGGATGGACGATGCAGGGCAAGGTGCGCTGGACCATCAGCGAAGGGCGCGCCGCGTACGTGGGTGCGTAGGCCGCACTCAGGGTTTCACCTGCACGCGACGAAAGGCTCGTCGGTTAACCGGACAGATTCGATCTGCTCGATCTCGCCGTTTCCGAGCGTCCAGCCCGTGGTATAACCCTCAACATGAAAGCCCTTCGCACCTTTCTACGGCTTGCGTGCGCGACCATCCTCGCGGGTGGGCTCAGCACCGCAGTTCAAACCCGGCACGGAAGCGGCTCCGCACTCCTGCTGGCTCAGTCGCCTTCAGACCAGGCCGGGTCCGTCGAACTTGAGCAGTTCCTTTTCGTGCAGGCGCCCGACCCCGACAATGGCAAAGGCGGAATTGATGTCATATGGCTCCCGCAACCCCTGCAGAGGCTCTGCCTGGGCAAAACCGCCACGCAATGCGCCACGATCGACTACTGCATCCGCACCACGAATCGAGCAGACTCGCGCTGCAGGAACATTGGCGTCGACTTGGCGCGTACACCTCCGTATCCGCCCGATACGCGTCCTCCCCGCATGATGACTGTCACCTTGATGTATCTTTCACCAGCGAAATTCGAGCAACTCCAGGACTTTTTCAAGAGCGCGCCCAAGGCCTCGCTGGAACGCATCTCAATGAGCGCTCGCATCAAGGCGCGGATCCGATTCACCCGGAAACCCGGCTTCGATCAGTTCGAACTGCTGGAAGTACTCGCCGTGCCGCCCTTCTGAGCCGTCCCGGCGCCGCCGTTGCGCATATGCGGCTTCGCCGTTACCTCCGTCCGCCCTGCGCTGATAGGCTACGGCAAAGGAGCACTGGCAATGCTGACGATTCCCGGTGCAATTGCATATTCGGATTGGAGCTTGCTGCTGCTGCGTCTCGCGCTGGCGCTGGTATTCGGGGCGAGCGGATTCAGCCATCTGAAGCAGCCCAAAGAGCGGGCGGCGAGCATCGGCATGAACGTCCCATTCACTGTATTTCTGGGCGCGGCGGAACTGGCCGGAGCGATCGGGCTCGCCGTTGGGTTCATGGCGCAATGGGCGGCGCTGGGACTGATTCTCGTAATGCTGGGCGCGATCTACAAGAAAGTCGTGGAGTGGAAAACGGGCTTCTGGGGCGAGAAGTCCATGGGCTGGCACTATGACGTGCTGATGATCGTAATGAACCTGGTAATTGTGACCATGGGGCCGGGAAGATACAGCCTGTAGCCGGTAGTCCTGTTCCGGGGCATCGCGGGTTGGCGGGGCTGCCGTCGAGAGTTGGGTTATGCCGCTCTTCTGGCAAAGGCGAAGTGCGATCACGCTTCGAGTATGCTCAGGGCAATTTAGCCATGTCCTCTTCCAGCCGCTTGCCGGTTGTAACATCGAATGGCTCCTCGGGCTGGTAGCCGTCTTTGCGGAAGCGCACATGGATGTGGGAGGGCCGCGGCGCGGGCAGGGGCAGATCGAATTGGCCCTGGTTATCCGTGAAGACACTGGGGACACGGTCGCCTAAGAAAACATCCACCTCGACTCCGGCGATGGGCATGCTCGTGTTCCGGTCGATGACTTCCCCTTGAAAATGCCACGGCGGAGGAGGCGGAGGAGGCCGGAGCAAAAACCCGAGACCCGCGGCAATGAGAAGCACCGCGAGCGCCCCGAACACCATCTGCGTCTTGCGCCTCTGCCCCAGCGGCCGGCCGAGCGCCGGACGCAGCGCGCCGGCGGCCTGCGCGGGATCGGCGGTGGTGATGCCCTGCAACTCAAGCATGGCAGGCAGCGGCGTCGTGTCGAGAAGCCACGGAAGAACCGGCTTGTGCAGCGCCTCGGCCCGCGAATACTCGAAGGCGATATAGTCGGAGCCGCGCGTGTGCTCCGACCAGCACAGCACCAGGGTGCGCGAGGACTGGATGGAGCGCTCGAGCCGCGTCTTCCACTGCTCGCCAGGGTCGATCGACTGCGTGTCAAAGAAGACGCGATAGCCCATCCCACGGAGCGCGTCGCGCAGCGGCGCTACCCGCTCCGTGTCGGCGCGGGAGTAGCTGAAGAACACATCGTACTTGGCCATCGGCATACTGGCTATTGTTGCAAAATCGGCTCAAGCTGGTGCAACGCCGCTGTCATGCCTGCGCTCTCGCCGTTCTCGACGGCGGTGAACAGAGCGACCCACGATGCCCGGCCGGCCGTGAATGCAGGCGATGTGGAAATAAAGCGGACGATGCCGCCGAGGTCCCAAAAGCCCGCCTCAAGGACGGGCTGATGCGACGAGAGGGCCTTCTCGGCAGCGGCAGCGGAACTTTTGTCTCCAGCGCCCCACTGGCAGGCGAGTCGCATCGTGTCTCGGATGGCAAATCCTGCTGGAGGCAACGCGTCGTCGGTGAGGATCGCAGCCTGCTCGAGGCAAGCGGCAAAGTGGCCGGAGGTGAGATCGATTTCCAGGAGGTTTACTTGCGCTTCTGCCCAGTTCTGGGGCGACTCAGTTTTGGTGTAGACTTCAAGCGCATTCTGGAAGGCCTGCGCCGCCTGATCGAAAGACGCAGCGGCCTTGTCACCACCGGTGTGCTGAGCCTCATTCAACAGCGCAGCCCCGAGGTAATCTTCTAGCGACGCCCAGCTCTGGGGCAGATTGGTTTTGGTGTAGACCTCAAGCGCATTCCGGTAGGCCTGCACCGCCTGGCTGAAAAGCGCATCAGCTTTGTCCTCGCTGGCGCGCTCGGCTTCATCCTCCAGCGCAGTTCCCAGATATTTTTGCGTCCCGGCCCAGTATTGGGGCAGCCCGGCTTTGGTGAAGACCTGGAGCGCGCTCTGGTAAGCCTGCACCGCCTGATCGAGCAAGGCCGCCGGCTTTTTCCCGCTGGCAAGCCCGGCTTCATCCTGCAGCGCATTGCCGAGACTTACCTGCGTGGCTGCCCACTCCTGGGGCATATCGGCCATTGTGAAGATCTGGAGCGCGTTCTGGTCGGCCTGAACCGCCTGGTCGAACAATGCCGCGGCCTTGTCGCCTCCGGCGAGCTCGCCTTCATCTTCCAGCGCTTTGCCGAGGTTCACCTGCGTGACCGCCCAATATTGCGGCGTCTCAGTTTTGGTGAACACTTCAAGCGCTCTCCCGCAGGCCTGCGCCGCCTGATCGAACAAGGCTGCGGATTTGTCCCCGCCGGCAAGCTCTCCCTCAGCCGTCAGTGCGTCGCCCAGGTCCAATTGCGCCGAGGCCCATTCCCGAGGCTGATCGCCCTTGGTGAAGACCTGAAGCGCGTTCTGGTAAGCCTGCACCGCCTGATCGAGCAAAGCAGCGGCCTTGTCAGCACTCGCATTCTCGCTTTCATCCTTCAGCGCACCGCCCAGGTTACCTTGCGTCTTGGCCCAGTCCTGGGGCAATTCGGCTCTGGTAAAGACCTGAAGCGCGCTCCGGTAGGCCTGCACCGCCTGATCGAGCAAGTCAGCAGCCTGGTCCGGGCTGGCGCGCTCGCCTTCAAAGCCCAGCGCACCGCCCAGGTCCATTTGCGCCGTAGCGCCTTCCCTGCGATCTCCCAGCGCGGCATATTCGCGCATAAGCACCTGCTGATCGGCCACCGACTGAGCCAAAAGCGGAAGGCTCAAATCCGCAGGGGACACCGTCCCTTCCGCCTCGCGGGCGTTCGCAGCTGCTGAGAGAGCCCGCAGCCAGAGTTCGTGAAATCCTTTGTCGTCCGGATGCTTTTTGTATTCCGCAGCCGCGGTAGCTTCGGCGCTCTCCAGCGTCTGCGTGGCCTTATGGTACTGGAGGTTGAGCTGATATGCGCCGGCGGCCTGCTCGCTGTGGTCGATCATCTGCTTCACCGGGCTTCGCAGCTTGTCGAGCAGGGCCTGTTGCGCAGCCTCGAGCGCCTTCACCTGCGCCGCCAGGGCTTGCTCCTGTCCCTCTTCCGTACCGATCTGCTGGCGGTCGGCATCGCTAGCCAGGCTGAAAAGTTGGGCGGCGCTGGCATAGTGCTTGAGCGCGAGTTCGGATAAGGCCTTTTGATCGGCCGTGGCCTGCGTCGACGAGCCTTGAATTCCCTGGGCCCATTGCTGCACCTGCTGGTTGACATGGTCGGCGGAAAAACCGTTGGACTGAGCCCATTCTGCGATGGCTGCTCCAAGATCGGGCCCCTGGCTCTGCGCCGTCTGCTTCAGCGCGCTGACCTCTTTCTGAAGGTTGTTGACCCGCAGCAGCGTCCGGTGCAGCATGGCTTCGATTTGCGCGGGGCCAAGCAGCGCGGGAGAGCCCTTGGGCAACAGACTCACCTTCACGGTCGCGGGCAGCGCCGGCAACTGGCCATCGGCAGGCTGGTAGATCACAAGGTCGCTGGCCCCTGTGACCACGATGCGCAGGTCGCCGCGCTGGGAGACTCCAGGAGAAACCAGCAGCAGCGCCTGGCCCTGAGAATTGGTCACTTGCTGCGCGTCGGTCACCAGCACCGAACTATCGAGATAGCTGAGAGACACGCGAACGGCTTTGACCGGCTGCGGGGGCTGTTCATGCGCGTTGAGCAGGACAACCGTGACATTCTCCTGAGGGGTATTCTGGGCGAGCGCGGGAAATGCCGCGCAGCCGACACCCAGCAGAATGTGAACCGCTAATCGAGCCTCTCGTTTCATCGCCAATCTTTCGGATTCGGGGAAGTATGCTGCGGAATGGGATCAGTCTAGCGCATCGCCCGGGCTTGTCAACCGGGGAACTCCCACCTCCTGCACGATTCCGCGCGGGGCGTCACGGGATGGGAGTGTGCGGGCAAGCCCGCCATGCTGCTGCACGCTGCGCTGGACTGGAACTCGGTCGAGCTGGGGTACCGACTGTTAAAGGAACAGGGACCTATGGAATGAGGGACTGGTGGATTAAAGCGCCGCCATCAGCCCTTCCGGCGGTAAAGAACCTGGAATTCGTAACCGGAGTTGGTGGGGAACAAGCCGGCGACGTGGCGCAGGCGCTCGGCCAGAGCCGGGGCGGCGAGGAGCGGGTACTCGCGCTCGCGCAGATCGTGGTAATCGAAGTCCACGGCCAGCGAGAGCATATAGACGGCAAGAGCGTCAGAGAAGGTTGACTCGAAGTAGGCGTTTCGGGCGCGCTCGTCGATCGTGGCTGGTGCGCCTTTTTGTGCGGGTCGTGAGTCAATTTGGGGGTTCTGGGCGCGGCGGCGCGTTTCCCACGCGTCTTGACTGGTTTCGCCGCGCACCTGGGCCTCGGCCTGTGACCAGACCAGCGTGGCGAAACTCTCGGGAACCCCGGCGGCCTCAACAAAGTTGTGCGCCACGTTGATGAAGAATTCGAAGGCGAGGCCGAAGCGGTCTTCCACGAGGCGCGTCGAGAGGAAGACCGCCTGCATATCGCCGAAGGCGGCGTTGCGATGGCAGACCGCGCGGTCGCCAAGTTCAACAGAATAGCCGGGCGCGACCAGGTTCTCGCCCGTATCGGCAATGGCCAGGGGAACGAAGTAGTAGGCGCGTTGCTTCAGTGCATCGGAGAGCGTGGCGGGCACGGCGCCGACGAGCCGCTCAAGATCCGCGTCGGGGATGCGCGTCTCGCCCCAGGCCGCGTAGCGGATCCCGTTCGGGGCCTCCTGAACGGCCACCTGCGTGGCGACTTTCTCCGCATGCCACAGTTCGATTTGCGCACCACTAGCCATGAATTTGTATTCTAGACGAGAGAGGTCACGAAATGGCGATGCAATCGGCACAAGGCGGAAGAAGCGTGAAGGTTTGGGGGTTCCCGCTGGAGGGTTTCAACCTGTTCCAGGGCCTGCTGCTGGCCATCGCGGCCGCATTTTTCACATTCTTCGCCACCACCTGCATTGCAATCTTCGCGCTGCTGATCTGGAACCTCTTTGACCCGCGCGCGCTTAGCCACGCCGCGGACACGTACCGGTATGTTGGATTTCCCGCGGGCATCCTGGTGCTGGTGGTGGCGCTCCCATTCTTCCTCACGCTGTGGCTAAGGGCGAAGATGCGCAAGTAGCGAACTGCCGGCGCATTATGCTGCCTGGTCGAAGCTTTCAGCGACTTGCCTTCTCCACCACAATCGCCCCAACACCAGTGCCAGCAGCGCGATGGCGCACCATCCGAACCAATCCCCCAGCAGAAGAAACAATGTCTCCTCGTGCCCTGCCGGGACATTCGCCAGCACAGTAGCAAACGGCGCTGAGTTGCTCGCGGTCTCCCCGACAATGCGCCCGCGATCGTCTGCGACCGTCAGAAGTCCCTTTCTCGCAGACCTCGCTAGACTGAACCCATCTTCCACTGCGCGCATCACTGCGATGTGCCCGTGCCAGAAGCCGTCGACGCGAAAATCTCCACCCGGTACCAGCATCAGCCCCACGCCCGCTCGCCCATATCCTCGCGCAGGCTCGGTAAAATCCATATCTTTGCAGATCGCCACACCCCACATCTGGCCTCTTGCTTTGCCTGGAGCCGGGAAAAACATCCTCGAAGTTCCTGGCGTGTACATGTTTTCAAGGGGCGGCAGCAAATGCTCCTTGTCATAGCTGCGCATTGCGGCTTCCGGCGAGTAGATGCGCGCCTCGTCGTATTTCACGGTTCCTGCTGTATGTCCTACTCCCACGACGAGCACTGCTCCGGAATAATCCGCGACGCCCTGAAAAATGGCATCCGCGCCCGCCGCGTTCTGATCGACAACCGTTCCCAGGCCCTCCGGCATCACCACCACCTGCGCCCCGCGCGCGATGAGATCCTGCGCCTGTTGCGCGTAGGCCTGGAATCGCTCCATGGTCGCCGCTCCGGCGCGCGCCGGGCCCGGTTTTCCGTCAGCATCCGAGGCCACCAGTCCCACATTTACCCGCGGCCCGGACTGCGGAAAGGCCAGCCGCACGGCTCCAAAGATCAGCGTTGCAGCCACTACGGCCAGCGTGGCTCCCAAAACCTTCATCGCCTGTCTTCGAGCCGGATTCCATAAATAAATTCCCAGCGCCAAGCCCGCGGGAAAAAGCATTAGCACAAAACTCATGCCCCACGGCCCCGTGAGCGAGGCCAACTGAAGAAACGGCAAAAAGTTCAGCTGCGAATAGGCGAGACACGACGCGGATCCATGCGGCCACAGCAGATTGCGCACGTATTCATAACTCACCCATACGGCCGGCAACGCAAGCCATGCACCCCATAGAGCACCGCGGCGCACCAGAGCCCGCATCAACAATACGCCAGCGGCAAAAACTGCCGCGGCCAATCCGAACCCCGCGAACCAGGCCACCGGCGGCCCTCCCAAAACCCGAAGGTAGCCCCACATGTTGAGGCCTCCAACCAGCCATGCGGCCGCGGCGGCTAACCCCGCCGGACCCGCTGGCCTGCGCAACGCAAAGAGCAGCACCGGCAGCGGCGCAAACCACATCAGCGGCCATCGCGGCACGAGTCCGTTGCCGAAAAACACCAGCGCCGCCGTGGCCGCAAACGCTGCCAGAGCGATTCCCGCACGCAACAATCTATTGCCGAATCCCATACGTATACCTCCGAAGCGCCCGGTGGCACAGCGCGCGAAACTCCTCCTCCGATGTCCCCACGCGCCCGCCCAGATACAGCATCACGAGACCCTGCAGCATGGCCCCGGTCTCAAACGCGATCTCCCAAACATCGTCTTTGCGAAAAACGCCCTTTTTCATTCCCGTTTCCAGAGCCGCCGCGGCAAATTTTGCTGTTGGCGATCTGCCCGCCCGAAAATCTCCGGGGAACTGTCGGGCTCCCTCGCGCCGTTCGAGAAACATCAGTTCGAACAGCCGCGGCTTCTCCAGCGCGAAATCCAGAAACACATCTACGATCGACGTTAGTTGCTGTTCTACAGCCCTTGGCATCAACGTGCACGCCGCCCGCGCCGCCAATGCCTCAAACCCTGCGTCCGCCAGGGCATTCAGCAGGCCGTCCCTGTCGGCGAAGTGCCGGTAGAGCGCCATGGGCGTGATGCCCACCGCCTTCGCTACCCGGCGCATGGTTACGGCCTCAACACCTTCCCGGTCGAGCAATTTTCCCGCTGCTGCCCGAATCCTCAGCGCTGTCGGCATCCTTGCCATGTATACAGTGTATACCCAAAGCGCGTACGGTGTATACTGGCGGCGGCCCTCTCGTTCTTCCTCACTCCGTGGGTTAGGGTAAAGTTGCGGAAGGAGCGTATCCGGTCACGCGGCTGCCCGGCCGGCCAAGGCAAGACCAACTCCCTAAAAAATCCCTTGATTGGTCGGGCTCCGGTATGATCCTGTATTGGAAATAGAGGAGAATGCTATGAGCCGAAGCTCAATCTACTCACTTGTCGTGTTGTGCGCTTTGAGTGCCGCCACAAGCCAGGGACAGACGAAAAAAACGGTCAACACCGCGGCCGACCTGCCCCGCTTCAGTTTTCCTCTGGCCGAGCCCGCGAGCGTGCTGCTGGTCGCCGACGATACGAGTTTCAACGCCTTCGCGAAGCAGGTGGGCGCGGATGTGGATTCGGTCCTCTCTGACTACACCATCTCCGATAAGGAAACTTTGCGCGAGCTGCTCGGCGCCCGCTCTGAAGTGCAACTGCTTGCAGGGGACACCAAAGGCGAGCTTGTCACACTGGATCAGATTCGCGATCTCCAGGATAAGCCCGCGGCTAAGCTTACCTCCGGCTTGACGGCGCGCGCCATGGCCGAGGCATATCAGGAGACCGGCTCGGAGAGCGGTGCGGCCTTTGAGCAGGCGTTTAAAAGGCATTTCTCTGAAGCCATCAACGCGCTGCCTTGGGCTGCAACGCAGGACATTGTCAAAGGGATGAGGCGCGGATTCGAGTTGCGTTCCACAAGCCTGCTGGTCAGCGATGCCAGGGCGGACCTCGATCCGCAGGTTGCTAAAACCGGTGGACTTGATCTGCCCGGAGCCGAAAGCCTGCTCAGCATGCGCGTCGCGGAAAAATTTTTGCCGTTAGCCGAGAGCGCCCTGGCCGTGCTTTCGCCCTACATTGCCGCGCACGACGTGAAAAAACCCGACATCTGGGCAGCCCGCGACGTGACCTTGACGCCGGATGAGAAGCTGACTCCGGTGCGGATCGCGATCTTCGATTCAGGCGTCGATACTTCGCTCTATCCAGGGCTGCTGTTCGTTGACCCGAATCCGGGCGCGCACAGCCCGCATGGGCTCGCATTCGACACGCAGGGCAATCTCTACAACGGCGATCTGCAGCCCCTGACCGCGGAGCAAAAGGCCGCATACCCGAAGTGGCTCACGATGGCGCAGGGGCTGGATGACCTGCAGAACGGCATCGACTCGCCGGCCGCGGCGGATGTGCGCAAAACTCTGTCCAGCATGCCTCCTGATCAGCTTGCCCCGCTTCTCAAGACGTTCGACTTCATAGGCCAATACATGCACGGCACGCATGTGGCCGGCATCGCGGTGCGCGGCAATCCGGCGGCACGGCTGGTGGTGGTACAGTTCAACGACGGGCTGCCCGATCTGCCCTTTACGCCGACGATTGCGTGGGCCGAGAAGTTCAAGGCTGATTTCCTTGAGGTCGGTGAGTATTTCCGCCAGAACGGCGTTCGCGTGGTCAACATGAGCTGGGCCGACAGCCAGGGCGAGATTGAGCAGTGGCTCGACAAAACCAGCACGGAAAAAGATCCCGAAAAGCGCAAGCAGCTTGCGGCACAGATCTACGCGGTCTGGCGCGATGCGGTGGAAGGAGCCATCAAGGCCGCTCCCGATACGCTTTGGGTCTGCGCCGCCGGCAACTCCGACAGCAATGCCAGCTTTCTGGGAGACGTCCCCGCCTCGCTGGAGCTGCCCAATCTGATTACCGTCGGCGCCGTGGACCAGGCCGGCGACGAGACATCCTTCACCAGCTACGGAAAGACCGTGGTGCTCGATGCCGACGGGTACGAAGTGGAGAGCTATGTGCCCGGCGGCACGCGGCTGAAGGAATCCGGCACATCGATGGCTTCTCCCAACGTAGTGAACCTGGCCGCAAAGCTGATCGCGCTGGATCCAAAGCTGACGCCGGAACAGACCATCGCGCTAATGAAGCAGGGCGCTACGGCGAGCGCCGACGGCCGCCTGCACCTTATCGACCCCAAGGCCACGCTCGCATTGCTCAAGAAAGAGCAGGCATCGCAATAAGCGAAGCGGCCATCCCAAACTGGAATGGCCGCTTCTGATTTTCGGCGCAGCTACAGCCCGGCGGGCTTTGGGTTCTTGCGATCGAATTTCGCAATTTGAATCTTGCGCGCGAGGCCGAGCCGTGCCAGCAGCCAGATTCCCCAGAAGTTGGGGTCGATCTCGTACCACCTGAGTCCGTGGCGCGCGGAGACGGGGTGGGCGTGATGGTTGTTGTGCCAGCCCTCGCCGCCGGTCAGCAGAGCCACCCACCAGCTGTTGCGCGAGTCGTCGTGGGTCTCGAAGCGGCGGCTGCCCCACATGTGGGTTGCCGAGTTGACCAGCCAGGTGGCGTGCAGGCCGAGCGTGACGCGCAGCAGAACGCCCCAAAGAACCATGGCCATGCCGTTCACCCACCCGCCCCAATACCATCCACCAGCCAGGAGCAGTACGCCGCTTACCGAAATCGGCAGCCAGTGGTACTTGCTGAGCCACACATGGAAGCGGTCGCGATTCAGGTCGGGCGAATAGCGCGAGAGCGCCGCGGTTTGCGCGTGCAGTCCTTCGCCAAAAAGAACCCATCCGGCATGCGCCCACCAGCCGCCTTCGCGCGGCGTGTGCGGATCGCCTTCCCTGTCGCTGAGCTGGTGATGCAGCCGATGCGTCGAGACCCAGAAGATGGGCCCGCCTTCGAGCGAGAGGGTGGCGAAGAACGACATGATGTATTCGAGCCACTTAGGCACGTGATAACCGCGGTGCGTGAGCAGGCGGTGATAGCACATGCCGATGCCCACGTTGATGGCCAGCACGTAAATCACAGCCATGACCACAAGGCGCTGCCAACTGAACAAGAACAGAGCCGCCAGTGCACCCGCGTGGAAAATGGTCATGACCAGAACCATAGGCCAGCTTAAGCCATGCCTTACGGCAGCGGCGCGGCCCATATGAATCTCGCGCTTCGCGGGAACGGCGTGCGCTGTGCGCGCTTGTGCCGGAGGCACGGTTTCTTCAACTAACGAATTGTGATTGGAGCAGATTTCGGAGACAGACTGAGACTCTGGAAGCGATGCGGTGAGGGCTGATGCCATCGGGGGAAGTCCTTTGAAAAAGTGGCCACTAGCCCACTTGTTTACTCAATTGTATCGGAGAGCTGGCGCAAATTGGACTGCTAATGACCAATTTGGAGAAGAATCGGAATCGCCGCAGGTGAACGGTGTCAGGGAATGCGGTATGCCGCAGGGATTCCACCGTCCACTGTGGCCAGAACTGCGCCATGCGCGGCGGCAAGCTCGACCAAATGCCCGTCTGTGGTTTGCTTTGCAGTTTTGACCCAACCGGGAAGGCGAGAAATGTCGTTGGCGTCAGCAACGAAACGAAACGGAACGACTGTATTCCTCTTCAATTGCAGCAGGAGGGCTTTTGCCTCCGGGATGGTGTATCCGTCCGCATGCTGAAATTGGCCTGGACTTCACAGGCTGCGGAAAAACTCAAGCTCAGGCGCTTTGTAACAAGGGCACGAGTTTACTCGTGCCGATCAGCCCAATAAAATGAATTGGGCTTTAGCCCCTGCTAAGCTCATTTCCTCCACAAACGACCGAGTTGAGGAGCCTCTTCAGTAGGTCTGCTAATTGCCCGTTGGGGCCGCGCTGGTGTTGATGGCATCGGGGCCGGTGACAAAAAGCCTGGTAGCCTGGCCGCGCAGCACTCGGTAAAGGGCGAACTGGCGCTGGGTTGTGCCGCGCAGCTCGAAAAGAAGCTCGCCGCGATTGTCGGCCATGGCGTCAACAGCGTCAACGAGCCTCATGCGGGGCGTGTCGTCGAGGTGCGCGGCATCGGTCACATTTTTCACCAGTACGGCAACGTTGCCGTAGAGATCGGGCTGCGCGATGAGGGTGACGAACTTCATTGGCGCGCCCGCGCCATCGCTGTGCGCCGATAGAACCATCGTGGCTCCGGAACCGTAAGCCAGCTCAAAAACACGGAATTGCTCATCGAAAAGCGGAGCAGGGGGCGGCGGGAGCGGAGCAGGCTTGGCGGCTTTATGAGTAGTTGTCGTCGTAGTCTTTTTGGGCGCGGGCGCGGGCGGCGGATTCAGGCCCAGGGCAGTGCGCGCCAGATCTTCCATGTCCGCCTTCATTTTGTTTTCGTCGTCAGGGTTGGCCCAGATGTAGTCCCACACGTGCAGCGGTTGACTCTGCGCGTCGGAGACGGCGACTTCCTGATGCATTTCGGGCGGCAGGCCCATGAGACTGGGCAGCACGGGCGCGCCAAAACCGGCCGACTTGCCGCGAAACAGGTGTGGCCGGTCGGAATCGGTGACAGTGGCGACGTCCGACACGTAGCCCTCGTCTTCCGTCTTCTTCTTTTTCAGCTTGGGTTGATTGGAGTCGCTTGTGCCGCCCGAGCTGCTGGCCGAACTGCCGGTCGAGCTGCTGCCCGAGGCGTCGGGGCTGCGATGCAGTGTGGGACGGTCGGGATCGGAAGGCTGCGTAGAATCTGTGCCAGAGGTGCTGTTCCCTGTGCCGGAGGCGCCACCAGCGTCGCCGCCTGTGCTTCCCGTGGAGCTGTCGCTTGTGCCGCTCGTGGATGCGTCACCGCCCTTGTGCAGCGTGGGACGGTCAGGATCGGGCGGGGGACCCTGCGAACCCGAATCGGATCCCGTGCTGCCGCCCCCGCTTCCACCGCTTCCGCCGGACTCTCCGGCATGATGCTTGCGGTGCAGCACGGGCGTGTCGCTTTGCGCATCGTCTTCGTCGATCTTCGCCACTTGCACCGGCGCGGGCTTTGGCTTGGGCAGCGGCTTCAACTTGCCGTATCCCACCCATGCCCCCTGTTCCCGGGCGGCATTATCAATGTCGAAGAGGCCCACGGGTTTGCCGTCCTGCTGGAGCTGGTACTCAACCTCGCTTTCGAGCGCGAGCGGCTCGGGCCGGGCAAGGTAGATTCCCCCATCCTGGAGTTCCTGGCCGTCGTAGACGCACACGGGCACGATACGGCTCGCCTTGGGGTGCTCCGCGTCCCCCGTCCACTCGAGCACGGCGACGGCGCGCAGCTCGGGCGTGTTTTTGTTTGCGTTGGTGATCTGGCCGGGATATTGCGCGCGCGCCGGCAGCGCCGCGGCCAGCGCGGCAGCAACCAGCGCCGTTGCCGTTATCCACAAGCGAGTTGGGCACTGCGATGACACTTTCCACTCCCCTCGACAATAATCGGATCATCGAATCCCGGCGGGTCTCTGGCGCCGCACCAAATCCTGAAACTGGCATCGAGAGGACAGTCCCCATGGAACTCAACGAGAAAGTCGCCGACTTTACCCTGCAAACCGACGAGGACAAGACCGTAAAGCTCTCCGATTTCGCCGGCAAGCCGGTCATCCTCTTCTTCTACCCTAAAGCCGACACCCCCGGATGCACTATCGAGGCCTGCGGCTTCCGCGACACGTTCAAAAAGCTGCAGGCGGCTGGCGCCGTCGTTCTTGGGTATCAGCCGCGACACGCCGCGCGAACAGGCCAAGTTCCGCGCCAAGTACGAACTTCCTTACACACTCCTTGCTGATGTAGACGAGCAAGTGTGCAAACAGTTTGGCGTATTGAAAGAAAAGAACATGTATGGGAAGAAAGTGATGGGTATTGAGCGGACGACCTTCGTGATCGGCCCCGACCGCACCCTCTCCACATCTTCCCTAAAGTCAAGCCCGAAGGCCACGCCGAAGAGGTTTTGGCACTAATCAAGGAATGGAACAAGACGCACAAATAGGACGCGGAAGGCGCGCTCAGGTGTTGCCGGGCCAGCTGCTGAAGCGCGCTTTCTTCCTGGCGCCGCCGGAGCGGGTGGCTCCGCTGCTGCTGGGCAAGCTGCTTGTGCACCGGACGCGAGGCGATTTGCTGGCAGGGAGAATCGTTGAAGTTGAGGCATATCTGGGCCCGCACAACGACCCGCCCGACCCGGCCGCACACTCCCATCGCGGTCCCACCCCGCGGAACAGCGTACTTTTTGGCCCGCCCGGGTACGCTTATGTTTACTCGATCTATGGCCGGTATTTTTGCATGAACATCTCCTGCGAGGTGAAGGGCCGGGCCGGGTGCGTGCTGCTGCGCGCGCTGGACCCGGTGGCCGGTCTGAGGCAAATGGCGCGGAGGCGAGGTTTAGAACCCGGCGCGCCGCCGCGAGAGTTGACATCGGGCCCCAGCCGGCTTTGCCAGGCGCTTGGATTGAAACGAATTACGCACAATGGCCTGGATCTGCTCAGCGCTGCCTCGCCCCTTCAGGTGCGGGACGACGGGTGCAAAGTCGAGGAAGTCCTGATCACGCGCCGCATCGGCATCCGCCATGCCGTCGACCTGCCGCTCCGCTTCGCCGTGGCGGCGAATGCCTGCATCTCTGGCCCGAAAGGGCTGGGCAAAAGTGCATCTTTCCCGAGCCGCGCCCCGTCTCTCAAATCCAGCTTTCCCCATCCCCATCGCGTCAGCAAAAGCATCTCCAACCCTGAAAGGAAACCCTGCACGTGAAGCTTTCTTCCCTGCTCCCATCTGCCGCCGCGCTTGGTCTGTTGGCCGCGGCTGTGTTTGCCGCCACCACCGCAGTGCAACCGGCGCAAGATCAGCCGCCTCCGCAAGCCGCTCCGGCCACACCCGGCGCCGCCGGCCCGCCGCGGCAGGGCACGCCGCCCGGCGGCCCACCTATGCGAAACTTCCCCTCGCCAACCAACCTGAAAGTGTTGCCGAAAGACCTGACGGGGCGCGAGGTCCGCGAAATCATGAAGAAGTGGGCCGGTTCGCTGGGCGTCGAATGCGACACCTGCCATGTGGCCGATCCCAGCCACAAAGACCCGCAAGGCCGCCCGCGCCTGAACTTCCCCGACGATTCCAAGCCGGAAAAGCAAATCGCTCGCCTCATGTACACCATGACGCAGCAGATCAACACTGACACCATCAGTAAGGCGATGGACATGGACAAGGATAACGAGGGCTCGCCGGTGACCTGCGGGACATGCCACCGCGGGCACAAGATGCCCGAGGAGTTCGTGATTCCCAAGGAAACCCCGCCAGGCGGTCCGGCCGGAGGTCCTCGAGAGCCGCCTGGCGCAACAAGGCCGCCAGAGGGAGCGCCGCCAGCTAACTAAACGGGCTGCGGAAAAACTCAATTGCGGAGTGCTTTGTAACAGGGCACGAGTTTACTCGTGCCGATAAGGCCAATAAAATGAATTGGGTTTAGCCCTGCTAAGCTCGTTTCCACCACAAACTTCTCCAATTGGTGTAGAGCCGAACCACAACCGCAAAACTTCGCGTGAACCCAAAACTTCGCGTGAATTGGAGAACCGCCGTAAGAAGATATTCTTCAAGCGCTTGGCCCGAGAGAGTCTTGTCTTTCCCGGCTCCCGGATGAATTTTCCACTTTAATTCGGGCTCGGTTGTCTGCCATACTTATACGTGCCCACCAGGTACGTCCAATCCAAATATAAAAAAATGAGGTTGCATCGATGTCGGCAAAGTATGTCTTTGTGACGGGCGGAGTTGTGTCCAGTTTAGGCAAGGGTCTGGCAGCGGCTTCCATCGGCTGCCTGCTTGAAAGCCGTGGTCTCCGCGTCAACCTGATGAAGTTCGACCCCTACCTCAACGTCGATCCCGGCACCATGTCGCCCTTCCAGCACGGCGAGGTCTTTGTCACCGACGACGGCGCGGAAACCGATCTCGATCTCGGCCACTACGAGCGATTCACGCACGCGCCTCTCTCGCGCGACAACAACTACACCACCGGCCGCATCTACGAACAGATCATTTTGAAGGAGCGGCGCGGCGACTACCTTGGCAAAACCGTCCAGGTCATTCCCCACGTCACCAACGAAATCAAGAACGCGATGCGCAAGGTGGCTGCCAACGGCGCCGATGTCACCATCGTCGAAATCGGCGGCACGGTGGGCGACATCGAATCGCTTCCCTTCCTCGAGGCCATCCGCCAGATGCGCCAGGATCTGGGCCGCGAAAACACCGTCTTTGTCCATCTCACCCTTGTCCCTTTCATCACCGCCGCGCAGGAGCTCAAAACCAAGCCCACGCAGCACTCCGTAAAAGAGCTGCTCTCCATCGGCATCCAGGCCGACGTCCTCATGTGCCGCTCCGACCGCAACCTGAGCCGTGAGATCAAGCAGAAGATCGCCGCCTTCTGCAACGTCGAAGAGAAGGCCGTCATCGGCGCCACTACCGTGAAATCCATCTACGAGGTGCCCCTCTGCTTCGCCCAGGAAGGCGTCGACGCGCTCATCCTCAAGTATCTGCACAAGGAAGCGCCCGAGGCCGACCTGGCCAACTGGCGCGCTCTGGTCGACCGTTGCTACCACCCCAGGGACGAAGTCTCCATCGCCATCGTCGGCAAGTATGTCGAGTACGAAGACAGCTATAAGTCGCTCAAGGAGGCGCTCACGCACGGCGCCGTCGCCCAGAACCTGCAACTGAATATTCACTGGATCGAGGCCGAAGGACTTGAATCGCAAACTCCCGAAGACCGCGGCTACGAATCGCAATTAGAAGGCTACGACGGCATCCTGGTTCCCGGGGGCTTCGGCAAGCGCGGCATCGAGGGCATGTTGAACGCCATCCGCTATGCTCGCGAGAAAAGCGTGCCCTTCTTCGGCATCTGCCTCGGCATGCAATCCGCGTGCATCGAGTTTGCGCGCAACGTCTGCGGCCTCAGGGGCGCGAACTCCAGCGAATTCGATCCCGCCACAGAGCATCGCGTCATCTACAAGCTGCGCGAGCTGCTCGGCGTCGAAGAGATGGGCGGGACAATGCGGCTGGGAGCCTGGACCTGCAACCTGCAGCCCGATTCGCTGGCCAGCCGCGCCTACGGCGGGGCCACAGAGATCAGCGAGCGCCACCGTCACCGCTATGAGTTCAACCGCGAATACGAAGCGCTCTTGACCGGCGCCGGAATGCGCATAAGCGGCGCCACTCCCGACGCCACCTACGTCGAAATCGTCGAGCTCCCCGGCCATCCTTACTTCCTCGGCTGCCAGTTCCATCCCGAGTTCAAGTCCCGCCCCCTCGAACCCCACCCGCTCTTCTTTGAGTTTGTCAAAGCCAGCTACAAAAACCGCCTTGCGCGCCTGACGCGCGAAGCCGGCGTAACTCCAACTCTCAGCAGCGCACTGTTGTCCTGACCAACACATTGGAGAATCGAAATGAGTTCGCCAAGCGTATTGTCCATGGTGCTTTGCGGAGTTCTCCTTGTAATGGTCCCGTGCCCGGCAGTTGCCGCGGACAATGGCCCCGTCCACGCGCTATGGGTCTGGAAGAGTCCAACGGTCCTCGCGCAGCCCAACGCGGCAGAGAATCTGCGGGATTTTTCGAAGTCGAATGGCATCGATGAAGTTTACATCTCGGTTGCGGGCAGTACCGATGCGGCCGGAGAGACTCGTCTCGCCCGCCTGATCAGGCTGCTGCATACTGCGAACATTCGCGTGCACGCGTTGTTCTCCAGCACCGATGCCGACGAGGGGGGAGCGTACCTGGAGAAGTTGCTCGCGAAAGTCAGCGCGATCGCGAGCTTCAATCGGAAACACCCCACGGAACGATTCGACGGCATTCACCTCGACATTGAACCGCAACAGCGGCCCGAGAACAAAGGCGCCGGCAACCTTGCTTTTCTTCCAGGCCTGGTGAATGCGTACACCCAGGCAAAGGAGCTAGCGGCAAAAGACGGCCTGCCGGTGAACGCGGACATACAGACGAAGCTCCTCAAGGGGAATCTCGACCAACGAAAAATGCTGTTGACTTCGCTGCCTCGGTTGACGCTGATGCTTTATGAGTTAAGCAGCCCCAGCGACGGCCAGAGCACAGACGCGAAGGCTGCAAAATTACGGAGCGAAAGCCAGAAATACCTGCAAATGGCCTCGGCAGGATTAGACGCATCCCACCTTGCAAAAATAACAATCGGCCTCCGCACCCCCGACTATGGCGATCTCCTGCCGCAGATGTTGAAGGTGCTGGATGACGAAAACCGGGCGAATCCAGTGTATGGCGGGTGGGCGCGGCACTCTTATAACGATGTCCTGACTCAGCCTTAGATCGCCCCCGAAACTCCCCACGGCATGTTACGTGGGCGTGCGCAGCAGCAAATATCCGCCGACGAGTCCGAAGAGAACGTCGGAGGACCACGCTGCCATGACGGCGGGCAGGTAATTCACAGCCCCCATGGCTTCAAAAAGGCCATTGACGACCCAGTAGGCGAGCGCCACAGCAATGGCCACGGCAACGCCGGTGAGCGATCCGCGCCGGCCCATGGAGAGCGCGAAAGGAATGGCGAGAACGGCCATGACGACAGCGATGAGCGGGTAAGCCAACTTGTGCCACAGCGCCACGCTCAGGCGCTTGGTGTCAAAACCGCTCTGGCGCAGATCCCGAATGTAGCGATCGAGCTGGCTGAAATTCATCTCCTGCGATTGCAGGTCCTCTTTCTTGAAATAGTCGGGCGTGGCATGGATCTCAGGAAAAGCGGTCTCGATGAAGGTGCGATATGCGGTCACATTGGCGCCCTCGATGTCGCGCACCCATCCGTTCTCAAAGAGCCACTCGCCGGAATCGGAATCCCAGATGGCGCGCTTGGCAAAGATGCGCCGCGAGATCTGGAACGTGGAAGGATTGAGCTCGAATACTGAGAGATTGGCGAATTCTTTGGCGTCGGGGTCGAAGAACTCGTAGTAGAAGATACGCGAGGGCTCGCCGGGACGAGAAGGGCCGAAGATCCACTTCTGCTCGGGGTGCAGATAGGTTTGCGGCGGGCGGCCCTTGATGATGTTGCGCAGAGCTTCCTGCCGGCGGTTGGCCTGGGGCAGATAGTACTCGTCAAAAAGAAAAAGACTTACCGCCAGGCATACAGCAATGGAGACAATGGGAATCACCAGCCGGTAAAGGCTGATGCCGGTGGCCTTCATGGCGATAATCTCGCTGTTGCGATTGAGCACGCCGAAGGTGACCAGAGCGGCAATGAGCACAGCCAATGGCGTAATCATGTAGAGCATCGAAGGCGTCAGGTTGATCAGGTAGTCGCCCACGATGGACAGCGCGATGTGGTTGCGAAGGATATCGCCCACCAGATCGAAGAAGGTGAAGACAATCATGAGCAGCACAAAGCCGGCCAGCACCATCAGGAACATCATGACGAACTCGCGCACGATGTACTCGTCGAGAATGCGTGGAAAGATGCCGCGGGGCCTGTTGCGGGATCTGGCCCGCTCCGAGCGCGGCTGCAACATGCCGAGGAGCCCGGCGAGCAGGAACCCGTTCGTCTTGGCCGGCGCCTTGAGCTTGGGCAACTGCGACACCCAGGTCGCGATGGCGGTCAAGATGCGGCCGCCGCTGGCCATCTGCCAGAGCAGAAAGATTCCTGCTGCGGCAAAAAGCAGGTTGGCCGACCACACCGCAAAGAAGGCGGGGAACCTGCTCTGGCGGCCAAGGGCGGTGCCGGTCGCTGAAAGAAAGTAGTAGACAAAAACCAGCAGGATGGTGAAAACCACGCCGGAACTTTTGCCCCCGCGGCGCGAGGCCACGCCCAAAGGAACACCCACCAGCATCAGCACCAGGCAGGCGGCGGGAAAAGCAAAGCGGTTGTACATCTCGATGAGAAAGCGCTTGGCGTCGGGGCTCGCTTGCAAAACGTGAATGCGCTCGAACAAAGCGCTCATGGGCAATGCGTAGAGGGCTGTGTCCATGCGTCCCAGGTGTACGTCGCTCTGCTGGCTCAACGTCAGAGGCATATCGGTGGTCACAAACGTGGAGATATTGGACTCTCCCGGCTGGTCGGCCACCGTCTCATCCCGCAGCCCATCGCGCAGCCGCATGATCAGCTCCCGCCTGTTGTCGTTGACCACGGTGGCAGAGGCGGCCGTGGTGATCACGGGATTTGCGCCGTCGCTGACGTCGGCCATGAACACCTGGCGCCAGTTGGCCGCGCCCACGCCGGCGCGGACGTCCTGAACATACAGAACGAAGTTGTGAAAATCCTCGTAGAAGACGCGTGGCTGAATCTCGTAAGAGGCCTGCGAGGTTTCCAGGGCCTGCTCCATCTCGATAATCGCCTGGTTGGCGCGCGGCGCGAGATACAGCGAGTTACCCAGGCCCAGCAGCGTCCCCGCGATGGCCACGATGGAGGCAACGCGCACAAAGTAGCCGATGCCCAGCCCAGATGCGCGCATGGCGATCACTTCGCTGTCGGCGGCCAGGCGGCTCAGTCCCAGCAGGATGCCCCACAGGATCGCCATGGGAATGGTGAACTTGAACAGGTTGGGCAGCGTGAACAGGAAGACTTCGGCCACGTCAGCCCACGTAGAGCTGCTGCGCACCACAACCTCAAGAATATGAGGAAGATTGGGCATGAACAGGATGAACGTGAAGAGCGCGCAACCAATAAGTGTGAGCGAGATGATCTCGCCGAGGATGTAGCGGGTAAGGATGCGCACAGTCAGGCCTTCAGCCTAGTTTAGCGTGCTGGGGGCCGGCGATGTGCGGGTTGACGGCGGGTAAGGGGCGGCCTTGCTGAGCGTAGCCATTTTGGCTACACTGGATGAAGGAGGTGCACTATGCGCCAGGTGTCGCTGCGAGAGTTTCGCACGCGTGGTGCGAAAGCACTCAAGAAGGTTCCCCGAGGAGAAACGGTGCTGTTGTCCGGCCAGCAGGGGCCGGCATATTTTCTCGTTCCTGTCTTGGGTGATGTAACCCTCCAGGATCAAGACCTGCGAACAGCCCTGGCGAAAGCCAGTTTGCGCGAAAGTTGGGCCTATGCGAGGGAAACCGGCGCGGACAAAATGACTGAAGAGGACATTGTTGCGGACATCGCTTTGGTTCGCGCGGAGCAGCAGCTTCGAGCAACTAAATGAGACTCGCCGTTCTCGATACCAACGTCCTCGTCTCAGCTGCCATCAACGCCGAGGGCGCACCCGCCCGGATCGTGATGGATTGGGTCCTTGACGAGCAGGTGCAATTGGTCCTCAGCCCCAGGTCGACAGAGAATACATGGCGGTGATAGCCAGGGCGAAGTTCAGCCGTTACGGGTTTCCTCCCTTTTGGTTGGGGCGATTGATGGGCTTGAGCCTGCGCCTTCCCAACCCGGCCCCGTGGCCGATCACCTTGCTCGACCCGAAGGATGCGCCCTTTCTTGCTCTGGCCCATGCGGCAGGAGCCTGGCTCGTGACGGGAAACCGCAAGCACTTCCCTCGATCCGCCCGCAATGGAGTTACCGTGCTCTCACCGGCAGACTACCGGGCGCACCTCACCGGCGGAGGCTCGCTGGGATAAGTGCTTTGGCGATTATGCGTCAAGTGAGAATCGACATGGGTGAGAATCGACGTGGGATTCCAGCCGCGCAGCCTGAGACTGTTCGCCAGCACGCACACCGAACTCAGCGCCATCGCAGCCGCGGCCAGCCACGGCGTGATCAGGATGTGGAAGGCCGGATAGAAAACTCCCGCGGCCAGCGGAATGCCAAGCAGGTTGTAGCCCACTGCCCATCCCAGATTCTGGCGCATGATGCGCAAAGTCTGGCGGGCGAGGTCCAGCGCCGCGGGAATGGATGAGGGTTGCGTGCGCAGCAGCAGCACATCGCCTGCTTCTTGCGCGAGATCGGCGCCCGTGCCCATGGCGATGCCCGCGTCGGCCTGGGCGAGGGCGGCTGCGTCGTTGATGCCGTCGCCCACCATTGCCACGCGCAGGCCGGCTTGCTGTAGCGCGCGAATGCGGGCCAGCTTGGCGGCCGGATCGAGACCGGCCTCAACTTCGGTAATTCCGGCTTGCGCCGCGATGGGCGCGGCAGCGGCAGCCGAGTCGCCAGTCAGCATCAACACGCGCAGGCCCATGCCGCGCAACGCGGTGATGGCCGCGGCCGCATCGGGCCGTAACGCATCGCGTGCGTCGAAATATGCGGCCGCCGAACCATCGAGCGCCATCCACAACCGCGTAACGCCCGGCTCCGGTTGCGCAACCTCGCCCGGCAGCGCGATCGAAAACTCGCGGAAGAGCGCTTCATTACCGAGGAGGCAGTCGTGGCCTTCCACGCGAGCAGTCACGCCGCGGCCGGGAATGATCTGCACATCCTCCGCGGGCTGCCAAATCAATCCACGCGCTCTGGAAAAATCGATCACCGCATGCGCCAGCGGATGGTTCGATTGTTCCTCGGCCGCCGCCGCGATGCGTAGCAGCTCGCGCTCAGCTTCGGCGCTATCGCCCTGAGCGAAATTGGATTTGTCATCCTGAGCGCAGCAGGCCGCGTTCGCGGCATGCGAAGTCGAAGGATCTGCGGTTGTTTTTTCGGCCCTTTTCCCTATGTCCCTGGTCGTTGCCGGGGTGACTAGTTCCTGTATTTTCTCCAAGACCGGCCGTCCCACCGTCAAAGTGCCGGTCTTGTCGAGCACGATTGTGTCGAGATGCGCCAACCGTTCGAGAGCTTCTCCGCCTTTGAAGAGCACGCCGAGTTGCGCTCCGCGGCCTACCGCCACGGTGAGCGCGGCAGGAACAGCCAGTCCCATGGCGCACGGGCAGGCCACCACGAGAACCGCGACTGTGTTGGCGAGCGCAAACTCGAGCCCGCGACCGGCGATGAGCCACGCCACAAATGTGACCGCGGCCAAAACCAGCACCACAGGCACGAAAATCGCGCTGGCGCGGTCGGCGAGCCGCTCCATGGGCGCGCGCGAGCTTTGCGCCTGGTTCACCATGCGCGCAATCTGCGCCAGCACCGTGGCCTCGCCCAGCGACTCAGCACGGCAAACCACCGCGCCGTCGTAATTGAGCGAGCCGGCCAGCACACGGCCGCCGGGCTCGCGTTCGAGCGGCGTTGCTTCTCCGGTCAGCATGGATTCGTCCACCGTGGTGCGGCCATCGAGAATCGCTGCGTCCACCGGAAAGCGCTCACCGGGCAAAACAAGAACGCTGTCGCCTACCTGGATCTCCGCGAGAGGCACAACCGCCTGTGCGCCGTCGACGACGCGCCGGGCTGTAGCTGGGCGCAGCCGCGAGAGCGAGTCCAGCGCGGCCAGCGCGCGGCGCTTGGCGCGAGCTTCAAGGCTCTTGCCCAACAAAAGAAAGCCGAGAATCAACAGCACCGCATCGCAGTAAACCTGCCGGCCGGCCGCGGGCGCAAGCGTCGCATAAGCGGAGTAAACAAAAGCCACTGCCGTGCCCAGGCTCACCAGCGTGTTCATGTTGGTGGCGCCGTGGCGCAGCGCGCGAATGGCGCTCAGGTAGATGCTGCGGCCCGCCCAGGCAACGATCACCGCCGTCATGAGCAGCAAAAACCAGCGCAGCAGGCTTGCTGGCAGCGCGTAGAGCCACGGCAGCAGGCGCATGAGAGCATGATCGGCTGCACCCATCTCCGCTCCCAGCGGCATCGCCAGCAACATGGCGGCCGCGCCGGCGGCGAGTGTCACCCATGCTTTTCGCGAGCTTGCGGAATCGGCGGCGCGATCCTGGGCCGGTGAGCCGGAATCGCCTGCACGCGGCAACACCGCGTCGTATCCCGCTCCGCGAATTGCTTCCACCAACTGCTCGGGTGCGGCCTGCGCCGGGTCGAAAACCACGCTGGCGCGATGCGCCATCAGATCGACCCGCGCCGATTCCACGCCCGCCATCGCGCGCAGGGCCGCTTCCACATGGTGCTGGCACGAGGCGCAGGTCATGCCCAGCACCGGAAGAGTCAGCGATTCTCGAGTGTGCGGGGCCACTTGTCCATCCCGTCTGGCTGCGTCCAAACCTGCGGTTATGATTCCAAATACGCGGTATAGCCGGCCTTGGCGAGAGCCGCGATGGCAAGACCGATCGCGTCATCGCCAGGTGTCGGCTTCTCGGTCGTAGCCAGCCTGGCCGCTCCCACGCTCACCTCGTTCACCGTTACGCCTGGTGTGGCGGCCAGCGCCTGATTCACGCGCCGCACACAGGACCCGCAATGCATCCCATCGATTTTCAGCTTGAATTCCATCACTTTGTCTCCCGCTTGGTATCTATTTGATGATAGCGGGAGGGGTACGATGCAACGACGGCTTCGCGCTACGGGATACTGAATGCATCAATCGTGTTTTGAAGGGGCACGGCTTCAGCCGTGCCGCTACTGCAGCAAAATAATCGGGCTTTAGCCCCTGCAGGATTTGACGGTAATCTGCCGAAAATTCCTTGAAATACGCTCGCTCGGAAGGTCTTTTGCATGGAAAAGAAGTTGCAACGCGAGTTTCCGCAGGCGCCGCTTTTGGCCGTGGGCGCGGTGATCGTCCAGGATGGCCGGGTGCTGCTGGTGCGGCGCGGCAGTGAGCCGCTCAAAGGACATTGGACGTTGCCGGGCGGCGTGCTGGAGGTGGGCGAGACGCTGGCCGCCGGGGTCGCGCGCGAAGTCAAGGAAGAAACCGGGCTGGATGTGGATCCGATCGAACTGGTTGAGATTCTCGACCGCATTCATCGCGAGGATGGGCGCATTCGCTTCCACTACGTGATCGCCGATTACCTGTGCAGAGTAACGGGCGGGGAATTGTGCGCGGCCTCCGATGCAGACGCCGTGCGTTGGGTGGAACGTGCGGAGTGGAACAGTCACAGCGCGCTGATTCTCGATCCCATCACGGTGCGCGTGATCGAAAAGGGCTGGCAAATGGCGCAGACGCTCAAGCACGGAGGAGCGGTAAAGCGATGAGTTCGGCAAGGAGGGTGCTTTGCCGAGCGGCCGCTCTGGCCGCGGTTTTGCTGGTCCTGATCGGCGGCATTGCGCTATCCAAAACCCGCGCAGGTTGACGCCCTCGCGCCTGCTCTGCGAGATTGGGGCCATGCCGTACAAAGGAAAGATTGAACTCGCCGCAGAGCGTAAAATCCGCACCAAAAACAAGCCCCACTATCGACTGGCTCATTGGCCCATTTGGATTTGGGTGTTCTTTCTCGCGCCCGGCCCCCTCACTTTCAGCCTCTTTGACCGTGGTTTTCATTGGATCAATTGGGCATGGCTGGCTGCGGTGCTCATCGGCACCGGAATCGCCGGCCTCTTTGGCCAGTTGCCGGGCGTCGAGCCGGCGCCCTACATTCTGCGTTTCGACGAGGACAAGCCCAATCCGCTCTACCGGCGCGTCTGCTACACCTTTGCCTGGAACGCCGTGCTGAACTTCGCGCTCCTCAATATGGCCGGCCTGGCCTACGCGGCCGTCACCGGTGTTTGGCGCCTGAAACAGATCTACTTCTATTCTTACTCGCCGCTCTGCGCCGTTATTCTGCTTTTGGGAATCGTTGGCAAGTTGCCCCGCGTGGGGCCCTCCACGAAAGGCGAAGGCACTGAGCGCCGCTATTTTTACGGCTCGGTTTGGGCCGTCACCGCGGCGCAAACCGTTCTGCTCATTCTCTGGAAGACGCTGCCCGAAACGCGCACCGGCAGCCTCATCAAGCTGGCTGTTTTCGTGGGCGTGCTGGCAATCATGGGCTTTGCGGCTTCGCGTGGGATGCTGCCGCGCACGCGGCCGATCCTGCCCGGCGAACTGATGGTTTCAGACTGAGCCGCGCTTCTGCCACGGCCCGCATTTGACCGTTCTTCCAGGGAGGTATAAGAAGGTTCTATGTGCCTGGCGATTCCGGGAAGAGTGGAAGAGATCACCACCGACGGCATGCTCCGCATGGGGCGGGTGAACTTCGGCGGGGTGGTCAAGAAGGTCTGCCTGGACTACGTTCCCGAGATTGAAGTGGGCGACTACACCATTGTCCACGTGGGCTTTGCGATCTCGAAGATCGATGAAGCGACGGCCGAGCAGACCCTCGCCGATTTCCGCACCCTGGGCGTGCTCGACGAAGAGCTGGCGAGCGAAGAAGAAGCCTTTGCGCGCGCAGCGAATCGGCCGCAATCGAATTGTCCTGAGGGAAGTTGTGACACGTAGCGGTGCCAGCGCTGTCAGCGGAGCTAGGACCAGCCCCCGCTAGCCCCGCTAACTCCGCCAACTCCGCTAGCTCCGCTCTTGACCTATGAAATACCTCACCGAGTTTCGCAACGGCGAGATCGCGCAACGCATGGCGCGGGAGCTCTCGCAGGTTGCTACGCGGCCGTGGAAAATCATGGAGGTCTGCGGCGGGCAGACGCACTCCATCATTAGGAACGGTATCGACCAGATGCTGCCGCCGGGGATCGAAATGATTCACGGCCCCGGTTGCCCGGTGTGCGTCACTCCGCTCGAGCTGATCGACAAGGCGCTGGCAATTGCCGCGCAGCCGGGCGTAATCTTCTGCTCCTTCGGCGACATGCTGCGCGTGCCCGGCACGGAATGCGACCTGTTCCAGGTGAAGGGCCGAGGCGGTGACGTGCGCGTGGTGTATTCGCCTCTGGACGCAGTTGAAATCGCGCAAAAGAATCCACGCAACGAAGTTGTCTTCTTCGGCGTGGGCTTCGAGACCACCGCCCCCGCCAACGCCATGAGCGTGCATCTGGCCAAGCGGCGCGGCTTGCGGAATTTTTCTGTGCTTGTTTCACATGTTTTGGTCCCGCCCGCCATTGCCGCGATTCTCGAATCGCCGGGAAACCAGGTGCAGGCGTTTCTGGCCGCGGGCCACGTGTGCAGCGTGATGGGCTATTGGGAGTATCCGCCACTCGCCGAAAAATTCCGCGTGCCGATTGTGGTCACGGGCTTTGAGCCGCTCGATCTGCTCGATGGCATTCGCCGCGCGGTGGTACAACTCGAGGCCGGACGGCACGAGGTGGAAAACGCCTACAGCCGCGTGGTCACCTTTGACGGCAATCGCGCGGCGCAGAAGTTGCTGGGCGAGGTTTTTGAGGTGACGGATCGCGCGTGGCGCGGCATCGGCGTGATTCCCAACAGCGGATGGCGGCTGAATGCGGAGTATCGCGAGTTCGACGCCGAGCAGCGCTTCCAGATTACGGGAATTCATACGCGAGAGTCGCCGCTTTGCCGCTCGGGCGACGTGTTGCGCGGAGCCATCAAGCCGGCCGAGTGTGCGGCGTTTGGAAAAGAGTGCACGCCGCGGCACCCGCTGGGAGCGACCATGGTTTCGAGCGAGGGCGCCTGCGCGGCGTATTACAACTATGGGCGATTCCTGTCGGCCGAAGAGCTGGCCGGCGCGGGGAAAGCGGCCTCCAGGCCTTAACCTTTAACTGTTAACTTGTTGTGTGCAGCTTCAGCATGTTTTTTGTCATCTCTGAGCGAAGGCCGCCCGCCGCGGTGGGCGGCCGAAGTCGAAGGATCTGCGGTTGCTTTTCTTCGCCGTGCCGCACATCGGTTTCCGTGAGTATTGAGTTGCTTCAGGCTGCTACAGCTGGTTGCATAAATGGCGCTTTGAAGGGGCGCGACTTTACAGGCTGCGGAAAAACTCGACTGCAAGTGCTTTGTAACAAGGGCACGGGTTTACTCGTGCCGATAAGGCCAATAAAATGCATTGGGCTTTAGCCCCTGCTCGGCTCATTTCCACCGCAAGCGACCGAGTTGAGGAGTTTTTCCGCACCCTGTTTAGTCGTGCCGAAAAGGCCGGAAAAATCGCGGGCTTTAGCCCCTGAGGGCTGCTTTTCGCCCGCCTCGGAGGGTTTATGCAACCAGTTCCAATGTGGTGTTCCCAAAAATCTCGTGGCAAAACGAGCTAAGAACAACCGCGGATGCTTCGACTTCGGTCGCCGCGGCGACCTCCGCTCAGGATGACAATTGCATTTTTGAAAGGCTGAAATTGATCGATTCTCAAAAAGCGCCGCCCGACTTCGCCAACTGGAGCTGCCCGCTCCCGCTGGCCGATTACCCCACCATCGTGATGGGCCACGGCGGAGGCGGCAAGCTGGGCAACGAGTTGGTGGAGCATCTTTTTCTGCCCGCGTTTCGCAATGCGGCTCTCGAAAATCTGGGCGATGCGGCGGTTCTTGAAACCGCAGGCGCGCGGCTGGCGTTCAGCACCGATTCCTTCGTGGTGCAGCCCCTATTTTTTCCCGGCGGATCGATCGGCGACCTGGCCGTGAACGGGACGGTGAACGATCTGGCCGTTTCCGGCGCGGAACCGAAGTTTCTGAGCGCCAGCTTCATTCTCGAAGAGGGATTCGCGCTGGCGCAACTTGCGGCGATTGTGGATGCGATGGCCAAGGCCGCAGCGCAGGCCGGCGTGGAGATTGTTACCGGCGATACCAAAGTGGTGGAGCGCGGGCACGGCGACGGCTGCTACATCACTACAGCGGGGGTGGGCGTGCTGCGCGCGGGGATTCAGGTGGGCCCGCATCGCGCGCTGCCCGGCGACGCGGTGATTGTTTCAGGAACCATCGGCGACCACGGCATGGCGATCATGAGCGTGAGGGAAGGCCTCGAGTTCGAGAGCCAGATCAGAAGCGATTGCGCGGCGCTGAATGGGATGATTGCCGATGTGTTGAACGTGGCCGGCGCGGCGGTGCACGCCATGCGCGACCCCACGCGCGGCGGATTGGCCTCAACGCTGAATGAGATCGCGCAGGCCTCCGATGTGGGGGTTGCGATCGATGAGCCCCGCGTGCCGGTGCGGGCTGAGGTGCAGTCGGCGTGTGAGCTGCTGGGGCTCGACCCGGTTTATGTGGCCAACGAGGGCAAAGCGGTGTTCTTCGTAACGCCTGAAGCGGCAGAGGCCGTGCTGGCCGTACTGCGCGCGCATCCGCTGGGAAGAGATGCCGCCCACATCGGCCAGGTGACCGCGGAACATAAGCGGATGCTGGTGGCGCGGACAGCGATGGGCGCGAACCGCGTGATTCCCACCATGATCGGCGAGCAGTTGCCGAGGATTTGCTAGAATTTTCAACGACAGCTACTTTGAAAATTTTCCAACCAACGCGGGGAATTTTAGCCGCTGTGCGAGGCGCAGACACTTTGTCTTGCTTCGAGACAGTGCAAAGTACCTTGGTGATTGGCTCGCGAAAATATAATTTGAAAACGACTAAAGCCCTCTCAAGTTCCGCTCTACATTAAAAACAACTCAGACCGCGGAGTCGATCTCGAGCAGCAACCCCACATGATCTGAAGAGCCAAGCTCTCTCACGATGTGTCGCCGCTGACGCTTCCCGGCCTTGAAAGAGAGAGCAGAAAAAAATTGGCCCGACAAGATTTGTTCCTGGCCGGAGCGTTCGCGCTCGCGGCAACGGCATCGTGCGCTCACGCGCAATCGCTCGTTATTCACGGATTGAATCGCATTGACGAAACGCAAGCCGTCACGCTCGAAGGCAACGTGCATCCGCTGGCGCGGGCGGAGTTCGATCAGGGCGTGCTGAACTCTGAAACGCGGCTGGAGCGGATGGTGCTGTTGCTGAAGCCCTCGCCTGCGCAACAAACGCAACTCGACGCGCTCCTGGAGGCGCAGCAGAATCCAAATTCGCCGCTCTATCACCAATGGCTGGCGCCGGCAGAATATGGCGCGCAGTTCGGAGTGCGCGACTCGGACCTGGCGCAGGTAACGGCGTGGCTCACGGCGCAGGGATTCACGGTGGACGAGATTCCGGAAGGGCGGCAACTGGTGGTGTTTTCCGGCACGGCCGGGCAGGTGTTCGACGCGTTTCACACGGAGATGCACCTCTATCGGGTGAATGGCGCGGAGCATATAGCCAATTCACAAGACCCGCAGATTCCAGCGGCGCTGGCCGGCGTGGTGAGCGGCGTGGTTTCGCTGCACGATTTCAGGCGCAGATCGGAGATGAAGGCGCGGAGGGCGCTTGAAGCGCAGCCACAGTACACGGCCGGCGGCACGCACTATCTTTTCCCCGCGGATTTTTGGGCGGTGTACGACTTGAACCCGCTGTACACTGCGGGCACGGCGGGCGCCGGAAGCGCGATTGCGATTGCGGGGCGGAGCAACATCGACCTGAGCGACGTGGCGGCGTTTCGCTCGATGGCGGGCCTGGCGGCGAGCAGCCCCGCGGTGATTATTGACGGAACGGATCCGGGACTGGACGAAAGCGATCAGGACGAGTCGACGCTGGACGTGGAGTGGAGCGGGGCGGTTGCGCCGGATGCGGCGGTGAGCCTGGTGGCTGCGGCGTCAACGCAGACGACGGACGGCGTGGATCTGGCGGCCGAGTACATTGTGAACCACGCGACGGCGCCGGTGGTGAGCGTGAGTTATGGCAGTTGCGAGCGCGAGATGGGCACGGCGGAGCTCGAGTTTTACAACAGCTTGTGGGAGCAGGCGGCGAGCCAGGGAATGAGCGTGTTTGTGGCCTCGGGCGACGCGGGCGCGGCCGGGTGCGAGGCGGGTGCTGACGCGAAGGGATCTGGGAACGCGGTGAATGGAATGTGCAGCTCGCCGTATGCGACGTGCGTGGGCGGGACGGAGTTCAACGATAGCTCGAACGCCGCGCAGTACTGGGCTACCGCGAATTCGGCGGATTACGCATCGGCGCAGAGCTACATTCCCGAGGAGGTGTGGAACGAGAGCGCGTTGAACGGCGGGGCAGGGCTGTGGGCATCGGGCGGCGGCGCGAGCATGGTGTACGCGCAGCCCATGTGGCAGGCGGAAGCAAGCGGGGCAGGCGCATCGAACGGGATGAGGGCAGTTCCGGATGTAGCGCTATCGGCTGCCGACCACGACGGCTATTTCATGGTGGAGAACGGTTCGTATTGGGTTGTTTCGGGAACCTCGGTGGCGTCGCCTGCGTTTGCCGGCGTAATGGCGCTGGTGGTGAACAAACAGGGCGGCGCGGGGCAGGGCAACGCCAATGCGCGATTGTATGCGCTGGCGGGCGCGGCTGCCAATCCATTTCACGCGACGCCTTCGGGCAACAACAGCGTCCCGGGAGTGGCGGGGTTTACAGCCGATGGCGCGGAGTACAACCTGGCCACGGGACTGGGATCGGTGGACGCCGCACTGCTGGTGAATGGCTGGAGCGTGAATGTGAAAACCGCGCCGATCGCCCCGCCGAGGAGCGGCTGCTTGCGGTTCGGCTTGCTGCCCGCGCGATGCAGACCGGCGCCGCGGATGCCGTTGCTCTATCGCATTTCTCCCTGAGGCCGAGGGGCTCAATCGAAAATCGCGAAGGACCGCTCCAACCGCGCGGGCAATGTATCGGGGGCGTCGGGAAGACTCGAGGCGATCTCCAGGACGATTGCGGGAGGCGTGGCAAGGGCTTTGACCGCCTTTGCCGTGGCCGGCCAATCGATGGTTCCATCGCCGGGCCACAGGTGCTCGTCCTTAACTGCATGGTTGTCGTGAACGTGGACGGAGACAATGCGGGTGCCGAAGGTTGCGATGGCTGCCGCGGTTCCGACAGTCATGTGCGCGTGCCCGAGATCGACGCAGACGCCGACGCTGTCAAGATGGCCCATTTCAAGAATGATTGCGAGATGCTCGGGAGTGGTGACCTCGCTGAGCAGATTTTCCACCAGCAGACGGACTCCGAGCGGCCGGGCAAATGCGCCAAGGTGCTCGAGCGCGGTGGCCGCAAACTCAATGGCGCGCGGCGACCAGGTATCGTCGCGCTCACCGAGATGGACGATCAGGTTGCGAAACGGGATATGCTCGGCGGATTCAATCGCGCGCTTAACCTCGTCCATGGCGTCGATGCGGCGGGACTTGTCGGGGTGCAGCACATTTACTCCCGGCGCGCCGGCGCGGCCCATCTCGCGGTCGGGGAAGAGCGGGGCGTGCATGGAAAAGGGCTGGAGCGGATTGGAGCGGAACCACTCGGCCAGTTCGATCACGTGCTCGCGGCTGGTGTAGTCGAAGTGCTGGCGCGCGGCAAAGAGTTCCACCGCCTGCGCGCCGGAGCGGGATGCGAGCTCAAGCAGGCCCGGGTGCAGACGGTGATTCAGGAACAGATGGGTCGAAAGAACGCGCAGCATGGATGAGAGCCCTCTTGCGCCGGACGGATATGGAACAGAAACCGGACGCCTATTTTATTTTCGCATTCCTGCAAGGGTCGTTCTGCGTATGGCATACTGAGCGGACGGCGAAAGCGATGCGGACCGGGAACTGCGCATCGAGTTCGAAATCATCGGTTTATGGGAATCGGCGCGGCATTTGCCTCTCGCTCACCGTCTATCATCGGAATTGCCATGACGAATTCGAGATTTTGTGTCCGGCATGTGAGGGTTTGAGCGCGTGAGCGATGTTTTCTGGATCAATGGAAACCCGCCTCCATCGCTCGCCATTGTGACTTGTCCGCAAGGCAATCGCTGGCTTAAGGACGGACTGCTGCATATTCGGCAGAGCGGCGTGGAAACACTCGTTTCGCTGCTGGAGAAGGACGAAGCCGCATGGCTGGGCCTTGCACAGGAAGGCGCGCTGGCTAGGGAAGCTGGCATGCAGTTCCTCTCCTATCCGATTCCAGATGTTCATGTTCCACCGAATTTATCAACGTTCAGGTCGTTTGTGACCTTTCTGGCGATTCGGCTTCGCGCGGGTGAGCGGATCGGCATGCACTGCCGGGGAAGCATCGGCAGGGCTCCTCTGACAGCGGCCTGCTCACTTATCCACCTGGGCTGGAAGGCAACGGACGCTTTGACCGCAATTGAGGCGGCGCGAGGCTCAAGGATTCCCGACACCGAAGAGCAACTGCATTGGATTCTCGACTACAAGGCGCAACCATGAGCGGAACGGCGCCCCGGCCGATTATCGACCTCAGCTTTCCCCATCGATGGCAGGCAGAGGCGCTCGAGGCGCGGCCGCTGATTCTCCCTGCGCGACACTTCGTTTATCCGCGAGAGGCGGAAGAGGTGGAGCATGACGCGCTGGAAGTGCTCATCCGGCCGGAAGGCGATGGGAAAATCTTTCTGGCCACTTGCGCGCTGGGGTTTCGCGATCCGGCCGCTCCGACTGGGCTATGGTCTGCTCCAAAACCAGAAGAAATCTGCGCCGTTGCGGGAGGGTATGCATACCTGATCGACACAACTCGGCCGGAGCGGTTCACGATGATTGCTTACCGGCCGGTGCTGCGGATTCTGCCGGTGGTGGGCCAGGGCTTGCTGCTTTTTGTTGGGCATCGTTCGATTCTGGCGTGGGGGCGCGAGGGGCAAGCGTGGCAGTCAGAAAAGCTCTCCGACGAAGGCGTAATGGTTACGGAAGTTGAAAACGGCGTGCTGCGCGGAACCGGATGGGAGATGAAGACGGATAAGGAGAAGCCATTTGCGGTGGAGTTGTGGACGGGCCGGATGACCCGGTGACCTCGCAAATTAATTAATGCTCTATGTAGACCGCCGCTGCGGCTAAGAGCCGGTTCCGGCCAGGACCACGGCGATGGTGCGCAGGATGATTTTGAAATCCAGCCAAACGCTCCAGTTGTCAATATAGGTGACATCGAGCGAAACGTATTTCGTAAACGATGGGTCCTGGCGCCCCTGCACCTGCCACAGGCCGGTGATGCCCGGGGTCACGTGGAGGCGGCGCAGATGGCTTAGATCGTAGTTGACCACCTCGCAGGCCAGCGGCGGACGCGGACCGACGATGCTCATGTCGCCAACCAGAACATTGAAAAACTGCGGCAACTCGTCGAGCGAATATTTGCGCAGGAAGCGCCCCAGCCGGGTCACGCGCGGATCGTCGGATATCTTGAAGAGCACGCCGTCGCGCTCGTTCATGTGCATCACTTCGGCGCGGCGCGTATCGGCGTCGCGGACCATGGTGCGGAATTTGATGCAGCGGAAAAGCACGCCTTTTTTGCCGATGCGCTCCGAGGTGTAGAAAACCGGCCCGGGCGAATCCAGCTTGACTGCGATAGCGACGGCCGCGAGCAGCGGCGAGACGGCAACCAGCGCCAGGACTGGAAAAGACGATATCGAAGACGCGCTTGAAGAGCAGCCCCAGTTCCGGCACCTCGCCGCGGTGCAGTGGGATGGTGGGAAACTGGCCGATGTATTCGATGGGACTGTTCCACGCCACGCCGTCGTACATATCGGGAACAACCCGAAGATCCACGCCATGGACGCGCGCCTGATCCAGCGCTCCCTGGACGATGCTGCGCTCGCAAGGGGCGGCAAAGAATATTTCATCGATAAACTGCTGGCGAGTTTGCTGAAAGAGCGAATCCAGCGTCCCAACCACATCGCTTTTAGCCGCTACCGCTCGGGAATCGGAACCGGGAAGCTCGATGAAACCCTTGAACGTGTAACCAAGGTGCCGGATGCTCTCCACGTGCTGACGCAGAGCATGCGCCTCCGGCCCGGTGCCGACTATGAGCACGTTGCGCGTGCCCAGGCCGCGGTCGAAGCGCCGATGGAGCATAATGCGATACACCAGCCGCCTGAAACCCACCGCAACAGCCACCATACCCAGCGTGCCCAGGACGATCCCGCGGGGAATGTCGGCGCGAACCAGATAGAGTGCGCCGGTGAGCAACAGTCCGGAGGTGAGGCAGGCCTGTGCGCTTAACCTCTGCTCATGTAGAAAGCTGGGCAGGCGCGCCGGCGTGTAGAGATGCAACCGCCGGCTGGTTACGATGAGTGCGAACGTAAATCCGCACAGCAGGGTCAGAAGGGTCCATGTCGGATGGCCGTGAATCAGGGCGCCCTGCCGAATGTCTCTCGCGCCCTCCACCGGAGTGGCGCGAAGCCTGTAAAGCGTGGCCACCATCGCGGCCCCGAATACTGTTACTGCATCTGAAACCATCCCCAGCCTGGTCACACCACGCGCGCCCCGCGGAGTGCTCCCCGGAACCCCTGCTTCCCATTCCGCCGACGAAGCTAAAGAAGACGATAATCTTTGCCAAAAATCCGAACTCGCCATACGAATTGCGCGACCTCAAACCTTCACCAGCACGTGGTTAGTGGCTACTGTGGTTGATTGGAAATGAAAACCTTCAAGGCACAGGCGAAGCAGATGATTGAGTGTGCGACTCCATACATAACGGAGTCCCTGATTTGTTCCTTTTTCGGCTGACACGACGGAGCGCAAGGAATTGCGTGCAGCGAACCCTTCCCGGCCAGTTTCACGGGAATTAACCAACATTTGATGTTGCGTTGCGGACGGCGGCGAACAGACCCTGAAATGAGATTGCCGTCAAAGGCCGTCAGCGAGTTAGCACAACCGGAAGATCCGGACAAACATTTACCTGAAGGCTCAGCCCTTACCGCAAGCTTTGAAGACTCTTCAGGCGTTCAAAAATGAATGACACCGAAACATGAAGTTCGATGCAGGTCCTTAGGAATTGTTTGTATCGCTTTCTTCCATCCCGTGGGAATACCAACGTTAAGGGCAAATCCATTGGCTTTAGATTCTCCCATTGCAAGGCGGAATAGCAAGAAAATTACGCCGTCGAGGGGTTACGGGAGAGAACCTGCCCAGTTACCAATTCGAAGTGCCGATTGGTAGATTCGATTGTATCGCGGATTTTGTTCGACGACTTAAGCTCTTTATTCCGAAGGCAATAGGTAGGCGTCCAGAGTAAGAAACTCGCGGATCTGGGGGTCGGTCGACGCAAGAAAACCCTGCAGCGGCCCGAAGAACTGGGCCTTGCCCTGGTGGAGAAAAAGCACACTGTCGGCGAGCAGCTCAGCAAATCGAGTGTCATGCGTGACCACGATGCCGGTAAAGCCGAGTTGGCGCTTCAAGCGCTGAATCAGGTTTCCCAGGCGCCGGGCGATGATGGGATCGACCATGGTGGTCGGCTCATCGTAGAGCACGATCTCAGGCTGGGCAGCCAGCGCGCGCGCCATCGCCACGGCCCGCTTGCGCCCCGTCGAGAGGCTGGAGGGCAGGGCATTGGCCACGTCCTCGGCGCCGACCAGACTAATCAACCGGTCGACGAGCTGTTCCAGCTGATCCTCAGCCAGTCCGCCGCGCTCGCGCAAGGGGAAGGCCACATTCTCGCGCACGCTGAGCGAATCGAACAGCGCGCCATTCTGAAAAACCATGGTGACGCGCTTGCGAATGGCCCGCAAACCCTCCTCGTCGAGGCTGGTGATCTCCTGTCCCTCCACGTGGATCGATCCGGAGTCCGGCCTGAGAAAGCCCATGAGCAGGCGCAACGACACTGACTTGCCTACGCCGCTGCGGCCCAGGATGCACAGGGTCTCGCCGCGGCCCACTGAGAAGCTCACATCCTCCAGCACCGGGCGGCCATTAAAAGAGATGGAGACGTTGCTAAAGTCGATGATGGGCTCAGAGCGGGCGGCTTGCGGCGTCGCGGCGGGCTCGGGCTTGGCTTCGGCGCCGTCCGCCAGTGCGTCGAAGTCCGTTCCCAGCGGCGTTAGAGGCTCGGGATGGGAAGATGCGTCAGACATTCCCGTGAAACCAGATTACGCGATGCGGCAGAGAGCTTCGGCCTGCTCGACGTCCCCGGGGGTGTTCAGATTGAGGAACCAACGGACAGGAGGTAGGCCGAGTGGATGCGCGACCTGGCCGGATTGAGCAAGGAATTCGACCTGCACCGCGCTGATGGCCTGGCCCTGGCTGGCTGCGGCGGCCTGGAAGGCGGAAAAACAGCCGTCGTTCCCAGCCTCCAACGCGGCTTTCAGCGCAGGCAACACAGCGCGGCCAAGGACCGCCGGAAAAGTCTGGCGAAAGCCGGCGACTGAGGCAACCGTCACGGCTTGTCCGCTGATTCTGGCGTGATGGAGCAGAAAGGCGATCAGCGCGGGCGGCAGAAGGGGCAAATCGACGGGCAAAAAGACGGCGTGGCACGCTGAAGTTGACGCCAACGCGGCGCAGATGCCGGCCAAAGGGCCGAGACCCGGTTCGGGGTCCTCGACGACCGGCGCAAATGCCTCAAGAGCCGTGCGCGCCGACGGACGCGCGCCGGCAATTGAGGCCGCAAGACCGGCTTGCCCCAAGATCGAAAGCGCGTGCGCCACCAGAGGCCGCCCGGCAAAGAGCAGAAGCGCCTTGTCCCGCCCCATACGGATGGATTGGCCGCCGGCGAGAACGAAGCCGACGGCTTCGGGCCGAGCCGCGGCGGTTGCGGTTTCCGTCTTCCCTTCTCTCAAGATTGAATGCCGCCTCCAGCCTCATCCTGACTGCAAACTGATCAAAGTTTAGCGTAAGCTGCTGAACGCGGCTTGACAGGTGTTAGGCTACAGGCTACAGTCGGTCAGAATGAAGATTCGGGATTTCATTCATAAGGGCCTGAAAAGGCTCTATGAAGAGGACAGCGCGAAAGGGGTTCCGGAGAGTTCGGCGGACAAATTGCGCAAGATGTTTGCCTTTCTGGACGGGATGGACGATGCCGAGGAATTGCAGCATCTTCCTGCCTGGAAGGCGCACCGCTTGAACGGAGACCGCAAGGGAACATGGAGTTTGAGCGTGACCGGCAACCTGCGCCTGACCTTTCGCGTCGATGCCATCGAGCGCGAAATCCACGCCATGAATTTGGAAGATTATCACTAGGAGAAAACGCGATGCCTATGAAGAATCCTCCCCATCCAGGAGATTTTATCCGGACGGAGATCGTCGAACCAGCGGGGTTAACGGTGACTGCTGCTGCGGCGGCGCTGGGCGTCTCCCGGCCTACGCTCTCCAGTTTGTTGAACGGAAAAGCCGGATTATCGGGAGAGATGGCGCTGCGCATTGAAAAGGCCTTCGGCGTGAAGATGGATACGCTGATGCGGATGCAGTCGGCCTACGAGATAGCCCAGACGCGAAAGCGCGAGAAACTGATTCGCGTCGCGCCGGTTCGCCACGCGGCTTGAAATGTGAGGCTGGATAAGGTGAGTGGTTTCTCAGGCTTGAAGGGCAAGCTTTATCAGGGTTAATGGCGGGCCAGTTCATCACCTGGATCCGGCGCGCGGTCGGGGGCGCTGCGCAGAATCTCCAGAAAATCAACTTGGTCCGCGCCCAGCGAGGCTCCGCTTGGATCGTCGGCAAGTAACGCCCATCGCTCATGGTCTATCCACTCGCCGTTGATGCAAAGATAGCGAGGAGAGAAACCTTCTTTCTTAAAACCCAATCTGCGTACAAGGGCTATCGATGCAACATTCCCTGGTTGAATATTCGCTTCCAGTCGGTGTAATCCAAGATCGACAAAAGCATAACCGGCAGCCGCGCGTAATGCTTCAGTCATCAGGCCTTTCCTGCCGAAGCCCACCATTCCGTAGTAGCCAAGGTAAGCGCTCTGAAAAGCGCCAGCGACAATTTCATTGATATTGATGACTCCGACGACATGATTGGATAATCTTTCACGTGCGACAAGGCCAATGTTTGGTCCGGTAATACCGCGCGCGAACCAGCTATCGAAGCCAGTTTGATCGGTAAAGGAATTGACCCAAGGCAGGTGATATTCCTGGCTGGCACGGTTGGCAAGGATCAAATCAGCTGCGTCAGCGCGGGTAACGCGACTTAGTTGAATTGCACCCATGGGTCTCCACTCAGAATAGACTTCGTGCCCGGATTTCGATGTTTTGAAACCCGGGGCGCCTGAAGCAGCTTACTTGCCAACCTCCTCCAAAAACCGAATCAGCGAGACAATCCCCAGCTCAAAGTTCTTCAAATGGAACTTCTCGTTGGGAGCGTGGATATTGTCGTCGGGCAAGCCGAAGCCCATCATCACGCTGGGCACACCCAGGTGCCGCTCGAAGTCTCCGACGATGGGGATGGAGCCGCCGGAGCGGATGAAGACCGTGTCCTTGCCCCAGACCTCGTGGAGGGCTCTGGTGGCGGCCTCGATATAAGGGTTGTCGACGCGGATCAGGCTGGGGTCGCCGGTGTGAATCAGCCGCACATCCACATCCACGCCGGCGGGCGCGATCTTTTCCACATAACTCTTGTAGAGATCAAAAACCTTGGCCGGGGTCATGCCGGGTACCAGCCGCATCGAAATCTTTGCCGAGGCCTTGGCGGGAATCACCGTCTTGGCGCCCGCTCCGATAAAGCCTCCCGGCATGCCGTGCACCTCGAGCGTGGGACGCGCCCAGGTGCGCTCCAGCACGCTGTAGCCGGCTTCGCCCACCAGTTGCTTCGAACCCACTTCGTTTTTGCGGTACTCTTCCTCGTCGAAGGGCAGGCTGCGCCACGCGGCGAGCTCCTCTGCGCTGGGCGGGATGATGCCGTCGTAGATGCCGGGAATGAGAATGTGGCCGTTCTCATCCTTCAGTTTGGCGATGATGTGCGCCAGCGCGAAAAATGGATTGGGCGCTGCGCCGCCGTACATGCCGGAGTGCAGATCGGTTTTGGCCCCGCGCACTTCGAGTTCGGTGTAGATCATGCCGCGCAGGCCCACGCAAAGCGTGGGCAGGCCGGGCGCGAAAAGTTCGCTATCTGAGATCAGGGTAAAGTCGCATTTCAGCTCGGGCGGCTTTGTGGCGACGTAGCTCGCAATGCCCTCGCCGCCAACCTCTTCTTCCCCCTCGAACAGGACGCGCACATTCAGCGGGAGCGCGTCGTTCGCGGCCAGCAGCGACTCCAGCGCCTTGACCTGCGCCCACACCTGCCCCTTGTCGTCCACCGCGCCGCGTGCGTAGATGTTGCCGTTGCGCTCCGCGGGCTCGAAGGGCGGCGAGATCCACTCGTCGACGGGATCGACAGGCTGCACGTCGTAATGGCCATAGACGAGCACGGTAGGTTTACCCGCGGCGTGCAGCCAGTCGGCGTAGACCAGAGGATGTCCCACGGTATCGATCAGCCGCACGTTCTCCATGCCGATGCGCTTGAGCTCGGCAGCCAGCGCCTCGGCGGCCTTGCGGCAATCGCCTTTGTGCTCGGGCAAAGTGGAAATCGAAGGAATGCGCAGCAGGACCTTCAATTCGTCGAGAAAGCGGGGATAATTCTGGCGTGCGTAGGCAACAGCCGGCGAAGACATAAGAATAAAGCTCCCTTCCAAAACAGAATAAAGCGGCAAGGCGCCGGGCAGGGCTGCCGGCCGCTGGGTGCAGGCAGGTGGATTTGGCGAGGGTGCACCGCAAGAAGGTAAGCTAATAGCTAAGCAGGAAGCTACAATGCAGCACGAAGTGAAGGTCCTTATCGCCGAAGACGAGCCGAATGCGCTGGCCGGCCTCGCCGAGTTGATCTCCGGATGGGGATACCGCACCGAGACTGCGCGCGACGGCGTCGAGGCGTGGGAGAAGGCCCTCCAATGGAACCCGGCTATTGTGGTGACGGACCTGAAGATGCCGCGCATGGATGGCATCGGCCTGTTGACCAGGCTGGCCGAGGGGGCGCCGGGGCTGAATTCCAACCTCGCGGTGGTAGTGCTCACGGCCATGGGATCGGTTGAACTGGCCGTAGATGCCATGAAGCTCGGCGCTTACGACTTTCTGCAGAAGCCGGTCGACGCCACGCGCCTCAAGACCATCCTGGCCAACGCCAGGCGGCAGCGCGAAACGGCGATCGAACTGGAAGTGGCGCGCCGGCGCCTGCGCGAGACCGGAGTGCTGGGCCGGCTGGTGGGCAACTCGCCCGCCATGCGCGAGATCTTCGCGCTGATCGAGCAAATCGCGCCATCGAACGTCCCCGTGCTGATCACCGGCGAAAGCGGCACCGGCAAGGAACTCGTGGCGCGCACGCTGCACGACCTGAGCCCGCGCAAATCGCGGCCCTTCGTGGCAGTGAACTGCGCCGCCATTCCCGAGACGCTGATCGAAAGCGAGATCTTCGGCCACGAGAAAGGCGCCTTCACGGGCGCCGTGGAGCGGCGGGCCGGCTGCTTCGAACTGGCCTCGGGCGGCACTCTGCTGCTGGACGAAGTGGGCGAGATGCCCTCCGGCACTCAGGCCAAGCTGCTGCGAGTTCTGGAAGAACGCAAGTTCCGGCGGCTGGGAGCACGCAACGAGCAGGATACCGACGTGCGCGTCCTGGCGGCCACCAATCGCGATCCCCGCCAGGCCGTTGCCGAGGGGCATCTGCGCGCCGATCTCTTCTACCGGCTCAACGTCTTCAACATTGCCATGCCGCCGCTGCGCGAGCTCCTGGAGGACCTGCCCGCCATGGCAGATGCCATGGTGAGAGAGATGAATGAGAAGCACGGGCGCAGGGTTTCCGGCGTGTCGCCGGCAATGCTTGAGAGGCTGCAGGCTCATAATTGGCCGGGCAACGCGCGCGAGCTGCGCAACACCATCGAGCGCGCAGTCGTTCTTTGCCAGGATGGCGCGCCGCTCGATCCCGCGCACCTGCCCCAGGGATTCGGCAGGGAGCAGGAGTTGGGAGGTCCCGCAACAGACGGCAACTCGATCACGGTGCGCGTGGGCGCTACCGTGGACGAAGCCGAACGGCTGCTGATCCTGCGCACGCTCGAGGCCTTCGGACAGAACAAGAACGCGCGCCGCCGAAATTCTTGGCGTAAGCCTGAAGACCCTGCACAATAAGCTCAAGGAGTACAGCCGGGCGCGGCAGGACAGGGCAAGCTAGGCGCTTCTCAATGGCGGAAACCCGGCCTTTGATTCAGCCCCTGCTATGTCGAGACCTTCCCGAGTCGCGGATTCAAGGAGCGCCCAGAGCCGATCGTTGTAATCGCGTCAGGGCACGACTTTTCAGCCGTGCCGCAACCGACAGTTGGATGAGGAGGGCTAAACAGGCTGCAGAAAAACTCGATTGCGGAGGCTCTGTAAAAGGGCACGAGTTTACTCGTGCCGATAAAGCCAATCAAATCAACCGGACTTTAGCCCCTGAGGGACGGTTTTCACCCCTCCGGCTGCAATGCCCACTTTCCGCAGCCTGTAAATCCCCGCATTTTTACGGCCCGTTTACAGCACGAGTAAAGTCGTGCCTTGACGCGAATGCGAGTTTTTCCCCTGGAGTGGAAGACCGGTTAGGTTTTCGCCCCGTGGGTGAACGGCTAGGGCCATAGCTCCGGCAAGTAGCGTAAGAATGATTCTTGGGGTTCACGTTAGAAATAACCCTGTTCCCACAATCTGTTTGAGACAGAAGCGCCGTTATCCATGGGCATGAAGACCAAACTCGTACTGGCCATTACCACCCTGGTATTCCTCATCGCCGGGCTGGTTTCGCTGGTCTACGTGCATCAATTGCTCAAAGCGGCTGTGCTCGAGACTTACGACACCAACCTCATGGTGGCCGAACAGGTGCGCTTTTCGCTGCAGAATGCGCTGGAGGCCGGTCTCAAGGGCCAAACGGTCGATCCCAACGATCCTGTCGAGCTGCGCGAGTTGGTGGCTGCGACTGTGCAAAACGATCCCACACTGCAAGCGACGATGGTTGCGGTGATTCGCTATTCGTCGACCGTGTACGACGTCAACATCGGCGATAGCCAGGGCGTCACTCTGTTGAGCACCAATCCCGACAACCAGGGCAAGCCGCTGCCCTCGCGCCCCGACTATAAGCAGTTGGTCAAGGCCGGCCCCGTCGAGGTAATGAAGCAGGTGTTCGCCCAGCCTAAGGTCTTTGACGTCGTGGCGCCGCTTGAAAGCAACGGCAAGCCTTTCGCCACAGTCCACGTCGGGGTTCACACTTCGCTGCTCCGCGCCGTCTACGGGCCGCTGCTCAGGAAAGCATTTTGGCTCATGGGAATTGCGCTGATTGTCGCACTGCTTGCCGCCTTCCTGCTGAGCAATCTGGCGCTCAGGCCGCTGGCGGAGATCAGCCGCCAGCTCGACCGCCTGACCGCCGCCGGAGAAACGCCCGCCCGGGAAGAACCTGCCCCCAAAAAGCCCGAAAAGAGCCAGGACGTGGCCGCGCTCGTCTCCACCAAAATCGAGAAGATCGGCCAGCGCATGAAAAACGTCGAAGAGGTCTACTCTGCGCTGCGCGAAAACCTCGACCAGATTCTGGGCAATCTGCAGGACGGCATTTTGCTGTTCACCGAGGACAAGCGTGCCGTCCTTGTCTCCGAGGCGGCGCAACGCTTCCTCGGAATCGAACGCAACACCATTCTAGGTAGCCAGGCGCGCGATATCTTCGACCGCTCCACGCTGCTCGGGCGGCCGATTTGCGATGCCATTGAAGCCGGCGTGAACATGGTCAAGGAAGAGATTCGCACCGAAAACGGGCGGCGCATCCAGGCCTCTGTGGACTTTATTTACGATGACGAAAGCCGCCGCGGCCTGGGCGCGCTGGTCACGCTGCACGATCTGGAATCGGCCGCTGAAATCGAGTCGGAACTGGAGCTCTCGCGGCGCATGGCCGCGATCGGGCGCCTCACCTCGGGCGTGGGTCACGAAGTCAAAAATCCCATCAACGCCATCGTCGTGCATCTGGAGCTCCTGAAAGCGAAACTGATTGGTGACAGCGCCTCGCCGGCCAGGCACCCGGCGGCCAGGCATCTTGAAGTGATCGACGCGGAAATTCGCCGGCTGGACCGCGTGGTGCAGACACTGGTGGACTTCTCGCGCCCCGTGGAACTGCAACTGCGCGAGCACGATCTTCGCCTCGTCATCGGCGACGTCCTGGCTTTGGCCGCCGAGGAGTTTTCTACGCACAATGTTGCGCTGGACACCCGCATGCCGAACCAACCCGTGATCGCCAACGTCGATGCCGATCTGTTCAAACAGGCTGTGCTCAACGTCATCCAGAACGGCGCCCAGGCCATGACCGAAGGCGGCCGGCTCAAGGTGATTCTCGAAGAAGACCGCTGGGCAGAGGGTTCCGCTTCGCCGATGCCGGGAAATGGACTGGGGCCGGCCAGCGATAAACCCGCGCCATCGGCGTGGAAATCCGCCTTGTTGCGCATCGCCGATGAGGGGCCCGGCATTCCCGAGGAGATCCGGGCAAGGATCTTCGATTTGTACTTCACCACCAAGAGCGGTGGCAGCGGCATCGGGCTGGCCATGACTTACCGCATTCTGCAGTTGCATCACGGCAGCGTAGACGTACAATCAAGAGAGGGCCGCGGAACGGAATTTCGGCTGCATATTCCACTCGCTTCTGCGGAACGGGGACGCCGCCATCTGCTGGCGGCAAATGTAGAAAACGAAAAGGGGTTAGGAGGATGAAGTCTCCTGCCAAGTGCGCTGTGTGCCTGCTGCCGCTCTTGCTTACGGGCTGCTCCCATTGGCCCTTCCACAGGACGCAACAGGCGCAAACCCACCCGCTCGCGCCGCCCATCGAAATTCCCCAGCCGCTTGAACTTGCATCCATCGAGATGCCGCCCGATCTGCTCGTCATCCCCGGCGAACCCCTTTACAACATGAGGGAAGAAACGCAGCCGATCACCCCCCCGGCCAGGCACAGGAGGCCGGCAACCCCGATTCCTGAAGAAAACACCAACGTCCCGGAATCTGCGCCAAGCCCTGTGGCCGGCGTAAGCGCCCTTGGCGAACTCTCCTCCGGCGACCCCGCCAGCCTTCGCCAACAGACAGAGGGTTCCATAGCCGCTATCGAACGCGAGCTGAATGGCTTTAACCGCCCCTTGAACGAACCCGAGCAGAAAAGCGCCGCGCAAATCCGGGAGTTCGTGAAGCAAGCCAGAGCGGCTCTGGCCTCAGGCGATGTGGAGGGAGCGCACACGCTGGCTGCCAAAGCCCAGGTGCTCCTCACCGAACTGACTAGATAAAACGGAGTTGCATTCCTTTAGCAGGTCTCCCGGAATCGCGTCGCCTTCGGCGGCACCGAAAAATTCACCGGTCGTCCTGGGCGAGTCTTGGCGCGATTTGCGCCAACCGGAAAAAAGGACCGGTCATCCCGAGCAGCCCGACTCGCTTCGGCGAGCCGCGTGTGGAATGAACTGGGCAGCGCGCGAAATCGGCCCCGTAGGGGCAGCGCGAAAACCGTTAGCTCCTTCAGGAACCACTTGTAAATTTGTTCGTGAGGAGCGCGTCGAAGGACCTGCATTTGATAACCAGTTTCTTGACGCGAACTTTCGGGACACCAAACTACGTGACAACTACCTTTTGCGCCAACTGCTCCTCGTCCATTTCCGATTGGATGATCTTGTTGTGCAGGCAGTAAAGAGCCAGCTCCAGCCGATCCGACACTCCCAGCTTGTCGTAAATCTTGCGCAGGTAGTTCTTGATCACCTGTTCGGTGGTGCCCAACTGGAAGGCAATTTCCTTGTTGCGCTTGCCCTGAGTGATGCAGCTGATGATCGCCATCTCCTTGGGAGAAAGACGGGGCCGGTTACGCGGACTTACAAGAGCGGCGGCCTGGGCCCGATAGGCATCGATGACCCAGTTGACCGATTGATTGTCGATCCAGGTTTCGCCGGCGGCGATGCGGCGCACGCAACGCACCAGCAGATCGGGCGAGATGGACCGCGAAACGATGCCGCGGACGCCGCGCCGGTAAAGCTCCACGGTGTGGTTCTCGTCGGCTCCCACTGCCTGCACGATCAGCTTTACATCCGGAGACAACCGCAGCAGCTCGGGAATCGCATTGGCCGTCCCGGCCAGCATGCTTCCCTCCAGAAGAACAATGTCCGTTGGGTAGCGTTCGATGGCCAGATGCAGGTTCTCCAGCGAATCGGCCTGCGCCACCACGCGGATGTCGTCTTCCAGGGCAAAGACCTTGCGAATGCCCACGCGGTAAATAGCTTGCGAATCCGCAAGAATAATACGAATAGCGCCGGGCTTGACCGGCTTTTCGATGCTCTCGCTCTCGCTCTCGGAATTATTATCCAGATCCATAGTTGGCTGTCGTCAAGCCAACGTTACATCATTGCTCCGCAAACTGATATTCATCAATAGTTGCAGCGGCAAGGTGCTCGTTAGTTGCAGCAGCAAGGTGCTCGTTTTGGCTTGTAGAGCAGCGTACCACACGTCCCTTGCAGTGGACCAGAACATCGTGCGGAGTGCCCAGGACCGCGTGCGGCATGCGCAACGAAAATTGGATGTCCAGACCCACGCGTAACGGCCGGTCCAGCGAAAACAGAACCCCGCTGGCAGAGATGTTCCGCGTCAGAGCGGCGATTTCTCCGTCTCCTGTCGATAGCACCACCGGCAGTGCGAGTGGGAATCGCACCGCACAACGCACCTCTTGCCGCCCGGCCCCGGGAGCCACAGCGGCTGGCTGCAGCGTCGCGTTTGATTTTAGAGAGCTCATAGATAGTACCCGTCCAATACGGGCTCATTTGCAAATGTACCGTGTTTTGTTCAATTAGCACAGGGCACTAAAGTTTTCAGGCAGGTAACCTCTTCAACCCGGTCGCCCTTGAAGATGGAATCCCCCTTCCGCGTCTCCTGAAATGCCCTCGACCCCGATTCCCCTTGCTCTTTATTGACCGAAATGCCGGCCATCGGCAAAGAGGCGAAACAGTCAGCACGCGCAGGCGAATATAAGGCGAATACCGGCTGTGGTAACCATATTTTAGTTACCCAAATTAGCGAAAGATCGTTACCATCGGTAGAAAATCTTTCTAATGACACTTTTGTTGTAGATCGCCTGCACGTTTTGGGTTACTCTAAGTTTGCATTTAACTCTAGCTGCATACCAAAGAAAGTGAAAGTTATGCGTACGAGAACGTCGGGCCTTCTGAAAGTTGCTTTCATTGCACTGCTCCTTATGATCGCGGTGGCAAGCGCGTTTCCGTGGTTCCCCACGCCGATGAGCGCCACAGCGGGAAATGCGTTTCCGTGGTTCCCCACACCGATGAGCGCCACAGCGGAAAACACATTTCCGTGGTTCCCCACACCGATGAGCGCCGCAGCGGAGAACGCGTTTCCGTGGTTCCCCACACCGATGAGCGCCACAGCGGAAAACACATTTCCGTGGTTCCCCACACCGATGAGCGCCACAGCGGAAAACACGTTTCCGTGGTTCCCCACACCGATGAGCGCCACAGCGGAAAACACGTTTCCGTGGTTCCCCACACCGATGAGCGCCACAGCGGAAAACACATTTCCGTGGTTCCCCACGCCGATGAGCGCCACAGCGGAAAACGCGTTTCCGTGGTTCCCCACACCGATGAGCGCTGCGTAGGTTCCACGTAGTGCTTCGGCACAAGCCCATCCGTGGCACGGGTGGGCTTTTTCATTTCTGTCTCTAGTGTCCTGTCTCTAAAGTTCGCAGCATAAGTACCCTGTCATTCTGAGCAGCCCGACTCGCTTAGGCGAGTCGCGTGTGGAATGAACTGGGCAGCGCGCGAAATCGGCCCCGTAGGGGCCACACGAGAATAGCCCAGGACAAGTTCGCGCGAGCGAACTTGAGTCCTGGGTTGCGATCGCAAAGAAGATTCGCGCCCCGTAGGGCAGCGCGAAAACCGTTAGCTCCCTTCAGGAACCACTTGTAAATTTGTTCATGAAGAGCAGCCTGACTCGCCGCGTCGACCGAGTCGAAAGCCTGCCCTGAGCGAAGATCGCGGCAGCGATCGAAGTCGAACGGGACCCTGCATTTGATCACCAAAGCTTTGTGATGAACTTTTTTTCAGACACGGCACTCGAGGAACCCGCGGTGGTTTTTCATGAATTTTATGACCCGGCAAATCGGAGATCGGTACGCATATAGTGAAAGATCTTCTTGTTGCGCCGATAATGCTGCTATGCTCAAGTCATTCAGTAGAACAGGTCAGCCCGGATGCCGGTGAATCTTGAGTACGCGATTTTTCTTGCCGCCTTATTGACAGACGTCGTGGTGATTGGGCTGCTTTTTTACAGGCGCATTTGGCGCACCTTGCCGGTTTTTTGTTTTTATTGCGTCTGGGACTTCTCGAGCAACATCGCCATATATGCCATCAGAAAGTACGCGCCGGCTATTTATTTTCGGGCGTACGCCACGCAAACTGTCCTGGATTCCGCGATTATGTTCTGTGTTTTGGTCGAGCTGGCCTGGTCCGTGCTCCGTCCGCTCCGGGCCTCTCTATCGCGTCGCTCTTTGGTGGTTGTGGCCGTCTTGATTCTGCTCACGGGCGCGGCCATCTGGCCGTTCGCGGCGCTTCCGGGACTTGCGCATGTCGTGTCCACAAGAGCGCTCCCCCTGGTGCAGTTGCAGCAAACAATATCGCTCCTTCGCGTCCTCGTCTTCCTGCTCTTTGCCGCCGGCAGTCAATTCTTGTCCATCGGCTGGCGCGACCGTGAGCTGCAGGTTGCCACCGGCCTGGGCCTCCTTTCCCTCGTCAGTCTGACTGTGACCATGTTGCATTCGCACCTCACCACGTTTTCCCCGTTTCATTACCTCGACGAAGTCGTCGTAACCAGCTACGTCTGTTGCTTGCTGTATTGGGCCGTCAGCTTCGCGCAGAAAGAAGCTGAACGCCGCGCATTCACTCCGCAGATGCAGAGCATGCTGCTTGCCGTGGCCGGCGCCGCGCGCTCCACCCGTGTTGCTCTGGACGGATCCCAACGACAGAGCGCGCGGAATCGGAAGAATCGCTGACGCCGGGCCGGCTTCCCTCCCCCGCGGCCGCGCTCCCAGAGCCGAAAGAGGATGATCCCCTCGCTCGTTCCCTTGTTCCCTGGGTCCCTTGTTCCCTGTCTCTACAGACATGCTCAACCCACGAAAAACATGTCAAAAACACGCATAAATGTGGGCATTTGGGGCCGCAAACGCCTGTTTAGACACACTTTCGAGAAATTCCTTGGTGCCACTCGCTCTTATTCGCAACTTTTCTCGGTTCTAACTGCGAATTGTTCCCAACTATTCTCGGTATTTGTCTCGAAGAATCGCACCCTCCCAAGCGAACATTTGGGGGGCAAGTGCAACCACTTAGGCGAACATTTGGCCGGTTCCGCGCTCCGCCAATGCCAACATTTGGCTGGTTTTGGGCTGATTTCCTCGCCCGCGGCAAAATGTGGGAAGCGGGCCTTCCAATTAACCGGATCGATCGTGGATACTCCCTTGCTCAGCGTGATAGGCTGTGAGCTGGGAGCCTGTGGCAGCATGTATTGCTGAAGAACATGGACACTTGTTCGCTGACGGGGTGCAGGGGCTCCTGGTGATGATGGATGGTCGATGGATCAATCATGTCCTCAGAACCGGTCTTTTCTGACGGAGAGTTTTCTGATGCGTGATTGACCAGATGCATCGTGCGCCGGATTGAAGCGCTTCGGGTGCCGGCAGGGCAAGAAATTGCCATCTGGTATCGAAGAAGCCAGAAACAGCAAGAAAGCAGAACAAGCCGTTCCCCAAAACACTAATAAGTTTTTGCCTGCAACACCTTGAGGCAGTTTCCGGCCGCAGAATTGTGGCGGCGCTGGCATTCGGTAATCCCCAAAAAATCCGGCGACCGCGAGCCGGTTAAGGTGTAGACTTGTGCCAACAAAATCGGGCCAGATTCGTTCACGGATTTGGTCTTTCCCACCAGTATGCGTGGGCAATGGTCGGTGTTTTTTCACATCGCAAGGAGGGATGAATGAACGAACGTATTGTCATACGGCGCATGGGCGGTGGGAAACCAACAGCAACTGAGGAATTCCCCGTTGCCGACAACAGAGAGTTCACGTTAGGCCGTGAGCCCGACTGCAACATCAAATTCGATGCTGACAGGGAAGACCTGGTTAGCCGCCATCACGCCAAGATCACAGTGACTAAAATCGATCCGGTTGAAGCCACCATTGTCGATCTCAACAGCACCAACGGAACCTTCGTGAACCGGCAGCGCCTCTATGGTCCTATTCCGTTGCACGCCGGCGACGTGGTCCAACTTGGACCAGGCGGGCCGGAATTTCAGTTTGATTGCGAGCCGAAAGCCACAAAAGCCACACGGATGGCGGAAATTCCGGTGCCCGCGAGTGTGTCGGCGCCGACGCGTGAGGCGCCCATCCCGCCGCCTATGGCGTCTATCCCGCCGCCTATGGTCCCCACAAGAACCTCGCCCTCTCCCGTTGTTCAAACAACGAGCGGTTCGACGGCAGTCGGCAAAGCCACGGTTGAGAGAATGATCGGCCAGGGAAAATCTCAGACGCGCAACCAGATGTTATGGGGTGGATTTGCGCTGTTGGTGATCATTCTGGGAGTGGGAGCGTATCTGTGGACCCGTCCCAAGTCGATCATCAACAATATCGTCAACCCCGTTGCCACTAACACCACCAAAGACACCATGAGCAGCGTCGACATTGCCACCAAGTACACGCCTGCTGTGGTCCGCATCGAGGTGGCATGGAGCCTGATTGACGTCACAAGTGGGCACGTTTTGAGCCAGGTTTATGTGGCCAATAGCCAGAAGGACAAGAGCGGCAAAACCACACCTCTGATTCAGGGCGCGGGAGATACGCTGCCCTTGTTCTACGCGCTCAAGGGCCAGGCGGAACCGATACTTTCCACGGGCGACGGCGGCGGCAGCTATGTGCTCGTCGGCGCTAGGGGATCAGGCAGCGGCTTCGTCGTCGACAGCTCCGGCTTTATCCTTACCAACAAACACGTGGCGGCGGGCTGGTATGCGCCCTACGAAGGCTGGGGGAGCCATGGGGATCAGGCCGGCATTCTTCTCACTCCCGACGGGAAAGGAGGGGCCAGCATGAGCGCCCTCGGCGCGAATTCGTTCCCCGCATGGTTGCCGTCCCAGGCACAGATCGTCGTGGAGGGCAATCTGAAGAGCCTCAGCGACCTCAGAGGGGTGCAAAATCAGCTGGGTTTTGCGAATCAGGTGCAGGGGCGCGACGATGTGCTGAATGTGACTTTTGCCGGGCAGCGCATGCCCCTTAACGCCACCGTCACCAAGGTGAACGACAACGCCGATGTGGCGCTGGTCAAGATCGAGACCCCTCAGCCGCTCACCAAGGTTGAATTAAACGACAATTTCGATACGATACAATCCGGCTCCAGAGTCGTGGTCATGGGCTACCCCGCCGTGTCGGTGAATACGATTCAGGCGCAGGCATCGAACGACATGCACAACCAGGCCGCGACGGTGAACATCATTCCCAACCCCACCGTCACCGACGGCAACATTCAGTTGATTTCGCGCAACGGCACCAATAACAGCCCCGCGCTGCAAACCATCAGCGAAGCGGGGGATGGCTACCAGTTGGCCATTAACACCACAGGCTCCGGCAACAGCGGCGGTCCGGTCTTCGACGATCATGGCAAGGTCATCGGGATCTTTAGTGACAGTATCCAACGGCCAGGCGTCACCACAGTGGTAACTTTTGCCTTGCCGATTAAAGAAGGCATGGAACTGATGAAATAACCGCAACGCAGGCAATGTGGCTCGAGTGGACCCGTTCCTCAATACCGTAATCGGCGAATACCGCATCACCGAATTGATTGGCGAGGGCGGTATGGGACGGGTCTATCGAGCCATGCATACGCGGCTGAACCGCCTGGCCGCGGTCAAAGTTCTCACCGCCGCATCGGGCGACCGGATGTTCCTCGAGCGGTTCATGAACGAGGCGCAGATCCAGTCGCAGATGCGCGATCCCGGAATCGCCATCCTTTACGACTTCACCCAGTATCGCGGCACTCCGGTCATCATCATGGAATACGTTGATGGCCAAACCATTCAGCAAATCACGGAAAGTACCGGTGCGTGGCCTGTCGAGCGTGCGCTGCCGGTGCTGAAAGCGCTTGCCCGGACACTCGGGTACGTTCACTCGCGGGGCGTTGTGCACCGCGACTTCAAGAGCGCCAACATCAAGGTGACCTCCAGCGGCGAAGTCAAATTGATGGACTTTGGCATTGCCACAAGCCTCGCCGCGCAGAGACTTACAACTGCCGGTTTTGTGGTGGGCACCTTTCAAAGCCTCTCGCCCGAGCAGACGCGGGGCGAACCGGGAACGCCGGCAAGCGATATCTGGGCCTTCGGCGTGCTCACCTATGAGATGTTGACGGCATCGCTTCCCTTCGAGGCCTCGAACGCGGCGGAGCTGTTCTCAAAGATTTCCCGGGCCAGCTTCACCCGGGCCACTGTTCTGAAGCCTGGAGTGCCTTTTTTGTTCGAGAAGGTCATTGAAGGTTGCCTGAGGCGCGATCCAAAGGACCGTTACAAATCCATGGACGAAGTTTCGAGCGACCTTGCGCTCATCAGCGACCCGAGGAGTGCAAGCGGGTCGTGGCTGGCTTCGGTAGCAAGCCGGTATAAGCGCCGGCGCTTGTTGCTTGCGGGCGCCGTGCTGGGTCTGTGCGCTGCAATATTCATCGCCTACTCCATTTTCCATGAGAAGCCGCTCGATACCGGCAGCACAATATCGAACGGCGGGGGTGGCACAGGCGGCACCGGGAAAACCGGCCCGACTCCACCCGACCCAGCCACAATGCAGACCGTAACGGTCGACACCTTCGACGGTCCGGCCCAGGTATGGGAGAACGGCGTCAAGGTCGGCGATACCCCATACCAGTTTCACGAGCCGTTTGGGACAACGGTGAGCGCTGTATTGAAACGTCCCGGATATGTCGATCTGCCCATCAACTTCGATGTGGACGAACGTAGCAACTATGAATTCACACTTGATCGGAGCCCGTCGCAATGAATTTATTTCAGCGTGTTTTGCATCTCGTCGACAATGCGCCAAACCACAGGGAACCTGCACCGACCCCCGGCTTGCCGCCGGCCTTTGTCGTCGACAGCGATTTGCTGAGCGATGTGGGATGCGTGAGAACCAATAATGAGGATAGCGGGCGCATCCTGCGCGCACCCGGCAACGATGGCGCAAGTGCACAACTGCTGGTGGTGGCCGATGGTTTGGGCGGCTACAATGCCGGAGACGTTGCCAGCGCCCTGTGCGTCGAGACGATCGAGGAATCCTATCCGGAGATAAGAAAGGATCCGGAAAAAGCGATGAAACGCACCCTCGAGTCGGCGAATGCGAAAATCTACAAACAGTCGCTCCAGAACCCTGAAAGCGCCGGAATGGGCACCACCTGTACAGCGCTGCTCATTCAGGGAGGCTTCGCCTACGCTGCTCATGTGGGAGACAGCCGCCTCTATTTGCTGCGCGATGGCGGCATTTATCTGATGAGCGAGGACCATTCCCAGGTGATGGACATGGTTCGAGCGGGGTTGCTGGAACTAAGCGAGGTGCGCCATCATCCCGACAAGAACGTCATCACCAGGGCAATCGGCCGGCAGCCGGAGGTCGAGGTCTCCACGTGGCGGCAGCCCCTGCCTATTCGCGTCGGAGATGGTTTCGTCGTTTGCTCCGACGGCCTTTATGATGATATTGAGGACAACGAAATCTGCGACGCCGTTCAGGGCAAAAGCGCATCGAGCGCTTGTGCGGAACTCGTCCGTCTTGCCAAGGAGCGAGGGGGAAGCGATAACATCACGATTGCCGTGGGCAGGTTGCTGCCTGCCAATCCCCCTTTGAAATCCAATGCGACGCGGAAATTGGAGGCATTGCCATGATGGTCGGAGACACTGTTGGCCAGTATCGCGTAACCCAGTTGCTTGGGGAAGGCGGCATGGGCGCCGTATACAAGGCGGTCGACACCATGATCGAGCGCGAGGTCGCGATCAAGGTGCTGCGGCCGGAGATCGCGCACCAGAAGAATCTTCTGGAGCGTTTTCGCACCGAGGCCGTGACGCTGGCAAAACTCAATTATCCGGGCATCGCCATGCTGTACAGCTTTCTTCAGGAGGGCGATCAGTTCTACATGATCCTGGAGTATGTTCCGGGCAAAACGCTGGAATGCGTTGAGCAGGAGCATGGCGCACTGGACTACAAAATCGCAGTGCCCTTGTTTGTGAAGATTCTTGAGGCCATGCAGCCGGCGCATGAAATGGGCATTATGCATCGCGATGTAAAACCGGCCAACATCATGCTGACCACCTGGGGCTCGGTGAAGCTGATGGACTTCGGCATCGCGCGCGTTTTGGGAGCGGCGCGGCAGACGCGGCAAGGGGCGCTGGTGGGAACCATGGAGTACATCGCGCCGGAGCGTATCAAGGGCAGTGAAGGCGGGCCGGCGGCCGACATTTATTCTCTGGGCGTTGTGCTCTATGAGATGCTCGCCGGGCGGCTTCCCTTCCGCAGCGAAAACGAGTACGAACTGATGCGCATGCATCTGGAGAACGCGGCGCCCAGTTTCGCCGAGGTTGGAGTGAGCGTTCCTCGGGAAATCGAGGCTGTGGTCGAGAAGTCGATGGCCAGGCAGGAAGCGGACCGCTACGCCACATGCGAGGAATTCATTGATGCCTTGCAGAGCGTGGCCGGCGGCGCTCGCATTGCCAAACGGGAGATCATCGCACTGGTTGGACAGGTGACGGTCACTGAGTTGGGGACGGCAGGCCATACGTCGTCCCCTGAGACAACCGGCACTGCCACCAGCAATGGTTTTCCAGCCGTCAACGGTGCCGAGCCCCGGAAGCAGGAACTCCCCGGCAAGAGCGAGGGAGCGGTGGCGGCGTTCGTACGATTGCGCAAGGTGCCGCTGCTGGCCGCGGCTGCGTTGCTGGTCGCCATCGGGTTGGGAGTTGGTTTTGGAATACTTGCAAGACGAGGGCAGGTAACCAATCCGCCCGTTCAGCAGAATGTATCCCCATCCAATTCCGGGCCCGATGCGATCACGACCCTTCCTCCATCTTCTGTCGGCACTTCGCCGTCCACTCCGCCGCAGCCCGTCATTACTGAACCGGCGCCCATCGAAAGCACGCC
>CAWKFD010000007.1:0-18597 GCA_963848805.1 uncultured Acidobacteriaceae bacterium | reverse complement strand
AAGCCCACCGATGGACGATGCTCCCCGTGGCAGTGGCCGACGCGCGCGAGCATCCGCGGTACAAATACTTCAAGGAATCGGGCGAGGACAAGTACCGCTCTTTTCTGGGCGTGCCTTTGATCGATCGCGGCGTGCTGCAGGGCGTGCTGGTGGTGCAGACCAAAGAGCCGCGCGTCTTTGAAGAAAACGAGATTCGCATGCTGGTGCAGGCGGCGAGCCAGGTTGCCCCCGTAGTGAGCGAAGCGCGGACGCTCGCCCGCTTCATTGCCCCGGCGCAGGAAAAGCTGTGGGAGTTGGCGCGCAACGTTTGGTGGAGCTGGGACCCGGAATGCGTGAGTTTGTTTCGCGACCTGAATCCCAAGCGCTGGCGCGAGCTCAACCAAAATCCAGTCGCGCTGCTGAACGAGATTCCATTGGGAGAGATCGAGCGGCGGGCCTCGGAGCTGGTGCTGCATAGCCGCATCAATTATGCCTACCGGCGCCAGCAGGAGTACCTGAGGGACGACCACACCTGGGGCGCCAGCCATGCGGGCGTGCTGCGGCCCCGGCCGGTGGCGTATTTTTCCGCCGAGTTCGGCCTGCACGAGTCGCTGCCGATTTATTCCGGCGGCCTGGGCGTGCTGGCCGGCGACCACATCAAGAGCGCATCGGACCTGGACATTCCGCTTATCGGGGTCGGACTTTTCTACGGACAGGGCTACTTCTTGCAGCGGCTGGACGCGAGCGGATGGCAGCGCGAAGAGTATCTCGAGACGGACATCAATCAACTGCCGATGCAGCAGGCCATCGGCGCCAACGGCGAGCCGGTGGTGGTGGAGATTGCCACGCGCGGCAGCTCGATTCGCGCCAAGGTTTGGCGGGTGAAGGTGGGCCGTTGCGACCTGCTGCTGCTGGACTCAAACGTGCCCGGCAACGCGCCTGAAGATCTGGAAACGACCTCGCGCCTTTACGGCGGCGATGCACGCACGCGCATCCGGCAGGAACTGCTGCTGGGCGTGGGCGGTTATCGCGCTCTGAAGGCCATGGGCGTGACGCCGGGCGTTTTGCACCTGAACGAAGGTCACAGTGCTTTCGCCGTCTTCGAGGCGATTCGCAGCCGCATGGAGGAGGAGGGCCTGGATTTCTACTCTGCCGCCCGCCAGATTCCGCGCGAGGTGATTTTTACCACGCACACGCCCGTGCCCGCTGGACACGACCGCTTCACCGCCGATCTGATTGAAGAACACCTTGGGCCCGCTGCGCGAACAATTACGCATTTCGCATGAAAACCTGATGGGATTCGGCCGCGAGCATCCCACCGACTACCAGGAGCCTTTCTGCATGACGGTGCTCGGCCTGAAGCTGGCGCGGCGCGTGAATGCAGTTAGTTCGCTGCACGGCGAGGTTTCGCGGGCAATGTGGAGAGGTTTGTATCCCGACAGGCCGGAGGACGCGGCGCCCATTGGCCACGTGACCAACGGCGTGCACGTGCCGTCATGGCTGGCGCCGCAGATGCGCCGCCTTTACGACCGCCATCTGGGCGTGGGCTGGCACCGCCAAAGTGGAAAGTCGGAGACCTGGGAAGCAATCGAAACGGTGGACGATGGAGAGCTGTGGGAGACGCACTTTACGTTGAAGGGGCAACTGCTGCACTTTGTGCGGCGACGTATGCGCGAGCAGGCCGAGCGGCGCGGCGAGCCGGCGCAATCGCTGAAGCTATCTGGACAAGGTGCTTTCGCCGGACGCATTGACCATCGGCTTTGCGCGGCGCTTCGCCACCTACAAGCGCGCCAACCTGCTGCTTGCCGACATGGAGCGGCTGGCCGCGATGGTGAACGACGCCAAGCGCCCCGTGCAGTTTGTCTTTGCCGGCAAAGCGCATCCGCACGACGAGCCGGGCAAGAGAGTGCTGCAACAGATCGCGCAGATGATGCGCAACCCCGACTTTGCCGACAAGTTCGTCTTTATTGAGGACTACGACATCAACGTGGGCCGTCACCTGGTGCAGGGCGTGGATGTGTGGCTGAACAATCCACGGCGTCCGCTGGAGGCCTCTGGCACCAGCGGCATGAAGGTGGTGTTGAACGGCGGCCTGAACTTTCGATTCTGGACGGCTGGTGGGCCGAGGCTTACGACGGGCTGAATGGATTCGCCATTGGAACGGGAAGAACGCACTCCAACATGGACGTGCACGACACCCGCGACGGCGAGGCGCTCTACCGTGTGCTCCTGGACGAAGTGATTCCGCTCTATTACGACCGGGACCGCGACGGACTGCCGCGGGGCTGGATCAAGCGCATGAAGCGGACCATCCGCACGCTGGGATGGCGCTTTAACGCCGACCGCATGGTGATGGATTACATGTTGAGGTGCTACCGTCCGGCCGGCGGCGGCACATCGAGCGAAGTGCGCACGCCGTCGTGAGGCCGCTACCACTCCCACCGCACGCCGAACACATCAACCTGATACAACCACGCCCGATCCCCGGAGGAGGGTTATAATTCGGGAAACGCAACGCGCTTCAACCCCGACCATCCGAGACAGCTCAGTTTGCGCAACTACGGCGTTGTTTCGAAAATCTGTGGCAGTTCCAAATCGGAGGATTGAATGTTTTGTCCGCAATGTGGCACACAGAATGCAGATACCGCGGTGCATTGCACGCGCTGCGGCTCCCTGATCAACATGGCCGCGGGTGCGCCGCCGCCTCCACCGCAGCAATTCGCTCCCCCTCAGCAATACGTTCAGCCGCCGGTGTATCAGGCCGGCCCGATGCCGCCTGCGCAGCCGATTCCGAACTACATGGTTCAGGCAGTGCTCGTCACGCTGTTCTGCTGCCTGCCGCTCGGGATCGTGGGCATCATCAAAGCGAATGGGATTAACAAAAAAATTGCGGCGGGCGATTTTGCCGGAGCTCTGGCCGACTCCAACTCGAACAAAACTCTGCTTTGGGTCGGGTGCATCGCCGGTCTCGTGATCTCCGTGCTCTACTTCATGGTAGTAAAACGGAATTCGTAGATGCCCTGGCAATGAAATCGATGCCGGATCGGTCGATGGCATACGTGACTGCGCTGGGATTGGCAGGCCTGGCGGCGGTGGTGTGCTTTCTGCGACCCGGAAGCACACCGTTTCTTCCGCCTTGTCCGTTCTACCTGCTCACGGGCTTTTATTGTCCGGGATGCGGCAGCACACGGATGCTCTATTTTCTGGTGCACGGACACCCGTATCTTGCCTTCCGTCAAAACCCACTGGCTATGCTGGTATTGCCCGGAGTGCTTTACGGGCTGGCGCGGCAAATGTTCGCGCGCCCGCGAGCGGCGCATTCGCTGGTTCATCCGGGATGGATTACCGCGTTCTGCATCGTAGTCATCTTGTTCGGCGTTTTGCGCAACGTTCCCTTCGCTCCGTTTTGCGCTCTTGCCCCTGGCGGCGTTTGCCGGGCGCCTGCGCCGGTCAAGGCTCGAAGCGAGGTTCGAGAAGAAGTTCGAGCATCCGCGGGCCAGACGATCAACCGCGCGAAGCCTGAGCCACAAGTTCCATCTTTTTGAGAGACTTGGCGCAGGCGTCGCGCTCGTCACGATGGCAGGGTATTCCGAGCCCGCACGCAAAAAAGCCGCAGCTCCTTCCAAAGCTGCGGCCCTCACGGCAAACGTTCAGCCGGGATTTTACATTTCCTTCACGCCTTCGACAAATGCCTTCAGCTTGCGGCTCCGCGAGGGATGCCGCAGCTTGCGCAACGCCTTGGCTTCGATCTGCCGGATGCGCTCGCGCGTGACCTGGAAGCTCTGGCCCACTTCTTCGAGCGTATGCTCCGAGCCGTCTTCCAGTCCGAAGCGCATCTTGATGACGCGCTCCTCGCGCGGCGTGAGCGTGCGCAGCACCTGCGACGTATACTCCTTCAGGTTCACGCCGATGACGGCTTCTGAAGGCGACACAGCCTGGCGATCCTCGATAAAGTCGCCCAGGTGCGAGTCTTCTTCTTCGCCAATCGGCGTCTCCAGCGAGATCGGCTCCTGCGCGATCTTGAGCACCTTGCGCACCTTGGCCACGGGAATGTCCATGCGCCGCGCAATTTCTTCGCTCGAAGGCTCGCGGCCCAGTTCCTGCACAAGCTGGCGGCTCGTACGGATGAGCTTGTTGATGGTCTCGATCATGTGCACAGGTATACGAATTGTCCGCGCCTGGTCAGCGATGGCCCTCGTAATCGCCTGCCGGATCCACCACGTCGCATAAGTTGAGAACTTGTAGCCGCGCCGGTATTCGAACTTGTCTACCGCCTTCATCAGGCCGATGTTGCCTTCCTGAATAAGGTCGAGGAATTGCAAGCCGCGGTTGGTGTATTTCTTGGCGATCGACACCACCAGCCGCAGGTTCGCTTCGATAAGTTCGCGCTTGGCCTGCTCGGCGTCCATGTCGCCCTGGATCATCTCGCGCTGCGTGCGTTTCAACTCCGTAATCGATACACCCGCGTCGCCTTCGATTTTTTCCAGATCCGTCCGGCAGTTCTTCTGCTGCCGCCGGTACTCCTTCTTCAGCTCCTCGCTCTTCGAAGCTTCGAACTTCTGATCCAGCGAGCGAATCTGCCGCTCCAGCGTGCGCATGGTGTCCACGGTCTTGTTGACCTTGTCCAACAGGCGCTTGCGCTCCATGGGCGTGTACTTCAGCTCGCGCACAATGCGCGAGATGTACACCCTCTCGCGAGAAACGGTCCAGCGCAGCCGCCGCGCTTCCTTCAGCCTGGCTTTGCTGCCAGCCGGAATCGCTTCTTGCTTCTCTTCAAGCTGCGCGGCCTTTTTCTGGTGCTTCACCAGCGCGTCTGTGCGGGCCACGGTGGCCTTCACGCGGGCCTGCACCACCTCCTCGGTGAGTTCCTCCTCGTCGAAGATCACCACCTCTTTCACGTTGCGCACGCCGCGCTTCAGGTCCTCGCCCAGCGCCGCAATCTCCCGGATCACGATGGGCGAGCGAGAAATGGCCTTGAGAACGCGCATTTGTCCGCGCTCAATGCGCTTGGCGATCTCCACTTCGCCTTCGCGCGTCAGCAGCGGCACCGTGCCCATCTCGCGCAGATACATGCGCACCGGATCGTTGGTTTTTTCGAGAGTCCCCGGCGTCAGATCCAGCTCGACATCCTCGCCTTCCTCCAGTTCGAATTCCTTATCGCCGGGAAACTTGGCAGCGTCCAGCAGGTCGATGCCCTCGGTGCGAATGGTCGTAATCAAATCGTCCAGATCGTCCGGCGAAGCAATCTCATCGGGCAGCGCGTCGTTCACGTCGCCGTAAGTGAGAAAGCCCTTCTCTTTGCCGACCTCGATCAGGCCGTGCACATCCTCTTCGAATTTGTCGTCGATCGCCAAAATGCTCCTGCTCTCTTCGGCGCCACGCATCCTCAGGACGCGTGTCACCCGATTTCAACTTTTTCGCTTGCCCTTGGAACTGACCGCCTCGAAACTGACCGCCTCGCGTGCTGTGCCGCGCGTCCGGATCCACTGATGCTGGCCTCGCGGACGCGCGTCACCCACGCGCCGCACGCGTGCCCAGACGCACCAAGAGAGGGCCTTGGTTCAAAAGCCCTCGCGTGCATACACCACCACGCTTTCCGCTTGAGCGGACATTCACTTTTCTCGGAACAGGATGGCAGCGCTTCAGGTTTCTCCTGGGTCGCCCGCGAGCCGCAGCTCATGTGTGGGGCAAAGGGGCGCGCATCCTCACTCAGATCAATAGATTACCACACTTCCGCTCGTTCGCGCCAGCACAAATCGGCACTTAAGCTGTTCCCCCCACCGACCTGCTGCGGACCGGGTTCAACCTGTTTCCTACCTCGCACCTGGTCCCACTCGTTTCTTAGACGCCCCAAGGCCCAGTTTCGACGCAGGATTTGTCTGTGCCGGAGATGCTGCGGGGGCACCAGGTCTTACTGCTTCGGCGGCTCACGGTTGCCGTGCAGCCGCCTCAGCGCGCGGTCCAGTTCCAGCTTCTGTTGCGTCAGCATGGCCAGCTCGGCATAATCCCCGCGCCGCTCGGCTTCGGCAATCAGCGCGCGCAGGTTGCGCTGTTGGACCTCAATGGCCCGTTCCTCGACCTCCTGCAGCGCGCTTGCAACTTCGCCTTCCTCCGGTGGCCTGTTCTCGGCCAGCAGCGCCTCGGCCAGCAACGCCCTCTGCGCCGGCTCCTCCACTACATCCATCGGGTCCTTCGCCGCGCGGCTGGCGAGCGCCTGCAGGGCGGGAAATGCGCCAAGATGCTCAAACCATGCAGGTTGGTTTGCCAAAGCCTCAGCCGCCAGCCTGCGCGTCTGCGCGCCTTGGGGATCGGTGATGGCCAGTGCGCGCAGCAGCACTCTGCTCCACTTCTGTCAGCGCCGTAGGCCGCGTTTCGACCCGGTCCCGCCGCTTGAGCGCTGCCTGGCGCAGCTCCTCGCGCAGCACCGCCGAATCGATGCCCAGTTTTTGCGCCGCGTCCCCGGCAAACTGGTCCCGCGCCAGCTTCTCCGGCATCCGGCGGATATGCGGCAGCAGAAAATTCAGGGCCTTTACCTTTTGCTCCGCGCTGGCTCCCGGAAACGCCGTCCGTGCCCGCTCGATCAGATAATCCGATTGCCGCCGCGCCCCGCGCACCGCCGCCGTATAAGCTTCTACGCCACGCTCACGGATAAACCGGTCAGGGTCCAGGCCGCCTTCGAGAGTCACGATTTTGATCGAAAATCCCTCCTCGGTCAACAGCGCGATCGACTTCTCCGCGGCATTCGCCCCAGCCGCATCGGGATCGAAGTTGACCACCACATTTGAAGTGTGCCGCTTCAGAATCGCGACCTGCTGCTCGGTAAATGCCGTTCCGCTCGTCGCAATTACGTTCTGAATCCCGCGCAGATACACGCTGATGCAGTCCATCTGCCCCTCCACCAGCAGGGCAAACTCAAGCTGCCGGATGGCTGCCTTAGCCTTGTCCAGGTTGAACAGGACCTGGCCTTTGGAATAGAGTGGCGTCTCCGGTGAGTTGATGTACTTCGCGCCCGCCTTTTCGCCCGTCTCCAGCGTCCGCGCCGTAAACGCAATCACCCTCCCGCCCTCGTTCGCGATGGGAAACATTACCCGCTTGCGGAACCGGTCGTAGAGCGGCCCCTGCGACCCATCCCCCTGCTCCTTCGAGCTGAACAGCCCGCTCGCGCGCAGCGTCTCCTCGTCCGCCATGCCGCTCAGCCGGTCACGCAAGCGCATTGAAGCTGTCGGGCGCGTAGCCGATTCTAAACTTCCTCAGTCCGTCGTCCAAGAGCCCGCGGCCGCCAAGGTATTCGCGCGCCAGCGCCCCGCCCGGCGAGCGCAACTGCTCCTCAAACCACGCCGCCGCCGTCTCGTGCAACTCCAGCAGCCTTGTCCGCAGCCGCGCCCCGGCAGCCTCTTCCGGCGACGAAAACTCCCGCTTGGGCAGCGGAATCCCGCACTTACCGGCCACAATCCGCACCGCCTCGGGAAAGCCGACGTTCTCGAGCTTCCCGACAAAGGTGAAAACGTCCCCCGAGGCCTGACAGCCAAAGCAGTAGAAGAACTGCTGCCCCGCATGCACGCTGAACGACGGCGTCTTCTCCTTGTGAAACGGGCACAGGCCGGTGTAACGCTGCGCCCCCGCCTTGCGCAGGCGGATGTAGCCCTCGATCACCTTGACGATGTCGGCCTGCTGCTTGACGGTTTGGGAAAAGTCGCTCATGGGATGGGTCTGTACACGAGCATAATGCCGCCGCGTGTCAACCCCTTGTGGAAGAGGTGGATCGCTCAAGCAACTTGCCTCTCGCAAGCGCTCATCCAATAGAGCCAGTGAGTTGATGGCTTTACCGAAAGCGCGCAGACCGTCGCCTCGCTGCTCCCATCATTTCCCGGAGGTCCAAACGATGCGTTCCACACTTTGGCAGCTCGCACATCTGTTGACGACTGTCACTCTCATCCTGACTTTAGCCACTCCTTGCACCCTCATGGCCCAAGACGACCCGCACCTGGTAAGCCCGTCCGATCTACAGAAAGCGGTAATCGACCACTCGCAAACCAGGCAGCAAAACATCGACACCCTCAACAACTTCCTCACAATTCCTCAGGCGCAGCAAGCCCTGCAGTCGGCGCACGTCAGCCCGCAACAGGTGAAGAAAGCCGTTGCCGGCATGAGCGATGAGGAACTGGCGCAACTCGCCGCCCGCGCCCAGAAGGCGCAGGCTGACTTCGCCGCAGGGAGTAGCACCTTAGTGATCGTTGTGCTCGTGATCGTCGCTATCATCATTGTCATCGCGATCATCCACTGAGAGCGCACTCCGATGCCGCGCAGATTCTTGAGCGCCACTATGTCGATCACGATCCTGCCGATATGCGCCGCCGCGTTTGCCGCGGGGTTCGCCAACCTGTGGCTCGACGTGCCATTTGTGCAGCAACAGAAGGACGGCTGCGGCGCCGCCAGTATCGCCATGGTCATGCAGTATTGGGAACAGCATTTGGGCGAGTCCGTGCGTCCTGAGGCCGAACCCGCTCCCATCCTGCGCGCCTTGTACTCCGGCTCGGCGCACGGCATCTACGCCTCCGCCATGGTGCGCTACTTTCAGCAAAACGGCTATCGCGCCTTCGCCTTCGCGGGCCAGCCCAGCGATCTCGAAAGCCAATTGCAGCAAGGCCGCCCACTCATCGCCGCGCTCAAACCAGACGTCGGCCCGTCGCTCCATTACGTCGTTGTCGTTGGCCTTGACGAACCCCGGAAACTCGTACTCGTGAACGACCCCGCGCAACGCAAGCTACTCAAAGAGGACCAATCCCAATTCGAGCGGGAATGGAAAGCCGCCGGGAACTGGATTCTGCTTGCCGTTCCTGAAACGGCCTCGCTCGGGACGAGCTTAAATTGATGCGAACTCTGCACGTCGCCGTGGTCCTCCTCTCGCCTTCGCTCGCATTGCCCGCCCAGTCCGCCCCGCCCCAACCCCCTGTTGGCCAGGAACTGCAGCAGCTCGCCGCCGGGCAACATTGGGACGGCATCGTACAGCAGTTGCAAACCGTTGCGCTGCGCTCTGCCGAAATGGATTTCTATTACGGCGAAGCTCTGGCTGAGCTCGGGCGATTCGCCGAAGCGCAAAATGCATTCGAGGCCGGCCGCCGCCTCGCCCCCGCCGAGCCCAGATTTTCCGTCGAGCTCGCCGGCATCGCCTTCAGGCAAAAAAACTATCCCCAAACCATTCGCCACCTGCGGCAAGCGCTCCGCCTCGCCCCCAGCGACAACTACGCGAACGACTTCCTGGGCACGGCCTACTTTCTTGAGGGGAATCTCGAAGCCTCGCTGAAGTACTGGAACAACGCAGGCAAACCGAAGATCGAAAATGTCCGCGCAGACCCCGAGCCGCGCATCTCGCCTGCCCTCCTCGATCACGCATTCGCGTTCTCGCCGGCCAGCACGCTTACGGTGCAACAACTTCTTGACTCTGAAGCTCGCATTCGCGGCCTCGGCATCTTTCCGCAATTCCAGTTCGATCTCAACGCGCGTTCCGATGGCCTCTTTGATGTCTCCTTCCAAAACCAGGAAAAAAATGGATTTGGCGACAGCAAATTGGAATCGTTGTTTCTCTTATTTGAGGGGCTCCCGTTTCAGCAGGTTGACCCCGGCTACTATAACCTGCATCGCGAGGCTATCAATTTCGACTCCATGTACCGCTGGGACGCGCAAAAACGGCGCGTCTTCGCGCAATTTTCCGGCCCCTTCGAGCACAGCGCCAGTTACCGCTGGAATCTAACAACCGATCTTCGCGATGAAAGCTGGGCCATCCGCAACGGCTTCACAGGCCCCGCCCCGGTACTTGCCAGCTTCAACGTGCGTCACGAAATGTCGGCCTTCGACTTGGCCTCATATGGAGACCGCTTCGGCTGGACCGCCGGCGCCGAACTCTCGCATCGCAACTTCCGTAGCGTGACGCCTGGGAGCGGCTCTGGCACTATCCTTACGCCGCAGATACTCGCCACGGGCTACGAGCTCAAGCAGCAGGCGCAAATCTCGAGTTCCGTTTGGCGCGTGCCCGAACGCCGCTTCACCGTCAACGCCCAGGCAGCGTCTGACGCGGCCCGCCTCTGGTCGCGGCCACAGCAGTCCTTTGAGAAACTTACCGGCTCGCTGGGCTGGCATTGGTTCCCGCAAGTCAAAGGAGACGATTACGAAACCTCGCAGCAACTGCGCGCCGGCCACACCTTCGGCCAGGTCCCCTTCGACGAGCTCTTCATCCTTGGCCTCGAACGCGATAACGATCTTCCCCTGCGCGCTCACATCGGCACGCGCGACGGCCGCAAAGGCTCGGCTCCGCTGGGCCGCGAGTACCTTCTTGAAAACTGGGATCTGAACAAGAATCTCTACGGTAACGGCCTGCTCCATTTTCAACTCGGCCCCTTCGTCGACATGGGCAAAATCGCCGATCCAGGCACCCAGTTGGGCTCGCACCGGTGGCTCTTCGACACCGGCGCGCAAGCCAAGCTGCGCGTCTTCGGCAGCGGGCTGGTTTTCTCCTACGGCAAAGACCTCCGCACCGGCAACAACGCCTTCTATGTGACGCTGCTGAACCTGGGAGCAGCCGGCGTCCAATAGGCCTCAACTCCCCACATATTTCCCGGGGATGCACTGCATTTTGCCATCGGCTCCGAAGGTCAAAGGAAATCTCTGGACTGGGCGGGCCGGCCGGCGGCGCGAAAAATACCTGTTGCAACGAATATCCCCCTCGCGCATCCAAATCCTATACGCAAAATCGAGGCTCCCTATGTCCCTTCGTCCCGTGAAACAAATCCTTGAAACCACGCCCACCATTGAAGGCGCCGGCGTCAAGCTCCAGCGCGCCTTTGGCTTCGGCAAAACCACCGAGTTCGATCCGTTCCTGTTGCTTGACGACTTCCGCAACGAGAATCCCGCCGACTATCTCGCCGGCTTCCCCTGGCACCCGCACCGCGGCATCGAGACCATCACCTATGTGCTGGCCGGCGAGGTCGCGCACGGCGACTCGCTCGGCAACAAGGGCCGCATGACCGCCGGCGACGTGCAATGGATGACCGCCGGGAGCGGCATTCTCCACCAGGAGATGCCCAAAGGCGACGCCAACGGCCGCATGCACGGCTTTCAGCTCTGGGCCAACTTGCCCGCTTCGCTCAAGATGACCGACCCACGCTACCAGGACATTCCTTCCAGCGCCATCCCCGAGGTCACCGAGGACGACGGCACAAGTGCGCGCATCATCTGCGGAGAATTTTGGGGCAAAGCCGGCCCTGTTCAGGCGCTAGCCCCCGGATCGAGTGTTGACGCGCGCTATGTCGACATCTCCATCCCACCCTTCAAGCGCAAGCGCATCCAGGTCGAGACCACACGCAATGCCTTCGCCTACGTCTTCGCCGGCTCGGGAACATTCCGCGACGCCTCCGAGCCGCAAGCGGTCCTCACCGAGTCCGCCGTCGGTCCCAACGCGAAGCCCGTCTACGATGCCAGAAATCACTCGCTCGTTCTGTTCGATCGCGGCGATGAGATCGTGGTCCAGTCCGGTCCCGAGGGGATTCGCTTCCTGCTCGTCTCCGGCAAACCGCTTGAGGAGCCGGTGGCGTGGTACGGCCCCATCGTGATGAACACGCAGGCCCAGCTGCGCCAGGCCATGAGTGAGTTGCAGAAAGGCACGTTCATCCGTCACGGATAAGCCGGACAACCGTCATCCAGGAGCGACCGAAGCATAGCGAAGGGAGTCGATCAATCCGCGGATGCTTCCCCCTCGTCCCGGCCGCAACGCGATCTGCGCCTTTTCGAGCCGCCGCGCTCCTGATAAACTAACCCTTGTCGCAATGTAGGCGCGTAGCTCAGTTGGTTAGAGCGCTTCCTTGACACGGAAGAGGTCGCTGGTTCGAATCCAGTCGTGCCTACCAAGATTCGGTCCACAGACATCCAGAACAATCCAGTGATTCAAGATAAGCCGCTGAAAAATCAGCGGCTTTTGTCTTTTAGCGTCCACGGGTGTATCGTGGAAGCCATGTCCCAAAAGGGGTATCTTTAGGGGTACAGATTTCCGAAAGTGGGGGTATTCCAGTTTTCGGAGAAATCTAGGGGGTTTCACAAATTGGCCCTCACCGACACAGAGATCCGCCGTTTAAAACTCGCCGACCGGCCTTACAAGCTATCTGACAGCGGTGGCCTTCACTTGCTCATCAAGCCAACAGGCGGAAAGCTTTGGCGCTGGAAATACCGCTTTGGCGGAGCCGAAAAGCTGATGGCCTTGGGCAGGTACCCCGAGATCTCTTTGGCCGATGCTCGGGAGCGTCGTGATGCCGCCCGGAAGCGCCTGGCGAATGGCATCGATCCCATGGCTGAGCGGATGGCAGAGAAGATCGCGGTCAAGGCGGCCACAGAGCACAGTTTCGAGAAAGTCGCGGAACTCTGGCATGAGCACTGGCACGGAAACAAGAGCGTGCGTCATGCTGCCACAACCAAGAATCGTTTGAAAGCGAATGTCTACCCGGTCCTCGGGGCCCGGCCAATCGCTGAAGTGGAACCGATGGAACTGGTCCAACTCGCCAAGGGCATTGAATCCCGCGGCGCCTCAGACATGGCAAAGCGGATTCTTCAGATTGTGGGAATGGTATTCCGCTACGCCGTGGCTCACGGTTACAGCAAGCGCAATCCCGCAGCTGAAATCCGTCCGTCGGACATCCTGAAGCCTACGCGCAAGACCAACATGGCGCGCATCGATGCCAAGGATCTTCCCGCGCTCCTTCGTGCTATCGAGGTTTACAAGGGAACACAATTGACCAGGCTGGCCATGAAGTTAATGGCGCTCGCATTCGTTCGGACCAGTGAATTAATTGGCGCACGCTGGGAAGAGTTTGACTTCGAGACCAAGCGGTGGTCCATTCCTGCTGCCCGCATGAAGATGAAAACTCCACACATCGTCCCACTCTCCCGGCAGACGATCGAAGTCTTGGAACTGCTTCGCACTATTTCGGGCGATGAGGATCTTGTTTTCCCCGGCGAGCAGGATCAGACAAAGCCGATGTCGAATATGACCATCCTCAAGGCTCTGGAGCGGATGGGCTACAAGAGGCGCATGACCGGTCACGGCTTTCGCGGCCTGGCCTCAACGATCCTGCACGAGCAAGACTACAACCACGACCATATCGAGCTGCAGCTTGCCCACGTCCCGCGTAACGCTGTAAGCGCTGCTTACAACCACGCTCTTTACCTTGAGCCACGCGCCAAGATGATGCAAGATTGGGCGAACTATTTGGAACGAGCTATGCGGAAAAAGACGGTAGTACAGATCCACAACCAAGGGTAGAAAACCCCTAGACATTATGAATGGCATGCCATTCAATCTGTGGAACTCATCATGAAGAACAGAAATGATCCGAGCGCCGCAATCTCCGGCTTGGTCGCCGTTGTCGAGCGGATTCACTCCATTTCCCGCGTTTTTGCACGACAAAAGAGTGAGCGCACGACAACGGCTTCGGCCCATAAGCGATCGGCCCAGGCGGAAGCTGGGGAGTTGGGGCAGCGATCAAATTCAACTCATGTTAGGGTTGGAGCCGCACTTCCGAATGGAGGTATCCATGAGAGTTTTTCGTTCCCGATTCTGTGAGGTCGGCTAATAGAGGCGGTATCGCGTTTGTTGTAACCAGCAGACTCTCAAGGTCATGGCACGGAATGGGACCGCAAGCGACCCACGGTGAAGTGCGCACGATAGAGAACTGCTTACTTGAGGGGAACCATGGAACGATATAATCGGGTCACAGAAATGGGTCGCTCGTCAAGTTTCGATTTGGGTTTCCGCGTTTTCAGATCGGCAGGCTCGGTAGATGGCTTGCCCGCCGATGAAATGAGGCGCGCATTACCTTTTGCTGAAGGCATCGTTCCGAGGAGGCCTCATGTTTGTTACACATGACTGCCCCCTCCGGCTGTGCGGTCGCACGGCGCGTAAAAAGAAGGGCGAAGGCCTTTCACTACCTTTTTCGGCCACATTATCGTCCACTTCCCCTGCCAGATCGGGCGCGCTCCCGCATTCCTTGCATTCCGCAAATTCAATCTCCAAAGATGCGTTCACATGAGACTCAGATGTAAGAGCGCAATCGTGTTCAACGACCACTGTTTGTTATTTCCTCGCAACGTATTTGCTCATTGCAACCGATACTTACGGGACGATGTAACCGGACCATGAGAAGGCCCTCGATGGAAAAAATATGGAACCTCTCAGGTCCGTCCACCGAAAGCGTTTGGCGGGAACAGCCGATGGAAGAGACATACGACTCCAGCGAAGACATTCAGACCGTTGCTTTAGTGAGCGATCTGGTGCAGATGCTTGGCAGCCGCTGCAAGGAGTGCGCGGCGTCGCTCTGCGGGCACCAATTGCTGATGAGCGTGGTGGCCGGGTACAGGAATAGCCCACGATGTTTGTCTTGTCTCTCGCGGCAGATGGGGAGAGGTAGCGAAGAGGTTCGCGACCATTTGTACCACTACATTATGCATCGCGCATGCCGCCGTGCTGCATGGTTGTGGGCCAGCAACGAGGAGGGCGTGACGGCGCTTCCGGGCTGTCTCTGGTCTGGCGCCGGCGTCGAGGGAGAGAGTCAACGGGAGGTGAACCCACCTGTGTCGCCTCGGCGTTCTGATCCAAATCAGGTCCCAGACGCCGAATGGGATGCCGGGAACATGGGCTGCGGCGAATTAGTAATGAAGCTTCGCCTGCGTCTCCAGGCGATGAAGCCCGGTCAGATTCTGAAGCTGAGGGCAAGTGACGACGGAGCGCCAGAAGACCTTCCGGCGTGGTGCCGTCTAACCGGGCACGAACTTGTGTCTTTCAATCACCCCGAATATTTCATTCAACGAAAGGAGTAGTAATCAATGGCTGGAAAACTATGTGTGAGTCTTTCATTCGCCAAGGACAACACCGACAAGGCGACTGTCGCTTTCGTGGTGGCGAATGCTGCGGTGGCATCGGACAAGGAAACGGTGGTGTTCCTCAGTATCGAGGGAGTGCGCATATCTCAGAAGGGTTACGCCGATGACATTCACGAAGAGGGCTTTGCGCCGCTGAAGGAACTGATCACCAACTTTGCAAACGCGGGCGGCAAGATATATATTTGCTCGCCATGTTTCAACAAGCGCAAGCTCGATGCGAACAATCTTGTAGCTGGCGCGGTGATTGTCGGCGGGGCCAAGCTGGTGGAATTCTTGAGCGACGGCACCGCTTGCATAAGCTTCTAAAAGGAGAAAGTTATGGACCCGGTACTGCAACACTCGTTTCAACCTGACGTCTCGTTCCACGGCGGAAACATGGATTGTGGTAACGGGCTCCTCTTGCTAATTCGAAAGAGCATTGATCCGTTGCCGGCCGGCGGCATTCTGGAGGTTCGCTCGACAGAGAGTTCCGTGGAGGAAGATCTCCCGGCATGGTGCCGCATGACCGGCAACGAATTTATTTCCTTCACTCGTGAGGGACCGGAGCGAAGCTACCTGATCTCGAAGGGAGCCCTCGCCAGCCGCTCGAAACCGGCGGCCGCCGCGGCCACGGTTCAATTCACACCGCCAAGTCCTGTCCGGGTGCGAGTGCCTTCGGCTCTCCCGGAGCCAGCGCCGGCAGCGGAAATTCCCCCGCTTTCGGTACTGGGAATCGGAAGTTGGCCCCGGCCGCGCTGGATGCTCCAGGCAATGCACGACCACATGGAAGGGCGCTTGCAGGAGGCGGACTTTCAGGCAACCGCCGACGATGCCGTCCGGCTTGCGGTGGAGGCCCAGTTGCGCGCCGGCGTCGATGTAGTGACTGACGGCGAGCAGCGCCGCGACAACTATGCCAGCTTCGTCGGGGGTCTGCTCGATAATTGCGTTCTTGTTCCGTTGACTGACCTTCTTCCGCTGGTGGATGATCCCGCTCATTTCGAGAGGGAGATGAAGAGCCTGGATGTGCCCGCCGATAGGGTCCGCCATCCGGCGGTCTTTGGACCCATCGGCCGAAGCAAGCCACTGACGGTCCATGAGCTGGAGTTCGTAAAATCCATTACGACTAAACCGGTAAAGGTAGCGCTTCCGGGGCCGTACCTGCTGACCCGAACCATGTGGATGGAGTGTCTCTCCGAACACGCGTACCAATCGCGCGAACAACTGGCGGAAGATGTGGTCCGCGTTCTACGGGAGGAGCTGCACTATCTGCTGGCGGCTGGGGCTGATCTGGTGCAGTTTGACGAACCCGTACTGAGCGAGGTGGTCTTCACCGGAGGCAAGGCGAAACGCAGCTTCATGTGTGGCGCCTTGAGCCAAAGGAAAGATCCCGCATCCGAGTTGACCTTCGCTCGGACCCTGATCAACACTGTTGTCGATGGAGTACCGCGCGCGCGAACGGCAATGCACATGTGCAGAGGAAACTGGACTCCGGATGAATCGGCGGCACTCAAAGGCGACTATCGACCACTGTTGCCCTTGCTCGGAGAACTCCAAGTCGGAACCCTGTTCCTGGAATTGTGCACGCCGCGAGCCGGAAGCATGGAAGTGCTCAAGGATTTGCCGCGCGAGCTTCGCATCGGCGTCGGCATCGTCAACCAGAAGAAGCCAAGCGTCGAGACGGTAGATGAGATCGTAGCGCGAGGCCGGGAGGCAATTCGCATCTTCGGAGCCGACCGCGTCCTCTTCACTCCCGACTGTGGATTTGCCACCTTCGCGGATAATCCAGTGAGCTCAGCGACAACAGCCGAACAGAAACTGCGCGCCATCGTTGAGGCCGCCGAAATTGTGCGTAGAGGATGATCCCCGCCATGTCGCGACGCTTCTCTGTGGCAAGGGTAGCGCACCGTTGCACTCACTCGCGAGGCTGCTGTCCAGCCGAGTTGAACCGACTTGCCGGTATCGCGGGCCATAAACTGTGACCGGGAAGTTCCTCTGCAATTGTCGCGTAAATGGGCACATTGCTAAGAGTGTTTCTGGATCGCACTACTCGGCCAAACAGCGCATCGACCGCAGATAGGGAACGAAGAGTCAGCTTTTCGCCTAAAATTCCATAACCTGCCCGCGGGTGAGAGTAGCCGTGGCAATCGCCGTCTCTGGCGGCGGAATTCCTCTCCATTGGAATCGACACCGCGCGGCCATCTCAAAGATGGCCGCTGCGCATGCATCCATCTGCCTCCTTCCTTCACGACCGCGTCTGGCTTATCGAGCGATGGTGTAGGGTTTCCCGGGAGGCCGGCATGAAGAGAACTCTTTATCTTCCGAGTGCCGATCATGCGGAAAACCGGCGGCGGCCAAGAAGACAGAGCATAGACTTCATCTAAATAACGCAAGCATTTCCCCCCCCCAATCAAAAACCATCAATCTCCCTAATGCTTCATCTAATAACTCAATCAACCTGCCCGGCAGTATTTTGTCTTTCCCAGACAAAGAAGAGTAGAGAGAGCAAAGACATAAGGCTAAAAGCGCTAGAGAGGAAGCCGAAAACCAGGTCCAGAACGAAGTCCAGGTAGCGCAGTTTCTGGAGCAACGGAAACCAGGTAGCGCAGTTTCTTGACCATGAAAACAGGGCCAAATCCAGGTAGCGCAGTTTTTCAAGCCGGGAGCAGAGCTTGATCCGGCGCCGGGACGGGACAAGAGATGAGCCAGGAAGGAATATAGGGTAAATAGCAGGTGTTGTAGGAGTTTATGGCATGATGAGGCTATTTCCTGGAGCGGATCGTGAAGGCGGCGAACAAGCGAAAACTAAAGAGAGACCTGGTTTTAACTGTCGCCTGCATTTCCGTCACCGCGTCATCGATAGAAATGCCCATACCCTCGTTGAGGATCTCCACGCCGTAGATCTTGGCCGCGCACATGGCGCCATACTCGTTGGCGCCGGAGAGCGTGACATCGAAGGGCAGGACCTGGTCGGAGTACCAGGGAGTCGCGATCTGGGAGTTCTGACCCGCGGAGGTCAGAGGGGTGTCCAGGGCGTTGATGGTGGCGCCGGCTGGAGCGCTGGCGCCAGGGCCGCGCACGACTGAGGACTGGAATACCGCGCCGCCACCGGTGGTGCTGGTATAGCCGGGCCGGATCTCGTCGATGTCGGCGACAAAGGTGCCGCCGCAGTTTTGCACCAGGTTCAACAGCGAGTGACGGTCGAAGTTGATCCAGATCAGGCTGCCGGCGATGCCGCGCTTGTTGCGGGAATAGGCTCGAGCATCGGGGCTGCCCATCGTATATACGGGCGCCTTTTCACGGGTGACCGAATAGTTGATGGCCTGGAAGCTTTGAAAGAACTCAACGCACTTACATACTTATCGTGTAGTCAAATTTACGTCGTTGTGGCCCTGATCACTTGACAATGTGGGCCAACAGGAGCATAAGTAAATGAGCACTAAGAAAAAGATGTTTGCCCCCCTTCCTTCTTCCTATATTGTCCGCGAGAGCATGGGCCGGTTGTTCGGCTCCTGCATCCAGGAAACTCGCAAGACGGCCGGTCTGTCCCTCGAGGAAGCCGCCCGCTTGTCCGGTATAGAGATCTCTGAGTGGATGGGCATCGAGGACGGCTGCGTGCCCCAGGACGTAAACCGGTTGCGGGCCATGGCCGACGCGATGGAAATCAGTTTCGACCAGATCGGCACGCTGGTCCTGGTCTGCAAGTGACCTGCCCCTTTT
>CAWKFD010000006.1:0-144899 GCA_963848805.1 uncultured Acidobacteriaceae bacterium | reverse complement strand
GCCCAACACGCGACCTCGTAGATATCCCCGTCGCCATAAAGATGATGAAAGCCAGAGTACGCATCTGCCTGCAGTGCGCCTTTGTAGTGCTTCAAGTGCTGTTTGGGATGTTCGCCTTTACGATCTTCCGAGTAGGCGAACCAAACGCCTGGCGCCGTTGTACCTTACCGGCCGGTCTTGGTCTTGCCGTTGCCGGGTGCGAGCACTGGAACCGGTGTGTCATCGGCGTGAATCTTCGACGCCGCCAGCACATGCTTCCCGATCTCATCGACTAGCGGAGCGAGCAACTCGCTGGCAGCGCCAACCCAGCCGGCCAGCGTGGATCGATTGAGATCAATGCCCTCACGAGCGAAGATCTCAGACTGGCGATAGAGTGGCACGTGGTCACCGTACTTCGAAACCAGCACATGCGCCAGCAGGTCAGGGCCGGCCAAGCCACGCTCGATCGGTCGCGCCGGCGCCGGAGCTTCCACGACTCGCTCGCAGGCCGCGCAAGCGAACTTGGGTCGCACGTGGCGGATCACCTTGTAAGTGGCCGGAATGCGTTCCAGCTGTTCCGAGACGTCCTCGCCAAACTGGCGCAGCGCACCGCCGCAATCGGGACAACAGTTGTGCGCGGGAAGATGCGTGACCACTTCGCGAGGAAGGTCTGGCGGCAACGGCTTGCGCGTGGGGTGCGAACGAGGCTTCTTCGCCGTCTGCGCTGGGCCCGGTCGTGCCGCTTCGGCCGCTTCGTCTGCCGCTTGTGCGGTCTCCAACTCTTCCAGCCGAAACTCCAGTTGTTCGAGCTGAGCGGTGAGCTTCTCGCTCTTGCGGCCGAAGATCATCCTGCGATACTTCTCGATGACCAGCTTCAGATGCTCGATCTCTTCGGCGCTCGACTTCTGCTGCTCCACCAACGCGCTGTGCTTGGCAAGCAGCAGTGCCTTCAACGCCTCGACATCCAACGCCTCCAGGTCTGGCAGCGGAGCAGGAATCATGCCTGCAGTATGCCATGAACATGCGTGGAAAACATCGATGAAACCCGCATAAATAAAGGGGAATATCGTTTGTCACTACACCGCGATCTCGGGCGCCCAGGTTCTCACCGGCCGCCGCCAATCGATGCCTTCCAGCAGCATCGATAACTGCGCACGCGTCAGAGCGACAGTCCCTTCCTTCGCTTGCGGCCATACAAAGCGGCCTCGCTCCAGACGCTTGGCGAACAGGCAAAGACCGTCGCCATCGAACCAGAGGAGCTTGATCATGTCGCCTCTGCGCCCGCGAAATACAAAGACGTGACCGGAGTACGGCTGCTGGTTGAGCACCGTCTGCACCTGCGCACTCAGCCCCTGGAATCCGCGCCGCAGATCCGTCACTCCGGCGGCAATCTAGATCCTCGTTCCCGTGCGCAGTTCGATCACCGGCGCAGGCTCTCCAGAATGGAGTGCAACAGCGCAGGATCAGCACTGCCTTCGATGCTGATCAATGCCCGGCCTGGCAACTCGATGTGAATGCTGCCAAACGTTGACGGCTGTTCCTCGGTGGAGAGTGCGCTTGCCGGGTTCGCCGGCTCAGAAGGAGCGGACACTACGACGGGGATCAATGCAGTGCCGGCAGCAGAACCCTCGCCGAGCACCCCGCGCTCATACAACCGACGCCACTTGAATATCTGGTTGGCGTTTACACCGTTCGCCAACGCAACCTGAGCCACGCTCACCCCAGGCACTAAGGTCTGCTCAACAATGCGCCGCTTCTCCGCAATCGACCGCCGCTTCCGACCACGACGGTCGACCCTCACACCCTGCTCCTGCGTCATGAATCCATCGTCGCGCCGACACGCGACTCAAACCAGTGGGGAACCCCAAACGCTTACTAAAGAACGATAAGTCGCCTTATCGGAAAGCATTGCTGAGGCGTTGTCATTGTCCGCCTCTCGCAACAGAAAACGGCAGAGTAGTCCAGCGGAAACTCGTCGACGATCGTTCAGATGGCAGTCCGCCCTCCATCCACAGCAAGATTCGCTCCGTGGATAAAACTGGCACGGTCTGTTGCCAGGAAGACAATTGCCTCAGCAATCTCCTCGGCGGTCGCTGGACGGCCAGCGGGGGCTTGGGCAGCGAGCAGTTCGAGACCCTCCCCCATCGCCTCCGTACCCTCCGTGCGCGTGGGTCCGGGACTCACCGCGTTCACGCGGACACCTTTCGGCCCATATTCGGCAGCCCAGGTCTTCGTCAACAGATTGATGGCGGCCTTGGTTGAGCCGTAAAGGCTCATCCCGGGCGCCCCGTAATTAGCAACCATGGTGGAAATATTTACGATCGCTCCTTTGCCTCTCTTAGCCATCTCCGGAGCAAGCTCAGCGACGAGAAAATAAGGCGCCTTCACATTTGTTGCAAAAACGCGGTCAAACTGCTCTTCCGTCATCTCATTAGTTGGCCCGAAAGGAAAGATCCCGGCATTGTTGATGAGAATATCGACATGGCCATTTCCGAGCTCGATCGCTTTGCTTGCCACTGCGTGTGCGCTGGCTGCGCCTTGAAGCTCTGAGGGAATAAAGTCTGCGGTGCCCCCTGCGGCGCGAATTTCGTCAACTGCCTTCTTCCCACGCTCCGCATTTCGCCCCACAACCAAAACATGAATGCCAAGCTGAGCAAGTTTCGTCGCCGTAGCAAAACCAATTCCGCTCGTTCCTCCCGTGATAAGCGCTGTCGAGGTACTGTCTGTCATCTGCCCTCCCTGGACGATACTCGCCAAGGATAGGATGTACACAAGCGTTCCTGGGCTTCACTAAATAGGGAGAACCGGGCGGGTATAGTCGTCCCGGTCAAGTAGCGGGCCACTCCGTTGAAACTCACCGATTTTCATCGCTATGGGTGGACCAACGGTCCATGCGTAGCTCGGAACTCACCACTTGCGCGACTGCTTAGGACGAGCCAAACTAGGTTATAAGAGTCGCTACCGAAAAGTCGGCTAGTGTTCTCTGAACTCGCGGATACCGGTTGTCGAAGTTTCTGAGTTGCCCTGTCTGAGAAGCTTTACCTTTTGACACAGCCGGATCGGTGAGATCCGGCCATGTGTTTTGTTGAGGTTAGCGGGTGGGTTTTCAGACCCCTTTTGTTACAGGCCGAATAGGCCAGGTTCAGGCCGTTTTCTTGAGCTCCTCGACGGGGACTGGGGCCGGGTGCTTCCTCAGCACACGTTGCACCGTGGCCGTTGAGATGCAGTGGCCTTTTGCGATTTGCCGCAGGCTCCGTCCCTGGCAGCGTTCTCGCCGGATAGCGTCATGGTCCAGGGTTAACGGATTGCGACCGATGTGCGTGCCTTCAAGCCGGGCGCGCCGCATGCCGGCGCGCACCCGCTCGATGATCAGGTTGCGTTCGAGTTCCGCAATCGCGCCGATGATAACCACGATGGCACGGCCCAGCGGGCCGCCGGTGTCGATATTTTCCCGGAACGAAACGAACTCGATGCCCAAGTGGTTCAACTCGTCGAGCACCTGGAGGAAATGGACTACCGACCTCGCAATTCGGTCGAAGGCCCACACTAACACCAGATCGAACTTGCCGCGGCGGGCGTCGACCATCATCTGGTCGAGGCCAGGGCGGCGGGCCTTCGCTCCGCTGATCCGATCCGTATACTCCTGCACGATCTCGTAGCCGCGCTGGGAGGCCATCTGGCGCAAGTCGAGGAGTTGGGTCTCGGGATGCTGATCCAGACTCGAGACCCTCATATAAAGGGCGGCCCGTTTCACTGGCGCCACCTTGCTGGTTTCAGATTCATGCGCTGACTTCCTCACTGTTGATGGTGGCGATCGGACTCACCTCCTCTCTCAAGAGGCGAGATTATCTGGCTATGAGTACGGCGCGCCAGTGGCGGCGCGCCCCGGTTACAACTCCCAGGCCGCCTTGCAGACCAGAACCAGCGTGCCGATCTGGTCGAAACTGATCTCCATCGTGTCAGCCATGGCCCGCAACCGGTTTACGTCCTGGGGCACGCAGCCGTCCTCGACGGCCACCCACTCAGAGATCTCCATGCCGGACAAGCGGGAGGCTTCCTCGAGGGACAGACCGGCCATCTTGCGAGTTTCCTGGATGCAGGAGCCGAACAACCGGCCCATGCTCTGGCGGACAAGAGAGGAAGAAGGAAGGGGGGCAAACATCTTTTTCTTTGTGCTCATATAAGTATTACTCCTGTTGGACCAACTTGTCAAACAGGCTGGTCCCGATGGATAGATTTAACTACATAGTGAGTATGTACTCAGTGAGGTCCACAACCAAAGCCCCAGACAAATGACTGACATCTCCCGTCGTTATTACGAACGGGAACTGGGTGCAGGTTTAGGACCATCGCCTTCTCTCAAGGAACACTTCGGCTATTCCGAGCCCTTGCGCCGTTTCATCCAGCGGGCGGGCTTCGAGCCCCAGGCCAACGAGATCCCCAACACCATGCCCTCCTGGCTCCCCGGCGACGACTACATGACCAACTTCAAAAAGGGAGATCCGTTTGTCAAGGTCGATGACGGCTACGCCCGTCTGCCTGGCGCAGGCTATGAAGCACTCCATCCGGAATTGAAGGACGTCAATCCGGAAGATTACCCGGATATCCATAAGCTGCGCATCCTGGCCGACGTGGCGCCCTACTCAAGGGAGTACAACAACTACCGGCAGAGAGTCGCCGGCGACGCCAGAAACAACACGGAGCTCGAGATCGAGCTCGAGAAGATTGTCGACCGGGTTCGTCAGACTAAAGAGTCATCGATCCGCATGGACAACCGGCGGTTCACCGAACCGGTTGAAACCATCGAAGGCACGATCGCCGAAGCAACTCCCGGTGGAGTTCGGCTCGATGAGTATCCGAATCGGCTCTTCCGGTTCTCTTCCGTCGGCATGTCCGCGGCCGACATCTCGGCACGCGTTCTGGGTGAGCATAATAACCAGGGTTCTCCCTCCTGCCCCACACAAAAACTTTCGCGCACGCGCGCGCCAGGCCGAAGCTCTGCTCATGATCGGGCTCAGCACCGAGCCTCCTGCTGGCGCTCTCCTTCTCTAACTCTCTCCTTCTATAGAAAGCGGGCAAGGGACAAGGGACAATATAGATAGCTGGATAGCTGGAGCAATCCGCGCCCCGTTCTATCGTTGCGATATTGCAACCAACTGAACACAGGGCGATTGAGTCCCAGGCGTTTGCCATTGTTGGATGGCTATGCCTGAGAGGATTGTCCTGGTTGTTGATGATGTTGCTTGTGGAGTTGTTGCTGGCCGGGCCGGGCCGGCTGAGTGTGTGTAGGCCGCTTTTTGGCCGGATCGGTGGTTGAAGTATTTTTGCATGAATGACGTAGATCGCTCTCTGCTTCGCCCGCCGGGGGCCTATGCAATCTGTCCTTCTTTTGGCCGGATAGAGTTGTTGATGTCTTATGGAATCATCGATTTAGATCGTTCTTTGCTCCCGCTGCACCTTCCTTTGGCCGCATAGAGTTGTTAAAGTCTCATTGAATGATCGACTTAGATCCCTATCGCCTGCGCCCTTCCGGGGACTCTGCCATCTGTCCGTTGTTGAAGTCTTATGGAATGAATGATTTCTCTGCCGCGGCCGCCAGGGGGCCTCAGCAATCTGTTCCAGCTGGACCTTCTTTTGGCCGCATAGGGTGTTGATGTCTCATGGAATGAATATTTTAGATCCTCTTTACTGCGCCATGCCGGGGGCCTCTGCGCCAGGACGCGGCGGCCCCAAAATTAGCCCCTGCTGTACCTGCTCTTGGCCATATCGAATGTTGATGTCCTTTTTAATGATTGATTTAAATCGTTCTCTCCTTCGCCAGCCGGCCTCCTTTTTCTCGGCCCCCGATACCCGAAAACGGCCTCTCGGCCGGGGCAACGGCCCCCAATCTGCCCCACTCTGCCCCAATCTGCCACAACCTGTCCCCTATGTACCCCGAAAATAAAGTCCTCCTTTCGTTGCGTCGAAATCTGTAAGAGGAAGGCAGGGGTCCCGTGTTTCCCTCTCCGCCAAGATTTAGAATCAATGAGATACAGACACTATTACGGAAGAGCGCCATGTCTATGTCGTAGCGCGGATACGTAAAGTTATCCGGATCGCCACCGAAGAACGCTGCCTGCTCCTCGGGCGCGAAGACGAGGCCCGCCGCTGTAAAGCGTAACCAAATCGGAACGCAGACCGGTCTTGTCTTTGCTCTCTTTTTCAATGGCCGCGATCTGGGCCCCGCGGGTCTTCAGTGCCTGGGCGCCGTCTGTAATCCCTTTGGGCGCGCCTTCGACGCGCGCCGTCACGTCCTCGATGCCCACGAGCACATTCACCTCCATGTCGCGAGACTTCATCTCTTCGCCCGGAGCCGCGGCAAAGAAGCCGTTGTGCACATAGTCGTGCTCGGCCGTGGAGTTTTTCTGCAACTGGCCGCGGGCCACGTGATGATTGGTGAGCAACAGCCCGTCGGGGCTGACGAACGAACCTGACCCGCCGTCATTAAGCCGGACGCTGGAAAGCCGCAGACGATCGAGCCACTCGTGCGTGGGGTGAAAGTTGAACTTATCCCGCAGTTGCTTGAGCGGCGGATTGTCAAATGTCCACATGCCCTCTTCGGCGCAAAGCGTAAGGGCAGCCATCGAAATCATCCCAGGGACAGAGAGAAGTTGCGAAGAACACGGAAAAACATGAGGCCCCTTATCGGATGCATGGATTGCGCGGCGACGATTGGCGCCGGAGCGCGACCATCAATCATATTCCCGCCAGATGCGTCTTTGAAGTGAGCAGCCGTTGCGGCGCAAGCTCGCGGTATATTACGGTTGCGGCAGCACCAGGACCTCGACGCCGGAGGCTGCGTCTTTCTGGTGGAAGATCTGCTCCGTGGCCTTTTGGAAATCCTCCGCTTTCGTGTAAGGAATGTCAGTGAAAATCTGCGGATTGCGGTCGGTAAGCGGGAACCAGGAACTCTGCACTTGAACCATTATGCGATGGCCGCGGCGAAATGTGTGGTAGACATCGGGCATTGTAAAGTCGATGGCAGTTTCTTTGCCCGGCGTTAGCGGCTCCGGCTTCTCCCAACTCGAGCGGAACTTGGCGCGGAAGGGTTCGCCGCGCAGCAACTGCTGATAGCCGCCCATGTGCAGCGGCGGATCGCCCATGACGTGCTTGCTGGGTCGAGCACTGCCGTCTGCAGCTGAAGGGTCTTCGTCAGGATAAACGTCGATGAGCTTGACATCGAAATCGGAGTCGGTGCCGGAGCTGGCAACTTTGAGGTGCGGCGAGACAGGACCGGCGATGGTCACGTCCTCAGCGAGCGGGGCGGTCTCGTAAACCATCACATCGGGCCGGTAGCCGGCGAAGCGCTGGTCATCGACCATGTAGCGCTGCGGCACTGTGTCAGTGGTGTAGCCAACAAAGGGCACGGGGTGGTTGGGATCGCTCAGGTACTCATCCACGCTGCTGGTTTCCTCTGGCGGAGCGAAGCTGAGTTTGCCGCCGGCGTGAAAGTAGAGTGTCTTGGGCGCAGCGGTTTTGGGCGGCCATTCGTCGAACCGGCGCCAGACGTTGGTTCCGGTCTCAAACACGACGGCCGCGGGAAACGTCCTGCCCCTGCCCTTCAAATAATGCTCGAAAAAAGGAAATTGAATATAGGTGCGGAAGTAGTCGGAGGTCTTGGCGTTGAACTCGACATCGCCCAGATGGTCGCCATCGCTGCGCTCCCAGCCTCCGTGAACCCAGGGCCCCTCGACCAGCGTTACCGGCGTTTCGGGATTGAATTTGCGGATGGCGTTGACGGTGCGGTAGGGACCTTCAAGGTCTTCGGCGTCGAACCAGCCGCCCACCACAAGCACCGCGCATTTCACGTTTTTCATGTGCCGCGAGAGGTCGCGCGACTGCCAGTAGCCGTCGTAGGTGTCATGTTTGTATTGGTCGTCGAAAAGCCTGGTGTCGCCCTGCATGTACTTGTCGAGGTTGGCCACATTTCCGGCCTGAAGATAGAACTTGTAGGTATCCGGAGTGCCGAAATCGAAGGGGATTTCGGGCTTGGGAATTACGGGATTCTGCTGCGCATGAAAGAACGGCGCGTAAAAACCGAAAGTAGCCGAGAGCATAAAAGCTCCGCCGTGGTAGGTATCGTCGCCCAGAAACAGGTCGGTCATGGACGCCTGCGGGCTAGCCGCGGCAATGGCCGGATGCGAATCGATAATTGAGGCCGATGTGTAGAACCCAGGATAAGAGATGCCCCAGATACCTGCCTTGCCGTTGTTGTTGGGCACGTGCTTGAGCAGGAACTCGACGGTGTCGTAGGTGTCCGACGATTCGTCCACATCTTTGTTCGATTTCTTGACGTCGATGTGCGGAGTCATCTCAACGAAAGTCCCCTCGCTCATCCAGCGCCCGCGCACATCCTGGTAGACAAAGATGTAGCCGGAGTTCTCGAACTCATCGGAAGGTGAGGGGCCGAGGTGCGGGGGATAGCGGTCTTCGCCGTAAGGGGCGACGCTGTAGGGCGTGCGGTTCATGAGGAAAGGATAGGGGCCGGAATCCTCAGGGAAGGCCGAGGCCTTGGGTACGTACACGGCGGTAAACAAATGCACGCCGTCTCGCATAGGGATGCGGTATTCGTATTTGGTGTAGCGGGCGCGGACGTATTCTTCGGCGGCGGCATCGGGTGCGCGTTGTTGGGCGCGGACAAATGGCAAGGCAAGAAGCGGCAAAGCCAAAACGGCGAAGATGAATCGTTGAGAAAAATGCATCGGCGGATGAAATCCCCTAATCAACCAGAGTAACGCAGCGGAGATGCTAAAGACGTCTCCCGCCCCGAAGACTGGAGCGTTCTCGTAGAGCGCGCCCAGCACCCTCCCGAGAGCCCTTGCCCCTCAATCGATATACAGCAGAAACAACAACAGCAGTGAGCAAACCCGGCTCAAAGCCGGGGTCCGCATCCCGATCCTGTTGCGCCACATCATTTTTTCTTGAATCTTAAGAAAATATGCTTCAAGATATTAACCAATCTGCTCCCGGTGCTCCGGGGCGGTCAGTCCCTTTTTGTGAACTCTGAAATTGGGGCCGCTAAAGCTTCGCGCAAGTTCCCGACGCAAAGCTAGTCGTTGTGCTCAGCAGGTTTCCTCGCGCGCCTTCAGCACAGCCGCAGGCCATAAGAAAACGTGAAAGCAACAAGATCGGGCACGCACGCCGTTTTTCCCGGAGGTACAGCCGTGAGACGATTTCTGCCTGGATTGGCACTCTTGTGCATCCTTTCCTCAACCCCCACCGGCTTCAGCCAGTCCGCATCCACCTCGCTGCGAGGCGCCGTGAAAGATCCCAGCGGCGCACTTGTGCCCGGCGCCAAGGTCACACTACTGAATGCGGCAAACGGGAACATGCTGAACTCCTTCACGGACAGCGCCGGATCCTACGTCTTTGCGCAGATTCCGCCGGCCAAATACACCATTACGGTCTCGGCCAGTGGCTTTGGAAATCAGACCAAATCGGCCGAATTGCTGGTCAATCAGCCGGCGACCGTCAACTTTACGCTTTCCATCCAGTCCAGCGCGGTAACCGTTGACGTGAGCTCCGCGGCCCAAACCCTGAATACGACGGACGCAACCCTAGGCGATTCGGTTGCCAACAGCACCATTCAGGCGCTTCCGATGGAAGGACGCGATCCGCTCGCACTGCTCACCCTTCAGCCCGGCGTCCTCTACCTTGGTAATCCCGACGAAAACAATGTCATGGACAGCCGCAGCGGGTCGGTGAGCGGAGCGCGCTCCGACCAGGGCGACATCACACTCGACGGGATCGACGACAACGACCAGCTTAATGGCACCGCCTTCACAGGGGTGCTGCGTTCCACCCTCGATTCCACGGAAGAGTTCCGCGTGACCACCTCCGACGCCAATGCCGATGCCGGCCGCAGCGCCGGGGCCCAGATCTCCCTGGTGACCAAGAGCGGCACCAACAGCTTTCACGGCGCTTTCTACGAGTACTACCGGCCCACCAACACCGTAGCCAACGAGTGGTTCAACAAGGCCACCGAGCTCTATCTCGGCGAGCCCAACGTGCCGCAGAAATATGTGTTGAATACCTTTGGCGGGACGATCGGCGGTCCCATCAAGAAAGACAAGCTCTTCTTCTTCTTCAATTACGAAGGGCAGCGCCAGGGCATCAATGAAGTGGTAACCAGGGTTGTGCCCACGCAGAACTTTTACAACGGAGAACTCGGCTATCAGGATGCAAACGGCAATACGCAATGGCTCACCGCGTCGCAGGTTACCCAGATTGACGAGGCCGCTGGAGCAGCGTGCGACCCCGGCATCGGCTGCGGCCCCGACGCTGCGGTCCTGTCGTACTACGGCTCTCTGAACACCGACAAATACTACGGAGGACTGAACACCGTCGGCGACGGCGTCAACAACGCCGGCTATGTCTTCTCCGCGCCCGCTCCCACAAGTTTGAACACCAGCATTGCCAAGATCGATTACAAACTCAGCGACAAACAGCGCCTGTTTTTCCGAGGCAATCTGCAAAAGGACACCGGCAATCTCTATGCCGACCTGACGAACGGCGGCGACTGCCAGTCCATAATCAACAGCGACACCTGCGGCGTAGAGAACCTTCCCGGCCAGCCCTACGCCACCTGGTCCGAGGACAACACCAAGGGTTTCACCGCCGGCCACACCTGGACCCCCACCCCCAACATCGTCAACGATCTGCGTTATGGCCTCGTTCGCCAGGGCTATTCCGAGCGCGGCATCGGAACCGGCACGGGAGACTGGGTCTACTTTCGCTTTCTCGATCAACCCACCGGACACGGGCTCACCACCCTCGTCAACGTGCCGACCAACAACATAGTCGATAACCTGACCTGGACCAGGGGCGCGCACACGCTGAGCTTCGGCGTCAACTGGCGCGGCATCCACAATAACCGCGACTCCGACGACGACTCTTATTCGAGCGGGAACACTAATCCCTATTGGACGTCCAACTCGCCCAACGATCCCTGCGTGCTCACCCAAGCCGCCGGTTGCAGTTCCAGTAGCCCGCTGGTCGGCGCGGGTTTCGAAAACTCCTATGAAATTGCCTATGACACGCTGGTCGGCCTGGTGCCAGAAACCACCGAGCAATATAACTACTCCGTCACCAGTTCTACCGGCGGCTCACTCTATCCCGACGGCGCCCCGATCGACCGCCATTTCAGGGCCAACGAATACGAGTATTACCTCCAGGATTCCTGGCGCGTGAAGCCCAATCTGACTTTCACATTCGGCATGCGCCACTCGATTCTGCAAACCCCGTACGAAGCCAATGGGCAACAGGTCTCGCCCACCGTCGACACCCATCAATGGTTCCTCAACCGCGGCAAAGCGGCAGCCGCGGGGCAGCTTGCCAATGGCAACGCCGCCGTGGATCTGCTCTCGTTTGCTCCCAGCGGCAAAGCCAACCACCAGCCCGGTTACTGGGCCAAACAAAAGACCAACATCGCTCCGCGTCTGGCCGTTGTCTATGCGCCCGATGCTCACACCACGATTCGCATCGGCGCGGGCATGTATTTCGACCACTTCGGCGAAGCCATCGTGAATTCCTTCGACGAAGAGGGTTCTTTCGGCTTGAGCAATTCGATTATCAGTCCAGCCGCCGCCTACTCGGTGCAAGACTCGCCTCGCTTTACCGGCGCGCATGAGATTCCGCCGCTCTCCGGCTGCCCGTCTCCCACACCCACGATTACCTACCCTTACACGCCGCCCGCGAACCTGAACTGCGGCCTGGCCATCACCTGGGGCATCGATAACCGCCTCAAAACCCCTTATTCGTACGCGTTCGACGTTTCCTTCCAGCATGAATTGCCGGGCGGATTTGTCTTCGAAGAGAATTACGTTGGCCGCCTGGGACGTCATCTGCTCGAGCAAGTCGATCTGGCTGAGCCCGCCGATGTGGTGGATCCCGGCGGCGGCGGAGATTATTTCACCGCCGCCGACGCGCTCTCCCGCATCTCCGATTTGAACGGCGGCAATTCCGCCGCGACCGTAACCCCGATCCAGTACTTCGAGGATATGTTCCCCTTCATGGCCAATACGGATTACTCAGGCGAAAGCGCTACCCAGGCCATCTATTCCGATCTATGGACCTATTATCGCTATAACCTGGGCGAGACAACCGCCCTCTATACCCTCGACCTCTACGACAATCCAAACGGCCCGCAGTACGATTTCTTCCAGCCCCAGTTTTCCTCGCTTTTTGCGTGGTCTTCCATCGGCACCAGTTCGTACAATGCCTTGCAGTTTACGCTGCGCCATCCCACCAGCCACGGATTGACCACCGACATCGGTTACACCTTATCGAAATCGCTCGATATCGGCTCGGGAGCGGAGCGTTCCAACGAGTTTTCCACCGACTCTTTCGGAGATCAGGTGGGCATCCAGAATTCCTGGAATCCGAAACGGAACAAAGCCCCGTCCGATTTCGACAGCCGCCAGCTTGTCACCGTCGATGCGGTCTACCAGCTTCCTGTGGGGCGCGGCAAGGCGCTCCTCAGCGGCGCCAATTCGCTCCAGGATGCTCTCCTCGGTGGCTGGCAGATATCGGGGCTCAGCCGCTGGGCCAGCCCCTTGCCTTTCACGCTCTTTGAGCCCGGCTATACCACCAACTACCAGTTCAACGGCTTCGGCGTGGTTACCGGTCCGGTGCAAGTGAAAAAACATCTCGTCAGCGGCGTTCCGCAGGTCTTCGCCGGAAACGAAGCCAGCGCAATCAACAATGGAATCTACAATGGCTATCCGGTTCGGCTGCCCTATCCGGGTGAAGCCGGCGAGCGCAACAACTTCCGTGGCGACGGCTACTTCGATATCGACTCGGCGCTGGCCAAGACCTGGAATCTCCACGAACAAATCAAGCTGAAGTTCGCCGCCGAGGTCTACAACATCGGCAACGAAGTGCGTTTCGACGACAGCCAAGCCAACCTCAATCCGTTTATCACCAGCGGCACGCTCGGCGCGTATGGCGGCATGTTGAGCACCTACCGCCGCATGCAGTTCGGCCTGCGGTTGGACTATTAAGGCAGATCCAGAGATGCTTGAGCCAGCGCAAGCGGCAGCCTGGCCATGCCTCCCTGCGAAGCGGCGGGTCTATTTCGCAGACGATGGCTGACTCGCGCCCATCGCGTTCAGCCGCATCTGCGCGAGTTGCCACGTGGAGGTGGAAATCGCGAGAACCCTCTCGGGCTTCTTGAGCTTGCGGTAGTCGGCAATGGCGCTGTCGCGCTCGCCGTACTGCTCGGCAATGCGGCCCAACACATACCAGACCTCGCCGTTCGGCTCATCCAGATTCCACTCGTCCATGGCGCGCAGCAGCACATCGTGCGCTTCTTTGGGTTTGCCGGTTTCGGCATACAGGCAGGCAAGGGTGTGCAGTATGAATGGCGCGTCTTTATCCATCTCTGTCGCGCGGATCGCTCTGGCGACATCGTCGTCTCCGGCCTTGCCGGTAAAGAGCGAGTACCAGGCAACGTTGTTGAGCATCGTAGCGTCTTCCTTGCCCAGATCGGACAGCTTTTGCGCCCAAACGCGCGCTGCCGCATAGTTGCCGCGATCGACCTCGATCTCCATCTTCATTTGCAATGCGTCGGCGTCATTGTCGAGCAGCTTGAGCCTGTCATCGGCCAGCGCGAGGGCCTCGTCGTAGCGCTTGAGCCCCTCGAGCGCAGCGACATTGTAGGTGAAGATCTGCTTTGACTCCGGTACCTGCTTGAGCAGCGCCGAGGAGACATCGAGCAGCCCGGCAAAATTCTCCTGGAGGAAGTAGCCGTCAGCGAGCGCAATTTGAATATTGGCGCGTTCGCGATCGCCGGCCGCATCTTTGAGGCCCTCCTCGAGAATCGATACGCCCTGAGCGACGGTGGGCTTGGAGCCCACCAGGATGGCCGCAGCCGCGAGTTTCATTTTGCGCGCGTCGGGAGCCTGGCCCTTGATCCAGAAGCGCGGAAAGACGGGCCCGCCGAGCTCATCGTCGCCGCCCGCGAGGTGCTGATCCTCGCGCACCCAATCGAGCAGCACCTTGGCGCCCTTCAGATCGCCGGCCTGAATGCGGTCGAGCATTTCGAGCGCGATCGAATTCGGGTCGTCGAGCGTGTCGAGCATTTTGTATTGCCCGTTTTCCTTCACCACAAAAATGGTGGTGGTGGTGCCGGTCAGGTTTTCCACCTTCTCGCGATACCCGGTGGTGTCGTCGCCCTCGCCTTTGGGGTTGAGCATTTGCAACAGAATGTCTTCGGTCACATCGAGCGAGCTGTTCTGGCGGGCAAGCTCGCTATTCATCTTCCTGGGGGATTCAAGAATGTCGTTGCGCTCGCCGGCATCCTCGGCATTCATCACCTTCAGCGCATTGCGGCTGAGCAGCGCATTGAAGCTCGCCTCCGTTAGATTGAGATCGAAGGGAACCAGGGTGAATCGCCGCGCGACATCGGCGGGCGTATCGGCGAAGTGTACATTCTCATGGTGCGGCGCGCCACGTAGCATGTTGGCCAAACCAAGAGCGCGCGCAGCGCTGTCGCCGGCCGCGCCCGCCTCAAGAAAATCGGCGGCCTGAGAATATTGCCTCATGTTCATCAGCATTTCGCCGGCGGTGCGCGCGGTATCTTTGAACGATTCGTCGTCGGTAGATCGCTTGTTGGCCTCGGCGAGGCCGGCCTTGCTGTCCTCGATCATGGCCGTGCAGGCGGCAAGCAGCGCCTTGGGCTCGGGATTGAGCGTTTGCGCGACCTTGTATGCGCCAGCGTAATCTCCGCCATAAAAGAGGGCGAAGGCCAGATTGTCGGTGAGACCGAGATCCTCAAGCTTGTCCTGGCCCATCGCCCGATACTCGGCGATGGCCTCTTTCATTTTGGATTGACCGCTGTACCGGCGCCCGGCAGGATCGTATTCCAGCAGGATGGCCAGGTCAGCCTGGGCGCTGTGGTCGTCGGGATCGAGCTTGATGGCCGCGCGGTAGGCATCGGCGGCGTCATTCAGGTCGCTGCCCGCGCGCAACTCGCGGCCCACGAGGTCGTGCTTCAGGATGTCAGCCAGCACGCGCTCAGCCAGGGCCGAGCCGGGATCGAGCTTGACCGCCAGCCGTGCCTCATCGCGCGCAGCCTCGCCCATCCCCGCATCGAGCAGCACGTTTGCCACCTGCAAATGATGCACCGCTGCATTGGGGTCGCGAGCGATCAGCGCGCGATAGCTGGCCAGCGCCTCCTTCACCTTGCCTTCGCGCAGCAGGGCCGCGCCCTCGGGCTCAAAGTCGATCAAAATCGCGGGGCCATCGATGAGCTCGGCCACTTGATTGCGTAGCGCGGTTGCCTCGGCGGCGGTGTAGCTGCGCTTGACGGAATCGAAGACCAGCTTCGCCGTCACCGCGCCGTTCTCCGCGGCGGAAAATTTCTCGGTGAGCAGCGCGGGGCCGAGCTGGATTGTCGCGTCCTTGGGCAGCTCCTTGGGTACAAACCCGGCCGGCGGCGCGATGCGGTAATTCCACTCGGTGCTGAAGGCCGCATTCATCTCCCAGTCCTCGGTGCGCGGCTGCTTTGGCTTGTCGCTTCCGCTGCTCTTGTTCTCTTCCGAGTCGTCCTTGCGCTTCAGGTCGTCAGGCAACAACTGAAATATCCTGTCGATGCGGATTGCGGCCTGCGCATTTTCCAGTCCGGTGTAGCCGCGCTTGGCTTTCTCGCAGGCGATGGTAAGTTGGAACGGCCGGGAGAGATCGTCGGGATCGGTGCGCTCGACCGTAGTCAGGTCGTCGGAAAGGTACTCCGACTTGACATAGCCTCGTAGACCGTCGCGGGTGTCATTGTCGGGCTTGTCGGCGTAGAAGGCGCGAAAATCCGACTCCAGCACGCCCCTGGGCTCAGTGATTTCGACTACATTGGCGGGCCCATTGCCGGTCAACGTAAACTCGCGCGTCTCCATCATTCCGTTTTCTTTTGACGACGACTCGGGGATCTTGACGAGGGCGGTGGTCTCGGCACGGGCAATCAGCGAACGGCGCCCCTGGTCGCCCGCGGGCAACTGTCCCAATTGCGCGTAGCGGTCGGTGGCGTCGATCCATAACGCCGGATCGCCGGGAACATAAACGATGGCGTGGTCGAACAATCCCATACCCGGCAGATCGACGGGGACATCCATGCGCGATCCGGCATTGAGCAGCGCCACATAGGCGGGGATTCCCGCGGAGCGAAGCATGGCCACCAGCAGCGTGGCCTTGTCTTTGCAGTCGCCGTATTTCCTGGCCAGCGTTTCGGCGGGATCGTGCGGCAAAATTGCCGCTTCGCCGAATTCGATTCCGGTGTAACGCACCTCGCGGTCAAGATAGTCGAGAATTGCCGCTTCCTTCTCCGCAGTCGTCTTTTTCCCTGCGATGAGCGGCTCGACGACGGCCTTGACCGCGGCGGAATCGGCGAGCCCGTCGACGATCTTCGCGTACTCGGCTGCAATCTGCTGCCACGATGCTCCGGTCGAAAATTCGATCGTCGGGTAAAGGACCGTGTTGTGCGGAAGAAGGGGTTCGCGCGATTCGATGCCTTCAAGCGGGCCGATGTCGAAGACAAGGGTCACGCGTCCATTGGCCTCGGTACGCACCGGCTTGACGCCGGGAAGAAGCAGCAGGTTGGTGCGCAATGGCAAGGTCTCGGGAGCATCGAACACCGCGCGGCTATGCGCCACCGGAACGTCTTCCGACCCGAAAACGGCGCGGCCCACAAGGCCGGGAACGAAGAGGGGCGCGGTTTCAGTCTCTGTGTACTCTTCTTCGACCACCACGCCGGGAGCGATGGCGGGAAAAGGCGCATGCAGCCGCTTGCCGTCGCTGTAGATTTTGTAATCGCCTCCGCGGGCCGGGGCTTCGGTAATCGAGTTGGGGTCGAGCGTGTGCACGGTAAAGTCCGGCGCGATCACGCGCGCGCGGATGATGGGCCGGGCATCGTGCCACGGCTCCCATCCCACCGCGAGAGAGTCCCATCCCTCGGCGCCCTTCTGCGTGAGCACCTTGAAAATCACGTGGCCTACGTGGACCGTGCGCCCCGACTCATCGAATGTGAAGCTCTCTTCGTCGACGAGCTCGGTTATATTGGCGCCGTCGGGCGCGGCTACCGCGGATGCGGCCTGGTACAAAGCCTTCGGATCGACGGAGAAGTGCGGCGCGTTCCACAGGTCCGCAGCCGATTGCACGGGAGCCGGAGACGGGGCCGCAGGCATTTGCGCGCGCAAAAAAGGAATCGCCAGAAGCGGCGCCGCCAGAACAGCAAAGGCAAAGCGTTGGGAACAAGACATCGCGGGCCAGAATCTCCTGATCATCCAGAGTAACCTAGTGGAGGCTGCCACAAGCGTCTCCGCTGGTGGGTATCAGGGAAATCGCAGAAACATTTTTTGTTGATAGAACAGGCGTGATTTGGGGCAGCTCGGCGAGACTCGGCTCTTCGTCCCGTAGGGACGAAAGGAAAATAGCCCAGGAGAACCCTGACCCTGAGCGTAGCCGAAGGGGAAGGGGCACTCCTGGGAAAGCGGCATAAAAAGGAGAACCAGCCCCGTAGGGGCGGCGCGAATCGAATCGCGGCCAATAGCTGCTCCCCATGTGATTGCCCGGCGGTGGCGCAGTTCCCGCTAGGGTGGTCATCTGCCTGGAACCCGGAATTTCGCCCCTGATGCCTCGATCGGCGTTTTGGTGATTGAGTGTCAATCGAGAAGCATTCCAGGCGACATGGGCGTTTTGGCGGGGACGGATTCGGAATCTGGACGATTTGCGATCCGCTCGGCGGCCCGCGCCGGAGTCACAGTCCCTTCAACATTTCAGACAGGGTTGTCCCCAGCGCGCTTACAATCTTGCTGAATGTCCGCAAGCCCGGCCCGCGGGTTCCCTGCTCCGGGCGGGGAATGTGGACCTCATGGACGCCTAAATGCTCGGCAAGGTCGATCTGCCGCCAGTTCCGGGCGCGTCGCAGCTTTCGGATGCGCTCCCCGTTGCCGCACAGATGTCCTTTGTCATGCGTCCATGATCGGGTTAGCCTTTGCGCTATATTTAGCGCATACACCCTTTGACGTGATAGGGGAACCTCGTGAACCGTTTTTCGGCCTTTCTGGTACTCGTCTGCTCCACTGTTTGCCTTGCACAGACTCCGCAAGCAAAGAGCGGTTCGACTGCCCATAACGGTGGAACGAAGGGAACCCAAATCGTCTTCCATGTCACATCAGTTCGTTATGAAGAAGAGCCAGACTTTTGTGGCGATGGAACGTGTAGCGCGACGAAGACCGCGATTGAAGGTTATGCAGATGGTATGAAAACGGATAGTCGAGTCATTTTTGTTTTGAACTGTGACGAGATTGTGGCATTAAAACCCAATCCAAGAGTCGCAGTCAGTTGTGGCAGCATTCATGCAGATAATGACTACGATGCATGGGTGTTTGACAATGTGATTAGTTTTTGGCCCCGAGAAAAATACACTCCCCCACCATTTCGGGGGAATTTTCGCATCGTGTCTGAGAAGGAGGTCGGCAGAGGGGATTCGCAACGATGAAGCTAAACGGATGGAAGAGGATCGGGATTGTGGCTTCGGTCGTCTGGGTTCTCGGTGCGGGTATCCTTACCCTCACCGTTGTCCAGAACGCCGATATAAACACCGCCAGCTCGCTTTCGATACGTTGTGAGGACTCACCGTACTTCCGGGAAAGCGATTTAGCTAAATGTGATAAGTTGTCCACGGACTATCTTGCGGAAACCTACCGGGGCGGGTGGGAATATGCGGCGATTGTCGCATTCGTTCCCGTGCCGTTGGGCTGGGGGGTATTGTCTACTTGGTTCTCTTTCTTGTGAGGTGGGTTAGGCGTGGGTTTGTTTGACGGCAGGTGGCCCACTCATCACGGTATCAGGAACTGTGCCCCGTTCATCGCAGCCCTATCGCGATGAGCGGGTCCTCGGGCAGGGTCCCAGCGGAGTTGCATCCACCGGAACCCCGTAAAACGGGGACTGGCCGTGTCCCCGAGTAATACCGACGGAGCGGCTTCAACCACCTCTCTACCGGAATTCGAGGAGTCGTTGAACTCGAGTCGGAGCGGACGACATGGCTTCGTGGCCCCTTCATCGCGATAAAGCCGCGATGAAGGGGCTCAGATTTCCATTCTTGATTAATAATAGAAGGAAGTAGAATTGATGCCTGGGCCACCTTCCGTTTGGTCGAGAAGATGATTGAAAGAGTCACAGCGCATTACGTTGAACACCGGGACTTCGATTCCCCGAGTATTACGCAGAGGGTTTGGCGATACATAGACATCGCAAAATTCGTATCGCTCCTCGATACTCACGCGCTTTTCTTCGCAAGAGCAGATCGCGTCTCCGACGCATGGGAAGGGGCGTATACCGTAGAGAATGTGCGTCGCCGTCCAGGCGTGTTTGGCTGCGTTGAACAAAACGGAGAATCGTCAGAGACGCTGCCGTGCCTCTCGGCATTTCATAGATCAATGGTGCTACACACCTTTCTGAATTGCTGGCACTTGAGCGAGATTGAATCGGCGGGAATGTGGCAATTATATGCGCCGCGCGATGGCGGCATAGCGGTTCAAAGCACTTTCGATCGTTCTTGTGAGATCATTCCCCAACGACGATGATGGTTTATTCCAGGTACACATAGGAACGGTCAAGTACATCAATTATGATCGGGACTCAATTCCAGACGGCAATGCCTTCGTGCCGTTCCTTCACAAAAGGAAGAGCTTTGAGCATGAGCACGAGGTAAGGGCTATTATTCAGCCAATTTTTCCGGGTGGCGAAGCAATCGCCGGCAGTCAGCCATTTGCGGATGGGATTCTAGCAGAGGTGGATCTGAGCGCGCTGGTGGACCGTATCTTCGTGTCGCCAACCGCTCCGCAATGGTTCTTCGAGCTAGTTGGAAGTATATCTGCAAAGTATTGCATTAGCGCACCGGTTCACCGTTCCGACCTTGCACGCGATCCCGTCTATTAGGCCGGGGTCACCCGCCATTACCTTCTGCGGGAATCTCGCGTTTTGTCCTTTTTCGGCGGCGAGCCGCGCATCCGGAACGTACGGGGCAACGGCTGGCGCTTCTCAACCTGCAGCTCTGTTTTCCCATCTGACGTAACCTTTCTCACCGTTGACAGACCCTCTCTGCCGCACGTGAGGCAGTTCACTGTTCCATTCAGGTCGCACTCTGAGGGTTCAACCTTTGCATAGCTTCCTGGACAGTCTTTCGGCATTTCTTCCTCCGTAACTCACTCGGTTAATTGGTTGCCAGATTCGAGCGCACGCTGGTGCGTTCAGGTTTGAAGATAGGTCGGAGGGAAGGTAGTTGGAAGGGGGCAGGAATAACACTAGAGCCGGGCGCCCCAGGTCTCGATTCTGAGACCTGGCAAAATCACCTGCTAGAATGGCGGCCTATGACAGAAGCCACCGTTACAATCGCTCTCTTGGGTATCGCTGTCACCCTCCTCTGGCTCTGCCGGATGTCTCTCCGCTACATCTTCGGAGCAATAGAATCAATCAACGGCGAGGTCACCAAATTCATTCACGAATACCGCGAGATCAATGATTTCGACGAGCGCTTACGATTGGGCTTGCAAGTTCGCTTGGACGCGGAACAGACAAAATCAATGGCCGGTTGGAAATCAAAGCATCCAGACGAAATCGCATAACCATATCGATGCCTGAAATCTGGGAACATCCGATCTGTCTGGGCATGATCGTCAGTTGAAGCCGCAAAGCTAAGGCGCTCGTTGACCAGTGAAATAGAGTGCCTTTCAGAATTCTTGGCGGATGGTCGCCAATCCGGAAATTGCGCCATTCCCGCGTCTCCCGTACACGTCCGGCCCCAACCCTGCGCCCCGCACAAAAACTTGTTCCCTCGTTCCCTCGTTCCGTGCCTTTTGCAGATAATTTCCCCCTTTTGCCGCACAATCATTCCATGCGAGCTTTGTTCGGTTCCGACACCCTCAAACCGGCCCTTTTTTGCTCAAAAATGGCGGACCGGAGACGGCTCCCATCCGCAGTCCGATAAGTTTTCCTTTTTCGAATATGGAGGGATATACCTGCTCTCTAACTCCTTTGTTTTCAAATAATAAGGTATGGCATATAGGCCAGGGGGGCACATCCAATCGGGGTACGGCCGCCGACGCCGGACACTGACCCCTGAAACCTGATCCCTGACATATGGAGTCATATATGCCCTTCCACAACTCCTTTGTTTTCAAATATGGGAGTATGGCATATAGGGGAGGGGAGGGTAATCTCCCCGGGGGGGGTACGGGCCGGTCACATTCCTGGGCCCAGGCTGTCCACTGCTCACTTCTTCGAGGCGCCGGCACTTGCCGCAACCGGCGTGCTGCCCACCACATTCGCGTGGGCGAACTGGGGTGGCGGCGCGCCATCCTGATTCTTCACCAAAATCGTGATGCGGCGGTTGGAGGGATCGTAAGGATTGTTTTTGACGCGCAGGAATTGGTCGGCGTAGCCGCGCACCTGAGTCACCTGATCGGCGCGCACGCCATGCTGCTGCAGCAGGCGGCGCGCGGCGTTGGCGCGGTCGGCCGAGAGCTCCCAGTTGCTGTAATTGGCGTCGGTGGAGTATTGCGCCGCATCGGTGTGGCCCTCGATCAGCAATTGGTTGGGCAGCGTTTTGAGTTCGGCGGCGAGCAGCGCTAGCAGTTCCTGCCCGTTTGGGCTGAGCTGCGCGCTGCCGCTCTCGTAGAAGGTGCCGTTCTTGTCTTCCAGCAGCTCAATGCGCAGGCCCTCTGAGGTGATGGTTATCTCAATCTGCTTGATGAGCTTTTGCAGAATCTTGCTGGCCTGGATTTCTTTTTCGAGTTTCTCTTTGAGATCTTGCAACTGCTGCAGATTCTTGTCGGGGGCCATAGCGGACCCGTCGCCTGTTCCCGACAACGTGGTGCCGAGCAGGCTGGCGGTTCCTTTGGGGTCGTTGAAGTAGCCGGCCACGGCCTTCCTCACCTTTTCGCTCGAACCCATCAGCCAGAGAACGATGAACAACGACATCAGTGCGGTGACGAAATCGGCGTAGGCGACTTTCCAGGCGCCCCCGTGATGGCCGCCGTGGCCGCCCTTCTTCTTGATCACGATGATGGGTTGTGCTTTGGCCGCCATTGTTTCCCAGCCCCTAGTCCCTAGTCCCTGCTTTTATGCCGCGGCCGCTTCAACCGGCTCTGTTTTGTTTTTGCAGGTCTTCTCCATCTCGTCGAAACCGGGCCGAACGTAAGCAGGGATTGCGCGCCGGCCCATCTCGATAGCAATCATTGGCGCCGAGCCTTTAAGGAACGCCAGCAGCAGAATGCGCAGCACATTGAGATATGCGTTGTGCTCGTCCGCAGTCTTGCGCATGTTCGAGCTTAACGGCCCGACAACGCCATAGCAGAGCAGAATGCCGAGGAAAGTGCCGACAAGGGCCGCGGCAACATGCTTTCCGATCTCCTCAGGCGGCCCGCCGAGTGACCCCATCGTGATCACCACGCCGAGTACAGCGGCCACAATTCCCAGGCCCGGCAGCGAGTCGGCCACTGTCGCGAGCGCGTCCACCGGCTGAATCGCTTCGTTATGATGCACCTCCATGTCCAGCTCCATCATCTGATCCATGTCGAACGGCTCCACTCCTCCTGTAATGACTGTGCGCAGCGTGTCGCAGACAAAGTCCCGGGCATGGTGGTCGTTGAGGAACGAGGGATAGTTTTTGAATAGTTCGCTCTCCGCCGGTTTTTCCACGTCCATCTCGACTGACAGCAGACCTTCCTTGCGCACCTTGTTGAGGAACTGGTACATCATTTTGAGCGTGCCCAGGTAATGGTCCTTTGTGAAGGGCGAGCCCTTGAGCGCGGCGGCGAGCCCCGCGGCGATGGCCTTCAGTGTGCGGATGGGGTTCGCCACCAACAGGGTTCCCGATGCCGCGCCGGCAATGATCAGCAGTTCGGCGGGCTGAAGAAGGACGGTCATGTGGCCCTTCTCCATCAGGAAGCCGGCAATGATGGCGGCAAAGACCAGGAAGATTCCTACGATGGCGAGCATGTGAAATCCTCCATCGCAGGCTTTGCTCCATTGCTGCCGGACGCGGCAGTTGCCCGGTTTCCGCCTGCCCGGCTGCTGGATATCATGGCCTGGCGCGCGCGTTCGAGCACTTGCGGCAGCGATTCGGCGTCACTGCTGACAGCCTGTGCCGCGCCGATGCTCACGGTGAGCGAGACGCGATCGCCCCACCAGCGGAAATCCGCAGTCCGTGCCAGCCCGGCCAGGGTTCGCGCGTGCGCCGCGAGCATCTCCGCGCTGCGCTCGTGGGCCACAACGAGGAACTCGTCGTCGCCCCAGCGCCTCATCTCCTCGGCCGGACGGAGGCCCTGCGCCAGGGCGTGCCGCATCTTGTCAACCATCGTCCGGTGGGCGCCCGCGCCATGCGTCTTGCGTAGCTCTTCTGCCTGATCGATGGCGATCCACAAAACGCCGAATGGCTGACCGCCCCGCGCGAAGTCGTCGAATTCAGTTTGAAGGCGTTCTTCGAGCTCGGCGCGGCTCTCCTCCGCGTCCGGATCCTCGCCGGTTTCGCTGTGAGGCAATGCATCCAGGCTTAGCGCCGGATGAAAGACCGTGACAGTGCCGATGCGCTCACCGAGGGCGTCGCGCAGTACCACAGTCCGCGAGATGACGGGCACGCCGTGACCCAGCTTGTGCCGCGCGTGGACCAACGCCCGGCGGCCTTCTGGCTGCTCTGCATCCGGCCGTGGCCCCTCGTTCCTGTTTCGCTCCAACAAGAGCGGCTTCAGACCTTCGGGAATGGGCTGCGCCAATAACTCCATTGCCGCGAAGCCAGTAATGCCTTGCGCGGCCTGGTTCCAAAAAATCGCTTCGTCTTCCGGGCCGAAGACAGCAATGCCATCCGGGAAGCAATCCATTGCGGCTTCAAGGAGTTCGGTGCGATCGGTCATCGAAACTCCTCTCCTTCGGCGAGATTGCCATGGCGGTTGCGCCCTGGACCAGGCAAGCGCGGACGCACCGAAAGGCATGGGGCATATACTCCTGAATCGGCAAAAGGCGGCAATCCCTTCATTGCGTTATGCCGTAATTGGTGAATCCTAATGTGGAAATTTGCGCAAATGGAGGTTGAGCGGACGGCCTTGGATGACGAGAGCGGGGTACGTCAAATGCGAAACCGCTAAGGCGCCGATTCGCCCTGGCGCGCGGCATGGCGGTTGTCGAGATGCCAGCGGCTGATCCAGGATGTGCTTTTGGGATGTAGCAGGCCTGGAAGAAACTCCAGACCAATGTTGCCTACCGTAAAATCCAGCAGGCCGTAGTTGCCCATGCGGAACGCGTCTTTGGCGCTGTACCGAGGCGGATACCAGAGTGAGACCGCGGCGAGCGGGCCTGCATAGGGCGCAACCACGCTGGGGAGTGCAAAAACCTTGTGCCCGTCTCCACCTGTGCGCGCGACCGCGGTCGATACTACGGCGTGGAGCAGTCGCCGGCCCGCACCCTTGCAGCCGCAAGAGTAATACAGGGTGTCCTGGTGCAATGCCTGGGCGAGCGCATAACGCGTGGTTTGGTTCACGATGGAGGTGCCAAAATCGGACCCGTAGCGCTCTCCATATCCAGCGAATCCTTCCCGCCAATCCGGCGGGTTGCGCCTTGCCTGGTGGTAGCCGGCCACAATCGCAGATACGGTCAAAGGGTACGGGCCGAAGGCGTCGAAGAGATAATTATGGAGTTTCATCGACTCCGTGGGCGCCACATAGGGTGCGGTGGCGGGCACCACGGCCTCTGTTTCCGCCGTGGCAGGGGGCGGGTCGTTCGCTAAATTCTGGGCGCGCAAGCATGCTGGCGCCCACAAGCCTGCGGCAAAGAGCAAAAGCGCGAAGAAATTGAAACCAATTTTCAAACCGGATGCGACCGCCTATCCCATTAAGATGCGTCATCCGGCATTTCGGGAACGAACTAATAACTCCGCACCCATTCAAGAATGGAGCGCACACCGATTCCGCTGGGGCCTTTGGCGATGTACGGGCGGGAATCCTCCACCCATGCCAGGCCGGCGATGTCGAGATGAATCCATGGCGTGTCTTCGGCAAAGGTGTGGAGGAACTCCGCCGCGGTGATCGCTCCGCCCCAGCGTCCGCCGGTGTTCTTGATGTCGGCGATGTCGGACTTGATCAGGTCGGCGTATTCGACGCCGAGGGGCAGGCGCCAGAACTTTTCGCCGGAGATTTGGAGCGCGGCGTCGAATCTGGCGTAGGTGGAGTCGTCGTTGGAGAACGCTCCGGCGGTGATCTTGCCCAATGCCACGGAGACTGCGCCTGTCAAAGTCGCGGCATCAATAAGGTGGGTGGCGCCGAGTTGCCGCGCGTAGGTGAGGCCATCGGCGAGAACGAGCCGCCCTTCGGCGTCGGTATTGATGACCTCAATGGACTTGCCGGGCCTGCCAGGAGCGAGCGGCATCGCCGTTTGTACGTCGCCGGGCTTTTGCGCGGTGCCCGAGGGCATATTTTCTGCCGCGCAGACTAGAGCGATGACGTGCACGCGGGGCTTGAGCAGGGCGATAGCCCGCATGGCGCCGATCATGGCCGCGCCACCGGCCATGTCGTATTTCATCTTTTCCATATTTTCGGCGGGCTTGATGGAAATGCCGCCGGTATCGAAGGTGATGCCCTTGCCGACGAGGCCTAGAACCGGGCCCTCCGTGACTCCCTCCGGCGTGTAGCGGAGGATGATGAGCGCGGGAGGCTCGGCCGAGCCCTGCGCGACGCTCCAAAAAGCACCCATCTTGAGCTCGTGCAGCTTGTCGGTGGAATGCACCTCACAGCCGAGCCCAACCTCCTGGGCCATGCGAGCGGCGCGCTGCCCGAGGATGGTGGGCGTGAGCTTGTTACCAGGTTCGTTGACGAGCGTTCGGGCAAAATTCTGGCTTTCGCCCACGATCGCGCCTTCGGCAAATGCGGCTGCGAGAGCTTTCGGGTCGGCACCGGCGGCAGCAGCGAGGGTAAACGATTGAATGCGCTGGTCCTTGCGGTCGCTGCGGTAGGTATCGGGATCGAAGTCGCCGACGAATGCGCCCTCGACGGCGGCCCGGGCACTGGCCGTGTCGGCCACTGCGTGGAGCGGGCCATTGGAGAAGTCCTCTGGCAGGGCCAGGACAATTTCTCTTATGCTGCGCGGCTTGGCAAAACGGACGGCCGTTCCCACGGCTTCGCGCACACTGTGAACCGTGGCCTTGCCCATCTTGCCGAGGCCGACGATGAGGAGCCGCCTGGCAGCGAGACCCATGGGGGCGTGCAGCAGAATGGTTTCATTCGTGCCGGCCTTGTATTCGCCGCTTGCAAGCACGGCAGCGGCGGCTGCCTGAACCGCCGGATCGGCAACGAGCAGCGTGGGCTGGGGTTTGGCATCGGGACCTTTGGCGGTTTGGGCGTCGGCGGCCAGGACGGCCAGCAACTCCGTCTCGATGCCGGAGAGTGGGGCAAAGGAAAGTTCAGTCCGCATAGGGTCTATTCTTCATGGAAGGCTTGGTTTAAGGCAATGGGCCTAATTGGGGCGCCGGCTGGCAGCCGCGGGCTTTACCGTCCCATGCGGTGCTTATTCGCGTTGATCGCCGACCGCGCCTCGCGGTCGGCTTCGCGGCGCCGCTCGGTTTCGCGTTTATCCCAGTCCTGCTTGCCCTTGGCCACGGCCAGCTCGCATTTCACCCGTCCGTTGCGGAAATAGAGCCGCGTGGGGATGAGCGTATGCCCCTTGATCTGCGTCTTGGAGAGTAGCTTGCGAACTTCTTCGCGGTGCAGGAGGAGTTTGCGCGTGCGCGTTTCATCGTGGTTGGCAATGTTGCCGTGGGAGTAGTGCCCGATATGCAGGTTGAGCAAGAACGCTTCACCATCCTTGATGAGGCCGTAGGAGTCTCTGAGGTTGGCCTTGCCCTCGCGGATCGACTTGACTTCCGTCCCGCGGAGCGCCACGCCGGCCTCGAACTTCTCAAGGAGATAGTAGTTATGTCCTGCGGCGCGGTTATGCGCAGCGTCGCGCTCGCCACTGGCCACGGGGTCGCGAGGCCGGTCCGCTTTCTTCGGACCGGGCGTACCCTTGGCAACGATCTCGTGGCTGGTTTGGCGGGCCATCGGGCGTCTTCCTTGAACCTTCATCCTAGCATTCCCGCGATTCCGGGGTTAGGATGGGGCGGCTTTCGATGGATAGAGGCTGGGCTTGCTAGAATGGGGCAGCGTTTTGCGCGGAGGATCGGCACGAAGAATCCGATCGCGAAGCCCGCGGGAGACGCGCACCGCATCCTGCAATGGCCTGCCTGGGAGTGCACATGCGGACCCATGGGAAGTCGGAGAGTAGGATGAATCGCCGCACGCCCGCTCCGGCCGCCGCCGGAATCATGAGATCGAGAACCATATTCGCGCTGGTGCTGTTTGCCGCCGTTGCCGGCGCCGGCTTACCGGGCGCGAGGGTCTACGCCGAGTCGGCAAACGCCGATTACAAACAGGGCCAAGCTGCGGAGGCGCGCGAGGACTACGACGCAGCCTTCGACGCCTTCCAGAAGGCGCTCAACAAGAACCCCAAGGATACGCGGTTCAAGATCGCGCTCGCACGTGTGCGAGTAACCGCGTCTGCTGCGCACATGAGCAAGGGCCGCAAGCTGCTCGAGGCCGGTGACGCGCAGGGAGCGCTGGCGGAGTTTCTTCATGCCGCCGAGATCGACCCCGGCAACGAGGCCGCGCAGCAGGAGATAGCCAGTACGCGCAAGAAGCAGGGCGAGAGCGCGCCTGCTCCCGAGATAGGCCTGCCCCAGCCGCCCGGCGAGCGGCAGGAGTTGGAGTCGATTGGCTCTCCACCGGAACTGAAACCGGTGACAAATGAGCCGCTCTCGCTGCATATGACCGAGGACGCCAAGGTGGTTTACGAGGCCGTGGCCAAGGCCGCGGGCGTGAATGTGCTGTTTGACCCGGACTATCATTCCAGCCGCATTCAGGTGGACTTGAACAACGTTTCGCTGCTTGATGCGCTCCGCATCGTGGGCGTGATGTCGAATACCTTCTGGCGCCCGGTAACGCGAAATACGATTTTTGTCGCGCAGAACTCACGGACCAAGCGCACCGAATTGGACGAGCAGGCGGTGCAGACCTTCTATTTGACCAACGCATGGCAGCAGAACGACCTGAACGACGTGAGCACGGCCTTGCGCAACGTGATGCCCAATGCCAAGGCCTACCCGGTACAAAGCCAGAATGCCATCGTGATGCGAGGCACGCCCGACGAGTTACTGCTGGCGCAGCAACTCATCGACGACCTGGACAAGGCCCGTGGCGAGGTGGTGGTAGACATCGCGGTGCTGGAGGTGAGCAAGAATTGGGAAAAGACGCTGGGGTTGCAATGGCCCAGCAGCATCGGAATTACTCTGCAACCTACCTGCGCCGCAACCAACTCGTGCAGCAGCAGCACAACTTCCTCATCTGGCACCAGCACTGGCACCAGCACCACCACCACGAGCCCGACGCTCTATAGTCTGGCGCACCTCAACTCCAACGATTTCGCCGTGAGCGTGGGATCGGCCACGCTCAATCTGCTGTTGAACGATTCAAACACCAAGGTGCTGCAGAGCCCGCGCATCCGGGCCACCGACGCGCAGAAAGCGACCATGAAGATCGGTTCGCGAATTCCCATCGCGACCGGGTCGTACCAGACCGGAGCGGCCACCGCGCTCGTGAGCTCGCTGGTCAACACGCAATTCCAGTACCAGGATGTGGGCGTGAATATCGAGATGACCCCCAGCATCCACTACGACCATGATGTAACGCTCAAGATCAAGATCGAGGTCTCCGCGGAGAGCGGAACAGAGACTATCAGCGGCGTGACGGAGCCGATTATCAGCCAGCGCGTCGTGGACCAGGTGATCCGGCTGCGCGAGGGCGAGGCGAGCATTCTGGGCGGCATACAGAACAAGCAGGAGTCGGTGAACTGGAACGGCATCCCTGGACTGAGCGCGATCCCTGTTCTCAAGTACATTTTCGGGTCGAAAGACCACACCATTATGGACGACGATATCGTGTTTGTAGTGGTGCCGCATGTCGTCCGTTCGCAGGAGCTGGATCAGGCTAATCTGCGTGTGGTCGACACCGGGGAGGGCCAGTCGATCGATCTGCGGCACACGGACGGGGAAAGCGCAGCCGCCGCGCCGGCAATTCTGCCCGCGGTACGGCCAGCCGCGCTGGAGCACCCGGAGGTGGGAACCGTTCCCTCTCAGAGCGCGATCACTGCCGCTCCTGAGATGATGGCGCAATTACGCGCCCAGACGGCGTCTCAAGGAAGTCCGGCAGCCACCGCGCAAGCGGCCGTGCCGTCGCCCAACTCAGCTTCTGCTTCAGCACCGACTCCGGCGCCAACTGCTGCGCCGGCTTTACCGGCGCCCAGCCCGGCTGCGGCCCCCGCCGCCCCGGCTGCGCAGCCCGCTGCCGGGGCCAGTCTGACGCTGAACGCACCGGCTGGGCCGCTGTCCGCCGGCACCAGCTTCCAGGTTCCGGTGGCGCTGAATGGAGGCGCAGACACCGCCTCGATTGCGCTGCAGATGCATTACGATCCGACGAAAATCTCACTGATCAACGTGGCTGGGGGGGACTTGCTGAGCCGCGACGGTCAGGCTGCTTCTGTCATCCATACCGACCAACCGGTAGGGAATCTGACCATCGTCGCCTCGCGTCCGCCAGGAGTGCGCGGTGTGAGCGGCGGGGGAGTGGTGTGCGTTCTCACCTTCCAGGCCAGAGCGGCTGGCCCCAGCGATCTGAACATTACGCGCGCCTCCGTGGTGAATAGCGCGCAGCAGCAGGTGCCGGTGGAAAGCGCGCAAACCAGCATTGTGGTGAAGTAGGGAGCAGCGCCGATGATTTCCCCGCCCGCGACTATTGCCTCTCGCTACCGGATACCTCGCCGGGAACGTGGTTTGACCCTGGTTGAGCTAATCGTCACGGTGGCGATCTTGTCTATTCTGGCTTCGGCAGCGATTCCGGTCGCGCGGTTCCAGGTGAAGCGTCAGAACGAGCGCTTTCTGCGCTACGATCTGTGGCAGATGCGCGACGCGATCGACAAGTACAAAGACGCTGCTGACAAAGGCGCCTTTCAGACCAAGGTGGAAAGCCAGAACTATCCGCCCGACTTGGAGACGCTGGTGAACGGCGTGGACGTGCAAGGCAAGAAACTGAAATTTTTGCGCCGCATTCCGGTGGACCCGATGACGGGCAAGGCGGAATGGGGATTGCGCTCGATGCAGGACGATCCGGACTCGACATCCTATGGCGGGCAAAGCGTGTTCGACGTGTATTCGAAGTCTCAGGGGACGGCCCTGGACGGGACCAAGTATTCGACTTGGTAAAGACAGTTCGCAGTTCGCAGTTGTTGGCGCGATGCGCAACTACAAACTGTGAGCTATGAACTGAGAACCAAGGAAAAGCATTTTGCGCAGGCATCATTCACAATCCGGCTTTACGCTTATCGAGCTGATCATCGTGATGTCCATCATCGGCATCCTGGCCACGATGGCCATTCCCAGCTTCGTGGTCGCGATCAAGCACGCCCGGGAAGCGGTGCTTAAGGAAGATCTGCAGACGATGCGCGCGGCCATCGATTCCTACACCATGGATAAGCAGAAAGCGCCGCAGTCGCTGGACGACCTGATCCAGGACGGCTACTTGAAGAGCGTTCCCGAAGATCCGATGACCCATAGCAAGGACACGTGGGTGACCGACTCGAGCGACGCCATGTACTCGCTGGACGAAACCGAACCCGGTATCAACGATATCCACTCCGGTTCGGATGCGATAGGTTCCGACGGCCAGCCCTACTCTTCTTGGTAAATTCAAGAGTGAGGAGTCTGCTATGCCGGCGATTCGCACCCTGGCCAGATTCGCGTACGTGTTTGCGTGCGTGACTGCTTTCTCAGTCTCGCTCCACGCGCAAACCGTGAATACCATCTCCATCCGTCTGCTCGATGGGAAGACCGGCCTGCCCGTGAAAGCCTCGAATTTTCTGGTAAAGGTGGATCGACACGACACCGCGCACAACGATTGGGTGCAAATGAACGACGATGGAACCGTAGTTGTGAGGGTTCCCGCCGATACCAAGGAATTATCGGTGAAGGCCACCTACAACATGTCGATTGACACTTACGTCAATTGCGACGCCGCGAAGGAGAGCGATAGGGAAAGGGACATCTGGTACCCGATCTCCGACATTTTGAAGGCGGGGTTGGTGGCGCCCAACGAATGCAGTAAAACGAGCTACACTGCCAAGCCTGGCGAGTTTGTGTTCTTTGTGAGGAAACGGGACTGGCGGGACAGGCCGGACCAATAGTTTGAATGGGGATTGCCGGCCTGACCGAACCACGGAGAACAAGAAACTTTGGCGCTCGAATCTCCATTGCCGGCCGTTTTCGAATTCGTTGGACGCGTAGCGCGTGCCTATGCGAATTTGGCGCAATCCGCCCTCGCCGATCCGGAAACCGGTCTTAACGGCAAACTCTTCTATGCGGGAGAACTGGATGAAGATGGCCGCGCGCTGGTTGTGGCGGCCAACATTGCCGGGACCGCTTCGCTGGTTGCAACAGGGGATCGCGCCGCGCAAAAGCAGGCCATCCGCGATGGCGTTGCAGATTTCCTGGTCAATTCGCTCGACGAGGCATTGCGTATTCTCAAGAATCAGCTTCGCAAGCGGGAGACAGTTGCTGTGTGCCTCGGCTTAGCGCCGGAGGCCGTCGAGGACGAGATGCGGGAGCGCGGCGTGCTGCCCGATTTGCTGCGGAGCGACGTGCCTATCGCTCCGTTCCATGACGCGCTCCTGTTTCAGAAGGGCGAGCACGACGAGACCGATCTAAAGAGCATTCCAGCTCTAGTCGTCTGGAGCGTCGACTCGGCTCGTCACAAAGATCTTGCGTTGCTCGACGAAATCGCGCTCGCCAGTCTCGGCCCGGACGAGTGGGCGGCTCGCCGCTGGCTGCGCCTATCTCCGCGCTACCTTGGCCGCCTCGCGCAGGGCCTGCGCATCTTTTCCACCCACCGCGAATTCTTTGCCCGCTTTTCCGAGCAATTAAGAGCACGCGTAGACCGCGGCGAGATCGCGTTTCCCTACGAAATTCGTTCTCACATCGGGGGATCACAATGGGAGCACTGTTTTGACCCTGAGAAGTCTTGACCGGCGAAGCGTCATTCCTTATCCCCTACTCCCTGTTCCCTAATCCTCCGTCCCTGCTTCTTCAATGCGCGACCAAAGCTCCTTCACTCCGTAACCGGTTTTCGCCGATACAGGCAGAAGCTCATCCAGCTCGTGGTCCTTTTTCAACGTGGCCAGGTTGCGCGTGCGCTCATTGCCGCTGAGGCGGTCAACTTTGGTTGCAACCACAAGGAACTCGCGACCCGCCGCGCGCAGCCAGCCGAACAATTGCCGGTCGCTCGCTTGCGGAGGCACATTCGCATCCACGAGACAGATGCAAAGGGCCAGCCGTTCGCGACCCGCAAGATAGGGCTCGATGAAGGCGGGCCATCCCGCCGAAATAGACCTCGAGATTTTGGCGTAGCCGTAGCCGGGCAAATCCGCAAAGACCAGTTTGCGGTTATGTTTGTGATCCAGCAGGGCGAAGAAATTGATGGCGCGCGTGCGGCCCGGTGTTTGAGAAACTTTTGCCGCCTTCTCGCCGACAAGCGCATTCAGCAGGCTCGATTTGCCCACGTTGGACCGGCCCAGAAAAGCAATCTCGGGTGCGTCGCTCTCTGGGAATTGCGCGGCCGAGAGGGCCGAGAGTAAAAATTGTGCCGCCAATCGCATCGCGCTGCCTCAACTCCTTCTCTTCAGTTTACGTGGAGACTTTGCCGGCGCTCCTGCCGTTCCGCAACGGCTAGAGTCTGTCATTTACCTTGGGCCGATTTTCCCTCGCAAGGCTATCTGCCCCAAGGTTAATAACAGACTCCAGGGGCAAGTCCGGACGATGCGCAGCGTGGGCGCGGCGCTAAGGAATTTCCGGAAATAGTGTAGTCCTTGAGAGCTTCGCGCAAGGTCGTCGCTCCTTGAGGTCGCGCCGACTTGACGATGTGCTTTCGGTCTATCGTATTTCCGAAAATGCCACAGCAAAGCGGCGTATAGGCCTGCTCAGGCGGCGCGAGCAGGCGACTTGCTAGGGCCGGTCTCGACAATTTGGCCTGCGCGCATCATGTCTACGCGGCTGCCCAACGACGGCCAGATCGTGCGAGATGAGACCATGGCCCGGCCGTACTCGCGCTGCAGCTCGCCTTAGACCGGATTAGGAGTTCACGTAAGGAATCCGAGAATGTGTGGGGTGCGCCTAGGGGAGTTCTTCAGAGGTTCCTTAAAGGGGCGGCTCACCTTGCGAGACGCCCCTGTGTGTTTACCTTTAGTCATCGCTTAGTAGACTGTCAGCACGATCGGGGCAGTAGAGCAATTAGAACCGCAGGTATAGGTTATACCTGGGCTGATTGTCGTAACACCGCTTGGGAGCGTCACGGCCAAAGTGTGGCCCTCTGGGGCGTTGATGCTGGAGTACTTATCAATGGTCAGTGAGGTCAGGTAAGAGGTGCTGGTCACTACCCATTTGGAATTGATCAAATTGACGATCGCACCGTTGTTGATCGCCGACGACGGAGTATTGGTGACTTCGCCCAGTTGCTTATATTCCGTAGAATTGATGCTGGTTTCATCAGGATAGCCAGCATTGTCGCAGCAGGCGTGATGTGCTGACGAAGAAGTAATCACGCCGGTGAGAACGGAGTTAGTTAATTTGACATACATGTTTTGTTCGGCGAGTCCATGTTCGTTACCATTGGGGTCAAAGGTCCAGCCTGTTGAGTTATAGAAATCGCCCACCAGGTGGATGTTGTTGAGGTCTGCTTCCGCGGGGCCAGTGGGGGTGGGGAGTCCGGGGCCGCCGGCAGGAAGGGGCGTGGTCAACTCGGGGGTCGTCGCAGTGACGTCAAAGGACGGATCCCTTGTGGGGGGAGCCGTGGGCTCAACGTAAACACCGTTGTTGATCATATCTGGCCCCTGGGCGCCGGGGTCGTCGTCGTCCATCACTTGCAGTATGATCCCGTTCCCGGGGTTCAACTGGGCGCCCCGAGAGCCGTCTATGGTGATCGTGATAGGTTCGTTGCTCTTGTCAAGGAAGGTGTCTTCCTTGGTGTTCATGATGGTGCCGCCCGACACATTTACGATGCCCAACGAACTGTGCCACATGACACCGAAGCGCCTCGAGTTTATGATGGTGTGCTTTACGGGCAGAGCCGCGAGTTCCGCGGAGGTGAGGCCGAGGTTGAGCCCCATAGTGTCAATTGTAGATGGGGCAGAGTTGAGGGCCGCTACCAGTGCAGGCGTGCTATCACCGTAGTAGACAACGCCGCCCGTGTTGATCGTTGAGTAGCTTCCCACATCGAATTCGGTGCCCAGCAAATACTCGGTAGCGTTGCCGATTGCATACGTCCCGTATCCTTCATTACCGGGGGTGATGGCGACCTTGCTGTTGACCGCGACGAGTGTGCAGTCGGACCCGGAATCGGTGGAGAGGACACCCCAGCTATCCGAAGCGATCGATGAGTTGATGTAAGCGGCTATGGAGCTTGGCCCCAGAAGGTTGGTGGCGCGGACGTTGTCATTGCCGTTTATGCCCAGCATCCATGGGATCGACATCATATATTGCTGGTTGACGGTTTGTACATAGCCGGCTGGCAGCACACCCTCCGTGGTATAGAGGTTGGAGTTCTTGACGACTACGGTGCTGCCCCCGTCGGCAACAACGGCGGTCCGAACTACGCCGTGGGTGAAGACATCGGCGCGGTCCACGATGAGTTTGGTGTCGGCGCTGTTACCCTCGATGGCCGCGCCGTAACCTACAAAGTCGCTACGCCCATTGCCGAAGAAGCCGATATTGACGTTTTTTAAATTCCAGGTTCCACCGGCCGCATAGATGCCGTTGAAGTCCTGGCCTGTTGAAAAGATTCCGATGTTCTCAACGGTAAAATCGGACGGTATGTTGCCCATCACGGCCGAAGTAACGGAGTAAGGTTTCTCAATGCCGCTGTCATCGAGATAGAGGGCCTGGCGGAAGGGATAGTACAGATACGTGGGCGGGGGTGGGCCTGGTAGTTCGAAACTCACCGTGTTGACATCAGCCACCGTGAGCACGATGTCGCCCTGATAAATGCCCGGCACGAATTGTGTATTGACCCCAAATTGTGAGTCGGGAATTGATGTTGGAGTCCCTATTGCCAATGTTTGTCCCGTTTCCACCCCGTTGACCGTCAGGGTAAGGGTGTCGCCGCTGGGTGCCACGAGACTGCCGCCCGGCTCAATAACGAGTTTCGACAGATGCATGGTGCTGCTGACAAGATACGGCGAATTGCTGGTATTAACTGTCAATGTTTGGGCATTCACCGTGAACGGCACCACCAGCATCGCCGCACCGCATACGGTTGCCCAACTAACGAGGATTTTTCTTGAGATCTTCATGTCAGTTGTCTCCCTTCCACTTGATTGTTTGTCATGACACCGATTTCTGCTAAGTTTCATAAATGGCCCGACAGAGATATTCCTGCCGCCCATTTGCCTCCGCTTGCAATTTCATTTGCATTTATTCCAAGCCCAAAGGCCTAGTCGCACGCCACATGGGCTTTACCGGGAACAGAAACGTTACCCCTATTAGGAGGGGAATTTTCGGACTTCTTCGTCAACCCATCAATGCCTTGATTGGCTTCGCCTTTTGACAAGACCTATCCAGATGGCGGCGGCAATGCCTCCATTCGCCGCAGCCTGTATCCGAACATTAGGCGCGTGAGATGGCTCTTCGCCGGCAGTAACCGGTAGGAACTGGGTTGCGGCCCAAGCCGCCCCCTGTTTTCTCCAACCGCCGCCGCAAACTATCGATTATCACTCTCGGATTCCCTTCAGCAGCACAGCCATTGCAGGTTGCTCTTGATCCAGAGAGATTTCGCGCCTTCTGGAGATTGCCACCGGCATTCTCTCTCCGGGAGCGACCAAATGGGAAATCTTTCTTTGCAATAGGCAGTATTGGTAGAATGGATCGTCAAATCGCTGAACTCTCAGGGCTATTGGTTTTAAGACCGAATTTCCCTTTTGCCTTTCGGCTGCGAATCAATACACACTCGTTTGCCATGCGGCGCAATTCGCCCTATTGCTTCACGCCCTACCGGGTCCGCTATCTCGATAACTCACAGAGGTCTGGTTACAAGTTTGAGTTGAAGCTTGCCGGCGCTATCGATTCTCTCGACGGCGCAGCACGACAGCAATTCATCTTACCTTGACAGCTCTTTGTTGGCGATTATACAAATGAGTAAATCGAACGGCCGCCGCCAGGCCAAGCCGATGGTTTCCCCTTATGCAACGTGGAATCAAGTGCATGATGATGCGTGGAGGAACGTCCAGGGGTGCCTATTTCCTCGCCTCCGACTTGCCCGCCGATGCGGTGGCCCGTGACCCCCTGCTGCTCTCCATCATGGGTTCGCCCGACCCGCGCCAGATCGACGGGATCGGCGGCGCACACCCGCTCACCAGCAAGGTGGCCATCGTCAGCCGGTCAACGGATCCGAGAGCGGATATTGACTTTCTTTTCGCTCAGGTTGGCGTGGATGAAGCCAAAGTGGATACCACTCCCAACTGCGGCAATATTCTTGCCGGCGTAGGCCCCTTTGCCCTTGAGCGCGGCCTCTTTCCGGCACGCGATCCCGAGACGCCCATCCGCGTTCGCACCATAAACACCGGCACTCTGGCCGAACTCATCGTCTCAACACCCGGCGGCAGGGTCGAGTACGCGGGCGCGGAACGCATCGACGGAGTCCCCGGCTCCGCTGCTCCCATCGCCATCAACTTTCTTGACGCCGAGGGGTCGATTTGCGGTTCCCTGCTTCCCACGGGGCGGGTTTGCGACCGGGTTGCAGGCGTGGCCGCTACGCTGATCGATAACGGCATGCCCGTGGTTGTAGTGGCTGCCGCCGATCTCGGCTGCTCCGGTCACGAAGATTGCGCGGAGCTTGAAAGCAATCGCGATCTCTGCTCCAGGATCGAAGGGGTCCGGCTTGAGGCCGGCCGCCTGATGGGCCTGGGCGATGTCTCCTCCGCGGTTGTCCCAAAGATTGCTCTGGTTTCCGCTCCCGCCGCGGGCGGCGTTATCTGCACCCGGAGCTTCATTCCCAAACGCTGCCACGCGTCAATCGGCGTTTTTGCCGCCGTTTCCGTCGCCACAGCCTGCGTGCTGCCCGGTTCGCCCGCGCACGCGTTAGCGCAACTTCCTTCAGGCCAGGTCAAGCGTATGGCCATCGAGCATCCGGGCGGGACCTTTGAAGTACGCCTTGAGGTGGGAGGCACAACCGAAAAACCCCATGTCGAGCGGGCCGGCCTTGTGCGTACCGCCCGCGCTCTCTTCGATGGAGTTGTCTTCGCCCGCGGCGAGGAGCCGTCATGAGCCGTCAACCCTTCACGCGCCGAGTCTTCGACTTCGTTCGATGTGCGCTCAACCTATAGTTGGAAGCAAACTTACGCCAGGAGGACTTCTCGTGAGCACTCAGCAATCGGCTGGCAGCGGTCTGGTGGTCAGCGCGCATTCGGCAGATTTTGTGTGGCGCGCCGGAGGCGCAATCGCTCTCTATGCGAGCCGCGGCTGGCGCATTAAAGTGGTGTGCCTGTCTTTTGGAGAGCGCGGCGAAAGCCAGAAGCTATGGAAAGATCCAGCCATGACCCTCGACCGCGTGAAGACAGAGCGCCGCATCGAGGCCGAACGGGCGGCTCAAATCCTTGGTGCTGCCGAAATTGAGTTCTTTGACCTGGGCGACTATCCCCTGCGTACCGATGCAGCCGCACTCGAGCGTCTGGCCGATGTTTACTGCGCTCTGCGCCCCAATTGGGTTCTAACCCACTCTCTCGAAGATCCCTATAACTTCGATCATCCCGAGGCCACGCGCTTTGCCCAGGAAGCGCGCGTTGTCGCCCAGGCCCATGGCCGCAAAGGCGCGGCCGCGGCCATCGGCGCGCCTCCGGTCTTTCTCTTCGAACCTCACCAGCCCGAGCAGTGTGGCTTTAAGCCTCAACTCATTCTCGACATCTCCGAGGTCTGGAACATTAAGCGCAAGGCTTTTGAGAGCATGGACGCGCAGGAGCATCTCTGGGAGTACTACACCCGTGTGGCGCTTCAGCGCGGCGTTCAGGGCGCGCGCAATTCCGAGCGCAAGATGCAATACGGCGAAGCCTACCAGCGCGTGTTTCCCACGGTAACGGAGAAATTCGAATGAAGATGGGCACAGTCATTCGAACCATTCCGCGCGCCGGGGCTTCGGTAATCGCTTCGCTTCGCGAGCACGGCGTTGCCACTGTCCATGAAGCGATGGGCCGAACCGGGCTCATGAAACCCTGGACGCGCCCCATCTATCCTGGCGCTCGCATTGCCGGCAGCGCGGTTACAGTCCTCGCCCATCCTGGCGACAACTGGATGGTTCACGTCGCCGTCGAGGTCTGCCAGCCCGGCGATGTGCTGGTAGTCGCCGTCTCTGCCGACTGCAGCGACGGTTACTTCGGCGAACTGCTCGCCACATCGCTTGTAAGCCGCGGCGTATGCGGACTGGTAATCGACGCAGGCTGCCGCGATGTTGCCGAACTGACGCGTATGAGGTTCCCCGTCTGGTCTAAAGCTATCTCCGCGAAGGGCACCATTAAGGCGACCCTCGGCTGCGTCAATGTTCCCGTTGTCTGCGCCGGAGCTCAAGTCACTCCCGGCGATATCGTGGTGGCCGACGACGATGGAGTGGTCATTGTTCCTATCGATCAAGCAGCATCCGTTGCCTCTGCCGCTGACGAACGCGCCGTTCGCGAGGCGGCGAAACGCAAGCGGCTGGCCGCAGGCGAACTCAATCTCGATATTGAAAATATGCGTGCAAAACTTTCCTCCGCAGGCCTCGTGTATTACGAGACGCTCGATCAAGCGCGGCAGAGCGAAGAAAAGGAGCGGTCATGAGTTATCAACCGCAATTTGGCGACGTCGCCCACCTGGCGCATGTCGAACTGTACGTCCCCGATCTGGGAAAAAGCGTTGCGTTCTTCAAGAACATCTTCGGACTGCACGAGGTCGGCCGCGTTGGCCAGTCAGTCTATATGCGAGCCTGGGGAGATTATCAGCTTCACACTTTGCAACTCACCCAGCATTCGACCACGGGCATGGGCCATGCAGCTTTTCGCACCCGCTCCGCCGAGGTACTCGAGCAAATGGTTCAGAATCTGATCGCTCACGGCCACACCGGCGTTTGGCTTGAACCCGAGTTCGGCCAGGGGCGCGCATTCCGCTTCGAGACTCCTGACGGGCACCACTTCGAGCTCATGTACGAGCTCGAGCGTTTCGTTCTTCCCCCCGGCGAGCTACACCCCTTCAAGAACCTGCCGGATCGTTACTTGCCCTGGGGCATCGCGCCCAAACGCTTGGATCACCTGAACCTGTTCGCCAAGGAAATTAAACCCTGCCGCGAGTTCAGCCGCGACCTGCTCGGCATGCGCGTTACAGAACAGATTGTGTTTGAAGATGGGGAACAAGGCTCGTGGCACGCAGCGAACAGCAAGTCGTACGAACTGGTCTTTGTAAGGGATGCCAAGGGCGCCCGGGGCCGCTTCCATCACCTCACTTACTTTATGGACAGTCACGAAGATGTCCTGCGCGCCGCCGACATCCTGGTGGAAAACGGCGTCGCCATCGAATACGGCCCGCACAAGCACAACATCGGCCAGAGTATCTTCCTCTACTTCTACGAGCCGGGCGGTAACCGCGTAGAGATTGGCTCCGGCGGCTACCTGATCTTCGATCCCGACTGGAAGCCCGTGGTCTGGTCGCGCGAAGAGCGCATGAAGGGCCAGGCCTGGGGCCTGCAGACGGTCAGCACCTTCCACACCTACGGCACGCCGCCTGTCGATTGAACCCTATCGAGAATGTTTTCGAGATCTTTATGCTGTATGACGGCCTGACGGCTATTCCATGAGACTCCAGTAGCTCTCGCTGGCGCAACTCCGGCAGACGATCTGACCGTTTTTTACCATTTCGCGCTGATTCAGAATCTCCTCGCCGCATCGAGAGCAATTCACTCGCGTACCAGGCTTGCCCACGATTGCGCCCAGATCCAGGTTGAGCCGCACCGGCTGAAGGCTCAGCAGTTCTACATTATCGAGAACCTGATAAGCCTCGAGTTGCGCGTGCCAGCGGCTTGGCGCAGCGGGTGTAACTGTGGCAGCGAGCAGGCGCGCGTCTGGCATCGGGGAGAGGCGAATCGCCCGGCCATCGTGTGTGTCGACAAAAGTGACGGCCACTTTTCCGTAATCAACCAGGCGCATTGTGCGGTGGCCCATCGAGCATCCGGTGGCCACGCTCACACCATCGATAAAGCAACCGTCCGTCTCCACGAATGCAAGCAGGCGCTTATCCCGCTGCGGCAATTCGATAGGGAAGAGTTCCGCGGCGTAGAGCCCCATGCGCACGCCCAGCACCTGGCGCGGACAAAGATGCTTGTGCAGCGCAGTAGTCTGCGCAAGCATCTCCTTCAGCTTCGGATTTTCTACCTCGGTTTCCATCCCGGCTCCGACCACCATGCTCCTTGGCCTATACCGCGCCCACCAATCCGGCGCCGCGCTTACTGATTCAGTCTAAATGGGTGGCAATCGGATTCTTCACCAGCCTGGCATGAAAAGAGGAGCTATGCCGCAACTCGGCTAATAGACAAGCTCTTAAGAGAGAGTCGCCTTGCAAAATGTTGCAATGGAATATGTGAATCGAAAATGCTCGAAGGGACTACACCGTGCCGATTCTTTCGATCAGCTTGGCGCGGCAATCCTTGAGCGCAGCCTCCAGTTGGTGCATTGTGTCGTTGAAGCGCACCGAAGGAGTGGGAACGGAAATTGCGGCAATCTCTCCTTCCGGGCCGATGACCGGCGTGCCCACGGCGGAGATGCCCAGCATATGCTCTTCAAGGTCGTAAGCAATGCCGGTCTTGCGGATTTCTTCGATTTCCGCTTGCAACTGTTTCCAGGAACTGGGCGAGTTTGGCGTGAACTTGGTCAGCTGGATCTGCTTCTTCATCCGCGCCAGTGCGGGATCGCTCAATGCCGATAGCATTGCCTTGCCATTGGCGCTGCAGTGGAGCGGAAAAGAGACACCCATTGCGGAAACTGCGCGCAGCCTGTGCGAGCCTTCAATATGATCCATGAAGACGGCTTCGGCGCCTTTCAGAAGAGCCAGGTCCACCGTCTCGCCTGTTCTTTGCGCCAGCTCTTCCAGGCAGGGACGAGCGATGTCCACAAGTCCCCAGTGCACGGAACGGGCGATTCTGACCAGCGCCGGCCCCAGGCGAACGCCGGCTTGCGGCGTAGCGGCAATGACAAAGTTTTCACGGTCCAGCGCCGCCACGATGCGCTGCACCGTGGATTTCGGCAAGTTGAGCTGCCTGGCCAATTGCCCCAGGCTCAATCCCTGGTCGTTCCCTTCCAGGGCACGCAGCACTTCTGCCGCGCGCGCAATGACCTGAACGCCCAACGGTGACTTGCGCAAGTGTAGTGTTTTCCTCAAGAGAGTTGCGGAACCGGACCTATGCTCAAGTTCCTGCTCCGACCTTTCCGGCTCGCTTACTTCTGTTGCCGCTTCTTGTTCGCTTCGAGCAGGTAGTTGCTCAGCCGCGTGCGCACCGCCTGCGCAGACTCCGGGGTCCATTTTTCATAGAACCCTTTGCCGGTCTTCACGCCCAGTTCGCCCTTGAGAACCTTGTCGATCAGGTAGGGGCTGGGAGCCGGGAAAGCTTCAATATGCGCCAGGATTCCGTTGTGAATCGCCAGCGTCAGATCCAGTCCCACCAGGTCCGCGTTCTCGAGCGGCGCAAGCACCGGCAGACGGAATCCGAAGCTGTTCTTCACGCACAGATCTACCGTCTCTGCGTCGCAAATGCCGTGCTCCACAATCGAGACGGCCTCTCTCCACAACGCGTGCTGCATGCGATTGGCCACGAATCCCGGCACGTCCTTCTTTACGTGCACGGCCACTTTGCCGGCCCGATTCAGCAGGTCGATGCAGCGCTCCACCATCTTCAGGTCGGTCGACTTCGGTCTGCACCACTTCCACCAGCGGAATCAGGTACGGAGGATTCCACCAGTGCGTGCCCAGAACGCGGGATTTGTCGGTCACCTTTGCGGCGATCCCGGTTATCGGCTTCACCGACGTGTTGCTGGCCAGAATGCAGTCTTTGCCGGTGTATTTCTCCATCTCGACAAAGATATTCTGCTTGACTTCGAGGTTCTCGGCCACGTTTTCGAAAACGATATCCGCGCCGCGCAGGCCCTCTTCCAGCGAGTTGTGCACGCTGATATTCTCGGCCGCGCTCTCGTCGACTCCGAGCACCTTGAAGTCGGCCCGCGCCTTATTGTGTACCTCGGCCAATACCTCTTTGCGCCGCGCGTACAGCGCCACCGGATGGCCCTTCGCGGCGAACACCTCGGCGATGCCCTGCCCCATCATTCCCGCGCCTACTATCGCAATTCTTTTCCATCGCTCTTCCTCGTTCCGTTCGCAAATTGACCCGATGCGCAAAAGGCAGCCCACCCCCGGTCCAGAAATGGGCTGCCTTCGCGGTTGAACGAAGCTACATGGCTCCGTACTTGTAAAGCCGCGGCTCGGCGGGAACAAGCTTCGCTCTCGTCGATCTCGGCGGCGCAGCGCACCATAGAGCCGTCGCCCAGGTGCCAGCGGATAGGCAGGGCGATAGAAGCGGAAGCGCTTGCCCTTCACCTTGTCCAAATCTCCGCCAAGGTTCTCTACGCCCACGACGCCGTGGCCCAGCATGGTCTTGTGGCAGGGTTCCCAGGTGCCATAGCAGCCGATGGCTTCCAGTGCGCCGAACTTCTCGTCGTATTTCTTTTTGCCATGCACCTTGATGTAAAGGTCCTTGTCGAATTCGGCATAGGCTTCTTCGCCGAACTCGCTCGACATACTCGTCGCAGATCGACTTGCCGCTATAGCCCTCGAGCTTCATTCGAGTTCCGTTGTTGCCCATCGAGGTGTGCAGCGGGTGATCCAGCGCCTGCTGGTCCACGGCCACCACCTTCACCTTGTGCTTCACGAACCACTTGCCGGCATCGATACCGGTGCCGAGCGAGTAGTGATAGTACTCCTTGCTGTCGTCGAACTTGCGGTGCATGCCGGTGTTCAGGCAGACCACCATCCCGGCGAGCTCGGAGGGCTTCATGCCCGCGCGCGCCACGGCGTCTTCAAGGTCCTTGGGCATGATCAGCTTCCAGCGATCGACCTTGATGTCGAGGCAGACTGCGTCGCCGCAATAGGCGTCGACGGGTAGTTCGTGGGAGTAAATCGCGCGGCTGCCGTCGAACATCCTCTCCATCACGTGGCGGGGAGCGTCAGCGTGCGTGCCGGTGTGCATTGTGCATTTGATGGTTTGGGTCAGTACGCCACCCTTCGCCATGCTGTGCATGGGCGCGATTTCAGGTTTGGAGAAGTACGGCCACAGGGGCATGTCTCCAAAAAACGGGTGACTCAGATCCACGAATACTTTCTTTCCCATAACCTTTACCTGCCTTCTTATGAAATTTTCTTGCCTGCCGTAACCGTTTGCTAACCTGCGACCGGACCTCAGCCCGCCGTTGTTCCACCGTCCACGTACAGAATCTGCCCGGTGACAAAATCCGAAGCCGGCGAAGCCAGGTAAACGGCCGCGCCGATGAAGTCCTGAGTGACCGCCGCGCGCCCCAGCGGAATGCGCGACATGAAGATGTCGTAGAGCTGCTTGTTTTCCAGAACTTCCTTGGTCAGCGGCGTCCAGGCGATGCAAGGTGCGATGGAATTCACGTTAATGTGGTACTTTGCCCACTCCGTCGCCAGTTGCTTGGTGAGCAGGTTCACCGCCCCTTTGCTGGTGCCGTATGCCGCATATCCACCCGGATGCCCGGCGAACGCGCGGACTGAGGAAACCGTGACCACCTTGCCATAGCCCTGCGCCTTGAAGATTTTCCCCGCGTGCTTGCAGGGCAGGAAGGTTCCGCGAACGTTCACGTCCATCACCGCCTGCCAGTCATCGATGGGAAAATCCTCGGCCGCAAACCGCTTGGCCAGTCCGGCTACTGTGACCAGAATGTCTAGCCGGCCGAAGGTCTTCATGGTCTGGTCCACCGCCCGGATCACATCCTCTTCCTTGGCCACATCGCAGGGAACAGCAAGCGCCTTACGCCCCAGCTCCTCCACTTTTTTCACTGCTTCCTCAAGGGTCTTGACAGTACGGGCGGTTACCACCACATTGGCGCCATAAGCCGCCAGCCCCTGACAAATAGCCTCGCCGATGGCGCCCGACCCGCCGGTTACGAGGGCTACCTTGCCGCTGAGGTCGAACATCTTCTTCACATAATCGAGATTGACTGTCTGATCTACTGGTCCTTGTGCCATGACGCTCCCCTTACGCATTTGGATAGGTGATGCGCACCTGCCCTGTTGTTACTCCTTGGTTGCAATGATCACGAACACTTCGGCGGGCTTGCCACCGGTGATCACCATTTCGCGCTCTTCGCCTGCCCCGATGTAAAGAAGATCGCCCGGCTCGAGATCGTGCTTTTCGCCGTTTTTGCCGTTGACGGTCATTGTCCCTTTGACCATGTAGTAGACCCTCTCCTTCGGAGCCGATTCCATGACGCTGCCGCCATTGGGCTGAAAATACGAATAGTTGACGATGAAATGCTTGGCTTGCTCGCCGGTAACCTTCTTAATGCCGTAGACGTTGAAATGCCCAGAGCCCTCGTAAGAAGTGCCCTGTGCGTCTTTAACCTTGATCATCGCGTTAAATCCTCCTTGCAAGACATGAGTTTCGTTTCGAGTTAAATTCCTGGCTGCAGGCTTCGACGGCCAGGGCCGCGCCCATGGCCCATGCCGCCGTCGTGTGAAACTGCGGCGCCTTGAATCGGCAACAGAGGCCACAAATGCCCGGGCGCCGCAGTCTTCCACATGTATTGTATTACGATACTGTCGTATTGTATTGTGAGCAGTATTCTCCTAGTCCCCAAGCTTTGTCAACTGGAAAATTTACGCTATGGGCTCTATTCTACGAGGGAGACCGGGGGTAATATACGGCCCTCAAAGTCGGGAAATCGGATGTTGCAATGCGTATCGATTCGCAGTACGATAGTATCGCATCGTGAGTAGCCAGAATCTACCCTGCACGCCGGCTCAAGTGATTGCCGGCGCGGAAGCAGTATTCAGGACATGCGCCAGCAGGGCATAGACAATTCAATTTTCCAAAACCGGAGGCTGAATGAGCACCAATGAAGTCGTTATCGCATCTTCTTGCCGTACCGCGGTCGGCACTTTTCTAGGACAGCTAACCGACATTTCGCCGGTCCGACTGGGCTCGACGGTAGTCGCCGAGGTCTTGCGCCGCGCCGGCGTTCAAGCCGATCAGGTCGATGAGCTGATTATGGGCAGCGTTTTAACTTCCGGCTTCGGGCAGAACGTCGCCCGCCAGATCGGCATCGGCGCTGGTTTGCCGAAGACCACGTCGGCCTTCACGGTGAGCAAGGTATGCGGCTCGGGGTTGAAGTCCGTGATTCTGGCCGCGCAGTCGATCATGTGCGGCGACGCCAACATCGTCGTGGCCGGGGGCGTCGAGAACATGTCGGCTTCGGCCTTTCTAGCTCCTGGCGCCCGCAAGGGCTACCGCATGGGCGCCGTGCAACTGCTCGACAGCATGATCACCGACGGGTTGACCGACGTCTTCAGCGGCGAGCACATGGGCATCACCGCCGAGAACGTGGCCGCAAAGTACGGCATCACCCGCGAAGAGCAGGACAAGTTTGCTCTGGCCAGCCAGAGCAAAGCCGAGCAGGCCATCAAGTCCGGCCGCTTCAAGGATGAAATCGTGGCCATCGAGATTCCGCAGCGCAAGGGACCGCCGATGCCTTTCGAGCAGGACGAGCATCCCCGCTTCGGGTCCACGCTGGAGGCGATGGCCAAGCTGAAGCCGGCCTTCAGGAAGGACGGCACGGTGACAGCCGGCAACGCCTCGGGCATCAACGACGCCGCGGCGGCGGTTCTCGTAATGAGCGCGGCCAAGGCGAAGGAACTCGGCGTGAAGCCTATCGCCGTAATCCGCGGCTACGGAGTGGGCGGCGTTGATCCCTCGATCATGGGCATCGGACCGGTCCCTGCCTCGCAGAAGGCGATGAAGAAGGCCGGCCTGAAGATCGGCGATATGGACCTGATCGAAGCCAACGAAGCCTTCGCCGCGCAGGCCATCGCGGTCGCGAAGGATCTTGAGATTCCGTGCGACAAGCTGAACGTTAACGGGGGCGCCATCGCCCTGGGCCATCCCATCGGCGCATCCGGCGCGCGCATCCTGGTCACCCTGCTCCACGAAATGCAAAAGCGCCAATCCAAAAAGGGACTTGCCACGCTGTGCATCGGCGGCGGCATGGGCGCTGCCATGATCGTCGAGCGGGCCTGATACCGAAAGTTCCACCGGACCCGCCGCACCGGCATGTTCGCGGCCTTCAAAACCGAGGGATGGCTTGGAAAGAGCAGTATCCCGTGAGCAAGGAGTGAAACACATGGATGATAAAGTAGTCATTACTTGTGCTGTTGACGGTCCGATTGCCGTCCCGAGCGACAATCCGAATCTCCCGTACACCCCCGAGCAGTTCGCCAAACAAGCCAAACAGGTCTACGAGGAAGGCGCTGCGGTAATTCACATCCATTCCCGCGGCGCCGATGGCCTGCCCACCTCCGATTACGGGCGCACCAAGGAGATCCTGGACGCCGTGCACGAGTCCTGCCCGATTTTGACTCAGCTCTCGACCGGCGGGTTCTTCCCCTACGAGGATCGCGCCCGCCTGGTTGAGTTGAAGCCGCGCATGGCCAGCCTCAACCTTTGCACCATGACCTTCGGCAAGGCCGAATTCCGCAACCCGCCACTCGAGGTGCGCAAAGTTGCTGCCCGCATGCGCGAACTGGGCGTCAAGGGCGAACTTGAGATCTACGACACGGGTCACCTGGAGTTTGCTCTGCGGCTTCTCAAAGAGGATCTGCTCGTCGAGCCGCTGCAGTTCTCTGTGGTTCTGGGTGTGGACGGCGGCGCCGCCGCGACCCCCGAGAACCTCATCTACCTGGTCAAGCACATGCCCAAGAACGCCATCTGGCAGATGATCGGCGTCGGCGCCAAGGTGAACCTGCAACTGACGACCATCGCCCTGGCCATGGGCGGCAATGCCCGCACCGGCATTGAGGATACCCTCTGGCTCTCCAAGGGAGTGATGGCGGAGAACCACCTGCTGATCCGCCGCCTTGTCGGCGTCGCCAAGGCCATCGGACGCACGCCGGCCACGGTCGAAGAGACCGAGCAGATGCTCCAGCTTCCCAAGGTCGATTACGTCATGGCATAAATCGAACCGCTCAACCCAGAAAGCCCCGCACACGCGGGGCTTTGTTATTTAAGGGGTACCGGGATCGAACTCTCCGGTAGTTCGAAAGCGGATGCTACACCCCGACCATCACATTCGATGCCTTGACAATCGCGCTGGCCTTCGTGCCTTTTTTAAGGCCGAGCGATTTCACGCTGGCTTTGGTAATGGAAGCAACGACTTTCGATCCGCCGGGCAACGTTAGAATTACTTCGCTGTTGACGGCTCCATCCTGCACCTTTGACACCACGCCTGGGAGCACGTTGCGCGCACTCAGCTTCGCGCCATCCAGATCTGTGCCAATCATGACTTCCGACGCCTTTATCACAGCGAACGCCGCAGCGCCTTTCTTCAATTTGAGGGCGTTCGCGCTGGCGTTGGTAATGATCGAGGCAACCTTTTCGCCGCCTTCGAGCTGCAGATTGATCTCGGCATTCACCGCGCCTTTTGTAACCTTCTCAACCGTCCCGGCAAGCACATTGCGCGCGCTGATTTTCATCAAGAGTCCTCCCTTTGCCTGCATTGGCGCCCCAGCGACGGCCGATGGCCGGCGTGAGGTCGCTCGTGAAGCATAGCTCAGGGGATGTCTTGAGTGCAACGCCCGCTGCTGCCCGCTACGCGCGGGACCTCAGAACGCGAAGCGCGTGTTGAAGAACCAGTTGCGCGATCGGAGTGATCCGCCAGACCGGGTTCAAAGTTTTCTTTGTATTCGCCTCAATTGGCGCGTGGAACGGCGGCGCTGGCCGGCGCGCTGTTCATGCGCACAAGCGATCCTCCGGCTTTGTGCGTGCGCGGGCTCGCCCAAACCTGGTAGCTATTGAAGAGGAATTGCCCGCCGAGAATTAGCAGCCAGACCCACAGTACAAAGCGCAGCGGCCGGCGCGGGACGCGCGTGCTGAGCAGAGTGCCCCCGACGGCCCCGAAAACACCGCCGGCAATGAGCTGGAGCAGAAGTTCCGGGTTGGTGGCGTGCGAGAACCAATGCGCACCACTGCCGATGAGCGAAACCAGGAAGCCGAAGGCAATGTCGGTGCCGATCACCTGGGCCGGCTCGAGCGGAGTAAGGCTGAGCAGCGCAGCGCTACCCAGAGCGCCCGCTCCGGCGGATGAGAAACCCACCTCAATGCCGACAGGAAACATGAGCCACGAAAGCAGCGGGCTACGGTCTACCACCCTGCGGACGAGGACCTGTCCGTCGGACCCCGGGCGTGCGCGGTTGCCGGCATTTTCCCGCATGGCACGGAAGGAATTGACGAGTTGGTAACCTGCAGTGCTCACCAGGATCGCGCCCAGAACCGCGTTCAGCAGGTTTGTCGATCCGGCGCTGACCAGGCGCCTTAAGAACAGCGACCCTAATAGAACGCCGGGGGCTCCGCCCAACAACATATACCCCAGCGTGCGCCAGGCTACATTGCGGCGCGCGATCTGCGCGGGCACCAGAATCAACTTTACGGCGGTAGCGAACATCAGTCCGATGCCGACCGCAATCGGCGCGGGGACGCCGAGAAACAGCACCAGCACGGGCACGGTGATGGTGCCCGCACCCACGCCGGTAAGCGCGATGAAGAGCGCAATCAAAAATCCAATGATGTACGGCATTTTCGCTCCTCAGTGTCGTTCTGGGTGGGATCAGCATTTAACTCCGCTGACTTGCTAACTGGCTGACTCGCTAACTGGCGGCTTCAATGTGAATTCCGCACTCCACCTTGCGGCCGGCCCAGCGGCCCGAGCGCGGATCGTTGGGGTCGAGCGGCAGCGTAGTACACGGCTCGCACCCGATTGAGGTATAGCCGCGCGCATAGAGCGGCAGCAGCGGAATTGAAAGCTGCTCGCAGGCGTACCAAACATCGCGCGTCGTCCAGTCGGCCAGCGGCGCCAGCTTCAGCACCTGCTTGCCGCCGGGCAGCGTGAAGAGCGCCGACTCCTCGAGCGCCGCGCGGCTCCGCGCCTGCTCGCGCCGCAAACCCGTCAGCCACACGCGATACTGCGCTACCGCCTTGAACAGCGGCTCGACCTTGCGCAGCCCGCAGCAACGGTCGGGTGCGGACCGGTAGAGCAAGCCGTGCTCGGCTTCCTGCTCGGCCACGGTGTTTTCCGGCAGTAGATTGATCAAATTCAAATTCCACTCGCGCGCCATGCGGTCGCGATACGCATAGGTCTCGGCAAAGTGATAGCCCGTATCGAGAAACAGAATCGGAATCGCGGGATCGATCGCAATCGCGAGCTTGGTCAGCAGCACGTCTTCAGCCTGAAAGCTGCACGTCAGGCAAACATCGCCTTTGCACCCCACGGACGAGGACCTGTCCGCGGGGGCCGTGGCTTTCCCGGGTAATTCGCGCGCCAGCGTAGCGCGTACCGCGTCCAGCTTTGCATTTACTTCGGTTTGGATTTCCGCAACACTCATCACAAATCCGCCATTTCTGGTGAGATAAAGATGCCTGCGCTGCGCAATAACTCGTGCACTGCCGCAACCGCGTGCATCTTGTCGCTTGCATCGAGCATGATTTCCTGGGCCTCGACTTGAGCCATCAGCGCGCCGTCGTCGTTGGCCCGCACCACCAGCGCCAGCAGACCGTTCCGGGTTTCGACGTTGGTTACTAGATCGAGCAGGGCAGGATGTAAAAGGAACGCGTCCTCTGCAGCGTCGATGCGGCTGGTCACGGCGCCCACGGCAAACAGCGAGCGCTCGATAATGTCGATCAGCTCGACCGGTCCGGTGAGCCGCAAAACTCCCCCGCGATGGCCCCAGCGCGCCTCGCGTTCGCCGGCGGTCACGCGGCCCCATGCCGCGGCCTCGTCTTCTTCGCCGCTAGCCATGGAGTCGAACACCGCGGTCACCATTCCGGCAGCCACGGTGCGATTGGTTTCAGCGTCGATCAGAATCAGCGCACCGGTGTTGCGGTTTTCGCCATAGAGATCCACGGCGATGGGCCGCAGCAGGTGCAATGAAACCGCACCGATGTCGTTCATGCCGAGCGTAAGCGCAGGCTCGCGCGTCAGCGTGCCCAGGTCTATGCGGTAATCGATGGATGAAAGAAACACGGGCACGGTGTGGCTGGTGTGCTTGAGCAGATAGCGGCGATTCAGATCGAGCGGACGCTGATCCATCCATACCAGCGAAGCCCTCAAGCCTCGGGCCACAGTTGCCGGCGCTTCGGCTGCGGCAATCAAGTCGCCACGGCTGATGTCGAGTTCGCGGTCGAGCACAAGTGTGACCGACAGCGGCGCGAAGGCCTCATAGAGATCGCCGTCGAAAGTCACAATGCGCTCGATCTTCGCGCTGCGCGCTGAAGGAAGCACTGCAATCTCGTCGCCCACGCGAACGGTTCCCGAGGCGATCTGCCCCGCGAAACCGCGAAACGTATGATTGGGGCGCACCACGCGCTGCACGGGGAAGCGGAACGCCGCATCGCGCGTCTGCTGCGCTCGAGGCAGCGCCTCAAGCAGCTCCAGTAACGACGGCCCCGCGTACCACGGCATCGTCCCCGATGCGTGTCCCGCCCTATGCACCACGTTGTCGCCTTTCAGGGCGCTGACCGGAACAAAAATCGCCTCCACGGGGTTGCCGGTGTCAACCGCAATCTGCTCGAGCACGGAGCGGAAATCCGATTCGATCGCGCCGAAGGTTCTCTCGTCGTAGCCGATCAGGTCCATTTTGTTTACGGCCACCAGCACGTGCCGCACGCGCAACAGCGATGCAATGTACGCATGGCGGCGCGACTGGATTTGCACGCCCTTACTGGCGTCGATGAGCACAATAGCCGCGTCGGCCGTCGAGGCGCCGGTAGCCATGTTGCGCGTGTACTCTTCGTGGCCGGGCGTGTCGGCAATGATGAACTTTCGCCGCGCGGTCGCGAAGTACCGGTACGCCACATCAATCGTGATTCCCTGTTCGCGCTCGGCGCGCAGTCCGTCGGTGAGCAGCGCAAAATCGATCTGGCCCGGTGCGGTGGTTCCTTTTCCCTGAATCGACCGCACCTGGTCCTCGTAGACCGATTGCGTGTCGTAGAGCAGCCGCCCAATCAGCGTCGACTTGCCGTCGTCCACACTGCCCGCCGTGGAAAAGCGCAGCAGGTCCTTCTGGCGCTCCTGCGCAAGGAACTCGCCGATCTCGAACCGTCGGTTTTCTGTCTCTGCTGCAACCGCCAACCCAGCCTCCAATCTTCCTCAGTCCCTTTAATCCCTGCCTTCTCGTTCCCTTGTTCCCTCGGTCTCTTGTTCCCTGCCTTTCAAAAGTAGCCCTCCCGTTTCTTGATCTCCATCGAGCCTTCCTGGTCGTGATCGATCACGCGATTCGCCCGCTCCGACGAGCGGAACTGGATCAGCTCCGCAATTATTGCGGGAATTGTGTCGGCATCGGAACGGATGGCTCCCGTGCACGGGCTGCAGCCCAGCGAGCGCAGCCGCGACCTCACCATCTGGGGCTTCTCGCCCCTGCGCGCAACAAACGCCTGCTCAATGGGCAGCAGCGCGTCGCCTCGCACATACATGGGCCGCTCTTTGGCAAAGTAAAGATCGACCACCGGAATTTTTTCCTCGTGGATGTATTGCCACACGTCCATCTCTGTCCAGTTCGAAAGCGGAAACACGCGAATGCTTTCGCCGGGATGGATGCGCGCGTTGTACAAATTCCACAACTCGGGCCGCTGATTCTTCGGGTCCCACTGCCCCGCCGTGTCGCGGAACGAATAAATCCGCTCCTTGGCGCGGGATTTCTCTTCGTCGCGGCGCGCACCGCCAAACGCCGCATCGAAGTTGTAGTGGCACAGCGCGTCAAGCAGCGCCTGCGTCTTCAACAGGCCGCAGCAGCGCTTGGTGTCAAGCGCAATGGGATTGGTTCCCGCGGCGATGGCCGGCTCATTGCGCCATACCAGCAGCTCCGCGCCGATCGAACGCGCCATCTCATCGCGGAACGTGAGCATCTCAGCGAATTTGAATCCGGTATCGATGTGCAACAGCGGGAAGGGAATGGGCGCGGGATAAAACGCCTTTTGCGCCAGGCGCAACATCACCGACGAGTCCTTGCCGATGGAGTAGAGCATCACGGGCCGCTCAAACTCGCTGGCGACCTCGCGCAGGATATGAATGCTTTCCGCCTCGAGCAGGCGCAGATGGTTCAGGCCCGAATGCTTCGGGAAATGCCCCTGGGGAACGCTCGCGGCTTGCAGTGGATTGACGACTTCACTTTCGGCTACCGGCATTGTGACCTCACTCAGCGGGGATGCTGAAGGCCGGCACGCAAAGACAAACCCGGCTTTTCAGCTACGGGTGCGTCTTCTGAATCGATTGTGCTCAGGAAAACGAACTAGCGGGGACACCCGTCGAAGATTTTCGACAGGCGACAACAGGAACGGCGTTGGGAAACGCGAACCATATCTTGAAGGATGGTAGCAAAAAATGCGCGCGAGCGCAATGGACACTCTCTTCTAGCACAAATGTCGGCATTTTGCTTCGGGCGGAGCTGACTCGACAAAGTCGGCGCGATCAACCGGGGCCCCACGAAATTAGTCCCAACAGGATCGCTCAGATCGTCCCGGACTCGAATCTCTGGCGTATGACGATGTCCTTCGACTGGACATTTCAAAAAATTTCAGTTATTCATAGATCTATGAATCAGTCGCACCATGCCGCCAGGCATCTTGTTTGTTGTTGTCGTTAACAACACACTCTTCCTGCGACTGAGGGCCCACTAACCTCATCAACATTTCCAGTGTTCAGCGTTTGCGCATTTTGCCTGCATGGAAGCGCAAAAATGAAGCCATACTTCTTTGCTGAAGCGGCCCCTGTCGCATGTCTCTTCTTTTAGCTCATTGCAGGCCAGGAGAAAGATTTTATGCGCATCATTGTATCCGCTACACGTTTATCCGTATTCGCGAGCCGGTGGGCAATGCCCATCCTGCTCTTTGCCGCCATTTTTGCCTCGCAAAAATCGACGGCGCAAAGCCTGGGCTACGAAGGCCCCACGGGCGTCTTCGTTACGCCGCTAGCCTACACTTCCGCATCGCCGGCCAACAGCCTAGGGAAACCCTCTGTCAGTTATCACTTTCTCGCTGGCGGCAATGTGGTCGGCGACTTCAGCACCGTCTCCATTACAGAAGGCTTTGCCAAGCGCTTTGAATTCGGCTACACCAGCGAGATTCATGAGGCTGGGAGCAGCGATCTTACACCGTTATGGAACGGCGACCTCAGCGTCGTTCACGGCAAGGCCAGCATTTTGCCGGAGAATTACGGCAAGCACCCTTGGGTTCCGGCCATCTCCGTGGGCGCAATCGGCCGCCTTAACGACAACTACGTGGGCGACGGCACCAACACTGTGTTCGGTAATGGCACGCAAACCACCCGCAACGCCGACTTCTACCTGGTAGGCACGAAGGTCCTCACCCAGATCAGCAAGAAGGTTCCGGTGCTGATCTCCGGCGGCGTGCGGGGCACCAATGCCGTGCTGTGGGGCCTGGGCGGCAACGCTCCCAACTATAGCGCGAAAAGCTTCGGCGCAGTGGCGCTTGTCCTCACTGGCCCTAGAAAGAGCAGCATCATCGTCGGCTCAGAGGTTTCCCAGCAGCCACAGCAGGTTTTGATACACCAAACCGTTACTGTTCCCACTTCGGTGATAGACATACCCACCTCCACGGTCTTTGCCGCTCGCATCGTTCCGTTGCCCGAGCGCAAGCTCAACTTCGATGTGGGCGTGCTTCATGCCGGCGAGGGCGGGAATGACGCTCTGCTGAACCTGCGCTACCGCGCGGCCTTCGGCGTCTCGTACGGGTTCTAACGACGGACACATATGCCGGGGGCTGAAAGTGCTCCCGGCGAATTTTCCTGGCGATTTTTTTGGGCGAAGATCAGGCGGCGCTTGCACATTGCACCCAGGGAGGACTACGCTATAGGCATGCGTCGATGTCGCTAACACCGTCCTGGTGCAAGCTCCGATACCGATGTGCGCCTGAGTTGCGCGCGAATTTCCCACTGACAAGCTGCACCAATCCCCAAGAATCCGCTTCATCAGCAGTCCGGGTTAATAGCCCCGGAAAAGGAGATCATTATGGCGCGCATTGCCGCGAATGTAACTGAGTTGATTGGCCGCACCCCGCTTGTGCGGTTGAATCGCGTGGCAGCCGGATTGCCGGCTACCGTGGTCGCTAAACTGGAAAGCCAGAACCCCGCAGCGAGCGTGAAGGACCGCATCGGCTTTGCCATGATCGACGACGCCGAAAGGCGAGGCAAGATTACGCCGGGCAAGACCGTGCTGATCGAGCCCACCAGCGGCAATACCGGCATCGCGCTGGCGTTTGTGGCCGCGGTCAAGGGCTACCGCATCATTCTCACCATGCCCGAGACCATGAGCCTGGAGCGGCGCGTGGCGCTGCTGGCTTACGGCGCCGAGATCGTGCTTACTCCCGGCCCTAACGGGATGAAGGGCGCCATTGCCAAGGCCAGCGAGATCCGTGAGAGAACGCCCAACGGCTACATCCTGCAGCAGTTTGACAACCCCGCCAACCCCGCTATCCACCTGCATACCACCGGCCCCGAGATTTGGGACGATACCGACGGCGCGGTCGATATTCTCATCTCCGGCGTTGGCACAGGCGGCACCATCACTGGCGTGTCCAACTACATCAAGCCGAAGAAGCCCTCGTTCAAGGCCATCGCCGTGGAGCCTACCGACAGCGCGGTGCTCTCCGGCGGCAAGCCCGGGCCGCACAAGATCCAGGGCCTGGGCGCGGGATTCGTGCCGAGTATTCTCGACACTAAACTCATCGACGAAGTTGTTCAGGTGACGAATGACGAGTCGGTGGAGATGGCGCGCCGGCTGGCCAAAGAAGAGGGCCTGTTTGTCGGCATCAGCTCGGGCGCGGCGGCGGTTGCGGCGCTCAAGGTGGCCGCGCGGCCTGAGAACAAGGGCAAGCTGATCGTTGTTGTTCTGCCTGATTTCGGCGAGCGCTATCTGACCAGTGTGCTCTTTGAGCCGCTACGGCAGCAGGCACTGGCGTTTCAGGCCGAGCCAATCGCGGTTACGGCGTAAAAAGGAAGGGAGCGAGGGAACAAGAAATTCTTCTTTTCGGCTTCGACCTTGGCTGCTGGTATTCTTGTTCCCTTGTTCTCTTGGTCCCTATGGCGCTGTTCTCAAGAATCCGCGACGACGTCCGCTCCGTGATGGAGCGCGATCCGGCTGCGCGCACGCGGCTTGAAGTCCTGCTTTGCTATCCAGGGCTGTGGGCGGTGTGGATTCACCTCATTTCCCACTGGTTCTGGAACAAGAAGCTGCGCCTGCCAGCGCGCATGCTTTCCCAAGTCGCCCGTTTCTTCACCGGGGTCGACATCCATCCCGGCGCGCTGCTGGGCCAGCGCCTCTTCATCGACCACGCTACAGGCGTGGTGATCGGCGAGACTGCTATCGTGGGCAGCGACGTGACAATGTATCAGGGAGTCACGCTCGGCGGCACCGGTAAGGGCCATGGCAAGCGACACCCCACGATCTGCGACCGCGTCTTCATCGGCAACAACGCGAACCTGCTGGGCAACATTACCGTCGGCGAGAACTCGCGGGTCGGCGCGGGCTCGGTGGTTCTGGCCGATGTGCCGCCCAATTCGACGGTGGTTGGGGTCCCGGCACACATCGTCTACCGCAACGGCGAGCGCGTGCTGATTACCGATCCGCACGACGTAAAAGACCCGCTCTCCGATGCGCTAATTGCGCTTTCGGCCCGCGTGGAGGAACTCGAAGAACGCCTCGGCGCCCGCGAGCACAGGGCCAAGCCCTTCGCCGACGAAGAGGCCGAGCGCACCGCCTATCGCGTGGAGCTAGAGCGGATGAAGGTCTACGTGACAATGGGCGAAGGGATCTGAAAAGCAGGGAACAAGGGAACAAGAAAACCGGAATCCAAGCTCGACCTTAGCCTGCGGAGCTCCTTGTTCCCTGCCTTTACGGCACCTGCGTCACGTCCCAGCCGCCGCCGAGGGCGCGGACGAGCCCGACGCTGGCGGCGAACTGGCGGGTCTCGATGTCAATGGCGGTGCGCTGGTTCTGGATCAGCGTTTGCTCGGCGGTTAGAACTTCGAGGTAGCTGGTGACGCCGCCTTTATAACGCGCGTTGGAGAGATCGAAGGAGCGCCGCGCAGCGTCGACGGCGCGTTGCTCCACGCCTGATTCCTGCTCCAGAATGCGCAGGCTTGAAAGCTGGTCCTCGACATCGTCAAAGGCCTGGAAAACTGTGTTGCGGTAGCCGTCTGCCTGGGCTTCGTAAGCGTGGCGGGCCTCGTCGGTGAGCGCGTGGCGCTGGCCCGCGTCGAAGAGCAACTCCAGAGCCTGGCCCCCCAGGCTCCACAGCGAACTCGGACCCTGAATCCATGTTCCCGCATTGGTGCTTTGAAAACCGCCTGTGCCGCTCAGGGTAATCGTAGGGTAGAAGGCGCTTACGGCGATGCCGATCTGCGCGTTGGCTGCGGCGGTCTGGCGCTCGGCGGCGGCAATGTCGGGCCGGCGCTCGAGCAATTGCGACGGCACCCCGAGCGGAACTTTAGGCAGCGCAAGATCGAGCGGCGAAGGCGGGATCGTGAAGCCGGAAAGATCGTAGTTCGCAATGGTTCCGATGGCGTGTTCGTACTGCGCGCGCTCAACGCCCACGTCCACAAGCTGAGCGCGAACGGTTTCAAGCTGCGTTTGGGCCTGCGCCACATCGACCGCGGTGGCCACGCCGCCGGCAAAGCGCCGCTCGGTCAGGTCGAGCTGCCGTTCGAGATCGGCGACGGTGGCCGTGAGCAGCTCGATCTGGGAATCCAGGCCACGGAGGGCAAAGTAGTCGGCCGCCATCTCGGCATGGAGGGTGAGACCGACATTCGCCGCATCGGCGGCGCTGGCCTGCGCGTTCTCGCGCGCCTGTTCCACGGTGCGGCGGATCCGGCCCCAGAAATCGGGTTCCCAACTGGCCTGGCCGGCGATCAAGAAGTTGTTGTAGTCCGTCTCGGTGCCCCGCGGGGTGAGCGGTTGGTTGGCGGAATCGCGATTACGGCTTATGGAGGGGCCCGCGGAGAGCGTGGGGTAGAGATTGGCGCGAGCCGCGGCCACCTGATCGCGCGCGGCGAGGTAGGTTTCCATCGCCTGCCGCAACTGCACATTGTTGGGGTCGATGCGCTCTTCCAGGAGGTTGAGCCGCGGGTCCTGATAAATCTCCCACCACTTGCCCTTTAACATGCCGTCGGAGGGGTTGGCCGGCTGCCAGGCGCCGCTTTGCGGATTGGGTGGAGGCGCCACAGATGACGCGCCAGTCTCTTTGTAGGCGGAAGGGGCGCTGTAGCCGGGGCGGTTGTAATTCGGACCGACTGGTTTGCAGCCGGTGAGAAGCAGGCAGCAAGCCAGCAAGGGAGCAAGGGAGCAAGAAAACGGAAGAACGTGGGGAAAGGGGGACGAGGGAACGAGACGACGGAGTGTGCGGATTACTTGTGCAGCCGGAAAACAACCGCAAATCCTTCGACTCGTCCGCCTGCGGCGAACTCGCTCAGGATGACAGGCGCATTCCGGATTCCCGGGAAGTAAGAATTGTCCCGCAGGCATCGCTACTTGCCCCCCTCGGCCGCGCTGTGGTCAGGCTGCTCGACGGTCACTTTTTCGCCGTCGATTATCGAGTCCGGCGGATCCTGTATGACCTGGTCGCTGGGGTTAAGGCCGCTGACAATCTGCACGCTGGCGCCATCGTCCTCGCCGATAACCACAGGCGCCAGGTGGGCAACATTGCCGTTGACTACCGTGCTCACCTGCAATCCCTCGCGGCGGAAGATCAACGCCGCGGCGGGCACAATGAAGGTGGGGCCGACGGGCGGCGTCTTGAAGTGAACCTGCGCCAGCGCGCCGGGCATCAGTTCGCCGGAGCGGTTGTCCAGATCGATCTCCACCAGAAGAGTGCGGCTGGCGGGATCGATGGCGTCGGCGGTGCGCACCAGCGTGCCCTCATAGGTTCTTCCGGGATGCTCGGGGAAGGTCAGGCCGATCTTCATACCGCGTTTCAGTGTTTGCGTGTAGAGCTGCGGCACGTTGGTGTAAACGCGCAACGTTTGCAGGGCCTGCATGTGGAAGAGCTCTGTTCCGGGCCTTGCCCGGCGCCTGAACTGATGAGCTGGCCGGTGTCGACCGCGCGCGCGGTCACCACTCCGTCGAAGGGCGCATAGACCTTCTCAAAGGATTGCAGTTCGCGCAGCCGCTGCAGGTTGGCCTGGGCTGACTTGACGGAGGACGCGGTCGAAGCAGCCTGGGTCACTAAACGTATCGGTGTCCTGCTGCGACACGGCATCGGATTTGACGAGTCCCGAGTATCGCTCGGCCTGAATCTGCGCGTTGTTGCGTTGGCCTCGGCCGTCGCCAGGTCGGCTTCGGCCTGTGCCACCTGCTTATCCAGCTCGGGCGTATCGATCACGGCCAGCAGATCGCCTTTTTTTACCTTGGCACCGATGTCGAAGTACCAGCGCAGCAGGTAACCGTCGGTGCGGGCATAGATAGGCGAGTCGGTAAAGGCAGTCACGTTGCCGGGCAGCACAAAGTTCTCAACGGGCGCGCCTGGCTTGGCGGGCGCAACGGTGACGAAGGGCGCTGCAAGGGAATTGGTGCGTTCCGCCAGAACGGTACCGGCGTGCATGCGGCGCAGGATGCCGGTTGCCGCCAGTACGCCCAGGATGAGCAGCACCACCGCCGCAACAACCAGGACTTTTCGCCCCGAGATGGGGCTCTGCTCGGGTGCGGCGTCGTGGCTGTGAGCCTCTTGAGGATTCGGATTGAGTTGTTCGGTCATAATGAATTACTCCGGTCTCCCTAATCGAGCTCATCGAATCTGGGGGAATCGCTGGCGGAAGCGGAATGGAGGCCTCCCTGACGCCGGCGCTCGATGCGCCCGTGAATAAAGGAGAAGAATGCGGGTACAAAAAAGAGCGTGGCCACGGTGGCCAGCAACAGCCCGCCGATGACGGCGCGGCCCAGAGGGGCATTCTGCTCACCGCCATCGCCGAGGCCCAATGCCATCGGCACCATGCCGATGATCATCGCCAGCGCGGTCATGAGCACGGGGCGCAGGCGAACGAAGCCGGCATTCAATGCGGCACGGCGCGCATCGCCTACCAGAACCTCCAACTGCTCGCGGGCAAAACTTACCACCAGGATGGAGTTGGCCGTGGCCACGCCCATGCACATGATGGCGCCGGTGAGGGCCGGAACACTCAGACGGGTCCCGGTGAGGAAGAGAAACCAGACGATTCCGGCCAGCGCCGCCGGCAGCGCCGAGATGATGAGAAAAGGATCGAGCCAGGACTGGAAATTCACCACGATGAGCAGGTAGACCAGCAGGATGGAGAAGGCCAGGCCGCTGAGCAGGCCCAGATACGACTTTTTCATTGTCTCGCTCTGGCCACGGAAGATGAATTGGGAGCCACGCGGAAGGTCTTTTTCGTGGTTCGCGACAATCTTCTCCATCTTCCGCGTGACGCTGCCCAGATCGGTCCCTTCAACGTTGGAATAGATGTCGATAACCGGCTGAACATTGTAATGGCTGATCGTGCCTTGCTCCACGCCCGGCACGATGCTGGCAACATTGGCCAGCACCTGCACCTGTCTGGGAGCGCCTGGCGCCGCCGTGGCGGCAGCAGCGGTTTGCGCAGGGCCCACGCTGCCCAACGGCGCAGCCCCTGGAGCGCCCGTGGAAGTGCTGCCGGAGGGTTGAGTGATCATCGCTGCTGTTGATGGGCCGGTAATGGGTAGGCTCTCCAGCTCGGCCATGTTGTCCATGAGGTACTGCGGCGACTGAATGGCGACGTTGTAGGAAACGCCGTTCTTGGGATCGAGATAGAAGCTGGGACTGGTTTGAAAGCTGCCGCTCAGGGCCACAAGCAGGCTTTGGGCCACATTCTGCTGCGTCAGGCCCGTGTTCTCGGCGCGAGTGCGATCCACGTTGACTGTCAGGTTGGGATAGTTGAAAGGCTGCTGGATGCGCACGTCGGCAGCGCCGGGAACATAGCGAACTTCATTCAACATGCGCTCGGCCAGGGCGCGGTTGCCGTAGAGATTGGGGCCGATGATCTGAATATCGATAGGTGCGGCAAGGCCAAAGTTGAGGATCTGCGTGACGATGTCGACCGGCACGACATAAAAGGTGACGCCGGGATAGTCGCGCGCCAGCACGGCGCGCAGGCGCTCGATGTAGGCCTCGCTCGGATGATGATCCCGGGTTAACTGGACCTGAATGTCGGCGTCGGAGGGGCCCACCGGCGCCGAGGTGGAGTAGGAAAGATTCAGCGCCGAGTAAGGCAGGCCGATGTTATCCAGGATAGCGGTGACCTCATTGGCCGGAATCTGCTCGCGAATGGTTGCGTCCACATGGTCGCAGAGAGCGGCGGTCTCCTCGATACGCGTGCCGGTGTGCGCGCGCACGTGAATCATGAACTGCCCGGAGTCGACGGAGGGGAAAAAGTCCTGCCCAAGCTCGGGCGCCAATCCCATCGAGGCCAGGGTAAATGCCAGGAAAACTAGCAGGAAAAGCCCGGCGCGATCGACGCAGAAGGTGAGCAGGCGCAGGTAACCGTGGCGAAACCGCTCGAAGCCGGATTCGAAACCGAGTTGGAAGCGCGTGAATGGATTGCGGCTGACATGCTTTCGCGCGCTCTCGGCGTCGTCATGCTCCCTGAGCAGGTACTTTGCCATGGTGGGCACAAGGGTGCGCGAGAGGAAAAAACTGGCAAGCATGGCGAAGACGACTGCCTCGGCCATGGGCACAAACAGATAGCGCGCCACGCCGCTCAGAAGGAACATGGGCACAAAGACGATGCAGATGGCGAGGGTCGACACCAGGGCGGGAGTAGCAATCTGCGCCGAGCCGTCCAAAATGGCCTGCTCCAGTTCCCTCCCCGTCTCCAGATAGCGGTTGATGTTCTCGATCGCGACGGTGGCATCGTCGACCAGGATGCCCACGGCCAGCGCCATGCCGCCGAGTGTCATGATGTTGATGGTCTCGTGCAGCGCGTAGAGCAGGATCAGCGAGCAAAGAATGGAAAGCGGAATAGAGACGGCGATGATGATGGTGGAGCGCCAACTGCCCAGGAAGACCAGGATCATGATGGCGGTGAGGCAAGCCGCGATAATGGCCTCGCGGACCACGCCGTTAATGGCGCCGCGGACAAAGATGGATTGATCGGCAAGAGCGACGATCTTCAATTGCGCCGGCAGTTGCCCCTTCATGCTGGGGCTGAAGATGATTGCACGCACACCCTTGATAATGTCCAGCGTTGAGGCCGCGCCGGTCTTCATCACGTTCATCATGATGGCGCGACGGCCATCGACGCGGACAATGTTGGTTTGCGGCGGGCTGCCGTCGCGCACGTGGGCCACGTCGCGGATGTAAACAACTGCGCCGTTCACTGCCTTGATAGGCAGGTTGTTCAGGGTATCGACCACCGTGGGCGAGGAGTTGGTCTCGACCTGGTATTCGAAGCGGTCGAGCTTGATGGTGCCGGAGGGCGCTATCACGTTTTGCGCCCCGATGGCATTGACCACGTCGGTCGGCGAAAGCCCCCTGGCCTGGAGCGCATTCACATCGAGATCGACCTGGATCTGGCGCTGCTTGCCGCCGAAAGGGAAGGGAATCTGCGTGCCTTCGACAGTGGCCAGTTGGGTGCGGATGGTGTTTGAGGCCAGATCGTTCAGTTGCTGCTCGTTGAGGCCTTGGCCCGACATGCCCAGTTGCAGCACAGGAACGCTGGAGGCGTTGTACTGGATGATGAAAGGCGGAAAAGTGCCGGGCGGCAGGGAACGCACCTGCGCCTGGCTGACAGCGGTGATCTCGGCCACGGCCATGCCGATGTTCACGCTGGGATGGAAGAAGACTTTGATGATCGCAATGCCTACCAGGGACTGCGACTCCATGTGATCGATGTCGCTGACCGTCGAGGTCATGCTCCGTTCGGCGTTACTCACAATGCGGTTGGCTATCTGATCCGCCGACATACCGCCGTAGCCCCACACTACCGTCACCACCGGGATGTCGATGTTGGGGAAGATGTCAACGGGCATCGACTCGATGCTGAACACGCCGAGGATCAAGATGAGTAGCGCAAAGACGACAAAGGTATAAGGCCGCCGCAGCGCAAGCCGGACAATCCACATCATAAGGCTGGTCTTCGCTCCTCGGCCGGTGCCCGCTTGGTGTCGTGGCTTTGGACCGGTCGGCCGTCAAAACCGGCCGCGAGTGGGGCCCGGCAACAGCCGTCCTCCGGTTCGCGCAGGCTTCACGGGTTTAGGCCGGTTCCCGCATCTGCGCAGGCCCGGCCAATTCCATTGAACCTACTATGGTAGCTGAAAGACGGAGCGGATGAGAGGAAGCGCCGCAAAAAGGACGCGCAGTGGGGTTGGAAGATTAGGGGATTCCTGCGGTCCAGTGTGCCCGGAGTGTGGCAGAGCGGGCCGCGGGCCCCTGGGGGCACCGCGTCTAAGGTGCATATTGCCAAGCGCGAAGGGATACACTGGCATTCGAAGCCGCCTGCTTCCGGTAAACTGTGAGTTGGATTCCAAACATGGGCGGTCGCCGCTGGTTCCGGCGGGAATGCTCGCCAAGGAGATTGTGGAAACGAAACACTTGCGACCCTAACGTCAGTCCGGTAGTTTTTCGCCCCTCCGGAAAGAACTCGCCTGGGAACCCCCGGCGGGTTTCAACCCCGAGGAACAAAAAGTCTGTCGCAAGGTCTCGGAGTTTGGGCGGGGTGGGCGCGGTCCTGTAGAATCGATCTTTCCTTGATGTAAGGCCAGATTTTCAGCAATGAGGGTGTGCATATTCTTCCTGTGAAGCCGACCAATGGAACGAAAGAGAATTTGTGCCCGCCGCAGGGATCGAACCCCGTGAAGATTAAGCACACTTCCATCTCCCATGCGATGCGGATCGCGCAGCGGTTGGCGCGCATGGTATTGCTGCTCGCCCTGGCGTTCCCGGTCCTGGGCTCGAGCGCCCGTTCGGCTTTGGCGCAGACAGCTGACACCATCGCGCAAATTCGCGTCATTGGCAACCGGCGCATCCCCAAGGAAACCATCCTCGCCCGCATGTTTACCCACGAGGGCGACACCTACGACCCCATCTCCATCGAGCGCGATTTCAACTCGCTTTGGAACACCGGCTACTTCGAGGATCTGCGCATCGAGCGCGAGGATTCCGAAAAGGGCATTCTTTTGAACGTGTTTGTTCGCGAAAAGCCGACCATTCGCGACATCAACTACAAGGGCCTGAATAGCGTGTCGGTGTCAGACGTGCTCGACCGCTTCAAAAAGGAAAAGGTTCCGCTCTCGGTCGACAGTCAATACGATCCCACCAAGATCAAGCAGGCCGAGACCTCCATCAAGCAACTTCTGGCCGAGCATGGGCACCAGTTCGCCACCATCAAGACTGAGATCAAGACGATTCCGCCGGCCTCGGTCCAGGTGAACTTCAACATTAAGGAAGGCCCGGTGGTGAAAGTGGGCCGCATTCAATTCAAGGGCAATACACACATCGGCTCGCTCGAACTGCGCCGTTCGATGAAGAACCTCAAGCCCATCGGCATTCCCTATTCCATCATCTTCGAGGATATCTTCCCTCAGACCTACGACTCATCGAAGCTCGAAGAAGATACGGAGCGGGTGCGTCAGGCCTACCGCGACAAGGGCTACGCGGACGCCGCCGTCGAACAGCCCAAGACCCAGATCCGCGACCAGGGCGGGCTGAACTGGCTCACCTTCCGCCCTAACAAGGGCAAGCGCGTCGATATCGAGATGACCATTGAAGAGGGCGGCCGTTACCGCCTCGGCGCCATTACCTTCACCGGCAACAAGCAGATCACCAACCTGAAGGCCCTGCGCGCCACCTTCCCCATCAAGGATGGCGATTGGTTCAGCGCCACGCTGGTCGGCAAGGGCCTTGATAACCTGAAAAAGGCTTACGGAGGCCTGGGCTACATCAACTTCGGCGCTGTCCCCAAGCTCACTACCGACGAACAGAAGAAGACTGTGTCGATGAACATCGACATCGACGAGGGCAAGCAGTTCTTCGTCTCGCGCATCGAGTTCCAGGGCAACACCATCACCCGCGATAAGGTCATCCGGCGTGAGTTGATGCTCGATGAGGGCTCGGTCTACAACTCCCAGCTTTGGGAGTACAGCCTGCTCCGCCTTAACCAGTTGGAGTACTTCGAGCCCCTGAAGGTGGAACAGGACTCCGAGGCTCACCAGGATCCGGATAACGGCACCGTCGAGCTGCTGTTGAAGGTGAAAGAAAAGGGCAAGAATTCGATCGGCTTGAATGGCGGCGTCAGCGGCTTGTCGGGCGCCTTTCTGGGCCTCAATTATCAGACCAACAACTTCCTGGGATTGGGCGAAACCCTCAGCCTGCAGGCCAATCTGGGCTCGGTCAGCCGTACTTTCACCTTTGGTTTCACCCAGCCTTATATCCGCAACCGCCCCATCAACCTGGGGTTCCAGGTCTTCAACAACAAACAGGACTACAACGCAGCCAAGAACTACCAGGCCACCACCGGCGCGTCGCTCAACCTGTCCACGGCGCAGAAGTCGCTCACCCAGAATTACAATGTGGGATCCGATGGCTTCAACTTCTCCGTCAGTTATCCCTTGAAGCGCCACGCCTTCCAGCGCGTAGGCGTCACCTACTCGTGGACCCGATCCTCCATCTCGGCATTCAGCACGGCCTCGCAAACCTTCTTCCAGACCATCGCCTTCCGGTCGGGAGTGCAGGGATCGAATCCACTGGCTGGCATCCTCAACAGTTCCATTGGCCTCAGCTACACCTATAACACCGTGAGCAATCCCCTGCGGCCAAGGGAAGGCAAGGAATACAGCGCGTACGTGCAGGCGTCCGGCATTTGGGGCAGTGTGCGCTATGTCAACCCGGTGGTGGCCTACAAGCGTTTCATCCCCATGCACTACCTGATCGCATCGAAAGAGGGGCGTAACGTGCTGGGCCTGCGCGCGCAATTGGGCTACATCCAGGGCTACGGAGGCAATGTGGCTCCGCCCAACAACCGCTTCTATTCCGGCGGCGAACAGGAGATGCGCGGCTTCGACGTGCGCGGCGCCACTCCTTACGGCTACGTGCCCACAAGGGTCAATTTCCAGCTCACCAATCCCGACGGCAGTTGCGTTCCACGCGATCCGACCAATCCTGAAGACAACCAGTGCATCCAGGTTCCGCTTCCGATTTACGGCATCGCCTCCATCGGCGGAGATGCCAACCTGACTGCCAATGCCGAGTACCGCATTCCCGTGGTTGGACCCTTCACTTTCTCGTTCTTCGACGACTTCGGCATCGATTCGGCGACGAACCATGGGCAGTTGGTACAGAGCCCCGAGGGCTTTGCCTCTCTCACCGCGCCGCTCTATGGCTGCCCGGTTTACAACAATGGCGCTTGCCAGGGCGGAATACCCGGATCCGAGGTCGGGTTCAGGAGGGACATCAGGCCGATATCGGGCACCAACTTTGTTCCCCGGATGTCCACCGGCGCCGAGCTCTCGGTTCTGATGCCGATCATCAACGCTCCCTTCCGCCTGTACTATGCCTATAACCCATTGCGCCTCTATGAAAAGCCATATTGCAACGACGTATTCCTGGGGCAAAAGCAGGAAAGCTGCTCGGCAGAGTTGATCACCCGCTCCATGTTCCCGCCGGGAGGCGCGGGAGATTACACCTATCAGGAAGCCATCGAGTCCTACGGCGCGGCGTACACCTTCCGCGAGCCGCGCAAGACCTTCCGCCTCACCATTTCAACAACCTTCTAGAAGCAGGGGTCAGGTATCAAGGCCGGAAATTGACCCCGTTTCTCGGCTACAGGCTGCGGGCAAGGGCAGCCTTTGTGTTCGATTGACGACGGTTGGCACCGAACCGGAGAAAGACCCACGATTTGCTGACTCACCCCACCGAAGAAATGCGGCCAGGCCGGTGTGCCAGGTTTGACGGTCCCTAGCGCGGCTCCTATAATCGCCTTTAGTTCCCGGGAATGCCTCCGTGCGAGTGTTTTGTGCAGGTCTCATACCGGACGGCGCCCAAAAAACCCGAAAGCATTGCGATATTTAATGTCGCGCAGCCGGGATCGTCGAACGGGAACTTCAAAGGAGTAATTGATTCGCATGAAGTGTCTGCCCTTGTTCGCCCTTTCGCTGGCTTTGGCCTCGGTTGTTGCCGCCGCCGGTCAAACAGCAACTGCACCTGCCCCGCAAAAGCCGGCCGCTCCGGCGGCTGCCGGTCCGGCCAAAGTCGCGGTAATTGCCTTTCAGGCAGCGGTAACCCAAACCAACGAATTTCAGCGCGACTTCGCCGACCTGCAGAAGAAATACGATCCCAGGCGCCAGAAGATCAAGACCCTGACCGACGAGATCGATAACCTGACCAAGCAGTTGCAGGCGCAGGGCGGGCAAATGACCGACGCTGAACGCGTCAACCGCTCCCGCACCATCGACGAGAAGAAAAAGCAGTTGGATCGCGAGACCCAGGACGCCCAGAGCGACTTCCAGAACGACGCGCAGCAGCTCATCGGCAACCTGGCCGGGAAGGTGGGCGCGGTCATGACAGATCTGGCGGCGAAGTCAGGATTCACTCTGGTGCTGGATGCGGGCGATCAGCAGGCCGCCACCGTGCTCTACGCCGTTCCCTCGTCCGACATCACCAAGGCCGTGATCGACGCGTACAATGTGAAGTCCGGCGTACCGGCGCCGCCTGCGCAAGGGTCGAATGCGGTGGATGCGCCCCAGCCGGCGCCTGCGCAATGAGGTAAGGAGTAGAGAATAGGGAGTAGCGCGGAACGGGAATGAAGCCCACTCGCCCGCCGAACCGAGGGCCATCGCTGAATTTAGATCTTGATCTGGAATATTAAAATTCCACTGCGGTTAGCTCCCTACTCCCTATTCCCTATTCCCTATCCCCTGTCTTATAATCCCTTTAGTTCCCGCTGACGTCTCCGCATGCGCCCTTTTTAGTCATCGCGCCGTCCGGTGTTTCAGTTTCCGCAAAAAAGCCGTGGTGAAAATGAGCCGTGGGTTTCTTTGAGGGGGCAAAGGCTCATCTTGAGCGTCTATATGAAAAGCCGCAAGGGGATTCCGAAGGAGTTTCAAATTCAAATGAAGCGTTCGCTCGCAATTGTTGTCATGTTGGCGTCAGGAATGGTCCTGAGCGCTGCCGCCCAGGTACTGCCCCCACCCCCTGCTCCTGCCGCCGCGCCTGTCGCCGTTCCCGCCAAAATCGCCGTCATCTCCTTTCAGGCGGCCGTGGCCCGGACCAACGAGGGCCTGCGCGACTTCGGCGATCTGGAGAAGAAGTACGCACCAAAACAAGCCTCTCTCAAGGCTCTCAGCGACGAGATCGACACCCTCACCGCGCAATTGCAGACTCAAGGCGCCACTCTAAGCGAGGTGGAGCGCAGCAGCCGCGCCAAGGTCATCGATGAGAAAAAGAAGCAACTGGACCGCGATACCGAGGACGCGCGCAACGACTTTCAGCAGGATATGCAGGATGTCTTTCAGTCTCTGCAGTCGAAGGTCTACGATGTGATGCAGGCTTATGCCGAGCTGCAGGGATACACCCTGATCCTGGACGTTTCGCAGCAGCAATCGCCCGTGCTTTACGCCGTTAACAGCACTGACATCACGAAGGCCGTCATTGACGCCTATAACGTGAAGTCGGGGGTGCCCGCTCCGCCTCAGCCCGCCGCCGCAGCGTCTAAACCGGCCGCACCGGCAGCGCCTAAGCCGGCTGCGCCCAAGCCCGCTGCAGCCAAGCCCCCTGCAGCCCACTGAGGTGCAACCGCAGGTATAACAAGGGCCCCGTTCTTCGGGGCCTTTGTGTTAACCCGCGTAGCTCAACCCATACCCATTCTGTGGAAAAGTTTGTGGATTTCTTGGGGAATCCTATCAGGAAAGGCGTATCTTTCTCTCTTGCCAGCCCCTATGGCACTCTAGTAAAAAGTTTAACTTACTGTTTATCAACAAGAAAGCTCCTAAACCGCACTCCGCTTCGCAGCTGGTTGGCTGAAAAAGCAAATGCAGCAGGGGGAGCCGGGTTTCCACAGCCAATGATGAATATTTAGAAACACAGGGTGCCGTCCAGTAAACAAGAGCCAAGGCCTGGCCGCTACTTCTGCTGGTCCTCGCCTACGCGCAAAACCGCCAAAAAGGCCTCCTGCGGAATGTCCACCTTCCCGATCCGCTTCATACGCTTCTTGCCTTCCTTCTGTTTCTCCAGCAGTTTGCGTTTGCGCGTAATGTCGCCGCCGTAGCACTTGGCCAGCACGTTTTTGCGCAACGGGCTCACCGTCTCGCGGGCGACGATTTTGGCCCCGATGGCGGCCTGAATGGCGACTTCGAACTGCTGGCGCGGGATCAGTTCGCGCATCTTCGACACCAGTGCGCGGCCGCGCTCGTAGGCGTGGTCGTGATGCACGATGATCGAGAGCGCGTCCACGGGTTCACCGGAGACCAGCACATCGAGCTTGACCATCGGCGACTCCCACTCGCCCGCGAGTTGATAGTCGAGCGATGCGTAGCCGCGCGAGATCGACTTGAGCCGGTCGTAGAAGTCCAGGACGATCTCGTTCAGCGGCAGCTCGTAGGTGATCATGACGCGCGTGGGCGTCACGTACTCAAAGTTGATCTGCTTGCCGCGCTTCTCCTCGACCAGTTTGAAGATGCCGCCGACATATTCTTCGTTGGTCAGAATCTTCGCCATAATCACCGGCTCGCGGATGGATGCGATGCTTTGCGGCTCGGGCCAGCGCGAGGGATTGTCGACCTCAACCTCCTCTCCGTCGGTCAGCGTGATGCGATAGCGCACGCCGGGCGCAGTGGTGATCAAATCCAGCTCGTACTCGCGCTCCAGCCGCTCCTGAATAATCTCCATGTGCAAGAGCCCCAGGAACCCGCACCGGAAGCCGAAGCCCAGCGCCACAGAGCTCTCCGGCTCAAAGAAAAACGAAGAATCGTTCAGGCGCAGCTTTTCGAGAGCGTCCCTAAGCAGCGTGTGCTCGTGCGAATCCACGGTGTAGAGGCCGGCGAAGACCATCGGCTTGATGTCTTCAAAACCCGGCAACTGCGCGGCGGCAGGATGCGCGTCGTCGGTCACCGTGTCGCCGATCTTGGTGTCGCCTACGTTTTTGATGGTGGCCGCGAAAAACCCCACCTCGCCCGCCAAAAGCTCGCCAATCTCCACTGGCTTGGGCATCAACACGCCCATGGACTCGATCTCGTGCACCTTTCCGTTGGACATCAGCCGGATGCGTTGCCCCTTGCGCATCGTTCCCTGCATCACGCGCACGAGCACGATCACGCCGCGATAGGCGTCGAACCATGAGTCGAAGATGAGCGCCTGCAGCGGCGCATCGGGATCGCCTTTGGGGGCGGGGAGCCGGTGGACGATCGCTTCCAGCACGTCATCCACGCCCTGGCCGGTCTTGGCGCTCACCGCAATCGCATCGGTCGCATCCAGTCCCACAGCCTTTTCAATCGCTTCCTGCGTGCGCAGAATGTCGGCCGAGGGCAGATCGATTTTGTTGATGACGGGAATCACTTCGAGGCCGTGGTTGATGGCGAGATACGCGTTCGCAAGCGTCTGCGCTTCCACTCCCTGGCTGGCGTCCACCACCAGCAGCGCGCCCTCGCACGATGCCAGCGAGCGCGAAACCTCGTAGCTGAAATCCACATGGCCCGGCGTATCAATCAAATTGAGCTGGTAGGTGTTGCCGTCGCGCGCCTTATACATCATGCGCACGGCATGAGCCTTGATGGTGATGCCGCGCTCCCGCTCCAGGTCCATGTCGTCCAGGATCTGGGCCTGCATTTCGCGCCCGGTCACCGAGCCGGTCAGTTCCAGCAGCCGGTCGCTCAGCGTCGACTTGCCGTGGTCGATGTGGGCAATGATCGCGAAATTGCGTAGGAAGCTGGCGTCCATTGAGAGGACTTTCTAGGTTATTGAGAAACTCTCAAAACAAAGGGCTTAGCTGCGCTGAGGCTCGTCCGGCGGCAACGGGCCTCCATGGCATAGCTTATCATCGGCGTAGTGCCCAAAGTGATCCCATCGAGGCCGCACTGGCCACGTTTTTTCCTGAGCGCCGCCGGGATTCGTTTTTTCATACCGGCCTTCGCTCTTCTCGCCTTGCCCCTTGTCGGCTGCACGCCGAATGCATCCTCCGGCACTCACGCCAGCCAGCCGCCACAGGCCACGGCGCCGGCTCTGCCTGCGGCCCCTACGCCGCAGCCTGCCACACCGAAGCCTTTCGACGCCGAACAGGAGCACGTCCGCGTGCTCATCGCGCAGGTTGAAGCCGCCTATGCCGCCGGCGATGCCGACTACCGAAAGGGAATGCTGGCCGAGGCCAAGATTGAGTTCGATCGCGCCGTCGATCTCATGCTTTCAAGCGGTCTCGACATCAAGGCCAATCTGCAATTGCAGGACGAGTTCGACAAGATTGTCGACCAGGTAAACGCCCTGGAAATGGACGCGCTCAAGCAGGGCAACGGGTTTGTGCCCAAAGAGGAGATCACACCGGCGCGAGGCGGCCAGCGACGTGACATTCGCCGCCGATCCCAACCTGGTGGCCAAAGCCACGGCCGAACTGTCCACAACCAAATCCGACCTGCCCCTCATGGTCAACGACTACGTGGCCTCGTACATCAACTTCTTCGCGAACACGCAGAAGGGCCACAATACGCTGCTGCACTCCTTTGAGCGCTCAGGGCTCTACAAGGGGATGATTCAGAGCGTTCTGGCCGAAGAAGGAGTGCCACAGGACCTGATCTACCTGGCGGTCGCCGAATCGGGCTTCCAGCCCAAAGCCGTCAATCGCAGCTCCCGCGCCGGCGGCATGTGGCAATTCATGCCCGGCCCCTTCTACGGCCTCACGCGAAATCTCTACGTGGACGAACGCTTCGATCCCGAAAAATCCACCCGCGCTTACGCCCGCTACATGAAGTTTCTCTACGACGAGCTCGGCGACTGGTACCTGGCGATGGCCGCTTACGACCATGGCGCAGGTAACATCCAGCACGAGGTGGCAAAGACCGGTTACGCCGATTTCTGGGAACTCTACAGGCGCAACGAACTGCCCCGCGAAACGGCCAACTATGTGCCCGAAATTCTGGCCGCCATCATCATCGCCAATCATCCCGGGCAGTATGGGTTCGACGACGTTACTCTCGATCCGCCGGTGCTGACCGATACGGTCACCATCAACTACGCGATTAATCTGCGGCTGGTGTCGGACATTGTGGGTGCGCCGGTCGATGAGATTGAGGCCCTGAACCCCAGCTTGCTGCGCATGGTCACGCCTCCCGATACCCCGTTCGACCTGCACCTGCCTGCCGGCACGGCCACGCTCTTTGAGCAACGCGCCGCCCTTATCCCCGAAGCCAAGCGCAACTCCTGGCGCTACCACCCTGTTGTCGCGGGCGATACTCTGGCGTCGGTGGCGCAGGAGTACCGCGTCTCGCCGGCTGAACTGGCCTCTGCCAATCAGCTCAATGCAACCGACAACGTCGCAGGTGTCGAGGCGCTGGTGGTTCCGGTTGCACCGGTCGCAGAGCCGCTTACGCGCACACGGCTTTACGTCGTGCGCCGTAGCGATACCCTGGTCACCATCGCGGATCGCTTCGGCGTCTCATTGAGCCAATTGCGCCGCTGGAACGCAATCCCTTCCGGCATCCGGGTCGAACCAGGGCGCCGACTGCATGTCGCAGAGCCCACCCCGGTGAAGGTAACCTCGACGCATCGCCGCAGGACTTCCGCAACCGGTGCTAAGGCGGACGTTGCACCCCGCGCAAAATCCTCCACGTCGAAGCAAACCCATCTGCGGGCCGCCAAAAAGACTCCTGGCGCCAAGTCGGGCGCCGCGCGCAAGCATGCCCGTTCCGCCAGGACTTCATCGCAATAGTAAAAAACCGCCGCACGCTGCATTCGATGCTTGTGTTTTGCTTGTATTTATGTGCAAGCTATAGCTACAATCGCTTGCGCGAGCAGAAAGTTCATCTCTGCTCCCTCAAAAAAGATGCGAACGAACTCTTATCAGCGGCAATCCGCTGGAGGCAATGGGATGGATGAAGTGTTCAGGATGTACGCGATGAGTGACGGCGACCCGTTCGGGAAGCCGGGTGACCTCGACTCCGGTCAGGTCGAAGACTTTGCTGACGAAGAGGAAGATGAGTTGGAAACCGCCGGCATCCTTACCTCTTCAGACGACGATGAAGTGATCGCGGAAGAAACAGTGGTCGCGATTTTCGATACGCCCGCGGCGAAACCTGCCGTTAAGAAGGCCCCGGCGAAGAAGGCTGCCAAGAAGGCGCCCGCTAAGAAAGCGGCAGCGAAGAAGGCTCCGGCAAAAAAAGCTGCCAAGAAGAAGGCTCCAGCCAAGAAAGCGGCAGCGAAAAAGGCTCCGGCAAAAAAAGCTGCCAAGAAGAAGGCTCCAGCCAAGAAAGCGGCCAAAAAGGTAGCCAAGAAGCCGGCGAAGAAGGCTGCCAAGAAAACCGCAACGAAAAAGGGAAAAAAGAAGTAAGGTTCTTTTGAGCGGTTCCGTCCCTGGGCTCAAAGCGCGTGGCGCCCTGGCCGGCGCGACGTTCAGGTGAGACTGGCGCGTCTCGCGAGGGGCTATTTCCCGCCGGCTCATCGTACCTACTTGCCACAAAAGCCGAAGGCCCGGCGATGAGCCGGGCCTTTTTGCGTTCGCGCACCAGCGGCCTACGGAATCGCCGCCAACACATCTGACGCGGCGGTTTGTGGATTCACCTTCACCCACACCTTGGCGATGTTGCCCTTGGGATCGATGAGGAAGGTGTTGCGGTTGGCCATGACCATGCCGTTAAATCCGCCCAGCGACCCGTACTCGCTCACCACCTTGTGGTCGGTGTCAGAAAGCAGATGGAATGTCAGCCCATCCTTGGTGCAAAACTGCTTGTGACTGTCGGCCGAGTCCACGCTAACGCCCAGAATCACCGCATTCTTGGCCTCGAACTGGCTCAGCGCGTTCTGGAAGTTGTGCGCCTCGATGGTGCAGCCAGGCGTCATGTCTCTGGGATAGAAGTACAGCACCACCCATTTGCCGCGATATTGATCGAGAGAAATCGGCGAGCCATCCTGGGACGGAAGAGTGAAGGTGGGCGCGGCCTGACCCACGGCGGGCATGGGGTCGTCGGCCGCGCGCGCGGCCACAATGGAACGCCCGGCCACAATGGAAATGGCGGCAACGAGAGCTCCTGCAAGGGCGAGGAAAACGAATCTTCTCATCAGAAAACCTCCTAAAACCAGGGAATAGGGAGTAGGCAGCAGGGAACAGGGAACAGTCGGCGGGGTGCCCCTCTCGCCGGGTCTTTGTTTGTCCGGCCAGGATGGGTGGGACCACACTGACCACTTTCACCTTAACGCGGAGCGGCCACAATGGCAATGCCCGCCTGCGTGGCGCGTTCCAGCAGTTGGTCGCGGTCGAACAGGAGCGTGCGCCCCGCCTCGACGGAGAGGCAGCTCGCACCGGCGCGAATCATCGTTTCTACGGTCGAGATCCCAATCACCGGCACGTCGAAACGCATGTCCTGCTCCGGCTTGGCAACCTTCACGACGGTGAGCCGCCGGGCAAGGATTGACGGCTCCGCTGCGGCGTTGCCGGGCGCAGACTCATCGAGCGAGCGCATCAGCCGGCCGGCGCGCTCAATCGTTGCGTCGGTACCCTCCATGGCCTCCACGGCCACGCAAGCCTGCGCCGCTACCACCACCGTCTGCCCGATGTCGAACCCGGCGAGCACCCGCGCCACACCCAGCCCGTACTCGATGTTCAGGCACTCTTCTTCGTCCGGCGCGCGCCCGGTCAGCACGCCCTCTTCGGCCAGCAGCGGCTCCAGAAACGCCGTGGAGCTGATCAGTTCGATGCCCTCGTCGCCCAGCACCTTCGCGACCGCGCCCAGCAGCGCGTCGGTGGACCGCGTGCGCAGGTTCAGGAGCAGCTTGGCCAGCCGCCAGTCGGGCCGGATGCTGCTGAAGATTTGTTTGTGCTTCACCTGGCCCGCCATGACGGCCTTCGAGACGCCCTCCTTTTGGAAGGTCTCGATCAACCGCGAAAGCTCGCCGAGCGACAGCCAATGCACGGTGACGCCCGCATCGGCCTTGGCGCGGCGGTCCATCTCGAGGTCGGTCTCTTCCTTGATGGCCGCCACGACCACCGAGTTTCCCTCCGCACGCGCCGCATCCAGCAGCAGAAACGGAAAGCGTCCATTGCCGGCGATCAGGCCGAGTTTCATGCTTACTTGATCACCCCGCGTTCGCTTCGCTCGATGAAGTTTACGAGTAGCGCCACGTCTTCGCCAGCAACATCCGAAGTTTGCAGCTCGCGCACCTTTTCGACGGCCTGTGTGGTGTTCAGCTTTGCAGCCAGCAGCAGCCTGTAGGCCTTTTGCAGCACTTTGATCCGTTCCAGGGAAAATCCGCGCCGCTCCAGGCCGATTTTATTTATGCCGAAGGCCTTATTCTCGCGGCGCGACGAGGTGAGCGAAAAGGGCAAAACGTCCTGGGTCACAATCGTTCCCCCGCCGATGAATGCGTGCGCGCCCAGCGTGCAATGCTGGTGCACGGGGCAAAACGCGCCCAGCGTCACAAAATCCTCAATAACCACGTGGCCAGCCAGCGTAGCCGAATTGGCCAGAATGCAGTTGTTGCCCACATGGCTGTCGTGGCCGACGTGCGCGTAAGCCATAAGCAAATTGTTCGAGCCGAGGCGCGTCACTCCTCCTCCGCCCGTCGTGCCGCGGCTGATGGTGACGCACTCGCGAATGGTGTTGTTGTCGCCGAGCGCGCACTCCGTCGGCTCACCTTTGTATTTCAGGTCCTGCGGCGCCACGCCGACCGAGCAAAAGGGATAGAACGTGTTACCTGCCCCGATCCGCGTCCGCCCGTCCAGAACCACGTGCGAGATCAGGGTGCAATTCTCGCCCAGCTCGACCTCCGGCCCGACGGTGCAAAACGGGCCGACCGTGCAGGATTCCGGGATACATGCTCCCGCGGCAACGATCGCGCTGGGATGGACGCTCACTGGGCCGCCTCGGAGGGAACCGCTTCCGCCTTCGACTCTTGGTTCGCTCCCAGGGCGCGCGGCACAATCATGCAGGTCAAGGTGGCTTCGCAGGCAAGCTTGCCGTCCACGTATGCTTTGCCTTCCATCTTGCCGGCGCGTGGACGGAAGCTCACCACCCCCACTTCGATGCGAAGTTGATCTCCGGGGGTCACCGAGCGGCGGAACTTGGCCCCATCGATACCCGTGAAGACCGCCAGCTTCGAGTGCCGGTCCTCCATCTCCGACAGCAACAGCACCGCGCCGGCCTGCGCCATCGCTTCCACGATCAGCACGCCGGGCATGAGCGGCGCGCCGGGAAAGTGCCCCTGGAAAAACGGCTCGTTCATGGTCACGTTCTTGATGGCCACCACGCGCTTGGCGCGCTCGAACTCAACAATGCGGTCGATGAGCAAAAAGGGGTAGCGGTGGGGCAGGAAATCCATGATCTCCTGGATGGTAAACGTCATTCTGCGGCTCCTGGAGAGCGGTGGGAATCAGTGCTGAACTCTCCTAGGGATTATAAATATTGATCCGCATGCCGATGAATGGTTTCAGCCCTGCTCCCACGCTCCTACTTCTTCACCTTCCGCGCCTCCGCGTCCGCATCCCAGAAATCGGTGGGCAGGCTCTGGTTATATTTCACGTGCGAAATAAAGTACTGGCGGTAGGGTTCGCCGTTTTTCAACCGCGTAATGGTGAACGGGGTGGGGAAGCCGTCAATCGTGTGATAGTCGTCGTACTCTTCCGTGTCGGTGTTCTTGTCGTGATAAAGCGGGTCGCGCCACTGAAAGCTGCGCTCGAGCGGCAGATGCGTCTGCTCGTCCATGAGGATGGTGATGGCCTCGTTCGCGGGCGAAATCAGCGTCACCTGCTCGGCCAGGTGCCGCTCCGCCAGGTGCTGGCCCTCGTAAATCAGGATGGTGTTCGGATCTTTCATCCACACCTTCACCGCGTTCTCAATAGAGTGGTCGCGGCGGCGCAGGTAGTCGTCCACGCTGTCCTTGTCCACCGCCTTTTTGCCGCGGTAGGTCACCTCAAAAGCTTGCCGGCCCACGAAAAACTCCACCACGTCGCGGTGGCTGGTGAGCTCGATGCGGTCGTGATCGGGCCACTGATGAAACTCATAGTACTCCGTGGTTCCGGGGTCGGGATTGCCCTGGTAAAACCCGGCAATGTGCCCCTGCCGCTCCATATTTTGCATGTTCAGCCACGCCTGCCCGCCCAGCGCCTGCACCATGGCGTTGAGCGCCGCGCGCGCCTGCGCCGCATTCTTCGCGGCCGCGTCGTCGGTCTGAGTCTGCGTCCCATGCGGCGCCATCAGAGCCAGCAAAGCTAAAGTCATTGTCGCGAATTTCCCGATCCTCATCGTCTCCTCGTAAAAGTTCTCAAGTGAAGGTGGACAGTGGTCAGAAAAATCCTCGGAAGAATGGCCATCCGTACTGACCACTGATCACTGACAGCTGTCTCACCCCACCAGCACCGCGCCGCCGTTCACGTTAAGTACTTCGCCCGAGATGAATCCCGCCAGCGGCGTACACAAGAACAGGACCGGGCCCGCAATCTCCAACGCGCTCGCAACGCGGCCCAGTGGAATTGCGCTGGCAATCTTCCCGCCCATGGCGGGGTCTGCCAGCGTGGTTGCCGACATATCCGTTGCGACCCACCCCGGCGCCACACAGTTTACCCGAATCCCCTTGGCGGCGAGCTCACTCGACAGGCTTTTGGTGAGACTGATGAGCGCGCCTTTCGTCACGGCATAGTCGGCGTGGTTGGCCTCGCCGCGCTGCCCAGCCGTGGAGCTGATCAGAACGATGTGCCCGGCGGCGCCGCCGAGCCCAGTAGCGCCGAGCCTTGCAGCGCTGGTCTCCTGACCGGCTGTAGTGCGGGTCTCCCGAACCGCACCGTCCGTAGCGAACGCCGATTGCCCCAGCATCTGCGCCACCGCCGCCTGCACCAACCCGAAGACCGAGTCCAGGTTAACGGCAAGTGTCCGCCGCCACTGCGCCTCGGACATCTGCGCAATTGGCGCGTCCTCTGGCTCCCACTCGCCGTGATTTGCCACCAGAATGTCCAGCCGCCCGAATGCGGCCACAGCCTTCTCCACCAGCGCCCGCCCGTCGGCTGGCGTGCTCAGTTCCTGCTCAATCGCCACGCACCGGGCGGCGCTTGAAGCATCCGCCCCACCGCATTCGGTTGCGAGCGCCTCAGCCCGCGCCCGCGCCTGCCGGTAGCTGAACGCAACCTGCGCTCCGGCCTGCGCAAACAGGCGCACAGTCTCCGCGCCGATCCCGCGCGAACCTCCGCTGATAAGAGCCACTTTATCGTCGAGAGAAAGGATTACGCCGGACATACGGCCACGGTATCGGGCCAGACGGGGCGGAGTAAAGCGCGGACCGGCCAGCGCATACAACCGCCCTGAGCTCGTCCCAATCACAAAGGCTCTGGTCGATGGTCAGACCGCGCGGAGCACCCTCACAGGCAGCGTGAAGATTGCGCCGATCAACGCCAGTACGCCGCCCACGGCGATGCCCACCACGCGGAACGGCAGCAGCACCAGCCACACCAGCGGATACAGCACCAGCGCCACAATCGCCAGCGGCCAGCACAACACCAAAAGAATGCAAAAGAGCAGGAACTTGACCATCTCTCTCTTTGAACTCCTTTCCAACTCGGAGCCGTTCACCCATCTTGTACGAGTCCGCACCGTCCAAAGTTCCCCATTCACCGGGCTCGCGTTCGGTCCCTCGCCTCGAGGCCCCTCAATCCCTCTTGCGCGCCGCCACCAGCTTTTTCCGCTCGCGGATCGCCTTCGCGCGTTCCTTCTCCGGCAGCGCCAGCACGGCCTTGGTGCGCCTGGGCAGCTTTTCAAAAATCAACGCGTGCGCCCGTTTGAGTTCGTCCTCGATCTCCCTCGGCCGCAACACATCCCACCGCTCCACGGCGACCCAATGCGCACGGGCCAGATGCGGCGCGGGACGGATTCCCTCCCGCTCCAGCAGCTCATGAATCCGCTCCGCCCCGCAGTGGAACCACAGCACTCCAATTCCCGTGCCGTCCAGGTCGGTCATGGCGAACATCTTGCCGCCGATATCGCGGTCGCCCGCCCAGTACACCAGGTGATGGCCCCAGTTCAGCGTCTCCGCCACGTCCGGCAGCGCCAGGCAAATCTCGCGAATGCGCTCGTTATCCATGGTGTCGAGTTTAGGGCCCAGGCCACGTGAGAAGAAACAACTGCGAGGGGCCTGGATAAGATACGGCAAAATACGGATTTTTGCCGGTGCGTGGTTCAGTTCCGCGGCTTTTTCTGCAAATGAAGACCATTGAGCAAATCTTCCGAGCCGGGCAACGTTTCAGGACCCGATTCCGCCTTGAATGTCTTCTCAAACGCAATAAACCGTCGTTCCAACTCCCACTGGGCCGCGGCCTTCTCGTTCTCGTCAAAAAATTTCTTGCAGGTTAGAGTGCGCTCTTCGCCTCCCGGCGTTTCGCCTTTGCATGAGGCATTCAGCCGCGTAAAATCGTCCGGCCTCGCCCAGAGGCTCGCGCCGGGCAAGAAGTCGTGCTCCATCCCAGTCCGCGCCAGTTGCTTCAGGTCCGTGTAGGTCAGGTTGTAGTCGAGCGCCGCGCGCACATACTCGTGCGTCAGGTCGATCCGGCTCACGCCTTCGTCGTCGGTTGACAGCGCCACAGGCACCTTCGCCGCGAAGTAAATCGGAAACGGATGTCCCGCGCCCTTCACGCCCAGAATCCCTTCGTTCGAGCTCAGGTTGACCTCGATCATCACGTGCTTTTGCGCCAGTTCCTTCACGAGGCCCTGTGCATCATCCTCATCCATCACGTCCACGCCGTGGCCGATGCGCTCGGCCTGGCCCAATTCCACCGCCTGTCGGATGTGGAACCGCAACCCCTCCGGCGGCACAAGGCCGAGCGTCAGCTCGCCTGCGTGCAGCGAAATGTGAACCTTTGGATATACAGAATGCAGGTAGCCCAGCATTTTCATCTGCAAGCGTGTAATCACGCATTGAGATGTAGCCGTCCTCGGGCATCACTAAATTGATGCCCACCCACAGGTCATCTTTGGCGTCCATGCTCGCCTGCACGGTTTCGAACGCCAGCAGCGCTTGCGCAAACACCTGTTCCGGCGGGTTGCCGCGCAGCACCTGATAGAGATAGCGGACTTGCACCTGGCAGGCGGGCGTGGCCTGCGCCGTGCCGCAGTGCTCGGCTTGTTTTCGCGCGGTCTCGGCCTGGCTCACATCCGAGCGGCCGGCTGCAACCTCGTCGCGCAATCCCTGGTCCAGCAACAGCTGACGGAATTGCGCGAACTCCTGTTGGCCGCCCTGCGACAGCGCCGGACTCCAGCCGATCTGGTGTGCAATCTGAGCGGCATGCGAGAAAGGCGGCGTTTCCATCAGCTCGAGGTACTGTACGTTCTGCGCTGCGGCACGGCTCGCCACTTCGTCCACCCAATCGGCTGTATGCGTCTTGCTCAACCCGCCAAAGCGCCCAAAAGCCGTGAAAAACTGGTCGTGTGCGCTCCAGCCCGGCGAGGGCACAAAGCCGCGCATTGAAAACGAGTCCACCAGCCGGTCGTAGAGTGCCTGGTTGGCCGCGCTGATGTTGCCCGACAGTTGCGTGGCCGGTACCAGTGGTTCAGCGCAGGGCGGCTTGGCAAAGCTCAGCGCCGCCGGATCCACGCACAGCCCATCCTCGCCGGCTTCGCGGATGAAGGTTTCTGCATACACCGCGCCGGAAAGGTGCACATGCAGGTCGGCCCCCTTGGGAAATTGCACAAAAAATGCCCGCAGCGCCTCCGGTCCGGCCTTCACGGCTATGTTGTAGGCGCTGGCGGCGCGGGATTCGGCTCCTTGCCCCTCGGCGGCTGGATCTTGCGCACGTGGCGCGGGCATCTGAGAGCGGGCGGCGGCCGCGAGGGCCAAGGCAAAGCAAACGAGAAAGCAAACCGAGCGTCGCATAATTGTCTTCCAGTGTAGTTGAGGGCGCAAGCCCCGGCGCGCGCCAGCCGGGTTTGGCTGCTCAGATTCCGGGTTGATATACTAAGTCAGGCAGTTTTGAGCGCACGGCAAGTGGAATTCCCCACCTTTCCCGACCGCCTGAACCCGCGTCCGCATCGGCGGACAAATTCAAGTCTGCACTGAGGCCAGGTAGCTCAGTGGTAGAGCGCGGCCCTGAAAAGGCCGGCGTCGGCGGTTCAATCCCGTCCCTGGCCACCATCTTTTCAACAAGTTACGAGCCCTCCAACTAACGATTACGTTCCAAAACGTTCCAATTGCGCGGCGGAGTCGTGGGAGTTGTCCGGGCGCGTGAAGACTTACGTGGAAAGCGGCGTGGACGCGGCATTATTGCGGACGGTTTTGGAGAGCCTGCGGCCGTGATCGATCTCCAGGAACGAAGATTGGATCGCCGCCGGCGTGAAGTCGCGGTTGACAAAATGAAGAATTTGTACGGCGCGGTGAAAAAGAATCTCGGAGCCAGCAAAGATCGAAACCCACCTCAGCTTCTGTATCCCATCTAAAGACATTATGGCGCGTGGGGCGAACAGTTTTCGGAGAGAGCTTGCGGTCCCACACAGGGCGTCGCGATGGGCGACGTAGACGATCGCGCCACACGAGGAGAGCGAATTGACTGGTCAGAAACGCCAGCGGAAGCAATCTTGTCATCATCAGGCCGCGCCCCAGCACGGTTCAGGTCAGCAGGGGACGAACCGCATTCACGTCGGACCTGAACGGGGAAGTCCATTCGGATCGGCCCGTTGAGGGCCTCTACGTCTATGACACCCGCGTGCTCTCCCGCTACTGCTGGCGTATGAATGGCAAAATGCTTTCCTATAGTTGCGGCTCCAACGTGCAGCAGTCGAGGTGGATGGGGTATTTCATTCAGACACCGAAGAACTGTAAAGAAACGCCTGCGGGGAAATGCAGTCCACTGGAGGAAACCCTGGAGCTGCGCATCACGCGATCGGTGGGAGAGGGCATGCACGAAGACGTGCACCTGACAAACCACACCCAGATCTCAACCAGCGTCAAGCTCGAGCTTGAGTTCCAAATCGACTTTGCCGCGCAGACGGAAGCCGAGGAAGGCCGGAAGCAGTTCGGGCGCTTTGAATTCGATCGTCGCGAGCCTCTGGGCGGAGTCTGGGAGCAGGCGGTCGATTATCGTGCGGAGCACCGCTATAGCCACCAGGGCAACAAAGGCTTAGCGAAAATGCATCGCGGCATCACGCTGCGCATTGAAAATGCTTCGTCCAGGCCGAAGATCTCAAAGAACGGCGTGTCTTTCCACATTCGTCTCAAGCCGCACCAGGAATGGCACGTCTGCATTAGCTGGCTGGCCTCCATCGAAGGGCGCCTGCTGCCGCTGTCCACGCAGTGCTCGCGATTTGGCAGCAGCGACTGGGATGAGCGTCGTGCGCGCTTGTTCGCGTCCGCTGCCGCCATCGATGTTCCGCATGGGGAGGACCTGTCTTACCTGGTCCATCGCGTCATGCTCCGCAGCCGAACCGATATGGCGGAATTGCGAATGTACGATCTTGATTCGCCGGGAGGGGTTGCCGTTGCCGCGGGCATTCCCACCTATATGGAAATATTCGGCCGCGATATGCAGGCGGCGGGCTGGCAGGCGATCATGATGAGCCCGCATTTTCTGCGCGGCACGCTGAACGTGCTCAAGGACCTTCCCGCCAGGACAACCAACGACTGGCGCGATGCTCAGCCCGGGCGCATCCCGCACGAGTTGCACGCCGATCCCCTCTCGGTGCTCAATTTCCAGCCCAAGAGTCTTTACTTCGGATCGACGACTGCGAGCTTTCTTCTCCCCATATCGGTATCGGAGCTATGGCGTTGGACCGGCGACCTGGATTCGGTGCGCCCTTACGTCGATGCCGCCATGGGCGCGCTGCGCTGGGCCGACACCTACTGCCAGGACTCGACAAAATTTTACCGCTACAGGACCCGCTCCGAGCAGGGAGTGAAGAACCAGGGCTGGAAGGACTCGGGCGATGCCATCGTTTACCCCGACGGATCGCAGGTGAAAGACCCCATCGGCACCTGTGAAATGCAGGCTTTCGTGTACGCCGCCAAGATGCAGTTCTCTGAGGTTCTGTGGCGCCTGGGCCGCACGGACGATGCGCGCCGCCTTTATCGCGAAGCCGAAGATCTGAAGCAGCGCTTCAATAACAAATTCTGGATGGAGAAAGAAGCCTATCTCGGCCTGGGGATCGACAACAAAGGCAAGCTGATCCGCTCCATCGCATCCGATCCCGGCCACTGCCTGCTGGCGGGAATCGTGGAGCAGAAATATGCCGGCCTCATCGCTGCGCGCCTGATGCGCGAGGATTTATTTTCCGGCTGGGGCGTGCGCACACTTTCCGCGGAGCATCCCGCCTACAATCCGTTCTCCTATCACCGCGGTACGGTTTGGCCGGTAACCAGCGCCGCATTTGTGCTGGCCTTCGCCCGCTACGGATTGCACGGCGAAATGCATCGCCTTGCCAAAGCCTTGTTCGAAGCCGCTGCGCTGTTTGAAAACCAGCGTCTGCCCGAAGTCTTTGGCGGCCACGCTCGATCGCAGGAAAACCCTTTTCCGGGTCTTTACACGCAGGCCGACTGGCCGCAGGCCTGGTCGGCCTCCGCGCCTTTCGCCGTGATGCAGGCTCTGCTGGGAATTTATCCCTACGCGCCGGCCAACCTGCTTTTTCTCGATCCGCATCTTCCGGAATGGCTTCCGGAAGTGTCGGTGCAGCAGCTTAAAGTAGGTCAGGCGGAGATCACATTGCGCTTCAGACGCGATATCAGCGGCGAGACAGACTATCAAATCGTAGATCTCAAGGGCCCGCTCCATGTTGTTCATCAGCCCAGCCCGTGGTCGCTCACCAGCGGCTGGGCGGAGCGCATTCGCGACGCAGTGGACAGCCTGCTGCCGCACCGCAAGGCGAGTTGAGAGGGCTCATAATTTTTGGCCGGAAACAAGGAAACTCAAGACGGAGATGAATTGTGGCAGTAGAGACAGTCGTCGTGACGGGCGCGTCGGCAGGCTTGGGGCGGGCCATCGCGCAGCATTCCTGAGGACATGAACTCTCATGTTGCCCGCGGAGTGCTTGTGCAAGGGCTAGAGAAGATCGGCCGAATGGGTATTTGCCGAAGACAGAGGCTGTGGCTCTTCCGCGAGAGCAGCCATGTGGTTTTTACCCACCGCCTGGCGCACCATCCAGCAGAGAGTGAAGGCTGTGCCGCCAACCAGCGCCGGGGAAAGGATGGTTCACCAGGTCGGCCTACCATACAGCCTGTCCGGTTTTTCTTACGACAATACCGTGGGTCTGGGGCCTCGACGTGGCGGGACGTCAAATTTGTGGAAGATACGCCGATTCCCGGGCTCGGTGGCAACTCCCCCGAGCAGGACGGGACGCAACCGCAGCCGCGTTTCGACGGAAGGATGCGAGGAGCGCTGAACCGCAAAATGTCCGCCGAAGGCTAAAATTGAGTTGTGCGAACCTCCGGCCCCCTCGCAAACCTTCTCGCGTTGCCATTGCTGCTGACACTGACTGGCTGCGGCAAGCCATCCCTCGATGTGCCCGCTTCGTTGACCACAATCGGTCAGGCGACGCCCGTCACTGTGCACGTCCGCGATTCCCACGGCGTCAGCAAGATCACTGCCACTCTGGCACAGAACGGCGTCTCGTACCAGGTCTGGCAGACTACGGCTACCGCCCTGGGTGCTGACACCACTCAAACCTTCGATGTGGGAGCCAAGACCACGCCCCAACTGAGCGATGGCCCTGCCCGCTTGATCATCGAAGCTACGTCCGGGGGCCTGTTCCACAAAACCTCCCACTGGGAACGCGAAGTCAATGTAGTCACGAAACCACCCGTCGTCAGCACGGACTCCGACCAGCACTACCTCTATCTCGGCATGGCCGACCTGGCCACCCTGAACGTTACCGGCACCTACACCTCGGCGGGTGTGCGGGTCGGTGACGAGACCTTCCGTGCCTGGCCGATGCCGGGCGGCAAGCCCGGCTTGTTCTCTCTGTTTGCCTTTGCCTGGAACATGTCTCCCGGCACCACGCCCTTTGTGTTCGCCTCCAATGGCGCAGGCAACGACGTGACTACGCCACTCACCGTCGTCTTTCCGAAAAAGGAACAGCCCGTCTACACCAAGCACGAGATTCAGGTCTCCGACCAATTCATGCAGAAGGTCCTGGGCGAACTCGACCCCAACGGTACCGGCGATCCGGTGGCGAGATTCGTCAAAATAAACAGCGAGATGCGCAAGGCCAATAACCAGACGCTTGCCGATCTGCGCCTCAAGACTGCCGACCATTTCCTTTGGTCGCAGCCCTTCACGCGGCAGTCGCACTCCCAGGCGGAATCGAGTTTCGCCGACGAACGCACTTACATCTACCACGGCGCGGTGATCGACCATCAGGTCCATCTCGGCTACGATCTTGCTGTAACTCAGCACGTCGGCGTTGAGGCTTCAAACGACGGGCGCATCGTCTGGGCCGCACCCCTCGGCATCTACGGCAACTGCATCGTCGTCGACCACGGCTACGGCTTGCAGACCATCTACGGCCACCTCAGCCGAATTGATGTACATGAAGGGGACATGGTCAAGCGCGGCCAAGTCATGGGTCTAAGCGGCATGACGGGCATGGCGGCAGGCGATCACGTTCACTTCGCGATGCAGCTTGACGGGGTCCAGATCGATCCCAAGGAGTGGTGGGACGCACATTGGATTCAGGACCACATCGCCCGCCGCGTCAATCTACCCGGCTTCAGCAAATGATTCACACGCTTCTGAGCCTGCCGCTTCGGTTCTCTCCTCTTCGCAGGGCCACATGGTACCAGGCGGCGCCCACCTCTTATAAGCAGATTGCCGCAAAGGTTCGAAAGCTGTTACGTCCGCCTTTTGTTCCGCGCCCGAGCCGCCGTCCGGCCCTTTCGCGCATGTCGATGACGCGTACCATCCGCCACTTGCCGCGTGGTCACTGCATCATGTCCACGCCGCCGTTGCGCGGTTGACGGTCGCAATTCGGCACTCACGCGCCGCTCAGCCGCCGAAGGATCGTCTGCATATGCCGGGTCAAGCATTGCAATCACGGCAATTGCACGCGTGCGATATTTGTGCGCCCACTGGCTGCCCATAAGAGACTTCTGCACGCCCTGCCAATACTCCGGCGTCTGGTCCCCGTAAGCCGGTGCCGCGTCTGCGTTTAGCGCGAACGCCGCCGAGTCCGCCTCTGCCACCTGCGGCGCCGGAGCCGACGAGACTCCGGAGTTGATCATCGCCAGGAACGCCTCGAAATGCTGCAGGTTCACACCCATCTGGTAAACCAGTTGCGCCATTGCCATCTGCTGAGTTCCGGTCAATTGATCAAAACTCCGGCAATATGCCCGAGCGTTGTAGATCGCCTGGATTGCGCCAACCCGTACCAGTTGCGTTGCATCCTCATCTGAAACTTGTTCGGCCAGACTGTAGAGTTGGCGCCGCCACATGCGCTTGCTCCACATCCGTTTGCGCTCGTAGAACACGTTCAGAATGTCATTTAGCCGTCCCGGATCGAACCCGGCTGCACGCCATAGGTCTGCAGACGAAGGTTCCAGGAACTGGTGCGAATTGAGTGGATCGGTTTGGGGATGTTGCCGCTCGGGCAAGTCGAGGCTGAACCCCGCGCCGATCAACGGTTGCCCGGTCCTGGGATCGGGATAAGCCGCCAATACCCAGCCCTCATGCCTCGGATCGCGAAGAATGTTCACCAGTTCATTGACATCGAACTTGACGTCGGAATCCTTGAACTCCTCCATCATCTTTACCGCAGGGATGACAGCAGCCTCAGCAGGGACCGGCGCGGATTGCGCCGCCGGCGTTATGACGGGTGGAGCGGGGTCAGTTCCAAATGGGCTCTGTGACCAGGAAGGAAAAACCAGCGAGAGGGCTAAGACAAAGGCGACAGCGATGGACTTCAACATGGTCTCGCAAATGCTCCCTTACCTAACAATGAGGGATTCTCATTTTTCCCGCAAGGGCTGAAACTGCTCTCACGCGCTAAAGGTAATTAGAGTGTTGGTTCTCAATCGAGCGCTCTTCATGGATAAGCCGATGGCGGCAAGGGTGGTTGACGAGCCTGGCAGGCTGGTGTCGAACACAATGAAGTCGGGCTGAGCGCAATTTGAGTGCATGCTCAGGATCCGATGCGAGGTAGTGAGTTCTTCATTGTCCCAATAGTGCGATGCTAAAGCCAGGCAGCGGTTTGGGGCTATTTAGCATCTTGATTGGCTGGGGGTTTCTTCTTTATGAACCGCGCCACTTCAGGGAACATAATCGATATACTCAATTCGACCCTGCGCCAACTGGAGGAAACGTCCGACCTCTGCCATGACCATCCCGCAGTGTTGGAGTTGAAGAGAGATGTCGTGCTGACCATTACCGAACTGAAGATTAGCAAGGCTTTGCGCCAACTGGAGAAGATGGCGAATGTCTGTCAACGGCATCCCGAAATTCGCAACGACAATGAGGCGCTTGCAGCGTAGCATCCAAACGGCTCGATGCCGACTACAGCCAACCTTCTCCGGCTAACCACTTACCATCACGCTTCTCAACGGATTTGGTTTCGCCTTCAAGGGTCAACTGGTATTTTCCATCCGGCAAGTCGTCCGGAAAAGTCTTCATGGCGAACCTCATGAGGCGCGAATCGTTGGTTCCGGGCGCAGCCATCGTGAGGACATTCACCACGCAGTCTGCCTCACGGTTCATGCCCCTCAGCCGCCCAGTCATCTTATCGATACCACGATGCGATGCCATAAGCTTTTGTGTCCTTTGACTGCATTGATCGTCACAAATCGCTGTTCGCGCGCCCTTCCCTCCTGTGTCTTTCATTAGACCGCCGAGAATCTTTCCTATCAATAATCCGTTAGTCGCAGAGCAACTTACCCCCAATGCCAAAGCCACTACCACTTTGGGTCCCCGCACCCAAGTACCTGAGTAATGACGGTAACAACAGATACCCTTCCCAGTCGCGTGAAACCCCTCTATAGTGCAAATAGTGCGATCCAGCGAGTGATGGCCGGAAATGAAAGAGGCCCCCGCATAACGCGATGAGCAGTTAAAAATCAGGAAGGAAAGACTTTGATCTCTGACTATACAGTTCTTGCCTTGGGAACGAGAGTCGAGGGCGGAGAGATAAAGGTTTGTCCGAGATGTAATCGGCACGGCCTCCACGTTGAACTCGACTGTCACAGTTTCTATACGCATTTCCAGATTCTCAGAAAAGACGATCCGCGCCATGTCTCGATCCGGCGCGTCGAGTGTCACTTGTCCGCCGGAGAATCCGAAGCGCGAAGCCGATCTCATGCGCTGCCCCGATTTGCCTCATCGTCGACCATGGGCGATTAAAAGGCGAACATGTAAATGGGCAAGTTGACGCCCCGCAATACGGCGAGGGCAAATACCTTCACAAGTCCACGCGATAAACAACGACGAAGGACCAAGCGCAGCCTCATCAGCCTGGCTCAGCGCATGTCAAGTCCGGGAAAGGGGCCTTGACGTTCTGGGGAATTAGCGCCAAGCTAGCGGGAAGGTGAAGACCCGCTGATGGAAGGCAGATAACGGAAAAGCGAGAAATTCGGGGTTTGCACATTCGTGTACGACGTTAAGGGTGGCCGGTTAAAGGAAGTGACTGGAGCCAAAATTCAGCGGGCGGCATAAGGGGTGGTTTGCGATGGTTATGAGCGCACTTACGACTGGAAAATGTACACCCTGTCGCGGCGGTTCTCCACAGGCAACGAAGGAGGAGATTGAGGAACTAAAGCCTCAAATCCCCGAGTGGACGCTGGCGAATCGTGAGGGCATTCAGCAGTTAGAGCGTGCTTTTTCGTTCAAGGATTTTGCGGAAGCTCTAATGTTCACGAATCGGGTTGGCGCCCTTGCCGAGGCGGAAGGGCATCACCCGGCGATTCTTACCGAATGGGGCCGGGTTACGGTGACTCTATGGACACACAAGATTCACGGCTTGCACCGGAACGACTTTATTATGGCAGCGAAGGTTGATTCGCTTGCCGCGTAAATTTGTGTGCTTTCCCAGGTCTCAAAATCGAGACCCGGGGCACCCCAAGTCGTGGGGAAAGATACGGAATCACGCAGTAACGCTACTTGCCGTTGCCATCTTTGAAGACGTCGTAGACATAATCGTAAATGGCCAGGAGATTTCCATTCAGCGCGCCGGACTCGACGCGCCGGACAATCTCTTCGCGGGAAAGGTCGAAGATCGCCTCCAGGATCGCCGCGCTCTCTTGAATACTGGCCCGCCCAATGGCAAAGATCAGGCGCGCGCTGTGCTGAATGTAGCGCGGCGAAAGCAACTGCCGCTTGAGCAGATCCATAATGAGCGGAGCTTTGCCGCGGTCAAAGCGGCCGGGGTCGCCGCGCCGGTCGAGCTCGGCAAAGAAGGCTTCAGTCCACTGGCTGTGCGCCTTCCAGACCTCTTCGAAGAGCTCCGCGGTGAAATGCGTTCCGGCCTTGATCTCGAAGGCGTTCAGCGCGGGGACCACTCCGTCTGCCGTGAGCATGGGCTGCTTGAGGAAGCCGTCCCTGGTGACCACAGCCTGGTGACGAAGCAGAGTCCACAGCCACGACACATTGATTCGATAAGTCGCCAAATCGTTCATGAAGCGCAACGAAAGCTCGTAATCGTCGATGGCCGCTGCGAAATTTCCATTTAGAATCTGGAAACCGTAGTTGGCCGCCATATAAAATGCATGCTGAATGTGCTCGGGTGTGATCTCGCCCTTGCGCACGGAGTAAATGGAATCCCAAAGCTCTCCTGTGAGGAACTTCTCCGGCGCGTCGAGGGCCTCTTTGGTCAGCACGCGCGGTGTGATTCGGCCCTCGGCATTGCACAAGCCGACCGAGCGCAGCAGTTTCCCCTCCGCCTCGCTCAAGCCACTGGCCACCGTTGAAACCGACTTGCCCTTCACGTCGACCGTCTCGCGCGGCGCATCGAGGAGTGCCTGTAACTGGGCCACCGGGGTTTGCAAGGGAATGTTGCCCGCGGCGACGTAGGCCGCCTCCGGGCTGGCGACCCAGCTCTGCCGATAGGCGTCGTAAAGTTGCCCCTTCACCCGTCCAGCCAGAATCTCTTCCAATGTTGGCAATTTTCCGGCAGGCAATGTCTCGCTGGGCACAAAGGTGAGTCCGAGCAGCCGCTCGCGCAGCTTGTCGATCACCATGGCCCGCAGCGCCAGGGGGTTATAGGCCGAGCGCCCATAGGGGTCGCTCGCGTGGTAGATCATCACTGCGGCCATTCCGCCGATTGGCGCGCCGTGGCTCAGTTCGCCGTTCTTCATTCCGGCCATCAGCATTACCAGCGCGTTGAACTTTTGGTAGGCGACCATATTCGGCGAGGCCATACCTACCGATTGCGGATCGGGGAAGACACCCCGCGCGTCATCTTTCCAGATCTCGATCAGGCTACCCAGATAATCCCATCGCCCGACGTTTGTGCCCAGAAGCCGCCGCCGCAAGACCCAGGCGATCGCCGGCAGGAACCGTCCGCCATTGCCTTCTTCATAGAGCATCTTTATTTTGAAGGCGCCTGGCGTAAGGCCCAGCATCGCCTCCAGCCGCACCAGCATTTTCTCGACGATGAGCGCTTCCTGCGGAGTCTGCATTTTGGGAATGTAGAAATAGACGCCCGTGCCGGCGCTGGTCAGAGACTCGTAGTTATTGAGCACCCAGATCACGGTGAGCACGATCAATCCAGGTGCGGGCCGCCCGTCGACTTGCACCTGATCGAAGCGCACATGGATACTGGGAGGCCGCACAAAACGGGTGGGCCATTTGGCCGGAACCTTATTGATTCGGTACCGGCGCAATTCTCCTTTTTTCTTTACCTCATAGGCGCGGCCGTTCCAGTCCCCGGCGAGAATCTGCTTGGCGTTCTCGAAGGCGGCAAAGATCGCCGCCGGCCGATTGGCCGCCGCACCGGCGGGCTGGAAGTGGGACGGCGCCGCATCCTCGAAGTCCGGCATATTTTGCGGCACGTCGGCGTTCAGCGCATTGAAGGCCATATCCAGTGGATACCATGGGCCGGTCAGCTCCAACCCGGGATTCTCGAGCGGATGAGCAGCCTTGGGGATTGGCACTTCGTCGTTGAGACGCCAGCGCCACTCACTCTCCCGGCCCTGAAAGTTGTCGATCAGGCCTTGAACGATCTGGCGATAGGTCCACGGCTTGCCGCTCAGGGGATCGATAAATCTCTCCTCCCATTTCGGCCAGCCATATTTCTCCTGGACACCGGCGGGCGATTCCAGCAATTCGCGACGCGCCGTCAGGGCCGCTTCGATCTCCGGCTCCAACTCCCGGGTCAGGGCAGCGATCGTATCCTCGACGACCAGACCCCTGCCATTCACGCTCTTGCTACCGAACAAGCCGGGGAACTCCCGGAGAATCGTTTCTTGAATCATGGCTGAAAATTCATTCCCTTTCTTTGAGTTCAAACATGCGGGCCGATCTCATCCCCCGGAGCGTCGACCGCAGTATATTCAATCCGAACGAAGGCGGTTCTTAACTTAACGAATTCGTCGATTGAACGCAATGAAAAAGCATCATGAGAATGCTGTCTCACATGCGAAAAGGTGAATTCGCATTATAAATTGACAGCCTCGGAGAGCGCTTTTCCTGGTAGCGGTAGGGCAAATATGGCCGTCCCCATATTGGGATTTTGTACAAAGCCGACCCAGAGGGGCAACCCATCCGATATTGTGCCTAGGTTGGGATGTCTGCCATTTCCAGAATCGGATTCTGCGCACAGGCGATAGTCTCGATCGAAATCGACCGACGGCCGAGCGAATGCGTGCAGCTACCGTGCACTCTATATTTTCGATCTCTGGAGCCTCTTGGAGCTACTGACCTGCCCCCGGAAATCTCTACCAGTCGGAACTGGAGTTCTCTCGTAATCTGAACGGGAGGACGGAGCATGAAGAAGAGCCGATACACGGAAGAGCAGATCATTGGGATTCTGAAGCAGCACGAGGCCGGGTTGAAGACGGCGGATCTGTGCCGTGAGCATGGGATCAGCGCGGCGACGTTCTACGGCTGGAAGTCGAAGTTCGGCGGCATGGACGTGAGCGAGGCGCAGCGGCTGCGTGCGCTGGAAGATGAGAACCGGCGGTTGAAGCTGCTGGTGGCGGAGCTGAGCCTGCACGGCGAGGCGCTGAAGGGCGTGATCCGAAAAAACGGCTGGAGCTTGCCGGTCTAAGAGGAGATGTTGCGTTCGTCTCTGCCGAGTACCGGCTGAGCGAGCGCACGGCCTGCAAGCTGCTGGGAGTGGAGCGATCGAGCTATCGGTATGAGCCGCGGCCCGATCGCAACGCGGAGTTGCGCGAGGCGCTGGTGAAGCTGGCGCGCCAGAAGCCGCGCTATGGCTATCGCCGGTTGCACGCACTGCTGAGCCGTCGCGGATACGAAGTGAACGTGAAGCGCGTCTACCGGCTGTACGTCGAGGAGCGGCTGATGGTGCGACGCAAGCGGCGCAAGCTTTTGGTGCGGGATCGCGCGGAAGAGCCGCGTCTGCTGCGGCCCAATCAGGAGTGGGCGATGGACTTCATCGTCGACGGGCTGGCGACCGGAAGGATGGTACGCATCCTGAGCGTGGTGGATGCCTACACGCGCGAGTGCCTGGCGCTTGAGGCCGACACAAGCCTGGGCTCGGGACGCGTAACTCGCGTGCTGGAACGGCTGATCGACGAGCGTGGCCGCCCGGAAACTCTCCGCTCGGACAACGGTCCGGAGTTCACCTCGCGCCGGATGCTGGGCTGGGCCGAAGACTGGAAGGTTGGCCTGGTGCACATCCAGCCGGGCCGGCCCATGCAGAACGGCCACGTCGAGAGCTTCCACGGGCGGCTGCGCGACGAGTGCCTCAACGCAACCTGGTTCCGCACACTCGGCGATGTGCGGAGCACGCTCGACGCCTGGCGCCAGGAGTATAACTGCGACCGCCCGCACAGCTCGCTCGCTTATCGAACGCCGCGGGAGTTCGCCGCATCCCAGGGCTATGGAGAAGTGGAAAGCAAAGAACGCTTACCACTTCCCCACAGCCCCTGCTACGACTACGAGCTATACTCGCAGTCAAACCAAAACCGGGAGTCTCCAGTTATGGCTGGATGAGAAAAAAGGGGCAGGTCACTACGATCTCAGCCGGCTGCGGCTATGAAGAATAGAGAACTATCTTTTCAAGCGGAATCTACGTGACGGCCGCAACGATCTCCCGAGCACGGATAAAGATGTGTTCATAAGCGGCGATCAGGAGGGCTGCGAGTATGAGCGGCTCAATGGGCGAATCGAGCAGGTAGTTTGTGCCGAACCAAAACAAGATACAAAATCCAAACCACGGATAAAGTACGATTCCCAGTATCTGTCCGCGCCGGAACGAGTGCCATACCAGGCCATAAAGAACTCCATAGCCCGCGACAAACAGCAATGAAAACCAGCGCAGGTCGGAAAAAATCTGGCCGAAAGCTCCCGGCCAGATCAGTTCACCGTCCAGGCTCGCCTGGGAGACCGCGTCGAATTCCGAACTCCATACCGTGAGAGCGTCTGGCGGCATCATTACGTGGCCAAAGGGCAGGAGCCGCGTATGCGTTGCAACGCTGCTCAGGTACAAACCCTCCCCGGCATAGGGAAAATGCACCTGGCCGCTTACCACTGCGGCAAGCCGATTGTATGAACCAGCCGTGTACCCGACCAGTGAGTGCGTAAGTTCGTCCCAGTCCGAAGTTCCGCGAAGGAATGACAGGCCAAAGAACAACAGGCATGCGGAAAGGCCGCCTAAAATACTGCCGCGTACAAGAACCTTATTGGATACCTTCCCTTTAAGCCCTTTGCGGGTAACATAAAGAATCGCCAAACCGCACAATGTGGGCATTAATAAATTCCGGCTGACCGTGACGACCGAAGAAGCGATGACAACGATGGTTGCGAAGAAGAGAGCCAGGCCGAGAAGCCTCTTTTGCCATCGCTCGAGATTCATCTGTGGCTTCCGCCACATTACCCACCACACCACCGCGGTCAACAGCAGCGGCGCGAGAGAGAATCGCCCTTCCACCTGGAGCGCCATAATCTCTTTCAACTCTCCCCCGCGTTGGGAAAACAACAGGACGAAGAGGTTGGGTACCTGGCGCAGCAGAAGAATAGTAGAAATCACAGTTCCCGCCACACCCAGGATGAGCGGAGCCAGCAGGAAAAGCATGGGAGATACGCGCGTCTTGAGAGTGTAGTCGACAATCGCCGCTGGAAAGAGCCAATCCATCAGCCAGGCGCCCGCAATGAAACTCGCCACGCAGAGCGTATAGAACAGGATGGTTGCCGGGTCAAGGAACATCAGATCGGGTTCCTGCATGTACGCCGAATAAGTGGATGGTGGAATCAGGCATGAAAACAAGAAGAAGAGATAGGAGATCGCTGCCAGCCCATAAGGGGAGGGCAAGAAATGCAGCGCAAGTGAGTTTTGGCGGTCTCTCATGCAGATACTTTGGCCAGAAGCAAATCATCTCTGCCGGCGCATGCCGTGGAGGGTCCTCCGCAGGAGCTCGATCTTGATGCCTTTCTCCGGGTCGAGTTTCGCTTGTTCCCAGCGGTTGGCTGCAAGAACCCAGAGAACAGAGGCGATGAATGCGACAATCGTCATCAGCGCGACGATGAGAGCCCGGTAAGGCGAAGACTTCTTATCCGGCGGTATGGCCGCGTCTGAGATCTGGATAACTCCCTGGCGCGCCTCATCCAGTTTAGCTAACTCGAATTGCTTGGCAAGAAGTTCGTAGACAGTCTCGTAATAACGCACATCGCGTAATGTATCCAGGTACGCCATGCCGGTTTCGGGGATATTCGTTCCCGTAACGCCGATATCTGTAGCGGCGTCTGTCTTGGGGCCGGCCACCTTGGCAAGCTGCGCCTTCAGTGCATCGAGTTGCTGTTGGACTGCTATGTATTGAGGATTATCGGGCGTTACGAAGGCCTGCAACGATTCGAGCTGCACTTCTTTTGCAGTGATCTGTGCGCGCAGAAGGGCGGCCGATTCAATCAGAGCCTTTGCCTGGCTGTCGAGTTGCAACACGCCAGTGGTCTGCTCGGTCTTTTTCATGGCATCTTCAGCCTTGGTCAGGTTGGCGCCTGCCTCCACGAGTTGCTTTTCGAAAAACTGCCGTCTCTGCGAGGCCTCGGTCAGCGTCAGGCTGTCAGAGTGCTTGCGGAACTCCTCCACGTAAGCATTGACGACCGCGGCAGCAAACGCTGGATCGCGATCGGTAAAAGTAACCCGGATCAAACCATCCTTGACACCCAGAACGGCCGTCGACCGCTTCTCGAAAACGCGGCGTGTATCGACCATGTTTTTCTTGTGATATCTGGCCATCAGCCCAAAGCGCTGGATCAGAGCATCTTCCACGGTTCGGCTCCGGAAGAGCGCGACGTACATGTCGCCGGAATTCTTGACGCCCAGAGCGCCACCCGCAAGAGAGGTCAGAATGCCGGAGCCGCTCAGTTGTCCAAGCAATGCCGAACTCATGCCCATGGATGAATTCTGCGGGGGCGGCAGGACCACGGCCGCGGCAGTGTATCTGTTGGGGATCAGCAGCACCACCACCACGGTAAGAATCGCCGCTGCAAAAGTAACCTGAAGGATAAAGCGCAGCCGCCTTGACAGGACCAACAGTACGTCCAGCATTTCTGCCGATTGAGAGGAGGCAAGGGATATATCCTCCGGGCAGATTTGCGGGGCAACCTCATGCACCGTTTCCGCCTTCATTGCAGCCTGTCTAGCCATGTGTTCTCACGAGCGCCAAGGTTACGAATCCTCCCAGCCCCTGGGCCGAATGTTCTAGTCGTGTGTGGGTGATACCACTAAGGACCCTCAATCAGCAGGCATTAGCCACACTCTTCCCGAGAGCCTGCACGGCCTGCGGGCATCTGATCGGGGCTCCGTGTTGTCTGGTCCGTTCGGCCCTCCCAAGGGGCGCCGAACAAAAAATAACCGCAGCTACCCGCTCCACTGTTAGATGGCAATCATCTAAACAAGGATGTCGCACCTTAAAGTGCAGCTGCCAGGTTCCCGCCGGCAGGCCTGGCCCGTCAGAATGTTGCGACACAAGACTCGAATTCCTGATTGATGGGGAAGTCATGGCAGACCGCTTTTTGTTTACCTTGGCGCTTCTTGGCCTTACGACATCGCCGTTTTTTCATGCACAAGATTCGCCCCTCTCTGGAGGCGGCGCAGCGCAAACTCAGCAAGGCGCATCCACCGGCTGCTCATCTCTCGATCCATTTGCGCAGTGCGACACCAATCAGGTCCAGGCTCCTCAGAACCCCGGCGCCTATGGCACAACAGGGCTTCCGGCGCCCTATCTCCTGGGTGTTTCGCCCGCAACGGATACTCTGGCGAATGGTAACGGCCAGCAACCTGATACCAGGGGATACCAACAGGCTGAGCTTCCTCCTGACATGCCGACGGAGTTCCAGAAGTTTGTTGCCGAGACAACGGGCCGCTATCTTCCCATCTATGGACAAGACCTGTTTCGCCGTGTCCCATCCACGTTTTCTCCCAGCGATCTGGCGCCGGTTCCCGCGGACTACGTCATCGGCCCGGACGACGAGCTGCGCGTTCGTATCTGGGGCCAGGTCAACTTCAGCGGCAACCTGCGTGTCGACCGTTCAGGAGCCATTTACCTGCCTCAAGTAGGACGCGTTGAGGTTGCCGGGCTCGAATACTCTGCGCTCGATCAGCGCCTGCGTTCGGCTGTTGCAAGGCTCTTTCGCAACTTCGATCTTTCTGTCGATATTGGCCGCATCCGGTCCATCCAGGTCTACGTTTCAGGGCAGGCGCGGCGTCCGGGAGCTTATACTATTAGCTCACTCAGTTCGCTCGTCGATGCTTTGTTCGCTACTGGAGGACCCTCTCCTGAAGGCTCACTGCGCCATGTGCTGCTCAATCGGGGGGGCAAAACCGTAACGGATTTCGATCTGTACGGCCTGTTGATCCAGGGAGACAAATCCAAAGACGTCGCGCTCCTTCCTGAGGATGTTCTCTACATTCCGCCGTCCGGACCGCAGGTGGCCATCACCGGAAGCGTGAGAACGCCCGGCATCTATGAGATCAAAAACGGCGAGAACCTCGGCGATCTGATCGATATGGCCGGCCGAACCACGGCCCTTGCTTCCAATTCGCGCATTTCGCTGCAGCGGATACAGGACCACGGCCTTTACGGCGTGATGGAGATTAATTTCGATGCTGCCGGCCTTGCAACCGTTCTCTCAGCTGGCGACATCATGCGCATTGATCCCATTGTGCCGGCCTACAGCAAAGTCGTGACCCTGCGCGGCAATGTGGCCAACCCGGGCCGGTTTGCCTGGCATCCCGGCATGCGGTTGAACGATCTCATCCCTGACGTAGATTCCCTGGTCAGCCGCGACTATTGGTGGACGCGCAGTCATCTCGGACTGCCGGCTCTTGAATTTGAGCCTGCAATTTCCACTCTTGGCGAGCCAATCGAGCAAACGTCGACTGGCGCTTCCGGTTCTTATAGGCAGCCACCAGGGACGAACCCGGCGACGTCCACGAGCCAGCAGGCGCAGCAAACTGCCGCAGGCACAGCCGCAGATGAAAACGCGATGCCCCGGGGATCCAATGGAACCATCGCATCGCAACTTACCCAGGTTCCGGCGGCTCCCAGCGTGCTCGCCGCGCAACGGAATACAATCCGCCAGTTGGGCGATCAGATCAACTGGAATTATGCGGTCATCGAGCGGCTCGATCCGCAATCCCTGAAGCCATCCTTGATCCCGTTCGATCTGGGAAAATTGGTGCTTGAGCACGATGCTTCAGCAAATCTGCCGCTTGAGCCCGGCGACACGGTTACGATCTTCTCCGAGACCGATATCCATGTGCCGCTCGACAAGCAGGTCAAATACGTCGAGCTCGAAGGAGAGTTCGTCCATGCCGGCTATTACAGCGTCCAGCCGGGCGAGACTTTGCGTGACGTCGTGCGCAGCGCCGGCGGCCTCACCCCGCGCGCATATCTGTACGGCTCGGAGTTCACGCGGGAGTCGGCGCGCATTCTGCAACAGCAACGCCTCGACGACTATGTGCGCGGCATCAGTGCGGAAGCTCAGCGCAGTAACGAGGCGCTGGCTCTTATGCCCACCTCATCGTCCAATGCCATGGCGGATGCAGCCGCATCGCGTCAGCAGACAGAAGCAATGGTCAATCGCCTCAGTCAAATGAGGGCCACCGGCCGCATTGTTCTCAAGTTCCCCCCGGACAATTCCAACCTCAATGACATCCCTGCCATCAACCTCGAAAACGGAGATAAGTTCGTGGTGCCCTTTGCACCCGCCAACATCAACGTGGTCGGCGCGGTCTACGATCAGAACTCTTACGTTTTTGAGCGCGGCCGCTCCCTGGGATACTACCTGCATCTGGCCGGTGGCGCCAATCGCAATGCGGACTGGCGCCACGCCTTCCTCATCCGCGCCGATGGATCGGTGATCAGCCGCACTCACACGCAGGGAGCGGGACTTTGGAAGCAATCTTTCAATGATTTGAAGCTCAATCCCGGAGACACCCTTGTGGTCCCGGATAAGATCCCCCGTCCCGCGCTGCGCGGAATAATCGAGTGGTCGCAGATCTTTTCGCAATTCGCTCTGGGCGCGGCAGCCGTCAACGTACTCTAGCAGGCCGCCCTTGGCGTACAGTGCTTTCTTCGCGCCGATTCGTGGGCGTGGCGCTGCCTACTGAGCGCCCTTGGCCGGAGGAGTAAAGATAATTCCAAGCGAGGCCGTCACGTTATTCGCTGCTGAGGTGCCCAGGATGGGAAATCGCCAGCGCTCCGCAGTCACCCTGCAATCCACCTGCCACGGGCCGCGGAGCTGGAGAAAGGTATGAGCGGAAAAGTCAGTCAGGCCTCCGCCGCCAACCATATGCCGATCGTTGAATTGCCGGCGCATGGAAAAATCGATCCTGCTGATCCCCGATAACCAGTAGGTCGCCTGTGCGTCGACCGCTGTTCCCGACCGTCCCACCCAGCTTCCCATCAGCTGTCCGGCGTTGCGATAGCCGCTGGCGTAGTGCTCGTTGAAGTACACGGCGCCCACTCCATCCAAATAGTTGGGGATATTGGTATAGGCTGCTTCGCTGCGAAGGTCGAGATGCGGCAGGCGCGGAAGGCGCGCAATGTAGAGCCCCGGGCTGATGGCTGACCGCGTGAGATACACAATGGGTGTCGGTTCGTCGTTCGAGAGCGCGTCTGCGTAGAGAGACACTTCGCGGAGACCTGGCAGCCGGTAGGAAATTTGAAATCCGCCATAGCGCTTGCCCGGATCCAGCGGTTGCTGATTCCCGCGTGAGCTGAACGTGTGCAGCCACGTATGCAGCGTGGCCGGCCGCCCATAGCCGGCCCACAAACACGTAATCTCGAAGCCAAATTCCAGGTTCGGAGTCATCTTCAGGTCCAGCTGGTCGCCCCAGATAAATGGCTGGGGGTTGAGCGTCGTGGCCGCCGAGCCATACAAGGGAAACACAGGCCACGGGCCGCGCACATAGTTCTGGCCTCGCAACTGGCCCAGGAAGAAGGTGTTGTTGATCTTGCCCAGGTAAGCAAAGATCCACGGAAATTGTACGGGCTTGTAGCGTTGGATCGACAGTACAACCGGCGCTTCCGCATTATTCGATAAGATCAGCGAGCCCGTCCTCGACTGGCCCCACCACTGGCTTTGTTCGCCGAATGTAGCCTGCCAGCCGAACAGGTTCATTGAAACGGTGGCTTCGACCGGCCGTATTCGCGTCAGTTCCGAGATTCCCGGCAAGGGCTGTGCCGGCAGGCCGTCCGTTCCTGCTATCGCGTCGAGCGCTTCCGCGTTATAGGGGAACAACGCGGGAGCCTGCTGAAACTCGCCTCGCAGAACCAGAGCGAAAGGGCCATATTCCGCGTGCAACTGAACACCTGCGATTGCGTTGAGGCCCTGCCCATACGGCCTTCCAAAATCGTCGTCAAGGGTCTGGGCAAAATGAAATGCGTCTCGCAGGGGGGCCCCGGCGATCTCAGTCAAGCGCACATACGCGTTTGTCACTCCTGCGGAACGATTGGACGACCCGCGCAGAAGCAAAATCTCGTAGAAAAACTCGAGCGCCAGCCGATCCACTAACTGCCCGGCTTCGGAATAATCCGGTTTTTCGTCTGACGTCATCGCCTGTTGAGCCTCTTCCACCAGTCTCGCGCACTCAAGGCGGCTCCACGGACGCATGCCCTGCATCGTGCTCGGTGTGTAGCCAAGGCTCGTCAGCCGATCGAACGCCGGGTATACCCAGCTATCGAGAGGAACAGCGGAGGAAGCGATAGACGATTCGGCGTGCGTATCTTCATCGACTGGAAGAGGAACGTTCTGGGCGAATCCCCGCGAACCGCTCCAGGCTGTAATCATCCACGCGGCAAAAACAATCCAGTGCCTTGGCAAATTTCAAACTCCTGAACGCATGGGTCGCGATGCATACAAGCCCCGAAGACAGGGCCCCCGTTCTTCTCATCGCCTCTCAAAAAGCACAGATGCCGCAAATCCCTTCCACCGCACGACACGACCGTCGCTCAGTCCACTTAAGTAAATTCATGGCGATTGGTTGAAAAGACTAGGGCAACCGATGTGCGCACACCGACGCAGTGAGTAAGATGCACAATTGCCCGGATCGGTTTTCCACTATGCGCATTTTAGTTATCGACGATTTGGAGTTCTGGCTTGTAGACCGCCAGCATCTGCCCGAAATCCCCATAATACAGTCCAACCCTTCACGCAACACCATCGTCTAATCCCACGAGTGCAGTAAAGAATCAGAAAGAAGAATGACACGGCGCATTCCCGTTGCCAGATATAACGTGGAGAAGAAGCAAACCATCTCGATCCTAGGCAGGTTTTTTCCGAGATAGAGTTTCGTCACCATAGCTAGATGGGATCTCGTCACGATAGATTGAAGATTTTTCCCTCCTGCCAGACCTTTGCAAGTTTGCCTGGGTTTTGCTCCGACAGCACGAATCGTTCACATGTCTGCGGCTCGAGTTCGAAGCGCAGCATGATTTTCATGAACTGTGACGGAGGAAGGTGTGCCCAATGCGCTAATGGAAGGTGGATCAGTCTGGACGCAGGTTGAAGGTGGTTTCGTTGGGGTTCAACCCGCTGGTCGCAACCGAAGCCTCGAGATCAGCCGAAGCCACGAGACCGGATGCGATCCATCGTCATTCATGTACCGGGTAGCAAAGCGCTGCATGGACGTGACGTTTTGCTGCATGTGTTTTCCCCTTATCTTGCCCGTATTTCTGGCCATCGCGCTGGCGATACGGCTCACTTCCCCCGGTCCGGTCTTCTATCTGGAAAAGAGAGTGGGCCAGTTCGGAAAACCATTTACGATATTCAAATTCCGCTCCATGTATACCAGGGAATATCTGCGCGATGTTCTCCATCATACGGAATGCGAAAAGGCTGAGCGAAAGCAGCGTCTGGACTGTAAGCACGAGCTCGATCCACGCATCACCCGGGTCGGGCGCTACATTCGAAAGCTCAGCCTCGATGAGCTGCCTCAAGTTATCAATGTGCTGCGTGGGGATATGTCGCTGATCGGCCCTCGGCCCGTAGTTGAATACGAGTTAGAGAGATATGGAGATCATGCCCACTGTTACACGCTCATGGTTCCTGGCATTAGCGGCCTGTGGCAGGTCTCGGGCCGGAACGACATAAGTTATGAGCGCCGCGTGAGTATCGACTCCGAATACTTCTCCAGTTGGAGCCCATGGCTTGATATACGGATACTCGCGCGTACAATTCCCGCAGTTGTAACGTGCAAAGGCGCTTATTAACGAAGTGAGGCGATTTGGCCCCTGAACTGCCTGATGACCGAGCATAGAAACTCTTCCATCCGCTTCTTGAAAACAGCAGCATCGAATTCGAGGGCATGCTGGCGGATTTTCTCTGCGCAGAATCGGTCTTGCCGCGCTTCAAAGCGAATGATCGCTTCTGCCAGCTTTGATGGTGATTGCTCATCGAAAAACACGCCCGTGGGATCTTCAACACGAGGCGAATCGGGCAAGTCTCCGCGCACCGTCTCCAGAGCTCCGCCGGAACCGTACGCAATCACCGGCCGCCCAAAGCTTTGCGCCTCGACTGGAACAATGCCGAAGTCTTCTTCCCCGGGAAACAAAAGTGCCCGGGAACCGGCAAGGTTGGCCCGTAGCTCGCCGTCGCTGACCTTACCAAGAAATTCAATGGTGGGGCCGGCAATGCGCCGCAGGCGTTTCAATTCCGGGCCGTCGCCAATGACTGTCAGGCGCCGGCCAAGCTCGGTACACGCGCGCACCGCCAAATCGAATCGCTTGTAATCCACAAGCCGTCCGATCGCGGTGTAGTAGCCGCCAGGCGGCGTTCCAACCGTTCCGGCGGCAGCCTCTACCGGTGGATAGATCACCGAGCTTTCCCGTCCGTAGTATTTGCGAATGCGCGAGGCAACGAACTTCGAGTTGGCGACGAAAAAATCTACCCGCGCGGCCGCCGCATAGTCCCAGAGCCGCATGTAATGCGCCGCGATGGCAAAGACGGAACCCACCAACGGATTCATGCTCCGCCTGTAAGCCGGATACATGTCCCAGATGTAACGCATGGGAGAGTGGCAGTAGCAGACATGGCATGTCTTCGATGAGGTGATGACGCCCTTTGCCGGGCCGGACTCGGAACTGATCACCAGGTCGTAATCGCTGAGATCGAATTGTTCCAGGGCCAGGGGCTCAAAGAAGAGCAGGTGGCGATGAAATCTGGTTGCGCCGGGAACATGCTGCAGGAAAGAGGTTTGTAGCTTTTTTGAGCGCAGGGCGGGCGCCATGGTTGATCGGTCTGCCACGAGAGAAAACAAATCTGCCTGTGGCAGCATCTCACACAGTGATTCGACTACTCGTTCACCCCCTGCCCTGCCAACAAACCAGTAGTGAACGATCGCGACGCGTAAGTTGCTGAGCAATGAGTTCATTGAAACCGGGATCGGCATCGGCTCGGTCAATTTGATCCAGTCCATGATAGCAATTTCACAGAGCTTGGAAAGAGGCGGCGGATTGATTGTTCAGAACGGATCAACATTGTCTTCGTTTACCGGAAGGGCGCTGTGCAGTGATTTGGCGATTTGAAAAAATCGGCAGGCTCCGCTCCAATCTGTTCGCGCGCAACACCGGATGGATGTTTTTAGGCCTGGCCGGCAATGCGCTGCTTCAGGCGGCCACCTTCGTCTTGCTGGCCCGTTTGCTGGGCGTTACGCAATACGGTGTCTTCGCGGGCGCCGCCGCGCTGGTCAGCACTGTAGCGCCGTACTCGGCTCTCGGGTCCCAGATGATCTTTATGCGCTACGTGAGCGCGGATCGTACTTCGGCGCCTGTCTATTGGGGCAACATGCTGGCGATTAGCGCTGCCACTACCGTGTTTCTCGCCGCCGGGTTGGCGCTGGTGGGTGAACGGCTCTTCGGCTCCTCGGCAGTCGGATTGGTGGTCGTTCTGGTGTTGGCGAACTGTTTCGCCAGCCAGATTACCAACAACGCGAGCGTCGTCTTTCAAACCTTCGAACAGTTAAGGTCTACGGCCTGGTTGCGGGCTCTCGTCAATATCTTTCGCATCCTTGCCATTGGCGCATTGATGGTGGCTCTTCACCACGTCAACGCGTTCGAGTGTGCGATTGTCATTCTCGGCTCCTCTGCTTTGGCCGCCGTGGTGGCCGTTGTCTGGGTGGGAAGGACTATCGGCGCCATACGCTTTAGCCGGCCGCTTGTTTTTCGCCGCTTTTGTGAAGGCATCGGCTTTTCCGTCGCTGGTTCCTCGCAGTCCGTTTACAACGACATTGATAAAACGATGCTGAGCCACTACGGCATGAACGCCGATAACGGCATTTATACCTTCGCATACCGCGTTGTCGACTTGGCTACGATACCGGTCAACGCCCTCGACTCTGCCTGCATACCGCGGTATTTTTCCTTGAATAATGACGGCCTGTTCGCCGTTGTCCGCATGGCCAGGAAAATAGTGCCCATCGGCGCTTTTAGCGGCTTGGCCTGCGCCATCCTCACCCTCTTGGCATCCCCGCTCGCCGTGCGAATCGTCGGGCATGGGTTTTCAGGAGCATTGCCCATTTTCCGGTGGCTCTGCTGGCTGCCGGCAATTCGCGGTGTTCATCAACTTGCAGGGGGTGTACTTACAGCCACTGGCCTGCAGAATTACCGGACTGTGGCGCAGGTCGTCGTAGCCGCCCTGAACCTGATGCTGAACATCCTTTGGATTCCCATCCACGGTTGGCTTGGCGCGGCCTGGGCGAGCCTCGCTTCAGATGGCGCTCTTGCCGTGCTCAATGTCCTGCTGGTGCTCAGCGTCCTGGTACGCCCACGGCGCGATGTGCCAATGGTCCTCGAAGAGGAGCCGGTAAAGTGACATCGCAATCGGTGTGTGCGGTCATCGTCACCTTTCATCCCACCACAGAGATGATCGAAAACTTCCCACGGATCCGCGCGCAGGTGAATGGCATGGTGGTCGTCGACAACGGCTCGTTACCCAACGAGCTCGACCTGCTGCGCCCGGCGCGCGGAAGTTGCGGTTTTCACCTCATTGAGAACGCCCGGAACCTAGGCCTGGCAGAAGCGCTCAATCAAGGAGTCCGGCAGGCGCTGAAGGATGGATTCGACTGGATCGTTCTTTTCGATCAGGATAGCCGCATCACTGAAGGCTTTGTTCAGGCGATGTTCGCGGCCTGGGAGCGCCACCCGCAGCGAGAGCGCATCGGTTCGCTTCACCCCCGTTATGTGGATCCGGTAACCGGCGGCGAGAGCTTCATTCTGCGCGCCGAAGATGGCGGTCCGTACAAATCGCTGACCTCAGGCGCTCTTATGCCCGCGTGGATCTTTGATGAAATCGGTTTCTTTCAATCCGATTACTTTATCGATGAGGTTGATACGGAGTACTGTTTCCGCATCCGCGCGGGTGGATATCTGGTCGCTGACTCAAGCGAAGCGATGTTGCTGCACCACGTAGGGCATCCTGAACCTTACTCAGTGATAGGTTTTACATTTCGTCCAACTCATCATAGTGCCGCGCGGCGTTATTACATGTCCAGGAATCGCCTCGTGGTATACCGCAAATATTTGTGGGCGTTTCCTCGTTGCATCCTGTACGCAATGTTCGATTCCTTTCGTGAAACCGTGAAGTGTCTTCTCGGTGAACAAGACCGCACCCGCAAATTCCGCAATGTTCTGCTAGGAGCATGGGATGGGTTCGTGGGCAGGATGGGAGAGCGAACAGGGCTATGATTCAATCGCGAGACACTAACTAGGGTACAGGAGCCGGCAGAGTGGCTAACTATGTAATCGTCCTCAACTGGAATGGCTGGAAAGACACGATCGAATGCCTGGAATCGGTATTCCGCCTCGATTGCAAGGATTTTCGCGTCATTGTATGTGATAACGCATCAACCGACGGATCTTTGGAGAGGCTCAAGGAATGGGCGCGTGGAGAGATCCAGTTTGGCGAGATCCAGTCCGGGGCAGTCAATCCCGGGTTATGCCATCTTAGTAACCCCCCAGTCCTGAAGCCTATTCCATATATTCAACTTACCCGCGAGGAAGCTGAGTCATGCGATGGGGTCGGATCGGCCCCGCTTGTGCTTATCGAAGCAGGAGCGAATCTAGGATACGCGGGCGGCAACAACGTTGGCCTGCGCTATGCTCTTGGCGATGCAACAGCGGAGTTCTTCTGGCTTTTGAATAACGATACTGTTGCCGACCCGGGCGCATTGGCAGAAATGATTCTCTTCATGCGACAACATCCCAACGTTGGCCTGTGTGGCTCTCTGAATCTGTCTTACTTCGAGCCACAGAGGACTCTCTTGCGAGGAGGCGGCAGATATAACCGGTGGACTGCTCGCGTGTCGAAGTATTTAGCGCCGGAAGGCTCACAGCGAGATCCGGAAAAGCTCGATTTCATCGCGGGAGCATCCGTGCTCGCCAGCCGAGCCTTCTTGACAGCGGTTGGCTTAATGGAAGAATCCTATTTTCTTTATTTCGAAGAACACGATTGGGCGATTCGCGCCAAAGGAAAGTTCGATCTCGGGTTTGCCAGCAAAAGCGTCATTTATCACAAGGAGGGAAGGTCGATAGGATCGCACCGCAATCGGGAGATGCGCAGCCTTCTCTCCGAGAGATATCTCTCGCGGAATCGTATCCTTTTCACCAGGCGGTTTTTTCCATGGGCATTGCCCTCCGTCATGATGGTTGTGGCCGTAACTGCCGGATATTGGCTCATGCGCGGAAAATTGGAGCGCGCGGGGGTAATGCTGAGCTCGGTGTTCAAGGGATTGGAGTACACTGCTGAAACCGCGAAATCTGCAAGATAACTGCCGGTCTGGAAATATCGCCGAGGAAGCCGATGGAGAGGCACAGAGAGCGTATCTTGCTCATATCGGTAAACAACTTTTACGGCGGGGGAGAAGTACACCTGCGCAACTTAGCCCGGTTGCTCGCGGATTGCTGCGAGATTCACACGCTGGTATTCGATAAGGCGCTCGCTGCCGATCTTGAATCGTTGGGCGTCAAGGTTCATCGAATCTCTGTTTTTCCAAAGTCAATGCGGCTTCTTCAAGTCGTCCATGCCTTCTTTGTGTTGCCATTTCTTGCCGTGAAACATAGAGTTCGCACGGTGGTCATTTCCGGCACCATTGAAGCGATTCTTTTGCCGCCCATGAAAATCATGGGCCGCAGGACCATCAGCATAAGACACTTGTCGCCGTTCCTGGGCCATGGGGGCATTATCTGTAAAGGGCGCCGCCTCCTTATTGAGGCCGTATACGCGGTCGGAATCCTGTTTGCAGATCAGGTAGTGTGCGTATCTGAATCCGTGGCTAAAGGAATGCGCAGGATTGCTCTTCATAAGCGAATCCGCGTAATACCCAACTGGGTTCCATCTATCCCGGAGAAGAATTCCCGGCGGGAATGGCAGCGGCCGGTCCGCCTTCTATTTGTCGGGCGCCTCGAGCACCACAAAGGTCTGCATCTGCTGTTGAGCGCTCTCGGCAGCGCGAACGATTACGAATTGATCGTTGTTGGAGATGGCGTGGAGGCGGCGCAACTCAGGCAAATGGCTCAGGGCAAGACTGTACGCTTCGAGGGCTTTCAGCCGGATACCGCAAAATATTATCGCGATGCGGATATCTTCATTATGCCCTCGCTTGGACCGGAAGGAATGCCACTGGTTACTTTAGAGGCGATGGCCTATGCCCTTCCATGCATCCTGAGCGATCTTCCGGTTCATGTGGATGTAAGTTGCGGCGGAAAGAATGCGTTGCTGTTTGAAACTGGACGGGTTGAGAGCCTGCGGGCCAGGTTGGGCACCTTATTTGTGTCGAGTTTCGAACGCCATCGGCTTGGCGATCGCGCGTATCAGCATGTCCTTGAAAAATACAGCCCGGCGGCGGCCAAGAAAAGTTATTTGGATATTCTGGCGTTGTTGGCCTGAGTGTGTATTGCCTTGAATCGCAGCCGGTGGTACTTTTGTTTCATTTTGTCGTATTCTGTAGCTATTGGGATTCTCAGATGAAAACCTTCACCCTTGACGAAGCGCAATCGCTGCTGCCAGTGCTTGAATCCCTGCTGAAGCGGGCCATGGAAGGCAAGCGTTCTGCCCAGGATCTCGAGTCTGGTCTCCAGAGAATTGCACAGCGCATCTATTTCTCCGGCGGCATGCGGGTGGATACCGCAGGCATCGCCAAGCAGCGCGCCCAGATGGAGACTCGCCTCAAGGAGGTCCGCGAGAGCATTGCCGAAATCGATGCCATCGGCGTTCAGGTGAAGGATCTGGAAGCGGGCCTCCTCGACTTTCCCTGCCGCGTCGAAGACCAGATCGTTTTGCTCTGCTGGCGTATGGGCGAGGTAGCTATCGAGCACTGGCACACCATGGAAGCGGGGTTTCAGGGCCGCCAGCCAGTCGATGAGCGCTTTCGCCGCCGCGCTGCCTCTGGCGGCCGGCCCAATTAACGCAGCCAGACGATTCCGCTAGCATCCGCAAGCATCTCCGTCAGATTTTCTCGGCTCGCAGAAACCTCCATGTGCTCAGTGCATTGCGGTACTGAGCCATGCGATCCGCCCTCACCGGAGGAAACCTCGGACAGGGGTGTTTCATCCAATAGACGTACGTAACCTCCGGAACCTTGAAGTCGCAGAGGCGTTCGAGTAAGACCAGAGACGTTGTTTCGATCCACTGAGGCGATGTCGCGAGGTGTCGCGTATGGTCGAAGTGCTGACGAGCGGCTTCATGCAAGGTTGAGCGCCGAGGAGGACGAAGAATCTCTGGACTCCCACAATCATCACCTAAGGAGATTCTTTCTATGAGAAGCAAAAACATTCTGACGGTTTCAACCGCATTTGCGTTCTGTGTCGTTCTTTTCCTTGGTACTGCCCAGGCGAAGGCGATGCAGAATGCGTCAACTGCAACCAACCCCATTCCAGCTTCAGCTCAAGCGGCAGCTGCGCAAATGGTTCCTGCGCAAGCTGTCCTCGAAACAACTATCGACGCCAAAAAGATGAAGCCAGGCGAGCAGATCAGGGCCAAACTGATAGACACAGTGCAATTGAAGAACGGAGTCGAGTTGCCCAAGGACACGGCGCTCGTGGGAATCATCGCGACTGACAAGATGAAGCAGGGCGGACCGTCGACGCTGGCGTTGCGCTTTACCCAGGCCGACGTAAATGACGGTAAGGTGATCCCCATTCAAGCAGCCATTATGGGAACCGCGGAGCCCGATTATTCCGTCTACAGTGACTACATGAGCGTTCCTGCCCCGTCGGCCTGGAACGGCAAAACCCTGCGATTCGACGGAATCGGCATCGTGTCTGGGTTTGATTTGCACAGCAGAATCGCTGGCAGGAACTCTGCGGTGCTTGTATCAACGAAGAAGGATAACCTGACGTTGGATTCGCAGACCCAACTCTCGTTAGCTCTTGGTACGTAGGGCGCGAACCGGATGAACTGAGGCGCCTGACCCGGATAAGTTGAAGGCCGACCGGACTCTTTTCTACCGGTCGGCTTTTTTTCGCGAGCGCAGAGCGAAAATCCCCGGAGCCGCGTCTTTCGATTGGAAGGACCATGCTGCCGAGCACCGATCCTGGCATCAAGACAAAACGCGTGCCCAAGCGATAACCTTTAGGCTGAATGCTTTGGTGGATTGCGCGTGACCCCACCGTTTCCGGGGGTGATGCACGAGGAGTGGCGATGAAGATCGGAAATGGATTGGGACTGCTGCTTGCGTCTTCCGCGCTCCTGGCCGGATGCAAGGGTTTTTGGGATGCGCCGCCGGCGACATCGACTACGACCACCACTTCCACCACGCTCTCCAGCGGCGTGTTCTATGTGCTGAACCAGACAACCAAGCAGATCGCCGCTTACTCCATCTCCTCGGGTTCTCTGGTACCGGTTTCCGGCAGCCCATACACGCTTGCCGCCACACCCTACTGCATCGCAATCGCGCCCGGCGGCGGATTCCTTTATGTCGGCACAGTCAACGGCATCTACCTTTACACCGTCGGATCGGGCGGAGGTCTGACTGCAGGAAATAGTGGAGGCACGATCTCGTCGGATATCCCCGCGGCAATGGAGGTCAGCGGCTCGTGGCTTGTGGATGCATTCCTTCCCAACTCCACCGGCACTTCAGTGCAAATCGATGCGATCCCCATCAATGCGACGACCGGCCTTTATGCCGGATCCGGAGGCGCGCCTCCATCGCAGACCTTCAACAACCTGACCAACGCAGCAGTGAAACAAATGGTGATTTCTCCAGACGGCGGCAATGTTTTTCTGACTCTAAGCGGCGCGGGCACGCTTATTGACGCTTTCACCGCCGGCAACTCCAATCCCCTGGGGGGGACGGCGAGGACGATTGGGGTATCGGGGAGCGAGCAAGCACTCTCCGTGGCAGTGGATCCCACTTTGCGGCTGTTCTATATCGGCGAGACCAACGCCGATTCGGCAGGGACTTCAGGCGCCTTGCTGGTTTACAACTACAGTTCCCTCGCCAACCCCCCGCTTACGCAAATTTCCGGCTCTCCCGTTGCCAGCGGAGGACTTGCTCCCAACGCGATTTTGCCCATCGCTTCGGGCGAATATGTCTACGTTGCGAATGGCCAGGGCCTTACCGGATCCGGCAACATTGCGTGGTTTCCCATCACGGCCTCTGGGACTACCTATACGGTGGCCGCAGGAAGCAATATTACCGGCGGCATCGAGCCTATTGGCATGGCTGAAGACAGCGACGATAACTTTGTGCTGGCCGTGTCGACGGGCGGCTCCACTTCGAGCGGCGATCCCGATCTGGAGGCCTTCACGATGAGTTCGGGAGCACTGACCGCCGCACTCACCTCAACTACGGGCACCGATCCGGTGGTTGCGACTGCCATCGCGGCGCTGCCGTGAAGGCAGGTGTCAGGGGTCAGAGAAAAATCGAAAGCTGAAGGCCGGAAGCTATAAACACCTCGTTTTCTTGTTCCCTCGCTCCCGTTCTTTCTGACCCCTGACACCTGATCCCTGACACCTGTTCAGTGCTATCCTCAAGGGGAACTCCACGGTCCGTGCTCACTCGTTCCCCAATCCCTCTCGTCTCTTTTGCCCGGCGCTTCCGGGCCGGCTCCGCGCTCTTGCTGGCAGCGATGTGGATTTTGATCGCCACGGGATGCGGGCGATTCCATCACGAGCAGCATGAGATGGTGTATGTATCCGTGCGCGAGACCTATCTTCATGACCGCGTGGCCCCGGTTTCAAATCGGGTGTGCCAGGTGGTAAACGGGCAACCGCTCGAAGTTCTGGAGCGTGGGCGGCGCTTTCTCAAAGTCCAGACGGAAAAAAACCAGATCGGGTGGGTTGAAGAACATGCCGTGATCGACGGCAAGACCTACGACGGCTTCGTAAAGCTTGCCGAAGAGCACAAAGGCGATCCCATAGCGGCCACGGCGACTCTGCGGGACGATCTCTCAATGCACTTGCTTCCAGGCCGCGAGACGGAGCGTTTTTACCTGCTGGCCGGGAACAGCAAGGTGCAGCTCCTGGTGCGGGCATCGGCTCCCAAGAAGACTGCTGAGGTCTCTGGGCCGCCGCCTACGCCGAACGCGGCAAAGCCCGCAGGGGAAAGCAAGAACGCGCCGGGCAACAGCGCGGCCCCGTCGGCAGGCACGAAACCGCCGGCACCAGGCGCGAAACAGCCAGCGTCAGCCGCAAAGCCGGCAGCCGCGCAGAGCGCAACGGCTGCTGGGGGGCAAGAGACCGAGCCGCCGGCAATGGAAGACTGGTGGCTGGCGCGCGACCCGCAGGGCCACGTGGGCTGGCTGCTGGGCAACCGCCTGGATGTGGACGTGCCAGACCAGGTTGCGCAGTACGCCGAGGGGCAGCGCATCATTGGCGCGTGGGTGCTGACCAAGGTGACAGATTCAGAGGCAGATACGCCGGACCACCAGGTTCCCGAGTACCTGATGGTGCTGGCGCCCAATTCCAGCCAGCCGTTCGACTTCGACCAGGTGCGCGTGTTTACGTGGAGCGTGAAGAAGCATCGCTACGAGACGGCCTTCCGCCTGCACCCCATTCAGGGCTATCTGCCGGTACGCGTTTTTACCGAGAACACGCCCAAGGGGAGCGTTCCGGCATTCAGCTTCCTGCTGGGAGCAAATAGCGACATCGCAACCGATCCCGCGACTGGCATCACGCGGCCCGCGGCTCCGCGAACCATCGATTACGAGATGATTGACACGCTGGTAAAGCGCGTCGGGCCCGACATGGGGCCTATTACGGTGGGAGAGAAAGGGAACAAGGGAACGAAGGAACAAGGGAACAGGAAAGCAGGAACGGTGAAGCAGGGACAGAGGGAGCGAGGAAAGAGAAAAACAGGGAAAAGGGAATAAGGAATGTCGATAAGGCGGGGAACGAGGGGCAGGGGGGAATTCGGAGTCACGTTGTACACTGTTTTCACTTTGACCCTCGCTGGAGATGGCGGCGGCCCGGAGATTCCATAAGGAGGAGCGCAAAGATGAATTCCAGACGAAACGTTCTAAAGCTGCTAGGCACACTGCCGGCGGCGGGATATTTGACCACCAGCCATGGTGCGTGGGCGGAGACGGCAACCGAGCGTCTACCTAAGCGGGTGCTGGGGCGGACGGGCCGGTGGGTGACGCCGCTTGCGCTGGGCGGGCAGGGGTCAATGCAGTGGACCGCGCCGGGGATCGACGCGGCCGACATTATTGTGCGTGCCGTACAACTGGGAGTGAACTATCTTGACTCGGCCAATGTTTATGGACCTAGCCAGGTGAATTATGGAGAGGCGTTCCGGCGTATGCACCTGGTGCCGGGAGCCGCGGACTACAACCCGGCGCTGCGCGAGAGCCTTTACATTGCCAGCAAGACCTGGGAGAGATATGGGGCCGGTCCAACCACCTCGATTTTCCCAACGACGCCGGGCGCAACGGCGGTGAGCGACCTGGAGCGTACGCTGACACAGATGTTCGGCGACGGCAAGGGATACATCCCGGAAGGCGCGTATCTTGACGCCCTTCAGTTGCATTGCGTCTCCTCGACTGAGGAGATCGATCAGATCTATTTTGGTATGGCCGAGCGCGGTTCGAAGATGCCGGGGAAGATCGGGGCCATGGCGGCGCTGCTCGATTACCGGGACGGCACGAACTACACGGGCCTGAATCCGGGGAACAAGAAGTATATCCGGCACATTGGAGTGACAGGACACCAGAGCTCGCCGGTGCTGATGGAGGTGCTGCGGCGCGACACGGAGAACAACCTGGACACTCTGCTGGTGGCGTTGAACGCGAACGACAAGCTGTATACCTCGCACGAGTTCAATGTGCTGCAAGTGGCTGTGGGCCGCGGCATGGGCGTGATTGCGATGAAACTGTTCGGCGACGGGAGTTTCTTTGGAAAGGAGTCGCGCTTCTCCAGGTCGACGGCGGACGTGATCTACTCGGTGGGCAAGGCGGACAAGGCCAATTACAAGGATCTGGTGCGGTACTCGCTGTCGATTCCGGGCGTAAGCTGCGCGGTGACGGGGATCGGGCACATCGACCGGGAGAAGCCGGAGAACGATCAACTGGTGGCCAATTTGGCGGCAGCGACGCAGGACCCGGCTTCGCCGGCGGATCGGCAGCGGATTGAGCGCGAGGTGGCCGAACGCTACGGCGCAACGACAAATTACTTCCAACTGGCGCAATCGGGGCTGGCGCAGCCGACGGTGGTGAAGGTAGAGAAGGCCAACGGCAGCGACCAGGTGACGGTGCGCTGGAATACGGCGATTGCGGCGGCGCGGCCGATCCGCAGCTACGAGATCCGGAGCGGGGACCGGGTGTTGCTTTCGGTTCCATACCGGCCGCAGCTCACGCCGGATCTGCTGTGGGCCAGCGTGCCGGCTTCGGCGGTGGGCGGCGGGACGGTGACGGTGACGGCCAAAGAGGGATGAGGAGACGAACTGCCGGCTATCAGCCTTCAGATCTCAGATCGTCGATTTGGCTTTGTGGTATCTCACCCTACATGTGGAGTTTGTCCAAGACCTGCTGGAGAAGGCCTGCTACAACATGATGACAGCGGAGCCGGAGGCGGTTTCGTGCTTGACGGCTCCGAGGGCGCGGTTCGTGTCGCGGGGGATTCTATGGCTGCCCGGCGGCTTGAGAATCCGCGGACAGCGACTGCCCTTTCCTGCCGCCGAACAGGCTGCGGAACAGGCCGTATCGCGCCAGCATCACGAGCCAAAGGATGACGCCGGCGACGAAGAGCGCTAGAAACAGCGGGAACACGGACCACTGCGTCTTGACGACAAACTGGCCCGGATGGAACCAGGGCTGGAGATAGGCGTCGCGCAGGATATCCCGCATCACCGACATGCAGAGGATGACAACCGCCAGGATGCCCGGTACGAGATATGCGGCAACGCGAAGGTTGTTATTGCGCAGGGCTCCTGACATGAGAAAGATGGCGGCGAAGGCTCCAATGATGCCCACCAGATTCAGCGTGGTGGCAAGGGCGTTGTCACCCATGAAGAGCATGCGCAGGTTGCGCGGAAGGCTGACGAGAAAGATGAGACCCACCACGATCTGCGCCATGGTGGCGTACATGAAAGCCTTGCCGCCGAATGCGAGCACCTGTTGCGCGTATTCCCTGTCGCGTTTCCAATTGGCGAATGCCACAAAGACCAGGAAGATGCCACCCACGGCCACTGCCGCGACAAAGAAGTGCAGGAAGCGCGGGATGAGCGTGGGCTCAGACAGATTGAGGTTCCAGCCGGAGGGATGGACGAAGTACTTGCCGCCCCAGCGCGATGGCGTCTGGCTGAGGGTGAGATTGTTGCTGAACAGGAAACCGATGAGGAAGACGAGGATGACGCTGGACAGCATGACGCCACCGGCTCTGCTCATTTGCTGGCCGCTGCGGAACGAAACGTAATAGAAACCGTAGTAGGCGGCGGTGAGCATAACCAACACTAAAAACCATGGCCATGCCATGACGATGGACGAGGTATAGAGGAACTGTCCGTAGAGAACCTGCACGAAGAGCAGAGGGGCGATGCCCAGGGTGATGGTTGCCGGCAGGAGCGAGGGGAGCTTTTTGGCGACGTCAAGGAACATACGGTTGCCATGGGCCAGACGCTTCGAACGCCATTTTGCCCCCAGCGCCAGAACGGCCCCGCCGAGCATGAAATTCATGGCGACGATATGGAGAATGAAGGTGACCACCAGCAACAACTTGAAGACCCAATAGGGCGCGGGTAGCGGATTGGGGTCTAGCGTCGGAATCAGGTTGGGTTGCATCATGATCAATTCCCTCCTTGTGGTGCAACGGCGATGCCCTCGACAGCACGTTGTGCGTTGACCCACTGCGCCAGGGCCATGCGCTGCTGGTCAGAGAGCTTCAGGTCCGGCATGAGCGGAAACAGGCCGGTGAGGTCCTTCATGGCGTCGCTGGCCGCGTTCGGATCCTGGGGCAGATTCTTGAAGAGCTTGTCACTCGAGTTGACCTGATGGCACATGGAGCAGTTCTGCTCGTAGATGGTCTGGCCGTCAGTGGCAACCGGCGCAGTGTTGGAGATGGGATGGATGGAGCTGAGATAGGCGGCAAGCGCAGCGCGCTCAGCATCAGTGCCGGCGAATGCCGGCATCACCCCGTTATGCATGAACTCAAGACCGCCGATCGTGGCCTGAATCTTGTTCTGGTCCCATTGGCGCAGAGTGATGTAGTGGTTGAGTCCGCGGTAGGCGTTCGCCGTGTGGCAACTCTGGCACTCGACGCGAAAGATCTCGCGTCCCACCGCGACCTGATCGCCGGCGGTGATGTCGCGCTGGTCGACCCATTTCGCGGATTGCAGAATGCCCGTAGCGCTCATTTCGTCCACGCTGAATCCTCCGTCCCCTGGGTTCTGCGTAAGGTAGACCGAGTTGGCGTAGAGATAGTTGGAGATCACGTAGGGCTTGCGAATGGCTTCGCGGACGAACTCGAAGGAACCCATGGCGCCCAGCGCGACCAGCGCCACAAGCAGGCTGAACGACAGATGCATGTGCCCCGGCCTGACCAGTGAAAGCAACGCCAGCAAAAAGGTCACGCTCACAAGAACAACGGCGAACAGGGCGTAGTGTGTCGCGGTCGGCATGAGGCCGCGGACATTGGCCCAGTTGTCGGCGGGAATTCTGTGGACGTACCACCACGCCAGCAACGGGAGAACGGCCAGCGCGGGCACAATCCACCTTGCGCTCCAGCGCACAATGCGCGCCTTCAGCGCAGCATCTTTCTGCACGCTGGCAGTGATGAGCGCGTAGATGCCTGCGAGCGCCAGCGCAATGGCGGTGCGGAAGGCCAACGACGGGAAGTAGGTGGGGTTGAAGAACCCTCTCCAGAACTGGTGATTCCTGATCCAGCTTCCGGAGGTCAGCATGAAGGTGATGATGCCGTTGATGATCACGAGGCTGAGGTACGCGGTAATAAAGTAAATCCATCCGTACCACTCGTGCAGCCGCGGCTCCAGCTTGTCCCAACCGTACAGATAGAGGAGCGCGGCGGTGATCTCAAGGAAAAAGAACACCCACTCGATTGCCCAGCCCCACACATAGATATGGATCAGGTTGCTGGTAGCCGTGGGGCTGATCAAGCCGATGGTGAACCAGATGCCCACCCCGCTGACTACGCCGAAGACGACAGTAACCAAAACAAAGAATTTGCTGTGCTTCTTCAACCAGCCGAGAAGAGCCGCGTCGTTCGTGCGCCGGGCTCTGCGCTCGGTGAGAACCAGAAAAAGCCCGCCGCCGACAGCAAAATGAGAAACAAATACGTGAAGGATGGCGACCAAGGCAATCAGCAAACCGGCGCCAAATGCCACATCCCATACCGGGTAATTCATGCAGCTCCTCCTCCTGGAGCCTGGTTCCCGCGGAGGGAATCAGGCAGGCTGCCTTTCGCCGCACCTTGCTCCGGGCAGCCCTAAACTCCCATTGCTTAATATTGCAGTGCGGCATGCGGTGACCCCGGTCACAGAGCCGAGTGATGAAGGAGGCGCAACCCGGAAGCAAGACGGTGTTTTTCCTGGGGTCGCTACAGGACGATGACAGCGGAGCCGGAGCCTGTTTCGTGTTTGACGGCTTGGAGAGCGCGGTTGGCCTCGTCGAGCGAGAAGGTTTGGATGGCGGGGGAAAGCGAGAGATCGCGGGCGAGGGCGAGAAAGTCGCGCGCGTCCTGGCGGGTCATGTGGGCGACGCTGCGCATCTGGCGCTCGCCCCAGAGCAGGCGGTCGTAGTCGAACGCGGGCATCTGGTCGAGATGAATGGCGTTGATGGCGACGATGCCTCCCTTGCGTAGGGCGGCGAGCGCGCTGACGACGACCTTGCCGGCGGGCGCGAAGGTGATGGCGCGGTCGAGCTCGACGGGAGGGCACGAGTCTTCGTCGCCGACCCATGCGGCGCCGAGCGACCGGGCGGCTTCGCGGTGCGACTCGCCGCGGGTGACAACGTAAACCTCGCAATCCCAGGAGCGAAGAATGCGAATTGCAAGAGACGCGGAGCTGCCGAAGCCGTAGAGGCCGACGCGCTGGCCGCGCTCGACCTCGGCGACGCGCAGGCTGCGGAAGCCAATGACGCCGGCGCAGAGAAGAGGGGCGGCGAGGATGGGGTCGAGGCCAGCGGGGAGAGGATTGGCGAAATCGGCGCGCACCGCGGCAAATTGGGCATAGCCGCCGTTGACCGAGTAGCCGGTGAAGACGGGGCGGTCGCAGAGGTTCTCCATGTTGTGGCGGCAGAACCAGCAATCGCCGTCGACGCCGCCGATCCACGAAACGCCTACGCGCGTGCCGGCGGGGAGGGCTGCGGTTGCGCCTTCCACCACTTCGCCGACGATCTGATGGCCGGGAATGATGCGCGGGTGCAGGGGCGGAAGGTCGCGCTCGACAATGTGGAGATCGGTGCGGCAGACGCCGCAGGCAATGACCTTGAGCAGAACTTCGCCGGGCTGCGGATTGGGATGGGCGACTTCTTCGATGGAAAGCCAGGCGCCGGGGGTGGTTTGTGTGGAGTCGAAGACGGCTGCGCGCATGGGAGAGCCCTCTCAATAAAAAGGGTAGCGTGGTGGAGGCAGTGGGGCTAGCGGAGATAGCGGGTTAGCGATCATGGGGAGTCGACGCTTGTGCCGCACCCCTGCAACTCAGCCTAGGGGTGCGGCAGTTCAAGCGCCTACCGTCGCCAGGACGATTGGTCCAGGCTGATCGAGCTAGTTCGTGTACGTGCTTTCCACCAAATAGATTGCTTCCTGATTTGGGCGCCGAATGACTGTCAGCCCGTTCTCGCCTAACAGGAATGTGGTGCCTGTTTCCCTTCTCACCAGCGTTTTCTGGACATTCTTGACTGTACCCAGGATGCGCGGTTCCCGTAGGTTGGAGAGGTCCACGATGCGATAGTCTCGTGGCGCCTCGCTGCAGCCGAGTAAAGGCAGGGAGGTCATCAGCAGAGCATGCTCGTTGATTTCTTGCACTTTATTCCCCTGGAGCAGGGCGCTTGGCGTGATGATCTGGGGATTCTTAGGGTTTTTGAAGCTGAAAACGGCAAACCCGCTATGATCGCGCAGACAGACCAGGGTTGCGGAATCCCCCAGCGGCGAGGAAAAGTCGAACACCGCCGGTGTTTCAAGACTGACCGAACCCACCTGCGTGATCCGGGCAGGGTCGGTCACGTCCAAAATCACGAGACGGCCGAGTTGCTGCTGTTCTATGTAAAGGTATGTTTTTCCATTACCGAGCGAATGCAGTTCCATGGATTGACCTGCAATGCGAGCGGCCTGAGGCAAGTCCTGCGGTTGCAGGACGACAATGTCTTTGGATCCTGATGCAACTTCGGCGAGTGAAACTGTTGCGGACGCCATTGCCGCCAGCAGAAGCATCTTCAAGAAGAGTTTCATGAGAGGCTCCTTTCGAGTCGGTTTTCCGATACAGGTTGTGTGTTTCCGTTTCTCACGTCCCCGCCCGGTGGCCCCGCGACGGGGCGCGATCAATCCGCGCTATTACAGTAGCGCAAAATTCACATAATTTTAATACTTGCGTCGAAAGACGTTTTGATGTAGCAAATCATGCCGGCGGAATCGGGCACGGGCGTGTAAATGGGGCAAAAACCGAGAGCGCCGCGCCCGGCCCGGCCCAGAGGCGCCCGTCTCCCCGGCGCCCAGGCAGGGCACCTGCACAAAACGCGGAAAGGATGAAGCACCCCGTACTCGAGGCCTGGGAAAGAAAAACAAGTGCAGGTCCTTCGACTCGGTCGCCGCGGCAACCTCGCTCAGGATGACCACCAATAGGGGCTCAGGTTGACTGTAAGGATGGGGCGCGGCGGCGGAGTTCGAGCTCGACTGCGTGGAGCATTTCGGATTCGGGGGCGGGCTTGCCGGTCCAGATTTCGAACTGGCGGGCGCCTTGCTGGACGAACATCTCGATGCCACTGATAACGGCGAGGCCGCGCGCGTGGGCCAGCTTGAGTAGCGGAGTTACGAGCGGGGTGTAGACCAGGTCAAAGACGAGCGAGGCATTGAGCTCGCCTTCTTTGATGGGCAGCTCCTGCTTGAAGCCGGTCATGCCGCAGGGTGTGGTGTTGACGATGGCGTCGAATCGCTGTTTGGCGAGCGCGCTCTGTTTGAGGACGTGGGCTTTGGCCTTGCGGGCGAGGGCGACGGCCTTCTCGTGGGTGCGGTTGACGATGTAGACCTCGGAGCCTTGCTCGACGAGGCCAAAGACGGCGGCACGGGCCGCGCCACCCGCGCCCAGAACCAGGATGCGTGAACCTTTGAGACGCATGCGCTTTTCGAGCGGGCGGACAACGCCGGCGACGTCGGTATTGAAGCCGTAGAGCTTGCCGTCAGCGCCGGTGCGAAGGGTATTGCAGGCGCCGATGCGGGCGGTGAGCGGATCCATGTTGGCGAGGTGCGGCAGGACTTCCTGCTTGAGGGGCATAGTGATGGCGACGCCGTCCAGTGGCAGGTCGCGGACGACGGTGAGCAGGTCGTCGAGGGTGCGAACCCTGAGCGGAAGCATGATGGCGTTGACGTTTTCTCTGCGGAAGGCCGTCAGGTGCATTAGCGGCGAAAGGGAGTGGGCGATGGGATTGCCGGCGACGCCAAAAATGCGCGTGGCCTGGTCCACCTGGTCGATGCGGTAGAGGTCGAGAAGGGTGCGCGCGGAGACCTGACCGGGGGCTGTTTCAGCGCCCTCGGCGGCGGAAGCGAATGTAAAAGCACCGCCGGCGCGGGGGCCGAGGACGCGGCTGATCAGGCCTTCTTCGCCCATGGCGATGCCGACCACGTTGGCGCTAAGCGACTGATTCTCAATCATGTGCAGGATGGCGAGGTTGTCCACCAGGCTGCGGGCCGTGGAGACGACCTTGACGAATTCGGGGGCGAAGGCAGCGATGCGCCTGGCGGTCTGTTCGAGGCCCTCGATACGGAGGGTACGGGTGAAGTCATGCGAGCTGATGAGGAGGACGGCGCCGGCGGCGCTGAGGGCGGCGCGAAACTTGGCCAACTGGGGCCGGGTGGCCTGCTCGGCCGATTCCACTTCAAGATCGACGATGTGGCAGCCGGCTTCAGCGGCTTTGAGGAGGATCTCCAGCTCGGAGTTCAGTGACCCGGTGAAGTGGCCGCCAAGCGACTTGCGTCGGCAGGTGGCGATGGTCGTCACGTCGCGGCGACGGTCGAGGAAGGCTCCGAGATCGTTGAGAGCTGCGCCGGGCCTCGGCAGAAAATCGAGGCGGAACTCAATGAAAACAGAGTTTTTAAGAGCAGCCTCGGCGCGTGCCACGAGCTCGGCCGGCGTGGCGCCCTCGACGGCCACGCACAGCTTACTCACACGCAGGCGCGGCACGACCGCGGCCGCTGCGGGGAGGGAATCCACTGTTCTTGAAACCGCAAGAGGCATTTCCTTCAATTGACGCATATTAAAGGGCTTTTGCGCGTAATGCAACCGGGAATGTGAAGGATGGCCGGGTTTGGACCGCAGGGGGTTTACCCCTTGGAGGTGGTCAGTGATGAGGTCTCCCGCTTTTCCGCACGAAGCGCTGAAAGCATGGAGGCGCTTGGCGAGAATGACGTAGGATCGGGAGCAGGCAGCCTTTGATACCAGGCCAAGAAAGGAAGTGCCATGCGGAAATGGGGCATTGTCATCAGCGTGATTTACGCCGTGATTGTGTTGGGCCTTCTTGCGCCGGCCGGCCTGATCCTTGGGGGAGATACCGATCCGCCCAAAACGGTCTTTTCGCAGTATTTGCTGAGCATGTTCGAGGCGCAACTGTCGTGGCTGGTGTGGACGCCGATTGCGGCTGTCGTGGCCGGCCAAGCCGCTCTGTTGTTCCTGTCGGTTGATACTTCATTTAAGAAGCTGAAGCCGAGGACGCACATCGCGGTGTCTGTGACTGTCACTTCGATGCTTTTCGGTCTTCTTACATTTGCTGCCATCTATTCCCTAGACGCCGTCTTCCGTGGCAACGATTTCGAGAATGGTTATCTCGACACTCCAGTGAGTGTCATTGGAACTTGGATAGCCTTATGGCTGCTTTGGGCGATTCTCTTCGGCCTCCATTTCAAAAACTCCAGCGCATCCGTCACGCGAGCCATTTCATGGCTGCTCAGAGGCAGCGTGCTGGAGCTTCTGATTGCGGTTCCAAGCCACATCGTTGTCCGTCGCCGCGGCGACTGTTCTGCACCAGTCGCGACCAGCTTCGGCATTGTTACGGGCATTGCCGTGATGCTGCTGTGTTTTGGTCCAAGCATTTTGCTGCTTTATAAGAAGCGGTTGGACGGATATGCGGCGCGGAAGCCGCGGCAGGGCTGATCGCACTAGAATCTTTCGCGCCCAGGACAAGTGAGCAGGCCGGCAAGTTAGTCCGCCGCGGCGGACGAGTGAGGCGCGGGATTTCGCGATGAGAGCGATGCCGCGCATCGTCATGATGAGCGCGCGGGAAGGATCGCCTTGTTACTCTAGAGTTTTGGAGGATTTCCCCGTAATGAATACAGAAACACTTGCCACCGCTGCCAGCCAGGACATTCACGTGTGGGAGACTGGCGGCGCCGCTTCGGCCGAGACGCTGACCGCGTGGGTGAGCGCACGGCTGGTTGCCCATGAGAATGCGCTGGCCGCATTGCTGGCCGTTGAGGGCGAGCGCACGCCGGAAAATTCGCTGCTGCTCTACGACAAAGCAATCGAGGAATTAAACCTGGCCGGAGCGCAGGCGGGGATTCTGAACTCCGTGGCCGCGGATAAGGCTGTGCGCGACCAGGCGCAGATGGAGGCGCAGCGCGTGGCAATGGCGGGGAGCGCGCTGAGCCTGAATCGAAACGTATATGACGCGCTGGCGGCAATCAAGCTGGAGGGCGCGAGCGGGGCGACGAAGCATTTTGTGGAGCGGACACTTCTGGGCTACCGGCTTTCCGGCGTGGACAAGGACCAGGCGACGCGCGATCGGCTGCAGTCGCTGCACGACAAGGCCACCGGCCTATCGCTCGAGTTCAGCCGGAACATTCAGGAGGGCGGAAAGACTGTTGAGGCCACGCCGGAAGAGCTGGAGGGATTGCCGGCGGATTACATTGCGCGGCACCCGGCCGGGAAGGATGCAGCCAGCGGCGGAAGCCGAGTGACGCTGACCACCGATCCGCCGGACATGATGCCGGTGATGACGTTTGCCACGAGCGCGGCGCTGCGCGAGCGCATGTTTCTGGCGTACAACACGCGCGCGTATCCCGAGAACCGGCAGATTCTGCTCGATCTGCTTGAGGTCCGGCAGGAGATTGCGAGCGTGCTTGGCTTCCGCAGTTGGGCCGATCTGGCGACGGCCGACCAGATGATGGAGTCGGCGGCGAACGTGCGCACGTTCCTCGCGAAACTCGACGAGGCAAGCCGCGAGGGCGCGCGGCGCGAGCACGAACTGGTGCTCAAGTTTGCGCGTGGGCGGGAGCCGGGCCTCGAGGCGATCGATATTACCAGCCGCGGTTACTGGTACGAGCAGTTCCGGCGTGCGCGGTTCGACTTCGACTCGCAGTCGGTGCGGCCGTATTTTCCGTACGCGAAGGTTGAGACCGGCGTGCTGGAGACGGCGGCGCGGCTGTTCAAGGTGGAGTTCCGGCGGTCGCAGGCGGCTGCGTGGCACGAGGCGGTTTCAGTGTTCGATGTCTTCGATCAAGGGCGGCTGGCGGGACGGTTTTATCTCGACATGCATCCGCGCGAAGGCAAGAACAAGTGGTTCTCCGCGGCGCCGGTAGTGACGGGCGTACGCGGACGGGCGCTGCCTGAAGCAGCGTTGATTTGCAACTTTCCCAGCGGCGATGGAGACGATCCGGGGCTATTGCAATACTCCGATGTGGTGACGTTCTTCCACGAGTTCGGCCACCTGATGCATGCGATTCTCGGCGGGCACACGGAGTGGGCGGGGTTGTCGGGGTTTGCGACGGAGGGCGATTTTGTTGAGGTGCCGTCGCAGATGCTGGAAGAGTTTTTCCGTGACGAGAAGCTGCTGCAGGCGTTCGCTAAACATTACGAAACGGGCGAGGTGCTGCCTGTGGAACTGATCCGGAGTATGAAGCGGGCGGGCGCATTCGGGCGCGCGGACGGGATGCGGACGCAGCTCTATTACACGACGCTCTCGCTCGATCTGCACGATCGGGAGCCGGCCGGGTTCGATTTGGATGCCGTGACGCGCGAGCTGTACAAGGCGTTCCAGCCGTGGACATGGCTCGAAGGCAACCGCATGTATGCGAGCTTTGGGCACCTGACCGGCTACTCATCGAACTACTACACCTATGCATTCGACAAGGTAATTGCCCTCGATTTCTTCTGCCAGTTCGACAAGGAGGACTTGCTGGGCTGCGAGGCGGGCGCGCGCTACCGGAAGACGGTGCTGGAGCAGGGCGGGTCAAAACCTGGGCGCGAAATGGTGCGCGATTTTCTCGGCCGCGACGAGGAGTTTGAGGCGTTTACAAAGTGGCTGAATGAGGAGTTTGAAGAGCAGGGATCAGGGGTCAGGGAGTGAAGAGCCGATGACAGCGGCGGATTTTCGACGGATTGCGCTGAGCCTTGATGGCGCAGAGGAAGGCTCGCATATGGGCGCGGCGGATTTCCGCGTGGGCGGACGGATCTTCGCCACGCTGGCCTCGCAGCGCGAAGGGTACGGGAATCTGATGCTCACGCCGGAAGTCCAGGCGGAGTTTCTCACTGAGCGGCCGGATCTGTTTCTCCCGGTTCACGGCGGATGGGGACGCAACGGCGCGACGCACATCCGGCTTGCGGTTGCGGACGAGGATTCGCTGCGCGGTGTGCTGCATACAGCGTGGAAGCTGCGCGTGGAAAAGAATCGCAAAGGCAGTAGGTCGGCAGGGCGGCGAGTCAGCGAAGCGCGGGTGAGGTAGGGCTCGTGCCGTCCCACATCTTTTTTGCGGTGAGTTGAAAGAGCGGAATAGATGGATGTGCTATCCCACTCTAAACACAAAGCGCTTTTTAGGCGATTTATTCGACCTCGCTCAGGCCGGCACCAAACGTCGGGCAGACTGGCCTCCTTCTCTCGTACGGCCAACCATCACAAGCGATAGTGGCATCTTACAATTAGTCTGCTCGACCCGATAACATTTGAGCGGTTGAGGGGCAAAGTCGCGGTGTATAACCATTGTCCGCGAAAAAGCTGCCACCGACTGCAGCGGCAAGGATATGTCGTTGGCAACTGTGAGCCGGCCGTTTATTTAGGCGAGCACCTTAGATATACGCCATTCTAAATCCGCTTTGGCAGTGCCATCTTCAACTCAATCAAGCAACCGATCATGCACGCATGGAGGTACATCATGTCGATCCGCACCCGTGGAATCCCGATTGTCGGGTCACTGTTTTTCCTGACAAGCACACTCGCTTTCTCCGCCCAGGCTACCGACAACGCACAGGCTCCCGACAATACAGGAAACAACAAACAACAAATGACGACTGCCGATCAGCAATCGAATGCCGCGGCCGATCGCGAGATTACGCAAAAGATCAGGAAGTATCTGGTGGCGGACAAATCGCTTTCGACGTACGCGCACAACGTGAAGGTCATCACCCGGGATGGCATGGTCACTCTCAAGGGCCCGGTGAAATCGGAAGATGAGAAGCAGAAGGTAGTAACGACGGCGGCGCAAGTGGTGGATCCAGGCAAAATCGACGATCGACTCACCGTCAAGAACGAGTAATGGGCTCTGCCTGGCAGTCATCTTTCACAACGCAGGTACAAAAGTCACAACGTAAGTAAAACCCGACATGGAGGAATTTTATGGAAGATAAGAGCACAGCAGTCTTTGGCATCTATAGCAGTCTTGAGAAGGCGGAGTCAGCAGTGGATCAGTTACTGGGGGCAGGTTTTTCAAATTCCGATGTTTCTGTCCTGGTAGCCGACTCGGAGAGCACGCGCGATTTCGCGCATCGAAAAGCGACAAAGGCACCGGAAGGGACTGCGACGGGCGTGGCCGCGGGTGGAGTCCTGGGAGGAACACTGGGTTTGCTGGCCGGAGTTGGGGCACTTGCGATACCCGGCTTAGGGCCGTTCATCGCGGCTGGACCGATTATGGCCGCTTTGGCCGGAATCGGCGCTGGCGGCGCTCTGGGTGGCCTTGTGGGAGCCCTCGTCGGCGCCGGAATTCCAGAGTATGAGGCGAAACGTTACGAGGGCCGGGTGAAGAACGGCGGTGTGCTGCTGAGCGTCCATTGCGCCACGTCTGAAGAGGTCAAGAGTGCGAAGAATTACCTCAAAGCGACTGGCGCCGAAGATATCTCCTCCTCCGGAGAGGCTGCGGCGGAGAAGCGGCGTTATGCGAGCACTACACGCGTTTAGCAGCGAAGCGCTGGTGAGATAGAGTTGTGCTGCCCCACATCTCAGGGTCGAAATGTGGCACGCTCAGTTTTGGTGATGGGTTGGCGCGACGCGACTCGGCGCTCATGTGTCCCAGGTCCGCAATTACGGACCTGGGACTTTTCATTTGTGCTGAATTGAGAGAGGCGAGTTGAAGTCCTCAAAGCAATTTCTGCTTGATGGGTTGGCTGGGTTTTCTGGCTCTACGGTTGTTTCGTCGCCTGGAAGCCGGCCAAAATCTGCGCCATCAGGTCGTTGACCGTGCCGGGCGAACTGGGCAGCAGAATCGTGGACGACTTGCCGGAAACGCCGACTTCGCGCAGAGTGTCGAAGTATTGCGTCATCAGGACCATGGCCATTACGTCCTGCGCAGTCGAGCCTTCGACGGCACCCTTGAAGGCTTCCACCGAGGCCTGCAAACCTTTGATGATGGCCGCGCGCTGGCGCGCGACGCCGTCGCCTTGCAGGGCTTTCGACTCTGCTTCGGCCTCGGCCTGCTTGACCTTGAGAATCTTGTCAGCTTCGCCGCGGGCCTGGGCCGCGATCTGCTCGCGCTGCGCTGCGTTGATGTCGTTCATGGCCGCCTTGACCTTGGCGTCGGGCACGATGTCGGTGACAAGGGCGCGGAGAATGTTGTAGCCGAAGGTGTCCATCACCTCGTCGAGGTCTTTCTTAACTGCGAGGGAGATCTGCTGCATTTGCTCGAAGGCCTCGTCGAGGGTGAGCGTGGGCACGTGGCCGAGGATGGAGTTGAAAACGTAGCTCTCGATCTGGCTCTGCGGATTGCTCAGCTTGTAGTAGGCGTCGAAGACCTTGGCCTCGACGACCTGATACTGCACAGAGACCGGGATGGTGACGAAGACGTTGTCCTTGGTCTTGGTTTCGACGTTGACCGCGGCCTGGCGAACCTGCAGATCGATGAAGCGCACGGTTTCGCAGTAAGGCACCAGAAACTGCAGTCCGGGGCGCGCGATGCGGTTGTACTTGCCGAAGCGCTCCACGATGCCGGCCGTGTAGGTGCGCACGGAATACATGGTTTTGAGCACCGTGATGAGCACAAAGATGGCTACGATGCCGGCAACGATGAAGACGAAGACGACAAGAGGAGAGGAATCCATGGTTGGCCTTTCTTGCTCCGGCGCGGGAGCGGTGAATGGAAGCTGGGATTTGCCACATTTTAGCGATGCAGGCATCATACCTCAGGAACGTTACAGGCTGTCCTACACTAGAGGCGATGGCTGGTCGTGCGGCAAAGACGCGCAGAACAGAAGAGCGGAGGACTGCCGCAGTCGGCGGCGGTGCGCGAACGCAAGACGCGCCGGCGAAGCGTAATGCACGTGCGTGTTTCGACGTTGTGGGAGATGTGCACGGCTGCCTGGATGAGCTGCTGGAGCTGCTGACAGCCCTGGGCTACGGCGTGAAACGGCGGCGCGAGAATTTCGAGGTGGCTCCGCCGCGGGGGAGGAAGCTGGCTTTTGTAGGCGACCTGGTGGACCGGGGTCCGGCGGCGCCGGGCGTGTTGCGGCTGGTGATAGATATGGCGCGCTCGCGCACGGCGGTGTGCGTGGCCGGCAATCGCGATGTCGAACTGGCGCGCGCGATGAGGGGCCGCGTGGCGGAGGTGTCGCGTGGCATGGCTCGAACGCTCGAGCAGTTGGCGGCGCAGCCAAAAGAGTTTCGCGCCGAGGTGGTGCGTTTTCTGCGCGGGCTGCCGAGCTATCTGCTGCTGGACGCGGGCCGGATGGCGATTGCACACGCAGGATTGAAAGAGGCGCTCCAGGGTCGAGTTACGGCCGAGGCGCGAGCGTTTGCCTTGCACGGAGAAGTGACGCACGAGAAGGACGCATCGGGTTTTCCAGTACGCAAGAATTGGGCAGTGGATTATCGCGGCAAGGCGCTGGTGGTGCACGGGCACACGCCGGTTTCTGCGCCCGAGTGGTTGAACAACACGGTAAATCTCGACACCGGGTGCGTATATGGCGGGCATCTTACGGCGCTGCGCTACCCGGAGCGCGAAACGATTTCAATTCCATCTAAGGCGATCTATTACACGCCGCGCCGGACGTTTGCCGCCAATGCGGCGCTAGAGCAAGCGCGCAAATGAGAAGAAGTGCGGGTAATGGCAGAAGATGGCGTCGAGGATGCCGAACCTGATTCTACTGCTGCGGCGAGGCGTCGCCGTACTTGTTGTGGAAGACGCGGCGGTTGATGTCGGGCCAGAACTCCCTGAACCAGAAGGAGGCTGCGTCGATGCCAATATCGAGGCCCCACTCGGTTCCGGTGTTGGCAAAGTTGCGCTCCCGTGAGGGGTAATACATGCCGGATAGGCCCGCGGCGACGCCGGCGCCAAAGATCTCGCTTACGTTGAAGACTTCAGTTCCGGAGTCTGAACGGGTAATGAACGCACGGCTGAGGGCATAGGCTGTGCGTTTGGCGAATCCGCCGCGTCCGAGGGTGTAGTAGCGCGAGTCTTCGCGAGTGATGGTGGGAAAAATGAATTCGACCCAATAATTTTCGCTGGTTTGATCGACCGCCGCGTGCCAAAAGTAGCGGGCGTAGCCGGCCGCTCCCTGATGGAACTCGGGCGTGGCGTCGGTTCCCATGCTGTAGGCGGCAAGAGCCGCCGGGATGAAGATGGAAGAGTAATCGAACGAATCGTGAGTGGCGTCCATGAACTTCTCTTTGACCGTCTCGGGCGGCAGCTTTTGGTCGGCGCTGACGGCGCGAAAGTTGGGGACGATGCCGAGGATGCGCTTGGTCTGCGGGGGAAGTGAATCGGCGGGCGCTGTTTGCGCCGGCGGATTCTCGGGAGCAGGCGCTTTGGTGCTGGAGGGTTGGGCAGGAGGGGCTTGCGCCTGGGCGCCGGGGCCAGCGTCGGGGCCCGCATCGGGGACCGGAACAGAAGGAAGGGACACTGCAGCAACATTACCGAGGGGGCGAGAGACCTCAACGGCGGCCTGTTGGGCTGCCAGGCTGACGGAGGCGGTGAGGCCGCCAATCGACGTTCCGGCCAACAGAACGAGTGAAAAAGGGCATCCGGACAGGTATTTCCGAGGACTGAGCTTAGGCGTCACCAGGAGACTCTCTTGATGGGAGTGAATTCGCTGTTCCATTACTTTGATTGCTCGAGGGCCGGAGGGGATGGCTCCTCCTGCTTCTGTTGTTCGGCAGCGCCCCGCGCGCGGGCCTGCTTCTGAGCCATCTTGCGCTGGTGGTGGCGCACCATGTCCGGCCAAAACTCGATTATTTCGGCGCCGAAGATGCCTTCAGCGGAAACCGTCAAACCGTCACTGATGGTGTCGGAAACCGTGCGCTCGGAAGCAGGGTAGTAGATGCGGCCGATGGCAGCACCAATCAGATTGCCGCCTACATTGGCGCAGTTCGGCCCCCAACCACCCCGGTCGCGCTTGCACCATCCGGTGCTGGCGGCCGCCCACAGAAAGCGGCTCATGAAGCTGCCCGTACCCTTTTGGAAATAGCGCGGATCCTCGTGAAGTAACGACGGAAGCACAGCATTTCCGAAGAAATTGCCAGTAAAGTAGTCGGTGTATGCCGCCGCATATCGCTTTGAGTAGCCTTTCACCCCCTGCCCCCATTCCGGGTCGGCATCGCTTGCCTGGTTAATGCCGGCGACAACAGCATTGAGCCCAAAGGGCCAGGGATCGAAGGCGCTCTTGAAAAAGAGCTGGTACTTCTGCCCTGGCGATAGTGGTGCGGCATCTGGATTCCGGGTGGTGTTGAAAGTGGCCATGACGCCCGCCACGCGCTGATGTTCCTGCTCCTTGAGCTGTTCCTCGGCCGTATCATGCTGAGACTTTTCAGCGCCGGACGGCTGCGTTTGCGAGCTGGAGCTGCCTTGCGTAACGGCGTTTTTCACGGCGGGGTCTGGTATGGCGGGTGGGGGGCCGGAGTTTGTAGGCGGTTGTTGCGTGTTCTGGCCCCTGCTGCGTGCTCTGCGCTTGCCCGGCCTGGGGAATCGGCGGCGCGGCCAGTTCAATCTTGCGGCGCTGGAGCGTCGGGAAGGGCGGTTGGCGCAGCGACGGCAGGCGCGATTGCGCTCCGCGGCGGATCCGGCTTGCTGTGCACTGGACGAAAACGAACAGGGCGCCAGGACAACGCCCGCAGCGAGAACGAACAGAATCAAACGAAAACGCAATTGCATTCTTTCTCCAGAAAAATTATGAAGCCGGCACCATGAATTAGTCACGGCGGTAAGGCACCTGGCGTTCATACCGGGCCAAAATTCACGAAACACGTTGTTAAGAGCGTAGCGCCCGGCGGCGTAGACGTATGTCTTGCCAAGAATTGAAACGCATTCATTCCCCTGTTTGTGGAACCCTACGCCTGCCGATAGAGTCCGCGGCGTCAAATCGGCTCGAGGAGGCCGTTCGGATCGACCGGGCTGGCAGGGGCTGCGATTCCAACGCGTCTCTGTGGGTTCACTCTCTATTGACACATCGGAGTTTCCTTTATTTTAGACGCATTTCCAGACCCCTGGGCACATGTATTTCGCCTTCCAGGCCCTCTCGGCACAGATAGTTCGCCTTCCCAGCCTCGAACGGGGCAAGTTAGCCGGGCGGAAGCCGTATTTTCATCTGAATTTCATTATAAATTATTGATAAAATATCTCTTATGCGGCGAAATCGATGAATCCGCGCTCGGGATCGGTGGAGACGAGCTTGACTGTCACCTTGTCGCCCACGTCGAGGCCCTTGCCGCCATGGACAAGCATCCCTTCGACGTGGGGATCGAGGGTGCGCACGAAGGTTCCGTAGTTGTTCACGCCGGTGACGATGGCCGGGTAGCTTTGGCCGATGTGGGGGTGCAGCACGACTGCCGCAATGCGCTTTTGCATCTCGCGTTCCACCTTGCGGGCGGCATCTTCCATCTCGGTACATCTCAGCGCAATTGCATTGAGCAGGCTTTCGGAGTAGGGCTGAGGCTGACCAGCAAGCCACGCCTTGAGCAGCCGCTGCGTGACCATGTCGGGAAAGCGGCGGTTGGGCGCCGTGGAGTGGGTGTAGTCCTGTACCGCAAGGCCAAAGTGACCGGGCGACGGCTGATTGGGCTTTACCAGGACGTATTCGCCGGGCCCCATGAGCTTGACCACGGCCAGCGAGAGATCGGGAAAGTGGTCGGGATCTTTTTGCTTTTGCGCAAGGAGAAAATCGTTGAGGGCCTTCGAGTCAGGACTCGGCGGGCAGTGTGGCGCCCTTTTCCGCGGCCAACTCCACAATGCGGTCCCAGCGCTTGGGCGTGCGCACGATGCGGCGGATGGAGGCGACGCCCGCGTGCTCGAATGTGCGCGCGATAACGCCATTGGCCGCCACCATGAATTCCTCAATGAGCGACGTGGCGCGGTTTTTTTCAAGGCGCGCGATATCGACGACCTGATCGGAGAGCGTGACCGGGCGAGTCTCGATGGTTTCAAGGTCAAGGGCGCCGTGTTGGAAGCGGCCGCCTGCCATGCGCTGCGCTGCGGTGTCCTGCAGCTTGAGCTGAGCGGCGAGATCGGCGCTCGCCGCCACCTTCGCCGGCGGCGCGCTCCTTTGCCCTCAAGCCACGCGCCCACGCTGTTGTAGGCCAGTTGCGCGCGGTTATGCACCAGCGCGCGGTAGGCTTTGCCATCGGAAGCCGTGCCATCGGCGTCGACGGCGAATTCGATGACCACGGCCGCACGATCTTCATTCTCGTTCAGCGAAGTGATACCCTCGGAAAGCTCGGTGGGCAGCATGGGAAAGACGGTCACGCCCGTGTATACCGAAGTGGTCTCGGATTGCGCATGCGTGTCGATCACTGTGCCCTTGTGCACGCGCGCGTCCACGTCGGCCACGCCCACCAGCACGCGGATGCGGCCGTCGGGCAACTGCTCGGCCCACTCAATCTGGTCGAGATCTTTTGAGGTGTCGTTATCAATCGAGGACCAGAGAAGGCCGCGCAGGTCGGTGAGGCCGTTGGCAGCGGCCGGTTGCGGCTGCACCTGAATGGCGGCCAGTTCGGCCGTGGTTGCGGCGGGAAAATCGGGCTGAAATCCGTGCTCGATCATGGCGGCGTGCGCCGCGGCGACGAGATTGAAGCGGACGGGATGATTGGAATGCATGAAGAATCGTGCTCCTGCGCGCGAAATGCCAGCCTAACACGCGCAGCAGCCGAATTCATCACGCCGCTCTCTCAGCCGTCACTGATTGGGCACCGAGAAGCCGCCGATAAATCCAACCCCGTTGCCAGGGCTGCTGGGAACCACCTGGAAAAGATCGCCACGGGGACCGAAAGATGTGGAGCTCGAGGTCGCGTCGCCATTCAAGTTGGTGGTAAAGGAGTCGGTTGTGTAGGTTCCCGAACCGTCGAGATCATAGTTTTCCGATTCGTTGGCAGTGAAACCCATGTTGGGGGAGCTGCCCGTAACCGTATATGTGGCCGATCCATTGGAGAAGGTCACGGTGCCGCTGGTCAAGGGCGCCTGTGTTGTCGATGCGCCCGCGATGCAAGTGTTGCCGAGACCCGTGCCATTGACCGTGCTCGACGGCTCGAGCGTGGACATGTAGGTCTCGCCGTTGAAGTGCGGCTCAAGGCTGGTGAAGTAGACCCCGGTGGCGCTGCCGGTATTCAGCTGGAAATCGCCAGCCCAGCTTCCGGGCTGCGGGAACATCTCCGTAAGGGAGCCACCGCCGTCGGCATTGGTGGAGACAGTGCCTACGCTGAAGCAGTTAGTCTGCCTTTTTGTGCAGGCGCCCGTGGCGACGGCAGTGCAGAACTGCACGCTATAGGTCGTGCTTGGCAGGGCTCCCGTCAGTTGAACGGTCATACCTCCGCTGGTATCGATGGTTATTGCCCCATTGATCACGGCCAGGCCCTCGGGAAACAGCGGCGTATGATATTGCGTGGTGGGCGTGCCGGAAGCGGCCGCAGTGGTGAATGTGGACGTAAATGCGGCCAACAGGGAGGTTCCGGTGGAGCTCTTCACTCCGCTTACTTTCACGGTGTAAGTGGTGCCCGCCGCCAGTGCAGCTGATGGCGCATAGGTTGCCGTATTGTTTTCGCTATCATAGGCGGCCGTGCCGGAAACGGCAGCGGACGTGGGGCCAGTCAACGTGATGTTGGCAGCGGTCACGGTCGCCGAGTTGGCAGCAGAAGAAAACGTGATCTGGATGGTGGTGTTGGTAGCCACCCCGGTGGCGCCCGAAGCGGGAAAGATGGCCGCGACGGAGAACGTGCTCTTCGAACTGGTGCTGGAAGTGACCGCTTGGTTGCTGTTGTTATTGCAACCGCTCAGGAGTGCCAGACAAATCGTGAGCGAGAAGGTGACCGGACCTACTGAACGTGCACGCGCACATCCGCGATGCATTGGGCGCCGCCAATTCTAGCGCATTCAATTCCATCTATCGAAATCGAATTACATCTAACTGACGGGTTTTGATGCCGAACGGTCTCGCGCTGGTTGTTCCGCCTCTGACGGCATTTTCGGAACCAACGTAGACTTTTCAAGAAGCGTGTAAAGTGGCTTTTTCTTGAGGAAGAAAATACTTGAAGGGCGTGCTTTCGGTTTACAGTAATTCCGAAAATGCTATAGCGGAAATTGAATGGTAGCGCTCGCGATTCCGCTGGAATCGGTCGCAATCAGGAGGAAATCAGAGTTGGTGTGATCCAACTGAAGCAGCTAACGTCATCCTCGCCGGGTGAGCTGGGGGTGTAGCGGGGCGACCGAAGAGTGAAAGCAGTGCTGAGGAATTCGGGCGCGGCAACAGCATGGTGCACATGCACATCCCTGAACCGATCACTCTTCGGACCCTTGAAATCTCAAACCTCAGGACAGCTTATTGTTTGCTCCCCACAGTCTCTGCCTGAATGCCCAAATCGGCGAGAACCTTGGGCTTGGCTTCTTCCACGGCCAGCAGGTTGTGGCAGGCGGCGCAGTCTTGCGTGATGCTGGTCGAGTCTTTAGCGACATGGTCGCCGTCGTGGCAGCGGAAGCATCCGGGATACTGCTGGTGGCCGATGTGATTGGGATGCGTTCCCCAGGTCACCTTCATATACGGAAACACATTCTCGTTGTAGAGCAGGAGCAACTCCTGGCTTGCCTGCTTCACCAGCGCGGCTTTCTCAGTGAGCACATCGGGATTCTGCGCGCGATAAAAGGCTTCAAGTTGTTGGGGAATCTTGACGCCGGCATCTTCCTGGCTGGAGTAGGCGGCTTTCAGCAGCTCCAGGCCCTCTTTATGAATGAAGGGGAGTGAGGAGCTGATGGCGCCGCTGGCCATGCCCTGGTTGATAGCCTCTTCTGCCGTGACAAACGTATGCGCGGCGCGATTGTGGCAGTCGATGCAATCCATCAGGCGGCGCTCACCCTGAGGCTGGGCCCCATTGAGCGCCGAAGCGACATAGGTGGTCAGAGAACCGTCGGGGTTCCGGCGCTCGACCCAGGGAATCGTAGTGCGCGTGGGGTCGGTGGCGATGTACTCGATGTGACCCAGATGCACGCCGTGAATGCCGGTATAGTGCGAGAGCGAATCGACGCCGCCCAGGTGCAGAATGAGCACCGTCTGCGATTCCGAGTTCTGCTGGTCGTCGGCAAAACTCGACTTGACGAGCAGTTTGTCGCCGTCAAAGCGCCTGGGCGAATGGCAGCCCTCGCAGGTGTAGCGCGCGGGGCGCAGGCTGGTCACCGGGGATGGAATCGGCGTGGGATAGTTGGGTATGAGTCTGGGCGCGAGCGGGGCCAGAGGGTGAAAGCTAACCTCGACGAGCTGCTTGGTGCCGTTTAGCTTGGCGCTGAAGTAGGCCTCGGCGCCGGTGCCGATGTGACACTCGACGCAGGGCACGTGCGAGTGCGGGGAAATCTGATAAGCCGTGAATTCCGGGTTCATCACGTGGCACGAGGCGCCACAGAACTGCGGCGAATCCATGTATTCGGCGCCGTGGTAGCTGGCGGTGGCCACCACCAGGAAGTTGACGACGGTGGCGACCAGCACGATATCGATGCCGTGACGGAAGATGCGGTCGTTGAGATCGATCCTGGGAAATTTGGCGGGAATCTGCCCGGCTTTCTGCAGTTTTCTGCGCCGCAGCACCACGCCGACGGGAATGAGCAGCAACCCCAGAATGAAGAGCGCCGGCAGGATGAGGAAGAAGATGATGCCGAGATAGGGATTGTCGCTTAGATGGCCTGAGAGTTCGGCCAGCCAGTAGCTGATCATGGTAATGCCGGAGGCAGTGGTGATGGCCCCGCCGGCCAGGCTGATTGGATTGTTGCCGAAGAACAGCGCCGGACGGAGCCAATCTTCGCGAAATTTCTGTAGCAGAGACACTTTCCCTCAGCCTCCATCGAGAGGCAGCCCGCTAGAGGATAGCGGGCATGCCTTCAAATTTTTTGGGGCGATTGTGTTGCCTACTTCAGGGTCTTGAAATACGCCGCTACGTCTTTCACCTGCGCGTCGGTCAAACCGGCGACGGGCTTCATCTTGCCCTTGCCTTCCTTCACCGCGGCCTCGACCTGCGCCACAGTCAGAGCCTGCATAGACGGATCGGAAACCGGCTTGATGCCCATGGCCTTGGCCATTCCCGCGCTGGGCGTGCCCGCGGGGCCATGACACATGGCGCACTTGGCCTTGTAGGTTGCTGCACCGTCTTGGGCGACGCAGAAGACACCGGCCAGCAACACTGTCGCGGCCAGCACAATTTGGGACCGAATTAACTTGTTCATGACGAAACTCCTTGGTTTTATTGACCGGCCCGTAAGCGCAATGTTGCGCTTGCGGCTGGATTTTTCTGGATTCAACGGCCTTGGCTTTCTGACCGCTGGCGCCACAATGGAGATGGTATCAGGAACCGCTTCACAAAAGCCGGCGCGATCGGGGCCATGTAGACCGGCGACCGCGCCGCCTTTCCCTGTTCTCTAACACTTCTGTATGCTTCGCGAACGTTTGCTGTTACTTGACGAAGGTGCGGAAGTAGTCCACCGAATCCTTGATCTCAGCGTCGGTGAGTTTGCCTTTGTAGGCCGGCATCTTGCCCTTGCCGTCGGTTGTGATGGTGATCATTTGGGCCTCCGAGTCGGCCTTCACAGCGGGATCGCTGGCGGGCTTGACGCCCATGGCTTTGGCAATTCCCGGATTCGGCGTGCCTTCAGCTCCGTGGCAGCTTTGGCACTTGGCTTTGTAGGTCGCTTCCCCAGCGGACTGGGCAAAGCTCACAGCGCCGGCCAAAAGAACCACTGCGGCCAGCGCTACTAGAGATCGAATTGTCCTGCTCATGGTATCACTCCAATAAAGGATATGCGCGGCCGGCGCACGCTCGGGAGCGCCGCCGGACCGCGTAATGCTAATTCAGTCCAAATTCGTAATGCAATCCTATATCAATCAGAATTCGTAATGCAATCCAAGGGTAATATTATTTGCATGGAAGTTGCGCGGTGCGGTGAACCCGAAAACCGGCGTGCCCGGGGACATCGCGGTATTCGCCACAGAACTGCACGGTACAACCGGTATGGTAGTGCCGGCATAGGACGTTGTAATGCCGGGGTTGTTGTTGCAATACTGCGCGCCGGATTGACCACCCTCGCCATAGCCGTAGAAGTTGTACTCGGCCTTCCAAATCAACCCAGTGTGCATGGTATAGGCAAGGTTCAAAAAGGGAGACTGGTAAGTGGACACCAGCGAACCGGCGACGTCCTGCGCCTGGCTGAAGAGCCGACTGCCGCTTACCGAGCTGATGCGGTAGCCGATATTGGAGTGGAGCTTGGTGGCCGGCGACAGCGCCAGCGCGGCCGATCCGTACTGCGTCGGAGCGTCCGCGAAGTCCCGTACAGGCCCCAGGAACAGGGCTACTCCGTGGCCGCTTTCGGTGGGGACGAGGCCGCACAGCAAAGCGGTCAGGGTTCCAGGCGCGGTTTCGTACGCGGCGCCAGGCACGACAGTGGCGGGGCCGCCTGGCGTGAGAGCCGGCTGGACGGTGGCCGCAGCTTGGTAGCAGGTGTTGGTTGATGTGTACACGTCGGTATAGGCATAGCTGAGATCGAAGCCGTAATGCTCGTTGGGATAAAACGCAGCGCCCAGGCTTACAACCCGGCTGTGATCGACGTGATCCAGAGTCATGGGGGTGACGCCGTCGGCCGCAAAGGACACGGCGCCCGTATTGTTTGTGTTGTTGTGCCGTTCCAGGTCGTTATAGGCGCCTGAAATCGTCGCCCACGGCCTTGGCCTGTACAGCGTGTGGACCCTGTAGTGCTGTGTTTGCCGCGGAGAAACGGGGGTGAAGACGTTGTCGTCATAAAGCAGTTCGATGGTTCCATTGAGCTCCCAGTTGCTGGCGGGACGCAGGGCGGCGTTGAAAATGCCGCCGTCTTCGTTGATGGTCACCGTTCCGCAGAAGGCCTGAGGGACATTACCAGGGCATGTGACGTTTTGGACCGGAGCACTGACATTCGCGCCCTCGGTGATGATGTGATTGTTATGGCGATAGGTAAGCGAGAACGTGGAGCGCGCCGTGGCGTCCCAGCTCACCGTAAAGTTATTGGTCACGAACCGCTGGCCGAAGTAGCCAAAAGCACCCACGCCAATCGAAGGGCCGCCCTCACTGGGCGCTCCGGGGGCTGAGCCGCTTGTCGCCGGGGTCGAGGTCAATGCCGTGCAGTTGATGGTTTCGTTTGGGGCTGCGCAGTTCGGCGTCGACGACACCGACGTCACATCGGCTACCGTGGTTCCACCCGTGAAGATGGCTGATCCCGGCTGGTGCGCGTTCGAGAAGTTCAGCTGATCCTCAAGGGCGACGGTCCGGGTCGCCTGCCAGACGATTCCGTAATCGACTGCGATCACTTCCCGCTTGGTGTGCGCGCTGCCCGTTGTGGCGAGCTCGCGGCTCGCTTTGTCCAGTCCCTGGTAGATCTCGTAGTAGTTCGGCAGGTTCAAGTTGGCGCTGGTGTAGCGGACGTTGCCGTTCATCGAGATATTCGTGAGGCTCGAGCTTTGCAGCCGGAAGACCTCGGTGGGGAAGATCTCGCGCGTGGGCTGTTGGCGCAGGTAGCTGCTGATGACGTTGCACGCCGGATCGATGATCGGCAAGCCGCCGGCGGGATTCGCATAAAGGATCGTGTGCGTATTAAGCATGCTGGTGCTGTTGCAGACGCCGCTGGGGGTAAATGCGCCCGTGGAGCTGCTATAGCCATACGGCACAGGGCTCTGGTAGCTGGCGTCCAGAGCGACCTTGGTTCCGTCCGCCTCCTCGACGGTAAAGTACGTGGGATCCATCACGAAGTAGGAGTCGCCCCTGTAATGGTCGATCTCCTCTTCAAAGGTCAGCTTTGTGCCCTGCGTGGGCTTCCAGTCGATTCCGCCTGTGAAATCGTCGGTGCTGTTGCGTTGAAATTCCTCGAGTATGACTTCCTGCCCGCCCACCCCATCGCCACTCGGGGTCCGGCTCGGCCCCTGGAAAATGTTCTGCGAATACCCGAAGCGGAAGGAGACCGTCGACAATGGAAGCAGGGTGAGATTGGTGTCCGTCATCCGCCGCACCGTATTAAACAGGAACGGCGAATCGAGCACCTCCGGCCATGCATAGGAACCCGTCGGCGCCGTGGAGGGTCCGATCGGAATTGAATACCCGCTGACAATGTTCGGGTTGCCGATCAGGTCGTAATCGGCATACTGGCGGTCGCGGCGGAAGAGCCCCGAGAACTCGAAGATTTTGCCCTTCGAGAAGTCCATCTTGGAGAAGTCGTAAGGCTCGCCTCCGTATCCGGTGCTGAATGCCGTGAGGTTATCGAGCAGAGGATGCTTGTTGCTGGGAAGCGCGCGCATCTCGAATGTCTGGCCGAGTATGCGCGGGCCGGACTGGAGATTAATCATCGTGTCGTACATGGCGCCGCTGCCCACTTTGTCGGCGATGCGCCCGCCTACGTCCACGCTTTGATGGACAGAATAGCCATTGGGGACGCTCATCGGCGCGCCCGGCGCCGGATCGGCAGCCGGATTTTGGGCGGCAGCAATGCCCGTTGTCAGCAGCAAGATTGCGACTCCAAAGCCCCCGGCGATGCGCTGCACCCTTGCGGAAGAGGGCTGTTGATTGGAGGACCGAGAAAACCTGCCAATGCTCATCATATGAAGCCTCACTTGAATAGGAACGTCGCTCACATCAAAACCTGAACCCACGTGCAAAGTTGGTACAGAACCTGGGCCGCGCCCTCCAATCGATCGGCAGGACGCGGATCGAGATCCCGAACCGTTACCTCAGAAACGCCGCATTGATGTTCGAGCCATGAATGTAGGTGTGGCAGCTCGTGCACGGCACGCTATCCGCCGATGCGTTGCTTATCCCGTGCGCCGTATCCTGTCCGACCAGGCTATGACACTGGACGCACAACACGTTGACGTTCGGCATGTTCAGCAGCCGTTCATTCTGCGAACCGTGCGGCGTGTGGCAGCCCATGCATCCCTCCGCCTTCACCGGCATGTGCTCAAACACAAAGGGCCCGCGGTTATCCATGTGGCACTTGGTGCAGATCGCGTTCTGATCGGCCGTGTTTTTCACGTTGCTGTTCTGGAAGGTGCCGTGCACATCGTGGCAGTCGCTGCACCTCATCAGGCCTTCGTTCACGCGGTGGTGAAAGGGCATATTGAACTGTGGCTTAACGTCGCCATGACACTGGAAGCAGAGCGTGGGCTCCGGCGCCTTCAACAACTTTTCCCGATAGCCGGCGCTGACCGCCGTAGTGGCCTCGACGGGCTGCAAAACCGCCTTCGCGGCCGGCTGGCCGGGGAGTTGCACGTCCCCGCCGTGGATCGAGTGGCAACTGACGCAGCTCACATTGGCCTTGGCGTGCGGTGAACGGTCGAAGTTGGGATGTGCTCCGGCGTGGCAACTCAGGCACTTGGTGTCAACGTCGTGGGGCGAGGCTTTGGCGGGATTGAAGATCTTGGTTTTGTCGCCGCCGCCGGCCACGTGATCGCCACCCGCGCCGTGGCAGTTCTCGCAGGTGACCCCGTTGCTGCCGTGCATCTCGACCATCTTGGCGTGAGGATTCGAGGCGAAGGCCTTGACCACCTGTTCGTGACAACCGGCGCAGGTGTCGGCGCCAACAAAGCCAGCCGCGGGAGCCGCTGCCTGTGCCGGCGCGGCCGCCGGCTTGTCTTTGGGCGGCGGTGCTGCCAGCGCGGTGGCGCATAGGATGCTTGCGCCCAACATCGACAGAAAAACTCGCAGCCCCAGTTGCTTCCCGGGTGCCGCACAGATTGGCAATCGCGTTACCGGCTCATCGTTATGCATGAAAAATACCGCCTCAAAGGACCTTATCGGTAGAGATCAGAAGAAGGTTTAGTGCTCCTGCAGCCATTGCGCTACTGAAAGTAGCGATTCCTTCGTGTGAGCGCCGGTAGTGCCAGGGGAACGTAGTGCCAGGGGGGGACGGCGGCTCACTTGTGTCGAGCGTCATAACACGCAGGCATATTATCACGCACGCCGGATTTTCGTCATGGCAAACGGTGACATTTATCACCAAAGTTTGGTACTCGAATTGCAGATAAATGCGACTGCGACATCCTGGCGGATACTGCGAATCGTTGGTTGGTGGTCGTCTTCATTGTGTGGGGCCTCCTTCGGCCCGTGACGGTTGGGGCACAGGGGGGACCGTGTTTCTGTGTTTCAGTTAAGCAAATTCTAAGGGCGCGCCACAGCGACAGCGAGTTTCGGGAGGCAGGGTCCCGTCACATCCCTTGCCACTCTCTCCATCAACGTGAGCCCCATCACATCCAAAGGCGCGGCTCCTCAAGCAAACTCAGGATGGATGCTTCAATACGCGGAAAGTTGCGGGCATCCGGACCTCAATTGAATGTCGCGCGAGAGCGGGATCAGGCTCGGGAAACGGTGGACGCGATGGGCCCTGTCGGTGTCGTACAGGAGAAGACGATGGCGGACACACAGACCTCGATTGCGGAGCACCCGGGGCGAAAACACGCGGCCCGGACGTCGCCTTTGGGATGCGCAGCTTGCGCTAACCGCCGGCCCGGTTGGTTTTGCTCGCTGGGCAGCGCGGTTTTGGCGGACCTGGAGCTGGCCACCAGCACCATTTCGCTGCCTCCGCAGGCTTCCCTTTTTTCCGAGGGTGAAGATGCCCGCTGCCTCTATTTGATCTGCAGCGGCTATTTGAAACTGACTGCGGGCCGGCACGAAGACCGTCATATGATTGTGCGCGTCGCCGGTCCCGGCTCCATGCTCGGCCTCTACGCAGTGCTATCGCACGGCGTTTACGAAGTCAGTGCAGAGTCATTGACGCAGGCCCAGTTGCGCCCTGTCGAGCGCGACCGCTTCGTCAACTTCCTGCACAGCCACAAGGAAGCTCAACTGCGAGCCGTGCAGTGCATCTGCCAGGAGTATCGTTTCGCATTGCAGGACGCGTGCCGCATCGCCCTGTCCGAAACCGTGGCCGCGCGCCTGGCCCGCCTGCTGCTGGAGCTGTCGCATCAGATCGGCGAGCACAACGATAGCGGCGAGTACCGATTCCCTCTGCTGCTGACTCACGAGGAGATGGCGTCAATGACGTCCACCACCCGCGAGACCATTACCCGCACCCTTGGCCAGTTTCGCAAAGACGGATGGATCTCGATCGAAGAGTCCAACGTCACGATTCACGCGCCCGACCGGCTGCAAGACATCCATTAAAGACTGCTGAGCTGCTCAGGCGAGGCCAGATTCTCCGCTCCCATTCGGCCTGCTGGCCGAGTCCAAGGAGCTAGAATGCTTCGTGGGAACCTCAATGTTCCCGGCTGGAGTTCAGATCGGATATGAATCGCTTTTTTTCCTGCCTTGCCGCCGCTGTTGTTTTGTGCTGCGCCGCGGCCGCTCAAATTCCTGCGCCCGAGCCCGCGGCGGCCGCCAATCCGGCTTCGGATCAGCCGGGCGTTACCTCCACGGAGAGCCCGGAAGTCATGCTGTTCCAAAAGATTGAGGACAGTTGGTCCGACGCCGTGAATCGGCACGACCAGTATGCACTGGAACTGGTGCTTTCTCCGTTGTTCGTCGACATTTCCGCCAGCGGCGACGTGACCACGCGCAACCAGCAGGTGGTGCAGGTGATCAGCGGCGACGACAAATCGGTTTACCTTACGCAGAAGGTCATCACGGTGCGCTTGCTGGGCGATATCGCCGTCGTGAATGGCACCTACTCGCTGCACCACAGGGTGAACTCGGGCCCCGTGGACGAAAGAGGCGTCTTTACGCATGTATTCGAGCGCGTGCGCGGCGGCTGGCTGTGCATCAACTCGCAGCGCACCGTTCTGCGCCAGGACACAAATACCAAGCAGAAGAAGGCGTCCACGGCCGAGATGCCCTTCCACATCCCGCTCTTCTCAAAGAGTGACAAGGGGACGCAATAGGCGGGCCGGGCGGCCGAATCTCGAATTTCTTTACAAACAATGCATATCGAGCCGAGTAGCCGCTCAAAACGCGGCCAGCGCTTCTGCCTCAGTGGCGAACAGGCCCGCGTACTTGGTGATGCCGACCATGGTGAAGACTTTGGTGAAGTGCCCTGAAAGGCCAAATGCGTACACCTTTTGGCCGGCGTTCGCGGCTTCGATCAGCAGTTGGATAACCAGCGCGATGCCGCTGGAATTGATGTAGTCCACCTTGGTGAAGTCCAGCAGAATGAGCTTCGTGATCTCTTTGGGCAGCGTCTGGTAGGAGCCCAGAACCGCCTCTTTCGAGGTGCTGGCGATATCGCCCTCAAAACGGAGGACGGCGACCGGAAATCCGGATGGGGACGTGACCTGATCAACGCGCGACTTGGTTCCGCCCTGCACTTGAAGATTGCCTCCGCTTTCGATCGGGCTTGAAAAACCGCGTTTACGCCGCCTCTTTATCCAGCCGGATCACCAGCCGGACGTAGCTGCTGTTGCCATCCGCTCCAGCCACCCACTCCGCTTCGTCCACCAGCGCCTGAATGAGGAACATGCCCATGCCGCGCGGGCTTTCCTCGCCGTGCATTTTGCGATCGATGTCGGGCTTGGCCGGCTGCACCTTGATTCCCGTACCGTCGTCAATGACCTTCACTTCAAGCTTGTCGGTGTCTGCCCGCAGCACCACGCCCACCGACAGCTTTTCGTTGAGCCGGTTGCCGTGCTCGATGGCGTTGATGCAGGCTTCGGCAACGGCCGTCTTGAGATCTTCGATGCGGTCTTCGGGGAAGCCCATCAGCTTGGCCACCGCCGATGCCGTGCTCATGGCCACCTTCTCGTAGCCCAGGCGCGTAGGCAGGCGCACCTCCACCGTGGTGGATTTCGACTCGCTCATGCAGGCATCTCCGACGAACCCGATCCCCGGCACAGCGCCAGCGCGGTCATGTCGTCTGCTTGCGGACCACCCTCGGCAAACGCCTCGATGGCCGCCCACAATGCATCGAGAATACCATCGGCCTTCCGCGCCGGACACCTCAAAAATTCATCGAGAAGCCGTTCCGCCCCAAACTCTTCATCCCCCTTGAAGACCTCGGTAAGGCCGTCGGTATAGAAGAGCAGGCGCGCTCCGCGCGGAAATCCGTGGCGCTCGCTCTCGTAGCGCATGCCCGGCAACAGGCCCAGTGGCGTGCCTGCGGCGGGAAAATGATGCGGATCGGCACCCGGCTCAACCAGAAATCCGGGATTATGGCCCGCGTTCACCACTTCGAGTTCGCCGGCCTCGGGATTCAGCCGCAGTAAGATGGCCGTCACATAGCGCCGCCGCGCCTCTTCGCCCTCCGCCCAGTGCTGCTGATTGATGCGCGTCGCCAGTTCGTCCAGCGGCATTCCCGTCGCCGCCATGCCGCGGAACGCCGCACGAAAGCTGGTGGACATAATAGCGGAGGCCAGCCCCTTGCCGGCCACGTCGGCCACAGCCATCAGCAGGCTGCCGTTGGGCTGCTCCACAATGTCGAGATAATCGCCGCCCACCTCGTAGCAGGTGTCGGAGCGGAAGGCCACCGAGTAACCCGGAATCTCGGGCAGCGTCTGGGGCAGCAATGAGCGCTGGATCGCGCGCGCCGCGTTCAGGTCCTGCTGCAACCGCGCGAACTCCACGTTGCGTTTGTGGTTGCGCGCGTTTTCAAGCGCAACGGCGGCTTGCAGCGCCAGGCCCTCGAGAAAATCGGCCTCGGAGAGCGTAAGCTCGCGTCCGCCGGGAGAGGCCACCACCAATTCGGTCATCTTTCGGCCGTCGCGGTCCGCCAAAGGATAGATGAGCAGGCCCGCATCGGCGCCGGAGCTGTCGAGGGCGCTGGCTGGCGCATCGCCATAGGCCAGGCCGGCTCCGGGAAACGCCGCTCCGGCCATCTCCAGTTCGCGCACCACGATACGCAGCACCGACTCCAGCACTTCTTCTTCGCGAATGGTGGAGTGCACCTGGCGCGAGGCCTCGAGCAGCGCCTGCAACCGCGCTACCTGCTGCTGCAACTCGATGGTTTCTTCACTCGGCGAAACTCTCGCGTCCCACGCCATCGCATCTCCCGTGGAATTTCACTCTAGCATGGCGATGGGCCTGCAGGCATTCGTGCGGCGTGACCAGGCCAAGAGCCAGCATGGTCGCTGCCGCGAGCGTCGTCCACCAGGCGTCGTTCGATCGACGCGGGCGAGTGTCCACCAATGCAACCATCGCCGCGAAAATGGCCAATGTGGCCACAACGCGTGCCGTGCCCGTCATGCATCTTCCAGCCGAATCTTGCGGGTCTCGGGCATAAACAAATACAGAGTAGCGAACGCCGCCAGGGCCACCGCAGCAAGGAAAAGGAAACCCGCGCGAAAGCCCACGTGATGAACAATACTGCCGGCGATAACTTGGCTCAGTGCCGCGCCGATGCCGACCGCGGTGGCGATGGCTCACAGCGTTAGATTGAAGTGGCCCTTGCCGCGCATCAGATCGGGAATCACCAGCACCGATACAACGCCGAAGATGGCTCTTCGTTCCAACGGTAGCCGGCCAGGTAAATGGCGAGGATTGGTCCCGCGCCTGACTGCACGCCGGCGAGGAGGAAGTTGAGGCAGTCGAGACCGCGCAGAAGGGAGTGCTTTGGTCTCGATCAATGCGTGGGGCTCAGGCCCTCTCTTCATGGTCGGCACGGAACCATCCTATGGGCGCACGAACGCTTGAAGTGATTCCAATTGCACATTCCATAGCCGCCGTGGGCCGAGCCTCATAAAAACGCTTGCATTGAAATTGAGATGATCAGGAACGCGAACGTGATGCCTTGGTTCAGGGCAGGCCGCGAGCTGTGGGATGAGTACCGGAAACCGCGCTACTGGCCCGCGTGCGGGGCCGCTTGCGCGTGTGATATGGTCGAATTTGTCCCGTAATAGAACCCTGCGGGATTTTCCCTGCTTCCCGCAAGACAAGATGTAGTTGAACTGTTTTCATCGCGTGATTCCGCCCGATGCATAGTTGCTTTTCCTTTTTAAAGCGGGGCAGCGCGCGAGCACGAGTTTTCCATCTCACCAGAAAGGCGAATCGATCCCAATGACCCCGGCCCGCGAATCCATTTTCGCTAACCTGGCTTTGACGCTGGAAGAGATTACGAGCCTGGCGGCGCAGGAAGGCAAGCCGGCCGAAACCTTGATGAATGTGGTGGCCTTGGTCGCCGCGCGGTTCAAAACCGACGTCTGCTCGGCCTACCTCCTCGAACCGGATCGTTCGAACTTGGTGCTTGCCGCTACGCTGGGCCTTAATCCGCGATGCATTGGTACGCTGCGCATGCCCTTGAACGAAGGTCTCACGGGCCTCGTCGCCGAACAGTTGCTCCCCGTGGCAGTGGCCGACGCGCGCGAGCATCCGCGGTACAAATACTTCAAGGAATCGGGCGAGGACAAGTACCGCTCTTTTCTGGGCGTGCCTTTGATCGATCGCGGCGTGCTGCAGGGCGTGCTGGTGGTGCAGACCAAAGAGCCGCGCGTCTTTGAAGAAACA
>CAWKFD010000005.1:0-9092 GCA_963848805.1 uncultured Acidobacteriaceae bacterium | reverse complement strand
TTACCTCAACGGAAGTTTCTACACATGGCACTGTCTGCTCGGTGCAGAGCAGGGGCTGGCCGACACGGACTGTTGCCATAGCTACAAGCTGGCGCGTCATTTGTACCTTTTTGTGTGGCGGGAAAAGATCGTCCCCACTCTCGGCATTGTGGTGGTGGATCTGAATGCGATGAGAACCACGGGAAAGATCTTCGGGTACGAAGGCAACAACTTCAGGAAGGCGTCTAATTTCAGAATCGGCGCCCGGGCGCGTCTGCGGACCATTACACCACCGCAGGAGGGGCGGCGCGAGACGCTGCATTTGTGACGGCTGGCTGCCCCCTTCTTTACGAACTGCTTCCTGATTATCTGCATCATGCACGGGAATTTCGACTATGCGCCCGGAACCCTGCCGCAAAGGCAGAACTAGCACCTCCGCTAGGCCTGATTCCTGAAGGAGTCGCCGGCGCGCCCCCAGGGTTTGTCCAGCTCCCCGGCAAGCCACGACTCGCCACGCCGGTAAAGCTCTTCGACGGCCGGCCCGCGCCAGCCGTGAGGCATATCGGGGCGAACGCTGAAGCCGATCTTCTCCTGGAGATAAGCCAAGGCAGCGTATTCGGCGGGGAACTTGTTGTAGAGCTGCTCGTCGATGCGCAGCTTCTCGCCGAGAATGACCGGATCGATGCGCGATTTGTCGAAGATCGTTTCGCGCAGGACGAGGCCCCAACGGCCGTCGCGCTTTTCCCAGAAGTCGTAGTGGCGGGCCATGCAGCTTACGTCGCAGAGCACGCCGTCGACCCGGTCACGCTGCTGAATCTCCATTTTCGTTTGCGAGATGGCGCGGGTTCCGTTGACCTTGACCGCAGTACCGCCGAGCAGATGCAGGATGCTTCCGCCCCGCTCCATCAAGTCGTGGCTGCCGGTGATGAATTCTTCGAAACCCGCCTGTTTCCAGGAGGCGGTCATGCGGCCGTCGGGATGCCAGACCTTGCGGAAATCATCCCAGTGCGCCGTGTCGCGCCAGACGACCCAGTTTTCAATGAGCTCCCGGATGATGGCCCGGTCCTGTCTGTGCTGATCTTCCATGCGCGATTCCTCCTGGTGGATTGCAGCAACCGTCTCCACGTCCTTATGACGGCTGCTGCTCCTTCATTACGAACTGTTCCTCGATTGGCCTGGGCCGCGAGTCAACTCGGTGAGCAGCCCGGAGAATACTACATCGAAGCGGTCGATATCTTCCCCGGTGGTGCAGGCGGAGACCAGCGTCATATTGTGAAAGGGCGTCAGCAGTATGGCGCGATTCAGAAAATAAAGATGAATCAGTGCCTCGATTTCGTCGTTGCGGGCGGCGGCCGCCTCACTGCCATTGCGTGGCGGCGTGGGACGATATAGATACTCGACCCGTGAGCCGACACGCGTAACGTGCCAGGGTAAGCGGAACTCCCGAATGCGCTGCCCAATGAGTTCTTCAAGCTTCGCCGCCAGGCCATTCATGCGCTCATACGCCTTCTCGGTCATTACCTGTTCCAGAGTCGTCCGAATGGCCCGCAACGTGAGAGCATTCGCTGCCAATGTGCCGCCGAAGCCGTAGTGATTGATTCCCGGGCCGCTGGTTAGCGCCTCGACCGCCTTCCGGATCGCTTCATTCATTCCGTAGACGGCGCTGGGAATGCCCGCGGACCACACCTTGCCGATCACGATCATGTCCGGATCGAGCCCAAACAGAGCGGTACAGCCGCCCGGGCCGGCACAGATCGTGTGGGTCTCGTCGATAATCAGCACTGTCCCCGTCTCTCGTGTCTGGCGCCGCAGAGCCTCGTGGAAGCCTGGGCAGGGGGCACCATTCCGATATTGGTCATCATCGGTTCGGCCAACACGGCGGCTACGTCACGCGATTCCAAAGCCAAAGCCAGAGCGCTAACATCGTTGAACTCGATCAGCTTGGTCGTATCCTCGAATGCGACGCCGTTCGGACTGATCCCAAATTGGGGAACCATCTGACCGTCTCGCAGTTCAACTTGCGTCTCATCTACCGAGCCATGGTACTTTCCGTTAAACACAAGAACTTTGTTGCGCCCGGTGACGATTCGCGCCATGCGCAGAGCAAAGCGGTTGGCGTCGGTGGCCGAAACTGCGACCTGCCAGCAAGGCAGCTTGAAGCGCCGTGCCAGTTCCTCGCCCACAAAAATGGCGTCCTCAGTGGGCAACATATAGGTGGCGCCTTGAGACACGATCATTTCGGCAATAGCGCCGGCCACGGCCGGGTTGGCGTGGCCGAACAGAGCGGCCGAGTCTCCCATGCAGAAATCGATATAGCGATTGCCATCTACGTCGAGCAGGCTGGCGTTTCTGCCCTCTGCGGCGAATATCGGATAGGGGCCGGCCCACTGGCTCATCCAGTGCAAAGGAACTCCGTGCATCAGGTGGCGGCGGGCGCGCTCATGCAGGGCTCCCGATTTCGCATGAGTTGCGCGGAACCGGGCCTCCTCGCGTTCATGAAGCAGGCGAATGCAGGCTGGGTCAATCCCGTGAGAAGCTGTTTGCTGAGCGGATAATGCCATTGCTTCAACCTCTTTCATTGCGCCACGGCGCGGACCTATTTGGCAAATGCCAATGTATCGGCACGAACCGACGTTATGAACGCAATATAGGTTAGTCGCCGGGATGATTCCAATCGCCGCCGCATTCTGGCTGGACGTTATCCGGCACCATAAACGAGAACACTCGCCCCGAAGCGCGCCTGAGCAAAATGATTCCGTGGCTCGCTATGCGTGCAGCGCAGGCGGTTGAACTGACCGTTGCGGCGCGGGTAGTTGCGCCAGGAAGAAGAGCCAAAACCACCCAAAGGGCTAAAACACAGTTCCAGCAGTGCCACCGTACATTTCGTTCGACTCCTCCCCATGGCACTGGCGGCAGAATTGCGCCGTCTGATTGGATTCGGGGTTGGGATCGGATGGGTTGTAGGGCGCGCGCAGAAAGAACGTAGTCGCATAGTAGCCCGCCGGCAGGCCCGTGGTGGGGCCCTTGGTCACTTTGACCACATTCATCACATGCGGATTGTGGCATGTTGTGCACATCACCACGGCGTTACCGTTGTACGCGCTCGGCTGGACAAAGAATCCGTAGTTGGAAACGAACCTGCTGGAAGCTGGCCCTTTCATGCTGATCACACCGCCGGCGTTAGTGCAATCCCAATCTGTGCCGCCGCAAGCGACTGATGCATTGAGTCCCATCGGATGCTCGTTCAGATAATTTCCCGCACCGGCGCCATTGTTGCCGAGCAATGTCGGTACTTTGTTGGCGTTTCCGTAGGTTGCGGGCAGCTTTTCATAAACTGCGTTCTTCATCATGGCGCCCTCGGCATAGTTGCCGTCGTGGCAGGTTAAGCAGGTGAGCATGCCCTTAACGTCAGGCGTCGTAGCCGACATGCTGGCCGGCAAAACTTCTACATATTTGCCCCCGTCCGTTGCAATGGTTTTGCCATAAAGACGACTCGCGTCTTCACCCCAGAGAGCGACACTGCCGGCTGCGGTGTCACCGGATTTGCTGGCGCCGTTGCCGCTTGATCCGCCGTGTGGGGCGTGGCAAGCCGCACACCCCCGGCCATAGTTAAGATGAGCGCCTAGAACGTCAGAGGTCGGCACGGCCATCTGAGCTCTCGCAATACCCGCGGTTGCCAAAAGCAGTGGAAGGGCGAAGAGATACTGTCTCATGGAAAAGCCTCCTGATGCGCATTTCATTTAGAAATGCGCCGCAGCAGAGCCACGCCCGCGCGTTGGCAACCAGCCCTGCGATTCACTTCCCGCCTTATCGGCAGTAAGCAAGATCTCATTAGAGGCAGCACAGAACTTAGGATTTCGGTGAGTGTGCGGGGACGCTAACGATCGCTGTTTTTGCGGGCAGGGCGGAAGGCCCTTCAAGTCAAGTGAAATGTAGATATTAATGGTGCGCGGGAGCGGGGAAATGTTCGCTCAGATGGTTACAGTTGCCCCCCGAATGTTCGCTTGAGAGGGTGCGATTCTTCGAGACAAATACCGAGAATAGTTGCGAACAATTAGCATTTAGAACCGAGAATGGTTGCGAATAAGAGCGAGTAGCACCGAGTAATTTCCCATAAGCGTGTCCAAACAGGGCTTTGCGGCCCTAAAATGGCCAGTTTTGGCCCATTTTTCGCATGTTTTTGCGTGCTTTTGCGCGTCTGGATTTGTTATCTAAGCTTTCATTGCGGCTTGGGCCCAGCTTGCTTGTTGGCCTCAGCCATCATTTGTTCGACCTGGTCTTTAGCGGCGTAATTCGGATTCTCCGCCAGCAGTTTCTTCCAATCGGCTTCCGCGCCCGCAACGTCGCCCTTCCCCTTCCACTTCACCACGCCGCGATTGAAAAGCGCATTGGGGCTATTGGGTTCGTAGGTAAGGGCCTTGTTGAATTCGGTAATCGCGGTGTCGGCGTTTCCCATGTACCAATCGGCAGTGGCCATATCGGTCCGCACGGGCACATCGGCAGGCTTGACCTTGAGAACGCGCCCGTAGAAATCGACAGCGGCGGAATACTCCTTCGCGTCGTAATAGATGTTGCCGATGCTGGTCAGCAGATCTGGATTATTGGGATCCGTCTTGAGCTTCTCGAGGAGCGGCGCCGCCTGCGCGTCAGCCATTTCTTGCAACCGAGCAGGATTTGCCATCTGGGAAGCCGATGGATCGCCCTGCCCCGGCGTGGCGGCCGGGGCGGCTTCTTGAGATCCGGCGGTCGCCGGGCTTTGCCTTCCGTGGGCCAACCAGCCGCCGGCGATTCCCACCAGCAGGCAGATAATCATCAAGGAAATCGCCTGCACGGGTGTCCATTGTTTTTGGGGAGTCTGGGTTAAATTATTCATTGTTTCGAGTCCGGCGCTTTTTGATTGTTCAGCATGGCTTCGGCGCCCGCAATCTGCTTTTGCACTACGGCTTTGCGGTCCGCGCTCAATTGTGGATTTGACTTCAGCAATTGCCGCCAGGCCGCAAGGGCGCCCTTGCCATCCTGTTTTGCCTGCAGCTTGATCATGCCAAGGTTGAACAAAGCATCGGCGTAGCCTGGGTCATGGGCGAGCGCTTGATTCAACTGCGCGATCGCTCCATCGGCATCGCCATTGCTGTAGAGGCTGATGGCCAGCTTGTTGTGAAAGACGGCGTTGCCCGGGTCCGCCTGGACAGCCCGATTGTAGTAAACGGCGCCCTCGGTGAACTGGTGCATGGAATCGTAAACAGCCCCAATCTGGCCGAGCAGAGCGGCGTTGTTTGGGTCGCTCTTCAACTTCTCGAGCAGAGGCTGTGCCTGCCTGTCGGCTGCCTGTTTCATCTGTTCAAGCATGGGCATTCGCCCGCCGGCCATCGGGCCCGTTGCGGCAGATGGCTGTCCTGCGCCGGCCGCGGGCGAGTTCGATCCACGCAACAGGTATCCCATTGCCAGGCCCACGACCAGGGCGAGCACCGCCATCGCGTAGACATTCCTCGAATCCAATGATGCATTCGGCGCCGCGCTCGCCTCGTTGGGAATTGCCGGCGGTTCCCCCGCCAGCGCCGCCCGCTCCTCGACCGGACCTGGATCGGGTTTCTTTTTCAGTAGCAACATCGCGCTCCAACCACGCTGACTGGGCGCCGATCCCATGTGCGGAAACCGACCTGCGTCCCCAAATGCAACGTGAACCATGTACAGAAGAGCATCAGGCGTGCTGCGAGAAAGTGATCACGATCACATGGAGCAGGAAAACACGACCGAAAATGAGACGGGTTATATCGGCGGCGATCAGGGATTCCAACAGGGGAATAACACAAAAGTTGGGCAAGTTTATGCACCAGAGTGACGAATGTCACAAAAATACCCCGTACGAGAGTGATACCTGTCACGTTAAGCCAATCGAGAAGGGTGTCCTGAATCACATCACCGGGCGCTGTATGAGGTTAATCTGCAGTGGACGATCGCCGAGGGTGATCTGTTGGAGTCAAGCTTTGATCCCGAATCCCGGGATGTACGCGGGACCAAAGGTAATAAGAAAACTCCAATCAGGCCGGCCTCAAGCTCAATCGTACTGAAACAGAACTACAAGGCCTAGGAGGCTTTCATCGATGAAACGTTATTTTCTAGTTCCTTTATTGTTATTGGCATCCGCAGCCATCGCGAATGCCCAGATAGGCGCAGCACCGGCGACTGACGTTCTCGGCGCTCACCTCAACTACGGCCGTGGTTGCGCAGCTTGCCACGCACCTCACAGCGGCGCATGGGGCAACGGCGCCAACGCATCCAAGGACACTACCTCGGGCGATTCCATTCTCTGGGGCCAGGATGTCGGCAACCTGTACAACAAATCGATCACAGTCGCCGGAGGCCGCGTAGAAGTCCTCCCGGCCAGCATGCTGTCTACGGCGCCTGACGTGAACGGCCTGCTCACCTGCCTGAGCTGCCACGACGGCAACTATGCCGAGGGCGCCATGATGAAGGACGCGATCTATGAGACGGTGCCCGCAACCTACGGAGGCGGCACGATCCCCACCCTGCTCGGAAACGATGGCAACACCAAAGGAGACTATCTGAGCAACCACCCGGTGGGCCTTAATGCCACGGTAAGCTGCGGCGGCCAATACAACTGGGATTGCACCGAGACCAATGGCACAATCTCAATGACCGGGACGAATTCGGCCAAGTTCGTTACGAACTACGGCTTCTTTGTCAGCCTGTCAGCTTACAACAACACCGCCGTGGTCACCTGCACCAGTTGCCACAACCAGCACCTGATGAACGTGGTATCAGTGACAAAAGGCGCAAAGTCAGGCCTGGCGACCGGCTTCTACCAGACCATGTTCTTCGTTCGCGCTCCCTACAACCCGGCCGACCAAAGTGCCGGAAGCAACCAGACGGCGCAGTTCTGCCGTCAGTGCCATGGTGGCGAAGCGAATGAATCGAACAACGGTCAAGCTGGAACCGTGTTCTAAACCGTGTTTTAGGCACTTCTCTATGCACGAGAGGAGGGGGCGATATACTCCCTCCTCTTTTTTGCCCGATTCTGAGGTCAACGATGTATTGCAAACTTCCCTTTTGCTCTTTCCTTCTGCTGGCGGCTACCGTGGCCGGCGCACAGGTCGCCTCTCATACCCCCACGGTCTTCAAACCCGCGCCCGTTGCTGACGGAGGAATGGTGCCGCTCGCCGCGGTGGGTAAGCCGGTGGTGCGCGTGAACGGTTCGGTGCTGACCGATATCGACCTTGTGCGCGAGGAATACTCGATGTTTCCCTATGCGCGCCAGCACAACGGAATTCCAAAACCGCTTGAGCCGGGGATTCGCAGCGGCGCCATGAAGATGATGATCTTCGAGGAGCTGGTTTACCAGGAAGCGCTGCGCCGCAAAATGACGATTCCGGCCGCGAAAATGCGGCGTGCCGAGGCGGATTTCCGCGGACAGTTTTCTACACCGGCGGAATTCAATCAATTGATACAGACTGAGTTCCATGGCTCGCAGCAGTTGCTCGAGGAGAAGGTGCGGCGCTCGCTGCTGATTGACGCTCTTCTAAAGCAGGAAATTGAAGATAAGAGTGCGGTTTCTCCGGCTGAGGTCAGGGCAACTTACGATAAAACCCCCGTCCGCTGGCAATATCCTGAATCGTTCACCTTCCAGACGATTTCCGTTCTGCCTCCGGACAAGGCCACTGCCGACCAGTTGAAAGAGGGGCGTAAACGGGCGGAGGACGCGCTGCGGCAGGCCAAAGCGACGAAGACGGCCGAAGAATTCGGGCTGCTGGCGGAGAAGATCTCCGATGACGATTACCGCGTGATGATGGGCCAGCACAAGCCTGCCCCAGTCAACGAATTGGCGCCCCAGGTTTTGACGGCGGTACGCGCCATGAAGCCGGGCGACGTGAGCAATGTGATTCAAATCGAGCAGGCCTACACCATCGTCCGCTTGAATGAGCACACGCCGGCGGGCAAGATGAAGTTTGAAGACGTGAAGACGCAACTCGAAAAAGAGCTGAAAGAGAAGAAGGCCGAACAGCTTCGCTCCGCGCTCGACCAGAAGCTGAGACAGAACGCGAAGATCGAAGAAATGTAAGAAGCTGCGGAAGGGGGCAGGGAAAGAAACCGGAATTCTCAGGGCGGTACCCGGTCCGTGGGATTGTGTGATCGTTGCTTGCGGTTGGTACAATAGAGCGCACAATTCACACCACTTAAAGGGTCGTGGTTTTCCACCCCAGGCGCGGAGACGCGGCAAGGATGGGGCACCCGGCAGGGGCTGAAGCCCAGGGTTATTTTGCTGTATCGATTGGCCCGGCTAAAGCCGTGCCCTTGTTACAAAGCACGATGAACCGGGTTTCTCCGCAGGTTTTGAAGCCGTGCCCTTGTTACAAGGACGCGACCGGGATGCAGCAGCAGCGCGCAAGAGCTCTGAGAAGTCGAGGATGGCAATAGAGTGACAAGTTCTTTGCGAGTCACGAGGTGCGTGCTGATTGGGCTTCTGCTGCCGGCTTTGCCTGTTGCCGCGCAAATCCGGCTCGGCGAGACCAGCACAAACCTGAGCGGTACGGTCTCCTCGGGATATAACGCGGATTACGGGAATATGACCAGTTCCGACCACGGCTTCACGGTCTGGAGGCGACGGCGAGCTCTCCGGCTTTTTCTACAATCCCAATTTTCTAACCTTCAATGCCTCCTATTTTCTAAACCAATCGCGGGCGAACTCCAGCTTCCAGTCCATCTCCAATGCCAGCGGCATCAACCTTTCCACCAACATCTTCGGCGGGCAGCCACTTTCCGGGCGCCATCTCCTATTCCAAGCTTTACGACAGCGAAGGGAACTACGCTGTTCCGGGCCTGGCGAACTATGTAACCCATGGCGACAACGAGACGTTTTCCATCGACTGGAACGAATCCCTGCCGGGCGTGCCCAGCTTCTCGGCAGGTTACCAGATGGGCAGCGGCACGTATTCGGTGTACGGGACCAATGACGAAGGGGCTAGCGCGTTTCATTCGCTCAACCTGCATTCGAGTTATAGCGTGGCGGGCTTCAACATGGGCGGCTACTACACCAAGGGAGGCGGGGACTCGCTGATTCCAGGGGTTGAAGAATACGCTGGTTAAAAAAAAAGTAC
>CAWKFD010000004.1:0-19895 GCA_963848805.1 uncultured Acidobacteriaceae bacterium | reverse complement strand
ATGAGGGACACGGGTCCCTGTCCACCGCGGCTTTGCTCGCCGCACGCGGCCTCAACAGCGCGCTTGGCCTGGCGCTCTAAGCGAAGCAAACCGGCCGCCCCCCCCTTCATGGGATCACCGGCTGGAAGTATCTGGGATCGATGAGCTGGAGCCCGTGGGCTCACACAGCCTCAGTGCGCCGTCGGTTGAACTTGGGAGGTCCCCCCCGCCAGGGCTTTCGCCCAGGTCTCTACCGATACCCCGAAGGTTCGATGATTTCTCGGTTAACGTGTCTTAAATTAATTATTTGCGCCTTGACCGCCGCCCGGATGGGGATCATCGATTATGTAGATACCTGCTCTTTGCATAAACAATTTGCCAACTCTTATCACGTTAAGAGATCATGCACGAGTTCTCCTGAACTGAAGCCTGCCGCGTCTGAGAACTGGCCGGAATCGATCGGCCTGGACCTCCCGGGGAAGTCCGTGGAGGCATCGTTACGCCGCAGTTGTTCATGAAGAATCCCATCGCGAATTCCGGTGGGTTGGGCTTTGCCCGGAGAGTGAACAGTTGAAAGACGCAAATCGTTTGTGGTGCCAGTATGAACCGGGGCCATTTCGTTCAAAACGTCGCAAGTGATCGTGCGTTGCGGCTCGACATTATGCCGTTGAGCCTGCCAATGCAAGCAGGATTTAAGAGCAAACTTTGGAGGAAACCGTGACCAATACTTGGCGTCACTCGCAGAGAGCGATTTTCGTTCTCGTCAGCATGTTCGTTTTCCTGGCGTCGTCTTACCTGTATGCGCAGGTGCCAACCGGAACCATTCTCGGTACGGTGAAGGATGCCAAAGGCAACGTCGTCGTCGGCGCAATGGTGACTGTACACAACGATGAAGGATTGACTCGCACCTTTGCCACCGACGGCACCGGCTTCTACCGTTTCCCGGCGCTCCCGGTGGGCCAGTATGGCATCGACGTGAGTCAAGCCGGCTTCAAGAAAGAATCGCAGGACCAAATCACTTTGGCCGTCGGCCAGGAGGAAGTCCTGAACTTTACCTTGCAGGTGGGCAATGTTTCTGAAACTGTCCAGGTCACGTCGCAAAATGCCGTCCAGGTGGAGACCACATCGAGCTCGATGGGCTCCCTGGTCAGCGATACGACCATCGCGCAACTGCCTTTGAACGGCAGAAACTATGTCGACTTGACCTTGCTGCAGCCCGGCATCACCCAGCAGACGCAGGAAGACGCGGGGCAGGGGATGACAGGCACCATGTATTCGGCCGACGGGGCTCCCACGCGCTCCAATATTGTCACGCTGGATGGAACGCTCACCATCAACTCAGGCGGCCTCAATGCCTCTTCGGTGGAGGGCACAACCCTGGGCATGGACGGCGTCAGTGAGTACAAGGTCATCACCAGCCTCGCACCGGCTCAATTCTTCTCCGGCATGGGCGGCCAGACCACTATCGTCAGCAGAGGCGGCGGCAATCAACTCAGCGGCGATGTCTTCGAGTATCTGCGCAACAGCGCGCTCGATGCGCGCAATTACTTCGATCCCAGCCCAACGATTCTTGGGGGCAGCCGCATTCCGGAGTTCAAGAGAAATCAGTTCGGCGTCGCGCTGGGCGGTCCCATAAAGAAGGACAAAACCTTCTTCTTCGTCAACTACGAGGGCCTGCGCCAGTCAACAGGCAACCCGCTTTATGTCCCTATCGACAGCACCATGCCGCCGGAGTGCTGGACTCCCGGCTCAAATTCCACCAGCCACTCGATTCTGCCCACCGGCAACCCCTGCGCGGCGTACCCTCCCGGCTTCCCGGCCGGAGTTTCGGCGAATGCCGGTCCTCCTGTTAACAACACTGGCGGGCCGAACTGGACCGGAACCGTGAACCCCAAAATGTACGCCATCGCCAATCTCTTCCCTTACCCCAACGTGGAGAACACGAGCAACGGCAACCGGTTGGACGAGTTCGTCTATACCCCCGGCCAGGGGAACGTTGAAACGGCCAGCGAAGACTTCGGGCAAATTCGCTTCGACATGAACTTCTCGTCGACGGACACCGGCTTCATCCGCTACACCGCCGACAGCGCTCGCGTGCTGAAGCCCGACAACTATCCGCAGTTCCTTGACCACGATTACAGCCAGTCGCAATTTCTCACCCTGGCCGAAAGCCACATCTTCAGCTCCGCGCTGCTCAATTCGGCACGCATTTCCTATGCGCGGACAAACCTGAGCACTCTCTCGCTGCCTTCCAGTTCCGCCGCGGCGGGGCAGATCGAGGCGCCCGGTCAGACATCGCTGATCGACAACTCCGCCGATCCCTCGGGCGATTGCCCCGGAGGCAACTGCATGATCGGCCTGCTCGTGGGCACCAGCCTCACCACCATGGGCCCCTCCACAGTGGCGCCCGGCTACCTCATTCAGAATCTGATTACTGTGGGCGATGACCTGTTCTGGACCAAGGGCAAGCACTCTCTCCAGATGGGCTTTCTGGGCAACCACTTCGACGATCCGATGTGGAACGACCTGATCTTCGGCTCCGTCAACGTAATGCCCGATGTCTTTACGGGAGTTCCAACCGGCGGCGAGACCTATGGAGATTTTCTCGGCGACTCGATTCTGCAGGGCTACGCCCTCGCGCAGTCCTTCGAGAGGCAACCTCCCGTGCCCTCCTATACTGTGCGCGACTACACTTACTGGACGGCCGGCGGCTATCTGCAGGACGATTGGCGGCCCACCCAGCGGCTCACCGTGAACATGGGACTGCGCTATGAAATGGTCACGGTGCCCTCGGACAAGAATGGAAGGAATTCCGGCTACACAAATTTCGCCAAGGGCGATATATCGAGCTGCTCACCCACCAACAACCCCTCCACCTGCGTCGCCCAGATCGGCCCTATCTGGAGGAATTCCTCGCTGAAGAACTTCAGCCCGAGGTTGGGTTTTGCCTGGAATCCCCGCGGCAACGGCAAGACTGCGGTGAAGGGCGGCTACGGCCTCTATTATGACATCGTGAACATCGGCGACAAGTTGGGCCAGCAGGCCATCATGGCGCCGCCCTATTCCACAATCGAAAATATCTTCGCCAATTTTAGCCCGGTGGCCAGCGGATTTCCGTTCTGGCCCTTCGATATTCCTCACAACGTAAATGCCCCGAATTGCAGCCCGGCAACTGATCTTCCGCCGGGGCCGGGCGGGAACTTCGCCTTCCCTGGCGAACCCGACGCTGTGCTGGACTCCTATAGCTGTCTGACTCCGCAGATCGCCGGCAATGTTTACAACCAAAAGACAACCTATATTCACCAGTACAACTTGACGATTCAGCAGCAGTTGCCGGGCAACATGGTGATCACGGCGGCCTACGCCGGATCCCGTGGCATTCACATCCGCCGGGTGGCGGAAGGCAACCCGATTGAGCCTTGCAACATGCCGAATTCCGTCACGGCAGGCCTTCCAGGCTGCACGACTCCCGAAGCGGATGGCACGGTCCCCGCAACCGTGGCGTGGAATAATGGCCTCAACCCGGTTTGGAACCCTACGCTCAATCCGAGCACCGCGCCCATCGGCAGCACTTACCGGCTCAATCCCAATGTAGCCGCCTTTGTCGCCAGCTCAACTGACGGAGATTCCTATTACAACGCTCTGCAAACCGTAGTTGCCAAGCAGATGTCGCATGGGTTGCAATACCAGGTTGCGTTCACCTGGTCCAGGCTGGCGGACACGACTCAGGGCGATATCGGCAGCCAGGACGAAGGCTCGAACCAACCCATGGATCCTTTCAATTCCAGGGCCGACAGAGGGCCCACGGCCTTCGACACCAAGGCCAATCTGCGCGCCAACATGGTCTACAACCTGCCCGGGCCGCACTCCAACGGATTCCTGCCCATGCTTGCCAAGGGCTGGATCTTCTCCAACATCGTATCGTTCCAAACCGGCTATCCGTTCGAGTGCCAGATCGAATACGGCCAAAACACAGCCAATGCCGAAGCTGGCATCGAAGACGTGGGCGGCAATATGAACAACAACCGCTGCGATTTCGTCACCGCAGCGAACCTGGCGGATGTCAAGACCGCAACCATCACCACAGCATCGGGCGTAGTCGGACCCCTCGATCCGGATGCGGTTCCTTATAACAAGTCAACCGTCATCACGCACAAGCCGGGCCAGTGGTTCAACCCGCACATGTTCACTCTGCCTCATCCCCAGGACTACGCCACCTATCTGGCGGGCAACAACGCAACCGGCTATATGGGAGATTCGCCGCGCGGACTGATGCGCGGTCCGGGTCAGACCGATTGGGACCTCTCCCTGGTGAAGAACACAAAGCTCCCGTGGCTGGGCGAAAAGGGCAACTTCCAGTTCCGCGCCGAGTTCTTCAACATTCTCAACCACACCAACTTTGCCTTCCCGTACTCGAACAACTACAACGCCAATTACGAAGCAATCGAAGCGTACAACCAAAGCAACGACATCGCTCCGAACGCGGGAAAGATCACCAACACGCTCATCAACTCGCGGCAGATTCAGTTCGCCGCCCGGTTTGAATTCTGAGCAACCCGCAGCTCTCCGGCGCTGGCCGCCCGAGATCTGCGCCGAACCCGAAAGCTAGTGCAGAAAGGGCCATTCCGCAGATGAATGGCCCTTTTCCCTCTCTGTCGCCGTGTAAGCCGATTCATTGCCGAGCAGCCGGCATGAAATGTATGTGCGATGCGGCACATCGCGAAAATGTTTTTGTGGATAGTGACTCTTTGCAGAAACAATTTTTCAATCGCGCATTCATTGAGAGAGAATTTTGAGTTACTACAAAATCCGTGTGGACTCCGGGCTCAAAGTGTTCCATGACGGAGCGAGGAAGATCTTATGTCCCAGCTTGAAGCAGATGTAGTGATTGTAGCCGCGGGCGCAAGCGGTTTGGCGGCGTCGGTTGAAGCCGCGCAACGGGGTCTGAAGGTTATCACCTTGGAAAAAAGTTCAACCACCGGCGGCGCGGCCAATATGGGCATGGGTCCGCTGGGCATCGAAAGCCCGTTGACGCGCGCCAAGCAGTTTTCGCCCACCCAGGATGAAGCCTACAAGATCTTCATGGATTACGTGCACTGGCAGGCCGACGGGCGGCTGGTTCGTGAGCACCTGAATAAATCAGGTGAGACCATCGCCTGGCTGATGGAGCAGGGCGTCACTTTCGCAGAGCCGGCCTCGTACTTCCCGGGCTCGTTCCCGACATGGCATATTGTGATGCCGGAGAGCGGCCACCCCGGACCGACGGCCGCGGCCACCATGTTCAAGATCCTCACCCAGCGGGCCAAGGAGCTGGGCGTCAAGCTGATGCTGCAGACGCCGGCGACCAGGCTGATTAAAGAGGGCGGCAAGGTCGTTGGCGTTATCGCCGAAGACAAATCAGGCGAAGAAATCACGGTCAGAGCAAAGGCCGTGATCATCGCCACCGGCGGCTTCGGCGCCAATCCCAAAATGATCAAGAAGCAGACCGGCTACGAGTGGGGCAAAGATCTGCACACCTTCGCCATTCCCGGACTCGAAGGCGACGGCATTCGCATGGCATGGGAGGCCGGCGCCATGTCCACTCCCATGAGGATGGAGCTTTCGTTCGGCGTGGCCGACCCCATGGCGCTGGGCCTGGATTGGCTGCCGCTCTTCCATCAGCCGCACATGATGGTTAACCTGCTCGGCGAGCGCTTCATGAACGAGGGCGAGGGCAACGACAGCTTCAAGGGCAACGCTATCTCCCTGCAGAAAGACCGCACCGCCTTCCTGGTGTTCGACGAAACCATCAAGGACTCGATGAAGACCTACCTGGACTTCATCAACCTGGTGATCCAGACGCCGAATCTGTCCAATATCGACGAGATGATCGAAAGGGTGCAGCAGGACAATTATCCGCACTTCTACCAGGCCGCTACTCTTGACGAGCTGGCCGCCAAAACCGGCATCCACGCCGATGGTTTGAAGGCCACCGTGGCTCAGTACAACGGCTTCTGCGACCACGGCTACGACGAAATCTTCGTCAAGCCCAAGCGCTACCTGCGCGCCCTCAAAAACGGACCGTACTATGCCATAGCTCTCTATCCTGCCGGCTACGGCAGCCTGGGCGGCATCAAGATCAATTACAAGACAGAAGTGATCGACAAGAGCTGGAATGTGATTCCCGGACTCTATGCCTCAGGTACCGATGCCTGCGACATCTACGGCGATACTTATGTCTTCCAGCTACCGGGCAACACCATGGGCTTTGCCATGACCACGGGCCGCATGGCGGCCGAGCACGCTGCGGAGTACATCAAAGCGCTCGGCAGCCGTCAAGAAGAACTAGCTGTAAGCCGCAATGGCTGACGGGGAGAGCGGAAAATCAAAGCACGCATATACGGCGCGGACGTAATCGGCGGATAATTCGCGGTGCGCCTGGCCAGACGTCAAAACAAGGAGGGCGATCTGCATTGATGCGGATCGCCCTCCTTCGTTTTGACTCCAATATTCGCCCGGCTACTTCCCGGTCTCCGGATAAAGCCCCATCACCTGCGCCTTGACGCGGGTCAGGCCAAGCAGAACATCGGTGTAGGGAACCGGCACGCCGACCTTCCCGGCGATTTCGCTTACGGCGCCGACCATGGCGTCCAGCTCCAGGGCCTTCTTGGCTTCCACATCCTGCAGCATCGACGTCTTGAATGCGCCCATCTTGCGCGTCTTCTCCTGGCGATGCTCGGGCGTGTCGTCGGGCTTGCAGCCGAACTTGTCACCCACCGCGATGGCCTCATTCATGATGTTGACGCAGAATTTGTAGGTCAATGGATCGTCGATAATGCGGTCGACGGTTGCGCCGGTCAGGGCCGACATCGGGTTGTGGGTCATATTGCCCATCAGCTTGTACCAGATCTCCTTCTGAATCGAAGTGGTGACAGTCATCTCGAAACCGGCGCCGGAAAGCAGCTCGCCGAGAGCGCGCAGGCGCGGGGAATCGGTGTTATTGGGCTCGCCGATGGTCAATGCGTTGCCGCTGACATGCTTGACGATGCCAGGCCCCAGCAGGGCGCAGGAGAGGTTGATCACGCAGCCGATGATGCGATCCCCGGGAATGCTGCCGCCGATCGAGCCGTCGGCATCGACCGACTTCAATTCCGTTCCTGCAAGCGCGCCGCCGAAGCCATGAAAGAACCACCACGGAATGCCGTTCATGGCGGTCATGACGATGGTGTCGGGTCCAATCAGCGGGGCGACCTTCGAGCAGATGAACTTCAGTGTCGGCCCCTTGACGGCGATGATGACCAGATCCTGCGGCCCGAGCGATGCGGGATCGCTGGTGGCCGTCACCTTGGCCGAGCTCATCTTGCCGTCCGACTCTACCTTCAGGCCGTTCTTTTGAATGGCTTCAAGGACGGGTCCAACTTCGATTACGCTCACTTCCGCGCCCTTATCAGCCAGGCGCACTCCCAGAAGCCCGCCGATGGCTCCAGCGCCGTACAAACATATCTTCATCATTGCTCTCCTCGCGGCCGCGCAGCCTCTTCACCCGGTGAGAGTTGACTCATCACCAGCAGAACTCAATATCCATGCGATTAGCCGTCTATCAAGCTTAAGCTCGGTCAAAGCTTTTGGCTAATACCAGAATTGCTGGAGTTCATGCAAACAAAGTATCGCCAATTTGTGAGCTAAATCACGTACTTTAGGTTCTAAATCGCGTAATTTAAGAGCGGGAAATCGGACCGCAGATGTCCAATCCCCTTGGCAGCCCGTGGTGGAAGTCCGGTTTTGCAAGGGCACGACTTCACAGGCTGCGGAAAAACCCGGCTCGATGCCGTTTTGAAGGGGCACGACTTCACATGCCGCGGGAAAACTCGACTGTAGGCGCTTTGTAACAAGGGCACGAGTTTACTCGTGCCGATAAGGCCAACAAAATGAATTGGGCTTTAGCCCCCGCTAAGCTCATTTCCACCACAAGCGACCGAGTTGAGGAAGTTTTCCGCAGCCTGTTCGGTCGTGCCGTAAAGCCCCAAGGACCAACGCGGCTTTAGCCGCCGAGGGATGTTTTTTTCGGGATTTCGATTTTCACCATGGGCTGTTAGCAGCGTTTTTGAGGACCCCCGCCGGAGGGCGCCAGAGAATCATGACCGCTCTCATTGAAATGCGGCAACGAGCGCAGGCCGAAGTTGATCGCCAGCGGGGCGGCAAAACGTGTGTCTATATCGACACCGGCGTCTCGGGAAGCTCTGCCGGTTCTTTGGCTGTTTTTGAGCGGCTCAGCGCCGAAGTGGTCCAGCACAATACCCCTGCGCAAATCATTCAGGCGGGATCGCTCGGATGGCGCGAAGTGGAGCCTGTGGTTGCGGTCGCCAGGCCGGGACAACCCAAGCTTTACTATGCCAACGTAACTCCGGATCTCGGCTCGGAGATTCTTTCGAGCGTAGTGGCTGGCGGCGATCCCCGCATCGATCTGGCGCTCGCTGCCGATGGCGCTGAAGGCTTTTTGGGTTTGCCTTCTCTCGCCAGCCTGCCGTTCTTCGCCGCTCAGCGGCGGGTATCGCTGCGCAAAGCGGGGAATATCGATCCTGAAGATCTTTGCGATGCGCTCGTCAATGGCGCGTGCGCCGGGCTGGCGCGGGCGCTGGCCATGCCTCCAGAGAGCGTAGTCGACGAGCTAGAACGCGCCGGCCTACGCGCGCGCAACGGCTCGGGAGCACGGCTGGCAGACAGGTGGCGCCTCTGCCGCCAGGCAGCCGAGGGCAAGCGTTACGTCGTCGGCAATGCTTCGCCAGGCATGGAGGCAAGCGGAAGCGCCGCAAGTGAGTTCCTGCTCGAAGCCGATCCGCATTCGGTTCTGGAAGGATTGTTGATCGCCGCTTACGCGGTGGGCGCCGATCAAGCGTATCTTTGCGTCGATCCCGGCCATAGCGTGGCCCTTCGCAGAGCTGCCATTGCGCTCAGGCAAATGCGTGACTATCAGCTCGTGGGCGAAAACATTCTCGGCTCGAACTTCAGTTGCCAGATTGAGATTCGCGAAGCTCCCCGCGGTTTAGCCGGCGGAGAAGAGACGATTTTGATCAGCGCGCTTGAAGGACGCCAGCCCCACGCCCGCCTCCGGCCGCCGCATCCGGAAACGGAGGGGCTATTCTTGAGGCCCACGGCCGTCGATGACGTCGAGTCTCTGGCGCTGGTTGCCGCAATCCTCCAAAAGGATGCCGCCTGGTTCCGGTCGCTGGGGACAAATGAATGCCCTGGAACCAAAATCGTGGCCCTGAACGGCGCTTTCGAGCGCTCGGGGTTCGCTGAAGTCCCGATGGGCACGCCGCTTCGCCAAATCGCGATGGAGATTGGCGGGGGCGCTCCGTCGGGCTCGGAGCTGAAGGCAGTTCAAATCGGTGGGCTGGCCGGTGGATGGCTAACCGCCGCTGAATTGGATCTTGCTCTCGACTACGAGCAGATGGTCAGCGCCGGATGCATCTTGGGTTCGGGATCTTTGCAAGCCGCCGATACCGCCGCCTGCGCGGTAGACCTGGCCCGCCAAGCCTTGGTCGCGGCCCACAGCGGCTCCTGCGGCAAGTGTACCTTCGGGCGCGAGGGCACGCGCCAGTTGCGCGACATCCTGACGGATCTTGCAAATGGACGCGGCGCGCTAAGCGATCTCGATCTGATCCTCGATTTGAGCGACGGAATGAAGGCAGGCTCTTTGTGCGCCAACGGCAGAAACGCGCCGGACGCGGTGCTGACCGCGTTGCATCGCTTCCGCGGCGAATTTGAGAGCCACGCCACGGGAAAGCACTGCTCCGCGAACGTCTGCACCCGCGTCGCCGCCGTGAGCGAGGAGGTGGCGCGATGAGCGATCCCGCGACCATTAAGCTCAAGATCGACGGCAAGGAAGTGGAAGCGAAACCGGGAACGACAGTGCTCAACGCCGCCTTGGGCGCGGGAATCTATATTCCTCATCTCTGCGACCATCCCGACCTGAAGCCCGCCGGCGCTTGCCGTCTGTGCCTTGTTGAACTGGAGGGGATGGAGGGCGTCCACGCCTCCTGCCATTTGCGCGTTACCGAGGGCATCGAGGTTCGCACCGCAACGCCCCGCATTCTGCATCTGCGCCGCATGGCCATGGAGCTCTTGCTGGCCGACCATCCTGAAGAGTGCGGCACCTGCACCAAGTACCTGAACTGCGAACTCCAATCGCTCAAGCAGTACACGGGAGTCAGCGAGCATCTCAGCGTGCGCCGGCGGCCCAAGCGCATTCCTCCCGATGTCTCGCATCCGCTGTTCAACTACGATTGGGAACGTTGCATCAACTGCGGCCGGTGTGTGCGCGCCTGCAACGAGCTGCGCGGCGCCGAGGTTCTCAAGTTTGTGCATCACGGCGAAGAGAACAGCGCCGGCATCGCAGTCGGTCAGTCCTGGGAAGAGGCCGGCTGTCGTTTTTGCGGCGCTTGCGTCGAGGTTTGCCCCACCGCCGCCATCATGGACAAGCCGGAGCTCGTGAAGGGCAAAAAGCGGCGCGAAGCCCTGCTTCCATGCCGCGCCAATTGCCCGGCAGAGATCGACACCATGCGCTATGTGCGCTACCTGAGCGAAGGCAAAGTTGCCGAAGCAGCGGCGGTGATCCGCGAGAAAGTGCCCCTGCCGCTGATTCTGGGCTACGTCTGCGTGCATCCTTGCGAGGATGTCTGCCGCCGCAAGCAGGTGAACTCCAGCCCCATTTCGTTGCGCGAACTCAAGCGATTCGCCATCGAACACGATACCTTGCAGATTTGGAAGCAGAAAGCGCGCCACGAGTCCTCCACCGGCAAGCGGGTTGCAGTCGTCGGCTCCGGCCCGGCGGGTCTCACCGCGGCGTACTACCTGGCCAAGCTCGGCCATCAAGCCGTCATTTTCGAGGAGTTGCCTGAAGCGGGAGGAATGCTGCGCTACGGCATCCCCGAGTACCGGCTGCCGCGCGCCGTCATCGATCGCGAGATCGAGGAGATTTCCGAGGCAGGCGTCGAAATCCGCACCGGCACAAAGATCGAATCGATCGACACCCTGCGCGACGACGAAGACTTCGACGCCGTCGTGGTTGCCGTGGGCGCCCACAAAGGCGCCAAGCTCCCCATTCCCGGCAAAAATCTTCCCCAGGCCTATGACGCCATCAGCTTTCTGCGCAGCGTCAACTTCGGGACCCCATTGAAAATCGGCAAGCGGCTGGCGGTAATCGGCGGAGGCAACGTGGCCTTCGATTGCGCGCGCGTCGCCCGCCGCCTCGGCGTTGAAGAGATTCACGTCGCCTGTCTCGAAGCCAGGGACAGCATGCTTTCCTCGCCCGACGAAATCGAGGAGGGCGTCGAAGAAGGCATCATTCTGCATACCTCGCAGGGCTTTGACAAGATCCTCGAAAAGGATGGCAAAGTGGCGGGCATCGAGTGCCGCGATGTTGCTTCATTCGCCTTTGAAGACGGCAAGCTGCAGGTTGAATACGTTCCCGATTCCACGCATGTGATCGAGGCCGACACCGTCATCTTCGCCGTCGGCCAAAAGCCCGAGATCCCCGAGGATTTCGATGTCGATCTAACTCCCCGCGGCCTCATCGAAATCGACGAATATACCCTCGAAACCAGCGAGGACGGTATCTTCGCCGCCGGCGATGTGGTGATGGGCACGGCTTCGGTCATCAAGGCCATTGCCTCGGCGCGCCGCACCGCTTCGGCGGTCGACAAGTACCTCGGAGGCAATGGAAATATCGATGAGAAACTGGCGCCCGATAACGTCTGGGATCCCTGGATCGGAAAGGCCGGGGACTTTGCCGGCCAGGAGCGGCTACTGCCCGTGCTCGTGGAACCCGCCCAGCGCGTGCAGAGCTTCTGTGTGATCGACAATGGATTCAACGAGCAGGCCGCCATGGCCGAGGCCGGACGCTGCTTGAACTGCAACCTCCGGCTCAAGATGTCCCCTGTGAAGTTCTGGGGCGATTACTAGACTGAAGGCAAGGGAGGGCTTTTCCACGCGAAAGCGGCCCCGATACCGCGAAAGCAGCGGTTTCATTCAAACAAAGTATTTCCCTTCCTTCTGTCGATCACCTAACTTACGGGTAGACTTCGAGCATAGGATGCGGCAGGGAACCGCGGTGTGTGCGGAACAGCCTGCCGGCACGCGTCGATGTTCGATAAGGCCCGGGCTCGATAAAGACTGACTTCGAAAGGGACTGATATGGACGTAAAAGAGTACTTGCGATCCAAGGCGAAGGCCCATCCGAAGAGGGTGGTCTTTCCCGAGACCGGCGAGGAGCGGATCCTGCGTGCCGCGCGTCAGGCGCTCGACTTGGGGCTTGCCTATCCGATTCTTGTCGGCAAGCCGGAGACCGTGACGGCTTTCGCCGCCAGCATCGGAGTTTCCCTCGCCGGGATCACGATCGCCGATAATACCAACGAAACGATCGTGGACGATTATGTAGCCCGCTTTGTCGCGATCAACTCCATACTTCCCGCAAAAGCCTTGAAGCGGATGATGCGAGATTCGCTCAATTTTGCCTTGTTGATGGAAGCATTGGGCGAGGCCGATTGCACGGTCGCAGGTTTAACCCGCACCACCAGTGAAGTGCTTTTGGCTGCCCAGACGATCATCGGCCTCGAGGAGGGGATTGAGACCGTCTCCAGCATGGGCATCTGGTCGATTCCTGGCTTCCAGGGCGCCGATGGCGAATTGCTGGTGCACGCCGATTGCGCGGTGGTTCCAGACCCCACTGCCGGCGAACTGGCCGATATTGCCATTTCCACGGCCGACACCACCCGCGCGCTGCTCGACCTCGAACCACGCGTGGCATTGTTGTCGTTTTCCACCAAGGGCAGCGCCCAGCACGAGAAGGTCGACCGCGTGCTCGAAGCTCTTGACATCGTGCGCAAACGCCGTCCCGATCTGCTGATCGACGGAGAGCTGCAGGTCGATTCAGCGATCCTTCCGGCTGTTGCTGCCCGCAAGATGAAGGACGTCGGTCCTGTGGCCGGCCGGGCGAACATCCTCATTTTTCCCGATCTCAACTCCGGCAATATCGCCGTAAAACTCGTGCAGATCTTCGGCAAAGCCAGCGCCTACGGGCCGCTTTTGCAAGGTTTCGCAAAGCCCTTGACCGATCTGTCGCGCGGCCACGGTGTGGCCGAAATTGTGGGCGCAACCACCAATGTTGTGGTGCTGGCAGAGGGAATGAACCGGAAGCAAGCCCCGGTAACGCTATAGGAAGTGAGTTGCTATGGATAAAACCTACAGAATCTTCGTCATGACTCTCGGCTCGACCTCCACAAAGGTGGCTGGCTTCGAGAACGAAAAAATGCTTTTCTCCACCAACGTCACCCACGAAGCCGCAAAGCTGAAAGAGTTCAAAGAGATCGCCGACCAGCTTCCCTACCGCAGAGAGACGATCCTCAGCGAGCTGGCCCGGCAGAATTATTCGCTCCAGGGCGTGGATGCATTCGTCAGCGCCGGCGGCGGCCTGGTGGGATTGATTGGAGGCACCTACGAGGTGGGCGACATTCTTCTCGAGCATTCCAGGGTTGGCTTCACCATCAAGCATCCCAACACGATCGGCAACGTGCTGGCGTACGAGTTCTCGCGCGAGTTTGGCGGCCAGGCCTACGTCGTCAACCCTCCCGACGTGGATGAGATGGAAGTATCAGCTCGCATTACAGGTTGGAAGAATGTCTACCGCGAGAGCAGGGGCCATCCGCTCAATCAGAAAGAGGTCGCCCAGCGTTACGCCCGGGAGATCGGCAAGCATTACGAGGAGATCAACCTGGTGGTCTGCCACATGGGCGGTGGCTTGTCCATCGGCGCGCACCGCAAGGGGCGCATGATCGATTCTTCTGACGCCGTCCAGGGCGACGGCCCCATGGCGCCCACGCGCTGCGGCGCCATGCCCGTGGCCCCCGTCATCAGGATGTGCTATTCCGGCCAGTACACAGAGCGGGAGATGCTCGATCTGATGAGCAAGAACGGCGGACTCGTTGATCACCTCGGCACCTCCGACGTGCGCGAGGTGACGAAAAGGATTGAGCAAGGTGACAGTCATGCCGAGCTCATCTACGACGCAATGATTTACCAGATCGGAAAATACATTGGAGCTTATGCGGCGGTGCTGCACGGAGATGTGGACGGAATTTTGCTCACCGGCGGTATTGCGAAAGACAATTACCTGGTGGAAAAAGTAACGGAAATGATCGGTTTCATTGCCCCCGTCAAGGTGTATGCTGGCGAACTGGAGCTGGAAGCAATGGCGTGCGGCGCGTTGCGGGTCCTCACCGGCCAGGAAAAGTCGAAGAACTATACCGGCATTCCCGTCTGGTCCGGAGTTGAAGAGAGCGCCGCTATGGCGACGCATTGATCGAAGCAAGAGCATTTTGTTAAAGGAGATTACGTTGAGCGAAGTTGCGGTTACACCGAAGGAATTTCTGGAAGAGTTGGTCGCGAAGATCAATGCCAGGCCCGAGAAATTCGCCGGCATCAGTTGGATCTTCGGCTACGATTTTTCCGCGAGCGGCGATGGCATCTGGCATATCGTGATTGAGGACGGCGAAGCCAGGGGGCCGTTTGAGGGGGAAGATTCCGCGACAATCCTCACAACGATTTGTCCGTTCCCGCTCTTTGTCGAGCAATCGAAGCAGCGGTTCAATCCCATGACGGCTATGTGGAACACAGGCAAGGGGGTGCGCTTCCATGGCGACGCCATGGTGGCAAACCGCTTTCACAAAATGTTGGAGTCGTAACGGGCGCGATGGCGCCGCCCTGGCAAGTAGCGGAAAAACTCAATCGGAGCAAGCTTTGTAACAAAGGCACGGCTTTATCCGGTCCGGAAGTGCGGAACAAGCTTTGTAACAAGGGCACGGCTTTATCCGGTCCGGAAGTGCGGAGCAAGCTTTGTAACAAGGGCACGGCTTTATCCGGTCCGGTAGTGCGGAGCAAGCTTTGTAACAAGGGCACGGCTTTAGCCGGGCCGGAAGTGGCGTAGAATCAACGGGGCTTTAGCCCCTGCCAATCCATCCTTTGCGGAATTCGCTTTTCGTTCGGCTTTTCCGCAACCCGCTAGACGGCAGCGAACGCAGATTGAACGATTTTTTTCTGAGAAGGAGCACAACATGATAGGTACGAGCAGTGAAGTTCTGGAAAAGATTATTGAGCGGGCCGCCGAACTGTATAAGGTCGAGCCCGGCCAATACAGCGCGGAGACGAGATTCGTCGAGGATCTGAAGGCCAAGTCGGTCAATTATGTGCAGATCATCTCCGTCCTCGAAGAAGAGTTCGACGTCCAGATTCCGTTCATGGAATTCCGGCGCAAGAAAACCTTTGGCGAGGCCGCCGAGTATGTGGCCGGCCTGCTTGAGCAGTAACCCATTTGGATATGCGGAGAGTTCTGAAAGGACAGTAGAAATGAGCGTAGCTGAGACCACGACCGGGGCATTGCCCGACATCAAGCTGGTGAAAGAGAAATTCGGAAACGAAGAGATCGAGGTAATTTACAAGAAGGCGAGAACCCCCATCTCTCCCTCGGAGGGCGAGTCCGCCGACATTTCCGCCTTCGGATTTTCTCCCGATCTCAATCAGCGCACCTATATCGCCGAGCCGGGCATCCTGTGCGATCAGGACGTTCCCGTCACGCTCCGCGACGGCACCATCATTTACACCGATGTGTTCCGTCCCGTCGGGGCGTTGAATGTTCCCTCCATCGTCAACTGGAGCTACTTTGGCAAGCGGCAGCAGGAGAACCATGAGTGGCAGGCAATGGGCGTTCCTCCGGGAACGGTGTCGCGGCTGGCCAAGTTCGAGTCGGCCGATCCCGCGTACTGGTGCCATCACGGCTATGCCATCGTCAATCCCGACCCGCGCGGCGTTTGCCGTTCCCAGGGCGACATCAACATGTTCGGCACTCAGGACGGCCGCGACGGCTACGACTTCATCGAGTGGCTCTCCACGCAGCACTGGTCGAATGGGAAGATTGGAATGTTCGGCAACTCCGGCGTGGGCATGGTGCAATATCGCATCGCCGCCGAGCAGCCGCCCCATCTTACCTGCATCGCTCCCTGGGAGGGCACCGGCGACCTCTTTCGCGAATCGCTCTATGAAGGCGGCATTCCATCGCTGGGCTTCAACAGCTTTATTGCCAGCTCGCTGGTCGGCTCGGGCTACATCGACGACAACAGCGCCATGGCCATGAGGTATCCCTTCATGAACGGGTATTGGGAAGACAAGATTCCCAAATGGGAGAAGATCAAAATCCCGGTCTACTTTACCGCTTGCTGGAGCCACATGCACCTGCGCGGATCGTGGGAAGCGTTTCGCAAAGTCCGTTCACCCAAGAAGTGGATCCGCGTTCACCGCGATTTCGAGTGGCCCGACACGTACGATCCGGCCAACCTTGCGGACTTGAAGCTCTTTTTCGACCGCTATCTGAAAGAGATTCGCAACGGCTGGGAGCTTACGCCGAGGGTTCGCCTGGAAGTTATGGACGCCTACGACTGCGACTTCCAGACCAACCGCAAGGAGAAAGAGTTTCCGCTGGCCCGCACGCAGTACAAGCGCCTCTACGTGGATGCCGGGAACGGAGCGCTCTCGTGGAATCCGGTGGCCGCCGAGTCCAGCGCCTCCTATGAAGCCGAGCAAGGCCGCACCACCTTCCGCATCAAGTTTGACGAGCCAACCGAGATCAGCGGATATATGTGGCTGCGCCTTTGGGTTGAAGCCAAAGGCAACAACGAAATGGATCTCTTCATCGCCATCCGCAAGCTTGACGAACAAGGAGAGTGGCTGCCGACATCGGTGCTGGGCGAGCCGCACCCCGGTGCCTGGGGCAAGATGAGGGTCTCGCGCCGCGCGCTCGATCCCAAGCTGTCCACCAAGTACCAGCCCGTGCAGGCCCATCTCAAGGAGGAAAAACTCTCGCCCGGCGAGATCGTCCCCGTAGATATCGAAATCTACCCGCACAGCCGGCTCTGGCACAAGGGTCAGCAGCTCGAAATCCAGGTGTCAGGCCACTACATCCGCGAAGGCTGGTTCGAGCCGTTCTCGTGGGAGACCGACAATAAAGGCGAACACATCATCCACTCCGGCGGCAAGTATGACTCGTACCTGCAGATACCGGTCATTCCGCCCCGCTACAAGGCCGGCGACTACATCTATCGCTAAAGTGGTGGGCGCCCCCCGTCGGGCGCCCCCGGCGATTATGAAATGGAGGGTGCCCCCGGTCCCTCGCCGTTGGGGACCGGGGAGGGACGGCGGGCGGCCCCGATCCCACGAAGAATCCTATCAAGTTGAGGGTGGCAGGTGGCCCGGTCAACACCTCTGAAAATCCGCGCTGAGGACGAAGCTGTGCCCCGTTCATCGCGGTCCTATCGCGATGAGCGGGCTCTTTACGCGGTCAACCTTAACAACTGGACTATTCGGGGCATGATTCCTGAACCGGAAGGTTGCCCGGCTAACACCTCTGAAGATCCGCGCTGAGGACGAAGCTGTGCCCGGTTCATCGCGGCCCTATCGCGATGAGCGGGCTTTTGGCGCCTGGCCCCGATCTAATGAAGAATCCTATCCAGTCGAGGGTGCCCCCGGTACCTTTGAACACACAAAGTAGGTGAGTTCAAAGGTACCGGGGCCACCCGCCATCTGGATTAAGTGTAACGGGATGGAAGCGACACACAGATCGTGCCGCGATTACAATGGGCAGAGCATTCCATGCGCATGTTTCCTCAGAAAAGGGGCTGGAAATCTCTATGCCTTTTATTGAAACAGGAAAACTGCTAGCTTCCGTCGGTACAAATCCAGGTTGGCCCAATAGCTTTGATTTTCGGATAGAGCAGTCTCTTAACCAATTTGCTCTCAAGTCTCCCTTTCTAAACGGTTGCATGTCCCTGTTAGTAAGGTCCTTTCTTTTCCGTGGAGGGGTCCTTCTGTCGTGGATTTGGTATGTGCTATTCGACAGCAAGCGGCCCGGGCAACTGCGCAAAGGCGCCGAGTTATTGGTTGGCACCATGTTGCTCTCAATACTTTACATGCCTGTTGTCCGCATCGTCGCCTACCTCCTGCCATTTCGGGCGCGGCCCATTGCGACCCCAGCGTTGCACTTTGTGCTTCCCGTAAAGGATGTAGCGGGGGCTGTAAACTGGAGCGCGTTCCCTAGCGATCATGCGTTGTTGTTCTCTGCATTGGCCACGGGAATCTTCTTTGTGTCGCGGCGCGCCGGCATTCTGGCGTACCTGTGGGTAGCCATCGCAATCTGCCTTCCTCGGCTGTACGTCGGCTTCCATTGGCCCACCGACATTCTGGCGGGTGCAGTTTTGGGTGTGGCCCTTGCATCGGTCTCATTGGTCCCCGGATTCCGTCGCTGGACCAAGAGAGTGATTTGCTCGCAGTACACGCTTTATCCGGCACCCTGTTATGCGATCCTGTTTCTCTACACCTTTGGAGTGGGTACGCAGTTTGCCGATGCGTTTAACCTTATCACGGCAATCTTTGGACATGGCAAAACTTAGTTGCTAACTCAGCGCTAAGTGCAATGGAGTTTCCAGAAGGACATGATGCTGTAGACATTTCGGAAGGCAATTGAGCGAGCCCATCCGCACCGGCAGCAAAAACGCGCGAACTCATGTCAAAAATGCAGAAAAAGTGGCCATTTTAGGGCCGCAAAGCCCTGTTTAGACCCACTTTTGGGAAATTACTCGGTGCCACTCTCTCTTATTCGCAACTTTTCTCGGTTCTAACTGCCAATTGTTTGCAACTATTCTCGGTATTTGTCTCGAAGAATCGCACCCTCCCGAACGAACATTTGGGGGGCAAGCGCAACCATCTGAGCCAACATTTGCCCGGTCCGCCACACCACTAAAACGAACATTTGGCATGATTCCACGGGACTTAACGAAACACCCCACCGCGGACGCAAAAATGCGGCTCCTGCGGGCCTGAAAGACGCAGGTCTACCTACTCGATGCCGTAGATGTGCAGTTTCTTATAAAGTAGCGGCCGGCTGATGCCCAGCAACTTGGCGGCCGCGGCGCGATTGTTGTTGGAGCGGGCCAGCGCCGTTGCAATGCTGCGCCGCTCGACCGCGGCCACCATTTCGTCCAGGTTGCAGCTTTCCACGCCCGGGTCATTCTCTGAAACCGCGCCGCCCAGAATCAACATGCGCAGGTGCTCCGCCGTAATCGTATCTTCGCGAATCACGAGCAGCGCGCGCTCAATGATATTGCGCATTTCGCGCACATTGCCCGGCCATGCATGGTTCTGCATCAGTTCCAGCGCATCGTCGCGCAAGGTCTTGTAGTAGATGCCATGCTTCTTGGTCAGCTGCTCCCAAAACATGCCCACCAGCCCTGGAATGTCTGCGCGGCGTTCGCGGATGGGTGGAATCGTAATGGGGATGACATTGATACGGAAGAATAAATCCTTGCGAAACCGGCCCTGTTCGACGAGCTTTTCGAGATCCTGATTGGTCGCCGCGATGACGCGGACATCGACCTTGATCTGCCGGCCTCCGCCCAATTTTTCAATCTCCTGCTCCTGCAGCACGCGAAGCAGCTTGGCCTGCGCCGGCAACGGCATATCGGCGATTTCATCGAGAAAAATGGTGCCGAAGTTGGCCAGTTCGAACTTTCCTTGATTCCCGCCTTTCTTGGCTCCGGTAAATGCGCCCTCGCTATAGCCGAAGAGTTCCGATTCAAAGAGACTCTCGACAATGGCGGAACAATTGACGCGCACGAAGGGGCCCCGGGCGCGCAAGCTCAGGGCGTGGATGGCGTGGGCATACACCTCTTTGCCAACGCCGCTTTCGCCCAGCAGAAGAACCGTGGATTCCGTCGGAGCCACGCGCACCGCGGTGGTCCTGGCTGCGGCCGACTTTGGCGCAACAGCGACAATATCTTCGGCCGTGTAGTTGGTTTCCGGGCTGTGCCGCGGCCGTGTCTGATAGTACTTGATCT
>CAWKFD010000003.1:0-72859 GCA_963848805.1 uncultured Acidobacteriaceae bacterium | reverse complement strand
GGCCTTCGAGACGCTCCACCTTGCGAGCGAGATCTCTGACCTTATCCAGGTTGGAAAAAACGATTTTTCCGAGAACGCCGATCAACTGGCCATCGCGGAAGACGGGAATCCGGCTCACCACGTAACGGTTGCCAGTTTCAACCTGAAATTCGCTCTCCTCCGGGAGCCCGGTCCTGGCCACCACATCCATCCGCGTGTTCTCAACCACCTCGGTGACATGATGCCCGATGACATTGGCGGCCTTCACCCTGTGGATCTTCTCGAAGCTCCGATTGACATAGACGATGATGCCATCGCGATCGACGAACATCAGGCCATCGGCAGACGCGTCCAGGACGCTTTCAAACAGGTCTAGCCTCGCCCGCATTTCAAGAGCGTTCGCCGCTTCCAACTCCTCGTTTGTGTCAGGCATGGGCAGCAGAGGTCTTTCCATCCCGCCGCGTCGATTGCGAGCCCGGGATTTCTTCGCGCAATGGGGCGGGACTATTCATGCACTCGCGCACTACCGACAAGAAACTTGCCAGGGCAGGAAGCTTGTCGTCTCTCCGGTAGGCAACGAGCAGGTCGAGTGTCGGCTCAGGCTCCAGTTTCAGCGACCGCGTGATGAAACGGCCGGGAAGGTATCCCTTCTGATAATCGGGAATCAGACAGGCGCCTGCACCAATGCTGACGGCATTCAATGCGGTTAGCACGTTATCGTGTTCAATCCAGGTTTTGAACTCCACGCCGGCCGACCGGGCAACCTGATTGAGAAACGCCAGATAGTTTGGAGAACCCGTAGATGAGGGCATAACCATAGGGATCTCCGCCAGCCGTGCGATGGGAATCCTTTTCAGCTTTGCCAGCGGATGATCGGAAGAGATCACGACCACCAGTTTTTGGTGCAGAACACACTCGGTACTGATCGAAGGGTGGTTGATAGGCCCAGCACAGAACGCCGCATTGATGCTTTTGTTCTCCAGGGCGTCCAACAACTCCGGCTCGGTCAGCGAGCGGTACGAAAGCTGCATCTCCGGATATCTATTTCGCAGGGTCGGGACCAGCCTCGAGAAGATCGGCCCTTCGGTGCCCAGGATAAATCCGATCGAGACCCGGGCCGCGTTGGCGCGCGCGCTTTGGCGGGCCGAAGCGATGGCGCGATTGACCTGCTCCAGGATAAGCCGCGAATCCTTCAGGAATGTGGATCCGGCCTCAGTCAGCTCAAGTTTGTGCCGCTCGCGCCGAAAAAGAGGCGTGCCGACAATCTCTTCCAGGCGGTGGATCTGCCGGCTTACCGAGGGCTGAACTGTGTGCAGGCGCTCGGCAGCACGCGTGACATTCATCTCTTCGGCAACTGCAATGAAGAAGCGAAGATAGCGGAGATCCATAGGGACCCTTGACTTGCAGGCACGGCGTGTGACAGATCTTTTACGCGCACGGCTGCCCGACAGCGACTTCCACAAGAATAGACCATCCGGGCCTGCCCGCGGCTTAGGCATGTGAGGGAATGGGGGTTGGATTCCGCTGCCGCATTACAAGGAATCGACAACCTGCCTTTTCCCGCGGCTTTATGTGACTTGTGCGCCGCCGGCACCCATCGCGCCAGTTGCCTCCAATTCAAGACAATGTAGCACGAAAGTGTGTCGGCGCAGTTATTTAGGATGAAGCGCGTCGCCCTCGACGATTTTCACAAAGTTCTTCAACGCGGGAAGGTGGCTATCGCGTCGCCATACCAATTCCATCGTGGTCACAACATGCAGGTCGCCAACGGGCACCAGCACTACGGACTTCGGCTTGCGCGATTCCGTTGCGGCAGGCACAATCGACAGGCCCAAACCCGCTGCCACCAGACTCAAATTCGAAGAGTCGGTTGTGCCCGACTGGACAATCCTGGGCGTAAGCCCCGCGCTGTGACATGCGTGGATAATGCGATCGTAGTGCAACGGGTTCTGGGCCCGCCGTATAAAAACGAAATCCTCATCCCGCAGATCCGCGAGGTGCTCGGGCGGATGCGCTGCAAAACGAGAGCCTTCAGGAACCGCCAGCACTGCCCGGGTGGTCAGCACTTCGATGCCCTCGAAGGTTTCGTCCTCCGGGTTGCGGTCAAAGAAGAATCCCGCGGAGAGACGTTCGTCCCGGATGGCTGCCAACTGTTCAGGCGAACTCATCAGCGCCACGTTCAGTGCGACCTCGGGATACTGATGCTGAAAATTCTTGAGAGATTGCGTGATTGCTTCGTGCCAGGCGAAGGATTCCACCACGCCGATCGAGAGCGCACCGCTATAGCCGCTCTGTGCTCTCCGCGCGCGCGCCTGTGCCTCTTCCAGGATCGTGAAAATCCGCTGCACGTCCTTGAAGAAACACTCTCCTGGGAACGTGAGCGTCACGCCCGATTTGGAACGCTCAAACAAGACCACACCCAGCTCTTCCTCGAGGTCATGGATTTGGCGCGAAAGAGCCGGCTGGGCAATGTGCAAGGTGGACGAAGCCTTGACAAATCCTTTGTTTTCAGCGATGGCCAAAAAGTATCGGAGGTGGCGAAGTTCCATGCATCATAGCTCGAAAGCATCAGCACATACTGACAAAGAATTGCGCAACATACTTTTCACAGTATATGCTTGTCGGCAGAGTTCAAGGATCGAAGTAAGCTTGGCGAACCAGGGGCTTCTGCCCCCCTGTTCGTGAGTAGCGCCGAACATGATTGCCCCGGCGCGAATCCGCGTGAACGTCCCCGCAAGCACGAACTTCAATCGACACAGGAGCGTCGCAATGGAGCAAGTGTTCACTAATTTGACGGGCGGAGGTCCGATTTCCGTTTATGTCAAGGACGGTAAGATCGTCCGCGTTCGGCCTCTGCAGGTAGCGGAAGAAGATTACAAGCCGTGGGAGATTGAAGCCGGCGGCCAGAAATATTCTCCGCCCAAAGCCTTGCGCCTGGCTCCTTATGTTCATGCGGAACGGAACCGCGTGGATTCGGCGAATCGCATTCTTTATCCGATGAAGCGCGTGGACTTCGATCCCAAAGGTGAGCGCAATCCGCAAAACCGCGGCAAATCGGGATATGTGCGGATCACCTGGGACGAAGCGCTCGACATCGTTTCCAGCGAGATGAAGCGCCTCATCGACACCTATGGCGGCTCGGCGATCACCGGCATGACTTCCAGCCATCACAATTGGGGAGTCGTCGGCTATAAGATGGGGCCTTTCCATCGCTTCATGGGCATGCTCAACTACACGCCGGTCCTGGACAATCCGGATAGCTGGGAGGGATGGCATTGGGGCGCTACGCATACCTACGGCTTCCACTGGCGTCTTGGCATGCCTCCGCAATTCGATTTGCTTGAAGATGGCCTCAAGAACACAGAGATGATCGTCTTCTGGTCGAACGATCCTGATTCGACTCGCGGCACCTACAGCGGGCAGGAGTCGGCGATCTGGCGCGTCTGGCTCAAGGAAAAAGGAGTCAAAACGGTCTTCATCGATCCGTTTTACAACTACACCAACGCGGTGATGGACGGCACATGGCTGGCTCCGCGGCCATGTTCAGACGCGGCACTGGCCATGGCTATTGCCCATGTGTGGATTACCGAGGGACTCTACGACAAAAAGTACATTGCGGAGAAGACCTACGGATTCGACGAATTCAAGGCCTACATTCTGGGCGAGGTGGACGATATGTTCCCCAAGACGCCGGAGTGGGCCGAGCAGGAATCGGGCATTCCCGCGCGCAAGATTCGCTCCCTGGCCCGTGAATGGGCCTCGAAGCGGACTTCAGTAAGCTGCGGCAGCCGCGGCGGCGAAGGCAGTGCCTGCCGTACCGCCTATGGCACGGAATGGGCGCGCATGATGGTGCTGTTGATGGCCATGCAAGGACTGGGCAAGCCGGGCATCAATATCTGGGGCACCACGATGGGTTCGCCGGCCGATCACAGCATCTGGTTTCCTGGCTACGCCGAGGCGCGGGGACAGATGGGCCGGTCGCCCATTGCCAAACGGCAGTTGGCGCTTGAAAACAAAACCAAGCAAAGACTCTTCCGTCTGACTTTGCCCGAAGCGATTCTCAGCGGCAAGGAAGATTTCTGGGGCGATGGCTTCTGCGGCAGAACACTCGAGCAGCAATTTATTCATAACACCTATCCCATGGAGGGCCATTCCAGGGTCAAAATGTTCTACCGCTATGGCGGGTCCTTCATAGGAACGATGGCCGACACCAATAAATGGGTGAAGATGTACCAGTGCCCCGAGTTGGAGTTCGTGGTCATGCAGGATATCTACTTCGGCAGCGAGTCCATCTTCCCGGATGTGATTCTGCCCGCCTGCTCGAACCTGGAACGCAACGATCTTGGCGAGTGGGCGGCTTGCGGCGGGTACACCACCAACGCGCATATCGGCAATAACTATCGCGTGCTTGTTCGCGAGCAAAAGTGCCTTGAGCCGATGGGCGAGTCGAAGTCGGACTACGAGATTCTCACGTTGCTCGCCGAGCGCCTCGGGATGAAGGAACTATTCACCGAAGGCAATTCGGAAGACGACTGGGCGCGGCTCTTTTACGAATCCTCGGACCTCGCCAAAACGCTTTCCTGGGAGGATTTCAACCGCAAGGGCTACCACCTGATTCCCTGCCCTGGGCCGGAGGATTATAAATCCGCTCCCGGTTTGCGCTGGTACGCCGAGGACCGCGCCGACGATACCGCCGATACGGGCAATCCAAAGCGCGGTACCGAGAAAGACGGGGAACTGGGAACCTATACCGGCAAAGTCGAGTTCGCCTCGGAGAGCCTTCGCCAGAACATGCCCGACGACGAGGAACGGCCGGTGGTTCCCCACTGGATTCCTTCCCCGGAGGGATACAAGACCGGGCAATATGAGAAGTATCCGCTGCAGATCATTCTGCCGCACCCGCGTTTCAGCTTTCACACCCACTACGACAATCACACTGCGTGGCTCAACGAAATACCGCTGCACCGCGTCTTCAAGGACGGCTATTATTGGTGGCCCGCGCGCATTCATCCCGATGATGCGGCGGCGCGCAATGTGAAGACGGGCGACATCGTCGAGCTATACAACGATCGCGCTTCGGTGCTTTGCATTGCTGAAGTCACCTGGCGCGTTGCCAGGGGCGTAATCCATAGCTATGGATGCACCGCCAAGTACGATCCTCTGGAGCCGGGCACGCCGGGTTCCACAGACAGGGGTGGCTGCGTCAACATGCTCACCTCGTCAAGAATGGTCTCCAAGCACGCGCCGGGCTGCACGCCGAACTCGACCTTGTGCGAACTCAGAAAGCGGGAGGGATAGACACATGCCCAGATATGGACTTGCCCTCGACGTCACGCGATGCACCGGATGCTACAACTGCTTTCTTGCCTGCAAGGACGAATATGTTGGCAACGACTACCTGCCGATTTCGGTGGCGCAGCCGGATGAAGGCCATGCCTGGATTCGTGTTGAAGAGCTCACGCATGGCTCCGGGACAAAGATCAAAGTCGATTACACGCCCATCATGTGCCAGCATTGTCAGGATGCGCCCTGCATCCGGCCGGAGTTCGGCGGCGCAGTGTATCGCCGCGCCGACGGGATCGTGGTTATCGATCCGGTCAAGGCCAAAGGCAAAAAGGAGATCGTGGATTCCTGCCCTTACGGCGTGATTTCCTGGAACGAAGGCTTGAGCGTGGCGCAGAAGTGTACGATGTGCGCGCATATGCTCGATAACGGCGAAAAAACTACGCGCTGCGCCGAGTCCTGCCCGACCCAGGCGCTGGTCTTCGGTGACCTGGACGATGCGGAAAGCAAGATCTCGAAGGTACTCAAGGAGAAAGCGGACCGGGCCGAGAGCTACAAACCGGAACTCGGAACCAGGCCGTTGGTCAAGTACCTTAGCCTGCCCAAACCTTTTATCGCTGGCGAAGTTTTGTTGGCCGGCAAGCCGGGCGAATGCGTGCGCGGGGCCAGGGTCACGCTCACCTCGAAAGCGGAACGGAAGACTTTCACTGCCGAGACCGATTTTCTCGGTGATTTTGAGTTCAAGGGATTGGTCGTTGGCGGCGAATACACCCTCCGCGCCGAGTATCAGGGCTACCACGCAAAAGAAGTTATCGTGAAGACCGATGCCAGTGTCAACCTGGGCGAGTTGCTGCTGACTGCCTCGTAAGAATTCGGCAAGGACACCGGGCCTTGTGAAAAGGCACGGCTTCACGGGCTGCGGAAAAACTCAACTGCGGAAGCGCTTTGTAACAGGGCACGAGTTTACTCGTGCCGATAAAGCCAACCGAATCATCGGGGCTTTAGCCCCTGCGAGACACTCTTCGCGGAATTCATCCAAATTCAGGCTTTTTTCCGCAAGCTGATTAACCCTGAAGGATGCTTTTCCGGAGCATAAGTAACGACAGCAGAACGAGATGAAGGATGTGAGTTTTCGAATTCGCCGCGACCAACCGGTATGGTTCGGAGATTTACAACTCATACCTGTACGGTATGGGTAGATACTAACGTAGCATTTTACAGGATGGCTCGAGAGCGCTTAGAGTCAGAATCACACTGAGAGGTAGAAGCACATGAGCACGTCGACGATTATTGCCGATCCCTACTCGAGTCTGCAGTTCGTAGAACTCAGCCACTCGTGGGACCAACGGGCCCCTTCTTATCCTGGACAAACCGACGTCAGGATGGTGCGCGCCGTTAAGCACGCGCAGCACGGCGTACTTGCCTGGCGCACAACCACTGTAATGCACACGGGCACGCATATGAACGCGCCCCTCCACCTTATTCAGAAAGGCGCAGACCTGGCCGCCGTCTCTCCCGATCGATTCTTCGGCAACGGAGCGGTGCTGGATGTGCCCAGGAAGAACTGGGAAGTCATCACGGCTGCCGATCTTGAGAAAGCGAAGCCGGGAGTCAAGGAAGGTGACATTATCGTCATCGTCACCGGCTGGCACCACAAGTACTCTGACGGCCTGCAATACTACGGTGAGGCCCCCGGCCTGTCGAAGGACGCGGCTGAGTGGCTGGTTAGCAAGAAGCCCAAGCTGGTCGCGGTGGATACTCCCCACGTCGATCATCCGCTTGCTACATCCATGGCCCCGCACCGCGGCGGCCCGCAGATGAAGCGGCTCGTAGGCGAGTACGCCAAGGCCACCGGCCTCGATTGGAAGGTCGAGCACCCCGAGTGGAACGTGGCCCACAAGATCCTTCTCGCGGCCGGCATTCCGACCATCGAACAAGTCGGCGGCGACGTGGATCTCGTGAAGGGCAAGCGCATGACTCTTGCCGCCACACCATGGAAGTTTGAGCACGGCGACGCATGCCAGGTCCGGTTTGTGGCCATGTTCGATCCCAGCGGAAAAGCCCGGATCAGCTCCGCCAACTAGACCGCTAAGAAAAAGGGAAAGGAATCACGAAATGAGTTTGAAGGTATACGACCTCACCCATACGTTTACCCAGTTCATGCCGGAGTGGCCATCGACCCCGAGCGTGAATATCAGCATCGACAAGTTCCACGCCAAAGACGGCGTTTACCAGGTTCAGTGGGAAGGCATCATGCACCGCTGTACCCACATGGATGCACCCCTTCATGTGACCGAGTGCACGCCGACCATCAACGACTATCCGCTCTGGCGCCTGTTCGGCACCGGAGTTTGCATCTCCATTCCGTTGGGCAAGTGGGGCGTCATCACCCCTGAGCTCCTGGAGAAGGCTACTCCCAAGATCCAGGAAGGCGACATCGTAGTCATCAACACCGGCTACCACAACAAGTGGGCCGACACCGACGAGTACTTCGGCTACGGACCCGGCGCCTGCAAAGAAGCTGCCCAGTGGATGGTCGACAAGAAGATCAAGATGGTGGCCTACGGCTGCCAGGCCAACGATCATCCGATCGCTACCAAGCTGGTCAACCACGGCCTTGGACCGACGCACCCTCATCTGATCGAGGAGTACAAGTCCGAGCTCGGCCATGATCCGTTGCAGGACTTCGGCGAGTGGGAGCCTGCGCACAAGACGCTCATGGTAAAGGGCGGCATTCCCGGCATCGAAAACGCGGGCGACGAATTCGGGAATATGGATGCGGTCACTGGCAAGCGCTGCACCTTCATGTGCTTCCCCTGGCGGTGGCCGGGTGGAGACGGTTGCATCGTGCGGCTTCTGGCGCTCGTGGATTCGGACGGGTCATTCCGCTTCGAATCAGGGAATTAATCCCAGGCGGCCATTGGCCTCCATCGGGCGGGAACGCATCAGGTGGCAGTGGTTCAGGCCTCCGGCGTGGGCTGCGGCAACGACACGCCAGTTCTTGAAGAGCGGCGTGTCGGCCGGCCCGGTCTTCCTCGTCGGCCATAAACGCCAGTTCATCTTGCCCGTTCCCGCGCGGTACGGCGTGCTTCGTCGGCGCCGTCGCCGTCCCGGAAAGCTCTTCAGGCCGCCATTGATTGAACGCGATTTTTTTGGAGGAGCGGTTGAACAACGTATATATTCTCTCTGGCGCGCGCACGGCCATCGGCAAGTTTGGCGGGTCGCTGGCCTCGTTCACAGCTGCCGATCTGGGCACGATTGCCGCCAAAGCCGCGCTCGAGCGCGCCGGAGTCAAACCGGAACAGATTGAAGAAACGATCGTAGGCAACGCGCGCCAGGCCGGCGGCGGCCCCAATGTAGGCCGTCAGATCGCATTTCGCAGCGGTGTTCCGCAGGAAACCCCTGCCTACACGGTGAACATGGCCTGCGGATCGGGCCTGCGAGCCCTCGGCAACTGCTTTCTCGAGATCGCTACGGGCAACCGCGAAGTCATGCTCACGGTCGGCGTCGAAGCGATGTCGAAGATTCCCTATCTGCTCGACGGCGCGCGCTGGGGATATCGCCTCGGCTCCAACGAACTGGTCGATGCCATGTATCGCGACGGCTACAACTGCCCGCTCTCGAAGATGATTATGGGCGAGACCGCCGATGCGCTGGCCGTCAAGTACAACATCTCGCGCGAGGAGCAGGACCAGTACGCAGTGCGTTCCCAGCATCGCGCGCAGGCCGCCACCGAGAGCGGACGCTTCAAGGATGAGATCGTGCCCATCACGCTCGAAGGCAAGAAAGGCCCGACTGTATTCGATAAGGACGAGCACATCTTCCTCGACGCCACCATCGAGAAGGTGGCCAAGCTCAAGCCGGTCTTCTCCAAGACCGGAACCGTCACCGCCGGCAACGCCTCGGGCATCACCGACGGCGCCGCGGGCCTTGTGCTGGCCAGCGAGGAGTACGTCAAAAAGAACAACCTCAAGCCCATGGCGCGAGTCATCGGCATCACCTCGGCGGGCGTCGATCCCTGCTACATGGGCCTCGGCCCCGTTCCGGCCTGCCAGCTTCTCGAAAAGAAGACCGGCATCAAAACCGCCGATTACGAAGTGGTCGAGCTGAATGAAGCCTTCGCCTCTCAGGTTCTGGCTTGCGATCGCGACCTGCACTTCGACCACGAGATCCTGAATGTCAACGGCGGAGCGATCTCGCTCGGCCATCCAACCGGCTGCACCGGAGCCCGCATCACCGTTGCCCTCTTGCACGAGCTGATGAAGCGCAAGAAGAAGCTCGGCTTGGCTACCCTTTGCGTCAGCGGCGGCCTGGGCTTGGCTCTGGCTATCGAAAACGTTGCTTAGACACGGAGCGCGCAGGGGGAGTCTGACTGCCCAGGCCGCGCAATCCGCCGGGAGATCGAAGTTGAAGCTGGAAAGCATTAAGAAAATTGCCGTCATCGGCGCCGGGCTCATGGGGCCCGGCATCGCGCTCGACTTTGCCAAGGGCGGCTACACAGTTACCCTCGTTGCCCGCCGCCAGGCCTCGCTCGACCAGGCGAAGGTTGTGGTTCACGCCAATCTGCTCACGCTCGTCAAAAACGATGTGGTGAAGCAAGCAGAGATCGCCCCCATCGAGGCGCGCATCTCCTATAGCCTCAGCATCGAGGACTCCGCGCGCGATGCCGATTTCATCGTCGAGTGCATCAACGAGAAAAAAGATCTGAAGATCGAGCTGTTCAATCAGTTGGATGCGTGCGCCAAGCCGGATGCGATCTTCGGCAGCAACACCAGCTACCTGAATGTCTTCGAACTCATCCCGGAGAGCCGCGCGGCCAATACCGTCATTGCCCATTGGTTCGCCCCGGCGCACATTCTTCCGCTGGTTGAAGTCGTGCGCGACCCCCGCGTCTCGAAGGAAACCGAAGAGACCGTACTCCAATTGCTGCGCCACATCGGCAAAACCCCGGTGCTGATGCAGAAGTACATTCCCGGCCACGTGATCAATCGGTTTCTGCGCATCATGGGCCGCGAGGTATTCTTTCTGCTCGACAACGGCTATATCACCGCCGATCAGCTTGACCTTGCAATCAAAGCCTCGATCGCCCCGCGCATGTGCACTCTGGGCGTGGTGCAGCGCTACGACTTCACCGGCCTCGATCTGAGCGCAGGCAATCTGCGCCTGGCCAATTATCCCGAGCCGCCGCTGGATAATGCGCCGGTGAGTTTAGTCAGCCGGGTGGAGAAGGGCGATCTAGGAGTCAAGACCGGCAAGGGCTTTTTTGACTATACTGACAAGCCGCTCGCGGAAACGCTGGCCAAGCGGGATGACGATCTGATCCGCGTTCTGAAGGCGACCGAGTTTGCATTGAAAGACCCACCGAAGCCGGCTTAACCGGCGAGAACCGCAATCGGCCAGGAAACCATCAGGTCAAACCAAATCGAACGAAATCGAACATTGAGCCCTGAGGCTCACGAGAGGAAATTGGTATGGCTTCGAATTTATCAAACAAAGTGATTGTTACGGTGGCCCAGACAGGCGCCATCACGAACAAGAAACTGAATCCCAATGTTCCCGAACAGCCGGATGAAATCGCCGCTTCGGCGCTGGCCTGCTATAACGAAGGCGCAGCCGTGGTTCACGTGCACGCCCGCGACGAGACCGGCGAGAATACGTCCAGCGTCGACATCTTCAAAGACATTCATCGCCGCATTCGCGAGGCTTGTCCGCTGGTGATCGAAGACTCGACCGGCGGCGGCCCGAACCTGACCCAGGAACAGCGCCTCGAGTGCCTTCAGGCGGGCCCGGAGATGGCCTCGCTCAATATGGGCAGCTTGATGCGCGTCAGCGGCAAGTGGAAAGGCGTGCCCTGGTCGAATATGCCTGAAGAGATCGAGTGGTATGTTGGCCGCATGAACGAGCTGGGCGTCAAGCCGGAGCTCGAAGTTTACGACCACGCTATGATGCGCGACGTCGAGAACATCATCGAAAAGGGCCTGCTCAAGCCGCCCTTTTACATCGACCTCGTGCTGGGCATGCGCTACCAGGGCGCCTGCGACGCCACGCCGAAGATTTTTCTCCAGATGCTTGACCTGCTTCCGGCGGGCACGATCGTCAATTGCGCCGCCGTAGGCAGAGACCAATTGCCGCTGACTACCCTGAGCATTCTGATGGGCGGCCACGCGCGAGTGGGCCTTGAAGACAACGTCTACTACGGCAAGGGCGATCTGGCCACCAATGCGCGCCTTGTCGCAAGAACGGTTCGCATCATCCGGGAACTGGGCAAGGAACCGGCCACACCGGCCGAAGCGAGAGAGATTCTCGGACTGAAGCCGCTGTAGGCCCGCGGCCCGGTGGAATTCACTAGTCCTGGTCTTCGGTGTTGGCAGAAGACAAAGAATCGCTGAAATAAGGAGAAAGAAATGAGCGTGAACTTCCGTTTGGATAATAAAATCGCCCTGGTGATGGGCGGGGCGGGCGGCATTGGCAAGGCGCTGGTCGAAGGATTGAGCCGCCAGGGCGCCAAGGTCGTGATCTCCGACTTTAACACGAAAGCGCAAGACGAGACGGCCAAAGAGATCTCGGCCCTGACCGGCAACCCGGTGATTGGGATCAGTTGCGACGTAACGAAGGAAGAGACTGTCGCCGCAATGGTCAAGCAGGTCGTCGAAAAGTGCGGCACCATCGACATTCTGGTCAACGCCTTTGGCTGGAACATCAAGAGAGATGCCTACGATTTTCCCATGGACGATTGGCGCAAGCTGATGGACATCAACATCACCGGCGTGATGATCTGCTGCAAGCAGGTAGGCAACCTGGTCTTCAAGGCCAAAAAGGCCGGCAAGATCATCAACCTTTCATCGGTGCGCGGCATCCGCGGCAAGGACGGCGGAAACGTGGGCTACTCGGCCACCAAGGGCGCCGTCGAGATGATCACCAAGTCGCTGGCGCTGGAGTGGGCTCCTTATAACGTGAACGTCAACGCCATCGGGCCGGCGCTGGTTATCACACAGGGAACCATTCACATCAAGCAGAATCCCGAGCTGGCGGAAAAATACCGCAAGGCCATTCCGCTGGGCCGTCTCGCCGAGCCCGAGGATATGGCCGGTCCCGTTGTCTTTCTCGCCTCGGAGGCTGCGGATTTCATCACCGGCCTGACGATCTACGTCGACGGCGGCGTAACCGCCGGTTGATCGTTGTTGCGCATCGGCTCCGCCCACACCAGGACGGCGAATCCCTTATCGTGGGGATTCGCCGGTCTTATAAGCAATAAACGTGTGCTCGATGGTGCCGAATGGTGAGCGTCCGGCCTGATCCAGGGCTTCAATGTGGACGCGGTCATTGAAGTGCAGCCAATCGGTCTTCGGCTCGCCGTTTTCCAGAACCTCCAGGGCGCGCCGCTCGGCAATGCAGCCGGTCCCGGCGGAAGCGTCTTCGTTCGAGACTGTGCCCGATCCAATGATGGTTCCCGCGCCAAGCGTGCGCGTTCTGGCGGCATGTGCAATCAGATCGTAAAACGAGAAGCCCATCTGATCTGTGGCCAGGTTGCCCAACCGTCGGCCATTGATTCCGATCTCCATGCGCAGATGGACTCGCCCGCCACGCCAGGCATCGCCTAACTCGTCGGGCGTTATGGCTACGGGAGAGAAGACGCAGGTGGGCTTGCACTGGATCATGCCGAAGCCCAGCGTCATTTCTGCAAAGAGCAATCGCCGCAGACTCACATCGTCAAAGAGAACCAGCAGGCGCACGTGGCGAGCGGCATCCGCGCTGGTTACCCCCATGGGCACAGCATCGGTGACGATACCTAACTCCGCCTCGATGTCGATGCCATGCTCCTCGCTGGGCAGTGGCATGGCCGCATGGGCGCCAAGAAATGCGTCTGAGGCGCCCTGGTACATCAGCGGGTGCTTGACCTCAAGCGAAGCTGTGGAGAGTTTGAAGGCGTGCACCATGCGTTTTCCGTGGGAGAGGAACGAAGATCCGTCGAGAAACTGCGGGGCGCGGGGTAGAGGCGCAGCTGCGGCGGCCGGGTCGAATGAGAAAGTGTCCGGGGCACGGCCCGCATCGAGCAGGCCTGCTCGCTCTTGCAGCTTTTGTTCCAATTCCGGCCAGGATTCGAGCGCCGTGCGCAGGCTGGGCGCAATATCGGCGGCATTCGCCGCGCGGCTCAAGTCATGCGACACCACGATCAGTTTTCCATCGGGACTTCCATCGTGAAGGGTTGCCAGCTTCATACTTAGAACCTCATTGGACCGGTCCGGTCCGGTGGAGTTTGTTTTGCTGTCAGCTAGGTCTTTGACAACTTAATTTTGCACCGTCCTGGGGTGCCCCAGGTCTCGATTTTGAGACCTGGGATACCGGGATACCAATGTACGAATTCATGTTGTCAGAAACCTGGTGTGCTGTTTCTAAAGTTCGCAGCACAAATGCACCTGGTGGCACGTTATTGCGCAGTCCAGCCGCCATCCACGGCCAGGCTTTCGCCTGTGATCAACGAGGCGGCGGGCGAGACGAGAAAGAGGATGGTGCCGGCCACTTCTTCGACCGTTCCCAATCGCCCCAGGGGTATCCGCTGCAAAACCCAATCGGAAAAAGCCGGATCGCGCGCGAAAAAGGGCGCGGTCATAGCCGTCTTGAGAAATGTGGGCGCGACCGAGTTGGAGCGGATGCCCTGCGGAGCCAACTCCACAGCCATGGCCTTGTTCAGTCCCTCCAGCGCGTGCTTCACCATGCAATAAACAGTGCGTCTCGGCGAGCCGACGCGCCCCATTTGCGAGGTGACGTGAACTACAGAGGACCCTCCAGCGATCCGTTGATCGCGCGGCGTCTCCAGCATCTTGCGTACGGCCGCTTGCGCCACCAGAAATCCGGCGCGAACCGTCAACGAGATCATGCGATCCAGGTCTTCTTCCTTCACATCGACGAACTCAGACGGGATGTTTGTCCCGGCATTGTTCACCAGGATGTCCAATCGAGGAAGCTGCCCGATGGCGGAGCGGACGGCGCTGCTGTCGCACACGTCGCACACGCAGGGCGTGGCGTTGCCGCCCTCGGCGCGAATCCGTTCGGCAACCACCTCAAGCTCGGCGGCCGTCCTGCTCATCAGAATCACTTCGGCGCCCGCGCGGGCCAGCATCTCTGCCGTTGCCGCGCCCAGGCCCCGGCCGGAGCCCGTCACTAACGCAACCGCATTTCGAAGCACAGGGGCGATGGGTTCTGCCTTGCGATCGGGCATGGCTTATCGCGGCTCCGCAAGCGCCGGTTCGTTGGCGGGTTTGCTCGCCTTACCGTAGCGCCGTACGCGCAGATCGGCTTGCTCTTTGTGTCCCCAGAACCGCTCGATGGCGCAGAGCCGCGATCCGTACTCGCCGATGAGAGCGCTGGCTTCCGGCGTAAGCTGCTGATAGCTGCAGGTCTTCATAAACTTGCCCACCCACAGTCCGCCCGTATAGCGCGCGGCGCCGCGCGTGGGCAGCGTGTGGTTGGTTCCCACCACCTTGTCGCCGTATGCGACGTTGGTCTCAGGACCGAGAAACAGCGCGCCGTAATTGGTGAGATTTTCAAGGAACCAGCGCGGTTCGCGGGTGAGCACCTCCACATGCTCGCTGGCGATCGCATCGGCTTCGCGCTTCATCTCCTCGCGGTCTTTGACCAGGCGAATTTCGCCAAGCGCCTCCCATGAAGCGCGCGCGATCTCCGCGGTGGCAAGCTTGCCAAGCTGCCGTTCGATCTCCGCAGGCAGAGCTTCGGCCAATGAGCGTGAACTGGTAACGAGGACTGCGGGCGAAGTCGGCCCGTGCTCAGCCTGACCGAGAAGGTCGGTGGCCACCATCTCCACATCGGCGGAGTCGTCGGCCAGCACCAGCACTTCCGTGGGTCCGGCTAGCAGGTCGATGCCCACGCGGCCAAAGAGCTGGCGCTTGGCCTCGGCGACATAGGCATTGCCCGGTCCCACGAGCATGTCGACCGGCGCAATGGTCTCCGTTCCCAACGCCATGGCGGCAATGGCTTGTACGCCGCCGAGCAGGTAAATCTCGTCAGCGCCGGCCAGCACCATGGCGGCGACGGTTTCCGGGTGGGCCTTGCCGGCAGTGGGAGGCGTACATGCGATGATGCGCCGCGCGCCGGCCACCTTGGCCGTAACAATGCTCATGTGCGCGGAGGCGACCATGGGATAGCGTCCGCCGGGCACGTAGCAGCCCACGTTGGCTACGGGAATGTTCTTGTGCCCCAGCCGCACGCCGGGCAGCGTTTCCACCTCGATTTCGCGCAACGCGGATTTCTGGTGCTGGGCGAAGTTTCGCACCTGCTGCTGCGCGAAACGAATGTCGTCGAGCGTCTTTTCCGGCACTGAAGCCACGAGCGCGTCGAGGTCTGCCTGGCTCAGGCGGAAGCTTGCGGGGGCCCAGCGGTCGAGCTTTTCTGAGTACTCCCGGACCGCCGCGTCGCCTCGAGCGCGCACCTGGGCAATCATCGTCTCGACGGTTCTGCGAACTTGCTCCTCGGCTGCTTCGGTTTCTTCCTGTGAAGCGCCGCGTTTCAAATATTCGGTCATGATACCTCCACTGTTGCGATTTCCCGCGCCAGCGCGCGGCGGACGAGCGCATCGACCGTCCCGTCGTGATGAAAGCCTCGGGCTTCGGAGCGCTCGAATCTGGCTTCGGGCAGCCGTCCAAATCGTTCCTCGATCTGCGGCTGCGGGGCATAGGTGACCAGCGCGCGCGCGGGCACGCCATAGACCCGTTCGAGGCCGCCCACCACCTGCTCCATCGAGGCACGCAGAGGCGGCAGCATCCAAACCCGCTCCGATCCGAGGCTCGCGGCAGAGAGCGTTGCGGCATGAAGCACATTGTCCACGCAACAGCCAACCGACATCCACCACGACCAGGCGCCTGGCGAAACGGGCAATACGAATGGCCGTCCCTGCGAGACTTCGCGAATCAAGTCGCTGAGGAAGGCCGAAAGCGCGCCGACCGGGTCGGGCGGCCTGGCGACGATGCCGGGAAAGCGCAGCACCCGCGCATCAACCCAGCCTTTGCGCGTGTAGTCGGTCATCAGCAGCTCGCAGACGAGTTTATGCGTGCCATAAGTCCAGTTCGGTTTGGCCGGAGTGTCGTCGGTGACAAGCGCAGGCAGCTCTCCATAGACGCCGATCGAGCTGCTAAACACGACGACGGGCGGCTTCGATTGGGCGCGGCAGAGCTCGAGCAGCCGCATCGTGCTGTCGAGATTCACCTGCTTGCTCAAATCGAAGTTCTCCTCGGCCGCCCCGCCAGCGATGCAGGCGAGGTGGAAGATCAAATCGAACGGCTGACGGAAGACTTCGTCGAGCACCAGGGGATCGGCGAGACTAGCCTCGACATACCGCAAGCGCGGGTCGCGCGCGCGCCCGGCAAAGCGCAAATCGAGAAGCACCAGCTCGCGAAAGCCCGCAATCTGGGCGGGTGGATCCGCGAGAAGACTGGCCACTAAATGCCTGGCGATGAAACCATTCGCGCCTGTAATCAGAATTCTCATCGTACACGCCTCTTTCAGTGCAGGTCGCCACGCCGCACCAGCGACTCCCGGACTTCGTCCGAGTATTTGCCATTGAGCAGCACAAAAGCGATGCGGCAGGGTTTGTCGCCGCGATTGCTCCAGGCGTGATTGGTGCCCCGCTGCACGACAATGTCGCCGGGGGAGAGCTGGACTTCGGAGTCGTCGAGAACCAGCGTCAATTCGCCGTCGATGAGGATTCCGAAATCGACTGTTTCCGTCCTGTGCATCAGCGGGTGCGGAGCGTTCAGCCGGCTGGTTGCGGCCTCGGGAGAGCCGGTTTCGCGAAAGTGCTGTTCCATCTCTTCCACAGTGCTGGGCAGCTTTACGTCCTTTTCGGGAGCGATCTGCACGATGCGCACCGCGCACCCGTTGGGCGCCGGACCCATGCGCCGCGGACCCAGCGTCGGATCGGGGCCGTTATCGGCCGGCGCGGGCATCGCAGACGTCTTCCAGATCTCGAAAAAATAAGTCCCCGGCACCGAGGGAAAACTGATGATATGCGGCGGTTCGCCTTCCATCGCCACCACCGCCTTGCCCTCCGGGTCATGGCCCGTCACGATGCGCCGGATGGGCAGCTTGTCTGTAGATTTCATATTGCCTTGCATTCTCCCTCTTAGTGTCCTGATCTAAGGCTCGCATCATAAACCCGCTGTCATCCTGAGCGGAGGTCGCCGCGGCAATTTCGCAATCGCGCCCCCGCTCTCAATTCAGCACAAACTCTGGTGCCCCATCCTTGGCGCGTTTTCGTCTCTGCGCCAAGGGTGGGAAGCCACAACACTGAACTGCCCGCTCTCAACTCAGCACAAACTCCGGTTGCCCCATCCTTGGCGCGTTTTTGTCTCTGCGCCAAGGGTGGGAAGCCACAACACTCAACTGCCCGCTCTCAACTCAGCACAAACTCCGGTTGCCCCATCCTTGGCGCGTTTTCGTCTCTGCGCCAAGGGTGGGAAGCCACAACACTGAACTGCCCGCTCTCAACTCAGCACAAACCCGGGTGCCCCATCCTTGGCGCGTTTTTGTCTTTGCGCCAAGGGTGGGAAGCCACAACACTTAACTGCCCACTCTCAACTCAGTACAAACTCCGGGTGCCCCATCCTTGGCGCGTTTTTGTCTCTGCGCCAAGGGTGGGAAGCCACAACCCTCAACTGCCCACTCTCAACTCAGCACAAACTCTGGTGCCCCATCCTTGGCGCGTCTTTGTCTTTGCGCCAAGGGTGGGAAGCCACAACCCTCAACTGCCCGCTCTCAACTCAGCACAAACTCCGGGTGCCCCATCCTTGGCGCGTTTTTGTCTCTGCGCCAAGGGTGGGAAGCCACAACCCTCAACTGCCCACTCTCAACTCAGCACAAACTCTGGTGCCCCATCCTTGGCGCGTTTTTGTCTCTGCGCCAAGGGTGGGAAGCCACAACCCTCAACTGCCCGCTCTCAATTCAACACAAACTCTCGGTGCCCCATCCTTGGCGCGTTTTTGTCTTTGCGCCAAGGGTGGGAAGCCACAACCCTCAACTGCCCGCTCTCAACTCAGCACAAACTCCGGGTGCCCCATCCTTGGCGCGTTTTCGTCTCTGCGCCAAGGGTGGGAAGCCACAACCCTCAACTGCCCGCTCTCAACTCAGCACAAACTCCGGGTGCCCCATCCTTGGCGCGTTTTTGTCTTTGCGCCAAGGGTGGGAAGCCACAACCCTCAACTGCCCGCTCTCAACTCAGCACAAACTCTGGTGCCCCATCCTTGGCGCGTTTTCGTCTCTGCGCCAAGGGTGGGAAGCCACAACCCTCAACTGCCCGCTCTCAACTCAGCACAAACTCTGGTGCCCCATCCTTGGCGCGTTTTTGTCTCTGCGCCAAGGGTGGGAAGCCACAACCCTCAACTGCCCGCTCTCAACTTAGTACAAACTCCGGTTGCCCCATCCTTGGCGCGTCTCTGCGCCAAGGGTGGGAAGCCACAACACTCAACTGCCCGCTCTCAACTCAGCACAAACTCTCGGTGCCCCATCCTTGGCGCGTTTTTGTCTCTGCGCCAAGGGTGGGAAGCCACAACACTCAACTGCCCGCTCTCAACTCAGTACAAACTCCGGGTGCCCGAGATCTCGATCTTGAGACCTGGAAAACCACAAATTCTCACGGCCGCAGTACTCGAGTTCTTAACCGTCCTGCCGCGATCAAATCGGCTCCGCAGTCACACGCTGCATCTCTTCCACCATGGATTTTTCTTCCACGTCTTCCACTTCATTCATCTGGAACTTGCCAATCAGCTCGGAGCTTTCCGAGATGAACTTGCAGCGGTCGTATCTGCGCTCCATATAGCGCTCCAACTGCTTCTCAATGGAGTCGCCGCCGCATAACTCCTCCGCCAGCACGACCGCGTCTTCAATGGCCATGCCTGCTCCCTGGCCGAGGTGGGGCGTGGTGGCATGAGCCGCGTCGCCGAGCAGCACAACGCGCCCGCTGTACCACGGCGGCGGCACAAAGACCGCCTCCATCGGCTTGTAGACGACTTTGGCGGGATCGTCGATCTGCGCCTTCAACTCGCCGATCAGGCCGCCAAATCCACTCATGCGCAACTTCATCAGCGTATGGAGCTGGCTCGGCTCCATCCACGGATTGCCAGGTTCGATCGAGGTCACATACATGTACATCAAATCCTGCGCCAGCGGCACCAGTCCGGCGCTGCCATGGCGGCCGTTGTGCGCCGCAAGATGATCGACCTCCGGCCGCCTCGGGAAGTTATGCCGCCAAACCGACTGCCCGGTAAAGCGCGGCTTGGGAGCATTGGGAAAGACCAAAGTGCGAATTAGCGAGAAAAGCCCATCGGCGCCAACCACAAGGTCGTAGCTACCCGTGGTTCCGTCGGTGAATTGCACTTCGACAGAGCCTGGACGCTGATCCAGCCGATCCACCGTCACCCCGAGCCGCACCTGCGAACCCTTTTCAATCGCCGCCGAGGTCAGCACTTCGTGCAGCGCCAGCCGCGAGATGCCGAGCAGTGCGGGATAATTCTCGCCCGCAAGCCGGCCTGAGGGAAGCTTTGCAATGAGTTCTCCGCTCGGCTGATAAATCCCCACGCAATCGAAGGGAAAGGCGGCGGATAAATAACGGTCCACGATGCCTAACTGCGCCATGGCCCGCACCACGTTGGCCTGCTGAATAATGCCGACACCGTAAACGGTCCACACCTTCTTGATTTCGATCACGTCCACGCTGAAGCCCCGATCGCGCAGAGCGATCGCCAGACACAACCCGCCGATGCCGCCACCGACGATAAGAACCTTTGAGGTGCTTGCCATTTGTATTAAACCTTCGAGGCGGATTCATCCGCCGTGCAGCCGCTGTTGGGTTAGGGAAGTTTCTTTTGGGGGCAGGAGAAACGGTGTAAACCGGGGATCCGTCTTCCGCCACCGATGAATCGCTACCGAGAATTACTTTACGCAGTAATTCCGCCCTCTGTACAACGCTTTGTCGAAATCCGTGCTATCCATAAAGCGGATACCCGGCCCTCCGCGCGAATGGCCCGGCTATTTAGCCGCTACAGATGACCTGTCAGCCTCTTCAAGAGCGAGCGGCGCAACGTGGCCGCCCAGCACCTCTGCCGCCCAGTCCGCGATGTAGTCCACTGCCAGCGCCGTGTTGTCGGTGCCGCAATGCTCCGACGCGCCCTCCTCCACAGTGTGGATCTTTAACTCGCGCCGCGGGCTGTTCACGCAGTCGTCATAGGTCATCTGCGCGTACTTGAGCGGAATCTGCCGGTCATTTTCGCCGTGCGTGATGAGGATGGGACATCTGATGCGATCCAGGATGCCGCGCAGCGTGATCTGATCGGCAAACTTGAGCCCGTCTTCGACGGTGTTCACGCCCAGAGCCCACATGAAATGCTCCCAGAAGTGCGGAATCGGCCGGCCCGCCTGGCTATTCTCGTAGCGCATGCGCTGCACGGCGCCCCAGTCGTAGTTGCCGCCCCAGCAGACGCACGCCTTAATGCGCGGCTCGAATGCCGCGGCACGCGGAGCATAGTAGCCGCCCATCGACATGGCCAGCATGCCGATACGGCTTCGATCCACTTCCGGCAGAGTTTCCAGGTAGTCGATGGCCGCGCCCGCCGCCCGCTCCGTTTTTAAATCGACGGTGAGGCCTTGCAGTCGCAGTGCTTCACCGGCGCCCGGATGATCCACGATCAGCGTCGAAATGCCGCGCCGGCTGAGCGCCTCCGGCATTCCGGTGGTGAAAATGATCTCCTTCTGAATATCGAATCCGTCGAACTCCACCACGCAAGGAGCCGGATGCTCCGGCGAGGCATTGTCGGCCTTCATATAAAGCGCGGCAAGATTCGTGCCTCCGAACGGAAACTCCACGCGCACGCAAGCGCCCGTGCATTCCATGAAACTGCGAAAGCTGCCGAGAACCTTTTGGTAAAGAGCGGCGCGCGCCGCGGTGCGGGCGCCGTACATGCGTTCCGCGCTCGCGTAATAGACTGAGGCGCGTCGGAACTTGGCGCCGGCGCTGATCAGTTTTCCCTGGGAACGCTCCGTCTCCGCCTGCGCGCTGACGCGCTCTGCCACTGCAATCCACGAGTCGACAAGAATGCGGACCTTTTCATCGTCCCCGTAAGTAGATGCTTCCCGGGCAGGACGGCAGGCCTGGTCGATTTCGCCCATAACTCCGCCGTTGCCCAAAGCAATGTTTACGGCAGTGCTCCAAACATAGTTTCCGGGGAAGTACTCGAACATCGTGCAACCTCCAATCGCCGCGGGGAAGGAAGGGAATCTCTGAAGCTGCAGCGACGATCCGGCGCGAAATCGGCGTGCGTCTTTGTGGCAGGGGCTCGCGGGGTAGAGCATCTCCACTTTCCTGGAGAGCGCGGGATATGCGCTCATTCAGCTTGACAAATGACACCGGGTTTTGCCAAATCGGGATTTTGGATGCGAGAGATTGACGTCGTGGATTCCCGGCTATAGCATTTTCGGAATTACCGTGAACCGAAAGCACGCCCTTTAAGTGGCTTTTTCCTCAAGAAAAAGACACATTGCACGCTTCTGGAAAAGTCTACGTTGATTCCGAAAATGCCGTAGATGGCCGGTCTGCCAGGGGAGAGAAATCGACGCCCGGCCCGCTCTCTCGGCCAGGACACGAGGCTATCGTTCCAGGCAATAGCAGGAATCCTCACAAAACATTTCCCAACCTCGGCCGGCAACGGATATTGTAACTTTAATGCAAGGCTCCGTCCCCGTTGTCTGAGGAGCCGGCGAAAAGAAGAGGTCAAGCCATGTCAAAAGTTTTGCTCGCGCATCTTGCGCACGTTGAACTCATCACGCCCCAGGTGAACGAGTCCGCAAAGTTCTTTGTCGATGTCATGGGACTCACAGAGGTAAAGCGCTCCGCGGAGTCGGTCTACCTGCGGTGCTGGGGAGACTACTACGAATACAGCCTGATGCTGACGCACGGCAAACAGAGCGCACTCGGGCACGCGTGCTGGCGCACGGTCGGCCCCGAGGAACTCGACGAGGCCGTTGCGCGGCTCAAGGCCGCCGGCGCGCCCGGCGAATGGATCGATAACTCCTATGGCCACGGCCGCAGCTATCGTTTTCAAGCGCCCGGCGGCCATTCCATGGAATTGGTGTGGGACGTCAAGCGCTATCAGGCCGAGGGCGATCTCAAGTCGGCATATCCCGAGCGCCCGCAAAAGCTCACCAACCACGGAATCGCGCCTCGGCAACTGGATCACGTAACCGTTGCTACCAAGGACGTGGTGGCGGCGGCCGAATGGTTCAAGAAGCATCTGGGTTTCCGGTTTATGGCCGTGACCTACAGGCACGACAAACCGGATCAGGCTGTATTTGCCACCGTGACGACGAACGAGAAGTCGCACGACCTGGGCTTGGGCGTGGATTTTTCCGATATTCCCGGCCGCCTTCACCATCTCGCCTTCTGGGTGGATTCGGCCGACGAGCACCTGCGCTGCGCCGATTTGCTCATGGAATCAGGCACCGGCATCGAGTACGGACCCGGCCGGCACGGGATCGGGGAGCAGTACTACCTTTACTACCGCGAACCCGGCGGGAAAATCCGCATCGAGGTAAACACCGGCGGCTACCGCAACTACGTCCCCGATTGGGAGGCGGTCCAGTGGGGCGTCGCCCAGGGTTCCAACACCATGTACCGCAACATCGGCATGCCCGATTCCATGATGGAGGCATTTCCGCCCGCTCCGCAGCCGGCGGTTCCAGACATCGATCTGCAGCCGGAGTTGGTGGGTGTAGACAACCCCTGGAAGAAGCACGGGTGAGTGCGCGGAACGAGCGGCCACGACGTAACGCCGGCCTCCTGGCCGGCTGTGGTGCGGGCGTCCACGCCCGCACATTGGCTGCGGCGCGGCAGCGATAGAAGAACGCCAGAACGAAGAATCCCCCCTCGCCAGACACCAGGGCGGCGTTTCCCCTAAAGGAAACGCCGCCCTTTACACCTTTGAGACGGAGACTTCTTAGGCCGCCGCTCGCCGCTTCTTCAGCGCCATCAGCGCAAACGTCAAAACGAATCCGAGCAATGCCACCAGCGACTGCAAAGAGAGCGTGGTGTTGTAGCTGCCCTGGCTCTTCACCGTCAGGCCCGCGATGTAGAGGCCCAGCACGCCGCCGAAGCTGCCGATGCCGCCCCACAGTCCAGACATCTTGCCCACGATCTGCGGCGGGTACGAGCTGGCGATCATGAAGAAGATCATCGGGAAAGCAAACATCACGCCATACCCGGCCAGAATCAAATCCAGTTCCAGCAAACCAGCGCTGCCTGTCACGAGCGGAGACATCAGCGTGAAAACGAAGGCGCACATCAGGAAAAAGCCGATCAATAACACCGGCTTGGCGTTCCCGCGGAAGGCTTTATCCAGCAGGAAACCGCTGATGATCGGTCCCGTGACCCCGGCCAGCAGGGTGACGCCCAGCATCAGTTGCCCGGCGGTCACTCCGCCGTAGCCTGCGCCCAGGGGTTTGTCGGCAGCCAGGTAAGCCCCGGTCAGCGAGTACATGCACTGCATGGCCCAGGCGGTGAGAAAGAACATCGCAATGCCCACGATCGTAAACGGCGACAGGAGAGCCTGCTTAAAGGCCGATCCCTTCCCTTCATCCGGTGCCGGAGCCCCGCCCTTGGGCAGCCTGCCGTTAAAGGCGATGAACAGAATGATCCCAAAAATCAGGCACGCACCGACAAAGATTGACAATGTTGCCGACATCGCCTTCCATTCGCCCACGGCATTCAGCACCATGGGACCCAGAAATACCCCGGCGGAGCTGCCCACGGCCACCGACGAATTCAGCAGGCCGTTGGCAATGCCTTTCTGGTTGGGCGGAAACAAGGCATTCACAATGACGGGCATGACCGGGAACATGAATCCCGAAGACAGTCCTTCGATCATGCGCGCCCAGAAGACGCCCGCCGTGCTGACACCGATCAGCGGCATCAGCGCCGCGGGCACCGCCAGGCACAGAAAACCCAGGATCAGCGAGACAAAAACACCGAAGCGGTCGCAAACGTAGCCGCCCACTACAATCCACATCAAACAGCCCGAAAACAGAAACGAGGTCATCAGTACATTTGTGGCCGTGCCCGGATCTGTGTGCAGGCTGGCTGCGATCACCGGCACCAGCGGCGCCACCGCCAGGTTGACCATCTGCATCGAAATGAAGCCCAGCGCTGCCAGGATGAGCACCAGCCATCGGAAGCTGGGGGACTCTTGAGCGGCCGAAGCAGTTGCGCCGGCCGGTGCAGTCTTTGTAGCCATGGGAAACATCCTTTCCGCGCCTCAACGCACGAATACTCCAGACGCGGCTCTTCAATCTATTTAATGGCGTATCAACCCAACCATAGTGGTCTTGAAAAGGAATGTGAAACGGTTTGTTGAGATTTCCAATATTGGTGATAGCGATAGATTTAGCGGCTTGGCGCAAGAAGACGAGGCGCCGGAGAGGATGCCGGATTCTTCAGCGCTCTCAATGAGATGCCAATGCCTGGCTTGCGGCAGTTGCGTCCGGTTCGCCTTGTGCGGCGGGCGCCAGGGCTTGGGCGGCCTCCTTCAGGCACATCCGCATCCACGCAATGCCCGGATCCGCGGTCCGGAAATTATGCCACTGAATTTTTTCCACGAGCCGCGGCATTTCCAGCGGCGGTTCAACGATGCGAATCGGTAAATACTTCGCGTACACCTGCGCTAACCGCACATGCACGGTTGCGATCCGCGTAGTGTTGAGAATCAAGTGCGGAATCAGGCTATAGGCATGCGTGGTCACGTCAACTTTGCGCGTTCGCCCCGTGCGGTGGAAAATCCACCCCTCGAGGCTGTCGGCCGGCTGTGTGGTAAATCGAATTGCGACATGGGGCATCCTGAAGAACTCCTCGAGCGTCAGTGCCTTCCCAACCTCCTTGTTGCCATTCCACGCGATGCACGTATACGTGTCGCTAAACAGTTCTTCAGATGGATGAGCTGAAGTAAGAAACGGCTCCGGCAGTACGACCATGTCCACCTCGAGCCGTTCAATCACCTCTTCAGGCGGCGTGCCTTCGAATTGCACAATGTCCACGCCGACCAGCGGCGCCCGGCTCTTGATGAGCGCCAACGCATGGATCATCAGCACCGTAGTAACATAATCGGACATCATCATGCGAAAGCGGCGCGTCGAGGTTGCCGGATCGAAATCCGGGCGCTGATCGATAATCGCCTGGGCCACAGTCAACAATTCGCGCACCGGCTCTACGAGGCTCTCCGCCAGCGGAGTCAGAACCATTTTGTGTCCCACCTGGACCAGCAATTCGTTCTCGAAGAACTCGCGCAGCCGGGCGAGGGCGCCGCTGGTTGCCGATTGGCTGAGGTAGATGCGCCGCGCGGTGCGGGTAATGTTCTTCTCTTCCAGCAGCGTGTTCAGAACCACAAGCAGATTGAGATCCAAGCCTCGCAAATGCATCGCTTCGATTCCTCCAGCTATCGGTGGCACCGATTATACAGATGGCCAAAACGCATTGTACAGATAAGAGGACGATTCTTTAGAATGGCGTAGCTTTCCCGCTTATGAAAGAAGGCCGATATGAGCGAAATGCCCATCCGATTGCATCACGGAGCCGTGAGCGTTCCGAATCTTGACGAGTCGATCGCCTGGTACCAGAAGATGCTGGAATTCGAGCTGGAACAGCGGGTTCGCATCCCGGGCCAGCCGGTCGAGTTTGCCATGCTCAGGCGCGGCGATTTGCGCGTGGAACTGTTCGCGGCGGAAAACAGCAAGCCCATGGAGGCCAACCGCAGAGAACCCAACACCGCCTTCCTCACCCAGGGCAGCCTGCACTTTGCCTTTGCCGTGCCGGATGCTCGTGCATTGGCGGAATCGCTGCGCGGGCGCGGCGCCGATATTGTGTGGATACGCGATTTCCCGTGGGGCTCTAATGCATTTATTCGCGATAATGCCGGCAATCTCATTGAGTTCGTGCAGCAAAAAGATTTGGCGTAAGGAAAGAGACGGAGGTCCGAATGGTGCGCAGTCATTTATCTGCGGATGTTGCGAATAAGCAACAGCGGCTGGCAGGAAAAGTCGCGGTGGTCACCGGCAGCGGCGCCGGCATCGGCAAGGGGTGCGCGCTGATGTTTGCCCGCCAGGGAGCAACGGTGGTGGCGGCCGATATCAATCCCGCCGCCATCGAGGCAACCGTAGCCGAGGCCAAGGCGTTGGGGTTGAAGATGTATGGGCATGCGCCCTGCGACATGACCGACCCTGCCGCCGTTAAAAAGCTTTATGACTTTGCGGTGGAGCGCTGCGGCGGGGTCGACATTCTGCTCAATGCAGCCGCCACGGCCGTCTTCAAGCCAATTGAGGAAATGACCTTCGAGGATTGGCAGTCCACGCTGGCCGGCGAGCTGAACACTGTGTTCCTGTCCTGCAAAACGGCATGGCCCCACCTGATTGCCCGTGGCGGCGGGTCGATCATCAACTTTGCCTCGGTGAATGCCTATCTGGTGCTGGAGGGATCGCCCGCCCTCGCTCACTGCGCCGGCAAAGGCGGTACCCTGGCCATGACGCGTCAGCTTGCCGTCGAGGGCGGCCGGCACAACATCCGCGCGAATACTATCTCGCCGGGCATGACCGTAACCGCGGCAACCTCTCCGGTCATTAAGCAACCCGGCTTCCTCGATAACGTGTTTGCCCACGCCATCCTCAAGCGAGTGGGTCAGCCCGAGGACATTGCCTGGATGGCGACCTTTCTGGCCTCGGACGAATCGAGCTGGATTACCGCAGCCGATTTCTCGGTCGACGGCGGAGCGAGGGCGTTGTAAAGGAAGTTACAGCATAAGTACAGATAATCCTTCAGCGCGGCAAGGGCGGCAGCGAACACGAAAAGATCTAAGTCATGTTTCTCCGCTGTGCAACGCATCAAATACTTACCGCTGGCAAACGCTCCTTATATCCGATTCTCATGGCGGGAAATAAGGTCGTTCTGGCAGTCGCGGGTCAGCTCCACAAAATAGGCTGAGTAACCGGCAATGCGTACTACTAAATTACGGTACTCATCGGGATTTTCTTGCGCCTTACGCAAAACCTCGGTCGAAACCACATTGAACTGAGCTTCCGCACCGCCGCGGTCCATATAAACCTTGACCATGTCGCGCAGCTTAACGATCCCGTCGTCACGGCTCAACGCGGTGGGATGGATGCGAATATTCAGGCACACGCCGTCCATGAACCTGCTGTGGTCATAGCAAAGCGAAGAGAGAAACACCGCAGTGGGGCCGTTCGTGTCGCGGCTCTGAACCGGAGAGGCAGCATCGGCAATGGGTGTTCCGGCTTTCCTGCCATCCGGTGTCGCCCATGTAGTATAGCCTTGACCTACATGGTCCGCCGCGCCGTACAAGCCGGCTTTGAAAATTTTGGCGCGGGTAGAGTAGCACTCTTTGCAAGTGTCGTAATAACTGTTGGTCACCCAGGTCATCTGCTCGTCGGCATAGGGGTCGGCATTTCCGAAATGGGGCGCTTCGTTGATGATCTGCTGTCTCAGGGGTTCATAGCCCTCCCAATTGGCCATTACAGCGTCATAAAGCTCCCGGGCTGTGCACAGCTTCCGGTCGAAAACCATGTATTTGATGGCGGTCAGAGAGTCGGCCACCGTGGCAAGACCGGTTGCGGTCCCGCCGTAAGAGTTGTACTTGGCGCCGCCCCAGGTGCAGTCCTTGCCGGACTCCATGCAGCCGTCTATAGAGATAGATAGCATCGGGTGTGGTGTGTGGTACTGAACCAGATACTCCAGGTAGTTATTCAGGGTAACCTGGGCTTTGATAAAGTAACTGGCCAGCTTGCGCCATGCTTCTTTGACCTCGTCAAAGGACTTCATGTCGTACAAATAGCCGGTATGGATCGAGCACTGCTCGCCGTTGAAGGGATTCTTGCCGTCATTGATTGCCATATCCAGCAACTTGCTGTAGTGGATGGAGGCGTGCGGGGGAGCCACGCCATTGGCTGCGGAATAGTCGTTGCCGGAGCCTGTAATCTCCTGACAGCCTATGATGGCGTAATCCCGGGCATCCTCAAGCGTAAACCCCAGTTCCTTCATCGTGCCGGGGATGATGATATCGTCGTTCTGGAACAGCGGAAGTCCGCCTACCTTTGTTGAGGTTTCCAGAGCCAAAGCCCATAACTCGTTCGGAGTATTCTTGTGGACGCGCAAAGAGATCGTGGGATCATGGAGGCTCAAGCGAGCCAGACTCTCCAGCACCATGCGAGGTGACAGGGTTGCTGGCGTCCTCGCCGGTCTTAGGATCCACGCCGCCGATGGTGGTGTGGAGATAGGTGTTGCCGATGCCGATGATCTTAACCAATTCGCCAGTGCCGCCGCCATACATGGAATTTATCTTCATGAAGAAGCAGTCCACAATCTCCTGTGCCTCTTCAGGCGTCAACCGGCCGTCTTCCAGATCTTTCTTCAGGAACGGCCAGGTATATTGATCGAAGCGGCCAAAGGATCCGATATCGCCAATAAAACTCAAACGCAATATATATTGGTACGTGATCGCTGCCTGACAGGCCTCGCGGAAGGTGCGGCAAGGATTCTCTGAAATCCAGATCAGGCTGCCCGCCATGGACTCCAATTCAGCCTTGCGCTTTTCCTCGGTACATGAGGCCGCCTTTTCCAAACACTTCTCACCGTAGCGCTTCAGCAAAGTGGTTACGGCGTCACAGGAAATGACGACAGCGGTGTAGAACAGGCAGCGGTTCACATCCGCGCCCATCAGGTTATTGATGTGAGAATCCAGCCAATCCTGAGCTTGCTTGCGGATAGCGCTGTAGCCTGCATTAATTATTTTCTTAAAGCCCGGAGTCAGGTGACCGGACGGCATCATTAGTAGAGGCGCGCCCTTTTGAGTGGCCGAGACTTGCATGCGGCAGAGTTCTTCATACCCCTGCGGCTGCCAGCCAGCCGCAATATCGTTGTAAGTGCGGCCTTTCCAGTAGTCTCTGATTGACACCAGATTCTCATAATCCTCAGGAGCTATCGACATGCGCAGCTCCTCTTCGTCGGGATTGTGATAAAGGCCATCTTCTCTGAGCGTCCAAACCCCTGCCTCAATCATGGCGGGAATCCGGCCGACGCCGCCCCAGTCAGGCGCATATCCGGTGCCGCAAAAATTCTTGCTGCTGTTGCCGACAATCATTTCGAAGTCCTCGACGCGGACGGTCATCTGCTCGCAGATGGCTTTCAACACCGTAGGACGGCGAAGATATGGAATGAGATTCTCATTCTCCTGAAAGCAGCGGGTCGTGATCATAGCAGTCGCAGAGTCGCTCTGGATTACACGATCACGGATCAGCTGATGCATGATCTGCATGCGTTCACTTATTGGTTTGAACTTGTACATTTCAGCATCTGCTCCTGATACGGGATTTCCATTTTCGCAATTTGGGGACAGTTTACACCCAACCGCCTCGCGGGAGCCGATTTTCTAGCGCTGGTTGCATAAATGGCGCTTTGCGACGCAGAGCACGACGCGCGGCTATGACACCGCAACCGCCTCAGCCGCGAGTTCCCGCGCCTGCTCCTCGTGACGCAAAACCCGCAGCGCGCCCTCCGCCAGGGCTTGCAACTCGTCTTCGCCGGGATAGACTTGTACGGGCGCAATCCATTCAATCGCCGGACGCAGCTCGGCGATGAGCTTTTCGGAGTGGGCCATCCCTCCGGTGAGCAGAATGGCATCCACGCGGCCGTGCAGCACGGTAGCCATCTGGCCAATGTCTTTGGCGATCTGATAGGCCATGGCGTCGAACACAAGCGCTGCTTTGGCATCTCCGGCCGCGATTCGGCGCTCCACCTCGCGCAAGTCTCTGGTTCCCAGGTAGGAGTAGAGACCGCCCTCGCGGTTGAGCGCATTCCACAACGACTTTTCGGTGTACTTGCCGCTGAAGCAGAGCTGAATGGTGGTGAGCAACTGCATGCCGCCGGAGCGCTCCGGAGAAAAGGCTCCTTCGTGGCCGGCATTGTTCTGGTCGATCATCCTGCCGTTCTCATGGGCGGAGACGGTAACGCCGCTGCCCATGTGCGCCACCACCAGCCGCAGGTCGGCGTAGTTCTTTCCCTGCTCGCGAGCATAGCGCTTGGCCACGGCCTTGGTGTTGAGCGCGTGCCCCAGGCAGACCCGATCAGCCAGCGCCGAGCCGGAGAGGCGCGCTTTATCGATCCACTCGTCCACGCTGACGGGATCGACAATGAATGCCTCTGTACCTGCTTCACGAGCGATGGCCTGCGCCAGAAACGCGCCCTGATTCGAAGCGTGTTCGCCGTAGCGGGCCAGGCGCAGGTCGCCGAGCATCTCTTCATTCACCCGATAGGTGCCGCTCGGCAGAGCGCGCATCAACCCGCCCCGGCCAACAACAGCGTCAAGCTGCTTCAGGTCGTAGTTTGCCGCGCTCAGCTCGCGTTCAATCGCCGCGCGGCGAAAATCGAGTTGATCGAGAACAGGACGGCCGCGAAACTGCTCCATTTCCTCGTCGCTGTGGCTCAAATTGCGCACCAGTTCCGCCCGGTCATTTGCGTACACTCCAATCTTTGTCGTGGCCGATCCGGGATTGATGGTGAGGATCAGGAATTCACCTGCTCGCATACAGTACCCCCAGGGCCATCGCATTGATCTTGTCTTCTGCTCTCTCTACCCTCGAGGGAATCAGAATGGGAACCTTGGCGCCCATCACCACGTGGCCGAATTCGCAGCCAACCAGCCAGTTGATCGACTTGGCAAGCATGTTGCCGGCCTCGACGGTGGGAACGAGAAGGCAATCGGCGTGCCCTGCAACCGGGCTCGTGATGCCCTTGATCTTCGCAGACCATTCAAACAGAGCGTTGTCCAGCGCCAGCGGCCCGAAGACCTCCGCATCGCCGAACTCTCCGGCCTTGCCCATCTCGGTCAGCGCCTGAGCATCCACAGTCGACTGGATGGCTTCTGAGACGACTTCGACCGCGCTCATCACGGCGATCTTTGGCTTGGCGATTCCCATAGCCCTCAACATCTCGATCGCGCTCAGGATGATCTGCTTCTTTTGCTTCAACTGGGGCGCAGGATTGAGGCCCCCGTCGACGATGCCGACCAGCTTTACGCCGTTGTCGGTCTTGTGCTCGAAGAAGGCGATATCGGAGAGGATGTTGCCCGTGCGCAGGCCTTTCTCCTTGTCGAGAACCGGACCGAAGAGTTGATCGGTGCGCAAATGGCCCTTCATCAGGATGTCGATCTTGCCGCCGCGAGCCAGCGCCACGCCCAGCGCGGCGGCTTCCAGCGGATCGTGGCCCGAGTGCACGTACTCCGCCTTGGCCGCCAGATCGGAAAAGCCCAGCGACTCAGCCCGTGCGCGAATGTCCTTTTCTTCGCCGATCAATACGGGAGACGCAATTTCCGACCGCATGGCCTCTGCCGCAGCCGACAATGCCACTTCGTCGTCGGCAAGAACCACTCCCACGCGCTTGGGGCCTCTGCTACGGGCCAATTCCCTGACCTCCGCGAACGTGCGAACCCCATTCACTGCTTCAACCTGCGTTGACTTCATCTTCGTTCCTCTTGTTCCGCTCAAAATCGCCCCGCTCAAAATCGCTTCTCTCAAATGGTCGCACGGCGCGCGAATGGCCGGCTACAGCGGAACCAGAGTAGATGTATCCCGGAGGCGCGCCGGCCAGGTGGCTCGCCGCGGCGAGCCACTTTCACGATTTAACGCTAGATATGCTAACTCTGGTTCCGCTCTATCTCTTCCCCGGCGAGAATAGCCAATCCGTGAAGCATACGGAAATACTTTGTTTTGGAGGGAATTCAACCTTTGAGCTATGGAGGGCGATGGAGCGTCGAAGTCGGCCGGAAGGATTCTCATCTCATCGAGCGTCACGTCCCGGTTCTCGTAGGCCGGCTGCCCAGCCCCACAGACGCGCACAACGCTGCCAAAACATGCAAAAAACCGCATTTTAAGGCCGTTTTAAGGCCGTAAAGCCCTGTTTAGACGCACTTTTGGGAAATTACTTGGTGCCACTCGCTCTTATTCGCAACCTTTCTCGGTTCTAACTACGAATTGTTCGCAACTATTCTCGGTATTTGTCTCGAAGAATCGCACCCTCCCGAGCGAACATTTGCGGGGCAACCGTAACCATCTGAGCCAACATTTGGCCGGTCCGCCACACCACCAAAACCAACATTTCACTTGATTTGAAGCGCTTTCCCGCCCCAGCCGCAAATTTTCGAAAAAGCACCTCGAACGATGATGCTTGCGAGGTTGATTTTCCCCCGAAAAAAGTATTTCAAATGCGGCTTTTGAGGTGTTACCTTCGAACTTAGGATCTAGCTGAAGAAGCATGATCGTGTCTGCAGGCCAATGAACGATGGCCGAAGTTTTGCTGCGTCTGCGGACCAGAAATCGGAGTCAAGTGTATGAAGCTATTGCTCAATGGAGATGAAGCGGTTGCCGCGGCGGCCTACGACGCCGGAGTCGCTCTAGGCACGGGTTACCCTGGCACGCCCTCGACGGAAATTCTCGAGCAGTTTGAAACTTATGGCGGACATGCCCAGTGGGCGCCCAACGAGAAGGTCGCGCTCGAGGTGGGCATCGGCGTATCTTTTGCCGGCGGGCGAAGCATCGTGACCATGAAGCACGTGGGGCTGAATGTCGCGGCCGATCCTCTGTTTACAGCGGCTTACGCAGACATGAGCGGCGCCCTGATTGTGGTTTCAGCCGACGATCCCGGCATGGCCTCAAGCCAGAACGAGCAGGACAATCGCCGCTATGCCGTGGCCGCGGGGGTCCCCATGCTTGAGCCCTCCGACTCCCAGGAAGCCTACGATTTTACGTTTCTGGCCATCGAAATTTCCGAACGCTGGCATATTCCTGTGATGTTGCGGATGACCACGCGCATTTGCCACTCGAAGGCCATCATGGAGCGCCGCGAAGTACGGCTGCCTGCGAGGCCGTCCGATTATACAAAGAATATGCGCGTGCGCTCGATGATGCCCGGCAACGCCCGCCCGGCCCATCGCAGGCTGCGCGAGAAGCTTCACCAGATCGCGCAATGGTCGGAAGAATCCGGGCCCACAAAGATCGTCGAAGGCGCCCGCTCGCTGGGAATCATCACCTCGGGTATCTCCTATGCTCATGTGCGTGAAGCCGCGCCTGAGGCCAGCGTGCTCAAATTGGGCGTCACCTATCCTTTGCCCATCGAGAAGATTCGCAAATTCGCCGCCGGAGTCGAGCGGTGCCTGGTCGTCGAAGAAGGCGATCCATACCTGGTCGAGCAGATTCGCAACGCGGGAATCGCCGTCGAAGACAAGCTCGAGAACTTCCGCTTTGGCGAATTGAACATCGAGCGCGTGCGCCGTTTGATCGCGCGAGACGCTTCTCCTGAGCCGGCGCCGGTTCCCGGAAAACCGCCCGCGTTGTGCCCAGGCTGCCCTCACCGCAGCGCATTCGATGTCTTCAGAGACATGGGCTGCATCGTCTCTGGCGACATCGGCTGTTATGGGCTGGGCGCGTTGCCGCCGTTCGATGCCGTCGACTCATCGATATGCATGGGTGCGGCGCTCGGCATTGGCCTCGGAATGCGCCACATGCTGCCGCCCGAACAGGCCAAGCGTGTTGTGAGCGTCATCGGCGACAGCACATTCATGCATACCGGTATCAATGGCGTGATCGAAATGATTTACAATCCTCCGCCTACCGGCCACGTGCTTGTGATTCTCGATAATGGCATCACCGCCATGACAGGAATGCAGGAAAACCCTGGCACGGGCCGCAAGCTGGACCATACCTCGACGAACAAGATCGTCTTCGAAGATGTGCTTCGCGCCATGGGCGTCAAGAACGTCCACGTCATCGATGCGGTCGCCAACAAAGCGGAGTTCGCAAAGCTCGTTCAGGAGAGCCTCGATAAGCCGGAGCTGTCCGTAATTATCGCTCGCCGCGAGTGTCTGCTGGCAGTGCGGTCTATCCGCGAATGGGAGAAGGAAAATGCAGCGACCTGTAACTAATATCGTGATTGCCGGACTCGGGGGAGAGGGCGTGCTCACGGCCTCCGATATCGTAGCCGATCTCGCCTTCGCCGAGGGCCTCGATGTCAAGAAGAGCGAAGTCCACGGGATGAGCCAGCGCGGCGGATCGGTCGCCAGCGACGTGCGTTTCGGCAGCCAGGTCTTCAGCCCCATGGTGCCCCGCGGAGAAGCCGACTTTCTCGTCGTAACCTCCGCCGATCAGATCCCCGTGAACGAAAGCTACCTGTCGAAGGATGGCGTGCTCATCCAGCCCGCGCAGGTCGATGAGAAGAAATTGGTCTCGAAAAAGGGCATGAACGTAGCGCTCCTGGGAATCCTGAGCCGCCACCTGCAATTCCCGCCCGAAGCGTGGTTGGCGGCAATTCAGCGCAATTTCTCTGAGTCGCTGTACGAAGCCAATAAAAAGGCGTTCTATCTAGGCAGGAACGAAGCCGCATAAGGGGCTTCCGCCGGCTCTTGAATGCTGCATAAATAATGTCAGCTGTCATCCTGAGCAAAGTCCCGCCTCAGCGGGACGGATCCGAAGGATCTGCGGTTGCCTTTAATCTGCATTTCTCATAACACGCTGTTGATGGGTAACGCCGGCCTCCTGGCCGGCTGTCGTGGGGACCTCCAGGTCCCCACATTACTGCGTCGATTTCACACAACCAGCTCGACAGGATACAGCAAACTTGTTTCGCTCTAGCGGATTCGCTTGCGGGGCCGCGCGGGACCTCGCGCGACTCGATCGGTTTCCGGTGATTAATCTCGATTGATCGTTTGATTTCTTCGCGGAAGTGTATATTTGGTGGACGCGGTAGGAATCGAACCTACAACCTGTCGGTTAAGAGCCGAATGCTCTGCCAGTTGAGCTACGCGTCCTTCAGAGTTGGCGAGCCGCGCCAGACTTTCCTGCGCGGCTTCAAGCGGAGGAGAAAAACCGCCCACACCTTGAAAAATATACCATAGACGCGAGGGGCGCGCACTCCGTGCCCGGAGCGCCAAAAATCTTTGCTCGAATTTGCAGATAATTATTCCCGTTTGGCCCCACAATCATTCCATCATCTGTCTCCTCGCCAAGGACCCCGCCCGTCAGCAGCCCATCGCGAACGCAGCGGAAAGCAAGCCAAATGGCTGAGAAAGATTAAAGTTTGGCCACCAAACGGGCCGTAACCCTTTTGCTATGAAGATTCTATAAGATAAGCCATTTGTTTTCAGTGGGCTGGTGTAATTGATCGGAGATCAAACCGGCGAAAGGAAAGCGCTTAGCTCCCAAGGGGGTATGGGGGGTGGAGTGACTGAAATATAACGGCTGTTTCCTACGCCCCCGCGGACTTTTGCTCGGCCACCGGTTGGGCAACTTCCACGCTTTCGCTGAAGCGGTATCCGATGTGCGAGTCGGTGGTAAGGTATTGCGGATTGGCGGGATCGTCCTCGATTTTCAAGCGAATCTGGCGGATGAAGGTGCGCAGATACTCGAGCTCATTCCCGTACTCCGGGCCCCAGACCGAGCGCAGCAGCTTGACATGAGGAATTGGCCTTCCGGCGTGCATCATGAGGTAATGGAGCAGCTCGAACTGCTTCGGCGTAAGGTGAACGGCGCGGCCGTTCTTCTCCACCAGGTGGCGTTCCGGATCGAGCAGCACGTCGCCGATGAAGATGGCGGCTTCCCCGTCGTCGAAGGATTTGGCGCGGCGCACGGCGGCGCGTAACCGTGCCGTGAGCTCGCGCAATTGGAATGGCTTGGTGATATAGTCGTCGGCGCCGGCATCCAGCGCCTCCACCTTGTTCTCCTCGCCGCCCTGCACCGTGAGCATGAGGATGGGCAGGCGCGGCGCAGCCTTGCGCATAAGCCGGCACACTTCGATGCCTCCCATGCCCGGCATGTTGATGTCGAGCAGCACCGCGTCAAACGGCTCGGTGCGCACCAGCGCCACAGCCTCCTCGCCGCGCGCGGCCTCGACAACCTCGAAGCCGAAGTTTCCAAGGATGGTTCTGAGCGAAAGCCGTATGGATCGCTCGTCGTCCACAATGAGCAGATTGCCCGCACTATCCTGATTCACTAGCTAATACCTCCATTTTGGGGAAGAGAAAGATAAAAAGTAGTTCCTTCTTCGGCCTTGCTGATAACCCACACGTGGCCACGGTGCGCCTCGGCCGCCATCATCACGGTGGATAGGCCGATGCCCGTTCCCGCCGCCAGGTGCCGCGTCCCTTCGCTGCGGTAGAAACGTTGAAAGATGCGCTCCCGGTCGCTAATCGGAATGGCCGGGCCGAAGTTATGCACTGAAAACATAATTTCCGAGTGGCTTTCCCACGCCGAAACCTTGATCGCAGTTCCGGCAAAGGAATATTTCGCCGCATTATCGAGAAACTGCGTCAATGCCATCGAGAGCAGATCGCGATCACCGCGAAGAATCAGTCTGCGGTCGGGAACCGCAACTTCAAGCGAATGACCGGACATGTGCCCCCGCTGTTCCTCCAAAACCGCATCCACAAGATCGCCGACGGCAATTTCATCCTTTGCAACGCTGATCTCTTTAGCTTCGAGCTTCGCCGTTTGCAAAAGCCGTGTGCTGAGAAGGCTCAATTTGCCGGCCTCATCTTCAACAAGCGCCACCAGTTCCTCCTGCGCCGTGTTAAGCTTGCCCACCTCGCTCAGTCCGGCGGCTGCAGCTTGAATCGCAGTCAGCGGCGTTTTGACGGCATGAGCCAACGAGTCGAGCACTGCAGACCGCAGCCGCTCGCTGCGATGCGCCGCTTCCACTTGACTCTCTTTCTCGAAGACGACGCAACGCTCCAGCGTAACGGCTGTGAGTGAAGCAAGAGCATCCACGACCAGCGCACCCAGGTCCCCTCGTATCGCTATTGCGCCGATGGAATCATTGCCTTTGCGCAGCACCCTGCGCGAGGTATGCGTCATTCGATCCTCGTCGTCCGCCTGCGCCAGATAACATTCCTTTGCCAGCGCCTGTTCGTCCTCGGTCCAGCTTCCCGCCACATCGCAGGCGCCCGAATTGGAATCGAAGATCGCCACCGCGTCGGCGGCGAAGATACGCTGAATCAAGTGCGCCAACTGTGGCCCTGGCGCATGGTGCAGGTTGATAAGTAGAGTGCTGCGGCTCAACTCGTATAACTGCTCCATTGAGGTGCGCTGCAGTTTCGCCTCGCGCGACTTAACCTGTTCGCGGGAAGAAAGACGGCTGACCAGCAGCGCGCTGACCTCGAACGCGCCGAGCGCGACCCAATCCTCGGGATTGGCGATACTGAAGTGGAAAAGGGGCGGATAGAAAAAACAATCCAGGCAAGCGCACGCCAATAACGACACGATCGAAGCCTGCCAGAAACCGCACAGGATCGCCACGCAAACAACCACAAGCAGAAACAGAAACCCGACTGGAGAGGGGTTGAAGCGGAGCACATACCCCGTGAATGTAAGCAGCGCGATCGCCCAGCATCCAGCCAGGGTTTCGCCGATAAACTGCGCCCGGGTGGTTTGACTCCGCTCTCCGAGAATATTAGCGATGTTCATTACGCCCGGGCATCCCGTCCTTGCATCGATACAGGCTTAACTTCCCTGATGCACGTAGGAAGAGGGTAGCCATGGGCGCATTAGCAAAACATAAATATATTGCAAAGAATCTATGGGCTTCGAAGACTTACCGGCGTGCATGGGTATGCGCCGCGCACGCCGGCATATTGTGTTTCACTCAACTTACTCGGTCGCGCTCGCCGAGAGGTTTTCGTAGTGCGCCGCTTGCTGACCCATCTTCTGCGCCTCATAGTCGAAGTACTCGTAGCGATTTTTTGAAGAATTGAGAGGCGTGGGGTACTTGGCAGCGGGCAGGGAAACGTTCATACTGCGGCGCGCGAACCATACGATTTCATCGTGGGCCTGATTGTCGAACTGCTGCTGGCGCATCCGGTAATAGGACGCGAGAACCCGATATTGTTCGGAAGTGTGCGCATTGCGCACTATCGTCTTCAGTTCGGACCTGCTGTAGTGGGTCCCATTGGCCGACGCGGCGTTAGCTATCCCAGATGTCAGAGCGATTGCAAGCAGCGTGCATGCAATTTGAATTCTCGTACGCATCGAAACCTCCATCGTCCTGCCTCCTGAACAAGCATGGAACGCTTCAACTAAAGGAAGCATGAATAGGATGCGCATGAAACCGGTTTTGCTGCCATGACTTACGGGATCTTTATAACTTTCGGCGATGCATTGGCGTTTGATTTGAAGCGGAAATGAACTTATGCGGTTGCCCGTGACAGTCGGTATGTACCGCATCGGCAGAGAGGCGGAAGCTATTGATCCGGCCCCTTGGCGAGGGCGTTCCGATTGGAGGATAATCGGGGCATGGCCACATTGCCCAATACGGAAGAACTCTGGACTGTGCGGGAGTACCTGCGCACGAGTTGGAGCCCGGACCGCGAGTTTGTGGATGGGCACATCGAGGAGCGGAACTTGGGCGAGAAAGAGCATTCCATCATTCAGCGATTCTTGACGGTTCTCTTTGCAATCAAGCGAGCGGAATGGGGCATCGAGGTTTTTCCGGAACTGCGCACGCAGACGCGGGACACACGATTCCGGGTTCCGGATGTGTTGGTCGTTCGGACCGGCGAGAAGTTCGAGCGCTATGTGACCCAGCCGCCGCTCATCGCCATCGAAATTCTCTCTCCCGAGGACACGCTGCGGGCCATGCAGGAAAAGGCCGCGGAGTACCGGCTTTTCGGTATTGAGCACATCTGGATCATCGATCCGGAACCGCGCATCGCCTATCGCTACGCCGAGGCCGCGCTTGACGAGGTGCACGGCGGCGAGTTGACAGTGCCGGGAACGCCGATCCGTGTGGCGCTGAGCGAGATGTTTGCCGAGCTGGATCGGGTTTAGAAAATTTCACGACAACTTAACTTATCGCGCCACACGGATGTGCAGTTCCTTGAGTTGCTTTTCCATAACGGCGGTTGGCGCTTCGGCCATCAGGTCGATGGCTTTGGCGCTCTTGGGGAACGCGATAACCTCGCGCAGGCTGGCCGCGCCGGCCAGCAGCATCACAATCCGATCGAGACCAAGCGCAATGCCGCCATGCGGCGGGGTGCCGTATTCGAGCGCGTCGAGGAAAAAGCCGAAGCGTGCTTTTGCTTCTTCCTCGCTAATCCCAAGCGAGGAAAAAATCTGCTGCTGCACATCCTTGCGGTGAATTCGGATGGAGCCGGAGCCGAGTTCGAGGCCGTTCAAGGCCAGGTCGTAGCAGTTGGCGCGCACGCTGGCCGGGTCGCTGACGAGATTTGCCATGTCGGCCTCAAACGGCGCGGTGAAGGGATGGTGCGCCGGTACCCATTGGGCAGAAGCCATGTCGTATTCGAACATGGGGAAATCCGTAAGCCACATGGGATGGAAGGCCTGCGAGCCATCGACAAGCTCTTTTTCATTTTTGGGCCAAGTGTCGATGACATTCGCTCCCCACTTCACCTTCGCGTCATCTAGTAACTTTCCACCACCACGCAGGGACGCCAGGTCAACGACCATATCGGTCACCTTGAAAGCGCCGTGCTTGTCGGCGTACTTCTTCGCCAACTCGGTGCGGAAGTTGCCGGCAGCCGCGTAGACGTTGATTTCGCGCTCCGAGAGGCGGCCGGGGAATTTGGCGTCGCTGGCCTTGATATGATGAGCCGGATCGCCGGCGACGATGATGACGAAGTCTGCGTCAACCGCGGCCGCGAGTTCGCGGACCTTCACCGCGGCTTCAGGGAAGCCCTTGGCGAGGCGCTTGAAGTCGTCAATGAATTTGGCCCCTTTCTTCTGGTCGAATAGGGGATGGTTGTCCTCGCGCTCTTTTCGGCTGAGCTCGCCCACATTGGGGATGCGCAGGGCGACGACGGGCAGCGCGGGATCGATCTGCAGCGTGGCAAGCTGCGCGTCGGTAAATGCCAGGCGCACATCGGTCAGGCCGGGCAGGCGCAGATCGGGCTTGTCGGTGCCGAACTGGCGCATGGATTCGTCATAAGTGATGCGAGGAAATGGAATCGGCAAAGCGACGCCCGCGGCGGCAAAGCCCGCCTTCATGAATTGCTCGACGACCGCGAACACCATCTCCTGCCTGGGAAAGCTCATCTCCAGATCGACCTGCGTGAACTCGAGCTGGCGGTCGGCGCGGAGATCCTCGTCGCGGAAGCAGCGAGCGATCTGGAAATAGCGGTCGAAGCCCGAGATCATGAGGATTTGCTTGAAGATCTGCGGCGACTGCGGCAGCGCGTAGAACTCGCCGGGATGAACGCGGCTGGGAACGAGAAAATCGCGCGCGCCCTCTGGCGTGGACTTAGTGAGGATGGGCGTCTCGATTTCGAGAAAGCCCTGCTGACTCAGGTTGTCGCGGATGGCAAGGGTGATGTCGTGGCGAAGACGGAAGTTGTGCTGCATCTCGGGGCGGCGCAGGTCCACGTACCGGTACTTGAGGCGGACTTCCTCGTTCTGGATAGCTTCTTCCGCGGGCGAAAAAGGCGCCAGGCGCGCGTCGTTTAGCACCAGAAGCTCAGTGGCCTCGATCTCGATCTCGCCCGTGGGCATTTTGGGGTTAATAGCGTCAGCATCGCGCAGGCGCACTTTGCCTACGGCGGCGACGACATACTCGGGGCGGACCTGCTCGCCCTTCGCGTGGCCCTCGGGCGTGAGCTCCTTATCCAAAACAATCTGACAGATGCCGGATCGGTCCCTGAGATCGAGAAAGATGAGGTTGCCGTGATCGCGGCGGCGATTCACCCAGCCCATGAGCACCACGCACTGGCCGGCGTCGCCGGCGCGCAATTCGCCGCAGAGATGTGTACGTTCGAGGTTGCCTAAAAAGTCGAGCACCACTTATATCCTTCAGTCGCTTACTTGTCGGGAAAGAATCCGTGTCCCACTCTTTCAACTTCTTTTTGTGAAAGACGGTGAAACCACAAACATAAACGATGAGCCTATTTCACGGAGCAAGAAACGCAGCCAGCTCCGTGCGAGGAACCTTTGTTTGTATGCCTGAGGCGAAGTCCTTCACTGTCAGAATACCGGACTGAAGCTCGTCTTCGCCGAGGATGACGATGCGGCGGGCGGCCCTGTCGGCGATCTCAAAGGATTTCTTGAGACGAAAACTGCCGTCGCCGAGCTCGATGGCGAGGCCAACGTGGCGCAGTTCGCGGGCTACAACGAGCGCGGCGGCATTCAGGTTTTCGTTGAGTGGGGCAATGTATGCATCTGCTTTTGCCCGCTGCGTTACCTGCGGCGGGGCTGACTCTTGGACGAGTTGGCTCTGAATGGTCAGCACCAGCCGGTCGAGGCCCATAGCGAAGCCGATCCCGGGGGCTTTGGGGCCGCCGAGGGCTTCGCTGAGGCCATCGTAGCGGCCGCCGCCGAGCAGAGCGTTTTGCGCGCCGAGGCCGCCGTGGGTGAACTCGAAGGTCGTCCGCGTGTAGTAGTCTAGCCCGCGGACCAGGCGTTGGTTGAGCTCGTAGGGCACGCGAGCCTCATCGAGGGCTGCAGTAACCTGGGCAAAGTGAGCGCGCGAGGCGTCGTCGAGCGAGTCGGCGATCACGGGCAATGTGGCGATGATGGGCTGGTCATCCGGCACTTTGCAATCGAGCACGCGAAGCGGGTTGGTGACGGCGCGGCGCTGGCAGTCGGCGCACATCTTTTCCTGGAGAGGGAGCAAAGCTGCGCGAAGGACGTCGTTATAACGGGCGCGGTTTGCTGAGGAGCCGACGGAGTTGAGCTCAAGCGTCCAGCCTGTAATGCCCAATTCGTCCAGAAGGGTCGCGAGCATCTCGAGGACCTCGGCATCACGCAGTGCAGATTCGCTGCCTGCCGACTGAGGGCCGATGACCTCGGCGCCGATCTGCCAGAACTGCCGGTAGCGGCCCTTTTGCGGGCGCTCGCGGCGGAACTGCGGGCCGATGTAATAGAGCTTCTGCAACTGGCCGGTCTCGCCCAGTTTGTGCTCGATGTAGGCGCGGACCACCCCGGCGGTATTTTCTGGCCGCAAGGTAAGGGACTGGGACTTTTCCGACTGCGCTCGGGCACGGTCCTCCCATGTGTACATCTCTTTCGAGACGATGTCGGTTTCTTCGCCCACGCTGCGGGCAAAGAGGCCCGTGTCTTCAAAGATGGGCGTGCGAATCTCGCCGAAATTGTAGCGAGCAAAGACCTGGCGCGCGGTCGCTTCGATGCGGTTCCAGAGGGCGGTCTCGGGCGGCAACAAATCGCGCGTTCCGCGCACGGCTTTCAGGGTGGTCATATCCTGTCTAGTTTAAATGCGCAACTAAGACGCGCAGGCTCGGCCTCCGGAATCCACAAAATGTCCAGGTCTCGTTGGTTTCGCGGACAGGCACAACGAAAACCCTCACGCTAATGTGATGAAAACCAAAGTAATAAGACTTTAGGTGTATCACCGACCGCTTCGTTATTACCAAAGATTCTCCATTTCCGCACTACAGTAATTAAGAGACCATAATTCATCCTCATCCGAAGTGGGCCCGGAGGTTGCATCGGCCTTCGTGCTCCCGTGTGCTACAAGTCCGGCGGCGCTCCACTCCCCGGTCAATGTTCGTTCCGACCGCGCCCGTTCCGACCGTGGTGAGTGCGCTGGGCGGGCGAAATGTGGTCAGAAGAACCTAAACGGAGACGCAGATGAGTTTCGTGACCGTTAACAATGCGCGCTCGAGCTTGCGCCGGGCAGCCGACTCTGAAGATCGCAAAATGCAAGGATCGCAAACCGCAACTTCGGCTATGCGGCCTAAGCCAGGACACGGCCGCATGCGGCTGGTTGGCGCAGCGGTGCTGCTGGTGGCGGCCGCGGGTGCGCAGGCGCAGTTCGGCTCTTTGCCGGTGGGTTCAAATTCGGGCAACCAGGGCATCGCAGTGACCGCGACAGTTGCGGGCACGGTGAGCAGCGTGCAGGTTCTCACGCTGGGATCTGCCAGCGGTGACTTTCAAGTGGGCACGGGCTCGTCGACGTGCATGGACGCTAACCTGGCGGTTGGAGGCCAGTGCACAGAGTCAGTCACGTTCACGCCGGCAGCGCCGGGATTGCGGCTGGGTGCGGTGGTGCTGGTGGGTACTGTGAGCGGCAACCAAGCAGTTTTGGGCACGGCGTATCTCTCCGGAACTGGAACTGGAGGGTTGGGAGTACTTGCCGCGGGTAACATGCTGCCGGTGGCGGGGCAGTTCGGGATGTATACCGGCGAGGTGGGCGATGGCCAATTGGCTTCGCGGGCCGAGCTTTACCTGCCCGGCGCGATGACGATCGACGGGACCGGCAACATGTACATCGCCGACGGCGGGCATAACCGCGTCCGCATGGTGTGCGCCAGCGCGGCCAGCGCCACGATTCAGGGCACAAGCTGCGCGGGCGCGGGCGACATTTCGACCATCGCCGGAGACGGCAATCCGGCGTATACCGGCGACGGCGGACCGGCCGCCGGCGCAACCCTGAGCAATCCCGGCTATGTGGCCCTCGATGGCGCGGGCAATTTGTATATCGCCGACAGCGGCAATAACGCGATCCGCGTGATTAGTGCGGCGACGGGAACGATTAACACCATTGCCGGCAATAGCAGCGGCACGGTGTGCGGCGCGCGCAGCAATGCGGTTGGAGACGGATGCGTGGCGACCGAAGCTACGCTCAATATGCCTGAGGGCGTGACTCTGGACGGCAGCGGGAATTTGTACATCGCCGACACCAACAACCATCGCATTCGCGAGGTGAGCGCGGGCGCGATCACGACCGTCGCCGGCAACGGGTTCATGAACGGCAACGGCACGGGTGGCTACAACGGCGAAAACATCGCTGCAACCAGTGCGGAACTCAACTTTCCCTATGCAGTGGCCTTCGACTCCAACGGCAACATGTATATTCCGGATTCGGCGAACAACCGCATTCGCGAAGTGATGGCTGTTGGCGGCGCCATTACACCGGCCAGCCAGGTCGTCACGTTTGCCGGGACGGGAAACGCGGGCGCAATGAGCTGCGGGACGGCGCCGGTGGCGGCGACGGCGGCTGACGTGTGGTCGCCCTCCGGCGTGGTAGTCGATGCAGGCGGCAACGTTTACATTGCGGAAACGCAGAATGCCGCCATAGGTAGGGTCAGCGCGGCGAGCGGGCTCATCTCGATCGTGGCCGAGAGCGAATGCGGCGAGTCCTACAACGCGGGTGTTTTCGAGCCGGTGCAGATCTACGGCCCCACTGGCCTCTTTCTGGATGGAAGCGGAGACCTTTACATTGCAGACACGCTGGATATGGTGGTGGAGGAAATTCAAAGCAACTTTGTGGCGGTCAGCTACGCCACAAGGGTGTACCAGGGCCAAACCTCCGGGACACAAATCCTGACGGTGGAGAATGATGGAAACGCCGCGCTGGAATTAACCACAATCAACCCGGCAACCAACGCCGCGATCGATACGACAGTGGCAGACTCCTGCACCAATGGCGGGACCCTGGCGGTGAATGCAGACTGCAAGGTGGGCGCGGTGTTTGCTCCCGCGGCGACTCCGCTTCTCACCGTTGTTACCCCCGAGTCGCCGAATATCGATGTGGGCGAGGACGCGCAAGCCAGCGTCGCAGCGCCGAACTCGCCGCTGGACATCCAACTTCTGGGTGTTGCTTTGCCGGTGAGCGCGACAACCACCACTGTTACGTCCAGTCCCAATCCATCGGGATTCGGGCAGAGCGTCACCTTCACGGTGAAGGTGACCGCGGGCCCTGGAACCGGCAGCCTGGCGGGCAAGGTGAGCATCTCCGACACGTTCAACGGAACTACGGCCAGTTTGGCTTCAGGACTGGCGGTGAACGGGTCCGGCGTTGCGACATTTGCACTTTCGACGCTGGCAGTCGGTCAGCATTCGATTACTGCCTCGTACAACAACACCAATGACCAGGCGCACTGCGCAAGCTCCTCGACGGCGGAGATTCAGAGCGTTCTGGAAGGCACATCCGTCAGTCTGACTTCGAGCGCGAATCCGTCGAACGTGGGCCAGAGCACTACCTTCACGGCAACGGTTTCAACCCCCGGCGGCGGCGTAAACCCAACTGGCACTGTGACGTTTTATGACGGCACGACGTTGCTGAGCACCCAGAGCCTGAATGGAAGCGGCGTGGCGACCTACTCCACGACTACGCTCGCGACTGGTGTGCACCAGATGACTGCGGTCTACGGCGGCAACGCGGGCAACGACGTTCAAGGCAGCACATCGAACACGGTAAATCAGGATGTGCAGGCGCCGTCGACAATTGGCATCGTCTCAAGCCTCAACCCTTCAACTTACGGTGCCTCGGTGACCTTTACGGCGACGTTGACGTCGAGCGCCACTGTGGCGCCCACCGGATCGGTGATCTTTCTCGATAACGGCGTCCCGATCGGAACCGGTGCGCTTACGGGCGGCTCCGGCGTAGCTACCCTGACGACCTCGACGCTCATCGTGGGCACGCATTCCATTACGGCGACCTATGCGGGCGACTCGTGCAACAGCGGCAGCTCGACGACCCAGGCGCTCAACCAGGTTGTGAATCAGGCGCAAACCGTGACCACGGTGACAGCCGCGCCCAGCCCCGGCATTGCCGGAATGCAGGAAACGATCACGGCGGCCGTGAAATTGGTTTCGGGATCCGCGCCGCTGACGGGCACCGTGACATTTACCTCAGGAACCACAACGCTGGGCAGCGCGGCGCTGAATGGATCGGGGACGGCCGCAGTGAACCTGAACCTCGCTCCGGGCCCTTATCCAATTGTGGCGACCTACGGGGGCAACGCGAACGGCCAAGGCAGCGCATCGGCACTGCTGCCTTATTCGGTGGTGCTGGCGACGACCGCGACCACTGTGGCAGCGACACCAGACGCGGCGCTGGTTCTGAATCCCATCACTTTTACGACCAAGGTGACGGGGAACGGCGTAACTCCAACAGGCGCCGTGAACATTCTGGCAAATGGAACCGTGATCGGCTCCGCGAACCTGAACGCCGGGACAGCCACATTCACCAATTCGACGCTTCCGGCCGGCAGTTATTCGATTACGGCAGCGTATCTGGGAGACGCGAACAACGCAGCAAGTACATCGGCCGCGATGAATGAAACCGTGGGGACGATCCCGACCACCATTGGCCTGGGCACCTCGGCGACGACAGGTTCCAATCCGCAGGTAATTCTGGTGTCGTCTGTCCAGAACAACGCCACCGGACCGGTGGCCACTGGCACCGTCACCTTCAACAATGGCGCTACGCAAATCGGATCGGCCACGCTGGACTCGACGGGTGTGGCGATGCTGACGCCGAACCTGAACGCCGGCCTGAATTACAGCATCGTGGCGGTGTACAGCGGAGACGCGGACCACAGCCCGTCTACGTCATCGGCGGTTACGGTCTCGGAGCCCGCAGTCGGATTCAACCTGACAGTGACGCCTTCTCCCGTGACCGTAGCGACCTCACAGAACGTAACAGTGATCGTGAATTTGAGCTCGAACTCAGGCTTTACCGATTCCATCGGACTGGGGTGCGCCTCGCTTCCAGCGGGAGTGAACTGCCACTTCTCCCCCATCAGCGTGAACCTGCCGGCGAATGGCACCGCCAGCGTCCAGCTCACAATCGATACCAACAATCCCTTGAGCGGAGGGGCGTCGGCCATGAACAGCCGCAAGGGGAGCCGAAGAGTTTCACTGGCAGGCCTGTTCCTGCCCCTGAGCTTGTGCTTTGGATGGATCTTCTGGAGGGTCCGACGGAGCAACGCGTCGCTTCTGACCTTGGCGCTAATTCTGGTTCTCTCGGCCGCATCTCTCGTGGCCACCGGATGCAACAGTTTCAGCCAGAGCACTGCCGCGCCGGGCACTTACGTGATTCAGGTTACAGGTACGGGCACAAACAGTAATTTGGTCCATTACCAGGATGTGACCCTGGACATTACGCAGTAACTGCAAAAACGTGAAACGTTGGTGGGTGTAAACAGGGTGGAGTTCCGCGGCGGTTTGAGTGCCACGACGGCGCGGGCTTGGGAGTGAGATGAGATTGTTCGTTAATTCGGGGTGCCGGCAAAGCGAAAAGCGGTATTTCTCGCTTCCGAGCCGCGCGATGTTTGCGTTTCTGGTGTGCGTCCTAGAGGTGGCACATGCAGGCAAAGCGCGAGCCCAGGTTGTGTTCACGGGTGACCAGGGTGGGCTCAGGTTGACGGCCGGAGCAATGGGATCGGGAAGTACCCTCGAGTATGGCCAGCGGAAGATGCTTGGCATCACAGCGTTTGCTGATATGGATACGAAACGCCGCATCGGGATTGAGGCCGAAGGGCGCTGGCTCGAGTTCCGCCAGACGGCGAATGTTCACGCTGAAACGTATTCGATCGGTGGCCGCTACCATCTCGATCTGGGCCGATTCGAGCCTTACGCGAAGGGATTGATTGGGTTCGGAGATTTCAACTTTCCCTATAACTACGCCCACGGACGCTACCTGGTGGTCACCGCGGGGGCCGGTGTGGAGTTCCGCTGGAAGCCCAGGATCTATGTCCGCGCCGCCGATTTCGAATATCAGGACTGGCCCCAGTTCACCTTCGGCAACATGACGACATTTAGCGTGAGCACAGGTCTGCGTGTGAGAATCTTTTAGCTGAAACGATCCGGCGCCGCGGTGCGCAGCCCAGGGTGTTTCAAAAATAGGCTTTGAAAGGGCACGGCTTCACAGCTTGCTGAAAAAGTCACGCTTTCATCTCGTGCGCCCCTTTGCGGATCGTTTTTTGCTTCCAGGACGCGCTGACTACGTTTCTTTTCATCTCCGCGGGCCATTGTCGGCACCGCAGAGACACTTCTCCCCGCTCAGGCCGTAACCGGAATCGGGATTAGCTTACTCAGGCGCAGCAGATTATGTGCTGCTGCCGCGAAGCGGAACATCCAGTCCACTCGCTTCAGTCCGCGCAGCTTCACCTGCCGCAGGCGATCATGCTTCATCCACCCGAACGACTTCTCGACCAGCTTTCGCTTCTTCTGGCTGATCGCCAGTCCGGGATCGCTGCGTTCGGCTTCGGTCAGCCAACTGGGCCATTTCGGATTCGGCGCGTACTCGGCCACATGGGGCGTCACTTCAGCTTTGCGCAGCGCTTTTACGAAGCCCTCCTCCTGATAGCTCTTGTCGGCTCCCAGCGTGATGCGACCGCGACGCTTCAGCCGCTTGACCATCGCCAGCCCCGCCTGCCGCTCGGCCGCGTTTCCCGCCTGCGTTGCCATCGCCGCTACGATCAACCCGTTGCGGTTCTCCGTGATCACGTGACCCAGATAACTCGGCACCACTGCCCCGGCGCTGCTCTTGCGATACAACCGCGCCTCCGGATCGGTCGTCGACTCGTGCGTGTCGCGCAACAACTTCCGCCCCCGCGCTCCCGTGCCACGGTCCGGCGGATCTGTCTTCTCGCGGAAGCTACGCCGGTTGGCCCAGGCCTGGATCAGCGTGCCGTCCACCGTAAAATGCTCCTCGCTCAACAACCCTTGGGTGCGTGCCTCTTCTACCACCGACAACAACAGCTGTTCGCTCACCTCAGCCGCCACCAGCCGTTCCCGGTTCTTGCTGAACACCGTCGCGTCCCACACCGGATCGTCCATCTCCAACCCCACGAACCAGCGGAACAGAAGGTTGTAGTTCAACTGTTCCATCAACTGACGCTCGGAACGGATCGAGTACAGCACCATCAGCAACTGCGCCCGCAACAACCGCTCCGGCGCTATCGACGGGCGGCCCTTGGCGGCATAAAGCTTAGCCAACTCGGAATCCATCCGCCGCAGAGCACCATCTACAAGTCCTCGTATCCGGCGCGCCGGATGATCCGGAGCCACTCGCTGCTCCAACGTCACGTAACTGAACATCCCGCTCTGCTGACCGTCATCTCCACGCATGATTCCTTCTTAGCTCAACTGCCTGTGGAGAAAAAGTCCCCAAATGGTGACTTTTTCAGCAAGCTGTTCAGCCGTGCCACACGAAGTCCTCAATTCATGCGGCTTTAGCCGCCGAGGGATGGTTTTTCTTCGCTAACGCAGCCATTTTTGAAACGCTCTCTAACAAAATCCCGCCTTTAGAGTGGCCCCCGATTCGGCGGCGCGCGTGGAACGGCCGGTCGGCAATGCAAGCAACCTGGCCGGAACGGCCACGAAGCCGGCGAAAAGCCGTGGTATGCGGTGGAAGTCGTCGGCGAGTGAGCGGCCATCGTGGTTGGTTAGGAAGGCGCCGCGGCGCATCACGTAAAGGTGGAAGAGAGCGGAAAGGGCAGCAAATATGCTGACACCTAGCATGGCTCTGAAAGTAACCACGGCTCCAGCGGCAAGACGCGCAAGCCAGTCGAGGATCTGGCCGAGCGCGGAAACGTCAAGGCAATAATCAAATTGCCGAGCCAACGGACGCGAAACCCGAGAGCCCTCCGCTGCAGCCCCGTATAGATGCCGGCGGTGAGGGCAACGTCGGCGATTTCGACAAGGATGATGGAACGACGGCCGTGAGAGCGGGAGTGAGTCAAGGCCGCAAGATAAACCATGGAGCGGGCGGCTGCGCTGAGAAGTGCGCATTTCCAGTTCCGGCAGGAGAAAGCCTGGGTAAGAAAGGGAGAACGGCTGACACGGAGCATAGGTACATGGTGAAATGAGTCTGCGAATGCACGTCAAGGCGAGGTTACAACGGGGTTGAGATTGCTGGCGTACCGTAATCAGGTAGATTCCTCCTGGATTTCGATTTGATTGTGATTCAGATCACAGTTCTCGGCCTACGCCCTTGATTACTCTCAATGTGAAGGCGCCCGTAGAGTGCGCCCATGTTTGAGGAGGAGTTTCCTTATGGCTTATGTCGTGACCGATGCCTGCATCAAAGACTTTGTTTGCGTGGCGGATTGTGCAACCGGCGCTATTGCACCCGCGGAGAGCGATCCTGCCGCCGCAACGGTATCGCAGGTCCATATCAACCCCGATGAGTGCATCGATTGCGGCAACTGCGCATCGCTCTGCGCGCAGAACGCGATCTATGCCGACAACGAGCTGCCCGCGGACAAGGCGGAATTCGCCGAGAAGAACCGCGCATATTTCAGCTAGGCCGGAAAGCTATCACCCAATTGGAAATCCCCCTAAAGTTGCGTACGCGCGGCTCAAGATTGCTTGCCGCTGCTTCAGGGAGCGTGCGTGTCTTCGACAGGCGTGGCTGGGTTAGATGGGGCTGCGTCTGGCGTGGCGGGCTCAGAGGGAGCGGGTGCCGGGTCACTGGCTCGAGCCTTGGCGGGGACACTGGCTGCTGGGGCCTCCGGTGTCGTAGTAGCCGGAGTCGCTTCCGGAACTGCCTGCGGGGGCTTGAGCTGCGGTTCCGCCGTCGCCGGTTCGAGGAGCGGCGTCACCGGCAACGTAAGAGTCTGTACCGTTTCCGGGTCGTCGCGCAGTTTCAGATAAAGGACGCCGCGCACCGGGTGGGGAACTATGAGCTGTGCCCCGGTGAATTGGGGAGGCACGTCCATTGGGTTGTCGAACGACGGCGTAGTGGCAAAAGACGCAGCCAGAAAAAGATTGGTTCCCCTCAACATACAGGCCTTGGCCAGAGAGCGCGGGCAGCGCAACTCTTTGAAGCTGGGCAGGCGCACCAGCGTACCCAGTGGCAACCAGTCGCTGGCTGCGCCGTCGGTGGAAATGACGCGAACGCGCACCGGTCCAAAAGCCGAGGAGCCGAAGCGGGCGAGGGGTTCCACGTTACCCACGGCGGTACGCGCATCCTCAAGCATCAGGCCGCCGTCCTTCAGTGTCAGGACGGTATGAAAGCTGGAGTCGGTTCCCGCCACTTCGACTTCTTCTTCTCGAGGGAAGGCCGTTGGCACGTTGGACTGGAGAAAGAAGACGAGCCGGTCCTCCACGGGCAGGTCGTTCGGGCTGCCAAGTTGCACGGGCGCGGCCGTTGACGAAGTGTCATCCGGTTGCACCCCTTTGCTGAGCAGGGTGACCTGCGGGCGCGGCGGATCGACCGTGACAGGCGCGTCGAGCGTGCGGCCGTCCTTCAGCTCGACGTGGGCTACATAAGGTTCGCCGGCTTCCAGGCCGGAGGTGGATCCGGCCGCGATCATCGTCAACTGGTCGAGATCCTCGACATGGTTCAGGGTGGAAGGAGCCAGCGTGATGCCTTTGATTTGCGCCTTTGCCACCTCGTCGAGCCGTGTTCCCATAAGCAGAGCCGTCTCGTCGCCGGAACTGAGCGTCAACCGCTCCAGCGATGCGGCTGCCTCATAGGAGACCATCCCGATCCGGTCGGGTTTGGCCAGGCCGTATTGGTAAATGGCGATGTTAACCGGCCCCGGCGCTGCATCCTTGAGAGGCACGGTGACCTCCGAACCGCCCCGCTTGGTAGACTTCCAGGAAAGTTCGAATGAATCTTTTGCAACGGTCTCGGCTTCGATCTTCTCGACGCAAACCGAGGCTCCCCCATCGAGGTAGAGGGTATCGTCGCGGCCCACAACCAGAGCAGTTTGATCGGCGAGCGTCAAAGTCCATTTGCCGGGCTCCGGTGACGCCAGTCGGAATCGCGGACCCTCCCAATCGTCAAAGCCCCACTTGCCGCGAACCACACCGGTTAAATCGCCCTCAGGAGGCGTTGAGGCAGTCCAGTCGGCGACGAGTCCACCCTTGGTTGCGTCAGCCACTACGGGCACGTCAAATGCGATCGGCTGCGCCTTGCTTGCCGTGCGTTGTGCGCCGCCTACGGATGGCTGCGCCCCGCCCCCAGGCCTGTTCGCATCGCCGGCAGCCTCAACATGCAGGACGAGGTCGTGAGCCAACTGCGTTGCAAAAATCAGGGGCGCACCCTCGGCGGGCAGCGCCAGATCCGGTTTCATTGCGCAAAAATCTTCACCGCGGTCGACGGGGTAAAGAGGTCCCAGCCGGGTTGAGCCAACGGGAGGCAGCGCCACCACGACCACCGACTTGGGATTGCGAAACGAAGGCGGCATATTCAACCGCAGGTTGAGGCTGTCGGCCTCGGGCAAGGCCAGGGCGGGAATGTACTGGAAATGCGCGGTGTGCAATGAGCTCAGGATCCTGGCGGTATCGACGATGGCGCCGACATAGGGACTGTAAGCGCCGCCGCCAGCCAGGGACGTGGAGCTGAGCTGATTCATCAGGTCCATGGTGGATCCGGTTGCGAGTTGGTCGACAAGCGACTGCGCATTGGCGTCGTCCAGAACCATGCCTTCGGAGTTCTGTGACAGGCAGGAGGCCTGTTGGTCGGCGGGCTTTGAGAAGCAGCTTTCGTTGATCTTGATTCCCAGGCTGCGAGCCGCCATCTCAGTCCGCGTTTTCAGCGCTGCGGGATCGAGTTGCGAGCTGACTTTGACTGCCGACAGGTAGGCTTCAAGGCGCATCCGCTCCCAACTGGCCGCCTGCAAATCCTGGGCGGCGCGCACAAATGACCCGGGGCGACCGCGCACCGCGTTACGCAAGGTATTGAAGTCACCGCCCGTCTCGGGAGCCAGAAAAAGCAGCGCCTGCTGCGCTTCAGCGGGAACCACGACAAAGACCCCTTCGTCGCGGGTAACGCGGGTCCAGGTTTCCACCCGGGTAAACCACTCCGGCGGCGGGGGATTGGTGGATCCGCGCAGGAAGGCGACGACCAAAACGAAGTGCGTAGCCTGGCTTTCAGGCAGGTCGGGATGAATCCAGAGCCGGTCTCCAGGCATCAGATTGGGCGTTTCTGAGATCGGAAGAGTGACATTTCCGCGCTTGACATGCACATCGACTTTCGGGCCAGAGAGATCGAACGGCGGGCCGTCGGCGTGCAGTAGGGAAGATACCATACAAAGAAAAAGCAAAAGCTGCAGACAGCGCATATGCTCTATTTTACGGTTTTCCTTGCCTGGAGTAAGCGTGGCGCGGGCACGGTATTCGCATCGCAGCCTCAAAAAACTGCGAAAATTGCCGCCGATGCTGGTAGTTTGAGCTAGAATCTTCTCACGAAAGCAGTGGGGGAACGGCTGTTGTCGTGCAACAAGCGGACGAATATCAAGGACTATAACCGTAGAGTTGTCCGCGGGGCCTGGCTTCGAAAATTGCTATCTGCCCATTGATTTGCTAGCTGGATAGACAAGTGCGCATACGGAACCAGTATGCCAAATGCTGATATCGCGTTTCTTTATTGCACAGAGCAGACGACTTGGGGCTCGTCTTTTTTCATTTCAAAAAGCATTTGAAAAGTCTCTTAGAACGAGGTTTTTTACCCTGATGCCTACGGTGCAGATCCCGTGCCGGGTCAATTAACCGGCCGGCGAGGTTGCCCGCTCCGCAGCGATGGGGAAAGTTTACGGAGAGAAAGATATGAAATCGACAAAAACTGCGCAAAGCAGCATAGAGAACGGCAGCCTGAGCATTCCGGGGGCCGAAGAGATTATTGAAGAGGCACTGAACGAGCTGGCATATTCGCAGGATCCCGGCATGGCGCGTGCGCTCAGATTTCTGGCGCCTCCGGGGTATCAAGCCATCGTGGAGCTGTGTAGCGAGAACGGCCGCAGCAAGCGCCGCACCGCTTCGGCGGATTCGTGGTCGCCGGAGGAAGACGAAGTACGCATCTATTTTGAGCGCATCGAGGGCGACGAACCGGTCCCGCGCTTGAGCGCCTCGCCGCGCACCGCAACCGGCCGCCCAATGGAGGAAGAGGCCGGCGAGTTGGAAGCGCCGCTGCCGGCCGATATCGACGCGCGCGTGAAAGAGTTGTGCGCGGCGCTGTCCGAAGCCGAGCGCGGCGGCCACGCCTTCATTGCACTCAAATGGTTCCGCGATTCCTTTCTTCCTCGTAAGGCCTTCCGCTGGAACCAGCATCCGGAGACCCGGCAGGCAGTGCTGGCTGAGGCCATCCAGCGTGGTGTCGTGCTCACCAGCAAGATTGCGAACCCCAAAACTCCGGCGTATCCCACAACCACCATCAGGCTCAACCGCGCCGAGGTGGGCATGCCCGAGGAGGCGCAACGCTTTCATCCGGTCGATGTGCAGGGAGAGCCGGTTGCCGTCGCGATCGATAAGGAACGGGGGGACGAGTGAGCTTCTACTACCTTGAGGCCACCGCGTTCGCAAAGCTGTTTGTGCGTGAGGCGGGCACAGATGCGCTGATCCGGTTGATGGAGAGCGTGGAGGATAACCGCAAACTGATTTCGGCCGCGACGCCCCTGGAAGTCTATGCGGCCATCAAGCGGCGCGAGCGGACGGGCGCCATCACTGCGGGGGACGCCGCATCCGCGCTCGATACTCTTCGCCTTGAATCCGCCCGAATGGTGCAGCAGCCGCTGAATCCCGGGGTGCTTGAAACGGCGCGTCAACTGCTGGACCGCACCGCGCTACGCTGGCCCGATGCCCTGCAACTGGGCGCCGCGCTCACTGCCCGCGACATGTTTCCCGGCACCGCGATCACTTTTGTCTCCGCCTCAGCGACACTGCTTGAAGCGGCAAAGATGGAGGGGATGGAGACAATCGATCCGGTTAGGTTGCCGGGAGCCGAAGTGGAGGATGCTGAAGTAGCGCAAGAAGCGGAGTAGGTTCGCCAGCCGCGGAGAGCGAAACACCTGCGAGCTCCGTCAGTCTAATCCCTGCACGCAACAGAAAATCATGCTCTTCCCCTCCCTTCGAACTATCTATCGCCTGATTTCGTTTGGACTTTTTGCCGCGCCGGTTTTTCTTGCCACCGGAACGCCGGCGCAGGCCGTCTACGCACCGAGCTCCTCGCCGGTAGGGCGATGGAAAACCGTAGACGACGCTACCGGAAAAGTGAAATCGATTGTCGACATCCGCGAGGAGAACGGAAAACTTTATGGGATGATCGAGACCCTCTTCGATCCTCCGGTTCCCAAACCCACCTGCTATCTCTGTAGCGGAGCGATGAAAGACCGTCCGCTTGTTGGGTTGCAGGTGCTTTGGGGATTCCGGCAGGACGGCGATCGGTGGTCCGGCGGCCAGATTCTCGATCCCGAAAGCGGCAGGATTTATCACGCTTCGCTCGCGCTTGAGGGCGGCGGCCAAAAGCTCAGGGTCCACGGCTACATCGGTATTCCTCTACTGGGCCGCACGGAGCATTGGCTGCGTGCGCAATAAAGCAGCCAGTGGCCTGTCTCAGAAGTTCGCTCAATAAACGAGCTGTCATCCTTACTGAAGTTTGGCAGGTGTTTATGCAAAACGGAGTCGAAGGACCTGCATTTGATCACCAGACTCTTGTTACCAACTTCTGGGACGCCACACCGGTAACCGGTCGTTCGTAACGCAAAGCCAGGAGTTGGAAGCCACCTTTCCGATATGATTTCGAGATGCAGGCAGCGACCATGCCCTTCCCCAGGTGACTTTATGACGATTTCCACGCCCGATGTGCGCGACTCGAAACCGCAGTTGCGCAAAGCCATGGGCTTCTGGGATGTGCTGCTGTTCAACATCGCCACCGTGCTGGGCCCGCGCTGGATCGCCGCGGCGGGGCATAATGGCACGTCTTCCATCAGCCTTTGGTTGCTGGCCGCGGTCTTCTTCTTCGTGCCCGGCGCGCTGGTTATCAACGAGCTCTCCTCGCGCTTTCCTGAGGAGGGCGGGCTCTACGCGTGGGCGCGCGACGCCTTCGGACCGTTTCACGGATTCATCGCCGGCTGGACCTACTGGATCTACACCATCTTCTATTTTCCAGGGCTGTTGCTGGCCTCGGCGTCCATGTCTGCGTATATATCAACTGGCCACGGCGCAGTGCTGGCGCAGAACCGCTCGTTTCTGATCGGGGTTTCGATGGCGCTGCTCCTGATCGCGGTGCTGCTCAACATCATCGGCCTCAACATCGGCAAATGGTTGCAGAATGCGGGCGGCGTGGGCACCTATCTGCCGCTCATGATCCTGGCAGGCGTAGCCGTGGTTGTGTGCCTGCGTCACGGCTCGGTGACTCATTTCACTGTGGCCAAGATGATGCCAACATGGAACTGGGACACGGTGAACTTCTGGTCGCAAATTGCGTTTGCCTTTACCGGGCTGGAGCTGGTTTCCTGCATGGCCGAGGAAGTGCACAACCCACGCAAGACCCTGCCGCGCGCGGTCTTCGGCGCGGGCGCGCTGATTGCTATCATGTACATTGCCGGAACCTTTGCCGTGCTGGCGCTCGTTCCGGCGGGCGACATCGATCCGCAGAGCGGCGTCTTTCATGCGATCTCCGTGGGGTCGGCCGCACTGAGCATTGGGTTTCTGGGAGTGCTGGCGGCTGTCCTGGTCACTGCGGGCAACGCAGGCGGCGTGGGATCGACCGTGGCCGGCGTCGCGCGCGTGCCGTTCCAGGTTGGGATCGATCGCTATCTCCCCGAGGCCTTTGGCAGGATCCATCCCAGGTGGAAGACACCGTACATTTCCATTCTCGTCCAGGCCATAGCATCAGCTGCAATTCTGCTCTTGAGCCAGATCAAGAGCCGCGGGGTGATCGCGGCTTATCAGGTGGTCGTCGATGCGGCAATCATTCTCTACTTCATTCCCTTCCTCTATATGTTTGCCGCGGTCATCAAACTTGCTCGCCGCAATGACCGCAAGGAAAATCCGCACGCGGTCCTTGTGCCTGGCGGAATGGCCGGCGTGTGGATCTGCGGCAGCCTTGGTTTTGTGGTTGTCCTACTTGGAATCATCCTTTCCTTTGTGCCTCCCGGCGGGGCCGACAAAGTTGTGTTCGAGGTGGACGTGATCGGCGGGACCGTGGGCTCGATTCTTCTTGGCCTTGTTTTGTATTGGCGCGGAGCGAGGGCGAAGCGGAGAGATGCCTGATTTTCAGCCGGCTTTTGCTAACTGAGATTGCGTTTACTCCCGCCGGAACTTGTTGGCCTGGTCGAATTCGTCGCGAAGCCCGGGGGTGCGCAGGTTTTCGCGCAGGCGGGCGAGGCGCTGCTCAAGGGCCAGCAGGGCGCGCTCAACGGCTTCGGTGTTGGTGTAGGCAATGTCGCGCCACATGGAGTAGGGACTGGCGCCCAGGCGCGTCATCTCGCGCAGGGCGCGGCCACCCACGTCTTTGAGCTCGGGCGAGCCGCCGACTTCCTCTTCAAGCAGTGCGCTGAGGGCCGTGGCCGTGAACTGCGGCAGATGGCTGACCCAGGCGACGAGCTCATCATGGCGGACGGGGTCGAGATCGACGACTTTGGAGCCCATGGCAGCGACCCACTCCCGCCAGCCCTTGACGAGCGCGGCCGAGTGTGGGGAACGCTGCGCGCGGGGACCGTCGGTAAACAGCCAGACACCGCCGCGAAAAAGGTTGGCGTCAGCGAGCGCCGGGCCGCCGCGCTCCTTACCGACCATGGGATGACCGGGCAGAAACGCCGCGCGTTCGGGAGTGTTGTAGAGACGCGCTGCCGCTTCGCAGATCATGCGCTTGGTGCTGCCCACGTCGGTGACCATGTGCTCGGGACCAAGTATGCTTGCAAGCTTTTCCATGAAATCGAGGGTTGAGTAGATGGGCACGGCGAGAAGGGTGACTTGGCTTGCGCGCGCTGCTTCGAGCGGGTCGACAGCGACGGAGTCGATGGCCCCCATGGTGAACGCGACCTGCCCGTGCTCGGGGCTGCGGTTCCAGCCGGCAATCGCGCCTTTGAATCCCGCGGCGCGCAGGGCGAGGCCCGCCGATGTGCCCAGCAGGCCCGTGCCCAAGATGGAAATGCGCGAGATCATATTTGATGCCTTCTTGTACCTTCGCAAGAACTACTGGTAACAAACGCTAAGCAACTCTTTAAGCAGCGGTTCAATCCCCTTACTCGAAAACTGGATCTCGATATTCGGAGATAACACCCTTCCGCCAATGGAGATTTGCCCCTTGTCAAAACCTTTGCTCATCTCGCGGAGAACCTGCATCCAGGCGGTACGCTCGGGACCCCTCGGAAAGGACCCCGTGCCGAGCACATTGCCGTCTGGCCCGACAAACGAATCAGGATAGTTTCCTAGATACCGGTCGACCGATTGCTTTGCTCGCAAGACTTGGCTGCCACGTGAAATTCGGATCTCCATGGCTCTAATCTCTGTTGAATCGCCTCCGTCGTCCGGTCCATCGAACAAGTCCGCACGCCCGGGAGGAAGCAAATCATCGAGTCCATCGATGTGAATTTCGATTCCCGGAGGGACAAGATGAACATGAGGAGGAAGAGTGGCTTGGGCCCTCTTGTCAGTGCCGTGAATGATGAAGAAGGCCTTGCGCGTCTGTCCTTTGTAGGTTGCTGTTGCCGGGACACCGATCGCTCTCGCAAAGGGCAGGTCCTGGTGGTCCCCAGGGTACTCCGAGGGAACCAACCTCCACACTTCCTGCCCAACCAGCAGAGAACCAGATGAAAGAAGAAAAACAGCGGAAAGCAGCAGAAATGAAGTCCCGACTCGCGTCATTCGAACCGCTCCTCTTACCTCATTAGATCGACGCGCCCAATCGTACATAGCAAACCAGCAGACAGCCAACCAGCCACTGGATAGTTGACTCGAAAACTTGCTTCATCTTATAGCGTCCTTCCTACCGCCTCCGCCAGCACTCGCAGTTCGGCGACTAGCTTTTCGAACTGGTCGAGATAGAGCGTCTGCACTGCGTCGGAGACAGCTTTATCGGCGTTGGGATGAATCTCCATGATGAGCGCATCAGCGCCGGCTGCCACTGCGGCCTTGGCCATGGCGGGAACCATGTCGCGGCGGCCGGTGCCGTGCGAGGGGTCCGCGACAACGGGCAGGTGCGAGAGCTTTTTCAGTACCGGAATGGCCGAGATGTCCATGGTGTTACGCGTGGAGGTTTCGTAGGTGCGGATGCCGCGCTCGCAGAGAATCACATCGTAGTTGCCACCGGAAAGGATGTACTCGCTTGAAAGCAGCAGCTCCTCGACCGTGGCGGCGATGCCGCGCTTGAGCAGGATGGGTTTGCGCACCTGGCCCAGCTCGCGCAGCAGGTTGAAGTTTTGCATATTGCGCGCGCCCACCTGAAAACAGTCGACATAGGGCAACATCGGTTCGATCTGCGCGATTTCCATGACCTCGCTGACGATTGTTAGGCCGTTGGCGTCTGCGGCTTCTCGCATTACTTCGAGCCCGGGAATGCCGAGTCCCTGAAAGGAGTAAGGCGAGCTGCGCGGTTTGAAGGCGCCTCCGCGCAGAAATCCCCCGCCCGCGGCTTTGACGCATTGGGCGATGGCGAAGATTTGTTCGCGGTCTTCTACGGCGCAGGGGCCGGCGATGACCGCGACCTGCTGGCCGCCGATCGTGGCGCCGTTAGGAAACTCGATGACTGTGCCTTCGGGGCGCCACGCGCGGCCAGCCAGCTTGTAGGGCGCGCTGATGCGGTGCACGTGCAGCACGCCGGGCAACATTTCAAACTTCGTCAGATCGAGGCCCGCGGTGGGGCCAACTCCGGCGAGAATGGTTTGCATGGCCCCAGTGGTGCGATGCACGTTGACGCCCAGCTCTTCCATGGCGACGACCACCGCATAGATCTGTTCTTCGGTTGCTTTCTCCTGCATGGCGACAATCATTTTTTGTTCCCTGTCTCGGACGGCGGTGCGTCCGCGGCGTGGCTCTGCAGGTCGCCGTGGCGACCCAGGGCGTTCTTTTCTGAAGCCAATTCGTGCCTTTGCAATGCACGCATCACGTCGAGGACACGCTCGAAGATGTGCGTGAGCTCGATATCGGGCAACGGGCCTTTGTTGGCCGCGCGAATGTTGGCATAGACGATCCTCTCGCGATCCGGTTCGTAGACCGGAAGCGAAATGGCAGCCTTCAAATGGCCAATCATCTGCGCCGCGCGTGCCCGCTCGCTGATGAGCTCAACGAGCTGCCGGTCCAGGACATCGATCCGCATTCGCAATTCGTCAATGGTCATTGCATCCTCGAGTCAGCTTCTAGCTCTTAGCTGGCAGTTGCCAGTTTTCAGTTCCATTGTGCGATACGAGGCTCAGCGCTCACATCGGCGCTGTACCGACTGATCACTGACAACTGATCGCTGATAACTGCTTTTTCACCGGGCCAGCGCCGCGTGAGGCAAGCGCAGGCCCTTGATAAATCGGGCCACTGCGCCGGGCGCCGATTCCGGTGTCGAGTGCTCTACCAGCTCGACAATGGCGCTGCCGACGACCGCGGCGTCCGCGAATTCCGCCACCTGCGCGACGTGATTCACATTGGAGATGCCGAACCCCACAGCCACCGGCAGCTTGCTCCATCGCCTTATGCGCGCGACCAGCGAGGCGGCATCGGCGGCCACGCTCTGCTGCGTTCCGGTGACACCCACGCGCGAAATGGCGTAGACAAAACCTCTTGAGTGCGTCGCAATGGCCTCAAGGCGCTCGTCGGGACTGGTCGGCGCGGCAAGAAAAATCGGCGCCAGATTCACGCGGCTCATTTCGGCCAGGTACTCGCCGGCCTCTTCGACGATCATGTCGGTGGCCAGCACACCATCCACGCCAGATGCAGCGGCATCGTCGGCGAATTTGTTCATGCCGTAGCGCAGAATCGGATTGAGATAACTGAAGATGACCAGGCCGGCGGCAGGACGGGCGGCGCGAATTTCGCGAGCGAGGGCGAGAACGTTTTTGAGGCTGGCTCCGCCGTGTACGGACCCTTGGGCAAGGGCGCGCTCCATGGCGCGCTGAATGATGGGGCCGTCGGCGAGGGGATCGCTGAAGGGCACGCCTAACTCAATCACGTCGGCGCTGGCGTCGATGGCCGCGATAGCAATTTCGCGCGTTGCGTCCAGCGACGGGTCGCCGGCCGTGAGATAGATAACGAGGCCCGGCTTGTGATTGAACAGTATCGGCATCTTCTTACAGTTTCAGCTCGCGGGCCAAAATGCCCATATCCTTATCGCCGCGGCCGGAAAGGTTTACCACCAGTATTTCATGAGCCGCCATCGACGGGGCAATGCGCAGTGCCTCGGCCACGGCGTGGGCGCTTTCGAGCGCCGACAAAATGCCTTCGGTGCGCGCGAGCTTGACGACCGCATCGAGCGCGGTGGCATCGTCGCACGAGACGTACTCAGCGCGGCCGGAGTCGTGCAGCATGGCATGCTCGGGGCCGATGGAGGCGTAGTCGAGACCTGCGGAGACGGAGTGCGTAAGCGCGATCTGGCCGTCCTCGTCCTGCAAGACGTAAGAATAAGTGCCTTGCAAAACGCCCGGCGCGCCGCCCCGGAAGCGGGCTGCGTGCTCGCCCAGCGCCGTGCCGCAGCCTCCGGCCTCCACGCCAATGAGCCGCACCTGGCGGTCGGGCAAGAATTCATGGAACGCTCCGATGGCGTTCGATCCGCCGCCGACGCAAGCGATGATGGCCGTGGGCAACCGGCCCTCCTTTTCGATTATCTGCTGCTTCATCTCCTTGCCGATGACGCGCTGGAAGTCGCGCACCATGGTGGGGTAGGGATGCGCGCCGAGAGCGCTGCCGAGCAGGTAGTATGTGGTGCGGACGTTGGTGACCCAGTCGCGCATGGCCTCGCTGATGGCGTCTTTCAGCGTTTTCGAGCCGGACGAGACGCCCCGCACCTCGGCGCCGAGCAGCCGCATGCGCAGCACGTTCAGTTCCTGGCGCGCCATGTCCACATCGCCCATGTAGACGACGCATTCAAGACCGAGCAGCGCGCAGACTGTGGCCGTGGCCACGCCGTGCTGGCCCGCGCCGGTTTCGGCAATCACCCGCTTTTTGCCCATGCGCCTGGCGAGCAGCCCTTGGCCGAGCGCGTTATTGATCTTGTGTGCGCCGGTGTGCAGCAGGTCTTCGCGCTTGAGGTAGATTTTTGCGCCGCCGAGCTGCTCCGTCAGCCGCTTGCAAAAATAAAGCGCCGTGGGCCGGCCGGCGTAATCGGTGAGGAGCGACGTCAACTCGGCTTGGAAAGCGGCGTCGGCCCTGGCAATTTCGTATTCGCGCTCGAGCTCGACGAGGGCCGCCATCAGCGTCTCCGGCACGTAGCGCCCGCCGTAGACGCCGAAACGGCCGGGGCGAGGCTCAGAGGGACTTGCCGGAAGGATGATCGACGCCATAAGTCACTCCTGCGCTGTTGCCCGCGAAAAGGGGCTGTCTAAAGTGTACTAGGGATAGAATGATCGAGAACCGGCTTGGAGCTTATGACAGAACACCCAGCGATGGAACTGGCTGTAGAGTCTTACGTCGGACTTCTGATGTCTCTAGGGGTGATCGGGTTCGGCTGGCTTTTGGTATTTCGCTCCCGAAGCGCGGCCAGTTTTTTTGGCTGGGGGAAAAGAAGCAGATTTGATCTAATCCGGATAGTTGAGATCTCTGGTTGGATCTCCTTCGTCGGTGGGTGCCTCTCCATCGCCACCTTTCTAATTTTTCTAGTGGTTATTGCATTTCAGTCGCTTTGGACCTGACTTCGCTACGACTCGCCGCACGCGCCCTGTCCACGAACGCGCGCACCTTGGCTGGATCTCTGTGGCCAGGGGCTGATTCGACGCCGCTGACGACGTCGACGCCCCAGGGACGGAGCGTGGCGACGGCTTCGGCGACGTTTTCCGGCGTGAGGCCGCCCGCCGCAATGCACTTACGTGCGTTTGCGATTTGGAAGAGAGTGGTGGCGGCTAGGTCCCAATCAAAGGCAATTCCAGTGCCTCCGGTAGCCGTCCCGGTGCGCGAGTCGATGAGGAAGGCGTCGATCTTTGGGTCGGAAAAGCAGGCCTCAGGGGCTGAAGCCCCGGCGGGTTCTGCGCTGCTCCTGTACGGGCTGATGCCCCTGACCTTCACGTCTCCTGATTGCAAAAGGTCGAAATGCACTGTGCGCACGATTCTCAGAGCCGGGCCGAAGCGGACGCGAAGCTGCTCGGGCAGCGCCGGGGGAGCGTCGAAGTGAAGTTGCACGCCGGTGAGCGAGCAGGTTTCAACAGTGGAGGCGATTTCGGCAAAGGCAGCATCCACGAAGACGCCGATCTTTTCGAGAGCAGGCGCCAAATGAGGGACAATAGCAGCCACCTGCGCAGGCGTGACGCGGCGCGGGCTGGGCGCGAAGACAAAACCCACCGCATCAGCCCCGGCATCCGCGGCGAGTTGCGCGTCTTCGAGCGAGGTGTTGCCGCAGATTTTGATCCAGAGATTCATGATTTGCTCGCGGCGCCCTTCAATAGCTCAGCCAGAGCCGCGCCGGGATCGGCCTGGCGCATCAGGCTTTCGCCGATCAGGAACGCGTCGAAGCCGGCGTTGCGCAAACGCGCGATGTCATCTGGCGTCGAGATGCCGCTCTCGGTCACACGCACCACGCTCGGCGGAATGCGATCTACGAGCGCGAGCGAGGTTTCCTGGTTCACATCGAAAGTCTTCAGGTCGCGGTTGTTCACGCCGATGGCGAGGGCACAAGGTCTGGCTCCCGCAGATGAAGACCTGTCCGCGGTGGCCCAGATCTACCTTGCGCGGCGATTCCCGATTCCAGCACTCGATCAAGTTCGTCGGCGGTGTGGACTTCAACGAGCACGTCAAGGGAGAGCGAGTGCGCGGCCTGGGCGAAACGTTTGAGCTCGGCATCGGTGAGCGCGGCGGCGATGAGCAGGATGGCGTCGGCGCGGTGGGCGCGCGCCTCGACGATCTGGTACTCGTCGACCATGAAGTCCTTGCGCAGGCAGGGCAGTGGCGCGGCGTCGGAAGCCAGCTCAAGGTTGCGCAGGCTGCCCTGGAAGTAAGGCTCGTCGGTAAGCACAGAGAGCGCGGCTGCCCCACCGGCACGGTATCGGCGGGCCAGCCAGGCGGGGTCGAAATCGGCGCGAATCAGGCCTTTCGACGGCGACGCCTTCTTGATCTCGGCGATGACGGCAGGGCCGGTAGCGGCCTGACGGCGCAGTGCGGCAGCCCAGCCGCGCGGGTGGTGCTGGGCGGCCCGGCGCTCCAACTCGGCCACGGGCACACTGGCTTTGGCCGCTGCCAGAGAGGCGCGCGTCGAGGCGAGAATCGTGGCAAGAACCGTGTCGGAACGGGTCGTCATGAGCTCAAATAAAGTATACGGGGCCTGAAATTAGGACTTATCAGCGTGAGCTGGCGCGCCCGCCGCGACCAACTCCCGCGCGGCCCGGCGGCCGAGGCGGATGCAGTCGGGAACGCCGATGCCGTCGTAGGCGTTGCCGGCGAGGCGCAGGCCGGGCAGCGCAGCCACATGCGCGGTGATGCGCTGCATGCGTTCCCGGTGGCCCACCGCGTACTGCGCCATGGCGCGACGCCAGCGCGAGACCTGCGCGTGCTCGGGTTCGGCTGTGGCGCTGAATGTTTTTGCGCCCAGAATCTCGCTCAACTCGCGGCGCACGATCGCCACCAGAGCGTCGTCGCTCTCGGCCAGCAGCTCGTCGCGCTTCATGCCGCCAAGGAAGGCGCGGAAGACCGCTTTGCCCGGTGGCGTACGGCCCAGAAACTTGCGATGGACAAACGTGCAGGCCAGCATGGTGCGGCCCTCGACTGCCGGGACGAGGAAGCCGAAGCCCTCGGGGAGCTGGCCGATGCGGGCCTCGTTGTATATCAGGTTGACGGTGATGGACGAGGAGTAAGGAATGGCGCTGAGATCGCTGCCAAGCGCCGGGTCGACCGCCGCGAGCAGAGCGCCGGCTTCCCAGGCAGGCGCGGCCATGATGAGCGCGTCAAACTCTTCGCGCACGGCTCCAGTTTCCCGCCCCACGGACGAAGACCTGTCCGCGGGGGTCCCGGCTTCAACGTTCCAACCTTCGGTAGTCTTCCTGACCGCGCTCACCGGCGTTGCTGTGCGCACGCTGGCGGGGTTCAGCCGCGCGGTGAGTGCATCCACCAACTCGCTCATGCCGCCGCGCAGAGTGGTGAATATGGCGGGCGCCGCGCGGTTCGGGCTTTTGGAAGAGTTTCTTCGCCATGGCGCGCATCTTGCGGTGTGCAGCCAACATGCCGCGGGTGAGCGAGCCGTACTTCGTTTCCATGTCGACAAGGCGGGGCAGCACGGTTTGCGCGCTCAGTTGCGCTGCGTCGCCGCCGTAGATGCCGCTAAGCAGCGGGTCGGCAAGCCGATCGACGGTCTCCTGGCCAAAGTGGCGCTCGACCAGCGCGGCGACGGACTCGTCGTGTCCGCTTGGGCGGGGAGGGTGGAGCAGCTCAAGCGCCATGCGCAACTTGGTGCGTAAACTGAACAGGCGCGTGAGAGCAGTCGGGACCAGCTTTGTGGGAATCAGGAACATGAGCCCGTCGGGCATCGCCACCAGGCGATTGCGGACGACGATATAGGTTTTGCGCGCGGCATCGTTCGAAGGAATTAGGTCGGCGCCAAGGCCCAGCTCTCGGCAGAGCTCGGCTGCCGCAGGCTTTTCCGTGAGAAAAGAGTCGGGTCCACGCTCGAGCACGGCGCCATCCACAATCTCCGAAGCGAGCGCGCCGCCCAGCCGGGGCCGCGCCTCATAGAGCGTGTACTCGACCGGCGCCCCTGCCGCGCGCGCCTTTTCCAACTCATAAGCGGCTGCCAGCCCTGCTGTGCCTCCGCCGATGATCGCAATCTTCATTCTTTGGCCCTATTCCATATTTACAGCATCGGCCGCTTTGCGCGAGTGCTTAGAGCGAATTAGGCAATGGTATAGGGCCGTGTGAAAGGGCGCGACCGGGGTACACACCCAGGGGGTGGGTCGCGTGCCGACAAGGCTCGCCAGCACGAAAGCGTTTGCCACCGCCCCCGTAGGCGATGGGTGACTGCGAGAAGCTTAAAGCTTAACCAGCGTTCCCGGCTCGACCGGATGACTGAACGCCTCAGCCTGCTGCTCCAGTTCCGGGTCCCAGTTTTTGGGCTGGTAGATGCAGCAGGGTTCCTGGGCCAGCGGATCGCCGGTGAGGGCGTAGGCGCGGGCGCGGGATCCCGCCGCAGATCTCCTTGAACTCGCAGGCGCCGCACTTGCCTTCGAGCTTGCCGGTGTCGCGCAGGGCCTTGAAGATGGGCGCGTTGCGGTAGATATCGGCCAGCGGAGTTTCGCGGATGTTGCCGGCGTGGATGGGCAGAAATCCGCTGGGATAGACGTTGCCGACATGCGAGATGAACATGAAGCCCTTGCCGTCGTTGACGCGGCGCGTGGCCCAGGCCTTGGTGCGGGTAGCGGCGTCGGCGGTAGGTGCGCCGGACTCATACGCTAGTGCGGCTGCCGGGCGGACTTGCCCCGGGATGACCGTGCCCGTGGCCGACTTTCTTCTCTTCCAGGTTGTGCTGCAACAGGTAGCGGCGGTAGTGCATCGCTTCGGTGGTCTTGATCTGGAAGTTGGCGCGCTGCGAAAGCTCGTAGATCTTGCCGAAAACCTGCTCGAACTCTTCGCCGGAGAGCAAATCGTCGAGCTGGCCGCGGCCGACGGGGACCAGGAAAAAGACGTTCCACATGACGATGGCGAGCTTCTCGAACAAGTTGCAAAGGCTGTCGAGGTCCTGTACGTTGTGGCGGCTGATGGTGCTGTGCACCTGGATGGGAATGCCGGCTTCATTGGCCCATTCGATGGCCTGGATGGTGCGTGCCCATGCGCCGGGCAGGCCGCGGAAGGCGTCGTGAATCTCGGGGGTCGAGCCGTCGAGCGAGATGCCGAGCCGCACCAAGCCGGCCTCTTTCATCTTGAAGATGGCTTCACGGGTCAGCAGCGGCGTGGCGCTGGGAGTAACCGCAACCTGCACGCCTTTTTGGGCGGCGTAGCGGATCAACTCGAAGAGGTCTTTTCTTTTCAACGGGTCGCCGCCGGTGAAGACGAAGATGGGAATATGCATCTCGGCGATCTGGTCGATGAGCGCTTTGCCTTCGGCGTTCGTCAGCTCGTCAGGATGCGGAATGGGCTGAGCAGCGGCGCGGCAATGCTTGCAGGCCAGGTCACAGGACTGCGTGACTTCCCAGATGGCCAGGAACGGCGATTCGTCGTAGTTGATCCCGCCACGGGCGGGGATGTTGTGCATCGGCTGCATAAGACCTCTCTCAAGACAAATCGCGGCGGACCGGGCCGGAACCGATCCAGCACCTGGGGACAGCGCCACGTTTCCGTTCCAGAAGAACAGTTTGGGTTCCGCTGGGGCTGTGATTGAGATCACTTTATGTGTCCCATTTGGCACCGTGGTGCGGCGACGCTGGACAAAACCGGGAAAGGGGAACACAATTCTGTCAAATGCACGGCAATCTAACGAGGTCTACCGTTATAGTTGCTGTGCAGTACGCCCGAGAGCGTCTCGTGGGTCGAGAAAGGGTGAGAATCGGGCCTTTGCTATGCGGCCAAACACTGCAAAATGTGCGACGGATCTGAATCGTTTGAACGCTCTCGAAGGAGGTTCCCATGGCAGCCGTTCTGAAGCCAGGTTGGAGTAAACCCTCCACCATCCTTTTTGCCGCAGAGATACCGGCCAACGAAAAAGCCTTCGCGTTTGCGCTGGCGCAAGCCAAAGAGTTCGGCTCCGATCTCATCCTCTTTCACGCATATGACACGCTGGTAGTGGCCGCGTCAGAGACGTCGGGCATCCGCTACTACGACTATGCCGCGGCAGCGCGGAGCGAGAAGAACCATCTGGAGCCTCTCGCGATTCGCGTTCGCGATGCGGGCGTTGGCTGCGAGGTTGTGGTGCGGCCGGGACTGCCCGCCGACGAGATTCTGGCCTACACGCGCGAGCGGGAGATCGACCGGATTGTGATGGGCACACATTCTCCCGGCCCCATCGGCAAGCTGCTGGTGGGTTCGGTGGCCGAGGCGGTATTGCGTACGGCCTGCTTGCCGGTTTATATCATCGGCCCCGATGCAGTTGACGGCAGCTACCGTAACTTCGCCACGCGCACCATCCTTTGCGCCGCCAGCTTGCACGAAGCCACGACCATTGTGGCCGCGTTTGCCGCGGAACTGGCCGCGCAGCACGGCGCACGGCTGATTTTGCAGCATGTGGTCCGGCCCCAGGAGCGCGCGGAGTTTTTTGCCGGCCGTTCGCTGGACGAGGTGGAAGCGGGCCTGCTCGCGCTGGTTCCAGGCAAGCTGCAGAGCCAGCTTGCCATCCAGACCATTGTCGTGCCCGGCGACCCAACCGAGGAATTGCTGTACCAGAGCAATGCACAGCAGGCCGACCTGATTGTGCTCGGCGCGCAGGGCGCTTCGGCGTTTGCCGCCATCACTCGGCACGGCGTGGTCTACAAAGTTCTGGCGCACGCGCACTGCCCGGTCATCACTTTGTCGCCGGTGGTGCTGGCCGAGTGCGGATCAAAGTCAGAGAAGCTGCTCCCGGCTGAAGCCTATATCGCCGGCGTGTTTTAGCGTCCTCTGTATCTGCTGATCCTGATCATTGCCGCGCGCACTTGAGCCTGTCTTCGCGCATTCAGCAATCCGATCTGCGGATTTGCGCATGACCCGAGCCATTTAATTTCGCGCAGCACCGGTTCGGGCGTAGCGCCCGCTCAAATAATGCGCAGCAACAGCAGAATGACGACGATGGCAAGGATCAGGCTGATGCCCCCTCCACCGTAGTAGCCCCATCCCGGTCCCGCCCGGTAGCCACCATACCCAAATCCGAAGATCAGCATAATAAGAAGAATCACCAGTAGCATGTCGCTCTCCTTCGAGCAGCACCTGTGTAACCGTGCTCGCAAAAGTCTCCTGCTGTGATGCCAGATCAACGGGCTTGGCTGCTCGCGGTACTTGATAAAATCGTGTGTCCCTCGCGGGGCAGAGGCATCGTTGGAATTGCCAGCCGACGAATGCCTTCGAGGAGGTGAGGGTTGCCTGGAACGCCGCTTTTTTCGATGCTCCCGCACCTAATCGCACAATTCGCACAATGATTCGATGTCTACCAAACGAACAACCCGCATGAAGCAGACCGCGTCAAACAAGTCACTGTGGACGGAAACGAATCGTCAGGAGGCGAGCGGTGCTTTGGACAATTTTTGTCATTCTTCTCGTGTTGTGGCTTCTGGGAGTTGTTTCTTCCTACACTCTCGGCGGGTTTATTCATATTCTGCTCGTGATTGCCCTGGTGGTGTTGTTGATCCAGTTGGTCAGCGGGCGGCGGCCGGTGGTGTAACAGGGCAATTTGCGAACGTATCACCTATCTTGCCCGGTGAGCGAAGGGGCGCTAGATGAAACCGAAGACAGAAACCACGGAGGTGGAATCATGAATAAGGATCAAGTGAAAGGCGCAGTCAACGACGCGGCAGGACGTGCCAAACGCCAGGTGGGTGAATGGACAGGCAACAGCGAAACCCAGGCGGAAGGCGCTGCCCAGCAGGTCAAAGGGAAGGTCCAGAAGGCTTGGGGCAACGTGAAAGAAGCGACGAAAGACGCACAAACAGATGCCGAGCGCGAACGGGAAGCGCAGCGCGAACGGGAAGCGCAGCGCGAGCGGGAACACGCTAACTCAGGGCACAACCGTTAGGAAAGGATTCAGGCCACGGCATCGGGGTCTGGGTGGTAATTGCTACAGGATGCTGGGCCCCCTCGATCGACTAACTAAAAACTTGATATAGTACGGAGTCCAGAGCGGGCGACGGAGTTTAGAGGCCAGGCACAATGCTTCGAAACTCGATCGTCCGCTCTCTTTGTTAGGATCCATGCTCGGGGCAATCGTGTAGCCGGACTATGCATGCAAATCCAAGGCTAGGAAATTCAAGTGTACAGACGAGGAATAGCGAGGAAGGTTACAGGAGTGCAGGTTCTCTTACATGACTCACAAATAAGCCGTCGATATGGGTCCGGTTCAAATCAAGCGCGCCTCATCAGAATGTGCCCGTGCCACGTCGAAGGGGGGCGCGTTTCTTGCGGGCGGCGCGTCGCTCGGCGTGGAGGGTCTGCATTCGAAATGCGCTATACTTGGCCCAGAGGGTGATAGGGTTGAACGCCCGCTAGTGAGGTGCGTCTTCACAAGAGACTCCGGCTCACAGATGACCGACGTTCCGCCATCGGAGACAACGCGGTGGCGCGCGGTGGTCCGCGTGCTCCGAAGTCCCCTGGACAGTCTGAGTTGCGCCATCCTTCCCGCCTCCTGCGTTCTTTGCGGCTCGCCGCTGCCGCAGCTTTCTCCAGCGCCAATTTGCAATGTTTGCTGGACGGAATTTCCCGTTCAGGGCGACCATGTGTGCGCACGCTGCGGCGACGCGCTGAGCGCGCCGGCGGGCCCATCGTTTTCGCTGCTGTGCAGGGTTTGCCGGCTGGTGCCGCCGCCGTTTGCGCAGGCCGTTGCTTACGGCGCTTACCAGGGCCTCATGAAAGAGGCCATTCACGCGCTCAAGTACGACCGCCTGCACCCGGCCGCGCGCGGCCTGGGCAGGTTGCTGGCTGAGGCGATTGCCAAACTGGCCGTTCAGGCTCCGGCTGAGATGCTGGTGGTTCCCATTCCGCTGCACCGCGCGAAGTATGCGCAGCGCGGTTTCAATCAGGCGCGGTCGCTGGCCCGCGAAGCACTGAGATTTTTGCGCAAGAGCCATCCCAAGTGGCGGCTTACGCTGGCTGCGAGCACGCTGATGCGGCTGCGCGCCACAGAAAGCCAGGCCGGGCTTACGCCCCGCCAGCGCCGGATGAATGTGCGCGGCGCATTTTCGGTTTCCGATCCGTCCAAGATAACGATGCGGCATGTTTTGCTGGTGGATGACATTTTGACCACGGGCGCCACGGCGCGCGCCGCAGCACAAGCGCTGCTCAAGGCCGGAGCAGCTTCGGTTTGGGTGGCAACATTGGCGCGGGCGCAGCGCATGGAGGGATGGGGTCGCGGTTTCGTTTTCGACAACATGGAGGAAAGTGAATCGCTTGCCGGTGCGGTGCAGGGAGCGGCGATCGAAGGCGAAGGGCTGGGTTCGGATTCATCATTGCAAGGACAACCATCTTTTTGACGAGGGGAAAAGAGATGTCGTTGGGAAAAGCCATGATTCATGCGCGCAAGCAGAAGGCGATTGCAAAAGCGGTGGTGATGGCCGCAGAACACGGAGTCGCCCACGCCCCCCCCCACCACACTCACGCTCACATTTTGCAGATGCCGGTTCTGGTGCTGAACGCCTCGTATGAGCCGATCAATATCTGCGGCGCGCGGCGGGCACTGGTGCTGGTGCTCAAAGGCATTGCGCGCACCGAGGAGGAGCACGGCCTGACGCTGCACGCGCAGCGCGCGATCATCGCCATGCCTTCGGTCATCCGGCTGCTGGAATACCGCCGCATCCCCCACCAGACCCGCGCCCTCTCGCGCAAAAACATCCTGCTGCGCGACCGCAACACCTGCCAGTACTGCGGCGAAGCCTATCCGCCCGGCGAACTCACGCTGGACCACGTGGTGCCGCGTTCGCGCGGCGGCAACTCCACCTGGGAAAACCTGGTGGCCTGCTGCCACGACTGCAACCGCCACAAGGGCAACCGCCTGCTGAGCGAGATCGACGACATGATCCTGCTGCGCGAGCCGCGCCCCTTCTCGCTGCACACCAGCCGCCAGATCATGCGCATGCTGGGCCGCAGCGACGACCGCTGGCGGAAGTACCTGTTCTATTAGGCGGCGGGCACGCCTTTTTTCATTGACTTTTGGTGCGGCTCTGCCATATTATCCCCGCGTTGAGCGGTATTGCGCAGGGATGAGTGCGCCCACCCCCGGGGGCGTGTTCTGACCTCAGATTGGGATGCCAAAATGACAATCCCGCTCTGCACCTGAGTGGCTCTTCCCCACAGAACCAGCCACGCCACGCCTTATCATTCCGGCCATTTTGAGGCATTTTGGTAAGACACATCAAAGCGAATGAGGGAGAGGTCCAATATGACAAAACGAGGTAAGATTCTGCGCGACACGAGCGCCGGCACTGGCTTGCTCGTGGTCGAAAACCAGCAATATCCGTTCTCGCTGGAGGGCGTTTGGAACTCGCAGACGCCGCCGGCCGCGGGAATGACAGTGGACGTTGACTTCGATGCGGGGGGACAGATCTCGTCGATCCGCGCAGTCACCGACGCACAGCTTGCAAAGGAGAAAACCGATGCGGCCGTTGCAGTCGCCAAAGAAAAAGGGGCTGCGATCGCTTCCGGCGTGGTGGCCAAGGTCGGTTTGCCCAACCTGATCGCATTGGCCCTTCTGCTCATCGGTTGGTTCCTCCTGAGCGCCGTTTCGATCAAGCCCCCGTTGGGATCGATGAGCTACACGTTCTGGCAATTGCTGGGATTCGTGAATGCGAAAAACGCGTTTGAGGTGATGATGCAGTCCGGGACAGGAAGTTTCAGCTCCGGCATTTATGGACTGCTGGGATTCATCGCCATTGTCGCCCCGTTTGTTCGGTATTTCTGGAAGGACAAATGGGCGATCCTGGGTGGCGTTCTTCCCCTCCTGTTTATGTTGTTCGTCGGGATCATGGCCCACAGCGGCTACAGCTCCGCTCTCGGCGTGGGGGCGGGCGTCGACCCGAATAACCCGATGATGAAGGAGATAACCGACCAGATTTCGCAAGCCATCTCCATCGGTTTCGGAGTGTACTTGTCTGCGCTGGCCTGTCTTTACTTTGCCGGTATGGGCGTGAAGAGCTTCATGGCGGCAAATGCGAGCAGCGGTCCCCAAAAGGCGTAGGGATGATTCGTCAACGGTCGGAGATCAGGGATTAGTAAATGCTGTTCCATCGGCGCCAGGGGGTGTGCGCAGATGAAAAATTCAACCGGCAAATCATCGTGCCGGCGTTGGAGTTCG
>CAWKFD010000002.1:0-116271 GCA_963848805.1 uncultured Acidobacteriaceae bacterium | reverse complement strand
GCCTGCTCGACCTCGCCGAAAGCGTAGCCCGTCAATTGCTGCAGGGCGATTGAAGCGGATGATCCGCCCGTCTTCGTTGAGCACGACCACCAGCGCGCCGGCCGTATCCGAAATGGCGGAGAGAAGGTTGCGCTGCTGTTGCAACGCCCCTTCCGCCTGCTTGAGCTCGGCGACATCCACGCCGACGCCGTGAATGAACCAAGGGCGGCCATCGTCATGCCTGATCATTTTGGCTTCGCAATGAAACCAGAGCACGCGTCCATCGCGCGCGATGACCCGGTAAGCCGAGCGCAAAGGCTTGCCGGTAAGGAACATTTCCGCTGTTCCCACGCTCCATCGCGCCTTGTCATCGGGATGAACCTGCTGATACCAGCGAACCGGGTCTTCCAGCCATTCGCTTTGAGAAAAGCCCAGCGCCGCTTCAATCTGCGGGCTGACGTAGGCTTCGCCAATGCCCTTGTCGAGGTATGCCATGAACACGACCGCAGGGATTGGCTGGATAAGAGTGCGGTATTTCGCCTCCACATTTGACGCCGGCGGTTCAACCCAGAGTTAGCAATACGTAAACGCTGTTTAGCGGCGCCAACATAACATAAAAACTCATTGTCTTAAGATGACCAAGAAAATACGACCACGGACCACGGACACAGGCAAGTGACGCAAGTCTTTCCTCCCCCGTGGCCCCGTGCAGCCCACAGGGGCCCAGGCACCAACAGCCGCCCATCCCTTTATCAGGATGATCTTATGGAGGACTGGTGTTCTGGGCGTGAACTGAGGAGTTGGGCCACTGCCTGCCGCTCTGCACGGTCTCCCCACCCTTGACGCGATGAAACGGGAGACCGCCCCACAGGCTAAGACTTGTCTGTGGGGTCCCGGGATGCGAAGGATGGGGGCAGCCGAGCCGACCGTCGGACTAGCGGCTACCCCATCCTTCGTATCCGTTAGAGCAACCACCTGTTTTTTCATTTCCACTTCCGGTAATACGGGTCAGAACCGACTGATACCTGCCGTTTCGTTCGAAGCAGCATCAACTCTTTCGCATTCGGACGAGCTGGCGAGGGTGTAAAATTCTCGCATAGAGTCAGTCCTGAGAATACGAGGGTAGAGCGTGTCCAGATGCGCCGACGTATCGCGGTCACAATTACAATGACAGCGCTGGCTCTGAGCGCGTGTTCCACTTCGTCGTTGCTGCCGATTTCGTTAAGCCTGTCGCCTGTCTCTCCGCAATCAATCTATCAGGGCCAATCGCTATTCATCACGGCAAGCTTGACGAATGACACGTCAACTAAAGGGGTCAAGTGGAGCCTGAATGGTCCCGGGTCTCTCAGTTCTTCGACTAGTCAATCGGTAATTAGGATTCGCAGACCACGAGAGTCACCAGTGCCGAGCAGGTAGCGGTGAGCGCCTCGTCCGTAGCGGACTCCACACAGAGCGCCTCGTTGGCCGTCACTGTCAACCCTAATCTGGCCATTCCCATTAACGAGACAACACCCCCGACGCTTCAAAATGCGATTGTGGAAACGCCATACAGCCAGACCATTGAACTCGCGGACGGGATGGCTCCCTTTCATTGGAGCATCTACAACGGACCGAGTGCCACCGGAGGGGACGTGGGTGGGACATTGCCGAACCGACTTATGCTTGATTCCAACACCGGAACGATCAGCGGAACGCCTACCGCAGCTGGGACTTGGTACTTTGAAGTAACTGTGACTGATGCAGAGGAAGGTGTATTTGACGCGTTTCTGAGTATACAGATCAACCCCGCCGGTCCGACGGCGGCGAATCCGGTGCCCTTTCTGAACCAGCCGCTTGTGCCCACTGCCGTTTCACGCGGAGGGCCCGGGCTCACGCTGAATGTGAGCGGAACGGGCTTCGTTTCTGGTGCAACCCTCGATTGGAACGGCGCGCCGCTCACAACGTTGTTTGTGGATAGCGAACATTTGAGCGCGCTCGTACCGGCAGCCAACGTGACGACTGCGCAGACAGCCTCAGTGACGGTTGTCAATCCGGTCCCTGGCGGCGGCTCATCCAACGTGATTTGTTTTCAGGTGGGAGCCCCGGAAGCAGCGCCCAGTTTTGCTAATGCTCCGAATTCTCCACTGCAGTTGGTTGAAGTTTTTGGAATAACAGCAGGAGACTTTAATCAGGATGGAAAGCCGGATCTTGCAGTCGCAGGTGGTGACGCAGGGCTTTACATAATGCTCGGAAATGGAGACGGCACATTCACACCCAGGCCAGGTTCCCCGGAAAGCATGCCAAGCCCGCCATTCAACGACTTCACAGGACCTCCGACACCGTATATCGGGCCTATGACCCTGGGCGATTTCACTCATAGTGGTCATCCAGGTTTGGCGGTCGCCGAATGGGACACTGGAGGGGTAGTGATCCTGCTGGGGGATGGTAACGGAACCTTCGACCCTTCGTCGGCGGTCTTCGCAAATGCAAACGGTTTTGATACAAGCGGGGTAGAAGCGGCGGACTTCAATGCGGATGGCAACCTTGACCTTGCGATAGTTAATTCCCCTAACGGTCAGTTAGCACTCGTCGCTCTGGGGTACGGGAGTGGTGCATTCAATACGGCAGGAGCCCTCTACACCCCCGGATTTCCGGTGGGCGTGGCAGTAGGTGATTTCAACGGCGACGGAAAGCTGGATTCTGCGGTCGCTGGCGGTGGATCGACGAAATACCCAGATTCGGGAGTGGCTATTTCGCTTGGGAACGGAGACGGGACATTCACACAGGCGAATGGTTCGCCGATTTCCCTCGGGCAAAATCTGTCAGCGATTGTTGCGGCCGACTTCAATGGTGATGGAAAGCTGGACATCGCTGTGACGGATGCCGGCGCAAACGTAGTTTACATCCTGCTCGGGAACGGCGATGGAACTTTCCAGTCACCCATTACCATCCCAGTCGGAAGTAATCCGCAGGCGATCGTAGTGGGAGACTTCAATAATGATGGGAAACTGGATCTTGCCACAGCAAACAATGGCGATGACACAGTCACGCTTCTGCTGGGAAATGGCGATGGGACCTTCACAGAGGCATCCAGCTCGCCCTACACAGTGGGAAAAGGCCCCATCGCAATCGCGGCTGCGGATTTCAACGGCGATGGGAAGCTCGATCTCGCCGTAGCTAACGGCGGCGATGGAACGGTGTCTATCCTGTTGCAGCAATAGCAAATCCATAAATGCGCGACATGTCGTGCTGATCATCACGGCTTTCATGCAGGCGAGAGTAACGCATGCCTGTGGTGTCCCTCGCTTTAGCCGCCGAAGGCGATATAGTCTGACTAGTTCGAAAGGTGTGCGTTCATGACGCCCAGGTCACAGGAATGCGGTGGTCTCGGGATGGCTGGCCAGCGGGGAATTGGCCCACTGCCCAATTCACCACCGCTACCAGCTCTGAAGAACTCTCGCGACGGGTTGTACCCCAGAAACTGAATGATGGCCGGCATGTAGCGGATCTCGGGGACGGTTGCTTTCCCAGCTAGTAATCGTCATCTCGTGAACGCCAATTTGTTCGGCAACCTGCCTTTGGACCTAGCTTCCTCCAAAGGCAGGTTGCCGAACAAATTGGCGTTCACGAGATGACGATTACTAGCTGGGAAAGCAACCGTCCCCGAGATCCGCTACATGCCGGCCATCATTCAGTTTCTGGGGTACAACCCGTCGCGAGAGTTCTTCAGAGCTGGTAGCGGTGGTGAATTGGGCAGTGGGCCAATTCCCCGCTGGCCAGCCATCCCGAGACCACCGCATTCCTGTGACCTGGGCGTCATGAACGCACACCTTTCGAACTAGTCAGACTATATCGCCTTCGGCGGCTAGAGCGAGGGACACCACAGGCATGCGTTACTCTCGCCTGCATGAAAGCCGTGATGATCAGCACGACATGTTGCGCATTTATGGATTTGCTATTGCTGCAACAGGATAGACACCGTTCCATCGCCGCCGTTAGCTACGGCGAGATCGAGCTTCCCATCGCCGTTGAAATCCGCAGCCGCGATTGCGATGGGGCCTTTTCCCACTGTGTAGGGCGAGCTGGATGCCTCTGTGAAGGTCCCATCGCCATTTCCCAGCAGAAGCGTGACTGTGTCATCGCCATTGTTTGCTGTGGCAAGATCCAGTTTCCCATCATTATTGAAGTCTCCCACTACGATCGCCTGCGGATTACTTCCGACTGGGATGGTAATGGGCGACTGGAAAGTTCCATCGCCGTTCCCGAGCAGGATGTAAACTACGTTTGCGCCGGCATCCGTCACAGCGATGTCCAGCTTTCCATCACCATTGAAGTCGGCCGCAACAATCGCTGACAGATTTTGCCCGAGGGAAATCGGCGAACCATTCGCCTGTGTGAATGTCCCGTCTCCGTTCCCAAGCGAAATAGCCACTCCCGAATCTGGGTATTTCGTCGATCCACCGCCAGCGACCGCAGAATCCAGCTTTCCGTCGCCGTTGAAATCACCTACTGCCACGCCCACCGGAAATCCGGGGGTGTAGAGGGCTCCTGCCGTATTGAATGCACCACTCCCGTACCCCAGAGCGACGAGTGCTAACTGACCGTTAGGGGAATTAACTATCGCAAGGTCAAGGTTGCCATCCGCATTGAAGTCCGCCGCTTCTACCCCGCTTGTATCAAAACCGTTTGCATTTGCGAAGACCGCCGACGAAGGGTCGAAGGTTCCGTTACCATCCCCCAGCAGGATCACTACCCCTCCAGTGTCCCATTCGGCGACCGCCAAACCTGGATGACCACTATGAGTGAAATCGCCCAGGGTCATAGGCCCGATATACGGTGTCGGAGGTCCTGTGAAGTCGTTGAATGGCGGGCTTGGCATGCTTTCCGGGGAACCTGGCCTGGGTGTGAATGTGCCGTCTCCATTTCCGAGCATTATGTAAAGCCCTGCGTCACCACCTGCGACTGCAAGATCCGGCTTTCCATCCTGATTAAAGTCTCCTGCTGTTATTCCAAAAACTTCAACCAACTGCAGTGGAGAATTCGGAGCATTAGCAAAACTGGGCGCTGCTTCCGGGGCTCCCACCTGAAAACAAATCACGTTGGATGAGCCGCCGCCAGGGACCGGATTGACAACCGTCACTGAGGCTGTCTGCGCAGTCGTCACGTTGGCTGCCGGTACGAGCGCGCTCAAATGTTCGCTATCCACAAACAACGTTGTGAGCGGCGCGCCGTTCCAATCGAGGGTTGCACCAGAAACGAAGCCCGTTCCGCTCACATTCAGCGTGAGCCCGGGCCCTCCGCGTGAAACGGCAGTGGGCACAAGCGGCTGGTTCAGAAAGGGCACCGGATTCGCCGCCGTCGGACCGGCGGGGTTGATCTGTATACTCAGAAACGCGTCAAATACACCTTCCTCTGCATCAGTCACAGTTACTTCAAAGTACCAAGTCCCAGCTGCGGTAGGCGTTCCGCTGATCGTTCCGGTGTTGGAATCAAGCGTGAGTCCGTTGGGCAATGCCCCACCCACGTCCCCTCCGGTGGCACTCGGTCCGTTGTAGATGCTCCAATGAAAGGGAGCCATCCCGTCCGCGAGTTCAATGGTCTGGCTGTATGGTGTTTCCACGATCCCATTTGGAAGCGTCGGGGGTGTTGTCTCGTTAATGGGAATGGCCAGATTAGGGTTGACAGTGACGGCCAACGAGGCGCTCTGTGTGGAGTCCGCTACGGACGAGGCGCTCACCGCTACCTGCTCGGCACTGGTGATACTCGTGGTCTGCGAATTGTAAATTACCGATTGACTAGTCGAAGAACTGAGAGACCCCGGACCATTCAGGCTCCACTTGACCCCTTTAGTTGACGTGTCATTCGTCAAGCTTGCAGTGATGAATAGCGATTGGCCCTGATAGATTGATTGCGGAGAGACAGGCGACAGGCTTACCGAAATCGGCGGCGACGACGAAGTGGAACACGCGCTCAGAGCCAGCGCTGTCGTTGTAATTGTGACCGCGATACATCGGCGCATCTGGGACACGCTCTACCCTCGTATTCTCAGGACTGACTCTATGCGAGAATTTTACACCCTCGCCAGCTCGTCCGAATGCGAAAGAGTTGATGCTGCTTCGAACGAAACGGCAGGTATCAGTCGGTTCTGACCGTATTACCGGAAGTGGAAATCAAAAAACAGGTGGTTGCTCTAACGGATACGAAGGATGGGGTAGCCGCTCGTCCGACGGTCAGCGTCGGCTGCCCCCATCCTTCGCATCCCGGGACCCCACAGACAAGTCTTAGCCTGTGGGGCGGTTTTCCGTTTCATCGCGTCAAGGGTGGGAAAACCGTGCAGAGCGTTTCCGGGCAGTGGCCCAACTCCTCAGTTCACGCCCCAGAACACCAGTCCTCCATAGAGATCATCCTGATAAATGTCGAAGATGGGCGGCTGTTGCGGTGCCTGGCCGCTGTAGGAGCTGCACGGGCTTCCAGAACACGGCGGGCTTGTCACGGAAGCTTGCGTCGCTTGTGTGTCCGTGGTCGTCGTCGATGTCTTGGTCGTGTTGGTCACTGTCATTGAGCCGGAGTCGGATAAACTAATGCCGAGCTTGAATCCGAAATATCCGGAAAGCGACCCAGAGACTCCCCACGATACCTTGTACTGATTTTGAACAGTCTTCGAAGCGGTGCTCGTCGCCGCATAGGTCTCCGTGTAGGTCGAGGTCAGATTCGCCACCTCCTGCAGATATTGAATGTACTCGCTTGATCCTGTCGGGCTCATCGCCTCGGTGAAGCGGCCATCCGTTGTGGTGCATGGAGCAGAACATGGTGAGGGAAGAATGACCGAGTAATTCGAGTTCGTGAACGGATCCGCCGCCAGAATATTCGCGTAGTCTGTTGGAGTGAGCGCAGCCGTATCGCCGTTCGGCCAGATCAGACCCTCGTTCTGCGCCCACTGTCTTTCCAAGTAGGTGGTCACGCTGGACGAGGAAAGATCCCCGTTCAGGTAGCCAACGTTGATGCCCACGATATCGGGAGCATTGATGTTGGGATCGTTTGAGTCATATCCGTAGCCATTCCACGTCGGCGCGGCATTCGGGCTGCTCATGTCCACTGTGTACACCACCGTGGGGTTCAGCCACAGCCAGATGATGTCGTAGTCGTGGTCAACCGGATAAAGCGCATTCGGTGTGCCTCCAGTCTTATAACCGTTAGTCAGTTGGCTGGTCCACGTATAGGTATTCTCATTGGTCGTGGTCTGCGAATGCTCTGATCCTGCCGTTCCGGTGATCGAGATGCCATTCCACCCCTGAACTGGAGCGCTTTTCCCGCCGTTTCCATTAGCCCCTCCTCCCCCTCCTCCGGATCCGCCGCCCACGCTCAGCGTGGCCGATCCGCTAATGCTCGTGTCATTTCCTGTCGCCGTCGTGATATCTGACGTGTTGCCCACATAACTGGTGTCCGTATAGGAAATAAAGCTCGAGGGGCCCGGGGGCGCATAAGTGATGCCCACGATTAAGTACTTTGGATTAATGACCCCGGTAATTGTCTCGTTCACCGAGTAGACCTCTGAACTCGACAGAATCGGATTCGATGAACTGCCTTCTCCGGTCAGAGCCAGGACATTTCCGCCGGGCAGAACAATGGTCGTCGAATAGGTCCGCGGCGTATTCAAGCTTGTCGTAGCTGAGAATGTGCCCGTGGAAGTGTTGTAGATTTCAGACTCGGCGGTGGAGTTAAATGAGCCGTTGTAGTTGTTCGTTCCTCCACCAAAGACAATAACATTGCCGTTATTCAGTAGTGCTGCTCCAGGATAATAGCGCGCTGTAATCATGCTTCCCGTCGTTGTGAAAGTCCCGGTCGTCGGATTGTACAGCTCTGCGGTGTTCGTCGGATTGCCGCTCGTTCCGTTTCCACCCACAATCAGTACTTCGCCGTTGGGCAAAAGAACCGCCTCGTGAAATGCCCTCGCCGTGTTCATGCTTCCGGTGTAGGTAAAGTTTCCCGTTACCGGATTGTAGAGCTCTGCGGACGCCAATTGGTTGCCATTATTGTCCTGGCCGCCCGCAATAAGAACCTCGCCGTTTTGCAGAAGAGTTGCGGTATGGTTGTCCCGTGGCGTATTGAGGCTGCCCACCACGGTAAACGAAGCGCCCTGAACTTGATTTACGCACGTTGGGCAACCCAGTTCCGGAGTATAGACTTCCGCTTGAGGAAGTAGCGAGGTGCCGCATCCGACGCAACCTGTGTATCCGCCGGCAATCAGTATCGTGCCGTCCTGAAGCGTAGTAGCCGTGTGCATCGAGCGCGCATAGTTCAGGCTAGCAGGCGACAATGCAAAGCTGTTTCCCGAATAAATCTCCGCCGTCGACAGTTGAGTATCCTGGTAGTTCTCGCCGCCGGCGATGAGAACATCGCCTGTCTCCGGTCCCACGGTGACAACATTTGCGGTATGCCCGAACCGTTGCTGCACCAGACTGCCCGTCGGCTCGAAGGTTCCAATGCCGTTCGGCCCAGGAACATACAGCTGGGCGATGCTCTGCGCGCCTTCATCGCCATTCCCTGTGCTGCCGCCCGCGATAAGCACGGCTCCGCTCGGCAATAGCGTGGCCGATTGTTCGAAAATGGGGGACGATTCCGAAGCCGTTGCTGTCCAGGTGTTTGTTGGTACGACTACGTTTGCGGTGACGGGAATTGCCGTGCTTGCCGCAAAATCAGTCGAACCTGCATAGGAGCAGCTTACGGTATACGACCCGGCCGTAAGGTTGGTGAGCGTCCAGGTGGCAGTGCCGCCTGACAAGGAGCCTGAAAATGTCTGGGAAGTTCCTGTTGCAGTGCAATTCACCGTTCCAGCGGGGTAGCTTCCGACCGTATCTGTCACATTGATTGTGACTACGATGGGTTGAAGTGGGGCGGCAGTTGCAGGCGACAACGTCGCAGTAGTCGTTGTCGGTACCTGTTGAATTACTTGAGACAGGACTGCGCTCGTACTGGGTGGATCTGTAGAACTGCCCTGGTAGGAGGCGGTTAATGAGTGCGTGCCGACACTCAAAGATGATGTTGTAAACGCAGCGTTTCCTGACTGGAGGGTTCCGCTCCCGATTTCCGAAGACCCATCATAGAAAAGCACGATTCCAGTTGGAGTTGGTCCGCTGGCCGCGGACACCGTTGCTGAAAGGATGACTGAAGTGCCGTAGTCAGCCGGATTCGACGAAGAGCTCAAAGTTGTCATTGTGGATGGCTGCACCGTGAACGTGGATGCATTGCTGGCCACTCCGCTGACCGTGACCACCACGTTGCCCGTGGTTGCTCCCGTCGGCACTACCGCCACAATTGAGGTGTTGCTCCAACTGGTGATCGAAGTCGCCGTTGTGCCGTTGAAGGCCACCGTGCTCGTGCCCTTTGAAGCGCCAAAGTTCGTGCCCGTGATCGTTACAGAGGAGCCCACCGCTCCCGAGATTGGCGACAGGCTGCTGATTGAAGGCGCCCCCACCGCGCGGATCCGGTTATTGTCAGAATCCGCGATGTAGACGTTATCCCTCGCGTCCACCGCCACGCCGTAGGGAAAATCGAGCCCGGCGCTCGTAGCCATTCCACCGTCACCTGAGTACGTGCCGGCTATGCAAACGCCATAATATGTTTGGCCACAAACGCCGTCTCCGGCCATAGTGGTGATGATGCCGGTGGAGGCGGTCACAGTGCGGATGCGTTGATTGTACCAGTCTGCGATATAGATGTTGCCGCTCGCGTCCACCGCCACGCCGGTGTCACCATCGAGCTCGGCGCTGGTGGCCGCGCCACCGTCGCCGGAGTAGCCGGCGGTGCCATCTCCGGCCACCGTGGAGATTTTGCCGGTAGAGGCGGTCACCTCGCGGACGAGGGAACCACCCGCGATGTAGATGTTGCCGCTCGCGTCTACCGCTACGCCGGCGGGATACGATAGCTCCGCACTGGTGGCCGCGCCGCCGTTGCCGGAGTAGCCGGCAGTGCCGTTTCCGGCCACCGTGTAGATATACCCCCGAGTAGGGTTTTGGACATTCGGGACCGTCCCCGACGCGTAGACAACGCGGATACGTTGATTTTCATAATCCGCAATGTAGATGTTTCCGCTCGCATCCACGGCTACGCCGGTGGGGAGGCCCGCGCCGCCGTAGAGATCTAGCTCCGCACTCGTTGCTGCGCCGCCGTCGCCGGAGTAGCCAGCAGTGCCGTTTCCGGCCACGGTGTAGATATACCCCACGGTAGGGTTTTGGACATTCGGAACCGTCCCCGAGGCGTAGACGACGCGTACACGGTTATTTGCTTTATCAGCGATGTAGATGTTGCCGCTCCCGTCTACGGCCACGCTGGTGGGTGCCCATAGCTCCGCACTGGTGGCCGCGCCGCCGTTGCCTGAGTAGCCGGCAGTGCCGTTTCCGGCCACCGTGTAGATATCCCCCGGAGTAGGGTTTTGGACATTCGGGACCGTCTCTGTGCGGCACCATTCGGCACCGGCTTCTTTTTCTCGTGGTGGCTTGCGGAACTCCCGCCCACGCACGCGATCTTGTGGGCGATTTTGATTTGTTTTCTCGGGCTCAGTTTCATCGGAGGCATGGTGGCAACGCACGGCCTTACCGGCCTCGTCTGGGGAATTGTGCTCGGGTTGAGCATCGCGTGGTTGCTCGGCTATCTCCTACGGGAAGGACATCTCGGCACCGAAGTGGAAGACATTGTTTTGGCGATCCCGATCTTCGGTGCCCTTTACGAGAGAATATTCAAGCCCTCCACCTACTACAAAGTCGATACCACGCTCATGTTCCAGTCGGTAGTCAACGGCGTGCTGCGAACGTGGTCGAACAGATACTGTCGTCCAAAGGGTTGCGTCCCCTCACCGAACTTGAGCGGAAACCGATCATGCGGGAGTTCTATCAGCGGTAGGATGGGGTGAATGCCCGAAGAGGACGATACCACTCCGCTACGGCCAGCCGCTGCCGCTCACGCGGGAGGAGCGTCTCACTGCGCAATTCTACGATTGGGAGCGGCGCGGGCGCGGCTGGCAGCTTTGGAGCTACCCCGTCAAGATTGAACCCCCGTTCTGCCCGTTCTTCTACCACTACGTCGATCCGGGACCGGCCACTGACGATTCCCGGAAGCCGACTGTCCTCAGTTCCTTCATGGATGGTCTTCTCGGGCGACGCTCTGCCGCTATTCCTCCTCCGCCGGCCGAGGAAGAATCCGATCCCGAACCTGAGCCGCTCTTCGCAGACGGCACGCCCGTAGAATTCCAGATTGCGTTGCCTGCGGGAACGAAAGTTGCCAAGGAGGCAGCAGAGCGACTGCTCATGAGTTTCACCCACGCCTCACGCCCCATCGGGTTTGAGGTTGTGGGCGTGAAAGACGCCATTATCACCCAGTTCGCCTGTGCGGACAATGACCGAGCACAACTTGTCGAGCAGCTCTCGGCCCATTTCCCGGAGTCATCCATTGTGGAGCGCACGGGATTCCTCGCGGAACGCTGGGACTATCGGAAGCCATCCGTCGTGATCGACTTCGGGCTCTCGCGCGAATGTATGATCCCGCTTCGGGCCGTGCGCGGATTCGAGGTCGATCCGTTGATCGGGATCATGGGAGCACTCGCGGGGCTCCGCGAAGGCGAGGTTGGGTTGCTGCAAGTGCTCTTCCAGGCAACGCGCTCCCCGTGGGCCGAAAGCATGGTTCGTGCGGTGACCGGCTCGGATGGTAAGTCATTCTTCCCGGATGCGCCGGAGATGGCGGCCCAAGCACGGGAGAAGGTCGCGTCTCCCCTCTATGCCGTGGTGCTCCGCGTCGCCGCGCAGAGCGGCACCAAGGCGCGAGCCTGGGAGATCGTGAGGGCCCTGGGCGGCGGACTCACGCAATTCGCGAATCCGACGAGCAATGAACTCATTGCGCTCGCGAACGACGGATACGACGATGCAGATCATACAGCGGACGTTCTCACGCGCACAACGCACCGTTCCGGGATGCTCCTCAACGCCGACGAACTGGTTTCCTTGGCGCATCTGCCCTCGGCATCCGTCAGAATCCCGCAGCTCAAGCGCGAAGATGCCCGGACGAAAGCAGCTCCCCAGATCGTCCAGGGTCATGCCTTCGTCCTCGGGGAGAATTCCCATGCGGGCAAGGCAACGCCGGTGACGCTCAGCGCCGAACAACGGTCGCAGCACTGCTACGTGATCGGCGCATCCGGCACGGGCAAATCGACCCTGCTCCTCAAGCTCATCATGCAGGACATCGAACGCGGCGAAGGGATCGCGGTCCTCGATCCTCACGGGGATCTGATCGATGAGATTTTGGGCCGCATCCCGAAGCGGCGGCACGGCGATGTGGTGCTCCTCGATCCCTCGGACGAAGGCCATCCGGTGGGCTTCAACGTCCTCCAGACGAATTCGGAAGTCGAAAAGAATCTCTTGGGCTCCGATCTTGTCGCCGTCTTCCGGAGACTTTCGACAAGCTGGGGCGACCAGATGACTTCGGTCCTTGGTAACGCCGTGCTTGCGTTCCTCGAAAGTCACGGAGGGCGGGAGCCTGATCGACCTCCGGCGCTTTTTGGTAGACCAGAGCTTCCGAGCAAAGTTTCTGAAAACCGTCCAGGACCCCGAGATTGTGTATTACTGGGAGAAGACCTTCCCGATGCTTGTCGCGAAGCCTCAGGGACCGATCCTCACACGCCTCGATACCTTCCTCCGACCCAAGCTCATCCGGTACATGGTGGCTCAGAAAAAGAACCGCTTCGACCTCGGCGCGATTATGAACGACGGGAAGATATTCCTCGCGAAGCTCTCGCAGGGTGCCATCGGAGAAGAGAACGCCTACTTGTTGGGCACACTCCTTGTCTCCAAGTTCCACCAGCTTGCAATGAGCCGGCAAGAGATTTCCGCCGCAGAGCGCCGCAACTTCTACCTCTACATCGACGAATTCCATAATTTCGTGACGCCCTCGATGGCTTCAATCCTCTCGGGGGCCCGCAAGTATCGCTTAGGCCTCATCCTCGCCCATCAGGAACTCCAGCAGCTCGTGAGCCGGGATGCTGACGTGGCGAGCGCCGTGATCGCGAACCCCTACACCAGAATTTGCTTTCGGCTGGGAGACTACGATGCCAAGAAGCTCGCGGATGGGTTCTCGCATTTCGAGGCCAAGGACCTCCAGAACCTCCAGGTGGGTGATGCCATCTGCCGCGTGGAGCGAGCCGAGTTCGACTTCAATCTGAAAACGCATCGGCTTCCGCCGGTCGAAGCAGAGGCGGCGGAGCAGTGCCGCGCACAAATCATTGCGCTCTCGCGGGAACGGTACGCAACGCCCCGCGAGGATGTCGAGGCGGCGCTCACGCCTGCGGAACCGGCTCCCGTAGAGGTGCCGAGCAACTCGTCTCCGCACCCGCGCGCGTCCGTTCCCTCACGAGCGCCTACCGCACCATCCCCGCGAGTGGAGCAACCCGCGCCTCCACCGCCGTCCGCCGCGCGCACGAAGGCGGCATCCGTTCCTCCATCCGAGGGTCGGGGCGGACCGCAACACAAATACCTTCAGGAACTCGTGAAGCGCTGGGCATTGGGCAAGGGATACAAGACAACGATTGAAAAACAGATTCTTGACGGCCTCGGTTCCGTCGATGTCGCACTCGAGAAGGAAGGAATCTCCATCGCCTGCGAGATCACCGTCACGACGACGGTCGAACATGAGATCGGCAACGTCCAGAAATGCCTTGCGGCGGGATTTGGGTACGTGGCCCTTATCGCGTCAGATCGCAAGGCCATTACAAAAGCGAGAGACGCCGTGAGCGCCACACTGAGTGATGAGGACAGCAAGCGGGTACGCGTCCTCACGCCTGAAGATTTTTTTGCGTTCGTGGAGTCCCTTGAGGCCGATGCGGCAGGGCGGGTGGAGACTGTGCGCGGCTACAAGGTCAAGGTGGCCTATCAACCGATGGCGGAGGGCGAACAAAAGGCCAGAAAGCAGGCGATCTCCGAAGTCATTTACGGGGCGCTCAAAAAACTCAAAGGAATCCGCAAGTAATTCAAAATAGTGCCGTTATTATGCTTGCAATCGCGCGCATTCCGCTATACCATCCTCTCTCTCAATCGGGAGGTTTCGATGCGTAGCGCAAAACGCCACGAGGACGATTCCGGGAAGTCCGTAGGCATTTGGATTCGGGTCTCCACCGAGGATCAGGCGAGGGGCGAGAGCCCGGAGCACCACGAAAAGCACGCCCGCGATTATGCGGCACTGAAGGATTGGCGGGTCCGCGAGGTCTACCACCTTGAAGCCGTGAGCGGCAAATCGGTGATGGGCCAGCCCGAGACCCTGCGGATGCTCAAGGACATCAAGTCCGGCCACATCACGGGCCTCGTCTTCTCGAAACTCGCCCGTCTCTGCCCGGAATACGCGAGAGCTCCTTGAATTTGCCGACATCTTTCTTGCGCAGGGAGCGGACCTCATCTCGCTCCACGAATCCATCGACACGACAACCCCCGCTGGTAGGCTCTTCTACACCATGATTGCGGCGATGGCCCAATGGGAACGCGAAGAAATTGCCGAGCGGGTTGCCGCATCGGTTTCCGTTCGCGCGAAACTCGGAAAGCCCCTAGGAGGGCAGGCACCGTTCGGCTACGTCTGGAAGGATCGCCAACTCGTCCCGCATCCCGAGGAAGCGCCGGTCAGGAAGCTGATCTATGAGCTTTTCCTCCAACACCAGCGGATAAAGACGGTGGCCCGCCTCTTGAATGAGGCGGGCCACCGCACTCGCACTGGCGCACCGTTCTCCGACACGACCGTGGAGCGGCTGCTCCGCGATCCCACCGCGAAGGGCGAACGGCGCGCCAATTACACGAAAAGCCTCGGGGACGGCAAACGATGGAGCCTGAAGCCGGAATCCGAGTGGGTCATTACATCGGTCGAACCCATTGTGTCCAAGGAACTATGGGAGCAGTGCAATCAGTACCTGCGAGACAGGGAAAACGGTAGGAAGCCCGCCCGGAAGGCGGTCCATCTCTTCGCCGGACTCGCGTATTGCACCTGCGGCGCGAAGATGTATGTGCCCTCGAACTCGCCGAAATACATCTGCTACACCTGCCGCAACAAGATTCCTGTGGCGGACCTCGAAGGCGTCTTCCACGAGCAATTGAAATCCTTCTTCTTTTCCTCGTCCGACATTACCGCATACTTGGAACAGGCGGATGAGATCCTCAAGCAAAAGCAGGGATTGCTCGAATCCTTAGAAACCGAAGCGCAGAAAGCCCAGCGCGAGATGGACAAGCTCTACCATCTCTATCAAGCCGACGAAATCAGCCGCGATGGATTCGGGGCCCGCTACCGCCCCCTCGAAGAGCGCCTGAAGCAGATTACCGACCAGATACCCCACCTTCAGGGCGAGATCGACTTCCTCAAAGTCCAATACCTCTCAAGCGACGAAATTCTCACCGAAGCCAGAGACGTCTACACCCGGTGGCCCGACCTTGAGCAGTCGGAGAAGCGCAAAATCATTGAAAACATTCTGCAAAAGATCGTGATCGGCCAAGAGGATGTCGCGATTAGCCTCGCCTATATGCCGTCTTCCGCTGAAATCATGACAGAAAGGCAACGCAACGTCAGGGATTCATCGCCGCGGCGAGCATGAAGCGAGCCGGAAAACTGAGTGACATGGAGGCGCGCGCGATGGTGACCGTGTGATCCTCGAGCGGCTGGCGCATGACTTCGAGCACATTGCGGGGAAATTCGGGCAGCTCGTCAAGGAAGAGCAAGCCATTATGCGCGAGTGAAACCTCGCCGGGACGTGGCACGACGCCGCCACCGATGAGACCGGCGTCGGAGATGGTGTGATGGGGCGAGCGGAAGGGACGCTGGGTGACCAGGCCAGCGCCGGAATCGAGCACGCCGGCGACGGAGTGAATCTTGGTGGTTTCGAGCGCCTCCTCGAAGGTGAGCGGGGCGAGAATGGAAGGCAGGCGCTTGGCCAGCATGGTTTTGCCTGAGCCGGGCGGGCCGATCATGAGAATGTTGTGGCTGCCCGCAGCGGCCACCTCCAGGGCGCGCTTGGCCGTCTGCTGGCCGCGCACATCGCAAAAGTCCACGGCGAAGTGCTGCAGCTCGCCGAGCAGCTTTTCTGTGGCCACGCGAACAGGCTCGCGCTGGATCACGCCCACGACCGCGGTGTTGAGCAGCTCCAGGACGTCGAGAAGCGAAGAGACGGGATAGACGTTGACGCCTTCGACAACGGCGGCTTCAGCGGCGTTGGCGGCGGGCAAAATCAAGTTGGGAATGCCTTTTTCGCGGGCGAGGATGGTTATCGGCAACATGCCCGGAATGGGGCGGACGCCGCCGTCGAGTCCGAGTTCGCCTACGAGGAGAAATTGGCTGAGATCGTTGGTGCGCAACGCGCCATAGGCGCCCAGGATGCCGACGGCGATGGGAAGATCGAATCCCGAGCCTTCTTTTTTCAGGTCGGCGGGCGCAAGGTTGATGGTGATGAAGGTGGGCGGAATGAGGTAGCCGGAGTTCTTTATCGCAGCGCGGACGCGATCGCGGCTTTCGCGGACGGCGGCGTCGGGCAGGCCCACGGTGTGAAAGTGGTCTTCGTTCGAGACCACGCCGCTGTAGTCCACCTCAACATCGATGAGGTTGGCGTCGATCCCGTACACAGCGGCGCTGAGGGCCTTAAAGAGCATGATTGACGGTGCACAACAAACACCGCAGGAGCGGGAGAACAAGTCTTACAGGCAGAATTGAGGCGATCCGCTAGTTACTGTAAAGCCTTATTGTGTGGTGGTTCCTTAGGAACATAGTACACAAGAACTGCCACCTTGCATTCCACTTGCTGAGGGACCGCTCAAATCATTTGCGAGGTGCGCACGGCTAGCGAGTGGGTCCCACCGCCGCAGGTCGGTCGATTGGAGGTGGCGCCCGCGGGCACCGGAGCATGGCCGGTTCGCCGCATACCCGCCCCCCCATTGCAAGCATCCTGCAGCGAAGCCATTTTTTTTCAACTCCTTAGCGAGCAGCTTCAGTCCTAACTTCTTCTACCCATCGGAGTTCGGTGCAGCTTGTTGAACGTAATACAGTTAAGCCCATGCAGATGCACGGGCCCAGGAGCGGCTCTGGGCAATTCGCCTATGCGACGAGGATAGATCGATTCCAGGAAATACAGCGCAAAATTTGTTTCATGCAAGTGACTGATTGACAGCGATTTGCGAAGGAATTTCCGGCAAGCGTATTGACTTTTTTCCCTTCCGGCCCTCAGGGGTGATCGGTGGGAAAGGCGCCAACGGATTCGCCGGGCGCGACATTTTGACCGGCGAAAACAATGGCGTGGGTGCCAATGAGCGCGCCGGCGCCGATGTCCGTTTGCTGAAGCCGGACCTTCCCGTAGTGTGTGGCGTCGTGAGAGTAGGAAAAGATGCGTGAGTATGAGCCGATGACGGCGTTGTTTCCGATGGCGATGCCGCCACGGTCGTTGAGCAGCGCGTGCTGGTGAATGACGACGCCGTCGCCGATCGACAGGTTGTAACCGTAGACAAGGTCAACGCCGTGATGGATTTTGACCCCCGTACCGAGATGCTCAAAGATGTGCCGGCCCAACATGCAGCGGAAGCGCAGACCCAGCCAATGGTTGAGGCCTAATGGCGAGCGGTCGAACATCTTCCAGAACCAGAGCAGAGGTTTGAGCCGCGCAAAGCGCTCGCGATCGACCTCGGGATAGTGTTCGGCCTCCATGGTCACGTTTTCGGGGTCGAGCGAAAGGCTCACGACGTTGCCCGGCAGCTCGGAAGTGAGCGTGAGATTGAGCTTGCCGCCGTGCGGACGACCGAGATAAAGCTGGTAGAGCTGGTCGCGCACGATTTCGCCGCGGCGTTGCGCAGAGCAGTGGCGCAGAAATTCCTCGTCGAGAAAGCGGATCCAGCGGCGGTAGATTTCCTCCGCCTCTGGCGCGGGATGGGGAACGTTGCCGGAATCGTTTGCCATACCCATCGACGATAAATCACACGGAACAAGGGAACAAGGGAACGAGGGATCAGGGAGTACGGACTGAGGGACTGAGGGACTAAGGGACTGCCGGGGACTGCTTTGCTCGAATGGCCTTTATCAGCGCGCCGAGAAGCCTGCCTACGCCGTTACAAAGAGTCTCGGCTGATTGAAGATTCTGAGTTGTGCCAAGCCTTAGGTTTTTGGCGATTACGATTTGTGTTTCAAGCTCCGAACAGGACCCGCGAGCATGCCCAAGAAACTGTACATACTCGCCTTGGTTGAGCGACCGTAGCCTTCCGCGACGTTCCTCGCAATAGACACGGAAGCTCTGCGCATCTGGTTGGTTAGGCCAAAGCGTTCGGACTCGCGGTCCTACGCTTTACCGTTTGCCCTGAAGGGTCTTGGGGTTCACGCCGGTCTTTTTTGCGGCGCGGCGCGCGGCAATAGCGTGCATCTCCTTGCCCCAATGCGAGCGGTTGATGCCGATCTGCATCGCCAGATAGAGGATGTTGCTGGTGCCCCAGTAGAGCGCCAGACCCGAGGCGTAGTGCCAGAGCATGAAGCCGAAGATGACCGGCATCATGAAAGCCATCATGCGCCGCTGCGCGGGATCCATCCCCGGAGAAGGCGTGATGTACTGCGTGAAGAACATGGTGATGATGATGAGGATGGGCAGAATGTGCGTGGGGTCGGGCTGCGAGAGATCGGGAAGCCAGAGCCAGTGCGCCTGGCGCAATTCGACCGCGTTGAGCAGCATTCGGTAGTAGGCGAAGAAGAGCGGCATCTGCAACAGCATGGGCAGGCAGCCGCCGTACATGTTCACACCCTCGGTCTTATAGAGCGCCATCATCTCGGCATTCATCTCGCTCTTTTTGGGGTCGTTCATCTTGAGATTCGCGTAACGCTTCTTGATGGCGTCAACCTTGGGCTGGATGCGCATCATCTTCAGCGACGACTTGGTCATCATGACGCGCGTAGGCAGCAACACCAGGGTGAAGACCGTGGTGAAGACGATGATGGCCCAGCCCCAGTTGGAGATCCCGTGACTCACCATAAAGCGCAGGATGATATAGAGCGGCTTGGCGATGAAGGTCCAAAAACCAAATTCGATGAGCGGCTCAAGCGAGGGCCCGTCGGGCTTGCCGTCAGCGCCCATTGCGTGGATGGACGACAGGACCCCGGTGGCCTTGGGGCCGGTAAACAATCGCAGGCGCGTGTCGCCGCTGGTGCTGCCGATGGCCAAACCGAGCACGTCGGCCGGAGTCTTCTTGCTGTTGGGATCGCTGGGATCGGCGGGCAGGTCGATGGTGTTGTGCAGCGTGACAACTGTGGTCTGATCGGGCGCGTCCGGCAGAAAGGCCGAAGCAAAATAAAGATCCATGATCGCCGCGTACTGGTAGGGCTGGTTCAGCGTATTGTTCCCGCTTACCTTGGGTGCGAGCTGAGATTCCTCTTTGCCGTCGATCGACCAGGCAAAGTAAGAGGGCGTGCGTACCTGGGTCCGCAGCATCCCTGACTGCTGGAACTCCTCCATGTCGCCAAGACCGGCCGGCCACTGGACGAGGGCGCGGACGGGCGCGCCATTCCGCCTGACCTCGGTTTCGATGGTGACGACGTAACTCGAGTCGAAGCGGAAGGTCTTTTGGGCGTCAATGCCGTTGGCTGCGTAGTGAAAGGTGACCGCAGTGGGCGCCAGGATGAGGCCGGTAGCCGTGGGCTGCGTGCCGGCAACCGTGACCTGGTAAAGCGACTGATTGAGCTGGGTGGTGAGTGCCGGCTCATAGGTAAAGAACGAGAGCGGCAGGCCGAACAGCGCCGAGGCCTGCGATTGCACCATGTCCAGCGGCTTGCCTGCCGAGTCAAAATACTTTTTCAGGATCCAGTGCTTGACCTGGCCGCCGCGATTGGTAAAAACGATTCTGTAGAACTCATTCTCGACGGTGAGACCGGTCTCGATGGGAGCGGAGACCTGTGGCGTAGCCGCGGAGGTTTGCGCGGGCGCCGCGGCAGATTGTGCCTCGCCCTGCGCGGATGGAGCGGCCGGAGCAGCGGGCTGAGATTGAGATTGTGTTTGCGCAGGCGGCTGCGGTTCCGGCTTGGGCTTGGCAAAAAAGTATTGGTAGCCGAGAAAGATAGCCAGCACGACCAACATAAAGGCCATGGTGGAGCGCATATCGCCACCACCGCCGCCGCCGGATCCTTGCGTTTGGAGATTGGGATTCTGAATTTCGGGCAAATGATACTTCCTATCGTTGGGCAAAGGCAGCCAACCGGGCCGCCGCTTCTTCTATGGTAACGGTTGATGGGGGCACGCACTCGATTTTGCTTGCGGGAGGGGTGCCGGTGCGTGACCGGGGCCGGGGTCGGAGCGGGATTGGGGCGGAACAGGATCCAGGCCTCCGCGAGCAAAGGGATGGCAGCGCAGCAGCCTCCAGACGGCAAGCGCGCAGCCGCGCAGTGGACCGTGCATCGCGATGGCTGTGGCCGCATACTCGGAGCACGTAGGCACATATCTGCACCCGCCGGGACTGATCGTATGCAGCGCCGGCGAAAGCCAGCGGCGATAGAAGGCGATGGTAGCGAGCAGGATGCGCGTCATACTTCCAGCCTACGTGCACTGTTCCCAATAGGCCAGGCCCGGGTTCCGGCCGCTCCCGTTATCGCTTCAACCATTGGGCCAAGATCATTCCCAGCATGGAAATGCATTCCACGTCCAGGAACTGCGATGCATTCTTTTGGAAGAGCAGACTGCAGCTTGCGGGGAATTCCTCGTCGCAATCGTTGAAAAGCAAATAAATGGGTACGCGAGGCAGGGCCGGTATTTCATAGGTAAGCTGATAGGACGCCGCCGTTCGAAAAGGTTTACCGCCTAGCCGGCGACAGCATTCTTCGAGTTCCGCCGGCCGCCCGGTAAAACGTCGAGAGATGGGCCTTTCCGCAGCGTTCATGAATCCTGCAGCATGTGGAGCGGCATCCTTGAAATCATTGTAGGTGACCAGCTCATTGGTGCGAGACACGGCTGGTGGGCAGAGCAGAAGATACTGAGACAGAATCACGTTAACAGTGTGATGGGGTTTTTTCCCCGAGGAATCGGCAATGGCCTCAGGCGTGATGGTGAACGGCGAATTGAAAAAATCGATTTCTACGGTTTTCCCGTCCAGCCGGACGCCAAGCAAATCAACTTTGTCGGACCAGTCGCGGGCCGCAATGCGTTCCAAATAGTCCCTGTATATTTTTTCAAATGCAGGCGATTCAGGCATGGATTTACTCACTAGACTAGCACTCTGCGCTATTCCCGTATCGCTCTACCTCGTGCGTGCGTAACCTGGGCTTTCTTGATCGTTGCGGCCGTCTTGGCTCCGCGGGTCGCCTCGGTTCCGGCTTGCTCAAGAATACGCACAATCTCCGCCTCAAGTTTTACGAATTCCATTGTGAGCACATTGCGGCGCGGATGGAAAATGAGGTCGAAGCCCGCGGGCAGCAGATCGATATGGCGGCGCAGAGCTTCGCGCATGCGGCGCTTGATGCGGTTGCGCTGGTGCGCCTGGCCCAGCACTTTGCCGACGGTAAGGCCAACGCGCGCGCCAACCGGAGCGCCGGAAGTCGCGCATTTGAGAGTTTGCGGCGCCAAAAACCAGCTCATGGTCGTGGATTGCAGTTTGCGGCCATTCGCGTAGGCGCGCAAATAGTCGGCATGCTTGCGCAAACGCGCTCCCGCCAAACTTTGGCGCGGGGCCGGCTTGGAATGAGGGTTCATGAAGAAGGCTCGACACGGAACGGCCACATCGCGCAGCACATTCCGTTGCAAGCAGGACGCCTGGAGGAACTCAGTCGCGGTGCCCGGCGCTGACGGACACGCGCTTGCGGCCGACGGCACGGCGGCGGCTGAGCACGGCTGCGCCGCCATTGGTCTTCATGCGCGCCCGAAAACCGTGTACTTTCGCACGGTGGCGGCGGTTGGGTTGAAATGTGCGTTTGGGCATGGTTACCCGCTCCTGTTTCTCAAAGAGAATCTTTGTCTTATCAGCAGACTAGAGTATATCGTAGGCCGCGCCTGGAATCCAGCCGTGCGTACTTTCACGATGCGGGAACCCAAACGGGAATTGTGGGTCATCATGGAAGAAAGCCACATAAACATAGGATGAAGGGCAAACCTCTGTTCATCTTTCGAGTAACGCTGGTAACCAGCGCACGATGTTTCACCAAGCGTGGTGCAACTCTTCGCGAGCGCAGAAAAGTTATGTGAAAGAGAGATTTCAACGGCCTCAAAATGTGCTACTATCGGGACCGTTCCAGAAATAACGGGACTGTTCCTGAAATGTTCCGCCATCCGTGGCGCGGTTCGCGTTAGGGCTTGTTTTTCAAACGCCCCGAGGTCGAATCTTGAGGGGCAGACCAGCAGTCGACAGACATTCGGTTGTCGCCAACAGAATGGAGAGCAAGTATCTTTGCTGCCAGTTGAGAGAGCCGTTGCCTGAAAAATGAAATTGACCGCTTGGCGCACCGCCGGCGGAAAAAGCAAGGATTGTTACGATGGCATTTGCGACTTCGCCGGCTACGGCACTCAACCCCTGGCTGCAGATTCTCGCCGCGTTAGAGAAGAAGGTGATCCGTCAATCCTTCGAGACGTGGCTTAAGCCCACCCGCTTCAGTCATGCCGCAGGCCGCACGCTTTATGTGCGCGTTCCTTCGCGGGAGTTCCAGCACATCGGCGATAGTTACGGAGACTTGATTCAGGAAGCGATCGATCTGCAGGCGCTCGACTTTGACGACGTGAGCTTTGTGACCGCGGAGGAGGACCCCTCGATTCCGCCGCAGCGCAAGGACGGCGGCTTCGGTCCGGTGCCTTCGCACGCGCCGACGGCGCCGCCTCCCGCTCCATCGCGCACGCCCGAACAGGGGCGCTTCGACTGGTCCACCGCGGCCCAGCTCAACTCGCGCTACACCTTCGACGCCTTCGTGATCGGCAACGGCAACCAGTTTGCCCGCGCCGCGGCTTTGGCGGTCGCCGAGCGCCCCTCGCGCGCCTACAATCCGCTCTTCCTGTATGGCGGAGTGGGCATGGGCAAGACCCACTTGATGCACGCGATCGGCCACGAAGTGAAGCGCCGCCAGCCTACGGCGAACATTTGCTACGTGTCGGCGGAAAAGTTCACCAACGAGATGATCAACTCCATTCGCAACGATCGCATGACCAGTTTCCGCGACCGCTTCCGCACCGTGGAAGTGCTGCTGATCGACGATATTCAGTTCATCTCGCAGAAGGAGCGCACGCAGGAGGAGTTCTTCCACACGTTCAACGCGCTGCACGAGAGCATGAAGCAGGTTGTGATCGCTTCAGACCGCCCGCCCAAGGAGTTGACCGAGATTGAGGAGCGGCTGCGCTCGCGCTTCGAGTGGGGATTGATTGCCGACATTCAGCCGCCTGACCTTGAAACCAAGGTGGCCATCCTGCAGAAGAAGGCGGAGAGCGAGCAGGTGCAGTTGCCCACCGATGTGGCACTTTTTGTGGCCTCGAATGTGCGCACCAACGTGCGCGAGCTGGAGGGCGCGCTGGTGCGGCTGATCGCGTGGTGCCAGATGAATCACATGGAGATCACGCTGGCCACTACGCAGCAGTGCCTGAAACAGTTCATCGACATGCAGGTGCGCAAGGTCACGATTGAGGCGATTCAGCGCGCCGTTGCCGAGCAGTTTGGCATGAGGGTGAGCGACCTGAAGCAGAAGAACAACTCGCGCAACGTGGTGGTGCCGCGGCAGATCGCGATGTACCTGGCGAAACAGATGACGGAAGCCAGCCTGCCCGAGATCGGGCGCCAGTTCGGCAACAAGCACCACACCACGGTGATGCACTCGATCGGCAAGATCGATGAGCAGCGCCGCACCGACAAGGACCTGCACCGCACCTTGAGCAAGCTGCAGGATACGCTGAACTGCTGAATTAGTGAACAGTGGATAGTGAACGTATCGGCCGGTGGCGGCCCGTTTGCATGAGTGTGTCGCTAGAGGTTGCCGAGTGTCTTGGTTGAAAGATGGCTGCACCGATCAGAGCTGCCGCGGAGGGTCCTTGAGGTAGATATCGATGTAGTCCAGGTAATTCTGCGCGTATTCCTGGATCAGGGCGCGGTCCTTTTCAGTAATTTCGCGGCGGAGCTTGGCGGGAACGCCGGCCCAGAGGGTGCGCGGCGGAACCACGGTGTTTTCGGCAACGATGGAACCGGCGGCAATGATGCAGCCCTCGCCGATGCGGCTGTTGTTAAGGACCCTGGCTCCCATGCCAATGACGCACATATCCTCGACCACGCAGCCGTGGACGGTGGCGTTGTGGCCGATGGTGACCCAGTCGCCCACAATGACGGGATAGAGGTAACGTTGGCCGTGGAGGACAGCGCAGTCCTGTACGTTGGAGCAGGAGCCGACGCGGATGGCATTGACGTCGCCGCGCAGGACGGCGTTCATCCACACCGAGGAACGCTCGCCGAGGATGACATCACCGAGGATCTGCGCAGAAGGGTCGATGTAGCAACTGGCGGCGATTTGGGGCGCATGGCCCTGATAGGTTCGGAGCATAGCGATCTCTTTTGGCGGTCTCTTAAGGAAGTTTACTTGCACCCGGCGGGAGCACGCTAGAGGCCATCCTCTTGCAGCGGCTAGGGATTCAACCTCTAACAGGGTGTTCGAGGCGGCTCTTAGGCGGTGCTCCGCTGGAACAGCGAAGACACCGCCTGAGGCGATTGCTGGAATTCTTTCATGCGGTGCCGCCCAAAAAATTCGGCAGTTGGCTCCCGGCCCGACTTCAAGGTATGATAGGTAAGCTTTTAAGCAGGTTTGGAGGTGGGTACACTTGGCTGAGGTTCGCGTTCAGGAAGGCGAACCGCTGGAAAATGCGCTACGCCGGTTCAAGCGGAAGGTACAGCAGGAGGACATCATCAAGGAAGTGAAGCGTCACTCCTACTACCTGAAGCCCGGCGAGAAGCGCCGCGTCAAGGCAGCTCTGGCGCGCAAGCGGAACCGTAAAAAGGCTCGCAAAGAACAAGACTAACCCCTTAGAGCGGAACCAGCGTACGCCTATCGTAGCGTTAAGCCGTTGAAGGTGGGTCGCCGCGGCGAGCTACTGGGCTGACGTGCTATCGGGATACATCAACTCTGGTTCCGCTGTAACCCGCAGCGATAAAGGCTTTTCCGGCGGCTTTCGTTTGGATCTAGCGGAAGCCGCGAAGCTCCCTCAAGAGGATCGGAACTGCTGGCCGCTGCGGCGCAATGGTTTGTGCAGTTCTCGAGTTTCTGTGGATCGAAGCTGTGGCGGCTTTTTTGCTCCTCCAAACAAGAGAGCCATCGGCGCAGCTTTGAACACCGCGGAACCTCGAGAATCGCAAAAATCGCCAGGCATGCGATTGGCGTGCGGCGTGATAGGCTGCCCAGTTTGACCGGGCAGTATGAAAGATACCGCTCTATTTTTGGTGCGGACCGGGCCCTTGTTATGCAGCACGAACGTGAGCAGGGAGCCGGGATCGGCAACCATTCCAAATGGCCGAGTTCGGCGAGCGTCCCTGCTCAGGGGAAGCCGGCCAAAAAATGGAATTCCAGGATCGGGTACTCAAGTGCACAGACTGCGGCGCCGACTTCATATTTACAGCAGGCGAGCAGGTTTTCTTCCACGACAAACAGTTTAAGAACGACCCCAAGCATTGCAAGCAGTGCAAGGCGAAACGCGTGCGGGGATCGCAACGGGTGCGCCCCGAGACGCGCACCACCTGCTCGGAGTGCGGGGCGGAGACTACTGTTCCCTTTAGGCCGACGCAGGGACGTCCTGTGCTCTGCCGGTCATGCTTTCAGAAGCAGGGGAAGGCGAAGACTGTGACGGAACCTACCGCAGCGCAGGACTGAACAGCAGGTCGCCCCGGAAACTGGAGGGAAAGCCGGCTGCGCGGACCAGCGTGGCCAGTTGCGCCCAATGACGCTGGCTGTGGAACAGCGCATGGGCTGCGATTTTTCTCCGGGAGACACTTCGCTCTTCCGGAGGCACCCAATCAAAATCGAGGACGATGACTTCGCTCCAGCTTGATTCCGGAGCGGCAAGGAGTTTGCGGAAGATTTCGACGGCCTGGAGATGAACATCGAAGAGCGCGTCGAGCGGCCCTGAAGGCGTCTTTTCCTTCGCCGTCACTGGCAGCCGGGCAAGCCGCTGCGCCCAACGCAGGTCCACTCCCCAAATATGCCTCACAAACTCCTGCACGTCGTGCGTCCCGCCGATGTCGCATGGCAATTGGAGCAGAGCGGGGTTGGCGTCGAGGTGCGTCTTCCAATAGTTGGCTGACTGTTCGTTCCAGGCCAGCAGTTCATCTAGCGTGATTCCAACGCTCATGGTGACCTCCATTTAGTTTAGCGAGTCGGCAAGTCGCCGAGCCGGCAAGTCAGCAAAGTGGCGTCCGGCTCACCCACTAACCCGCTGACTTGCTGACCTGCATCTGTTTCAGCGCGCGATGGCCGATGTCGCGCCGGTAATACATTCCGTCAAATGTTATCTCTACCATCGCCTGGTATGCGCGCGCCAGGGCATCGCCGAGTGAGTCTGCGGAAGCGGTGACACCCAGAACGCGGCCGCCCGCCGTGAGCAATTGGCCGTCTGCTTGCGATGTGCCCGCGTGAAAGACCTCGACGCCAGGAACTTGCGCAGCGGCAGCGAGGCCGTTGATGGGGATGCCGGTCTTGTAACTGCCCGGATAGCCGCCGGAGCTGGCCACCACGCAGGCTGAGGCGCCGGGAGACCAGCGGAGCGCAACACCGGCAAGCCGGCCGTCGGTGCACGCCTCCAGAGCGTCGACTAAATCGCTTTCGAGGCGCACCAGGATGGCCTGGGTTTCGGGATCGCCGAAGCGGGCGTTGAACTCCAGCACCTGCGGTCCGCGCGCGGTCATCATCAGGCCGCAGTAGAGCACGCCGGCAAAGGGGGCGCCTTCTTCAGCCATGCCCTCGACGGTGGGCTCGGCAACGTGGCGCAGAATCCACTGGGTCATCGCGGGATCGAGCAGGACGTCGGTGGAGTAGACTCCCATGCCCCCGGTGTTGGGGCCGGTATCGCCCTCGCCGATGCGCTTGTGGTCCTGCGCGGGCACAAGCGGCACGACGTGCTTGCCGTCGCTAAGGCAGAGAAAGCTGATCTCGTCGCCTTGCAGGAACTCCTCGATCACGACCTGGCGCTCGGCCTCGCCCAACAGCGCGCCCGAGAACAGCCCCTGGGCAGCCTCAGCAGCAATGTTGCGCGAGGGGCAGATTATTACGCCCTTGCCCGCGGCCAGCCCGTCGGCTTTGACCACGATCGGCGGATGAAATACTTCGATGGCTTTTTCAGCTTCGGCCGCGGTGGTGCAAACGGCGTAGTTGGGCGTAGGGATGTTGTGGCGATGCATAAACTGCTTGGCGAAGCCTTTGCTGGTTTCAAGCATGGCTGCGGCGCGCGTGGGGCCGAAAACGCGCAGGCCGCGTTCTTTGAGCGCATCGACAACGCCGAGCGAGAGCGGCAGCTCGGGGCCGACGATGGTGAGGGCGGGCCGCTCGGTTTCGGCCAAGCTGGCCATGGCGGCGAGGTCGTTGAGATCGACAGGGACGCAGCGCGCAATTTGCGCAATGCCGCCGTTGCCCGGCGCACAAACAACCTGAGTGACGCGCGGGCTGCGCGCGACGGCCCATGCGAGGGCGTGTTCGCGGCCTCCGGAACCAAGGATCAAGACTTTCATATGAGCGTTCTTCCTCCGGGTTTCTCCAAGACCAGAAGAATAATGGTCGGCAATGGAGGCGGGGGAAGTCAAACGGGGGAAAGACAAAACTGAGGTGCCAGCCTTCCCCTATACTGATGCGGGATGCGCGGGAGACCGCCGCGCGTCGGGGTTCAAGAGAGAAAAAACGATGGTCGACACTCGCATCAAGCCGTATTACCAGCAGCAGGCCGAGAAGGCGGCGCGCGAGCAGCAGCGGCGCGTCTATCGGCGCAACCAGGTGATTGGGCTGCTGCTGGTGGCCGCGGCGATTTGCGCGTGGTGGCTCTTTCACAGCAACCCCAAGTGGATCTTTCCGCCGGGATGGTGGCGGTGGTGAAGCAGGAACCAAGGGAACGAGAACGTAGGCCTCTGCGGTGAAAAGTGACGCTTTGGAGTTGAGCCGGTTGCCGCTGGCCGTCATTCTGCTCGGACCAACAGGCAGCGGAAAGACGGCGCTTTCGCTCGAGCTGGGTGAGCGGTTCGGCGGCGAGATTGTCAGTTGCGACTCCGTGGCAGTCTACCGCGGTATGGAGCTGGGGACGGCGAAACCAACAGTCGCAGAACGGGCACGGGCGCCGCATCACCTGATCGATGTGACGACCCCGGACCGGCCGTTTACGGCGGGTGAGTACAGTCGCCGCGCGCGGGCGGCGCTAAGCGAAATCAGTGGGTGCGGACGGCTGCCGATTGTGACCGGCGGGACGGGGCTTTATCTGCGCGCGCTCACCGAGGGTTTGTTCGCGGGGCCGGAGCGGCAGGAGGATTTGCGGGCACGGCTGCGGCGCAGCGCCGAGCGGCATGAAGATGGATGGTTGCACCGGCTGTTGGCGCGGCTAGATCCGGTTTCTGGCGAGCGCGTCCACGCCAACGATACGCCCAAGCTGATTCGTGCCATCGAGGTTTGCCTGGCGGCGCGCAGACCGATGTCGGAGGTGCTAAGCAATCGCGTGTTAGCTCGCGACCCGCTGACGGGGTTCCGGCTTCTGAGGATCGGGTTGAACCCGCCGCGGCAGCAGCTTTACGTGAGACTCAACCAGCGCTGCGCCGCGATGTTTGCGGCTGGACTGGTAGAGGAAACGCGCGGACTGTTGGAGCGGTACGGAGCGGTAAAGGCGCTCGACTCGCTCGGGTATAAACAGGCACGCTGCGTGCTGGATGGGTCGATGAGCGAGGAAGCCGCGATCAGAGCCGCCCAGCAGGGGCACCGTAACTATGCAAAGCGCCAGATGACGTGGTTCCGTCGCGAGCCGGAGGTGCACTGGATTTGGGCATTCGGCGACGAGGCAGAGACGGTGCGCAAGGCGGCGGAAATGGTGGAGAGCACATTCGCGGCGAACTCCTCTCGCTTCCGTTGACATTCACGATAAGAGCGGCATTTCTACACGGGCGGGTTGTGCGCGCCTCTGCGGTAGGGAGCAACCCCTTCCCTCCGCCTGACATCCCACATGCACGTTGTGTGTTTGTGCAGGTCATGTGCACAACGAGGAGATAAAGGCCATGAAACTGAATTATTCCACCCACCCCTTGCTTCTCGGCGGAGCCATTCTCATGGGCAGTGCGATGGTCATCGCAGGCTGCCAGAACAGACATCCGGATGAAAAAGGGGCTGTTGTTAATTCGCTGAAAAGCAATAACATCTCTTCTATCGATGTGTCTCAGGACCGGGAGAAGGGCATCATCACACTGAAGGGCAAAGTAGGCACCGACGACGCCAAGCAACAAGCCGCCAGCCTCGCACAGCAAGCGGCCCCTGATTACACGATTGCCAATGAAATCGGCGTCCGGCCGCCGGAGGCTGAAAATGCAGGCTCAGTGGCCTCCAACATGGAAACTGCCATTGAGGACAATTTCAAAGCCACCATCAAAGCTCACCCGAGTCTAAACGACCAAAGCATTCACGCCTCTGCCAAGAACGGTACACTCGTCATCACGGGAAGCGTGAAGACATCTGCCCAGAAGCAGGAGGTTAATAGCTTAGCCAAGCAGGTGCCCAACGTGCAGCAAGTAGTGAACGAACTCGATGTCAAGCCTAATAAGCACTCCAACCCGAATACTTAGAGCAAATTAGGTGTTGGTTGGTTTACCGGCACGATGCATCGGGTGACGAGGGCATTCAGTTCAATCACCGGTTGCCACGTTTATAAATCGTCCGAGGTCCCGCGTTCATGTTGAGCGAATCGCGGGACTCGAGACGAACATGCTTCGCAGCGTAGCATCGAGAGTGACAGCATATGCGAAGCACGGCAAACTGGCGGCTGCGGACGCGGACGATCGAATTGGGCAGACGCCCGCTTGTGATGGGCGTGGTGAATATCACTCCGGACTCGTTCAGCGATGGGGGCTCTTTCCTTGATCCGGAAGCAGCGGTGGCCCGCTGCATCGAATGCATCGAAGAAGGCGCGGACCTGCTCGACGTGGGCGCAGAGAGCACGCGGCCGGGATCGCGCGCGGGCGGCGTGGATGCTGCGGTCAGCGCAGAGGAGGAGCAGGCGCGGGTGCTGCCTGTTCTCGAAGGGATTTTGGGTGCGCTGCCCCACGCAGTGGTGTCAGTGGATACCTACAAGGCGGAGACGGCGCGCGCGGCGCTCAAAGCGGGCGCGGAGATTATTAACGATGTAAGCGGCTTCACCTGGGATTTGGGCGTGGCGGAAGTGTGCGCGGAGTTTGGCGCGGGGGTGGTGCTGACGCACACGCGCGGACGGCCCGACGAGTGGAGCATGCAGCCGCAACTCGCCCCCGATGCGCTGCTCGCGTTGGTGCGCGAGGGATTGGCGACAAGCCTCGAGGCTGCCGAGCGCGCGGGCATTTCGCGAGAGGCGATCGTGCTCGATCCGGGCTACGGATTCGGCAAGCGATTCGATGAAAACTACGCGCTGCTGGCACGGCAGGCGGAACTGCTTGCTCTGGGACGGCCGCTGATGGCGGGGCTCAGCCGCAAATCGTTTCTGGGACACACACTGGCTAAACTGTACGGCGGCGGCGTGCCGATTGCCGAGCGTGAGACAGCAAGCCTGGCCGCGATGACCGCGGCGATTCTGCACGGAGCGGCGATTGTGCGCGTGCATGCGGTGCGGCCGTCTGTGGAAGCATCGCGGATAGCGGATGCAATTCTTGAAAAGCAGGGAACGAGGGAACAAGCGGACAAGGGAACGAGATAACGAGTTAGCGTGGTTCCCTTTGTCAGCCGGTTTCGCTATTTTCTGTCCACGGCCAGCTATTTTCTGTCCACGGCCAGGTAGATGGCTAAGCCGCCGAGCAGCGCCAACGTGGCGAAGGCCGGGAGCACAGCCAACCAGGTCCAGCCTGGGTCGGCCTGCGACGAGGACAACAGGTTTGGCCAATGCTGCGCGGATTGTGCAAGCTGAGCGAAAAGGTCGCGCCAGAAGGGCAAGGCGAGCCAGACGACACCCTGGTGGGATCCGAAGACAGCGAATCCAAGGCCGGAAAACAGCGTGACGGCGAGCGCGAAGAGTTGCGCGCCGAGAAGCGGGCGGGCGATGCGCTCGACGGCGGCGCTGCGGCGGCGGAGTTGCGCGCGCCACCAGAGAACACCCGGAGGAACGGGCCGCGCCGCGGCGATGGTTACGGCGCGCGCTTGCTGGAAGGTTTCGGCCACCAAAACAAGGTCGCTGCAGGAGCGGCAGGAACGGATGTGGGCGCGCAACTCCGGCGCGGCGGTCTGCGGCCACCGGCCGCGCTCGATGAGAGCGCGGAGCAAGTTCTCGTGCGGGCAGGATGTGAGCCTCATGATTTGCTCCCGACGGGCGCGCTTTGATCGCGCAGGAGGGCGGCGATTTTGCGCCGCGCGCGGAAAAGCATAAGGCGAATGCTGGCCGCAGCCAAACCCGTGACCTGCGCGATCTCGCGATGCGAGTAGCCCTCGGCGTGGGCCAGCCAAAGCAACTGCCGTTCGCGAGGCTTCATCTGGCGCAGGGCAGGACCGAGCGTGATTTGAGCGTCGCCTTGCCCCGCGCTTTGGCTTGCAGCGAAAAATTCTTCGGGGATCTCCTCGATGGATGCGGCGCGCGGGCGGCGCCAGTGATCACGCAGCAGATTGGTGGCGATGCGGAACAGGTAAAGCCGGGCGGACGCTTCGCCTTCCGTTGCTATCGATGGTGCTCCGGCCGCGCAGAGGAAGCGGACGTAGCTTTCCTGCATCAGATCTTCTGCCAGTGCAGGATCGGAGGAGACGCGTGCGAGATAGGCCCATAGCGGACGCGCCGAGCGCTCGTAAAAGCCGGCAAATGCGTCGTTGTCCATCGGCGGGCTAGAGGCTCGAGCGACGGCTGCTCGACTGAGCGCGCCGCCGGCGCATGCGTCCGGTAGTGCGAATTCCATGGACATGCTTCTGACTATTGCGACGGAGGTCATGGCCGAGTTCCCCCGAGGCTCGCTGACAGGCTCACCGATTGTCCTGCGAGCTGGAGAGCCGGGCGGCCTCAACCTGCGCGGCGGGCTGGTCTGGCATGAGTCCAAGCCGCCGGGCCAGCACCCAGGTGACCCCTGCCGAGAGGATAAACCCGATTCCCGGCATGAGGGCGAGGGTTCCGAGCACCACCATGGGCGTTTCCATTCCGGGCCCGGCGTGCCGCAGCAGGAGCAGGCCGATGCCCAGCAGCGTCATCACGATGCCAGCCTGCAACGGCGTGAGCACGCGCGCCACGGCATTAGGCATGTGCATGCTTGATTCCGGACCCAGAGCCATGGGCGACATGGTGAGGAATCGCTTACCTGCCTCTGTTTCCATATACGCGGCGAGATCCTGACTGGTGCCAAGTTTATCGATGAGGCGGGCGTGGATCTCGCTTTGTTGCTTGAAGGCGCGGTTCCAGCGGTCACTCTGGACGAAGAGCCGGAAGATCAGGAAGAGAGCGAGGAAGAAGGCCGGGACGATGATGATGGGAACCATCACCCCCGCGATCTTGGCGCCCTGGGCTTCAGGACGGTCGGGTGGGACAAGATCGGGCCACACAGCGCGTTCGAGCGCCTGGTCGCGGCGCCCTCCGCCCTGGCTGAGATGGCTAAAGAGGTAGAACTCCGGATTGCGAGCGATATCGGGATGGCTGGCGATGTACTGGGCCAGCTCGGGATTGTTACGCGCCACGTACGCCGGATCAGCCAGCAGCGACGGATCGTGCGCCATGACCGTGGTGAGTACGGGGCTGAGGCGCAACAGCTTTAGGAGCTGCTCCTGGGTGTCGGCAACGTCTTTGTCGGTGGGCGCCGCCGGCGCGGCAGTTGCTGGCGATTTGGGCGCGGCGGGGTAGGTTTGCGCGGCGGCCGGAAGCGCCAGCGCCAGGGCCGCAACAGCGCAGAAGGTAGAGGGCAGGAAGAAACTCCAGGAGAAAGCACGATTTCGATAGTTCATTCAAGAATCTCCTCGTTCAGTGGAGCGGCGTACGCGCGTCTACCAGGAAAACGAAGCAGGAGGGCGATTGGTTAACAAGAAAGGCGCGACTTTCTGATCCGGTCCTGCCGCAAAAATGCCCCCTATTCCGCGCGAAACTCGATTTCCACCCGCCGCAACCCGCGCACCGCATTGGTCAAATAAATTCGATCGCTGCTGCGCAAATCCTCTTCGTGCAGCACGCGCTCCTCGATATCGGAACGCGTTTCGAGCAAATGCCGCCGAAAAACCCCAGCCAGCAAGCCGCATTCGACGGGCGGTGTGAGCCAGCGGCCGTCTTTCTCGACGAACACATTGCTGATGGCGCCCTCGGTGACCTCGCCGCGCAGGTTGAGGAAGAGCACATCGTCAAAACCCGCCCGCGCCGCTTCGTTGAATGCTTGCGCATAGACTGGCCGGCGTGTCGTTTTGTGAAAAAGCATCGCGTCGGCGGGATCGGTGCGTTCCCTGGCGATGCGCACGCACCCTGTGCGTTCGGCGCCGCCGCTTGACGCCAAAATTTCATCCGTAATCTGCAGTTCGCCGTCGCTCGAGAGAAGCAGCCGCACTTTTCGCGCCGGTTCCCCGGCACTCGTGCCCACGAATTTTTGCGCATACTCGTCGAGCGCCGCCTTCACTTGTTCGCGCTCGCAGGGAAAGTCGAAATACTCCGACGAATCCACGAGCCGGTCGAGATGCATTTCAATGAATGGATAGTCGCCGTTCCACAGCATGGTTTCGACGAGCGAAAACGGCTCTGACAATTGCGCCCTGCGCGTGAGGAACTCGGCTTTGAGCATGCATTCGCGGAACTCATCGGCCGCGACGGAGTCGATGACGATGCCGCCGCCCGCTCCCATCGTTCCCTGCCGGCCGTCGAGATCGAGCGTGCGAATGGCCACGTTGAAGACCGTCTGCCGCGGCGAAAAATAGCCGATAGCGCCGGTGTACACGCCGCGCGGCCCGTCCTCAACCTCGGCAATGAGCTGCATGGCGCGCACTTTGGGCGCGCCGGTGATGGACCCGCAGGGAAACAGCGCGCGGAAGATGTCGTGGAAGGCGGCTTCAGGCCGCAGCTCCGCGCTCACGGTCGAGGTCATTTGCCAGAGCGTGGGAAGGCGCTCGACGGCAAAGAGTTTATCCGCGCGCACGCTGCCGAACGGCGCCAGGCGGCCCAGATCGTTGCGCTCGAGGTCGACGATCATCACGTTTTCGGCGCGGTTTTTCGGGTCGTTGCGCAGCCACTCGGCGATGGCGCTGGTCTTCGCGCGTGGTGCGCCCACGCGGCGCGGTTCCCTTCATGGGGCGCGTAACGATGCGCCGGGTTCCGCCCTCCCGGTCCACGCGGAAGAAAAGCTCCGGCGAATAGCAGAGGATGTGACGGCCCGCCTGCCAGTGGATAAACGCCCCATACTCGACCGGTTGCCGCGTGCGCAAGTGCGCATACAACGCCGCCGCATCGGCCTTTGTTTGCAACCGGAATGGGGCCGTGAAGTTGAGTTGATAGATGTCGCCGGCGCGGATCCACTCGTGAATCGCGGCGATCCGCTTTGCGTATTCGGCCTCAGTGAGCGCAAAACCGGCAGCGATCTCCGGGGCGTCACCTGACGCAGATTGTTCGTCATTACGGAAATGCGCCAGCACTGGCGGTTCGCCGTCGACGAACTGTCCTGTGTTGTGGTCGAACGTGTAGCTCCGCGGGTAGATGCCGATCCATGCTAAGGGCTGGGCTAACGGCTCGGCTAACGGCTGGCCTTGCCGGCTCGGGCGCTTCGGGGCTTTCGGTTCAAAACAGCTTCCGCACTCGTAGGAGAAGAATCCCGCGGCAGTTTGGCCGGCTGCTAACGCGCTTTCGATGGCCGCAAAGAGCTTCGGAATCTCCGCGGCATCGCTGGCCACGCACACACGTAAAGGAGCCGTGAACAGGCGGGTCCACGGCTCGTGATTCGACTCGTTGTGGTCCGGTTTGCCACCTTCCAGCAGCACGGTAGCCGGGGTTTGCTCTACGAGGGCGTAGACTTCCGCGGGAAGGGAATGCCGGCGATTCATGCAGGCAGCTCCGGCTCTAGGCCCTTATTCTATTTCACCGTCACCGAAATGGTGGTGGAGTTGGTAATGGCAGTAACGCCGTTGCTTGACTGGCCGGTGACCGTCACGGTGTAAGTGCCGGATGGGGTCGGGTTATTGACGGGCGGGCCGTGGTTGTAATAGCGATAGAGCGGACTGCAAGCCGTTGTACCCAGCGTGGTGATGAGGCCCAGTAAGGCCACGAGCATCAGCCGGCGAAGCCACGCGCGACGACGGGCTCCCCATGCCAAACCGCCAAGCCCGAACATACCCGGCAAGAGCAAAGCCCACGCAATGGAACCGCTCTGGTGTCCAGTCTGGACGGGTGGCACGGCACGGGCCGTTCCCTGCGCTTGCGTCGAAAGCACCAGTGCGCTGGTGACGCCTTCATCCTGGCCGGGAACGATCTCCAGGTCTTCCGGCGTAAAGCTGCAACTGGATTGCTGCGGGAGCCCCGAACAAGAGACGGTGATAAACGCCGGCGCATTGCCCAAACTGTCAATGAAAGACGGTAAAGGCGTAATGGTGACGGTCGCGGTTCCCTGTTGCCCGGCGGTAAGCGTGTTCGACGGCGACAGGCTGGAGACAGTCACGGCAAATGACGCGTCGCATTGGGAGCTGATGGTCGTGGAGGCGGCAGCAGAGGTCGAACTCGCATGCGTCGCGTCGCCGGAATAGGACGCGGTGAGCGTGTGGGTGGCGGCGGAAAAAGCAAAGGTAAAGTTGGCCACCCCGCTTGTACTGAGCGGCTGACTGCCAATTACAACCGGGCTGGTGACCCCGTCTTCGATCGTGACCGTTCCGGTCGGCGCGCTAGAGCCGCCGGTCACGGTTACCGCGACCGTCGTGAGCGAACAAACTGCCGCGGCCGGGTTGGTTTGCGCGCTCGACTGGCTGGTCTGCACGCTGATTGCCGTAGCGGTGCCTTGCGTCGATGCCATCAGAGCGGGCGATGCCATCGCGAGCCCCAGCGCCCAAATCCATTCAAGCCGCAGACCGCGGCGATTCATGACTCTCACGTGCACCTGCTCCAACTCTAAAGAAATATGGCGCAATCACCCTCCCGCGCTTTGCCGGTTCACTTCTGCGTAAACCCCTATTGTACTTGGCTGAGGGGCGGTGCGGCCAACCCCTCTGTTCCCCACTCCAACAGCCCCTTTTGACGCAAAACCAGCCAGAATGCCATCCGGCCGCCGCGTTATGCTTCTTTGGGAGGCGCATTGCCATGACTCAGGCCACTTCTCGTCCTCAGCTTGCCTATCTGACCGCTCTTCTCGACGATCTTCGCGCCAAAGGCACCTTCTTCAAGCTCCGCGTTCTCGACGATCGTCAGGCTCCGGTTTGCCGCTACGACGGCCGCGACGTGATTAACCTGGCCAGCAACAACTACCTGGGCCTCGCCAGCCATCCCCGGCTGATTGACGCGGCCATCGCCGCTACGCTCGCCTACGGCGTGGGTTCGGGTGCGGTGCGCACTATCGCCGGAACCATGCGCATCCACATGGAGCTCGAGGAAAAAATCGCGCGCTTCAAAGACGTCGAGGCCTGCGTGGTCTTTCAGAGCGGCTTTGCGGCCAACGCCGGAACGGTGAGCGCGATTCTGGGCAAGGAAGATTTCATCCTGTCGGATGAGCTCAACCACGCCAGCATTATTGACGGCGCGCGGCTGTCGCGGGCGACCATCAAGGTTTTCCGGCATAAGGATGTCAGCCATTGCGAGGAATTACTCCAAGAGTTAGAAAAAATGCCGGGCAAAAAGCTGGTGATTACCGATGGCGTGTTTTCGATGGACGGCGACATCGGTCCGGTGGACAAGCTCGCCCGCCTGGCGGAAAAATACGGCGCGATCATGATGGTGGACGACGCGCACGCCTCGGGCGTGCTGGGGCGCAACGGGCGGGGATCGATCGACCATTTTGGCATGCATGGCAAGGTGGACGTGCAAGTGGGCACGCTCTCGAAGGCCATTGGCGCGCTGGGCGGCTACGTTTGCGGCACGCGGGATTTGATTGACTACCTCTACCACCGCGCGCGGCCGTTTCTGTTCTCCACGTCGCATCCGCCGTCGGTGGCGGCTACGTGCATTGCCGCCTTCGACATTCTGGAGCGTGAGCCGGAGCGAATCGAGCGGCTGTGGGAGAACACGCGGTATTTCCAGAGCGAGTTGAGGCGCGCAGGATTCAACATCGGCGGCGTAAACACGCCCGCGACGGAGACGCCAATAACGCCGATCATTGTGGGCGAGGGCCGCGCGGCGATGGAATTCTCGCGCGCTCTGTTCGATGAAGGCGTGATGGCGACCGGGATCGCGTTTCCGACCGTGCCCGAAGGCAAGGCTCGCATTCGCGCCATCATGACCAGCGAGCACACGCGGACACAGCTTGACCGTGCGCTGGAAACCATGGAGCGCGTAGCGAAGAGGTTGGGGGTTTTACAATAGGCAGCAATGATCGCTCACCTGCGCGGCAAGCTTATTTACAAACAGCCCGGCCAGGCCATTGTGGAGGCCGCGGGCGTGGGGTACGACGTCGCCATCTCCGTGCCGGCGTTTACGGCGCTGCCTTCGGTGGGCGCCGAGGCGGCGCTGCACATTCACACGCAGGTCTCGGACGACCAGATCGCGCTCTACGGTTTTCTCGACCGCGAAGAGAAGCGGCTCTTCGAGCGTCTGATCGCTGTAGGCGGGGTGGGGCCAAAGCTGGCCATCAAAATTCTGAGCGGGCTTTCGGTGGAGCGGACGGTGCAGGCCATTCGCGGACAGGACCACGCGCAGCTCACGCACATTCCCGGCGTGGGCAAAAAGCTGGCCGAGCGCCTCGTGGTGGAACTCAAAGACAAGCTCGACGATTTTGCCGTGGCGCCGGTGCAGGCGGCCGTGCAGGGCCCGGCAGTAGACGACGTTCTCTCCGCGCTCGTGAATCTCGGCTACCAGCGCGCGGCCTCGGAGAAGGCCATTGCGCAGGCCATCGCGAAGGACAAGGCCCTTGCGGGAGACTTCGATGGGCTGTTCCGTGGCGCGTTGAAGGTGATTCGGTGAGAAAGGCGGCTTGCAGCGATAGCCTTTACTTTTTTTGGGCCGCGGATGGAGCAGTGACCTTCAGGCCACTGCAACGCGGCTTCTGAATGAACTTGCCTTAGCCACTTTTTTTCGAAGGGGGAGATTGAAATGAAAATCGCGCTCGTTGGATCTACCGGCAATATTGGAAGCAGGATTCTTGCTGAAGCGCTCGGCCGCAAGCACTCGGTCATCGGCATTACGCGCGACCCCGAAAAACTCGTTGCGCGGGACGGCCTCACCGTGGCGAAGGCGAACACGCACGACGTAAAAGGTTTGACGGAAGTTCTGCGAGAGAGCGATGCGGTGATCGTGGCGGTCAAATGGACGGAGAATGACGTCGACGAGGTGATTGAAGCGGTCCGAAAGTCAGGTGTCAAACGTGCCTTGTTCGTGGTTGGGGCGGGCAGCCTGCTGCGTGAAGACGGACGTCTGCATTATGACCATATGGTCGAGACAAGGCCTCTCGCTCCCGGGGCCAAAAGCGGCCATGCTTGCGCTTGAAGTTATGAGAAAGCTCGATGACCTGGACTGGACCGCGATTTCACCGTCGGCTGATATTCAGCCCGGCGAACGCACCGGCGTTTTCCGCCTTGGTCTTGACCATCTGATCCAGGACGCCGAGGGCCGCAGCCGGATCTCGCGCGAGGATTTTGCCATAGCGATCCTGGACGAGATCGAAAAGCCGCAGCACATCCGCAAGCGCTTCACAGCCGGATACTGATTGGCAGATTCGCAGGAGGGAGCAGGGGCCTTCAGGCCCTCGCTGCTCCCTCCGTCTGAAAGGCTCATTGGCTTTGTTGAGCGGGGGGCAATCATAAACCTTTTCCGCTCGCCTCGCGCGTTAAACTGCTCTTGCATGGCCACGAAGCAAAAATCCGCACCCGTATCAGCCGTTCCGTATTTTCGTCCTGAGGCTCTCACCTTTCTGCGCAATCTGGCAAAGCACAACGACCGCGCGTGGTTCACGCCGCGCAAGACGCAGTTTGAGGCGGAGCTGAAAGAACCGATGCTGGCCATTGTGCGCAGGATTACCGATGCAATGGTGGATTTTGCGCCGTACCACGTGCGGCCGGCGGAGAAGTCGCTGTTCCGCATCTACCGCGACACGCGCTTCAGCTCCGACAAGCGGCCTTACAAAACCCACGTGGCCGCGTGGTGGTCGCATCAGGGCCTGGAAAAAACCTCGGGCGCGGGCTACTACTTCCATGTCAGCCCGAAGGAAGTCATGATCGCCGCCGGCTCTTATATGCCGGACAAAGATCAATTGGCCGCCATTCGCCATTGGCTGCTCGATCACCACCAAGAGTTCAGAAAGCTTCTCCAAAACTCGAAAGTGCGGAAGCACTTTGACGAATTCGAGGGCAATGCGCTAACGCGTCCGCCGAAGGGATTTCCATGTGAGCATCCCGGGATGGACCTGATCCGCTGCCGGCAATGGGGATTGGCCGCCGATCTGCCGGCCAAGACCGCTCTCAAGAAGGACATTGCGGAGGTGGTGATCCGCTACTTCAAAATTGCCGCGCCTGTCGTGGACGCGCTCAATACGCCCATCGCGGCAGCGCTCGCGCCGAAAAGAAAGGTGCTTTTCGGGCTGAATTAGGGAATTGTTCGCGTCACGCACCCACGCGGCATTTCCAGGAAAACCCCTAAAATCGCGGGAAAACAAGCGTAGCAACGGCAAAAAACTGCAAAAATAGGCTATTTCAGAAGAAAACCGCAAAAAACCTGTGGAAATCGGCCTTTTTCCATTGACTTTCGCCCCCTCAAGGCCGCATTGTAACCATCGGCAGGGTTCTTCGTACCCGCATGAATACAGGGTTTCGCACCGAAGCTCTAGTGATCGACCTCGGCTCATGCGGCAAGCGTTTCACGGCGAAGCCCACCACCCGGCAGCCCTGAGGGCTCGCCCAGAAGGAGAACATCGCATGGCAACAGGAATGACCAAGACCGCCCTGATCCGTCACATGGCCGAGAAGTTGGAAATCACCAACAAGCAAGCCGCTGCCGGCCTCGATCTGCTGGCGGAAACCGCTATCAAGGAAACCAAGAAGAACGGCGTCTTTGTAATCCCCGGCATCGGCCGCCTGGTAAAGGCGGAACGCAAGGCCCGCATGGGCCGCAACCCGCAAACCGGCCAGGCCATCAAGATCAAGGCCAAGACCGTGGTCAAATTCCGCGTGGCCAAAGCTGCGAAGGACGTGATCGCGCCCCCGAAAAAGTAGTTTCTTACCTCCGGACTGCACACGGTGAACCAGAAGAAGGGAAAGCCTTGCGCTTTCCCTTCTTCTGCATTTCGCAAGGCTTAAATCTTTGCGCTCGGCGGCAGCGTGACTCCTCGAAGAGACGTGGAAGCCGTTTCAGCCATTCCTGAACAGCCGTCGATTGCACCGTCGCGAGGCTCATCGGTCGTGCTCCTTCTGCGCCTCGAAGGGCTGGCGGCGGCGGCGGTTACAGCCGTCCTCTATGCGCACACGGGCGCGAGCTGGTGGCTCTTTGCGGCGCTGTGGCTTGCGCCCGATCTCTCCATGCTGGGCTACCTGGCGGGCTCCCGCAGGGGCGCGCGCATTTATAACGCGTTCCATACATATGTGGCGCCGGTGGTTCTGGCATTGTCCGCGCTCCTGTTGCACGCGCGCGGTTTGTCGCCTCTTGCGCTCATCTGGGCGAACCACATCGGGGTCGACAGGTTGCTGGGCTTTGGGCTCAAGTATGCTGACGGCTTTCGATGGACACATTTGACAACTCGCCGGAAATAATCCGCCCGGTCAGGCGGCAGCCCTGTTCCGTGCGAGGCATAAGAGCCCGCACAATTGGCGAGATCCTCGCTCATACGAGTGAGCCAGATCACAATATTCCCTAAAAGGCCACCAGCATAATGGAACTTCGACAGCGGAGCGATGCCCTTCACCGGGTACCTTCGTTATCGGTTTCGACTCGCGCAACTCGGCTCATTGCCGATAAGAGTCGAAGGAGAATGTCCAGATGCCATCGGGACAATTCGACAACGCGACTCTGGCGACAATGTTGCCTTTCCTGCCCTCGCAGCCGCTCGAGATGAGCAGCTATGCAGCACCGTTTAAGCAGGGTCACGCATTTGAAGCTGGAACCATGAGCCCCGAGGCGGAGTGGCCGACGCCGCAAGTAGTAGATGTTCACAGCCTGGCAAGAGGCGTTCGCTGGGCGTTAACGATCGAAGGCGCGGCAGCGCTTTGTGTTTATGCCATTTGGCATCTCTGTCAGCTTTGGCGGTGAACTGCCCGGCGGCGGCAAGCCTGCCCTGAATTTCCGGCCGCAGCCACGCGCGCAGTGATTCGATTTGCCAGACCCCTTCCTCAGAACAGGCCGCGCAGAGTATCCGCCCTTCGATTGCGAAACGCGACCGCCCCGGTGCCCCGGTCGTGCCCTTTTTAAGAATCGGATTTTTCCGCAGCCTGCTACGATACTGCTTAAAGGAGGCCTGAACGATGCCCCTTGTGCACGCGCAACCTCGCGTACTGGGCGCCACGGGCCCCGATATTTTCCCACTCGCACTGGGTTGCATGGGCATGAGCGGCATGTACGGCCCGGCGGACGAGACCGAAAGCATTGCCACAATCCAGGCGGCGATGGACGCAGGCGTCAAGTTGATCGACACCGGCGATTTCTACGGAATGGGCCATAATGAAATGCTCATTGGCCGGGCGCTGGGAATGCGCAGGGACGAGGTGCTTCTCTCGGTGAAATTCGGTGCGCAGCGTGCGCCGGATGGCTCATGGATCGGCTACGACGCCCGGCCAGCCGCCGTAAAAACTGCGCTCTCCTACACGCTCACGCGGCTGGGCGTCGACCATATCGACATCTACAGGCCAGCCCGGCTCGACCCTGCGGTACCGATTGAGGACACGGTCGGCGCCATTGCCGACATGATTAAGGCCGGCTACGTTCGCCATGTTGGGCTCTCGGAGGTTGGGCCGGAGACCATCCGGCGCGCGGCGGCAGTGCATCCCATCGTCGATCTGCAGATTGAGTACTCGCTCGTCAGCCGCGGGCCGGAAGCGAAGATCTTTCCGGTGTTGGAGGAGCTGGGTATCGCCGTTACTGCCTACGGAGTGCTTTCGCGCGGGCTGCTCTCGGGCTCGCGGCTGGCCGCCAAGGGAGACTATCGCGCCTATATGCCGCGCTTTTTCGGCGACAATCTCGCCCGAAACCAGAAGCTGGCGGCGCGGCTCAAGGAGGTTGCCCACGGCAAAGGTGTTTCGCAGTCGCAGTTGGCCATTGCCTGGGTCCTGGCCAAAAAGGAGTGGGTTATCCCGGTGATGGGCGCGCGGACCCGGGCGCAACTGGCCGAAAGCCTGGGCGCCCTGAGAGTGAAGCTGACCGCCGATGAAATTGCCACGGTGGAGGCGGCGATCCCTCCTGAGGCCGTGGCGGGAACCCGGTACGGCGCAGAGCAGATGCAGGTGCTGGACAGCGAACGATAACTCCGGATGAGCGATGACGGAAAAGATCTCAGTGGTGAAGACCGACATTACCACGCTGGCGGTAGATGCGATTGTGAACGCTGCGAACACGTCGCTGCTGGGCGGCGGAGGCGTGGACGGCGCCATTCATCGCGCGGCGGGACCGGAGCTTTTTGACGAGTGCTATCAAATTGGTGGCTGCCCGACGGGCGAGGCCAGGCTGACCAAGGGCTATCGGCTGCCGGCGAAGTTCGTGATTCATACCGTGGGGCCGGTGTGGAGCGACGGCGAACGCGGCGAGCCGGAGCTGCTGGCGAATTGCTACCGGTCGGTTTTCAGGATTGCACGGGAAAACGGGCTGCGGACGCTGGCTTTCCCTGCGATCAGTTGCGGTGTGTACCGGTTTCCGGTGGAGCGCGCGGTAAAGATTGCCATTGGGGAGACGGTGGCAGAGCTGATCTCGAGCGACGCCATTCAGAAAGTGATCTTTGCGTGCTTCGGAGACGAAATTTTCGGGGCTTACCAGCACGCGGTGGACAGCTTATCGTAGCTGGACAGAGTCGTTCCCACGCCTTCAGCGGATCGCGATCAGAAGCCCGCCGGTCACTCCCAACGACTGATCGTGCGCGTACACAAAGCCGTGATCGTAGGCGGGCTCGAGATACCAGCCGAACTTGTGCCTTCGTGCCGGCCAGAACATGAAGTCCAGCGCCGCTTCCCCGGCCAAAGCATTCACGCCTATTCCTGCATGCCTTGTGTGCACCCACTCCGGACCGATGCCGGCCATGAACTCTGCCTTGCGCGAGAAGGTCCACGGTTTTTTGAACAGCAAATCGGTGTCCCACTCCGTTCCCTGCGTGCTGAAGAGTGGTGTGACGCCGGCTTCGAGCTCGAGCCATTCTTTGATCGGCGTGACTTCAACGGCAAGCGAAGGCCCTCCTGCCGATCCGCCACCGTTCAGGCTGCGGCTCGCCGCTGCGCCCAGCTCCAAAATCGCGGCTGGCTCTTTCTCTGCCGATTCCGCAAAGGTCTGCCCCAGGGAAAGAATCAGGGCGGAGAAGAGAAGAGCATTTCTGGAACCAGCGTTCATTTCGGCAGGCCCGCCTCCACAGGGGAATTTAGAGAATCTCGAATGCAGAACGAGGGCGCAATATGCGCCCTCGTTCATGATTGCGCTCATTCGGGCTAGAAATTGAACGTGATCTTCGCGGTCAAGGCGCGCGGCGTAACGTAGTGCGTGCCGCTGAACGTGGATAGAAAGTTATAGAGCGCGTACTTGTTGGTCACGTTGATGGCGGTGAAGTCGATGTCGGTCTTGTAGTGCTCCCGGTGAAAGATGTTGGTTTTGCCCAGGGAAGCATCGAAGAGGTCGCGGGGCGCGACGCGCGGCGGGTCGTGGTCGTTGTCGCCCACGCCGGGCGCGGGAACTTTGAGCAGGCTTGAGGTAAGCTGGTTGGCCTGGCACTCATAGTAGGTCTGGCCATTTGCATCAGTTACAAGCGAGCCAATCTGGTGGGTAGGCGTTGCTTTATCTCCGTTGCAGGCGAGCCCCGACTGAAACTCTTCATCGGCGGTCAAAGGCAGGTAGACATTCTCTCCGTTTACAGGGTTGGCGCTAAAGGGTATGTTGTTGTCCACCAGCACAACGGCTGGCTGGCCGTTCAGCATCGCTGGCGCTCCGTCGGGCGCGAACGAGCTGTTGGGGCAAGCAGTGTTGGGATCGGTCGGGCTATAGCAGGGCGTGGACCCGGCAACCAAACCTGAGTCGAAGCGCCAGTTGAAGCCGGCCCAGAGACCGTTCCACCAGCCGTCGTTGCGGAGCGTGTACTGGAAGTGGGTTTGCTCGTTGAACCTTTCGTCATGGTCGATGCGGAACGGGTAGTAATGGGCGCCCTGAGTGACCCCGCTCTCGGCTCCGGCTCCGGCAACCTGGGGAGGGTAGAAGCGGGCCGCAACGGAGGAGGCGACGAAATAGGCGCTGAAGCCGTGGGTTTCAGGAAATTCCGCGTGCAGGGCGTAACCGGGAATTTTGGAGCTATGCCAGTCGATGGGGAAGGTGATGGGCGTATTGCCCAGCACGCTGAAGTCGAAGGCGTTGTGAGTGTACTTCCAGATATACTCGCCGCTGACCACAGCGTGTTTGCCGAAGGCCTGCTGCACACTGGCGTGGAACTCATTGCGGAAACCGGGCTCCAGGTTTTTCGATACCGTGTTCCCGGAAACGTCGGTGGTGCAGCTAAGCAGCGGGTTAAGGACCGCATTGGAGCATCCCTGGCTAGAGAGCACAAGGTTTTCGTTGAAGGGCGTCTCAAGGGTGCGGGCGTAGGAGAGGGCCAGCACTGTGGTTGTGGGCTTGATGTCATACCCGATGCCCACGCGGGGCTCGGCCTGGCGCTGGACGGCAAGGCCGTTGTACAGGTCGCCGCGCAAGCCAAGGTTAAAGATCCAGTTACCGGCCTTGATCTGGTCCTCGATGTACATCGCTATTTCCTTCACGTCAGAATGGCCGAAGTAGATGTATTCGCTGCCGCCTCGGGTCAGATCGTAATTCCCCGTCGGGCCGTTTAAAGCAACCACGTAGTTCCCGTTTGCACTGGCCCCACTCGGGGCCGCGGGGCAACCGTTTACATAGTCCAGATAGGAAAATCCCGGCAGGGAGTTGCCATTGACGTCTACGCAGGGCGAGTTGTAGGTGTTATCGACGATGCCCAGGCCGTCGTGCTCACGCAGGAAGGTCTGCTCGTACTGGACGCCGGCCTTGAGGTTATGGATTCCTTTGACATAGGAGTAATCGGAGTGGATGCCGATGTTGGTGAGAGTGCGGTACTGGTAGATGGAAGAGGTTTGCAGGTTGGACGGTCCCAGATCGGCGAGAGGATCGGCGCTGGGATAGTAGCCGTAGATGTCCTTGCGGGCGAAGGCGCCCAGGTTGAAGACCGAGTCTTTGCTGACGATGTGGGTGTAGGTGGGCGAGACATTGAAGGTGTTGATCTTAGAGCCCTGGTCGGTGTTGCCCACGTTACCGAAGGTGGGGCTATCGCTTGTGCCCCCCGCAATGACGTTCTGCACGTTCAGATTCTGGAAGGCGTTGGGCGTCTGGAACCATGAGCGGCTGTAATTCAGATCGAGATGAATGGAATCGGCCTGGGAAAAGCTATAGTCGACGCGATCGAAGGCGTTCTCCTCGTTGCCCTTGTCGTGGAAGACGGTAAACTCCGGCGGATCGAGAAAGCGGCCGGTGTCGAGGCCGTCGAATTCGAGGAAATTGCCCCAGTTCTGTTTCCCATAGGAAAGGTCAAAGCCGCCGGTCGACGATCCGAAGGTGCCATACGAAGCATAGACGTCGCCCGTAGGCGTGGTAATGCCTTCCCCGCTGCGCGTGGTGGCCACGATGACGAGGCTGGTTTTGCCGCCGAATTCTGCCGGCGGCGCGCCGCTAATCACTTCCATGGACTGAACCGCGTTGGTAGGGAGCTGATTGGAGAAGACCTTGCTCTGCTGGTCGGTGATCTCCTGTCCATCGATCGAAAAGGAGTTGGAGGCATGATCGCCTAGACCGTGGAAGAGGCCGTTGGAGTCTGCTGCGACGCCAGGTGTGGTTTCAGTCACCAGCGCGCTGAGGCCTGAAGACTGACTCTCGAGCGGCACGGTGTTGAACAGGTCGCGGTCCACGTCAGTGTGGAAGGTGGGGTCGTCTTCGACCAGATCGCCCGTGGCCTCGACTGTGACAGTGGAAGTGGCGCCTTTGATGGGGAGGACAAGCTTCAGGTCTAGCCCTACTGAAGATCGAATCTCGACGTTCTGTGCAAGTATGCCAAAGCCCTTGGCTGTGACTGAGATTTGATAGGGGTTAAAGGGTACATTAGACATGCTGAACTGGCCGGTCGAGTCAGTGACCGCGGACCGGTCGAACTGACTGACTGCGTTGGTGATATGAACCGTCGCGTTGGGAATGACGGCGCCGGATGGATCGGTCACGGTGCCGTGAATGGTCCCGGCATTGCCGCTTTGCGCCGGCGCGGAGAGCGCCGCAAAGACCAGCACGAAGAGGGGAAGGATGCGTAGCGTTGCGCCACGAGGGAACGTCATTGGAAGTCTCCTGAACAATTTCTGAAAAAAGGCGAATTCTGAAAAAGGCGAAAGCAACCCGCGGACCTTGCCGCCGCGGCGTCCTCAGCGCGCTAAGGGACACCTGTCCGCGTCAAGTCAGCTTTTGGAGATGCGCCAAAGCATCGCCCGACGGGACGATGGGGGAGATCGGGAACGAGACGGCCCCGCTGAATGCGGAAAGATGCCCTAGCAGGAGACTGGAGGAGGGCGAATGAAGAGACGGGACTGGCGCTGCCGGACCACGACGATCGGCTCGCTCTGGGGCGCGGACGGTCCCAGTTGCACCATGGCGACGACGACCGCCGCGATTGCGACCGGCGCTACCGAGTGCATCACAATACAGAGCTGGCAGTGGTCGGCGTCAGTCGAGTTCGCGTGCTGGTGCGCTACCTGAGCTACGACAAGCATCGACAAAAGAACAAGGCACAGAACCGCAATCGCCGGCAAAATGCCATGCCAGGCGCTGCGTTTTCCGCGGAAATATGCCTTAAGTCCTCTCAATCGATAGTCTCCGTTCCGTCTATATTCTACAGAAGAACGCATCTTATTGGACGCCAAAGGCGTAAGGGGGTTGCCCGTTTATTTTTTGCGGCCAACGCAGACAGCCCCGATTCGTCTAAACTGTGTTGCCATGGTTGGTTCTGCGCGAATACGGGGCTGGGAGGTGACTGCGCTGGTAGTTCTGCTGGCGGCGTCCGTTGCCGCGGGGCAAAGCGGACAAAATGGGCAACCGGCCCAGAATGCGCCCAGCCAGAGCAGTTCGAGCCAGGGCGGTGCGAGCCAGAGCTCTAAACCTCTTCCATTAAAGCCGGGCATTCCCGGGATGGGAAAAAACCATCGGCTCATTCTTAAAGATGGCTCCTACCAGTTGGTGCGCGATTATCAGATCGTGGGCGAGCGGGTGCGCTACCTTAGCCAGGAACGCGGCGAGTGGGAAGAGCTGCCTGCGGACCTGGTCGATTGGGACGCGACTCGCAAGTGGGAAAAGGAGCACGCCGACCTGGTGGAGGAAGATACCTCGCCGGCCATGGTGGAGGCCGAGAAGATCGACAAAGAGGAGTCGGAAGAGCGCGGCGAGCAAAGTGCGCGCATGCCCACGGTGGCGGCGGGGCTGGAGCTGCCGGACGAGGACGGCGTGTTTGTGCTGGACACCTTCCATGGCACGCCAGAGCTTGTGGAGCTGCCGCCCAACGATCTCTCAATGAACGCCAGGACGCGGCACGGCGTGGGCGTACTGAATCCAATTGCCACCCAGAAAGCCAGCCTGGAACTGGAGGGCGCGCACGCCAAGGTGCACCTGCACGTGAACGATCCTGAGATTTATCTCTCGCTGGGCGTGGACGAGGACCGCGAGCCGGTGCTGACGCACCCCATAACCGTGGACACCGGCGGGGCCAACGCGGTGAACGGAAAACATGGCGCCCATTCCGCGCAGTCGGGCTTTGTGATTGTGCGCGTGGACGAGCGCCAGGCGGTGCGCATTGTGGGCGCGGTGCGCGTGAGCCCCAGCGGGACGGTGACGCAGGACGAAGACACGGTGACCACCAAAGTGGAAGTGATGCCGGGCAAGCGATGGCTGCGCATCGTGCCGCAGCAGAAGCTGACCATCGGCGAGTATGCGCTTGTGGAGATCATCTCTCCTTCAGACATCAGCGAGTCAGTGTGGGACTTCCGCGTGGACCCGGCGATGGGCGACAATCCGGGGTCGATCGGGCCGATTTTGAAGCAGGGCCGCGTTGCGGAGCCGGATGACAATTCGGGGGTGAACCAGCCGGTCATGACGGAACACCCCGATCAGTGAGCTGTTTTTCCATTCTTCGACAGAAATAAAGCTGCCGTGCCCGGCACAGGGGGCACCGGCGCCCCGACGCCCAGGCGGGGCACACGGCGCCCTTTTAATTAGCGTCCACCTCCGGCTGTCTGTGACGGCGGCTGAAGACAAAATGCGCCAGCAGCAGGGCGGCTGCGGCAACGCTCAGAAATGCGTCTGCCGCGGGCATGGCGCGTGGACCCCAATGCGCGTAGGCGCGGCCGTCGAGATAAGCCATATAGGCGACGGGAAGGTTGCCGAGAGAATTGATGATGGAGTAGCGCGCACTGCCACTTTTGCCAGAGCCGCCGAGAAATTCCAGCGCCACGGCTGTGAACAAGGCCCAGCAGGAGCCGATGGTCAAGAGAAACAGCACGGTGCCGGCGAAGTAGACGGCCGGGCGCAACGGGGCGAGAGCCAGGATGGCTAATGTCGCGGCATTGACCAGACCGGCGAGCAGGAAGGCGATGGGAGCGCGCACTCGGACGGGGATGAGCGTGGCCGCGAGGGCGCCCGCGGCGGTGAGCAGCGCGCCGCCCACGCCGTTGATCCATGCTACCTGTTGGCCGGTGACGCCATAATCGCGGGCCAGCCCCGGAAGCAGGCCCATCATGGCGCCGCTGCACATGGGAAAGGTGACGAGGAGCGTGTAGGGGATGGCTTCCCAGCGCAGGAAGGTGGTTTTGAACTCCTCCCAGATGCGCGCGGCGGTTTCACGGGGGGTGTGCTCGCTAACCATGGATTGCGCGGGCGCGGCGAAAGCGAAAAGCGACGGCAAAACGATCATGGCGGCGACGATCCAACCCAGAGCGCCAAGCTGAAGCCGGCCGGAGAGCGATACCAGCAGGAAGACGGCAACGGCGCCGAAGGCAAGAGAGCCACTCTGGTAAAAACTGCCGGCGCGGCGGCGATTGGATTCGCTGCGCAGGGTACCCATCATGCCGCCGCACGCGGCAACCACGAAGTCACCAACGCAGGCGCCCAGAAACAAAAGTGCGACGGTCCATGGCGTGCCAAGGCGCGATTGGTGGAAGGCGAGCAGGAAGATGGCCGCGGACACCGCGGCCGCGCTCATGAGCCAGGTGCGGCGGCGCACGAAGAAGTCAGTGAGCGGGCCCCAGATGAAATACGTAGCGTGCGGGAGTGAAAGCAGGGCAACGATACTGGCCGCGCGAGCAGGGTCGACTCCCTCGTTGCGCAACAGATAGGAGAGCGCGCCGCTCACGAGTCCGAGGGATATGACCGCGTCGGGCGCGATGAGGAAGTTGAAGAGCCAGGGGCGCTCGCGCGGGGCTGGTGAGGATTGGACCTCGATCTCGGTGCGTACCGCCGGTTGCATTTGGCTTAGCCTAGCATGGGCCTTCGCCTTTGGGTGATGAGTGTCACTTGTCTGGCGCGTTGCTGCAAGCTATGTTGGGTCTAGTAACCCGACAATTCTGTATTCGGCCCGGGCTTGGATTCGATTGGACCTGGATTCGCTATTTCTTCGCTTCGTCTCCCACTTTGCAGCCATTTACCCGCCACCATGTCTCATGTTTACTTGAACATGAAAAGCGCGTTTTGTGGTGCGCGCGCGAACGAAAGGCAGCAGAGGGTTTAGACGCCACCGGTTATTGGGAGGTTTTGGGTGCCCGAAACATATCAGCAAAATACTGCTCCGTTTGAAGGCGGAGCGAAATTCGACCCGAGCGCTGCGGAAGCTGCGTCGGGGGAGACGGTGGATCACTACGAGTTTCTCCAGATAAGCCCGAACGCCGATGTGGAAACGATTCATCGCGTCTATCGTTTCCTGGCGGCGCGGCTGCACCCGGACAACCCCAAGACCGGAGATCCTGTACAGTTTCGTCGCCTGAAGGCAGCTTACGACGTATTGTCTGACAGGTCGCGGCGCGCTAAGTACGATGCGACTCGCATGCCGCAGGCGCGGCAGCCGTTTTCGTCGTCGATCGACTTCATGGACGACCGCGAGGGCGAGTTAAACCGGCGGCTGGCGGTACTGGCGGTTCTTTATCACCGGCGGCGTACGAGCCCGAATTACCCTGAAGTCTCTCTTGCCGCGATCGAAGATCGCATGGGATTTCCTCGCGACTACTTGGACTTTACACTTTGGTATCTGCACAAAAAGGGATATATCGGGAAGGCAGACAATGCGCAACTCACGCTTACAGCCGAGGGCGTGGATTTTGTGGAACGTCAGCGAACCGAGATCCCGGTCCTGAACAAAATGCTCACCAGCGGTTCGGCAGCGACAGAGGAAACCGAACCATCGAACGGGCAAATGCCGGTTGTTCCCAAGCTGGAGACGCACGCGGATATCGAGCAGTCTGTAGCTGCGTCCGGGCCCATCATTCTGCCCGCATCGATGGACCAGGAAGTGGAACGGCGCGCGGGCAAGCCAGACCGGCGCATCGGGGCGCCGGATCGGCGGGCAATCAAAGTGGAGCGGCGCTTCCATGCGAGAGATCGGCGCGAAGCTCAAGACGCTCCGCGGCACAAGGCGAACTAAGATACCCTTTTTCTGGCTGCGATCGATTCCCTATTCCCGGACCGCGATTCCCAATGCCTTCATCTTGCGGTAGAGATGGCTGCGCTCCAGGCCGAGCAACTCCGCGGCGTGACTGATGTTGTTGCGGGCCTCGTCGATTTTTTTCTGGATGTATTCGCGTTCGTAAGCATCGCGCGCCTGCTGCAGGCTGGAAAACTCCTCTGTCGAGCGTGTTCCGGCCCTGTGGGTGAGCGGCGGCAGATGCTTGCGCTCGATGCGCAAGACACGCGGATTCAATATGAGCACGCGCTCGATCACATTCCTGAGTTCGCGCACGTTGCCGGGCCAATGATAGCGGGCAAGGGTTTCGAGCGCTTCTTCGCCAATCTCCATGCGCGAGCGGCCATACTGGCGGCCAAACTCGGCCAGAAACTCGCGCACCAGCAGGGGAATGTCCTGCTTGCGCTCGCGCAGCGGCGGCACAAAAAACGGGACCACGTTGAGGCGATAGAAGAGATCCTCGCGGAAGTTGCCCTTGGCAATCTCTTCTTCAAGATCCTTGTTGGTGGAGGCAATGAGGCGAACATCCACGCGCAGCGGTTGCGATCCACCCACCGGCGTGAACATCTGGTCGTCGAGAGCGCTGAGGACTTTGGCCTGCGTCTTAAGGCTCATGTCGCCGACTTCATCGAGGAACAGGGTTCCACCATCGGCCCGCTCCAGGGTTCCGCGCTGCTCATGCGGCCCGCCGGGTTGCGCGCCGTGGCGCACCCCGAAGAGCTCGGCCTCAATGTGCGCCTCGGGAATGGCGGCGCAATTTAGCTCAACGAACACACGGTCGCGGCGCAGGCTCTCGGCGTGAATGGAGCGCGCGATGAGCTCTTTGCCAGTGCCCGATTCGCCGTAGATGAGGACGCGGCCGTTGGTGGGCGCCATGAGGCGGATCTGCTGGCGCAGCGCCTTCAGCGGCACGCTTTCGCCGGTGAGGATCGCGGCGGCGCTGAATTGGCGCTTGAACTCCTCGTTTTCAGTGCGCATGCGGCGCGCCTCGACCGCATTCTTGAGGACGATGAGGGTGCGTTCGAGCGAGAGCGGCTTCTCAAGGAAGTCGTAGGCGCCCAGCTTCGTGGCTTTAACGGCGGCTTCAATGGTGCCGTGGCCGCTGATCATCACCACTTCGGGACGCGTTTCCGGCGGCGTCTCGCGCAGGTCGGACAATAGCTCGAGCCCGTCCCGGCCCGGCAGCCAGATGTCGAGCAGAACCACGTCGTAGCGCGCATCGCGCAATAGCGCCGCGGCCTCGCCGGCATCGGCGGCCGAGGCCACACCATAGCCCTCTTCGCGCAGGATCTCTTCGAGTGATGAGCGAATCTCCGCTTCGTCGTCGACCACCAGAATGTGATTCATCAGGCGTGCCTCTTGGCCATCTCAGCACCCGGTGCGGGGGATGTGGCCTGCGCAACAGAATCCATCAACGGCAAACGCAGCAGAAACCGCGCGCCTTTAGGCACGTTGGATTCGGCGCTGATCGAACCGCCATGCTCCTGCACGATTTTGGCGGCGATGGAAAGGCCCAGACCAGTGCCGCGGTGCTTGGTTGAATAGAACGGCAAAAACAGCCGCTCGCGAATTTCGTCGGTCAATCCGTGACCGGTGTCGGAAACGGTGACCTCGATGGCCGCGCCGTCTTCACTGAGCGCCGTGTACAAGCCGAGCACGCGCAGCAGGCTGCCCTGCATGGCTTCAGCGGCGTTGTCGATGAGGTTGGCCAGCGCCCGGCGGATGGCGTCGGGATCGGCCAGCACAGGAGGCAAGTCAGGCTCCAGGTTGCGCTGCACCGTGATGCCCACAAGGCGGCCGCCGAAGAGCGCCAGCGCTTCCTCGACGATCTGATTCATGCAGCAGGCGCGCGGCTGTGGCGCCGGGAATTGCGCCAGCGTCGAGAACTGATCGACCAGCGTGCGCAGCGTGCCCACGCAGCCCAGAATCACCTCGCTGCACTTGCGGATGATATTCGGCGAATCCGGCTGGCCGCGCTCGATATGTCTTCCTATGCGCTCGGCGCTGAGAGCGATGGGCGTAAGCGGGTTCTTGATTTCGTGGGCCACCTGCTGCGCCACTTCTTTCCACGCCAGTTGCCGCTGCGCGCGCAGCAATTCCGTGGTGTCTTCCACCACCAGCACCGATCCTGCCTGCCCGTGGCCCAGATCGAGGCGCGCGCTGGTGATGGCCAAATGGATGGTGCGTCCGCGAGCATGGAACTCGACCTCAGTGGACGCTGCGCCCATGCGATGCCCGCGCCGGATGACGCCGGCCAGATCGTCGGCGCACTCGGCCGGCAGCAGCGCCTCGATGCCTTGACCAGCCAAAGCTGCGTCTTCCCTGAGTCCCATGAGCACGGCAAAGGCGCGGTTGGACTGCAGTATGACGCCTGCCGCGTCGAGCGTTACCACGCCCGAGGGAATCGTTTCGACAATTGTCTCCAGCTCGCGGCGCCGCTCCTCGACCGCCAGGTTCGCCGCGGTGAGTTGCGCTTGTGCGCTCTGGGCCAACTTGCGGCTGGCTTCAAGATCTCCCGCCATGTGGTTGAAAGATCGCACCAGATCGTCCATCTCGCCGGTGGTGACGGATGCAACGCGCTGCTCATACTTGCCGGCGGCGATCTCGTCCATGGCGTCGGCCAGCGCCTCAACGGGCCGCGTGACCTGCTTGGACAGAAACAGCGCCAGCCAAACGCTGAAGAAAAAATCGAAGACTGTAATAAGCAACAGGAAGAGAAAGAAAACCGTGCGAATGTGATTGCGGGAGCGGAAGAGCTGCCAATAGTCCGCGGTGCCGGAGTTGATGCTGATGGCGGTGCGGCTCAGGCCCTGCGGCATGGGCATGGCCACAACCACCGCCTTGCCCGAAGCAGTGACCGACATGCCCAGCGCGAACGTTTGACCGGCAACATTGAGCGACTGTTCATCGGCGCGCTGCGCCGCTGCCAGCAACATGCCTGAGAGCGGCCCGTGCAGCGCGGGTGCGGCCGGGTACTCACCCTCGTCCAGCCAGGGCTGCATGTTGGCCACAGTGGCCCACGGAGGCGCCTGAAAACTGGCCAGCAAGCGTCGATTTTGGTCGTAGACAGCGGCAAAGCCGCCAGCCAGCGTAATGCGGTGCGAAACCAGCTCAGTCTGGAGCTGAGCCGGGTCCCGCTCCGGCGCTCCTGAAGCCGCGATCGATTCCGCCTCAGCCCGCGCGTTTTCGGTGAGGTACTGCACCATTCCACGCACCACACTGGCCGAGTCGCTGCGCAACTGCTCGGCGCTGGGTGAGAACCAGCGCTCCAGGGAGCGGTTCATGAGCAGGTAGTTGAAGAGAAACATCAGCGCGGCGGGCGTGAGCGTAATCATGACTGCGCCAAGCACCAGGCGCGAGCGCAGCCGCGCCGCCACACCGCTGCTGCCTTCGCCGACATAAACCTTGAGAAGGTTGCGGAAGAGCAGCACCAGCAACAGCAGCAGCACCAGCGAGAACAGCCCAACGAGGGCAATCAGGATCAGCGTTTGGCCGTAGGTGACGGGGGTGAGAAAGTCTACACCTGAAGTGTTGAACCATTGCAGCGTACCCAGCAAGACGAAGACCAGCAGTGCTCCGCCCGCGAGCAGGGCGATGGAGCGGCGCCGCGAATCGCCAAGGAAGCGCATGCGGCGATTATAGTGCGGGGCAAAGGCGATGGACAGGTGCGGCCGGTCTGCTGACTGGCACACCTGCGAGGATCATCGCGAAATTGCGGGGTCAAAACACTACCTGAAAACGGCCGACTTCAGCCAGCCTCCCCAGATATCCGACCAGGCATGGGAGATGATGTTCACACGAAGGTTTTTGCGCCATGCGGCGAGAGCGCCGTAGAGAACGCCAAGAACACTGATGACCACCACGTTTCGCCAACCCTGATACCCGTGCGCTATGCCGAAAACCAGCGCCTGCAGAAGAATCGCCCATGTCACGTTGCCCGTGAGGGCGTGAAATTGGCGCTGCAGGTAACCGCGCCACGCCATCTCTTCGCAGATGCCCGCAGTAATGCAGGTTGCGATCCACACGAGGACTTCGACAAGACTTTTCGGCAGGAGGCTGTCGACTGACTTCGCGTTACCTGACCCCAGCAGCAGGTGGACGCCGTAGGCGGCCCCTTCCCACACGCCCCAGAACGGCAGCGCAACGGCAAGGTCAGATAACACATCACGCCAGCTCGTCCACCGTCCGCCCGCGAGGTCCCACAGTTTTCCCACGTGCCGATGCACGCCGACCCAGCAATAATAGAGGAGCAGCCAGTCCATGACGAGCGCCGAAAGATAGATCGGGATCGCCTGGCCATGGCTGGCGAGCTGGTCAGTTCCGTTGCTGCTGCCGCCAGAGTATTGCGCGTAAAGCCCCAGGACCAGCAGCGCGACCATGATGGCGACAAAGCCCGCGAGGTGCTTCCACGATGCGATCTTCGCCGGCCTACCGCCTTTAGTGGCCAGAGTGCAATGTTCCTCCATTGCGTTTTTCCTTTCCGATTGCACGGCGTCGCTGGCTTGCTTCCATCCTGCGCAGCGCCTTCAATGTCTCTTCCGCCCAGCGCAGATGTGCCTCGAGTTCCAACTGGCCGAAGCGCGCCGTCATTCTCCAGTAGGGAGCATCGGGATACTGCCTGTTCCCGGCGATTTCCCGCTCCACCTGCCTGAACTGCTTGAGCAGCGTGCTTTCTTCTGCCATCATGCGCTCCAGGTATCCGATGGGAATCTGAGGAGAAACCTGCGCGCTGAAAAACAGCTTCAGCAGCAATTCATTGCGCGGAATCTCGGGCTGCGGCTCCACTGCCAGCCATTTGGCCAACTGCTCACGGCCTTCTTGCGTGATGGAGTACACGCGGCGGTCCGGCTTGCCCTTCTGACGCTCGGCTTTCGCGGTGACGAGCCCGCCCGCAGCCAGTTTTTTCAGGTTGGGATAGATTTGACCGTAGCTCTCGCGCCAAAAATGGCCGACCGAGATGCGGATCAGTTGGCCCAGGTCGTAGCCGGACATCGGTTCGATGGTCAACAAGCCCAGGAGAACTTCGCTGCCTGAACTGGATCGGCGCGCCATAGTACTATTAGATATATACCTATTAGAACTATATGTCAACAGAAATCCTCTTGCGCCCGTGGGGCCTTCCGGCCCCAGGACAGTGAAATAGACAAGGCGAACCGGGTGTAGACTGTTCCAAAATGCGGCTACCCATGCTGGAAATCCCGGTTGGCTTCAGCCTCACGAGGTGGAATATGTTCAGTTTCCGTGGTTCCTGCCGCACTTTGGGGTGCGCAATTGTCTGCTTCCTAGTCGCCGCAACCGCTTGTCACCCAGCGGGGCAAGCCCCCGCCGGTAATACCCCTTCTCTCACAGAGATGACACCCGCCGCCCGCGAGGAGGCGGACAAGGGATTCGATTCGTCCAAAAACGAGGCCATTGCGCATTTCCAGAAAGCGGTGGAACTTGATCCGAACAGTATTCTAGCCAAGGTTTACCTCGGTTTTGCGCTTTCAGAAAACGTTGTGCCCGGAGTGAATTCGCCGGACAACTTGAAGGCCGCTCAGCAGGCCATCGACATCTACCTGCAGGTTCTGGAGAAGGCTCCCCACCTTGCGTACAGTATGGAGCAGATTGCGTGGATCTACTTCGAGATCGGGAAATTCGACGATGCCAAGACGTGGCAGAAGAAGGTGCTGGAGGAAGATCAGCAAGACGCCGAGGCCGCCTACACAATTGGCGCGATCGACTGGCGGGAGGCCTACGAAAACGCGCAGGCGGCGCTGAGACAGGCCGGTATGCATGACGACGGGAGGGGCAATACCAGAGCCCCGGCAGCGGTGATGCGAGCGATCAAAGCGCAGAATGGCCCGCTGGTCGATGAGGGCCTGAAGTATTTGGCCCAGGCAGTTCAGCTGCGGCCCTATTACGACGACGCCATGCAGTACCTGAGCCTGATGTACCGGCGCAAGGCGGATTTGGACCGGGGCGATGAAGAAGTCCGCAAAGACGATGTGAACAGTGCCAATGGGTGGATGCAAAAGGCGATGGAGGCCCACAAGTACAGGGAGACCCACGAAGTGAACGATTCTAGGGGCGCTAGCAGCGGCAACCCGAAATTCGATCTGCTTGCTCCGCCTGCACCGCCAACACCGCCACCACCACCACCGCCTCCTCCGCCACCACCACCGCCGCCGCCGGTTAACTAGGAGACCAATGGCGGCGGGAGTGCAACGGGTGGCGGGGCCGCTCCCAAGAAGGTCGCAGTATCGGCCGACGTTGCGGAAGGGATGCTGATCCAGAAGACCGAGCCGATCTATCCGCCCATCGCCCAGCATGCCCAAGTCACCGGGACGGTCGTCCTGGAGGCCACAATTTCCACGGCAGGCGAGGTTGAAAACCTCAAAATCGTCAGCGGTCCGGCAATGTTGCAGTAGGCCGCGTTGGACGCTGTAAAGAACTGGCGCTACCGGCCTTACCTGCTCAACGGCGAACCAGTAGAGGTGCACACCACGGTCAACGTGATCTTTGCTATCGACAGGTCAGAATGGGCGTTCAAGAAAGTTTGTTTCATGGGCTGAAGAGGCTGCGGAAAAACTCGGCTGCGGGGTGCTAGCCCCCCTGCGTGCGGGTTGAAGGCCGACTGCAGGGCGTCAATGACTGAGATCGCCAAAAAATTTGCGAACCGGCCGCAACTTCTGGCCGCCACAAGTGTTGACACGTTGGTAGCCCTTGCGGGCCCACCTGTTTTTTCGGCACTCCCGCCGAAACCTGCGCCGCCGGTCCCTGGATCGGCGGCTTTTTTTCCGCGTGTAAGCGTACCGTGCGGCACGGACCGCTCGAAAACCCGTTGTGTCAGGGAATTCTCCGTTGACGGTTGGGGCACTGGAACAAACTCTATCGCGCGATGAGGAACATGACCCAACTGAGCACGATGGCCGAGCCCACAAAGAGAATGAAGCAGTAGGCTCCGTAGCGAATCATGCGGCGGGGAGTCTCGCGCATGGTGATGCCGAAGACGGTGGAGGCGAAAAGCGAAAAGAGTACGACTGCGGAGAAGTGGGAGGGATGGATCATGAAGATTTCCTCCCTGTGCGCAAATTGTGCGCGTCGACGGCGGCGATAATGTTGAGAAGCCCCGCGACGACGATGAATTTCGTGCCGTAATCGGCAACCGTAGTTTGCACCGGCTGCCCGCCCAGGCCCATCGCGCGGCTGATGAAGAAAAGCGCGCCGTTGCCCAGGTCGCCGGCCATGCCAAGCATGTCGAGTATGTCTTGTGCGCTGGTGTAGAGTTTCCCCTGCATGGCGAGGCCCAGTACGAACATGGCGATGATGGAGACGGCGAGCAGGGCGCCGCGAACCCATTTGCCGAGGAGAAAATGTCCCGCGCCGGGGACGAGCCATCCGGCGATGAGGGGAAGATAGACGAATCCCTGCCCTGCTTGTTTGCTCGAGGCAGGCTTGTCCGCCGCGGCGGGCTTGTTCGGCGTAGTTGCCATTCCTTCTTGAATATACAGCAGGAACCGAGTGCGCTACGGAACGAGGGAACAAGGAGGTGGGTCAGTTGCCGGTTGGAATGATGCCGGCGTCTTCGACCATAAGAATAATGGTGCGCTGTGGGGCGCGCGTGCGATGCACAACGGCGCGCGGAACAACGAACCCCTGGCCCGGCACGAGCTCGACGGTTTTATTTTCCAGGTCAATAAGAAGTTTGCCGTCGACGACATAGAAGAACTCGTCGTCCTCATCGTGCTTGTGCCAATGGTACTCGCCTTCGATGACGCCAACGCGGACGACGGAATCGTTGACCTTGCAGAGGGTTTGATTGAACCACTTGTGCTCGCAAGCCGCGGCAAGAGCGTTGATGTCGATGAGCTCGAGCGGGCCGTGGAGGATGTTGAGGCGGGTTTCGTAGGGGTAAGCGGTCGTAGATTCAGGCATGGTTGACCTCCTGATCTGATCAAATGCGCACCAGTTCGCGCTGGATGCGGCCTGTGACCCAGGCTTTTCCGGGCGCGGTGAGCATGTCGATTTCGCTGCGCACGCCAAAGTCGGGAAGGTAAATCCCGGGCTCGACCGAGAAGCAGGTATTGGGCAGGATGCGGCGCGCATCGTGAGTTTCAAGATTGTCGAGGTGGGCGCCGGGGCCGTGAATCTCATGCGCGATATTGTGGCCGGTGCGGTGGGTGAAAAAGTCGCCAAAACCGGCGGCGCGAATCACGGAGCGAGCTGCGTCGTCGGCCTCGAATCCGTGGATTGGGCAGTTGGCGGCGAAGGCTCGCTCGACAGCAGCAATGGCGGCGTCGCGCGCGTTGCGTACGGTTTCAAAGACAAGCTGCTCTTTGGTGCTGGGTTCGCGGCCCACCACGCCGGTCCAGGTAATGTCGTAATAAACACTCGAGTGCGAGTCGACTCGACCCCAGATGTCGATGAGGACGAAGTCACCCTCGCGGATGGGCGCGGCGCGATCGGCGGTGGGTTCGTAGTGCTGGTCGGAGGTGTTCGAGTTGACGCTCACGTCAGGGCCGTTTTCCCAGACAAGGCCTTCGCGGCGCAAGGATTCGCGCAACCAGACCACGAGATCGAACTCCGAAAGACCTCCCGCGCGGCCGGCGCCGCCGGATGCGGGACGCAGGCGGCGGGCAATCTCGCGCCAAAACTCGGCAACGATGGCGTCAATGGCGCGCCGTGCGATACCGTGGCTGGCGATCTGTTCGTCACTGAGAACGGCTTCAAATTCGCTCACCAGATCGGCCGAGCTGACGATCTTCTTGCCGAGCGAGCGCAGCAACTCGATGGTTCCAGCGTCGACCATGGAGACGTACATAATGTCGTTGTTGGGTGAGTACTGCATCGCTACGCGATCGAAGCCGGCAAGCATGGCCTCAAGGCCGGCGTGGAGTTCCTGCCAGCTTGAATATTGCGCTTTGGAGCCGGGCAGCGTATCGAGGCGGCCCTGCTCAATTCGATGCACCAGCTTGCGCGGCTCGCCCACGGCGGGAATGAAGTAGTACCAGCGGCGCGTGATATGCGCCCTCTCGTCGAGCGAAAGAATGCGTGCGGCGATAGGATCGCGGTGATGGTGGTCGTAAAACAGCCAGCCGTCAAACGCGGCGTCGCGGAGAGCCGTCTGGATCGCGTCAAGATTCATACGGGAATAGGATACGGCAACACAGCCAGGCATCCACCATGTATTACGGAACTCTTCCGGAGCTTGCGGAACTCATGGAGAAGAAGCCCCATGGCATCCTGATTACGCAGAGGTAGCTCCACGCGATCGCCATTTCGCTCCCGCCGCCATCCGCTGCTTTATGGCAGCGACCTCAATACGCAGAGTCCGTCCGCTTGCGGCATGGTCGCCGGCTACACGATTGGCTACTTGCCCCAACAGCAATTACACTTCGAATTCCAGACAGGCGGGAGGAACCATGCCCCTTCACAACACCGCAAAGCTCAAAGCCCCTCCAACAAGTCAAATCGAGAGCGAAGTCCACAACTCCGGCGCTCAGACCTACGTCTTCCCCGATCGCAAGCGGGATCCGCAAGCTGTCTACGAAACCATCCACGATCAGCTCGTCCTCGACGGAAACTCCCAGCAAAATCTCGCCACATTCTGCACCACCTGGATCGAATCTGAAGTTCAGCGGCTCATGGACGAGTCCGCCGACAAGAACATGATCGACAAGGATGAATACCCGCAGACCGCGGCCATAGAAGAGCGTTGCGTCCACATGCTCGCCGACCTCTGGAATTCGCCTCAAGCTGCCTCGACCATTGGTTGCTCCACCACCGGCTCCAGCGAGGCAGCCATGCTCGGCGGGCTCGCTCTCAAGTGGAGATGGCGCAAGCGCCGCCATGCCGAAGGAAAATCAACCGGCACTCCCAATCTCGTCATGGGCCCCGTCCAGGTCTGCTGGCACAAATTTTGCCGCTACTTCGACGTCGAAATCCGCGAGGTCCCGATGGAAGGTAGCCGCTTCTTGCTCACTCCAGAAGAAGCCGTCAAGCGCTGCGACGAAAACACCATAGGCGTCATCGTCACCCTCGGTGTCACATTCACCCTCCAGTTCGAGCCGGTGCACGCGATCAGCCTGGCGCTCGACAAGTTACATGCCGAAACGGGCCTCGACATTCCCATCCACGTCGATGGAGCCAGCGGCGCCTTTCTCGCGCCTTTCACCCAGCCCGGCCTCCTCTGGGACTTCCGCCTGCCCCGCGTAAAATCCATCAACGCGTCCGGTCACAAATTCGGGTTAGCCCCGCTGGGCGTCGGCTGGGCGCTTTGGCGCGAGAAGCACGACCTTCCCGAGGAGCTGATCTTCGACGTGAATTACCTCGGCGGCAACATGCCCACATTCGCGCTCAATTTCTCGCGCCCCGGCGGAGAAATCATTTGCCAGTACTACAACTTCCTGCGACTCGGCAAAGAAGGCTATCGCAAAATCCAAACCGAATGCTATGCCCTGGGGCAGTACCTCGCCGAAAGGATTGCCGGGTTAGGGCCGTTCAGAATCATTTACGACGGCCATGGCGGAATTCCGGGACTCTGCTGGGAGTTGCGTGATCCCGAATCCTCAAATTTCACCCTCTACGATTTCGCCGATCGATTGCGCGAGCGAGGCTGGCTGGTTCCCGCCTACTCCATGCCGCCGAACCGTCAAGATCTCGTCGTCCAGCGCATCCTCGTCCGCCACGGCTTCACGCGGCAAATGGCTGACACGCTCCTCATCGAAATGCAAGCCGTTCTCGACGCATTCGCCCATCGCCCACCAGCGCGAAATGGCGCTCACGCTCTCTCTGCCGCAGGTGCAAAGCAACACAACCATGCCGGCCGCTAGCGGAAAGTGTTGTAGTTGTTTGTCGTGGGGATTGAGGACTGGACGGCGGAGTCTTGGCAAAGGTGCACGATGTTGCAACGTGAATATGTGAATCGAAAATTTTCTAAGACGCAGAAGCAGGACCAATCTCGTGGCTGATCCCGCATATCAGAGTTCGCAGCAGCCGCTTTCCCTCAGGCCAATTGCCCATATTCGTTGCGATGTGGTCCGCCGGTCCGATGTCAACGAAGCGGCTTCCCCAAAAGCCGGCGAATTCGCGCGCTCGGGCGAGGGCAGTGTAAGGGTCATCGCTGCTGGCCACTACAACAGAAGCAAAGGGCAGCACACCGCGAGGCACAGGCCGGAAATTTCTGATCGGCTCGGCACACTCAGGGCGGTCAACATCGGCAGGAGCGGCCAGCAACGCGCCTTTGGTCCGGCTGAGAAGCTCGGGCGAAGCGCTCTGGGTCCAGTGAGCCAGCGCAATGCATCCCAGGCTGTGCGCGGCAAAGACGATGGGCGGCCTAGCCCTTTCGACTTCCTGGGAGATCCCTTCGATCCAGTCGCTGAGCTGGGGTGTTACCCAGTCCTTCTGCTGCACCCGGCGAAACGATGCTTCCCCCTGCTCCCATAGGGTCTGCCAGTGCTTCGGCCCCGAGTTATTCAAGCCGGGAAGGACCAGCACACTGCAAGCAGGCTCACTTCTGAGCGCGGCAGAGAGATTGGCATTCTCGAATTCTTCTCGTTGGGCCACCGTCTACCTCTGCGGATCTCACTTCCTGTGCCGCATTTTACCAACCCGGCCCGACGTACCCTGACCCTCAGAACCTGACCCCTGTCTCTACGACCATTGCTTCGCCCGCTCGACGGCCTTTTGCCAGCGCCCGCGCCGCTCGGCCCGTTCGGCAGCCGCCATCTTCGGGTCGAAATAAACGTCGGTGGCTGAGGCGGCCCGGCGCGTGCGCAATGTCTCGGGGCTGGCCCAGAACCCGGTCGCCAGGCCCGCAAGATACGCCGCGCCCAGCGCCGTCGTCTCCGTCACTCGCGGACGCACCACCGGAACGCCGAGCACATCGGCCTGGAACTGCATCAGCAGATCGTTCACCGCCGCGCCGCCATCCACGCGCAGCGCGTCCAATGGCGCACCGGTCTCGCTTTGCACCGCCTCCAGCACGTCGGCCACCTGGAACGCGATGGCTTCGAGAGCCGCCCGCGCAATCTGCCCCGGCCCTGTGTCGCGGCGCAGCCCGATCAGCATTCCAGCCGCGTGCGCGTCCCAGTGCGGCGCGCCCAGGCCCACAAACGCAGGCACAAACACCACTCCGCCTGTATCCGGCACGCTGGCGGCGAGCGCCTCCACCTCGCTTGACGCGCCGATCAGCTTCAAATTGTCGCGCAGCCACTGCACCACCGCCCCGCCGATAAAGATGCTTCCTTCGAGCGCGTATTCCAGGCGCTTTTTGGCGCTCGCCGCCACAGTCGTAATCAGCTTGTGCTTCGACCGCACAAACTCCGTGCCGATGTTCTCGAGCAGAAAGCATCCTGTTCCATAGGTGTTCTTGGCCTCGCCCGCGCTCCAGCACAACTGCCCGAAAAGCGCTGCCTGCTGGTCGCCCGCAATGCCGGCAATCGCCACGCCGGCGAGACTCGAAACGGGCCCCAGCGCCGTCGTCACCTCGCCCACGTGCGCGCTCGACCACACCACCTCCGGCAACAGGCTCTCAGGAATCCCGAAGAGCTTGAGTAGTTCCGCGTCCCACTCGCCCTTCACAATGTTGAAGAGCAGCGTTCTTGACGCATTGGTCACGTCGGTCACGTGCTTGTGGCCGCCAGTCAGGTGCCAGACGAGCCAGCTATCCACGGTGCCGAAGGCGAGCTCGCCGCGCTCGGCCAGCGACCGCGCGCCCTCCACGTGATCAAGAATCCAACCGACCTTCGTCGCCGAAAAATACGGGTCTAGCACCAAACCGGTCTTCGACGAAACCATTTCTCCGGCGCCGCTCTCTTCCAGTGCCTTGCACTGCGCCGCTGTCCGCCGATCCTGCCACACGATGGCGGGATGAATTGCCTTGCCCGTCGCCCGCTCCCATACAATCACGGTTTCGCGCTGGTTGGTAATACCGATCGCCGCAACATCGCGCGGCCGTGCTCCCACCTTGGCCAGAGCTTCCATGGCGCAGCTCATCTGGCTGGTCAGTATCTCCGTTGGATCGTGCTCCACCCATCCCGCCTGCGGATAAAACTGCTGGAACTCGCGCTGCGCGAAGGCGGCAATCGCGCCGTCCGCATCGAACAGAATAGCTCGCGAACTCGTTGTCCCCTGGTCCAGCGCAAGAACGTAGCTCATGATTGCTTTCACCTTTCCGGCAACCAGTCGAACACGCGAGGCGGGGAGGTGGCAAAGTGAAGAGCGCATCACGGCCGGTACTAAAATGATTCCTTAAGAGCCTAGCTCTACCTGAAGAAGGGTGACCAACCAGGGAAATTCTCTCGAAGTGCGAGAGGTTAGATTTCTTTGAAAATCTTGTTTCCCTGATCGCCTACTCCGTCCATGGATTGTGCACCTTCACCGGAAGCCCGCTAACGTTGCGCGTATTGCGCGTGACCAGCGTAAGCCCCTGCTGCACGGCCGTCGCCGCGAGCAATGTATCGACCACCGGTCGCGGGCGATCGCCGGACCAGTCGCCCCAAAGCCGCGCCGTGGCCGCGTCGATAGCCAGAATGCGGTCGGCGAAACCAAACTCCAGGCCCTCGACCCACGCTGCCAACGCCTTCGCCGCCGCCGGATCGGTGCGCCGTTTGATTGCCACGCCTTTGCGCAACTCGCCAATCGTCAGCACGCTCAGATAGAGCGCAGAAGATTCAACCGCTTCCAAAAAAGCGATCACGCCCGCGTCGGTTTGTTTTTTGCGCGTCTCGCTCAGGACATTGGTGTCGAGCAGGTAGGCAACGGATGCGCTCACAACGCGATCTCGCGGCCGGTGTCGCCGTCCGTCTCAATTTCGAAGCTGTCTACCTTTGGCCCTCCCAGCAGATACTCCTTCAACCCCGGCCTGTGGGCCGTTAAGGCGCGGAAATCCTCGATCGACAGCACCACCGCCCGCTCCGCACCGTGGCGCGTAATCACTTGCGGCCCTTTGCTTTGCGCCTCTTCGATCACTTCGCTCAACCGCGTCTTCGCCTGCTGTACCTGCCACCGGGCCATCTACGCCCCTCCAACCAGAATTATAGTTGATCTGGTCTGAATTGTTCAACTCCGACGTTCTCACGTGTCTAACGCAGCCGAAAGGCCCTTGTTGTACTATTCGATTGAACCTGCGCCTCGGAAGGAAATCCTCATTCATGAGCACATCCTCCTCTCCCACGCTCCTCGTTCTGGCCGCCGGCATGGGCAGCCGCTACGGCGGCCTCAAGCAAATCGACCCTGTCGGCCCCGCCGGCGAAACCATCATCGATTACTCCATCTTCGACGCCTTGCGGGCCGGCTTCGGCAAGCTGGTCTTCATCATCCGTAAAGACATCGAGCAGGCTTTCCGCGAGACCGTCGGCGCGCGGTTTGAAAAGCGCGTCGCCGTCGAATACGTCTTTCAATCGCTCGACGACATTCCGCCGCGCTTCACTGTTCCTGCAGGCCGCACCAAGCCGTGGGGCACTACGCAGGCCATCCTGCTGGCCGCCGATGCCATTCACGAGCCTTTCGCGGCCATCAATGCCGATGACTTCTACGGCGCGGATGGCTACCGCGAGCTGGCCCGGCATCTCATGTCCGGCTCGCCAGACTATGCCATGGTCGGCTTCACTCTGCGCAACACGCTCTCTGAGTTCGGATCGGTAGCGCGCGGCGTGTGCCGGGTTGGAGAGGGCGATATGCTTGAGAGCATCGTAGAGCTCACAAAAGTCGAGCCCGACGGCGGCCATGCCCGTAACACCGCGCCAGACGGCACGGTGACGAAGCTGACCGGGGACGAGCCTGTCTCGCTGAACATGTGGGGATTCACTCCGCGCGTCTTCGATCAACTGCGCGAGCGCTTCGAACAATTCCTTGAAGGCAACGCATCCGACCTCAAGGCGGAGTGCTATATTCCCAACACGGTCGGCGAGCTGGTTCGAGCCGGCAAGGCGCGCGTCAAGGTGCTGCATACGCAGGATTCCTGGTTCGGCGTCACCTATCGCGAAGACCGTCCGCGCGTTATCGAGAGCATACGCCGCCTCGTCGCCGACGGCTTGTACCCTGAAAGACTCTGGCCATGAGTGGCGCCGATCTTGTCCCGCGCGATCCGCGCGCCGTCGCATCCCACTTCCAGTTCCGTGGTGAAGTTGCCGAGATCGCGCCCCACGGGAACGGCCACATCAACGATACCTACCGCGTGGAGTGCCATGGGACGGGCGCGCCCGCTCGCTACATCCTGCAGCACATCAATCGCAATGTCTTCCGCAATCCCGCCGCCGTGATGCAGAATATCGAGCGCGTGACGGCGCATCTGGGCGCGCAGACAGTCGGCGAGCCCGACGCTGCCCGCCGCGTGCTCAAACTGGTTCCGGCGCTCGAAGGGCGCAACTGGCACGTGGATGCCGAGGGAGAAACCTGGCGCGCTTTTCAATTCATCGATCGTGCGCGCACCTATGAGGCAGCCACGTCTGCCGAGCAGGCGTTCCAGGCGGCCCGTGCGTTCGGCCGCTTCCAGCAGCAGCTTGCCAACCTGCCCGCGCCGCGCCTGCACGATACCATCCCCGATTTTCACTCGACGCCCAGGCGCTTCTCCGTATTGGAGCAGGCGATCGCCTCCGACATGAAGGGCCGCGCCATCCTGGCCAGGCCGGAGATTGAATTTGCCCTCGCGCGCCAACCCATCTCGAGCGTTCTGCTTGAGGCAAACCTGCCCGAGCGCATCACCCACAACGACACCAAATTCAACAACGTGCTGCTCGACGACGCGACCGGTGAAGGCATCTGCGTCATCGACCTCGACACTGTGATGCCTGGACTGGCGCTTTACGATTTCGGCGATATGGTGCGCACCACCACAAGTCCCGCCGCAGAAGACGAGCAGGATCTATCCCAAGTGACCATGCAATTTCCCCTCTTCGAAGCGCTCGTTCGCGGGTATCTTGAGGCAGCGGGTGGGTTCCTGACCGCGTCGGAAAAGAAGTATCTTGCGTTCTCGGGCAAGCTCATCACTTTCGAGACCGGCATCCGCTTTCTTGCCGACTATCTGGCCGGCGACACCTACTTCAAAGTGCATCGCGAAGAGCACAACCTGGACCGATGCCGCACACAATTCAAGCTTGTGGAATCCATCGAACAGCAGGAAGAGAAAATGAACCGCCTAGTCGAAACGATAGCGGCGTAAGGCACCGCAACTTTACGGCGTTCCCGCGCCGTAATGAGGCACTCTGGGTGTCAGCCGGCGCACCACGAACTCCTGAAACAGGTTCTGCACCGCGCCTTCGGCAGTGCCGATGAGCGCATTCTCAAAGGTGAGCTCTACGCCGGTGCGGTTGCTGGCCGGGTAATAAAGGTTTGAGATGCCGCCGGCCGCCAGCCCGCCCAGAATCGCGGAGTAGTTCGGCTGCCAGTGCCCGTTATCGCCTTTGCAAATAACAGCACTTGCAATGGCGTACATGGCGCGCGACCGGACCGTCCCCGTCCCTTTGTAGAAGTATCGTGGATCCTGCTTGAACATCGAGGGCAGAATCGCGCCGCCGATCATGATGGCGGTAAAGCCGTCGGCATAATTCGCGCCGAATCGTTTGCCGTAGCCCTGCATGCCCTGGCCGTATCCAGCAAAGGCGTTGTCGGCCTGCTCCGCGCCCGCGACGGCGCCGGTCAGGAGCCACGTCATGGGATCGACGGACGTCTTCCAGGCGAGCTGGTATTTCTGCCGGGCCGTGAGCGGGACCGCGTCGGGATCGTAGCTGACGTAGTAGTTCGGAAGCACGCCCAACACCCGCTGTTTTTCTTCCAGGTTGAGCTGCTCCTGCGCAATCTCCGCTTGCGACCCGGACGATACCTCCACCACGCTTGTCGCCGATGCAACCGGCAACACGATAGTGCGCGCATCGAAGGCCTCGCCCACGTGCAGCACGCCGGAGATCGACTGGGTCACAAAGCCGTTCGAGGAGACGGTGAGCTTGAATTCACCCGCAGGCAGGTTCGCAAAGCTGAATGCGCCGCCGCTATCCGTCTTCTGGATCGCCGCGGCCGGATCATCGCCGTGGCTCAGCTTCACGCGAGCTCCTTCGTATGCCGTTCCGTCAGCGCTTGCCACTACGCCGTGAATGCTGCCGCTCATGGGTGCGGGCGGACCGGGGTCCGGCGCAGACGGCAGCATGGCCTCCCGGGCGCCTTGCTGCGCCGACGCGCAGGCCGCAAAGGCCAACGATACCGCGAACACCAGCAGCCGGCAGCAGAGTCGGCTTCGAGGGAGCGGGCCATGCGGTCTACGTCGCTCTTCTGTCTGGTTGCGGAACAGGTGCCCCTCCACCCCCGAAGTCCATATAAATCCAGCAATAAGGGGCTTCGCTACGGAAAATTGCTATTAACTTAGACGAAAAACTTGCTATTAGGAACAGACGCCGGGAAACAGCGATTACTTAAGTGTACCTCGCCTGCCAATCTGAACCAGAATCCAGATCTTCAGTCCTGGACCCGGCGCCGGCACTGATCTCTCATTTTCTCCGGAAGATCCCGAATGAACCCAACAAACCAAAGCGTAAGCCGCAGATCACCGCGCGGTTGGCCGTAACACTAAAGTCAGATACAAATCGCCTCGCATCTTTGCGACAATCATGGCGTGAACAGCTAAATTCAGGCGAATCGCTCCGGCGTGAGGGTCGCCGTTGAACTTAGGGAGTATCGTGCCTGCATGCACGATTGGACATTATTTCTGAGGTTGACGGCAGGAAGTTGATTTGCAGTTGTTTCTAATTTGGAGGCTTTTCTTCGTCCCGGTCTTGCAGTGGGTTCTGTTTTTTACCAACTGCAGATTCGACATTTGGCCGGATCTGCCAGATAAGGACGAATCAGGCTGAAGGCAGGGACGGGGCCCGGGTGAATCTCGACCTGAATTCGAGGAGAAACTCAAGATCGCGCGATCGAGCCGCCACGATTGCGCCATTTATCATTCTCCTCGCTTTGCTTGCCGGCCTTTCGCTGTGGGAGTTGAAATTTCAGGACGGCGGTCGCGTTTTTCTCATCGGCGAGAATCTATTGGCAGGCGCGCAGAAACGCGCCACCTTCTGTCTCCTCAGCTATTCCGATACTCACTCCAGCAAAGACATGGAATGCTTCAACTCCGAAATGGATGTTATGTTCGGCGACATGCAGGCTCGTCGCGAACTGGACTCCCGGCATCCTTCGTATTCCATCATCGCTGACGGATTGGTGCGCGGGCGGATTCGCAAGCAGGACGTCCCTACCGCAATCCTCCTCTACAAAATCGCGCCTTGGAACTCGGAGATTGAAAAGGCGATACAAGACTGGCGAGACAGCGATCAATCCGCTTTGCGGCTGGCCGCCATCGCCGACGAGTTGCAGCACGCAAAGAACCAGTCGGATGTTCGGAGTCTGCAAGAAGAGATTCTCAGCACCGATCGAGTTTTCTCGGCCGAGGAGCTGAGCTTTGCCGAACACCTCAACAATGGCATGCACTTTCTTGCGATGTGTCTATGCGTGGCGCAAGGCGCGGCCGCCCTCACGTTGATTCTTCTCGCTGTTCTTGTCTCCCACCGCATGATGGCCGTTCGCGAGCACGCGCAGGAACAGGTTCACCACCTCGCGTACTACGACGCGCTCACGGGGTTGCCCAATCGCACTCTTCTTCACCGCCGGTTGAACGCGGCGCTTGCCGAGGCGCGCGATGCCGGGAAGAAAGTCGCCGTGCTGTTTCTCGATCTCGACAATTTCAAAGTGATCAACGATTCACTTGGGCACTCGGTTGGCGACGCTCTTTTGAAGGAAGTCGCGCATCGCTTGAAACAACATGTGCGCGATCAGGACACCGTCGCGCGCGTCGGTGGCGACGAATTTCTTATTGTCCTCGCCGAATTGGAGGAAGTTGCCGATGCAAATCACGCGGCAGAACGCATTCTTCGAGGCGTCTCCGCAGGCATCACGAATCAAGAAGTTCCTTTGAACGTCACTTGCAGCATCGGGATCAGCCTCTCCCCCGAGCATGGCTTCGACAGTGAAAAACTCATCCGCGATGCCGATGCCGCCATGTACCGTGCCAAAGCGAGCGGCCGAAATCGGCTCCGCTTCTTCACTGAAGAGATGAACACCGGCGCCATGGAACGGTTGACCATGGAAAACAGCTTGCGCCTGGCGCTCGAACGGGAGGAATTCTACCTTGACTACCAACCCCAGCTCGAGATTGCCACGGGCAGAATCACGGGTCTCGAAGCCCTGCTGCGCTGGAATCACCCAAAATTCGGCCTGCTGCCGCCCGGCAAATTCATTGAAGTTGCCGAGGAATCCGGTTTGATCCTCCCCATCGGTGAATGGGTGTTGAAAACCGCCTGCAGGCAGGCCCAGCGGTGGCAGGAGCAGGGATTGCCCGCCATTCCCATGGCCGTCAATGTGTCCGCGGTGCAGTTTCGCCAGGACGGATTTTGCGACCTCATCCGGGCCACGCTGCGCGAAACCAGGCTCGCGCCGAAGTACCTCGATCTCGAACTTACCGAGAGCCTTCTGCTGTCGAATGAGGGTGTGATGTTTCGCGTTCTCGATGAATTGAAATCGATGGGAGTCAACCTTACCATCGACGACTTCGGAACTGGATATTCGAGTCTCAGCTACTTAAGGCAATTCCCCGTCACCAAACTCAAGATCGACCGGTCGTTCATCAAGGACGTTTCCCACAATGCCAGCGACGCCGCCATCGCTACCGCGATCATCAGCATGGCCAAGCACCTCAATCTCAGAGTCATCGCGGAGGGCGTTGAGACCGAAGAACAGTTGTCCTTTCTGCGCGCCCAACATTGCGATGAAATTCAGGGACACTATCTCAGCAAACCTCTATCTGCCGCCGAACTGCCCCATCGATTGCCGGTATTACAGGTTCCCATAGGCGCATTGGAATTTGCCGCATCCACCTTGGTGCAGTAGAAGATTTTTAGAGGATTTTCGGAATACGAACCCTATTGCGGATCTCCCGGAATCGCGGGGGAACTGTGCTTGATGCGGTCGAAATCGATCCCGAACGCTGGACTCTCGGGCGTGCCGTCGATGTGGATGGGAACCTCAGTGCCCGCTCCATCTTTCTTGAACAGACGGTCGGCCGGCTTCAACAGCACACCCTTCCATCCACCCACCAACTCCGAAACCGTGGCCTGCGTTTTGGCCGTGCCCGCAAAGTTCAGAATGCTGCCCTCAACGCCGTACGTGCCCTTGAGGTCGATCTCGGCTCCCGGCACCGTGTATTTCAGATCGGGAAGCGTAATCACCCCGCCTGTCATCGTGAAATCGCTCTCGATCGCCGAGCGAACGTCCGCTCCCTCGCCGCGCTTTGCATCCTTTGGCTCGCCCTGTCCGCGCAGGCTCAACTGCCCGACGTCATCCTGCATCTTCGTGCTTGTAAACGCGGCGTCTTCGAGTGAAAAATTCCCTTTGAGCTTCATTCGCTCGAGTACCGGCGCCGTTCGCGGGGGAATTTCGAGCGTGGTCTTCAGCACCAGCGCGCCAGTCAGCAGTGGCGTTCCGCTCTTGCTCGCCAGGCGCAGAAAATCCTCGATTCGTCCCCGGTCCACATTCACCCTTAAAGAAATCTCGTGGCCACCGGGCTGCGCCGTGCCGTCTGGCAGCGTTTCAGCCGGAACCCGCACAATCTTGCCCTCGGCGGTAAAGTGCGACCGCCCCAGCGTCGCGTCTACCGGCTGCAGCAGCGTATCGCCATTCGTCCCGTCCACGTGCGCGTGAAATTCAGTGTGCAGTGGTAGCGCCGTGCCGAAGTGCGTCAGCCTGAAATCGGGCGTGTCTGTCTGCCCATCCACCACCAGGTCGCGCAGCACGCCCTCGTACTTGCCCGTCGAGCTCAGAATTCCCGCAATCCCCTTGAAGACGCTCAGGTCGGCGTGGTCAAACTGGTAATCGCCCGCCACCGGCGTCTCGCCCGGATCCTCCACCACCCACGGCCCCATACTGCCCGAAGTCAAAATCGTTCCCTGCGGCCGCGGATTGGTCAGCTCCGCATCGAAGTGCGCTGACCCGCCTGCGCTCACATCGGTCAACTTTATCTTTGCGATAGCGAACTCCAGGGGCAGTTTTCCTGGTTTGTCCGTTTCCAGCGTCAGCTTCGCGCCCTTGCATTCGATGCTATCCACCTCAAAGCGCAGCAGCGCCGCGCCCGTATTGAGCAGACCAAAGCTGGAACTCGCCCCGCTGCTTGCTCCGCCACTCGACCCGCCCTCCGCCGCATGCGTAAAGTGCGTCTTCGGGGGCACGTCCACATCCAGTCCCTTCAGCTCCACCACCGAAATTCGGATCGGCTCGCCCGGCTTCAAGTGCAACGGCGCATGGAACCGGAACTCGTCGAGTTGAATCAGCGGCCCAGGCGAACCCGGCGCTACAGCACCATTCGCATCAGTCTTATTTGTTCCCGGTACCGTCACTCCAACCACCTGGGCCGGCGGCCAGATGCGCAGCCCTTTGCCCTCCGCCGTCAAACCTTTCACCAGCGAAACATGAAAGCTATCCAGCTCCACATGCGCATGAAAGCGCTCTTCCAGCTTTTCCACGATCGCGGCGCGCAGCATCGGCTCCGCGCGGTGCAATACCACGGAGATCGCCACACCCAGCGCAATCAGCACAAGCAGCAGCCCGCCCGCTAGCCATGTGAGCCACCAATGTCTGCCAAAGAATCCTACCCGCCCTTTCACCGCGCCCGTCCCTCGCCCGCGTGCCATCGTCTTCAGGGTTCCTTCACGCTGAAATCACAGACTCTTTTCTCTTTGACGTTGTCTGCGTACGTCCTGCTGCCTACTCCTTATTCCTCGAGCCTCACATTCCCGCTTTCCTGCTCCCATTCTCCCTCGTTCCCTTGCTCCCTTGTTCCCCTGTTCCCCGATGCCGTATCCTTCTCTTTATCCATGCAAGCGCTGATTGAAAACCTCGTAAGGCTCCAGGCCATCGAACTGGACCGCGCCCGCCTGAACCAGGAACTCCGCGGGTTGCCCGCGGAAATCGCCCAGATCGAGGCGGCGCTCGCCGCCGCCGAGCGCCAATCCGCCGAAGCCTCTGCCGCGCTCAGCCGCGAAGACTCGCTGCGCACCCGCCTGGAGCGCGAGACCGACGCCCACCGCCAGAAAGCCGCCCGCTTCCGCGTGCAGATCGACTCCGTGACCACGCCGGCGCAGGCCGCGGCCATCGAGCACGAAATCCAATTTGAATCCGCCGAAGCCGAACGCCTGGAAAATGAAGAGTATGCGAGCCTGGAGCGCACTGAAGCCCAGGAAGCTGCGCTCGCCAAGTCCCGCGCCAGGGTGGAGCTGATGGCCGCTGAGCTTGATGGCGTCCGCGGCCGCGTAGCCGCCCGCCAGCAGGAGCTTGCCGCCCAGCTCACGGCTCTCGGCGCCAGCCGCGAAGCCGTGCGCGCAGCGCTCGATCCAGACTGGCTGGCGCGCTTTGACCGCATCGCCGCCGCCCGTGGCACCGGCATTGCCCTGGCCGAAAACCAGCAGTGCACTGGCTGCCGCATGGGCGTGCGCCCGCAGGTCTGGAACCAGCTCCGCGAGGGCGAGTTGCTCAGTTGTGACAGTTGCAGCCGCCTGCTCTACTGGGATCCCGCGATGGCGCCTGCGCCCAAAGCGCCGCAGCCAGAATCTATTCCCGGCGCCGGCCGCGCGGTTCGCAAACCCGGCCACGCCGGGGCCTGATCGTTCAACCTATTATTTTGAGCATTTTGCGCCGCAGGCAGCCCGGCGTCACAATTCTCTACGCCCTCAATAGGATAAGATTTTATAAATTGACCCAGATAAATCAACCTATACGGCGTCGAAGAATGCCAATATTTTCCCTGGTTAACGGAAAGAACAGGTTTGCTCAGCTCGACCATGATGAAGCGTCTTTTTTTTCTTCTTTTTGCCGTATTGTCCTGGACAAACTGCCCTGCAATTGTCATGGCCCAAACGACACCAACCTGCGCCATCGCAGGTAAGATTTCTGCCGACAGCGGGAATGCGATTTCGGGTGGAACAGTTACTGCCGTCGATGCCGCAACCGGCCAGACCCGCACCACAACGACGGATAAAGACGGCGCGTACGAGTTTAAGCTTCTGCCGTCAGGCATCTACGCCGTCAGATTCTCTGCCTCTGGATACAAATCGACCGTGGTCAGCGGCGTCACTTTGAACGTTGGCGATAATCGGGCGATCGATCAGGCGCTTAGCCCGGGCTCGCAAGCCGAGGTGGTCATCGTGCCATGGCAGACTCCGGCGAATGGCAGCGCGACCGGGGAGACTGGGACGGAACCCGGCACTCCCGGAGTGAAGGATCTGCCTTTATCGACCCGCAATTATACGCAGACTACGGGTCTGGCGCCCGGCGCCTCCAGTCAGGTGAGCAATGCCACATCCATTGGCATGAACACCCAAGGCGTGCAGGTGGGCAGCGCCTCGACGAACAGCTACCTGATGGATGGAGCTCCAGTGTCGGCTTCAACCATGGGTCCCGAAGCGCCGGGCATTCCCAATCCCGACGCCATTGCGGAAAACGGCATGCAGTCGTGGAGCTACTCGGCCGGTCCGGAGCGCTACGCTGGCGCCAACATCAGCGTGACGACCAAGTCGGGAACCGGTGCCTTTCACGGGGCGCTCTTCGAGTTTCTCCGCAACGATATCTTCAATGCGAACGAGTTCTTCAATAAGGCACACGGCAATCCCGAGCCGGTGCTGAAACAAAATCAATTCGGAGCGGCGCTGGGAGGCCCCATCTGGAGAGGGAAGATTTTCTTTTTCTCTTCCTATCAGGGAACGCGGCAAAGTAACGGACTGGCCATTGGCGGATACTCGTCTGGCGTGTATCTGCCTCCCATCCCTGCGGCAGACCGCTCGAGCGCGTCCTTTCCGCAGTCGGTGGGGGCAAGGTTTTGCCCCGACAATAATCTCCTTGCGAATGGCCAATACGATCCTCACTATCTAACGGCCATCGGCGGCGTACAGGTAGCTTGCGACGGATCGAATATCAACCCAGTGGCGATCAATTACCTGAAGCTGAAACTGGCCAACGGCGCTTACGCCATCCCCGGTTCCAGCAACGGTGGCTTCCAGCAAACGCCTTACAGCATTCCCGCAAAGTTCCAGGAAGACCAGGTTCTCTTCAACACCGATTACGCACTCACCGCAAAAGAAAGGCTCATGGAGAGGTTGTTCTATTCGCACGACCCTCAAACCAACAACTTCCCTGGCGGCCCTGGCAACCTTCCGGGGACTCTCTTGACCACCGTGACCGCGAATCTATACGGAGTCGTCAAACTGGATTCCGCGTTGTCCCCACAGCTCACCAACGAGACGCGTATCTCTGGCCAGCACAACCTGTTGAAGGACACGCCGCTTGTTCCCTTTACGAACAGCCAAGTGGGCATTGCTTCGGTGGTCCCCGAGATCGACCAGATCGACGCCTTCTATATCATGGGGCTCTTCAGTTTCGGCGGCAGCGGCGTCTGGGATTACAACAGCATAAACCAGTATCAATGGGCGGACCAGATCTCTTGGACGCATGGCAATCAGTCAATCCGGTTCGGAGTCGAGGTAGAACGCAGACAGTGGAATACCAATACCAAGGGAGGCGCCATCGGCATGCTCGCCTTCCAGAGCTTTGCCGATTTTTTGCTGGGTCTCCCCGGCTGCCCTGCCGGCGCTGCCAACTGCAATGCCTCGAATCCGGTGGTCTATGTCAATGGAGTGGCCACCGACACAAATGGGACTTCTTCCAGCAATCTTTTCGCCAGCTCCGGATTCACCGCGCCCACAGCCAATGTCACGGGCCCGGCCGGGTTCTTTCACGCCTACCGTTTCAGCGATGCCTCCGCATTTCTTCAGGACAACTTCAAGTTGCTCAGCCGCCTGACGGTCAATGCGGGAGTGAGGTGGGACTATTTCGGTCTTCCCACCGACAGCACGGGCAATTTCACGAACTTCTGGCCCAGCCTGGCCGGAGCCTGGGCAGCGCTTCCATCCGGGGGTGGGGGCTCGTATCTGGGTTACGTGGTGCCCTCCAACTTCAGCGGGGCGCTGCCCGCGTGCGTGACCCCCAACATGTGCGCAACCCGCAGTACGAACCAAACGCCACTTCCGGTCGGCGCGCCGTCGACCAACTTCGTCCCGCGTCTGGGCCTTTCCTGGCAGCCACGGAGCAAAAACAGCCTGGTGGTGCGTGCCGGTTACGGACTGTTTTACGACCGGCCGGACGCCGGGACGTTGGTGCAACAGAGCACGGCCGAGGCGCCCTACGCCGTTCCGGTGGGAGGGCTTGGTACCGCAAATTCTCTTGCCAGTTTTGCGCAGCCCTTTCCGCAGACTGCTTATGGTTGGGGTCCGGACCGCAATGTCCAGTCAGGAGCCAGTTCCAACCTGAGCCTGGGCATGCTGGATGAGAACTTCTCCACCCCGCTCACCCAGAAATGGAACCTGGAAATTCAAGAACAGCTGCCGGTTGGACTGTCGCTGGTTGCCGGATATGCCGGTGCGCATTCCGTCCGCTTAATGGATTTCGGACGCCGTATCAATGAACCGGCGCTGGCCAGTCCCACAAATCCCGTGTATGGACTTACAACCAACACGGCAGACAACGCCTCGCTGCGAGTGCCTTACCTGGGCTTTGCGGCCAGCGGACTGAACGCTACTCAGACGCAGGGCAGCGCCAAGTACAACGCTCTTCAGGTCGCGCTTATAGAGCGGACTTCCAACGGCTTGTATGCGCAGGCTGCCTATGCATTCAGCAAGATGCTGTCCAATCTCGGCTCAGGCCCGGGACCTCCGGGCAGCGTGAACGGCATGAACAGCAACGATCCGCTCGACGCCCGGCAGCAGTATGGGCCGTCGACATCGGGTCCGCAGCGCCTGGCGGTGAACTACGGATGGGATCTTCCATGGAAGCGCTCCGGACTGACAGGTAAGCTGCTGGGCGGATGGGGCGTCTCCGGTATGACGATCATTCAGTCCGGCTCGCCGATCACCATCACCGACAGCCGCGGCGGTTCCATATACGGTGATGCCGGCATCGCGCGCGCGCAATTCTGTGCCGGGATGGGACCGCGCAATGCAGGCACGCCCGGAGGCGTGGAAGCCAGGCTTAACGGGTATTTCAACTCGGCGGCATTCTGCGCGCCGCCCGCGATCGGAGATGAACTACCTCCCAATCAGAAAGCTACCGGCTATGGCAACTCCAGCGTGGGCTTCATTCTCGTCCCCGGCCAAAACAATACAGACCTGTCGTTATCCAAGAATTTTGCCCTCAGGGATGCGAAGCTGGAGCTGCGTGCGGAATTCTTCAATGCCTTCAACCACGCGCAATTTAACCCGCCGGACCAGAGCGTGACGGATGGAACCTTCGGCGATATTACCTCAACCTCGGTCAATCCCCGGCTGATTCAGTTTGCCGTGAAATATTCGTTCTGAAGAGAATTTCTTCGCTCTGCGGATGGGAACCGTGTCGCAGCCCTAAGCTGTTCAGCGGGAACACGTGATGCCCATCCGCTTCCCTTACGCGCCTGCTACTCTTTTCTTGAACGATTCCCCTTGAGGAGCAATCCGTGCAGCGCATCTGTGTCGATATGGACGAGGTCATGGCCGACACCCTCGCCGAGCACATCCGCCGCTACAACCAGCACTTCGACGAGGACGTAACCCCGGAAGACCTGGCCGGCAAAGGCCTTTGGGAGATCGCACCCTCCGACCGCCAACAGCAGATCCGGGAGTTTTTCGACGCCGAAGATTTTTTTGAAGACCTCGCGTTGATCCCCGACTCGCAATCGGTTCTCAAAGACCTCTCCACGCGTTTTGAAATCTTCATCGCCACCCAGGCCATGGCCGTGCCCAACTCTCTGGGTCCCAAATATCGCTGGCTGCAGCGCCACTTTCCCTTCATCCCGCCCAAGCATTACGTCTTCTGCGGAGACAAGAGAATCCTCCGTGCCGACTATCTTATCGACGATCAGCCCAGGAACCTGCTTCGCTTCGAGGGCCAGGGTTTGCTCTATACCGCGCCTCACAACCTCGCCGCAACCGGCTTCGTCCGCGTAGACAACTGGCTCCAGGTCGCCCAGTACTTCGCGAATATTCCCGATTGATGCCGTAGCGGTTCCGACTCCAGACTGGCGTGGAGGCCGGCGTGCCGCCAGCCGGGCGTGAATCTGCACGCATCCTTCCCATCTGCCCCACGCGCTCCCCTCGGATTGAAGTCGTTACGATAAAATTGATTATTGTTGGAACCTCTCCATAAACTGCATATCACGCGCCGCCGCTTTCTCACCGCGAGCGCGTGCGCCGCGGCTGGCTTGGCCCTTTATGCAGGCGAATTCGAGCGACACAGGATCGAAATCTCGCGGTGCGACATTTTTCTTTCCGGTCTTCCCGCAGTCTTCGACGGTTTTCGTGTGGCGCAACTCAGCGATATTCACCTGGACCAATTCACGGAGCCGTTTTTCCTCCGCGATGCCGTCAACCGCGTCAACCGCTTGAATCCCGATGCGGTGTTTCTCACCGGCGACTATGTGACCTCTGAGCTTCTGCCCAAAAGATTCTCCGTCGGCCCGGCCTGGCAGTGCGCCCACCTCCTCAACAATCTTCAATGCCCAAACCGATATGCCGTTCTCGGCAATCACGACGTAATGATCTCACGCAAACAAGTCATCGCCGCGCTCTCAGCCAACGGCATCACCGTGCTCGACAACGCATACCTGCCCATCGAACGCGCAGGCGGGCGATTCTGGCTCGCCGGGCTCGATGATCCCGTGGTCGGTAACCCCGATCCTGGTGCGGCCATCCCCGCTTTCATTCGCAACGTGCCGCATGAGCCCGTCGTCCTGCTGTGCCACGCGCCGGACTACGTCGACCATCTGTTGGCGCTTCCGGCAGGCAAAGCCGTAGCGCTGATGGTAAGCGGCCACACCCACGGAGGCCAGGTACGTTTGCCGTTTGTCGGCCCCATCGTTCTTCCTGAATTGGGCAAGAAGTATGTGCAGGGCTGGTTTCGCTTTGGGGATCTGCAACTTTATGTCAATCGCGGCCTCGGCACCGTCGGCGTCCCCTTCCGGTTCGACTGTCCACCGGAGATCACGCTGCTCACGCTGCGTTCTGCGTAATTCTGAGCTTCTTGAAAAGCTTCGGCGGCGCCCGATAAGTATTCCCAATTCCAGTAAGGTGATTCTCAATTCGAGCCCTCGCGGCATCCGGGGAGTATACTCACGCTCCGGCGATTATCATTCCGTCGATGCGCAGCGTTGGCGCAGCTACGGAACCGCGAAAGACCAGGTCGTTGCCGATAGCAGTCACGCCGCGCAGCATCTCGCCCAACTTGCCGGCGATCGTCACCTCTTCGACGGCGTGCGTAAGCTGGCCATTCTCGATCCACAGGCCTGTTGCGCCGCGCGAATAGTCGCCGGTGACTACATTCACGCCGAAGCCCATCAGGCTCGTCACATAAAGGCCGGCCGAAACATCTCCGATGAGCCGATCGGGAGTGAGTTTTCCCGGTTCCAGGTAGAGATTGCCGCAGCCGATCCCGGGCGCGCCCGCCAATCCGCGCGCCGCGTTGTGCGTAGACCTCATCCCCAGCTTGCGCGCGGCGTAAGTGTTTAGCAGATAGTTGCGCAGCACGCCGTTCTCCACCACCAGGGTGCGCTGCGAGGGCAGGCCCTCGCCGTCAAAGGGCGACGTCCCGAACCCTCCGGCGCCCGTGGGCAGCAGCATTGTGTTGTCGTCCACAACGGTCAGGCCTGGCGCGGCGATTTGCTCGCCGAGTTTTCCCGCAAGAAACGAAGCGCCGCGCCAGATCGCGTCGCCCGAGGCGGCCTCGAAGAGTGAGCCGACGAGCGAACGCGCCGTCTCCGGCGCAAAAACAATGGGAACGCGCTGCGTGGCAACGCGCCGCGCGCCCAGCCGGCGCAAGGCGCGCCTGCTGGCTTCAGCGCCAACCGCTTCAGGGGAATCGAGGTGCGCGAAGCTCCGCGCGCTCGACCACCAACCGTCCCTCTGCATCTTGCCGCTAGTGTCGACGGCCAGCGGCGCTGCGGCAATGGTCGCGTAGCTGCTCCGGTAGCCGCCCGCAAAACCGCGCGAATTGGCCAGCACCTTGCGCCCAGTGGCGGCATCGAAGCTGCCGCCATCGGAGTTCGTTATGCGAGGATCGGCGGCCAGAGCCGCGGCCTCGGCCCGCCGCGCCCACTCGATGCGCTCCGGCCCTGCCAGCGAGTAAACATCCTCGTAGTAGAGGTGCAAATCGCCAGGAACTGAGCCGAATTCCACCGTCTCCGGCAGTCCGTTAAACTTGTCTTCTTCTGTGACGCGCGCCAGCGCCAGCGCGCCCTCCACAAGCTGGCGAATCCCCTGCGGCGTCAAATCGCTTGTCGACGCCGAGCCCGACCGCTTACCCAAAAACACCCGCAGCCCCAGCCCGCGCGAGCCCGATTCCTTCAGCGTCTCCACCTTGCCCATACGCACGTTCACGCTGAATTCGTCGCCCTCGCGCGCCATGGCCTCCGCATCGCTTGCCCCGGCCTTCATGGCCAGCGCCACCACATCGGCAGCCAATGATTCGAGATCGCTTGTGGTGTTGTTCGGTGCGGTATTGTTAAGCGGCATAGAGGCTTCGGCCATGGCTCAACAGTAACAAAACGGCTTGCGGTTGCGTGCCATTCGTGAGCCCGCTGTGATATCACCGGCCGCATCTGAGTTGGATGAATTCCCACAAAAGGTGTTCCGCAAGGGGCTAGGTCCCGATGATTTGATTGGCTTTATCGAGCGCGAGGAAACTCGCGCCCTGAGACAAGGCATCTGCTCATTCGAGTTATTTCCGCAGCCTTGTTCATCCACGGAAACCTCCCGCCTACGCATGAAGAAAGTTCCTTCCATCGCTTGCCAAGGTCATCCTTTTCTACTTTAGAATTGCCGGAGCCGGTCGTTGTACGGGAGAAAGATCCTTATTTTTCAACTGAATCCCCCATCCCTCAAAACACATCCAAGGAGAGCCAAGCCCCCGATTCCCTGTGAATCTTGTAAACGGATCGATTCGGGGTTACACTAAAATCAATATAGGACCAAAAGAGTCCTATATTGCGGGATTTGGATTCTCGAAAACTCATCGGGAAAACTCGATGAGGCTTCCGTGACCTTCAAGGCCCGATCCCGCGGAGGTCAAATGGGCGCTAGTGTAGATACAATTCGCAGTCTTGCTGAGCAGGATTACAAGTGGGGTTTCGTCACCGAGATTGAGTCGGACAGTGTGCCCAAAGGGCTGAACGAAGAGACTGTCCGTCTCATTTCCGCGCGCAAGGGCGAGCCCGAGTTCATGCTGGAGTGGCGTTTGAACGCGCTGCGCCACTGGTCGAAGATGGAGCGGGACGAGGGCGCGCCGAAGTGGGCAAACCTGACCATCGCGCCGATCGACTACCAGGACATCGTGTACTACTCGGCCCCGAAGCAGAGGCCGGTTGTCGATAGTTTGGACAAAATTGACCCCGAGCTGTTGCGCACCTATGAAAAGCTCGGGATCCCGCTCGATGAGCAGAAGCTTCTTTCGGGCGTGGCTGTGGACGCGGTGTTCGATTCGGTCTCCGTGGCGACCACATTCAAGAGCAAGCTGGCGGAAATGGGCGTGATTTTCTGCTCGTTTTCCGAGGCGGTGCAGAAGCACCCCGAGCTGGTGAAGAAGTACCTGGGCACGGTGGTTCCGCATACCGACAACTTTTACGCGGCTCTGAATGCGGCGGTGTTTACCGATGGATCGTTTGTGTACGTTCCCAAGGGCGTGCGCTGCCCCATGGAGCTTTCGACGTATTTCCGCATCAATGCCGCGGAAACGGGCCAGTTTGAGCGAACCCTGATCATCGCCGACGAGGGCGCGTACGTTAGCTACCTTGAAGGCTGCACGGCTCCGATTCGCGATACGAATCAACTGCACGCCGCCGTGGTGGAGCTGGTGGCGCTGGATAATGCGCAGATCAAGTATTCGACGGTGCAGAACTGGTACCCCGGCGACAAGGAAGGCCGCGGCGGAATTTATAACTTCGTGACCAAGCGCGGCAAATGCCTCGGCGCGAATTCGAAGATTTCGTGGACGCAGGTGGAGACGGGATCGGCGATCACGTGGAAGTATCCGAGCTGCATTTTGCAGGGCGACAACTCGGTGGGCGAGTTTTATTCAGTGGCGCTCACGAACAACCGCCAGCAGGCCGATACGGGCACGAAGATGATCCATATTGGAAAAAACACGCGCAGCACGATTGTGTCCAAAGGAATCTCGGCTGGCTATGGTCAGAACACGTATCGCGGACAGGTGAAGATCATGAAGGGCGCGACGGGCGCGCGGAACTACACGCAATGCGACTCCCTGCTGATTGGCGACCGCTGCGGCGCGCACACCTTCCCTTATATCGATGTGCGCAATGGGACGGCGCGGATGGAGCACGAGGCCTCGACTTCCAAGATCGGTGAGAACCAGCTCTTTTATCTGCGCCAGCGCGGGCTGAAGGCTGAAGACGCGGTTTCAATGATTGTGAACGGATTCTGCAAAACCGTGTTCAAGGAACTGCCGATGGAGTTCGCGGTCGAGGCGCAGAAGCTGCTGGGCGTAAGTTTGGAAGGCAGCGTGGGGTAAGTCAGGGGTCGGGTTTCAGAGATGTCAGAGACGTGCGGACCTGGAGGTCCGCACGACAGCCGGTCAGGAGACCGGCGCTACAAAGAGCGGAGGAAGGGAAACGAATGGCTTTGTTGAAGATTGAAGATCTGCACGCCAGTGTGGATGGGCACGAAATCTTGAAGGGCGTGAACCTGACGGTGAATGCGGGCGAAGTGCATTCCATTATGGGCCCGAACGGCTCGGGCAAGAGCACGCTGGCCGCGGTGCTGGCGCGGCGCGAAACCTATGCGGTGACAGGCGGCAGAGTTTTGTTTGATGGCAAGGACTTGCTGGAGATGAAGCCGGAAGACGCGGCGTGCGAGGGCGTATTTCTGGCGTTCCAGTATCCGGTGGAGATTCCGGGAATCGGCAACGCGTATTTTCTGCGCTCGGCAATGAATGCCTTGCGCAAATACCGCGGCGAAGACGAGCTGGACGCGATTGATTTTTTGCCCCTTTACAAGGAGCGGCTGAAGTTGCTCGAGATGGATGAGAAGCTGATGAACCGCTCAGTGAACGAGGGCTTCAGCGGCGGCGAAAAGAAACGCAACGAGATTTTACAACTGGCGATGCTCGAGCCGAAGCTGGCCATTCTGGATGAAACCGATTCCGGCCTGGACATAGATGCCTTGCGGATTGTGGCGCGGGGCGTGAACGCGATGCGCAGTCCGGATCGGGCATTCCTGGTGATCACGCATTATCAGCGGTTGCTCGATTACATCGTTCCGGATTTCGTGCACGTGCTGGTAGACGGAAAGATTGTGCGCTCAGGCGGGCCGGAGCTGGCGCTGGAACTCGAAGAGAAGGGCTACGGCTTGGCAGAAGCAGACGCGGCGCAGGCGTTGCCTGCATGAGGGTCGGGGCAGGAAAAGAAAGAAACGAGAAGAGAATGGCGACGGCGACAGGGCGGCTGGAAAAATATCTTGAGGCGTATGGCGAACTGATTGCGCTCCGGCTGGAGCGCGATCCGGTGTGGCTGCGGCAACTGCGCGAGGGCGCTTGGGCGCACTTCTTCGCAAGGGGATTCCCCACCACGCACGATGAGGACTGGCGGTTCACGAACCTTGCGACGCTGGCGCGAACGCCGTTCAGCCGCGTGGCGAAGGGCAGTGTTGCGGTGTCGGCGCAGCAGATTGAGAAGTTCAGTCTGGCGGGCGCGGCCTGCCGGCTTGTGTTTGTGAACGGTCATTTTGCGCCGGAGCTTTCGGCGGTCGGAAATCTGCCTAAGGGCCTGGAGATTTGCTCGCTGGAGCGTGCCATCGATTGCGGGATGGCCGGGATCGTGGATGGCAGCGCTCCGGATGGTTGTGCGCCAACAGGAATTGAGCAGCATCTGGGCCGCTACGCCGATGTGCGCAGCGATGTATTTACCGCTCTGAATTCAGCTCTGTGGGAGGATGGAGCCTATCTGCGCATCCGTCGCGCGGCGGTGATCGCGCAGCCGGTGCACTTGCTTTATGTATCGGCGGGCGCGGGGGTCGAGATCATGACGCATCCGCGCACGTTGATTGTGGCTGAGCCGGCGAGTCAGGCGGCGGTGATCGAAGATTATGTCTCCATCGGCAGCGAGGCTGCGTTCTCAAACGCCGTGACTGAGCTGGTGGCCGGACAGGATGCCGTGGTTTCGCATTTCCTGGTGGAGCGCGAGAATCTGGCGGCGTTCAATGTGTCCACGCTGAGGCTGGAGCTGGCGCGCGGCGCAAACGTGGCTTCGCATTCGCTTTTGCTGGGCGGCGGGCTGGTGCGGAACAACGTGCATCCGGTGCTCGACGGCGAAGGGGCGGAGTGCCTCATCAACGGATTGTTCGTGGGCGCGGGACGGCAGCACCTGGACAACTACATGATGGTGGAGCACGCGCAACCGCAGTGCTCGAGCCGCCAGTTTTACAACGGCATTCTCGATGAGCATGCGCGCGGCGTGTTTCACGGACGGATCGTGGTGCGCAAAGATGCGCAGAAGACCAACGCCAAGCAGACCAACCGCAATTTGCTGCTTTCCGACAATGCGCGCATCGACACCAAACCGCAACTGGAGATTCACGCCGACGACGTGAAGTGCACGCACGGCGCGACGATTGGCCAGATCGAAGAGGAGCAGCTCTTCTACCTGCGCACGCGCGGATTCTCGGAGGCCCAGGCCCGGAACACGCTGCTCTACGCTTTTGCCGCGGAGTGCCTTGACCGCGTCGAGGAGCCGGCGGTGCGTCAGTTTGCGGAAGGACTGATTCGTGAAAGGCTGACCGAGCTGGTGCGGAGCCGGAAGACTTCTGCTTTGGCCGCGCCAACGGCGGACAATGCGCCGGGCGAAGCTCGGAATTGGGAGGAAGCAGGATGACCGCGGCCGCCCATCAATTCGCCCCCAAGCCGCTGCCGCGCGGAACTGCCGCACCGGGGCTCGATCTCAAGAAGATCCGCAGCGATTTCCCGATTCTTGCCCAGCGGATTCACGGCAAGCCTCTGGTTTATCTTGACAACGCGGCGACCTCGCAGAAGCCGCGGGTGGTGATCGACGCCATCGTTCGCTATTACGAGGGGTTGAACGCGAATATCCATCGCGGGGTGCACACGCTGAGCGTGCGGGCTACTGAAGCGCACGACGCGGCCCGGCAGATTGTGAAGCGGTTCGTGAACGCCGGGGATTCGCGCGAGATCGTTTTTGTGCGCGGGGCGACCGAGGCGATCAACCTTGTGGCACAGAGCTATGGGCGCACGCATGTGGCGGCGGGCGATGAAGTGCTGATCACGGCCATGGAACACCACTCGAACATTGTGCCGTGGCAGATCTTGTGCGAGGAAAGGGGCGCGCAATTGAAAGTGGCTCCGATTGACGATCAAGGCGAATTGCGCCTGGACGAGTTTGAAAAGCTGATCGGGCCGCGAACGAAGATAGTGGCCGTGACGCACGTGTCGAATGCACTGGGTACGGTAAATCCGCTGCGCGAGATGATCGAGATCGCGCACCGGCGCGGAGTTCCCGTACTCGTGGATGGAGCGCAAGCCGTGCCACACTTCGCCGTAGACGTGCAGGCGCTGGATTGCGATTTCTACGCCTTCAGCGGTCACAAGGTCTACGGGCCCGACAGGAATCGGCGTGCTATATGGCAAGCGCGTGCTGCTCGAGGCCATGCCCCCGTATCAAGGCGGCGGCGACATGATCAGTTCCGTGACTTTCGAGAAGACCACCTACAACGATCTGCCCTTCAAGTTCGAGGCGGGCACGCCTGACATTGCCGGCGCGATTGCGCTGGGCGCGGCTCTTGAATATATCGGCGGGCTGGGCATGGACAGGATAGCGGCCCACGAGCGCGAGCTATTGGCCTACGCGACCGAGGCGGTTAGCGCAATCCCCGGCGTGCAGTTGATCGGGACGGCGAGTGAGCGGGCCGGCGCGCTCTCGTTTGTGCTCGACGGCGTGCATCCGCACGACCTGGGAACGATTCTCGACCGCGAAGGTATCGCGATCCGCACCGGGCACCACTGCGCACAGCCGGTGATGGAGCGGTTCGGCATTCCCGCAACGGCGCGAGCCTCGTTTGCCGTGTACAACACGAAGGAAGAGGTCGACGCGCTGGTGGAAGGAATTAAGTCGGCGCGCGAGGTGTTTGCGTGAGCGCGGATATGGGCGAACTGAGCGAGCTTTACCAGGAAGTAATTCTGGAACACAGCAAAGCGCCGCGCAATTATCGCCGGCTGGAGTCGGCCAATCGGCAGGCCGAGGGATTTAACCCGCTGTGCGGCGACCGTTGTACGGTTTATATCGACTACGAAGGCGACGCCATTCGCGAGATTGGTTTCCAGGGGTCGGGATGCGCGATTTCCAAGGCATCGGCCTCGATGATGACGCAGATTTTGAAGGGCAAGACCAAAGAAGAGGCAGTGAAGCTCTTCGAGGAATTCCATCGACTCGTGACCGGCGACGAGAACGCAGTGGCTCATGCGGAAGATCTTGGCAAGCTGAAGGTGTTCGCCGGCGTGTCAAAGTTCCCCGCGCGCGTGAAGTGCGCGACACTGGCATGGCACACGCTGCAATCGGCTCTCGAAGGCAAGCAGAAAGCGGTTTCAACGGAGTGAGTAAAGCAGGGACTAAGAGAACAGCGGTGAACGAGGCGAACACGCAATCGGCGGGCATCAATCAGGGCGCGGGCGCCACGGGGAGCTTCCGCGAAGAGATGATCTGGCAACAGCTCAAGACGGTGCGCGACCCAGAGATTCCAGTCAACATTGTGGATCTTGGCCTGATCTATGCGGCTGCATCGGTCCCGGCGGACGGAGGCAGGCGGGTAGAGGTTCGGATGTCCTTGACCGCTCCGGGCTGCACGATGTCGGACGTGATCAAGGCCGAGGTGGAGCGCAAACTGGCCGCGTTGCCCGAGGTGAGCGAAGTCAAGGTGGATGTGGTCTTCGACCCACCGTGGAATCCGGGTATGATGTCGGAGGCGGCAAAGCTGCAGCTTGGATTCGACTCGGACTACGGCTCGGCTCCCGCAGCGCCGGGAGCCTTCAAGATCCTCCGCTGACCGTAATGCGCAAGCGGATTTTTTTGCTCCACGGCTTCGCATCACTTTATTTATGTGTGCTTCAATTCCAAAGGCATGAGAAGCTATTTCCTGGTTGATGCTGGCGTGTGCGTGCGGCCATAGCCACTCCCGGGCCCGAACCGTTTGAGGTGAAGAATAATGAACGAGCAAGAGGCCGGCCTGCGTTTGAGCGGCCGGTTCACCAAAGCAGTCGAGTATGCGCGCGAACTCCACACGGAGTTTCGCAAAGGGACCCGAATTCCCTACATGGCCCATTTGCTTGGAGTCGCCTCACTGGTCATGGGCGAAGCCGGGCGCGGGATCCCGGTGACCGAGGACATGGTGATTGCCGCCATTCTTCATGATGTGGTCGAGGACCATGGCGGAGCGCCGCGCCTCGAAGAGGTGAAGCGGGAGTTTGGCGGCAATGTGGCGCGGATGGTCGAAGGTCTCTCCGACACTCTCGCCGAGGATCACAACAAGAAAGAGGGATGGGAGGAGCGCAAGACGGCGTACCTCGAACGGCTGCGCAATGAACCGGAAGACGTGCTTCTCATTTCCTGCGCCGACAAGCTCTATAACGCAATGACAATTCTGGATGATTTCAAGGAGATTGGGCCGGCGACTTGGAAAAGGTTCAAGCGGGGCGCCGACGAGCAGCTTTGGTATTTCTATCAAGTCCTTGCCATCTTTCGATTGCGTTTGAAAAGCCGTTTGACTTCTCAGCTGGCAAAGGTAGTACACGAACTTGCGGAACTGACCGCGGACTGAATTGCTGCCCAATACTACTCATCAGGGGGTTTCTTGCCGGGCTGGGTCTGGGCCAGTTTCTCCAATTGATTGCGCCAGTCGAGGGACTGGACAAATGCGTTGGAATCGCGCCAGCCGGGCTCGACGATGATGTGAAGCTCCAGATACACCCGCGTGCCGAGCAGAGATTCGATCTTGCGGCGCGCGCCGGTGCCGATGGCTTTCAATTTTGATCCACCCTTGCCGATCAGGATTGCCTTCTGGCCGTCGCGCTCGCAGTAGATGGCCGCGGCAATGCGCGTGAGTGGCTTCTTGCCGGGCCTGGGCGGCGCTTCGGGCTCCTCAAACTCTTCGATAACGACCGCCGATGCGTAGGGAACTTCTTCGCCGGTTTCGATCAGAATGCTTTCGCGGATCAGCTCGGCAACCATGAAGCGCAGGGGTTGGTCGGTGTACTGGTCTTTGGGGTAGTAACGCTCGCCGGCGGGAAGGACTTCGACAATTTTGCGAATGAGCACGTCGAGGCCGTCGCGCTTGAGGGCGCTGACGGGGATGACCTGGGCGAAGTTGTATTGGTGCGTGAGCGATTCGATGAGCGGGAGGAGATGGTCTTTGCGGACGAGATCGATTTTCGTGAGGATGAGGAAGGCAGGGCAGTCGAGCTTGCGGATGAGGGAGAAGAGGAGTTCGTCCTCGGAAGCCGCGCCGCGGGCACCTTTGTCTTTCTCGCCAGACGACGTGTCGAGCCGGATTTTGCGCGTGGCGTCCATCAGAACCAGGACAAGGTCCCGGGACTCGAGCGCTTCGTGGACCTCCTGCAACATGCGGCGATCGAGCTGCGAGCCAGGCTTGTGAACGCCAGGCGTGTCAACGAAAACGATCTGTGCGGCCCCCTGCTCAGATTGCCGCGCGCCCTTGCGCGCCCCGGGTACTTCAACCACGCCGAGGATACGGTTGCGCGTAGTCTGCGGCTTGGCCGTGACGATGGCCACCTTCTCGCCGGTGAGTGCGTTGAGGAGGGTGCTCTTGCCCACGTTGGGGCGGCCGAGGATGGCGACGAATCCGGATTTCAAGTCTCTTGGCTCCAAGGCCATTATCGCGGATCAAGCGGCAAAGTTAATATCGCCGGCATTGATAAGATCGGCGCATGACGCTGGAGGGCAAAACGAAGCGGCTGCTGCTGAGGCCTCTGGAGATTGGCGATGCGGCGCAGATTCAGGAGCTGTTTCCGCATTGGGAGACGGTGCGCTACCTGCTCAACGTGGTGCCGTGGCCGTATCCGGCGGACGGAGCGCTCAAATTTGTTCGCGATATTGCTCTGCCCGCGGTTGCGCGCGGCGACCAGTGGTTTTGGACGCTGCGGCTCAACGACGAAACGGAACAGGTGATCGGCGTGCTGAATCTGCGCAGGGGCGACGCCGAGAATCGGGGGTCCTGGCTGGGGCTCGCGTGGCAGGGACAGGGGCTGATGAGCGAGGCCTGCGCGTGGGCCAACGATTTTTGGTTTGAGACGCTGGGGTTCCCGGTGCTTCGAGTATCGAAGGCGGTCGACAACGTGGCCTCGCGGCGGATCTCGGAGAAACAGGGCATGCGTTTGGTGGGCGTGAAGGAAAAGGACTACGTGTGCGGCCGCCTGCCGTCGGAAACTTGGGAGATGACAGCGGAGGAGTGGAGGAAATGGAAGGTGCGCGCAAGGCTCTAAGAATTTGGCGGGAAGGGCAGGTGTGGCGTGGGTGGAAAGAGGCGCAGGCGCTCGATGCGGCGGCCGGTGGAGGCGACGATTTCGACTCGCAGGCCTAGGTTTTTGAGCTCGACCACTTCGCCGGCTTTGGGGATTCGGCCTTCAATCTCGCTGACAAGGCCGCCGAGGGTTGTGGCCTCCCAGGATTCGTCGCGATCGACCGGTTCGCCGATGAGGTCGCCAATCTGGTCGGCGGGAAAGCTGCCGGGAACAAGCCAACTGCCGGAGGGTTCACGCTGAGGCTCTTCGAGCGGTGTGTCGGTTTCGTGCTCGTCGCGGATGTTACCGACGATCTGTTCAAGAAGATCCTCGATGGTGACGAGGCCGGAGACGCCGCCATATTCATCGATCACAACGCGCATGTGTTGCTTTTCTCTCTGCATTTCGCGCAGCAGCTCGTAGCCGCGCTTGGTTTCAGGGACAAAAACGGCGGGGCGCAGGATGGAGGCGACAGTGCGGGTGCGGGCTTCTACGTCAGTGATCTGCAGGAGGTCGTGAGAGAAGGCAAGGCCGGTGATGTTGTCGAGCGTACCGGAGTAAACGGGGACGCGGGAGTAGTTGTGCTGGCGCAGGAGCTCGAGGAATTGCTCGAGCGTCGTCGACTCAGGGACGGCGAAGATCTCGGGGCGCGGAGTCATGACTTCGCGGACCAGCTTGTCGCCGAACTCGACGGCGGAGCGGACCAGATCGCTGTCGTTCTGTTCCAGAATGCCTTCTTCCTCGCCCGCCTCGATGAGGGCTTCGACGTCGACGGCGGTTTCCTCTTCAGGGTTGGCGGGAGCCTCGGCCAACGCTGCGACGGAGAAAAAGAAACGGATGACGACGGTGACGGGCGTGACGAGCCAGAGCAGCAGGCGGATGGGCCAGAGGAGGCGCGCCGCCCACAGGCCGCGAGTGCGATTGAAGAGCAGCGAAGGGATGAGCTGGTACGCAAAGATGACCACCAGCACCAGGGCAAGGATGGACTGGGCGATTTCGGCTGTCGTGGGCGGGCCAGGGTGCGTGGGACGAATGAAGAGAAGCGCGCCGAGCTCGAGGGCGATGAGCCCGAGCGCGAGCTGGTTGAGGACCGAGGCGCAGAGGGCGGCGTGTTCGCGGCTGAGGCCGAGATGGGGTTCGATGCGCGACTCCCACGCGTCGAGATTTTCCTCGACCTCCCGGCTGAGGATCTTCCCGAACTCTGAGTAGACGCGCTGGATGTAGGTGGCCAGGGTGGCGACCGCGGCGAGGAGAACGAGGAGGAGGATTGTGAGCGGGGTCATGGGCGGGCTCTCCGGGTGGAGGGTGCAGATGAGCTTCCGCCGCCCTTACGGGGCTTTTGCGATTCTGGTTTGCTTTCCCCGGATTGCGTCCGTCGCGTTCCGCGCCGGACTCCATCCAGGGCTACCTTCCCCGCCTCCCTCCGGGAGGCTCGTTCGATGAGACCTTGCGCCAATCCTAATCGTGCGCGCAATTTTCGCTCCCGCAGTGCCATCTCGCCATCGTCCGTTTCGTGATCGTAGCCGGCTAAGTGGACAAGACCGTGGAGGATGAGGATCTTCAGCTCAATTGAGAGCGCGTGGTCTTGTTCAACTGCCTGGCGGCGCGCGGTTTCGACGCTGATGGCAATGTCGCCCAGGACACGCTCCGCAGGCTTTGCGTTCCGGAGCGGATTCGCCGGAAACGAAAGCACATCCGTGGGCTTGTTTTTGCCGCGGAAACGGCGGTTGAGGTCGCGGAGGGTCGCGTCGGTGGTGAGCAGGACGGCGATCTGGCCGCGGAGACGGACGGCGGCCTGGGCTTCGGCCAAAAAGCGGGCCAAAGCGCGGGTGGAGGGCAGGCGGAGGTTGCGAGACTTGGAAGCAGAAACAGACCCATCAGGAGGCTTCGCCGAAGGGTGATTCGGTACGGAGTCGGAGTCCCCGCGGACAGGCCTTCGTCCGTGGGGTGAGGGGGCGGGGTCCAGATCTGGGTCGATGAGGATCATCGTGCGCGGGGCCGCAAGGTGCGCGGCCCTGCATTGCTTCCAATTTTACGTGATAGGTGCACTTACTGCGGTTTCGCCGGTTGGTGCGATTGCCCCTCAGCACGCTCTTCAAGGGGCGTCGTCGAAACGCCCACTTCGATCGCTCCGCTGAGCGGGAGTTCCTGCTGCTGCGGCTTGGCGGACTCGTAGGCACGCACGATGCGCTGCACGAGAGCGTGGCGGACGACGTCGGAATCTTCAAAGTTGCAGAATACGATTCCTTCAACGCCGTTGAGAACGTTGATAGCGTCGAGCAGGCCGGACTTGCGGGGGTTGGGCAGGTCGATCTGCGTAATGTCGCCGGTAATGACGGCCTTGGAGTTGTTGCCCATGCGCGTGAGGAACATCTTCATCTGTTCGATGGTCGTGTTCTGGGCCTCGTCCATGATGATGAAGGCGTCATTGAGGGTGCGGCCGCGCATGAAGGCCAGCGGCGCGACCTCGATGATGTTTCTCTCGAGCATTTTCTCGACTCGCTCGGGGTCGAGCAGATCGTAGAGGGCGTCGTAGAGCGGGCGCAGATAGGGATCGACTTTCTCCTGCAGGGTGCCGGGGAGAAATCCGAGGCGCTCGCCGGCCTCGACCGCGGGACGGACGAGAACGATGCGGCTGACGCGCTTGGCGTTGATGGCCGCGACGGCCATAGCGACAGCGAGATAAGTCTTGCCGGTGCCGGCCGGGCCCACGCCAAAGACCATATCGCTCTGCTCGATGGCCTCGACGTAGCGGCGCTGGTTAACAGAGCGGGGCTGTACGGTGCGCTTGATGCCGGCCGAGCGCTGTTTGCCGGCTTCGGCCACCGAGCGGAGAGTGGATGCTGGATCGGCCACAACCAGGCGCAGCATGCCGTTCAACTCGCCATTGTGGGGATGGACTCCCTGGCGGCGAAGGATTTCGAAGTCCTGAAAGATGCTTTGAATGCGGGCGACGCCTTCTTGGGGGCCCTCGACGTGAACGGCGTCGGAGCGAAGATCGATCCGGACGCCCAGCGAGTCTTCCATAAGCCTGAGGTTTTCATCGCGGGTCCCGAAGAGGGGCTCGAGGTTGGGCGTGATCTCCAGAGCGATCTTCAAAGGGTTCTACGTCCTCCAGGAACGTCAGTTACAGTGAGCCGACAGCGGGGCCGTAGGCTCAGAACAGTGATTGAGCTATCGGCAATTGGTGTAGTGGACAGCGGCAGGCGGCTGCGCCCGGAACGATGTGAATAGGTGCCCTGGCGGAGCGCCCGCAGGCAAATGGCTTGTTTTGAAAGGATCCAAAGAGCGCAAGCCGAAACACTGTCCAATGAATGGGCTGTCTTGCGCGACCGCGGGTTGGAGTGGATTACCAAATCCAGTTGTTGCGAGATTAGCGCGAGTCGGACGGCGCGTCAACCGTTGCAGTGTTACATTCGATGCGCTTGTTGCCTTGGAAGATACCCGGGCTGCGCACGGAAGCACCCTTTCCGTGCTTAGTAAGGGACCGATCCCGCATGAGGAGAAATCGCTTAACCCGACTCCGCGGAGATAGACATGGAGATGTCGGCGGCCTTCGCCGAGTGGGTAAGCGCGCCCACGCTGATGAAGTCCACCCCGGTTTCGGCATAGGCGCGGATGTTGTCAAGCACGATGCCGCCCGAGGCTTCAGTGGGAATCCAGCGCGCAGCCTCCGGAGCTTGCTGTTTGTGGATGCGCTCCACCGACCTGCGGACTTCGGCGGGCGACATGTTGTCGAGAAGGATGGCCTCGGCGCCATGAGAGAGGGCCTCTTCAAGCTCCTGCGCGTTGCGCACTTCAACGTGCACACGCTGATGAAGGCGGCGCTTCTCAAGGGCGCGCGTGAGCACGGCGGGCAGGCCTCCGCCGAGCGCAATGTGGTTGTTCTTGATGAGAATGCCTGAGGCGAGATCGATGCGGTGATTGGTTCCCCCGCCGCACTGCACCGCGTACTTTTCCAGAAGCCTCATGCCGGGAATGGTCTTGCGCGTGTCGAGCACGCGGGCATGGGTGCCCTGAATGGCGTCGGCGTATTTGCGCGTGAGCGTGGCGATGCCACTGAGATGCTGCAACAGATTAAGAATGACGCGCTCGCAACTGAGGAGCACACTGGCATTGTGGCGGATGACGGCCAGCACCTGGCCTGCGTGCGCGCGCACGCCATCGAACATTTCCGGATGGCTGACGACCTCGAAACGGTTGTGCGCCTCGGGGCGCTGGTCGAGGCGGGCAAAGATCTCAAAGAAGCGCGGGACGGCGCCCAGACCGGCGACCACCAGCTCTTCACGCGCAATGATGGAGCCTGCGGCGCGCAGATTGGGATCGATAGTGAGATGGGTGGTGGTGTCGCGGATAGCCTGGTCTTCTACCAGTGCCTGCTCCAGCAATGCGTCGATGCGGTGGCTTTTCCAGTCCATAACAGTGGTCAGTTCGCAGTTCACAATTCGCAGCTAATACCAAAATTGTCATCCTGAGCGACGAGTCCGCGGCGGCGGACGAGGAATCGAAGGATCTGCGGTTGTCGCTCTTATTCCTTTGGCAACGCCTCCAGCGCAGCTCTTGCCTTCTCAAGCAGCAATCGGGTTTCCGCTTCCTGCTTCTTCAGTCCCTCTACTACGTGCGCGGGGGCCTTCGAGAGAAAGCTGCCATTGCCCAGTTGCCGTTCGGCTGCTGCCAAGCCTTTTTCGTACTTCGCGATGTCCTTTGTCAAGCGTTCGCGCTCGGCGCCGACGTCGATGGTGCGCTCGTAGATAACAGCGACGTCAAATGCGGGCGTGGAGTGCTTCGAGAGGCCGGCAATGACTGCTTCTACAAAGCGCACTTCGCTTACGCGGGCGAGGCGTTCGATGATGTCGCGATTTTCTTCGGCGATTTTCCTTGAAGAAGCGTCCGTGCGAATCTCAATCGGCACGACGGCCTTTTCTTCGACACCGATTTCCTTGCGCAGGGCGCGAACTTCGGTGATGAGGCTCTGCAGAAGTTCCATTTCTGTGATGACTGCGGGCTTTTCGTCGGAGGTTGCGCGCGGATTGGGGAAAAACGCCAGAGCGATCGACTTCTTGGGCGGGTTGCCGTCCCATACTGCATGCCATAGCTCTTCACAGATGAATGGCATAAACGGCGATAGCATGCGAAGAGCACATTCGAAGACGGAGACAAGCGTAGTGAGAGCGGTGCGTGTCTGCTTGAGTTCCTCGAGGAGCGCGCCGGTGGGCGCGTTGACGGCATCAGTGGCGCCGAAATCCAAGCGGAGCTTGACAATCTCGATATACCAATCGCAGAAGCTTCCCCAGAAAAACTGATAGATGGTGCTGGCCGCGTCGTCGTAACGGTAGTCTTCGAGCGATTCATTCACTTTCGCGGCCGTTGCGTGCAATTCAGCCACGATCCAGCGGGCTTCGAGCGGTGCATCGGCGGCGACGGTGGGCATGGAGCCGAGCGCGGCGGGATCGACGGCGATGCCAATCTCCGCCGCCCGGTCCACGTTCATGAAGATGAATCGTGCGGCGTTCCAGATTTTGTTGGCGAAGGCGCGGTAGCCTTCGGTGCGGGCCACGTTGAATGCGATGTCCGTTCCGGGCGAGGCCATCGAAGCCAGCGTGAAGCGCACCGCGTCTGTCCCGTACTGCTTGACGATCTCGATGGGGTCAATGACGTTGCCCTTGGTCTTGGACATCTTTTCGCGGTTGGCGTCGCGGACGAGGGCGTGGATATAGACCTCTTTGAACGGAACCGAATCTTCTAACTTTCTGGCTGACCCATCTGGCATTGGCACATCCCCGGCGAACCAGCAGCCGAGCATGATCATGCGCGCAACCCAGAAGAAGAGAATGTCGAAGCCGGTGACGAGAAGGCTCGTTGGGTAAAACGCATCGAAATCGGCCCGGGTCTCCGGCGTAAGATTCGGCCAGCCGAAGACGGAAACGGGCAAGAGGCCCGATGAGAACCACGTGTCGAGGACGTCGGTTTCCTGGGTTATCTCTTTCGAGCCGCAGTGGGCGCAGGCCGTGGGATCGGCACGCGCGACGGTGATCTTGTGGCACGTGGCGCAGTGCCAGGCGGGAATGCGATGGCCCCACCAGAGTTGCCGCGAGATGCACCAGTCGTGAATGTTCGTCATCCACTCGAGGTAGATCTTTTCGTAATTCTCCGGCGTGAAGCGGATGGCTTTGTTGCCATTGGCGTCGGGCTTGACGGCGGCGATGGCTTTCTCGGCCAGCGGTTGAATTTTGAGGAACCACTGCGTCGACAAACGCGGCTCAACGACGGTTTTGCAGCGGTCGCAGTGGCCCACGTTGTTGGTGTAGTCCTTTACGGCCGCTAACAATCCCTGCTCTTCGAGTTCGGCGACGATTTTTTTGCGCGCGACGTAACGGTCGAGGCCGGCGTAGGCGCCGCCGTTCTCATTGATGTGGGCGCGGTCGTCCATCACGTTGATAGAGGGCAGATGATGCCGCTCGCCGAGCGCGAAGTCGTTGGGATCGTGCGCGGGCGTGACCTTGACGGCGCCGGTGCCGAAGTCGCGGCTGACCCACTCGTCGAGAATGATGGGAATCTCGCGATTCATCAGCGGCAGGCGCAGCTTCTTGCCGTGCAGATGCAAGTAGCGTTCGTCTTCGGGATGAATGGCGACAGCGGTATCGCCAAGCATGGTTTCAGGGCGCGTTGTGGCGACGGTAATGAAATCGCCTGAGTCCTTTCCGTCTGGGCCAATCACCGGGGCCCCCGCGGACAGGTCCTCGTCCGCGGGGTGTAGGACGGAGTACCTGATCTCCCAGAGATGGCCCTTTTGCTCGGAGTGGACGACTTCAAGATCGCTGATGGCGGTTTGGCAGCGCGGGCACCAGTTGACGATGTAGGCGCCGCGGTAGATGAGTCCTTGCTCGTGGAGGCGGACGAAGGCCTCTCGGACGGCAATTGACAGGCGCTCGTCCATGGTGAAGTACTCGCGGCTCCAGTCGACGGAGACGCCGAGGCGCTTCATCTGCTCGAGGATGGCGCCCCCATAGTGGCGCCGCCACTCCCACACGCGGGCAACGAATGCTTCCCGGCCTAAATTCTGCCGGGAAGTGCCCTCCACTGTGAGTTGGCGCTCGACCATCATTTGCGTGGCGATACCGGCGTGGTCGGTGCCGGGCAGCCACAGGGCGCGGTGGCCGCTCATGCGCCGCCAGCGGGTGAGGATGTCCATCTCCGTCTGGTTGAGCATGTGGCCCATGTGCAGACGGCCGGTGACGTTGGGCGGGGGCAGCAGGATGGTAAAGGGCTGGCCGCCCGGGCGCTGGCTTTGGACGGACGCATCGGGCGTCGGCTGAACGAAAAGTTTTTCGCGAACCCAGTAACCGGCCCAGTGATCTTCAATGGCGCTCGGGTCGTAGGCTTTGGGCAGGTCGTGAGGCATTTTTTCCTGTGGTGTGCCCCGGTTATTTTGGGAAACCCCCCGTAAATACAGGGGCTTTCAGCGCGAGGGGACCACTTCTCAGGTTAGCAGACGGCGGGGCGCGCCAATATTATGGCGCGATGAGAGGCATTTTTCGCGTGGATCGAGCTCGTTAGATGCAAAAAGGCCGCACCCGTGACGGCACGGCCTTTTGATTTTCTCCTTGGTCCCTTGCTCCCCCGATCCCTTTGACCCTGCCTTTAGAACGGGTTCAGCTTCGCCAGTCCCTTCTTCTTTTTCTTCTTGCTCGAGGAGTCTTCGCTCAAGTCGGTTTTGGGCTTCTTCGGCTTGCCGTTCGTGGCAGTGGTGGGCTGTGGCGGATTGGTGCCGGGCCGGATGTCGTTCACCTGGAGAGGCGCTTCGGCCGGCTTATCCGGCGCCGGCAGCACGGTGTTGGCAGGTCCGACGGGCTTCACTAGAGCGTTGGGATCGGTTTGCGCGGTGGGTGCGGCCTGAGCGGAACCGTTGGGCGCGTTAAGAATCTGAACGCCGACGCCCGTACCACTTCCGGGCGCCTGCATCTGCAGCGGAGCACTGGAGGGTTGATCGCTGCGCGGCGGCTCATTGGGGCCGGTGGGCGTGACAACCGTGGCGGGCTGCTGCGGCTTGCCCTGGTTGACGGCCTCCATAAACAAAGCCTTGTTCTGGTTGGTAATGTCGGGCGCGAGAACCCGCGTTGGATCTTCTAGCGTGGGCTCGCCCACGTGCACGGCCTCGCCGACTGTGGGCCCGTGCTTGATGATGTCCATCGTCTTGTCGGTGAAGTGCAGGGGCTGGCGGCTGCGCTCTTCGGCATCGCTTTCGGCAATGGCCGATTGCGTCGGCTCGGGAACGGGGCGGTTCATGGCCACGAGGCGGTCGCGGGCATCCTCGACGTGGGGCGCCATGGGATAGCGCGTGATGACCCTCGAGTAGGCTGCCGCGGCTTTGTCTTCATACATGGAGTGCATGCGCTCTTTGATGGCGGCGGGCACGTTGGGCGCAATCGTCACGCTGTGCGCCTCGCCGGCGTAAGCGTCGCCAATGCCGATCAGCACCTGATCGCTCTTGGAGTAGAGCGGATAGGTGTCGGCTACGGTCTCGAGGCGGGCAATCGAGGCTACGTAGTCCTCGCGGCTTCCGTAGTAGAGGCCGATTTCAGTCTCGCGCTCGGCCAGAACCTCCTGCACATCGCGCAGCTTCTGCTTGGCGCGCGGGACCAGGGTCGAATCCGGGAACATATTGATCATTTCCCGGTATTCCTTCTCGGCGCTCTGCGCGTTGGAGTAGTCGCGGTCGGGTTTCTCCATCTGCTGGTAGTAGATGTCGGCCACCTTCATCTTGGCTTCGGCGGCCTCGGGGGCGTTGGGAAAGAAGGTGATGAAGTCTTCGTACTCGGCTTCAGCCTGCGTAAGGGCGGCCGATCCGCCTTCTTTGAACCAAGTGTCGCCCACGGAGAGCTTGGCGCGCATGCGGTATTCCGACTCGGGGTAGGTATTGAGCAGGGTTTGCAGGTCGAGGCGGGCCACGTCGTAGCGGCCCTTATGCATGGCCACCATAGCTTTGTCGTACAGTTCCTTGTCGGGCTGCTTTGACTGCACGCCGGCAAGCGGGTTGGCGTTCAGGTCATAGGCTTTCTTTTGCTTCTTCTTCCTGGCGTCGGCCGTAGCCACGCCCAGAAACAGAACGACAAGTGCGACAGCGACGATTTTTAAAGACAACCGGCTCATACCACCTCGTTGGGAGACGGCTCCTCTGAGAGCCGTCCGCTCGATACCTGCTTTTGAATCTCCCGCCTTCTCACGCGATCCTGAAGCAATGAAACTTGCCCGATCAACTCATGCTGGCGCAAGGCGTACCCGCTCCGCTAGTTTCCTTTTAGTGAATTTTACTCTCTCCGCCCGTTGCCGTCCTCGCAGCCTGAAGGCTTTCGGCTTCCCGGGCCACGGCAAGCAAGGCGCGCGCATCGCGCTCCGGCTCTCCGGCGCCAAAGACGGCGTTGCCCGCCACCAGCAACTCCCCACCCGCTTGGACGACCGCGGCCACCGTGTCGTGAGCCACGCCGCCGTCCACTTCGATTCTAAATGCCAGCCCGAGTTGGCGGCGGATTTCGGCCAGGAGGCGGATTTTGTGCAGTGAAAAAGGGATGAATTCCTGCCCGCCAAAGCCTGGATTCACGCTCATGATGAGCACGTGATGCACCATGGGAAGAATGTCCACGATCAGGTCCACGCGGGTAGCCGGGTTAAGGACGACGCCCGGCCTCATGCCCTGATGAAGGATCATCTCCAGCGTGCGGTGCAGGTGTGGGCAGGCTTCGTAGTGGACGCTCAGCCAGTTGGCGCCCGCCTCGGCAAAAGCGGCGATGAAGTCGTTGGGGTTATCGATCATGAGGTGGCAGTCGAGGGGCAGGCGGGTTGCCTTGCGCAGGCTGGCGACTACCGGCGGGCCGATGGTTATGTTGGGCACGAAGTGGCCGTCCATGACATCGACGTGGATGACGGTCCCGCCGCCGCGCTCGGCCGCGGCGATCTGGTCGGCCAGATGGGCAAAGTCCGCGGAAAGGATGGAGGGCAGCAGCTCAACCATAGAATTCGGGCAGGGGTTTCACGAGGAACTCCTTGCGGGGACAGTGTATCAGGCGGTGAGGTGCGGGCGGTGCTGCGGAAGCTTTCCTAGTCCTGGCGCGCATCGGTGGCACTCTTTGCGGCCACGCGGCCGACGCCGCGCAGGATGGATTTGATGGGCCACCGGCCGTCGGCCTCGGGGAAGAAGATTTCGCCGGCGCGGCGGGCCTCGGGGCGGTAGTACCAGCGCTTGAGCAGGGCCAGATGGCCCTGGCGAACGGTTGTCGAGGGTGCGCCTGCCGGCGCCGAGAGTTCGGCGAGCGCGGTTTCAAGTCGGGATTCGAGAATGCCGCGCGGAAGCTTGAGTGCGGCTGTTGCCGTTTCTTGCGGCTGCGCGGAGGTTGCCTCAGGGGCTATCGGTTCCTGCAAAGCTGTTTTTCCGCTGTCATCCTGAGCGGAGCCGCTCGCGCTTTTTGAGGGCGGCGCAGTCGAAGGATCTGCGGTTGCTTTTCCGTCGTCCTGCTCTCTATCCCCTGCCTCTCGCTCTTCTGGTATCGGTTCAACAACCACCGGCTGCGCAAACAGCGACGTCGAACCGGATTGTTCGTTCTGGATTCTCATCCCCAGCGTCGAAAATGCCGCCGGCCCGCGCAGCCAGCCGTTCTCAAAAAGAAACACAGCCACTTCGCCGGGGTTTGCAGAGGCCTGAAGAATGACGGCGCGAAGCCGGCTCAGCGGCCGGACGAGCTCGGCGGCGAGGGCGCGCACGGCTTCAACCCGCTGCACCTGCGCGTGGAGCGCGGCGGCGGATTCAAACTCAAGATTTGTCGACGCCTGGTCGCGCTCTGCGCGGAGGGTGACGAGACGGCTTTCGCCGCGCGTGGCGAGAAAGTTCTGGACGGCTGCGGATTCTTCCTGGTAGCGCTCGTCGCTGCAGCCCTTGTAGCACGGCGCGAGACACATCTTCATTTCGGAGTAAACGCAGCCGGGGTAGCTCGGGTCGGGATTCAGATCAAACGTGCAGCGGCGCAGGAGAAAGAGCTTGAGCATTTCTTCGGCGTAGCGCTCGGCGGCCGCGCGCGACGGAAACGGCCCGTAAGCCCAATCGGCCTCGCGCTGGCTCGGGCGGTTGGTTACCACGATGCGCGGATAGGGATTGCCGCCCAGGAAACGCACAAATGCGGGAGATCGCAGGTGCATCCTTTCGAGTGCCTTTGCGCCGAAGATCTGCTCCAAAAGAGAAAACTGCGCAAGCAGGGACTCGAACTCGGACCCGGTGAGGCGCCACTCGATACGTCGGACGAGACCAGCGAGATGCAGGCGCCGCGGATGCCGGGGCGACGGTTGTAGCAGGCGTTCGAGGCGCGCGCGCAGATTGGGCGTGCGGCCGATGTAAGGCTCGGCGTGGGCATCGGCGCCATGCAGCGCAAACACCGCCTGGGCCTGCGGCAGTTGTGCCAGCGCGGCCTTGGGATCGGCCGGGTCGAAGACGAGAGTTTGGGACTGACTCGGCACTCCAGAAGAGAGAACGCGCTTCATGGGACGATCATAGCTGTGCCCACACGTGCGCCTCCGGAAATGCATCTCAATAAAATGAACAGATCGCTGCGGCAGGCCCCTCGCGCGCCAATGCCGCAGGTGAGGAGACTGCTCATGCGCCGTGGAAGGCGTGTGCTGGTTTGCGCGATTCTGGCGGGAAGCTGTGCAGCCGTGAGCGCGCAGGACGAAAAACAACTTGTGCAGCAGGCAGTGAAGACGGAGTTGGCTGCCGACGCCGCGGATCACTCCCGCTGGCTCTACTTCGAAACCGACCGGAAGCCGCACCAGTATGTGGAGCAATGGGTGGCGCAGACCCGCATGGGAGATTTAGTGCGGGTTCTCAGGGAAAATGGGCGGCAATTGAGTGAGGGCGAGCAGCGCCAGCGGATGGAAAACTTCGCGCACGACACGGCGGTGCAAGAGAAGCAACGCAAGGCCGGACAACACGACGACCGGCAGACGACAGAGATGCTGAACCTGCTGCCGCAGGCGTTCATTTGGAAGAAAACGGGCGAGCAAGACGGCGACACGATTCTCGCATTCGCTCCGGACCCGCATTTTCATCCCCCGGACTACCAGTCGCGCGTGTTTGCCGCGATGCAGGGCGAGATGACGGTGAACAAAGAGCACCACCGAATCGTGAGCCTGAAGGGACGCCTGATTCGCGATGTGAAGTTTGGCTACGGATTCTTCGGAAATTTGCAGGCCGGCGGCACCTTCGACGTGGAGCGGCGCGAATTTGGAAATGGGGTTTGGCAGATCACCGAAACGCACGTGCATATCGCGGGGCGCGCGCTGCTGTTCAAGAGCATCTCAGAACAGGAAGACGACCAGAAGTCGAAATTCACAGAGCTGCCGGGAGATATTTCGTTTGAGGATGCCGAGAAGCGGCTATTGGCGCAAACGCAATGACAGGCGCCTATCGAGCTTTTTCTGCGCTTAATCCGCATTTCCCGCAGGATGCGCGAAAGTGTAGCGCCGCCTCCAGGCCGGGGCCCCCAACGACACGCGTTCGTCGTTGGAGTGGTAGGCCGGCTGAGGTATGGGTCTCCTGACCCGCACATTTCCGCTGTCGGTCCAATTAGTGCAGTTCAATTCCGGCGCTAAGCGGGGTGTTTTCGCTGGAGTCGCCTACGCGAAGGACAAATTTGCCGGGATCGATGGTCCACCTGCGCGCGGACTCATCCCAGTAGCTGAAGGCGCGCGCGTCGAGGGTAAGGGTAACGTGCCGCGTTTCGCCGGGAGCGAGGCGAACCTTTTGGAACCCTTTCAGTTCGCGCTCGGGCCGGTCGGCTTTGGCTGAAGGGTCGGAGACGTAGAGCTGGGCAACTTCTGCGCCGGCAACATTGCCGGTATTGGTGACGTCGAAGCTGACCGGAACCGTGGAACCGGAAGCGGCCGAACCCGGCGCCTGAAGGTTGGAGAAGCTGAAAGTGGTGTAGCTCAGGCCGAAGCCGAAGGGAAAGAGCGGATGCTTGCCGGTAGAGGTCCAGTAGCGATAGCCAACCATGAGCTTGTCGCCGTATTGAATGTGCTCGATGGTGGTTTCGAGGGGCTTGCCGTTGGCGCCGAAGCCGTGGAGCGTCGTGTTGTCTTTGGGGTCGCCGTAGTACCACTTCGCTGAAGGGTTCTCCTCCCAGCTGCGATCGAAGGTGACGGGCAGCTTGCCTTCGGGATTATGCCGGCCGAAGAGGATTTCGGCGACTGCCGTACCGCCCTCCTGGCCCGGATAGAAGGCATGCAACAGGACGGGAACCTTGTCGAGCCAGCGGCTGGTATCGAAGCCCCCACCAGAGGTAGCGACAACAATGGTGTGCGGATTGGCTGCGGCGGCCTGCTCAATCAACGCGTCCTCGCCCGGAGGCAGCGTAAAGGTGCGGTCGTGACCTTCGCCCTCAGTGGATGCGTTGAATCCCACGGCCACAACCACCACGTCGGCTTGCGCTACGGCTTTCTTTTCGTCGGGCGCATCCGGCATTTGGGCGCGGTAGAAAACGTGCACCTCGGGACCGAGCAAGTTGGCGATTCCGGTAAGTATGCTGACCGGCTCGAAGGCATGCGCCTGCGATGAACCGCCGCCGCCCGTCACCGCCGGGTACGCGTTAGGGCCGATGACGGCAATGGTTTTGATTCTCGCAGGATCGAGCGGAAGAAGTTTCCCCTTGTTCTGGAGCAGGATAATGCTTTCAAGCGCCTCCCGCAGGGCGAGCGGGCGTTCGGCAACGGAGTAAGTCGAATCGGCGGGATCGAATTGCGGGCGAGTGGTGAATCCGTACCGCAGTTCGGTGCGAATGAGGCGCAGAACGTGGTCGTCGATGGTGGATTCTTTCACCATCCCGCTTTCGACCGCGGGCACAAGATTTTTGGCATTCATGAACTCAGGGCCGGGCATTTCAAGGTCGAGGCCGTTGTTGCAGGCGGCGACGCCGTCGTAGGTCGAAACCCAGTCCGACATGAGAATGCCCTGGAAACCCCACTCGCCCTTGAGAACCTTCAAGTTGAGAAATTCGTTTTGCGTGGCGTGGACGCCGTTGACCAGGTTGTAGGAGTTCATGACCGCATCGACGTGCGCCCTGGTAACGGCGGCTTCGAACGCGGGCAGGTAAATTTCGCGCATGGTGCGCTCGTCCACGTCCGCGCTGCCGTCATGGCGGTTGAACTCCTGGTCGTTGAGAGCGTAGTGCTTCACCGTGGCGATGACGCCTTGCGACTGCACGCCTTCAATGTAAGGAACGACCATGGCGGCGTTGAGAAACGGGTCCTCAGACAAGTATTCAAAGTTGCGGCCCGCCAGGGGCGAGCGGGCAATGTTAACGCCGGGGCCGAGCAGGAAGTTCACGCCGCGGGCGCGTGCATCGCGTCCCAGGCCCTCGCCGATTTTGCGCGCCAGGTCGGGGTCCCATGTGGCGGCCAGCGCGGCGCCGGCAGTGTAAGCCGTGGACGGGCCCCATGTGCGCACGCCTACCGGGCCATCGGACATTTTGAAGCGGGGCAGATCGATTGCGGGCATTGAGCGGGTAAACATGCCTTCGATACCGCCCAATAGTTCGATTTTCTGTCCGAGGGTGAGCCTGCCGACCAGGTCGTGGGCCTGAGTCTCGATGGCGGGTGAGTCGGGTAGGGGCGCCTGAGCTCGAATCTGCAAACAAGGGGGCGAAATCAATGCGGAAACCAGGGCAAAAAGGAAGGAAATAGGGCGCAAAACGTGATTTTTCATACCGCGCCCAACGTAGCGCATCGGGCCTTTTCATGTACAGGGCGTCGCCAGCCGGGGAGCGTCAGGGGGGCGGTGGATCCATTGCGACTGCGGACATTTGGGGCAGGACGAAGAGTTCCTGAGCCAGGAAGGGCGGTTCTGTGCGTGCCAGCCGGCTGAGGAAGCACGCCGCACCTCTGTCCGGCCCTTCTCTTGCGAAATCAATATTTTGGCGGTTGTGACTCGAATCACATGGGGGGGTGAATGGGGTCACTGCCAGCCCCGGCAGGGGAGCGCACACTCAGAGTTCGAATCGCAGATGATCGGCAGCTTGCAGCCGGGAGTTAACCATGAGCTTTGAAAACGGCTTGAAGACCATTGTGGTCGCGACCGACCTCGAGGGGCAAGCGGAGGCAGCTCTGGATTATGCGCGCAAGCTGGCCCTGAACTACGGAGCTCGAATCGTGCTGGCGCATGGGCTCGATCCGTTGGAGTACGCCGCAGTTGACGCGGTTCCCGGAAATGTTTTGAGTCACCTGACAGATTCGGCGCGCAAAGTGCTCGACAAGCTGGCCGGCGACCTGCTTCGCGAGGGGATTCACAGCCATTCCGAGATCCGTCAAGGTGTTGTGGCCGAGATGCTGGTGAATGTGGCGCGGCAATACCAGGCAGGGCTGATCGTGATCGGCACCAAGGGCATGGAAGGCGCGGGACCGGTTGTGGTGGGCGCAATTGCCGAGCATCTGGTAAGACTGGCGCCGTGCCCGGTGCTGGCAGTCGCAGCGGACTGGAACGCGGGTCCGCACCGGCCGACGCCCGGCGGCCCGGTGCTGATGACTATGGAGCGGAATGAGGCAGCCGCTTCCGCAGCCGCCACAGCATATTCGTTGGCAGAGACGTTTGAGCGGCCGCTGCTGGTGTTGCACGTGCGCACCGCGGCAGAGCAGGCGGCCGGCCTGGATCCCTGCGCAACGATGGAGGAATTCGGCATCGAACTCGGCGGCAAGGCCAGGGTCCCCGCGGACGGGTCTGCGTCCGTGGGGTGGAAGGCCGGGGTCCCCGCGGACGGGTCTTCGTCCGTGGGGTGGAAGGCGCAGGTGCGTTGCCTGGTGAAGGATGGCAATCCGGCCGATGCCGTGGCTGAGGCGATTGCCCAATACCACCCGTGCATTCTGGTGGCGGGCGTCAAACGCGCCAGCGGCACACCGGGTCCGCATGGAACCGCCTTTGCTTTGCTGTCTGCCTCTCGCGTGCCGGTTCTTTTGGTACCTCCCGGAGAGGCGCGTGCCGCCGTGGAACGGGAGGTTGCGCTTCCCGCGGGAATCCAGTAACGGGCGCGGATTGTTTCCGCGCTGGGGCCGAGTTTCAATCACGGAAGAATGGCACGGAAGAGTGGGCGGGCGAGAGGAGAAGCCGCACCATGAAGTCCGATCGAAAACAATCGCAAACCCATTTGGTTTGGAGTTAGTGCAGTGGGCCGCGTAAGCCACAGGGTTCGCCGCGCACCCGCGGGAGGCTCGCCGACACGGGGAAGACAGAAGCGGCAGGCAGGGCGCCGCGGGGCTCTGCATATATCGGGAAACATGGGGGATAGGAGCATTCAAACTGAGGCCCAATCCGGGCGTCTGGCCGCCGTGGCGGCCCATCCGCTGGCGGAGTTGCTGGAGTGCCCACCGGACGAAGGGAGTCTGCTCGCCAGTGCATCGGGGTGCATCGAATTCGATGCCGGAGAGGTAGTCTTTCGCCAGCACGACTCCTGCAAAGGCCTGTACGTGGTGGTGTCGGGTGATTTTGCCCGCAAGGCGCAGCGTTTTCAGATGCGCGTGACGCTGGGATCGGCGAGGCCCGGAGATCTGGTGGAACTTGCCGCCGCGCTGGGAGACGGGCATCATACTTACACCCTCACCGCGATCTCCCCCGGATCGATGCTGCTGTTGCCGGTTGAGGCGCTGCATCAGGCATTCCAGAGCTATCCTCCGCTGCGGATGCGGCTGCTGGAGGAGCTGGCCCGCGAGGTCTCCCGAGCCTATATGACTTCTTGCCTGAGCCGTGTGACGCCCGCCCGGCGCCACCGCGATGGAGAGGCACGCAATTAGAGTCTGCCAGCCTGGGAACTCCAGAATTATTCCCGCTGGAAACCGGAGGCTGCTGTCTTGCCGCATGGGGAGTGCGCTATACTCTTACTGTATAGCCCCAGCGGTATAGGTATGGCCTCACTTCATTCTCATCACCCTCCGGAAGATTGTCTGAATTGCGAGCATCGCCATCTCCGCATGTTCTGCAATCTTACGCCCGAGGCACTGGCCGATTACGACCAGATTGGGATCATGATGAGCCACGCCCGTGGAGCCAAGCTGTTCTCTGAAGGCGATCCGGCGCGCAATGTCTTCGTCATCTGCTTTGGGCAGGTCAAGATTTCTTCCACCTCGCGCGACGGCAAGACAATGATTCTGAAGATAGCCGGCCCGGGCGACGTGATGGGCTTGAGCGCGGTGCTGGCCAACGTGCCGCACGAGGTAACGGCCGAGGCCATTGAACCCTGCCAGGTGAAGACGGTTCGCAAGCAGGAGTTCATCGAGTTCCTGGGTCGGCACGGCATCGCCAGCATGCACGCGGCGCAATCGCTCTCGGGCGAGTACTTGACTGTGTTTCACGATGCCAAAAGGTTGGCGCTTTCCGGCTCGGCGGCTGGGCGGCTGGCGCGGCTGCTGCTGGATTGGGGCCGCTCGTCGGCAAATGGCAAGCCTGAGATTCGCTTTACCATGGCGCTCACCCACGAAGAGATTGCCAACATGGCGGGCACCTCGCGAGAGACGGTGACGCGCCTGCTCAATCAGTTCCGCCGTGACCAGTGGATCACCATCAAGGGCACCAGCCTGACCATCACCAAGCCTGACCAGCTTGAACGGCTCACGGCGTAGATTACTCCAGGCTGACAACAGAGCCGATGTGCCGGCTGGCCCAGATCAGCCGCGCCGGATTCTATCGTCTTCTTGAGCAACGCCAACCCGCCGGAAAAGCCTCACTTAACGAATTCGTTCTTATGTCCTGCCCCCGGCTCGCGTATCCGACTGGCCTCAAAGCTCACAATCTTCCACACCCCCTGCTCGTTCCGCACGTATACACGCGTGTACCGGTAGCTGCCGCCCATCTCATCGCCATCAACATTCGCGCCCTGCACCTCGGCAAGAGAGGTCACGACTGCAGTCTTCCCGTAGAAGCGCACTCTGCGCTCGGAGATCGTGAGGGAGGTGATGTGTCTTCCGCCCGAGCGGAGCTTGGCCAGCGTCTGATCTTTGTCTTCGATGGTGCCGTTCGCGGTGATGCCTATGTAATCCTCGGCCAACAGGGGATCCATCGCCTTGGTGTCGGAGTTCAGAATGGCATTGCGCCAGTCGTCCTCGAGCTGGTCTATCTCGTGGCGGCTCTCGTGCTTCTGCGCCAGGGGCATTCCGGCAGACTGAGGAATCGCGCACGCCGCAAAGGCTGCGGCAGCAGCAATCGCCCACCCGGCTTTCAGGAACCGAATGTAGACGGGGCTCAATCGATCGGTTGCAGAACCCGGCATACGCGTCAACGGTATTCCCCAAACGGTGCGCTGGTCAAATGGATTTCTCGTAAAGAACCGTGCTCATTTCCGCGAAGGTAACTACGCTCGCTGTCCCCGCTCTCCATTTGGGACGGCATCGGAGCTGCGAGGCGAGCAATCCGGCTGTCCTCGACTACGCATGAAGTTGTGAGCGATGGGAGTCAGGACGACTGCAAGCTCCCCAGCGTCTCGGCAAACTCCGGCAAAACCATGGTCTGATCGCGGTCAGGGCCCGTGGAAACCATCCCGATCTTCGCCCCGCTTTCGCGCTCCTGAAAACGGAGGTATTCACGCGCAGCCGGAGGCAGCTTGTCGAACTCGGTAATGGCCTCCGTCGATTGGCGCCAGCCCTTCAGACTGGTATAGCGCGGCTTGATCTGCTCCAGCCCCTGCACATCAGCGGGAATTTCGTCGCTCACCTTCCCTCCGATCTCGTATCCAACGCAGACCGGAATCTCCGCCAGATCGTCCAGAACGTCCAGCTTGGTCACCACCAGCCATTCCGCGCCATTGACCTGGTTCGAGTAGCGCAGCAGCGGAATATCCAGCCAGCCGCAACGCCGCGGCCGGCCCGTTACGGCGCCGTACTCATTGCCGCGTGCCCGCAAGGCATCGCCCGCGGCGTCGTGAATCTCGGTCGGGAACGGTCCCCCGCCCACGCGCGTCACATAGGCCTTGGTCACCGAGATTACAGTCCCGATGGCCGTCGGTCCCACGCCGGTTCCAGTCGCCGCCCCGCCCGCCGTCGCCGAGGACGACGTAACAAACGGGTATGTCCCGTGGTCGATGTCCAGCATTGTCCCCTGCGCGCCCTCGAACATCACGCTGCCGCCTTTAGCCAGGATCTCGTTGAGAAGCCGGCCCGTATCGGCAACCAGAGGCCGCATCTGCTCCGCCGCCGCCGCGTACTCGTCGTACATCTTCGCCGGGTCCAGCGGACCAGGACCAGCCTGGGGGCCGAACAGCGCGTGTGCGATCTCATTCTTCTCTTCGCAGGCTGCGTCAATGTGGGTCTTCAGTAACGTTGTATTCAGCAGATCGACTACGCGCAGGCCGCTGCGGGCCATTTTGTCTTCATACGCTGGCCCGATGCCCTTGCTCGTTGTGCCGATCTTCTTGCGTCCCGGCGCCGTCTCCGATGCCAGTTCAATCATGCGGTGGTAGGGCAGAATCACCTGCGCGCGATTGGAGACAAACAGCCGGCCATCGATGTCCAGGCCCGTCTCGCGCACACGCTTTACTTCATCCAGAAAATAAATCGGATCAAGCACCACGCCGTTGCCGATGATCCCTTTGCATCCCGGCCGCAGCACGCCGCACGGAATCAGTTGCAGCACAAACTTGTGCTCGCCGATAACGACCGTGTGCCCCGCATTATGCCCGCCGGCGTAGCGCGCCACCGCGCTGAACCGCTCGCTCAGCACGTCAACAATCTTGCCTTTGCCTTCGTCGCCCCACTGGGCGCCCAGCACTACAGCCGTCTTTGCTCGCATTTCCGTCCCTCGATTGATCTTAACCAAACTCTTGGAACTTTGCGTTTGGATTTTGCCTTCATGAAAGCCCCGCTTGCTCGCCCCTCAGGCAGAAGCCCGCATCCAATTCTGATGGAGGGAAGAATCGATGAGCAATCTGAGTCAGAAAGATAAGCACAGTCCCGTAATCGGAACGGGGCAGCCCACCCTGGACCAGACCAACCCCAAGCAGAAATCTCCTGGGAGCGACCAGTCCATGCTAAAGAAAGAGATTCGAGAAGTAGAACAAAAAAAGGAGCAGAAGAAGACGGGCACTCGGTAGAGCAGGCCGATTCCCCACTTCACTCGTCTGGCGGCAGCGCTTTGCGCGTTGCCGCCGCGTGCTGGGGCACGAACGCGAAATTGGGGTCAGTTCATTGGCTTCGTTTTCCTTGTTAGGCCGTTGCCCGTCCGCGGTTTTCGAGTTCTTCTCTGCTACCCTCTCCGCATGACGCAAAGCCTCGCAACCCAAAGACTCCTCCTGCGACCCTTGCACGAGTCCGACCGGCTGCCCTTTCAGAGGCTGAACGCCAATCCGCTCGTAATGGAACTCATGCCCGCCCCGCTCTCTTCCGCGGAATCGGACTTGGCTCTGGACCGCATCCAGGGGCATCTCGCGCGCTATGGTCTGCGGGGCAAATGCACTCTCATAGGTCACCGGAACTCTACGCGGGGACCGGGCCTTTCGCTAACATCTGCTTAATCCCCCTTAGAGCCTGCCGCGTCCGCTCCTCGTTTTCGATCAGGGCGAAGCGCACATGCTTGTCGCCGTAGTCTCCAAATCCAATTCCTGGAGACACGGCGGTCTTGGCTTCTGTCAGCAGCAGCTTGGAGAACTCCAAAGAGCCAACGGACTGGAAAGCCTCCGGAATCTTCGCCCAGACGAACATGGTTGCCTTGGGCAGGGTGACCGGCCAGCCGAGCTTGTTGAGGCCTTCGACGAGGACGTTGCGGCGGAGGCGGTAGTTTTCGCAGATTTGGGCGACGCAGTCCTGAGGGCCTTCCAGGGCCGCAATCGACGCGACCTGGATGGGCGTGAAGGTGCCGTAATCAAAGTAGCTCTTGAGGCGGGCCAGAGCCGAGACTAGCTTTTGATTGCCGACCATGAAGCCGACGCGCCAGCCCGGCATGTTGTACGACTTCGACAGCGTAAAGAACTCGACGGCGACATCTTTTGCACCGGGGACTTCGAGGACGCTGGGCGGCTTGTAGCCGTCGAAGGCGAGGTCGGCGTAGGCCAGGTCCTGAATGAGGAAGAAGCGGTGCTCGCGGGCCAGCTCGACCAGGCGCGTGAGGAAGGGCAGCTCCACGCATTCGGTGGTGGGGTTAGACGGGAAATTGACGATGAGGGCCTTGGGACGCGGAGTCATGCGCGGGATGAGCTCTTCAAGCTGCTCAAGAAACTGCCCGTGGTCGTGGACGGGGACGCTGACGATGTGAGCGCCCGCGATGACGGGGCCGTAGATATGGATGGGATAGCTGGGATTGGGGACGAGAACAGTGTCGCGCGAGTCGAGGATGGCGAGACAAAGATGGGCGATGCCCTCCTTGGAGCCGATGGTGACGATGGCCTCGGTTTCAGGATCGAGATCGACGTTGTAGCGCGTTTTGTACCACGTGCAGATGGCCCTGCGCAGGCGAGGGATGCCGCGCGAGACCGAGTAACGATGCGTGGGCGGCTTGAGGACGCATTCGACGAGCTTGTCGACGATGTGTTTGGGCGTGGCGCCGTCGGGGTTGCCCATGCTGAAGTCAATGATGTCTTCGCCGCGTCGGCGGGCGGCCATCTTCATTTCGCCGGTGATGTTAAACACGTAAGGCGGCAGGCGCTGAATGCGAGAAAACTCTTCCATGATAACTCCAGTGTAAAGGCAGGGAACAAGGGAACGAGGGAACAAGTCGGGGATCAGAAACCAGAGAACAGGGATTAGAAAGCCCACCCCCGCGGCGCCGGCGCCCTTACTGTGAACTGAATCGATTGCACGCGCGAGAGCATTTGGTGCGAGAATGGATGTGGAACCAGTCCGCTGCTACGAGCGGGGGCCGTAGTTGTTTCCATTCCGGGAGACACGGCCTGAACCTTCGCTTCGTGCTCGCGCTGCTGCTCTGCGAAGGCCGCCGATGAATGCATTGCTGATTTATCCGAAATTCCCCGATACCTTTTGGAGTTTTAAGCATGCGCTCAGATTCTTGGGCAAGCGTGCGGCGCAGCCTCCACTGGGGCTGATGACGGTGGCCGCGCTGCTGCCGAACGGCTGGCAAAAGCGCCTGGTGGATACGAATGTGGAGCGGCTAACGGACCGCGACCTGAAGTGGGCGGACGTGGCGCTGGTGAGCGGAATGCACATTCAGCGTGAGTCGCTGATGGAGATTGTGGAGCGCTGCCGCGCGCTCGGGCTGCCGGCCGTGGTGGGCGGACCGATTGCGAGCAGCCTGTCGAGGGAAGAGCTGAAGGCGGATCACGTGGTGATTGGCGAGGCCGAGAGCCTGATTGCCGATTTGGCGCGGGACCTGGAACGCGGAACCACGAAGCCTGCCTACCAGGCGGAGGAGCGGCCGGAGATGAGTTTAAGCCCGCTGCCCGACCTGAGCCTGATCAAGATGAAGCGCTACTCGACCATGACGGTGCAATACTCGCGCGGCTGCCCGTTTAACTGCGAGTTCTGCGACATTATCGCCATCTACGGGCGTCGGCCGCGGACCAAGGCGGTAGCGCAGGTGCTGCGCGAACTGGATCAACTGCGCGCGGCGGGCTGGCGCGACGCGGTGTTCATCGTGGACGACAACTTTATCGGCAACAAATCCCGAGCAAAAGAACTGCTGGCGGCGCTGGCCTGCTGGCGCAGGGAGAACGAGGGCGGATTCGAATTCATCACCGAAGCGTCATTGAATTTGGCCGACGACCGCGAGCTGATGCAGATGATGAAGGACGCCGGATTCAAGGCGGTGTTTCTGGGCATTGAGACGCCGGACGAATCGGGGCTGATTGCGAGCAACAAGCTGCAGAACACGCGGCGCAGTTTGCTGGAGAGCGTGGCGGCGATCCAGAGCTACGGCATGCAGGTGATGGGCGGGTTTATTTTGGGCTTCGACACCGACCGCGAAGATATCTTCGACCGTATGGTGGAGTTTATCCAGAAGAGCGGGATCCCCATTGCCATGGTGGGGCTGCTGCAGGCGATGCCGGGGACGGAGCTCTTCCGGCGCCTGCGCGGGGAGGGCCGCATTTTGGATGAGGGCGGGGGCAATAACGTCGGCGGCCATTTGAATTTTCTGCCCCGCATGGATGCGACGCGGCTGGTCGAGGGCTACCACTCTGTGCTGAAAAGGATTTACAACTGCGAGGCCTACTACGAGCGCGTGAAACTCTATCTGAGCCGCACCCAGCCGAAGTTGCCGCGCGGACAGCGCGAGAAGCGCCAGCCGTGGATGACTCGCGAGAACATGCGCGCGCTGGTGACTTCGATTGTGCGCCAGGGAGTGTTTGGGCGGGCCAGGTGGAGCTACTGGAAGTTTTTGGCGGCGGCAGCCACGCGCTACCGGCACTGCTTTGCCTCGGCCATGACGTTGGCGGTGATGGGGTATCACTTTCAGGTGATGACGCGGAAGCTCGTGAAGGCGATGGACAGGGCGGCGCGAGCCGACGCGGCGGAACGCGGCCTGCAGGCTGAAGGCGGCGAGCAGGCCGGTTAGCAAAAATCGTTTAGAACGATTATGCCCCGATGGTGAGGACGACGCGGAAGCGGGCTTTGCCGCTGATCATGCGATCGTAGGCCTGCTCGGCCTGCTCCAGCGGATAGGTTTCGATCATGGGCTTGACGCCGGTGAGGGCGCTGACGTTCAGTGTGTCTTCGCAGTCCATGCCGGTGCCCGCGGGCCAGCCGGCGACCGTGCGGCGGCCAAGCAGCAGCGGGAAGGGATTGACGACGATGGGGCCGTCTTCGGGCGCGCCGACAACGAGAAGCTTGCCGGCGGGAGCCAGGCCGTCCAAAGTCCACTCGAGTGCCTTGGCGCTGGTGAGTGTCGAGAGAATCAGTTTCGCGCCGCCCAGCTTCTGGAGTTCCTTCGCCGGGTCCTGCGAGGTCGAGTCGACATAGACATGTGCGCCAAGTTGCTTGGCCAACGGGCCTTTGTCCTGCCCGCGCGCGACGGCCACGGTGCGGTAGCCGCTTTTTGCGGCGTATTGCACGGCCAGGTGGCCGAGGCCGCCGATGCCCAGAATGGCCACGGTGTCGCCGGGACGCGCGCCTGAGTTGCGCAGGCTGTTGTAAGTGGTGACGCCGGCGCAGAGCAGCGGGGCCGCGTCGACGGGAGCAAGTTCGTTCGGCATCAAAGCCAGCGCGTTGGCCGGCGCGATGACGTAGTCGGCATAGCCTCCGTCGAAGCTGATTCCGGAGATGAGGCCGTTCTCGCAAAGCATAAAGTCGCCGCGGCGGCAGGGTGGGCAGAAGTTACAGTGGCCGCCGTGCCATCCCAGTCCGACGCGCTGGCCTGGCTTGAAGAGCGGCACGTCGGGAGCGATTGCGTCGACGATGCCGGCAATCTCATGGCCGGGGACGCGGGGAAATTGGATGCCGGGCCAGCCGCCGAGCTTGGTGAAGGAGTCGCTGTGGCAGACGCCACAGGCCTGGACGCGGATGCGAACCTGCCCGGGGCCGGGATCGGGGAATTGTTTTTGAACCAGTTGAAACGCTCCGCCGGCAGCGGGAACCTGCATGGCACGGCCGGTAACTGTGGGCATAGGGGAGTGCCTCCTGCGGACTTAGATTAGGGCGCGCTGCGGTGGTCGCAGAATTGCGATGAAACTCGTGTGAATGGGAGCCTCGTATACTGAAAGTCGGCATGAGCACGTTCAAACCTGTTGACGAACAACTGGATTTATTGCAAAAGGGCGCGGCGGAGATCATCCGCGTAGCCGATTTGCGCGAGCGCCTTGAAGAGAGTCGCAAAAGCGGGCGGCCGTTGCGCGTGAAGGCGGGCTTTGACCCCACGGCGCCCGACCTGCACATGGGCCACACCGTGCTGATGCGCAAGCTGCGGCATTTTCAGCAGTTGGGGCACACGGTGATTTTTCTCATTGGTGATTTCACGTCGCTCATCGGCGACCCAACGGGGCGCAACGTGACGCGCAAGCCTCTCACGCGCGAGCAGATTGACGCGAACGCCGAAACCTACAAGCAGCAGGTGTTTCGCATTCTCGACGAGAAGGCGACCGAGGTGCGCTACAACAGCGAGTGGCTGGGCAAGCTGGGCTACGAGGAGACGATCCGGCTGACGGCGCATTTTACCGTGAGCCAGATGCTGGAGCGCGACGAGTTTCACAAGCGCTTCCAGGAAGAGCAGCCAATCAGCTTGCACGAGCTGCTGTATCCCGTGATGCAGGGCTACGACTCGGTGGCGCTCGAGTGCGATGTGGAGCTGGGCGGGACGGATCAGAAATTTAACTTGCTGTGCGGGCGCGAGCTGCAGCGCCACTATGGGCAGAAACCGCAGATTGTGCTGATGACGTCGATTCTCGAGGGCCTCGACGGCGTGCAGAAGATGTCGAAGTCTCTTAATAACGCGATCGGGATCAACGAGCCGGCCAGCGAGATGTACGGCAAGCTGATGAGCATCAGTGACGAGCTGATGTGGAAATATTTTCTCCTGTTGACCGATCTTCGCGGCTCAGAGGTAGACGCGATGCGGGCTGATGTCGCGGCGGGCAGCCTGCACCCCATGGAAACCAAGAAGCGGCTGGCACGGACGATTGTGAGCGGATTCCATGGCGAGGCGACGGCCGCGAGCGCAGACGAGAACTGGGCGCGGATGTTCCAGGCTGGTGAGACGGCCGAGAATCTGGAAGAGGTCGCAGTTGCCTACGCCGATGTGGCTGGCGCGGAACCAAAGCAGATCCGGCTGCCGAAATTAATCAATACGATGGTCAGACAACCACCACGGATGCGAATGGCAATTACACTCTTTCCAACCTGGCGGCCGGGGGAAACGTGGCCACCGAATACCAGTTTTGGGCAACGAAAGCGGGATACGGATTTTACCCATCTCCCGTCAGCGGCGCTACAGTGATGCGCGCCGGAATGAACGGTCAGTTTGCGGGATTCAACACTCTCAACCCGCCTATCGTTTTTGTCGTGCTCGATTGGGCGCCTGCTCCGTTTAGTTCCTTGAGCGGAGCCAATTTCACCGCGTACAACGGCAGCAACCCGCTGGTAAATCTTGCCGCCACCGGCCAAACCACCACGTATGCAGCCGGCGATGACGGCGCGTTGCGTAAGGGAACGGCGTGGCCAGAAGTACGCTTCACCGTCAACGGAGACGGGACCGTTACAGATCACCTTACCGGCCTCATCTGGCTCGAAATGCAGGTTGTTTAAGCCCTGCGACCTGGAACAAAGCGGTAGCGGAGGCCAATCATTTGACCAGCGGACAATGCGGATTGACGGATGGTTCGGCCGCGGGCGCCTGGCGTTTGCCGAACTTGATCGAACTCGAGAGCCTGGTCGATGTCTCGGCCAGTAACCTGGCGCTTACTTTTAGAAACCTACTTCTCCAACGTATCGAGCGGAACCTACTGGACCTCAACTGCCTATTATGGCGGCGAAACCGGCTCCACGTTCGCATGGACCATCCGTTTCAGTAACGGAGAGTTCGTGAACGATAGCGTTTCAAACGTCATGGCCACCTCCACGAATGCGGTTTGGGCGGTCCAAAGGCGCGACCGTCGGCGCTGAGAAGCTGCAAGCCACCGGGTTG
>CAWKFD010000001.1:0-158798 GCA_963848805.1 uncultured Acidobacteriaceae bacterium | reverse complement strand
TGTGGAGATCGATGCGGCCGTATTGGTGCTCGCCGTACTCAGCCTGCAAGTCAGCGACAAGCTGGCCCGAGGGTCTTGCCTTCCTGGGCCATGACGTTGGCGAGCAGCAGCGAGTTGAGCAGGCCGTCGCGCTCGGGCAGGTGGCGCTGGAAGCCGATGCCGCCGGACTCCTCGCCGCCCATCAGAATCTCGCGCTCCAGCATCAAGTCGCAAACATATTTGAAGCCGATGCCGTGCTCGATGAGCTCGCGACCGTGTTTCAGGCAGATGCGGTCGAGCATTTTGGTGGTGTTGAAGGCGCGGGTGACGGCGCCGGGCCAATCGTTGTGATACTTGAGCACCCAACTGAGAAGAACGGAATAAATTTTGTGGGGATCGACGAAGTTGCCATACTCATCTGTCGCCCCGATGCGGTCGGCGTCGCCGTCGGTGCACAGGCCGGCCTGGCAGTGGTTGGCGACGGTGGCTTCACCGAGGGCGCGGATGTGCGGCTCGATGGGCTCGGGATTAATGCCGGGGAAAAGCGGATCGGGATTGGAGCGAATCTGCACGTTGGCCACGCCGATGCGGGCGAAGATGTCAGAGAGAATCGTGCCGCCGGCGCCGTACATGGAGTCGATGCAGAACTTCATGCCGGATTTGGCGATGAGGTCGAGATCGGCGAAGCTCTCGATGGCTTTGAGGTAGGAGGGCAGAAAGTCGACTTCGAGTGATGCGGGCGCGGGTTGCGTGGGGCGCGGCGACGGGCTTGCCGAGATACGACTCGATGGCGGCGATCATGGAGGGCTTGCCCGAGCCGCCGTACCAGCCCTTGTATTTGACGCCGTTCCACTGCGCGGGATTGTGCGAGGAGGTGATCATGATGCCGCCGGCGGCGCCGCGCTCGCGCACGCCGAAGCTGAGCGCGGGGGTGGGCGTGACGGCGTTGGCGAGCTGGACGGGAATTCCGGTGGCTGCCACAACCTCGGCGCAGGCGCGGGCGAAGGCTTTGGAGCCGAAGCGCGTGTCGTAGCCGATGCAGAGGCCGCGGGCGGGATCTTCCTGGGCGGATCCATTGCGGGAGTGGACGTAGGCCGCGATGGCTTCGGCGGCGGTGCGCACATTGGCGAAGGTGAAGTCGTCGGCGATGACGCCGCGCCAGCCGTCGGTACCGAATTGAATGACGGGATGAGGCATGGATTGTTCCGTTCTCCCCTCAATAAACAAAGGTAAAAGATAACAGGCGGGACGGGGCCTGCGCACGCGGCGCGATGCGGGAAGGCCGCGCGGCCGAAGGTGTTGGGCCGAACACGCTTCAAATGCGCACACTTGATAGGATGGACTGCTGCGGAGATTCCAATGAAAGTCGCCATTATCGGTGGTGGGATCGTGGGCTTGGCAACGGCGCACCAGCTTCTTGGAGCGGTACCCTTCGGTCGAGGTGCTTGTGCTGGAGAAGGAAGACGGCGCCGGCCGGCACCAGACTGGACACAACAGCGGGGTGTTGCATTGCGGCCTGTACTATAAGCCGGGTTCAACGAAGGCGCGGCATGGCTGTCGAGGGAATCCGCAGGATGGCGGCTTTCTGCGAGCAGCACAACGTGCCTTACGACCTGTGCGGCAAGACGGTTGTGGCCACTGAGCCGGAGGAGATTCCACGGCTGCACGCGCTGCTGGAGCGCGGAAAGGCCAACGGCCTCGAGGGATTGCAATTGCTCGGTCCCGAGCAGATTCGCGAGTTTGAGCCGCACGCAGCGGGGCTCGCCGGGATCCGCGTTCCTCAGGAAGGAATTGTGGACTACTCTGCGGTTTGCATGGAGATGGTGAAGGAGATTCGCAAAAGAGGCGGCGACATCCGGTTTTCTTCCGAGGCTACGAAGCTGCGGAGAAAAAATCGCTGGACGATTTATACCCGGAGCGGAGACTACGAAGCGGACTACCTGATCAACTGCGCGGGATTGCACTGCGACCGGGTGAGCCGAAAGGCAGGCAGCCGCGATGCGGCGAAGATTGTGCCCTTCCGCGGGGAGTATTACAAGCTGAAACCGGAGCGGCAGCATCTGGTGCGCAACCTGATCTATCCCGTGCCGGACCCGAAGTTTCCTTTTCTGGGAGTGCACTTCACGCGTCTCATTCATGGCGGTGTGGAGGCCGGACCAAACGCGGTGCTGGCCTTTGCGCGGGAGGGATACCACAAAGGCGATTTCTCGCTGCGCGACACCATCGAGACGTTGACCTACCGCGGATTCTGGAGATTTTTTGCGCGCTATCCGCGGATGTGCTGGGAAGAGTTCAAAAGGTCGTACAGCAAGAAGCTGTTTTGCCAATCGCTGCAGCGGCTGGTGCCGGAGCTCCAGATGGAAGACCTGATCGAGGGCGGGGCCGGAGTGCGGGCGCAGGCGCTGTCGCCATCGGGCGAGCTGATGCAGGATTTCCATTTTGCGCGCCAGGAGGGGGCGCTGCACGTGCTGAATGCGCCCAGCCCTGCGGCGACGGCCGCGCTGGCCATTGCGGACGAGATTGTAGACATGGCCGAGAGCGCGGTTGCGCCGTGACGCCGAGCAATGATGCAGGGCGGGCGCGCGCCGGTGTAAACTAACAGTAACCCCAAAAGCCGGCTCGTTCGAGCCGGCTCCGTTGTGTCGGGACGTGGCTCAGCCTGGTAGAGCACTCGCTTGGGGTGCGAGGGGTCGGCAGTTCAAATCTGCCCGTCCCGACCATTAAACTTCGCACTGGCAGCCCATCTTGTATTGGCAATTTCCTTTGGGGCTGCCGACCCACGAAGCATCCCAATCTTTGAATCCGCCTCAGCGGGTTCCGGTGAAAAGCCTGCGAGGGGTGGGAGGCGAAGCCCAATCCCCGCGAACAGGTTTTTCGTCCGTGGGGTGAGAAGCCGAGCTGTTCGGCACTTCAAATCTGCCCGTCCCGACCACTTCTCTCTCAGATCCCTCGCCGGCATTTCGCCTCCGGGCTCTGCCGCGCCTTCATGCCCGCAAAACGGCTCTAGTTCAAATCTGCCAGTAGAGGCATATGTAGAATCAGCAGGTTACGAGCCCTTCCTTGCGGAGAAGAGTCGATCGGCGCAAGACTTCAGGCCTTCTGTTTTACGGATCGAAGAGGATTGTAATGAAACAAACAAAAGTAATCCCATACCTAGACACAAAAGACAAAAGTAACCTTGTGCGTCGATTACTTTAGGGATCAGATAGAGGTTGGCTTGCTTCCTATCCAGACACTTTGGGGGTAACGAAGATGCGAAGCACACTTCTGAAGCTCGTGGCGAGATTTCCGGGCCTGAAGAGATGCGAAGAGGGTCAGGACCTGGTTGAGTACGCATTGCTGTGCTCACTGCTCTCTCTTTCTATCGTTGCATCTTCAACTGGTGTCTCCACAACCGTAAACAAAGTGTTCGCCAACGTGGGCAATGCGATTTCGCAGGCCCAGCCGCAGTCGCCCACTGCCGGCGGAGGACAAAGCGCCTCCACAGCCGCGGGGCAAGGCAGTTCCAACAGCGGTGGGCAAACTGGCTCCAATAGCGGAGGGCAAGGCCAATCCGGCAACAGCGGTGACGGAGGCACGGGTGATGGAGGGCACTATGGCCATCATGGCCGAGGACACCATGGCGACGGAGGCGACGGTGGACACCATGACCGAGGAGATGGAGGCTGGTGGTCCCGGTGACGGAGGGCGCCATGGCTCCGATTCCTGGCGATGACATTAGCCCTTCAGCGTGACGCCCATGACGAAGCACGTCTGGCCATCTGACAAGACTTATTGAGTAAGCCGGCCTGAGGCTTTACACAATCGACATGGCCGCAAGATAGCCTTCCTTCATTGCCTCATAGACCTTGGCCGCGCGCACGCAGTCGCCAATCTCATAAACCGGCACATCTTTTGCGGCAGCATGCAGCATTTCGGTCTCCTTGCGGTTGGGATGCATGCCCAGGGCATAGACGACCGTATCGGCGGGAATGAATTCTTCCTTCCCTTCCGCGTTGACTGTCTTTACTCCATTCTTCGCGATCGAAATCACCTTCAGCCCGGTGCGACAGGTCAGCATGCGCTCCATCTCGTGGACCAGCGCCATGCGGTGAAACGGATAAGAATCCGGCGCCACGCTGTCGAGCATCTCTATCACCGTCACCTTGCGGCCATTCTTGGCCAGGTGCAGGCCCGCCTCGCTGCCCACCAGGCCTCCGCCGATCATGACCACATTCTGCCCCACCCCGTCGAGACTTTTGTAGATGTCAAGAGCGCGCACCGCGTTTTCAAGCCCCTCAATGCGCGGCTCGATGGGCGTCGATCCGGTGGCCAGGATCACCGCGTCGGGCTTCATCGCCCCCAATTCTTCCGGACTCAGGTCCTTGCCCAGGACGACGTTGATCTTGCGCTTGCCGACGCGGCGAATCATCAGGTCTTTGAATTCTTTCAAGTCGCCCTTGTATTCATCCGAATCGGAGAATTTCAAGAGGCCGCCGAGAGTATCGGTTTTATCGTAGAGGGTCACGCTGTGGCCGCGATCCGCTGCTACCACGGCTGCCTCCATGCCGGCCACGCCGCCTCCCACGACCACGACGTTGCGCGATGCCGCGGGCTTGCTGTCCAGTATGGCCTTATCGAACAGGAAGGCTTCGGGATTCACCGTGCAGCCGAAGAGTGTGCTCAGATCGTCCATCACGTCTTCGAGAGTTCCCGGCAGGCACTTGAAGCAGCGCAGGCAGCGCGCGATATCGTCTTCGCGGCCGGTTTCCGCCTTTACGGCAAACTCGGGGTCCGCCGTCAACTGCCGGCCCAATGCGACAAAATCGCACCTTCCTTCGGCAATCAGTTGTTCGGCCAGCTCCGGAGAATTGATGCCCCCTACGACCGTTACGGGAATCGAGACCGCCTTCTTGATGGCAGCGGAGAGTTCCGCGTTCAACCCATGCAGCTCAAAGAGCGAATTGAACATTCCGCTCAGCACCGGCTCGCGGTAAATGCCCACCGAAACATGGATCGAATCCACCAGCGGCTCGATCATCTTCGAGAAGGTCGCGGTCTCTTCCACGCCCATGCCGTGCTCGACCCGCTCGTCGCCGCTCACGCGCACTTCGAGAATGAAATCCTTACCCAGCGCCTCGCGCACTGCCTGAATTACGCGAATGGGGAACTTCGCCCGATTCGCAAGCGATCCACCGTACTCATCCGTGCGCGTGTTGGTTCGGGCCGAAAGAAATTCGTGCAACAACCAGCCGTGCCCGCAATGGATCAGGACACCATCGTATCCGGCGGCCTTCATAAACCTGGCGCATACGACGTATTCCTCGACAACAGTGTCGATCATGGCCTGATCCATGGCCGTGATTTTCGCCCCGAACTCGTTCACGCGTGTCACCGGTCCAATCGGGGGCTTCAGCTCGGCAAGAGGCAACCGCGCCCCGCCACAGTGGTTCAGCTCGATCATGGCAATGGCGCCGTTCTTCTTGATTGTCTCCGCGAGCGCGCCCAGCTTGCCGAATGCGGGATCGTTGTAATCGCTGAAGTCGATGGGCGGGAACGGGTCCTTGTTGGCGTATTCGAAATCGACGGGAGTTTCTCCCACCGTCACCTGCGCGCACCCGCCTCTGGCTCGTTCCTCTACCGCCTTCGCCATGACGTCGGAAAGAAAGGGCAGAGAAACAAAGGGGCCGCAATAAATAGGGGCGCCGATAATCCTGTTCTTATAGATATGGGTTCCCACCTTGATGGGCGAAAACAGATTAGGAAATTTGTCGTGAATCACACAATTCTCCTCTTCCGAAGTTGACCGATCTGCCTGATCGACGACTACCGTGTTCTGCCGCCCCATGAGACCCGTCTTGCCGGCTTTGGACGTTGAGACGTGCCCGCTCCTGCGACCAAGAATTGATACTTAGTTCCAGAGATCCGGCTGTTGCGCCAATTCAATCAGGTTACCGGCGTTGTCGCGAATATAGGAAACCGTCATCGTGGGATTCACATCCTTGATGAACACAATATCGACCCCGCGCCGTTTCAATTCCTCGGCCACGGCGTGAACGTCTTTCACCGCAAAGCAAACATGCTTGTTGCCGTGGGTGCCCACATCTGTGTCGGGGTCGCGCCGGTCTTGGGGCAGCGGAGCCGCGCCGTCAACCTCGAATAACTCCAACCGCAAGTCGCCGCGCCGGAGAAAAGCCAGCTTGGCCTTCGCCGGAGGAAGATAATCCCGCCCCACGAGCTCAAAGCCCAGCATCTCGCTGTACCAGGCTATGGAGCTTTCCAGGTTGGGGACGCTGACGCCGGCATGATGAAATTTAAGCTCAAAGGGATGGGTAGAATTGGATGGAACGATATCGCTTGCCATGGCTAGCATTCTACGCCATTTTCCTTACGGCTCTTCTGGGAAACCCCTGTAAAGAGTGCATGGAAAGCACATTGCGGCAAGCTATTGGAAACGGTTGATGGGGGAGTGTTCGACCGAATCGCAGGCCCTGCCTATCCCTGACGCTGATACTTGCTATTCAAGCAAACAACTTAACAATACAAGCCGTCGGTGTTAGGGTGATGCTGCCGGTCCAGATGAACTTTGGCCATCTTCCTTGTCGTTTCAAGATGCGGGAGCGGCAATATAGCAAGAGAAGGGGATATCGAATGAAGGTAGCTTTGTACAAAGGCGTCAGAGATGTAGTCCTGGAAGACCGGCCGATGCTTACCGCGGGTCCGGGGGAAGCGATCGTGAAGGTCGAGTACGTTGGTATTTGCGGGACCGATGTACACTCCTACATGCACGAGGGGATTATCTCCCCACCCACGGTCTTTGGGCATGAAACGGTCGGAACCGTGTATCAGCTTGGGGCCGGCGTGACATCGTGCATGGTGGGCGACCGCGTGGCCGTGGGGCCCCCGGGAAACTGCGGCGAATGCCACAACTGCCTCCAGGGGCGAGCCAGCATCTGCGTCAACGGTTTCCTGCGGACAACGGGCATCTCGCCCATGACCGACGGCGGCTATGCGGAGTATCTGCTGGTGCGGGACCCGAAGAAAATGCTGCTGCCCATCCCCAGGAATGTCAGCTTTGAAGAAGCCGTTCTCTTTGACGTCCTGGGCACCTCGTTCCATGGCATCCGGAAATCGAACTTCAAGCTGGGCGACACGGTGCTGGTGATCGGCACCGGCCCTATTGGAATTTCGGCGATCATGCTGCTGAAGCTGGGCGGGGCGGGCAAGCTGATTGTGGCCACGCTCGGGGAAGAAAAGAGAAAGCTGGGGCTGCAATATGGCGCGGATGCGTCCTTCGACGTCTCCAAAGAGGGCGCCGGGTTAGCCGACAAGGTTCGGGAGCTGACCGATGGCAAGGGCGCGGATATTACATTTGATTGCGCCGGCGGGTCGGCGGCCGTCAACACTGCCATCGATGCGACGCGGAGCGGCGGCCAGATCGTGCTGATAGGGGTCGATGGGAAGCCGACGTCGTTCGTCACCGCGCGCGTTGTTCCCCACGAATTGGAGCTGACTACCTCGTTCGTCTACGACGCTGCGGAGGTGGGCATGATTTTCGATTTTCTGGCCTCCGGAAAGCTGCCCCTGGCCAGGACAATGGTCACCGACATTATCGGGATGGGCGATGTGGTGGAGAAGGGGCTGGAGCGGCTGTCGAAGGACAACGATCAAACCAAGATCCTTCTGGCGCCGCACAGATAACGCAAGTGGCCGCGGCCGAATCCAATCGGGCGGGGGCCGGATAGCAGACGAAGACCGGCCCTCACTGCGCCGCCCGATAAAGTTGGGTTGAAACAGCGGCTCCAGCCAAGGCGATCGGATGTACAATGAACCCCAGCCAGAAACCCGAACAAGGGAAATTCCGGCTGAAAGGGTTTGCTGATTGCACACGCGGTCGCGTTCTCACTTCAATCGGCTCGCGTCGTTGGCGCTGGCTTCGGCCAGCGTGCTCACTCTATGCGGCGCGGCCTGGAGCTCGTTCTACCTGGGTTGGGACGGCAATCGCGCAGGGGCCCGCACGCTGATCGCGGTCGCCATCCTGCTTGGCATTGCAGCCATGACTCTTGCGAGACGCGGGTATGCCGCCGAGTTCGAGGCTTCGCACGACTCAGCCTATCGATGGTTGCTTCCCACGCTGCTCGTGCTCCACGGCCTCCTGGCGTGTTACATCATAATGTCGACAGTGCCTGGGATCGATTGCTTCACCTTTCAGCGCGATGCTAGTGCGGCTCTTTTGCGGGGCCATGACCCCTACGGAACCTTAAGCGCCGACGTTTTTCGCGTGGATGACTCTCGCCGCCTCTATGCGCCCGGCTTTGTGGAGAACGGCCGAGTTCAGGTTGGTTTGCCGTATCCGCCGGCGACATTCATCAGCGCGATGCCCGGTTATCTGCTGGGAGACGTTCGTTACGGTTATTTAGCGGCGATTCTGCTCTCGGCGGTCCTGGTCTTCGCGCTTTTTCCTGATGAGCGCGGTCTCTGGCTTGCTGCCTTCACTCTGCTGGCGCCAACCACTTTCTATGTTGAGCTGCATTCCTGGACCGAACCGCTGGTTTGGGTGCTGCTTTGCGCCACAGTGTATGCGGCAGTAAAAAGGCCGCGCTGGCTCCCGCTGGCGCTCGGCCTTTTTCTCGCGTCAAAGCAATACAACTTCCTTGCGCTTCCGTTTGCCGGCTATCTCATCCAGCCCTTCTCGTGGAAAGCTTACTGGAGGCTGCTCGGCCTATCGATCGCCGTCGCACTGGCCACCGCGTTGCCCTTTGCACTATGGAATTTTCACGCACTGTGGCACGACCTCGTTCTCTTTCATCTTGCGGCGCCGGTTCGTCATGATGCGCTAAGTTTTGCCATCCCATTTCCGTTCTATATGAAGATAGGCCCGCTTCTGCTGCTTGCTTTTATCGTGTGGGCGGCGCGCCGCAGGGCCCCTCAGGTGGCAATGTTTGCGGCCGCCTATGGAATGGCGCTGATGCTGTTCGTTTCGGCTAGCAAACAGGCCTTTATCAACTACTATTTTCTGATCGGCCAGGCGTTATTACTAACGGCGGTATCGTTATTTCCCGTCAGCGGAGCGAGGCCGCCGGAGACGGAACACTCTTAGGCCGAAGGTCCAGCAATAACGAATGCGGCTCTGGCGGTGAGTATGGTGGGCAGTCCGGTCATGTCGTGGAACTACTTACGCGCACCCTTTGGGCCTGCGTAAGAACTGCCGTGGCCGGGGATGCGCGAAGGCATTCGCAGCAGGCAATAATGCGGGCGCGCGGTGACGCTGCCCCATGCCTGAATACCGCATCGAATCCGCATTAACCCTACTTCGAGGGCGGGACGTACTCCGACGGCAGGCCCAGGCCGGAGCCGAAGAAATACTCTTCCATCTGCTCGACGAGAAACTGCTGCGCCTGCGGCAGCCAGGGCTGTAGGCGGTATTCGTTCAGCAGCATTTTCTGGCGATTAATCCACTCGTCCCAAGCCACCTTGGAGACGTTCTTATAGATCTTCTGGCCAAACTCCGAGTCGAAGGGCGGCTCCTCGAGGCCCTCCATCTCCTTTTTGTAGCGAACGCAAAAAACCATGTGTGCCATTCAGTAAGCTCCCAAAGCCATTGTATGGGATGGTGTACGTGACGGTCCCGGTCTGCCGGATTGAACTGGTGCAGCCGAAGTGTAAAGCCCATTATTCACTTGACAAGCGGGCGCGCGGCAGGTTGTTCTATTCCCACCCGCTTCGCGGTCCACGGCCCCAAATGCCGGATTCCCCGATTCACCTGCCGTGCGCAGCAGTGAAGCAGCAGTCCCAAAACAGTCTTTTCCTCGAAAGGAGCTGTAATGACAGAACCCAATGCAGTAGGAGCCTCTTCAGGACTGTCGGATAATGCCGCCGGAGCACTCGCCTACATTACGATCATTCCGGCGATCATCTTCCTCATCGTGGAACCGTATAACAGGAACTCGTTCGTGCGGTTTCACGCGTGGCAGAACATCTTTATCACAATCGGCTGGTTCGCGTGTTCGATCGTTCTTGTGATCCCCATTCTGGGCTGGATCGTTGGCCTTTTGGGCGATCTTGCGCTCTTTATCTGCTGGATAATTTGCATTGTGAAGGCCTCCAGCGGACAGAAATTCATGATCCCGTTCATCGGTCCGCTCGCCGAGAAACAAGCCGGCGCATAAGCAACCGATTCAAGCTGCCGTTCATTGGCGCCGGGGCCGGGCAGATGGCCAACAAATAGCCGGGGAGCCGCGCCCGCCCCTCCGCTCGTCATCCCATCTGAATCGGAGTTCTGTGTTTCCCAAAAGGAGCAGGGGCCTTCTCAGGCTGCGGAAAAACTCGATCTCAGGCGTTTTGTAATAAGGGCACGAGTTTACTCGTGCCGATAAGGCCAATAAAATGAGTTGGGCTTTTAGCCCCTGCTAAGCTCATTTCCACCACAAACGACCGAGTTGAGGTAGCCCCGGGCCGCCTCTATAAACGACGTGCCCGGCCGTCACAAAATGCGAGAGAGGAAAGAAATCATGAAGTACATGATCACTTGGAACGAACGTCCGCAGGGCACGCCAATCGAGTACGAAAAGGCACAGAAACGAATCCTGGAGGTCTTCGGACCCTGGAAAGCGCCAGCCAATTTCAAAATCGAAGCATTCGTCATCCGCGTCGGCGATTGGGGCGGGTATATGTTGATGGAATGTGACGACCCGCTCGAAGTGCATAAGTTCTGTTCGATGCTACCTGCCTTCACGTTCGAAGCCCGCCCCGTCGTTCCCGTCGCCGACGCCATCCGCGTGGAACTCGAAGCGATGGCCTACCGCGATGGGCTAAAAGGCATGTGACACCCAATTGAATTACGTAATAATCGCCGCGCCCACACCCCACCTGTCCCCCGAGCGAAGTTTGGCCGGTGCGGCCTTAGCCTGGGATGGATACCTGGTTGCCCCATCCTTCGCGCACTTTGCGAAGGGTGGGCTGGCACGGCTGACCCACGCCCACACCCCCGCTTGTCATCCCGAACGAAGCTTCGAGTGCATTCTGCGCCAAACGAGTCGAAGGACCTGACTGTTCCCTGTTCCCTGTCCACTGTTTCAGCGGCGTTTGTCTTTTTTCTTCTTCGGCTCGCGTTTTTGGGCTCGCGCGTCCCTCTTCGCGTGCTTCTTTTTCTGCGCCGGCTTGCGGCCCGTCAACGGAAGCCCTTCTTCGACGAGAGCGAACTGCAGCTTGCGTTCCTGGGTGAGAATGCGGTCCAGAATGACCTCGACTCGGTCACCGGCACGGAAGCGGCGGCCGGTGCGCTCGCCTATGATCTCATGCGTGTTCTCGCGCCATGTGTAGCGGTCGCCGCGCAGGGTGTCGATGGGGACGAGGCCCTCGACAAAGAGATCCGTAAGCTCGACAAAGAGGCCATATTTGGCGGGGTTGAGGACCAGGGCGGCAAACTCTTCGCCGACGCGATCCTGCATGAAGCGGACCTTCTTCCATTCAACCAGCTCGCGCTCGGCCTCGGCGGCGCGGCGCTCGGCCTGGCTGGATTCTTCGGCGATCTGGGCGAGTTCGGGCTCGGGAATGGGGGGAACGACGACAGAATTCGCTCCCACCCTCGTTCGTCCTGCGGACTCGCGAAGGTGGAGCACCCCAATCCTTGTTTGACCCTCATTGGGGTGCGACCAGGGTGAGTCAAAGCGGCCTAGCGTAATAGTTCTTCGGCCGGGGACGCCCGCCCGCAGCAGCGCCTTGGCGATGCGGTGCACGATGAGGTCGGGATAGCGGCGAATGGGCGAGGTGAAGTGCGTGTATGTAGGCGCGGCCAGGGCGAAGTGGCCCTCGTTGATCTCGGAATAGCGCGCCTGGCGGAGCGAGCGCAACATGAGGTAGCTGAGGATGCGCTCTTCCGGCTTTCCCTCAATGCGGTGGGCGAGCTTTTGATACATGCGCGGCGTAACGGCGATGTCTTCAGGCACTTCGACGGAGCGGGCGGGCCGGCCGCTGCGCTCGGACGCGCGGCGATCCTGACGCGTGACCACGCGCTTGACGGGCAACGGCCCGAGGCCGAGCGAATAGCCGAATGAAGCGGCCAGCTCCTCGAACTGGACGACACGGCGCGGCTCGGGCTTCTCGTGAATGCGGTAGAGCGAAGGCACGCCGAGATCTTCAAGCCAGGTGGCGACGCACTCGTTAGCGGCCAGCATGAACTCCTCGATGAGCCGGTTGGCCCAGGTGCGCTCGGATTTGGTCACGCCGCTCATCTGGCCGTGCTCGTCGAACTCGATGACGGGCTCGGGCAGGTCAAAATCGATCGACCCGCGCTCTTCGCGGCGCTGGTTCATGAGCACGGCGAGGCGCTTCATTCGCTCAAAGTCTGGAACGAGGCCCGCGTAGCGGGCTCGCGTGTTTTCGTCGCCTTCCAGAATTGCGTGAACATCCGTGTAGGTCATCCGTTCTGCCGAACGGATGACCCCTTCGGCGATCTCGAAGCTCTCGATGCGCCCGGCCGCATCAAGCTGCATCAGGCAGCTCAGAACCAGACGGTCTTCATTTGGGCGCAGGCTGCAGATGTCTGTCGAGAGCTCCTGCGGCAGCATGGGAACAGCGCGGTCGGGGAAGTAGACGCTGGTGCCGCGCAGGCGGGCTTCGAGATCGAGAGCGGAGCCGGGCAGAACGTACTCGGCTACATCGGCGATGTGAACTTCGAGCTCATAACCGGCGCCCAGGGGATCGGCGCCCTTGACGCGTTCGCGCACCAGAACGGCGTCGTCGAAGTCGCGCGCCGTCTCGCCGTCGATGGTGACGATGGGAAGCTCGCGGAAGTCGGCCCTGCGCGCTGCTTCAGCAGGATCGAGATGCGCGACGCTGCGTGCTTCGGCGAGGACGTGCTCGGGAAACACGCGCGGCAACTGGTGCTTGCGGATCATCATTTCCACGTCGACGCCGAAGTCGCCGGGCGAGCCGAGGACTTCAATGACGCGGCCTACGGGCGGGCGCGTGGGCGTCGGCCAACGGGTGATTTCGACATCGACGACAAGGCCTTCGAGACGCTCGTCCTCCGGACTTCCAGGTTTTTGAGAAGCGAGCGCCTCGCGGCCGAGCACGCGGTGCGGCGCGGTGGAGGCAGCGGGAGGGATTTCGGCGCCGGGAGGGATGAGGATAGGCTGCGTCATGCGCTCGTCGAACGGAACGACGACGTTGCTTCTTTCACGATCGGCGCGCGCGCAATGAAACACACCCACGACCGTTGGATTACGGCGCTCCAGAATCCGAACGATGCGGCCCTGGCGCCGGCCGTCGGCTTTGGACGGTTCGAATTCCACCAGCACCTGGTCGCCTTGCATCGCGGAGTTGATCTCATTCGGCGGAATGAAAATATCTTCTTGTCCAACGGCCTGTTTCGCATTCGGCCGCACGAAGCCGTAGCCGTCGCGGTGCAAGTCGAGGCGCCCCGCCGCCAGATTGTCGCGTGTTCCACCCTCTCGACGGGAGATCGGGCGGGAAACGGCTTCGGGAAGACTCCAGTGTTCGCGGTCGAGTTGAACAAGCTGGCCGCGGACGGTGAGCCGGGCCAACTGCTCGAGCAGAAGGCGGCGCTCGCGCCCGCCACCCAGGCCGAGTTCGCGGATTAGCTGTTTGTATCCAGCCTTTTGGCCGGCCGAGGCAGCGATGCGCACCACCAATTCCCTATCCGTCATACGCCAAGATTACCTAAATACCGTGCCATGGGGCTGAATCCTGCTATGAAGCGTCGCGCGGCCGCGCAGAAATTCCGGCCATGCCGTAAAATATGGGAAACGACCGATTCTAGGCGGACCCGGAGGATTTGACTCGACCGATTCCTGGCCGCCGGCAAGAGACCATAGAAGGCCAGCCTGACAGCGAGCGCACTTTTACATTTTTGGGTTCGAGCCAATGGCGTTGCCCTGGCATCCCCCGGTCCTCAAAAGGACAGAAAAGGAACATATCTTGAGCGCAATGTGGAAACCAAGTCAGACCGAACCATCGCATGCTACTCCTCCCACCCCTGAGCCGCCGCGTCCGGCGCCTCAAGCCACGCCCGTTGAAGCCCCAAGCCGTGTCGGAGCGCCCGCAGGCGACCAGGCCATTATCAGCAAGGGTTTATTTGTAAAGGGAGAGATCTCCGGCACTGAGTCGCTGTATATCGACGGCAAGGTGGAGGGCGCAATCAGCCTTCCCGGCAACCGGGTGACCGTGGGCCGCAACGGCCAGGTTGGAGCCAACGTGACCGCGCGCGAGGTAGTCGTGCTGGGCAAGATTCGCGGCAACGTCTCCGCGTCGGACCGGGTGGACATTCGCGCCGAAGGCTCGTTGAGCGGCGATGTAGCCGCAGCGCGCATCAGCATTGAAGATGGGGCGTTCTTCAAGGGCGGAATCGATATCCGCAAGCCCGATGCCAAATCGGCGCAGGTGGTTGCGGCTCCGCCAACGGCCACAGTCTCGCAAGAGACATCAAAACCGGCCGTGCAATAGGGGCGCTGAACGAGATTTGCATCAGGCGCGAGCACTTCTGCGTCAGCGGGAGTGGTCGCGTCTTTACGGTGTATGGCTCATTCCAAGCCGCCGCATTGCCACCCTGGGCAGTGCCGAGCCGGCTTTCTCCAGAACCCACTTTGCCAATACTGTCCAGAGAACGATGCCGGCGATAAGGATGGCCGCGTCGGCGTAGTAGTGGGCGTGATGGAGCAGCGCGATGCCGGCCAGATGGCCGAAGAGGGTGCCAAGGCCCCAGGCGAGCAGCCAGGCGGCCGCGCCACCAGCAACGGCGGCAAGCAGGCAACGGCCCATCTCAGCGAAATCCAGGCTGGCAAGCGAGACCATGCGCCGCTTGTGCAGCAGCACCGCGATGGTGAGGGTTTGCATGGCGATGCCGATGTCGGAGGCGAACGCCAGGCCCGTGGCTCCGTACCAGTGGAAGAACAAAGAATAAATGGGCAGCGAGACCAGCGTGACGATGGTGCTGGCGACCATGGGCGCGAAGGTGTTTCCGGCGGCGTAGAAGGCGCGCGCGTAGATGGCTTGCGCCGCCCAGAGGAACATGGAAACCGAGAAGACGGCAAAATAGATGGCGCACTCGCGCGCGTCGGCGGCCGAGAAGCGTCCGCCGGTGAAGACGAGATCGATGGCCGGCCAGCCGAGCGCGATCATGCCCGAGGCGGCGAGCAGTCCCAGCGAGGCCACGCGCGAAACCGAGTCGGCTACGTTGGTGGCGAACTCGTAGTGGCGATCGCGCGACCACAGGCTGGCGAAGAAAGGCATTGAGGCGGCGCCGGCGGCCTGGGCCAGGATGGCCATGGGCGCAGTGAAGAATTGCTTCGCGTAGCTCATGAGCGACACGGCGCCGCCGATTCTGGAGGCAAAGTGGGCGATGATCCAGTTGTCGGCGGTGACCAGCGAGACGCCGGCCATCAAGGGCAATGACAAACGCACCCACTCGCGCAGGCCCTGGTCGCGCCAGTCGAGAATCACGCGGTAGCGCGTGCCGGCGCGGCGCGCGAAAAACCAATTCAAAAGAAACGGCCCGCACACGGCTCCAGCTACTGTGCCGAAAGCGAGCGAGGAGACGCCGATGCGCTTGACCAGCAGCAATCCGCCAACGATGGTGCCGAGGCCGTAGATGAGCGGCGCCACTGCCTGGACAGAAAACTGCTTTCGCACCAGTAGTACCGCGCCAAAGACGCCGCCGGCGAAAAAACACAACTGCGCGGGGAGAAGAATGCGGGTGAGGAGCACGCAGAGGGCTGCTTTTTGCGGGTCAAACCCGTTGAACCACCAGCGCACGTACCAGGGGGCAAAGATTTCCGCAAGAACGATGGCCGCGCCCAGAATCAGGTACATGGTGGTGAGGATGACGGAGAGCGAACGCTCGCCCTCGGCTTCGCGCCCGGTTTCGCGATAGCGGGTGAGGATGGTGACGAAGGTGATGGAGGCCGCGCCGCCGACCAGGAAGTACGAGATCATGTCGGGCAGGACAAAGGCGGCATTGAAGGCGTCGGCCTCAACGCCGCGGCCGAAGAGCCAGACGATGTATTTGACGCGTACCAGCCCGATGATGCGCGAGAGAAACGTTGAAACCATGAGCACAACGGTGGCGGAAAAGACGCTGTGCGCGTGGGACGGATTGCAGGAGGCCTAAAGCGCGCGCCCACCGTGAGCGAGGCGACGGCTGAGTATCATCCCCGCGAACCGCGGACCTGTTCGCTGGGACCCTGGCTTGAGGCAGAGTTGGTCACTGCAGTTGATTTTACCGGGACGTCGGAGACCAGGGCCTGTCATCTGATTCTCAGGCGTAAGCGACGGGAGCCAATTTCCTCCGGATTCTAGGAGAGAGGAGCGACGCATACCGGGTGTCTGCTAGCGACGAACGACAACGAAGCCGGGGAAATTGGCCCCGTCCCTCCGGGTTGCGGCGAAAATCGCGCCATACTTCGTTCTCGCCCTCGACCTAGGAGCCGCCAAAGCCTTCGGGCTCTGCCTCGTCTGACGCGATTTTCGCTCGCAACGCTTACGCCTGAGAACCAGATGACAAGCCCAGGGCTGCGAATTAAGAAGCTGCCCGCGTATTCTGTCTTCGAGGAGGTCCTTGCATGGAGCGGGTTTTTTCTGGTTTTGCAGTGGCTTTTTTGCTTGGCTCTCTTGTTTCCGCGCAAGCCATTCACAGCCGCGGCGGATTTACGCTTCCCGCTCCGCCTGAAGCCGAGAAGATTCCGGTGACCGACGATTATTTCGGAACCAAGGTCGTGGACGATTACCGCTGGCTGGAAAACGCCGACAGCCCTGAGACGAAGGCGTTCATCGACCAGGAAAACGTGTACACGGCGCGCTACATGGAGCAGGCGCGCATTCGCCCGCAGATTGCCGACGATCTGGACGCGCTGGAGCACGTTTCGAGTTGGACGCGTGCCGATCCAGCGCGGAAACGATCTGTTCTTCCTGAAGCTGTTGGCGGGCGAGGAACAGGCATCGATCTATGTGCGGCGCGGATGGGCGGAGAAGGACAAGCGGCTTGTCGATCCGGCGCAGTTCAGCCGCGACCCCAATACGTCAGTCGAACTGGCGGACGTATCGCGCGACGGATCGCTGGTGGCCTATTGGATTCGCCAGGGCGGCGCGGACGAGACCACGGTGCGCGTGTTCGATGTGAAGACCGGCAAGACGCTCGTGGATGAGCTGCCCAGCGGCGATGCACCGCAGCGTGAGCTTTACGCCGGACGGGACCGGCCTGTTCTACACGCGCACCACGGGCAAGGGAGTCGCTCTTGTACCAGCACGTGCTGGGCACGAGAGTTTCGCAGGACAAGCTGCTCTTCGGAAATGAATTTCGCGGCGAGTTGCTGGGGCCTCTCGATCTGGTCCTGTCGAGCTTGAGCGACGACTACCGCTATCTGGTGGTGGAGATCGACCGGGGCGTGCCGGCCAAGCGCGTCGATATCGTCTACCGCGACCTGACCAAGCCGAACTCGTATTTCGATGTGCTGATCTGGGGCGTGGAGTCGCGTTTTTCCGCCGACTACGTGAAGGGCGCGTGGTACGTGAAGACGGATTATCAGTCGCCGAACGGGCGGATTTTGAAGGCCGACCCCGGCATCATGCCCGAAGCGTGGACTACGGTTGTGCCGGAAGGCCCCGAAGCCATCGACGCTTTCAATATTGTCGGCAGCAGGATTTACGTGAAGCGGCTGAAGGACGTGAAGACGGAAATCTCAGCGTATACGCTGGATGGCAAACCCGCCGGCGGGATCGAATTCGAAGGCGTCGGCGCGGCCAGTGTGCCGATGGGGCGGTCGACGGATCGCTACGGGTTTTTGAGCTTCGAGTCATACATCATGCCGCCCGCGATTTACCGGGTGGACACAACGACGGGCAAACGCGATGTGTTTGCGCAGCCCAAGGTTCCCTTCGATTCCAGCGAATACGAACTGAAGCAGGTGTTCTTGACGTCGAAGGACGGCACGCGAGATCCCCATGTTCATTGCCGGCAAAAAGGGGCTGAAGCAGGATGGGACGGAGCGGCTGCTGATGACGGGCTACGGCGGCTTCGATTCGGGAGAGCTGCCGGAATGGAATCCGGCGTGGGCATGGTGGTTAGCAGCAGGGCGGATGGTTTGCCGTGCCCAACCTGCGCGGCGGCGATGAATATGGCGAGCATTGGCACGAGCAGGGGATGTTCGCTCGTAAGCAGAATGTCTTCGACGATTGGTTTGCCGCGGCCGAGTACCTGATCGCCAACAAATATACCTCGCCGGAGCACTTCGCCATCATGGGGCGCTCCAACGGCGGGCTGCTGATGGGCGCGTCGATCGCGCAAAGGCCGGAGCTGTTTTCGGCGGTGTGGTGCGGCTATCCGCTGCTCGACATGCTGCGCTATGAGAAGTTCGAGCAGGGCGCGCACTGGACCACGGAGTATGGGTCGGCGGAGAACGAAAAGCAATTTCCGTATCTGCTCAAGTACTCCCCTTACCAGAACGTGAAGCCAGGCACAAAATATCCGGCGGTGCTGTTCTGGACGGGATCGAGCGACACGCGCGTGGACCCGTTGCATGCGCGCAAGATGACGGCCTTGCTGCAGGCGGATTCCGTGAGCGGCCGGCCGGTGCTGCTGCACTATAGCCTTGCCGGCGGCCACTCGGCAGGGGTGAGCGTGGAGCAGCAAATCCAGGACGATACCGACGAGCTGACCTTCCTTTGGACGGAAACGGGACAGCCGTCCGCGCACAAGTGACTCCACAGGCTGCGGGAAAACTCGACCTCAGGCGCTTTGTAATAAGGGCACGAGTTTGCTCGTACCGATAAGGCCAATAAAATGAATTGGGCTTTAGCCCCTGCTACGCTCATTTCCCCCACAAACGACCCAGTTGAGGAGTTTTTCCGCAGCCTCTCGAGCCCCCGGAGACGGCGCCGCACGGGTACTAAGCCAAGGGTATGTCCGTGCGTAACCTCATGCCGCCCGAAGGTTGTCCGATAAATCCAATAGCGGTCCGATCCGTGGCCTGTGGAGCGTTGCGGCCAGCCACGCCCTCGGACACTACCGGAGGAAGAATAGGAGCAGACTGCTGAGACAGCAAGGAGAACAACGAAGCACGCAATTCGCGACGCGTCGAAGTCCGCGAAGGGCGAGTGAGCAAAGGCGTAGCGGGGGCTCGGAGAAACGATGCTGCAAGTTGAAATAGATCTGTGCGAGATCGGTTGGCAGCAAGAGGAGGCAAGGCTGGCGGCGCTGGCGGCGACGGAAATTCTCGACACCGCGCCGGAGCCGAGCTTCGATGCTATTACGCGCCTGTGCGCCGAATATTTCAACGCGGACACGGTACTGCTGGGCTTTGCCGATGAAAGCCGCGTCTGGATCAAGTCCTACTGGGGCGAGCCGGTGCGGGAGCTGCCGCGAAGACAGTCAATCTTTGAACTGGTGCTGGCGGAGGACGGTCCGGTGGTGGTGCCGGACATCTCGAAGCATCCTTACTTTCGCAGGCAGCAGGATGACCATTCGGCGGCTCGAGGTGATGTCGTTTGCGAGCGTTCCGGTGCGTTCCAGCGAAGGCAGGATTTTGGGCGTCCTGACAGTATTCGCGTGCGAACCGCGCCGCGGCATGGCCGTGGACGAGCTGCACATGCTGGAGAGCCTGGCCGATATGGTGGCCAGCCAGTTGGAGCTGCGCAGGCTGCGCAAGACTCTCCATGGGCATCGCTCGCGGCCACCGCGCGCCGCCGAGGCGGTAACGAGGAATCTGGCCGCGCAAGTCGGACCTGCGCCATGCTCTGGAGAAGCGGCAGTTTGTGCTTTACTACCAGCCGGAGGTCGAGCTGGCGACGCGCAGGATTATCGGCCTGGAGGCGTTGATTCGCTGGCAGCATCCGGAGCGGGGGGTGATTCCGCCCATGGATTTCATTCCTCTCGCCGAAGAAACCGGGCTGATACTTCCGATCGGCGACTGGGGGCTCTCGGAAGCGTGCAACCAACTTCAGAGGTGGTGCCAGGAGGATCCGGAGCGGGCGGCGCCGCGCGTGTGCGTGAACCTTTCGGCGCGGCAGTTTGCGCGCGAAGGCCTGGCCGATCATGTGGAGCAGTTGCTGCGCCAGTACGGCATTTCGAGCCGGCAGTTTGGCCTGGAGATGACGGAGTCCAGCCTCATTCCCGACGCGGGCACGGCTCTGGAGGTACTCAGCAGCCTGCGCCGGCTCGGTGTTTCACTGTCGATGGACGATTTCGGCACGGGCTACAGTTCGCTCCACCACTTGCACTCTTTGCCCTTCGACGTGCTCAAGATCGACCGCTCGTTTGTCATGCGCATGACGGAGGGCGACCAGCCGCTGCAGATTGTGCGCACCATTGTGGAGCTGGCGCGCGTGTTGGGAATGGACGTGGTGGCGGAAGGAATCGAGACGCGCGAGCAGTACAACCTGTTGCGGCAGTTGGGCTGCCGTTATGGCCAGGGGTTTTTGTTTGCCCATCCGGCGCCGGCGGAAACGGTGAGCCACATGTTGCGCCTGCCGGGAAGAATCCTGCCTGAGCCTTGGGCCGCGGAGGCCGTTCCGAGCTAAACGCATCCTGGTAAGTAGCGCCGGTCTCCCGAGGGGGGAGCAAGAGAGCGTTTATACCATTCTGGAACAGAGTTCGTGTCCCATTTATGATCTGCCGTTCTTGCCGCCCGTAATTTGTCCCCATTTGGCCACGCTGAATTGCGCCCCTGCAAACAGAATGAGCCCTGAAATATATGCCCAGAACAGAAGGCTCACGGAAATGTAGAACGGGCCGTACATGCTCAGATCGACGTGAGGAATTGCCAAGGCAAAGAGGAACCGGGCGATTAGCCAAATGATGCCCGTGATGATCGAAGTGCGCAAAACCGGCCGCCAGGGCACCTTCCGATTGGGGAGCACGTAATAGACCGAGAAAAGGAACAGAATCGCGGCTGCGCCGCTGGAGACCGTCAGACAAAGAAAGGCGATTCCATCGGTAGTCCACGTGATGTAGCCATTCGTGCTGTGGAAGGTGACGAATCCGAGAGCGCCCTTTACCCAAACGGTTACGCTCATGCTGAGGAGCGCGAGCGCGGCCATCAGAATCGCCAGCCCGAAGGCTATGGTCTGGTTGTAAAGATAGTTCCGGCTCTTTGTCACTCCCCAGGCTTGATTAAGAGCTACTTCCAAAGGCAAGAAAATGCCGGTGCAGGCGATGAGAATCATCACTAGCGAAAGGGCCTGTGCGCTCTTATGATGCAATATCGGCGAAACGGCTTCATTGAAGATGGTGTATACCAGCCAGCCCTTCTCCTTGGCTGCGGAAGGAAGATAGTAATTCACCATCTGGTCGACAACGCCTTTCATGGCTTCCGAATGGAAAACCGAGAGCGCCACCGTGTAAAGAAGCACCACGAACGGAATAAATGAGAGGATGGCATTAGCCGCCACACTGAACGCGAAGGTGTGCACCTCACTGTCGAGCAGATAGGAAACGAGCGCTTTGCCGCTTTTACGCCAGAGAAACCATTTCGACTGCGCGGGCCGCTCTATCGCTTCCTCCACGCCCGCGGTCTCGATCGCTGTCCCGCCTGCGCGCACGGAATTCACTTCGTCAACCACTTGCCGACCCTTCTTTCGCTTGAGGATTTCCTGTGACGCCCGCGCACGAGCGCCCCTTTTTTAAGGATAGAACTTTGTGCCTGATCGATGCCGTAATCCCGCGCGCCCCACAAACGCCATAGCCGGCGCAATTATGAGCGGTGCACGGAACCGGGCCCACGCAGCAGTCTCACCAGAGCCCATCGCGCCGCCGCACGCAGACCCTCATCGGCCGATGCCGCCCAGGCTTGCAGCACGGACGCAAATCCAAGCAGCCCGCTATTGCCCATCGCAATCGCCACGTTGCGCCGTAATCCCGGAAATCTCGCTCTGCGCACCGGCGATCCGTTGAACTCGCGCTCAAATGACTGCTCGTCGAGTGAGGCCAACCATTCCAATGCGGGATTGATCAGCTCCGTGCGGGCCTCAAGCTCGGCGTCAACCACAATTGGAAGCCGCTGAGGACGGTTCCAGGGGCACACGTCCTGGCAGATGTCGCAGCCGAAAACCTGGCGGCCTATACCCTCCGCAAGTTCCTCCGCGATCGGGCCTCTGTGCTCGATAGTCAGATAAGAGATGCAGCGTGTCGCATCCATCTCGTACGGCGCAACGAGCGCGCCGGTGGGGCAGGCCTCCAGGCAGCGCGTACAGCTACCGCAACGGTCTCGAACAATCGCCGGCTTCTCGGATTCATCGACAGATAGCGAAGTCAGCAGTACAGCCAGAAACCCAAACGACCCAAGCCGCTGATTGATCAGGCAGGTGTTTTTGCCCGTCCATCCAATGCCGGCCGCTGTGGCAAGCGCGCGCTCCGCCACGGGACCGGTATCGACGTAGGCGCACGATTCGAATGCGCCGAAATGCTTCTTAAGCTCCTCCTCGAGGACCCGCAGCCGCTTCAACAAAACCTTGTGATAATCGCTCGGCCGCCGTGTTCCGTCATCGTCTGTCCGGCCGCTCCATGCGTAGCGCGCAATCCACCCCGTTCCCACTGCTGCGGCGTCAGTCGAGCGCGTCGGCGCGGTGCCATAGCTGGCAAAGCAAACCAGCGCCGAACGCGCCCATGGAAAGGGAACCCCTATGCGCGCCCGTATCAGTTGCCCGCTTCCTGTTTTCTGCTCCAGGTAGCGCATCGTCCCCGCGCGGCCCGCGCGCACCCAGTGGGTAAACCGCTCGGCATCGCGATTCTCGTTCGCGTAGGGAATTGCAACAATTCCGGCCTCGGCAAAGCCCGACGCCAGCGCCAGCGCGCGTGCCTGTTCGGTGGTCAGATGGCTTTCCGGATGGAGAGCGGGAGCCGGCATGGGGATCTCTCGCAAGGCTACAATTTTACTTGGCTTCCTGCCAAAGGAGAACTCCCTCAGAAGTTGCACGCCGCTTCTTACAGCCTTTTTGTTGACAGGCGCCGCAACCCGCAGGGCTGGGGCCAATTCTGCCCATCTCGTTGTCGCTCGTCGCTCGAAGATTCCCGATATTCGTCGCTCCTCGCTCCTAGACCTGGGCAAAATTGGCTCCCAGCGCTGCCCGCGGGAAAGTTAATAACAGGCTCTAGGATACGGACTCCGTCAAAGGCGATCCTCGCATGGAACCGGAGTCTCCCTCCTTGCGTATTAAGCGATGAACCGTTCGTGCCCCCGCAATCTCAGAAACTTCCCCGCATGGGCTCTTGAACTCATATCGCGTCGCCCATCGAGCGCGAACAGTTCCTCAACTGGAGGGATCATGACTGCTACTATTTGCCGCGCAACAGCTCCGCACCCCGCGGAAAGCGCATTCACTGAATTGGTAAGGGACAACGAACGGCTCTTCCTCGAGAGAATGCTGCCGCTTGTCGAGCGCCGATCCGTCGCGCTCGATCTCCATCGAGTCAACGCGCATCGACGCAGCCGGCGTGGCCGCTCTCATCAGGCTCTACTGCGCCGCCCACGAGGCAGGTCACTCGTTCACCGTTTCCAATCCCTCGCCGCACGTCGGGGAAATCCTCTCACTTCGTCGGGCTTCATAGAATTCTCGATTCCCAAAATACGGACAAACTCCCATATTTCAGCACTCGATGCGAAGAATCCGCAGCCTGATGTGGCCGGGACTCAGCTCGGAAATCCGGCTGCAACGGTCACCAGTGTCGAAATGCGGGAGTCCATACCTTCCACCAGAACGCCAGCGCCGCACGGCGCAGTCGCATATTCAGGGGCCTCGCACGCTCAGCCTGTTCTTGCAATCTCCAATTGGCGCGCTGGGGCTCCGTTCCTTTACCCTTACATATGGACCGCGTTGCGGAATCCTACGACGGAGATTTAATCCCATGACTCAGGCTGTGATGGAGCAGGCGGCTGCCGCAACGGCAGAATCAACCTCAACCGAACGGTATGTTTATTTCTTTGGCGGCGGCAAGGCCGACGGCAACGGCAAAATGAAAGACGTCCTGGGCGGCAAAGGCGCGGGCCTGGCCGAGATGACCAATGCCGGTCTGCCCGTTCCTCCGGGATTCACCATTCAGACCGAAGCCTGCCGCGAATACATGCGCGGCAAGCTCAGCCCGAAAATCGACAGCGAAATGCTCGCCGCCCTCGAAAAGCTCGAGAACATGCAAGGGCAAAAGCTGGGCGTGGGCGAGAATCCGCTGCTGGTTTCCGTCCGTTCCGGCGCCAAGTTCTCCATGCCCGGCATGATGGACACCATTCTCAATCTTGGCCTGAACGATCAGGCCGTCGAGGCGCTCGCCAAGCGCAGCAATAATCCTCGCTTTGCTTATGACTCCTATCGTCGCCTCATCCAGATGTTCGGCGACGTGGTTCTCGACGTCCCCAAGAAGAAGTTCGAGCACATCTTCGACGGCATCAAGGCCAAGGAAAAGGTCAAGTTCGACTACCAGCTCCAGCCCGACGCGCTCAAAAAGATCATCGCGGCGTACAAGACTCTGGTAAAGCAGGAGACCGGCAAGGACTTCCCGCAGGACCCGCTCGTACAGCTTGTCGCCGCGCGCGACGCCGTCTTCCGCAGTTGGCAAAACGAGCGCGCCAAGACCTATCGCCGCATCAACCGCATCGACGACTGGCTCGGCACAGCCGTCAACGTGCAGTGCATGGTCTTCGGCAACCTGGGCGATAGCTCGGGCACCGGCGTGGGCTTCACGCGCAACCCGGCCAATGGCGAGAAGGTCTTCTTCGGCGAGTACCTGATGAACGCGCAGGGCGAAGACGTGGTCTCAGGCGTGCGCACGCCGCTTTCCATCAGCGAGCTCGACAAGGCCATGCCCGCAGGTCTACGAGCAGTTGCGCACCATCACCAGCCGCCTGGAAAAGCACTACCGCGACATGCAGGACTTCGAGTTCACCATCCAGGATGGCAAGCTCTACATGCTGCAGACGCGTAACGGCAAGCGCACCGGCCTGGCCGCTGTCCGCGTCGCCATCGACATGGTCGACGAGGGCCTCATCACGCAGGAAGAAGCCATTCATCGCGTCGAGCCCAACCAGCTCTACGACTTCCTGGTTCCGCGCCTCGTGGAAAAGGGCGAGAAAATTGAAGTGCTCGCCACCGGATTGCCGGCCTCGCCCGGCGCTGCTGTCGGCCAAATCGTCTTCACCGCCGAAGACGCCGTCAAGTACCACAACAACGGCTCCTACAAGTCCGTGATTCTGGTTCGCGGCGAAACCACGCCCGAGGACATCGCCGGCATGGAAGTGGCCAAAGGCATTCTCACCTCGCGCGGCGGCATGACCTCGCACGCGGCCGTTGTCACCCGCGGCATGGGCAAGTGCTGCGTGGCCGGCGCCGGCGACTGCGTCGTCGACGAAGCCAAAAAGGAACTGCGCGTGAAGGGGCGTACCTTCAAGCAGGGCGACTACATCTCGCTCGACGGCACCACCGGCCGCGTCATCGCCGGCCAGCTCAAGACGCTCGACGCCCAGCCCGACGATCCCGATCTGGTCAAGTTTATGAGCTGGGTCGATCCCGTCCGCCGGCTGCGCATCCGCGCCAATGCCGACATTCCGCGCGACGCCAAGCAGGCGCGTCTGTTCGGCGCTGAAGGCATCGGCCTCTGCCGCACCGAGCACATGTTCTTTGCCGAAGACCGCATTGAGCACATGCGCGCCATGATCCTGGCCGACAACGAGAAGGATCGCCGCGCGGCTCTCAAGAAACTGCTGCCCATGCAGCGCGCCGACTTCGCCGGCCTCTTCAAGGCCATGGAGTCGCTGCCCGGTCACCATCCGCACCATCGATCCGCCGCTGCACGAGTTCCTGCCCAAGCGCGAGGATCTGCTGGTGGAAATTCAGCACCTTACCGACACCAAGCCCCGCTCGCCCAAGCTCAAGGAGCTGCGTACGCTGCTGGCGCGCGTCGAAGAGCTGCACGAGCAGAACCCCATGCTGGGACTGCGCGGATGCCGCCTCGGCATCACGTTCCCTGAGATCACCGAGATGCAGGCGCGGGCCATTATCGAGGCCGCTGTCTCCGTCAAGCTCAAGGGCGGCGATCCCCATCCTGAGATCATGATCCCGCTCGTCGGCACCATCGAAGAGACGCGCAACCAGGCCGCGATCATTCGCCGCGTGGCCGAAGAGGTCTTCAAGGAGAAGGGCACGAAGGTCGATTACATGGTGGGCACCATGATCGAGATTCCTCGCGCCGCCCTCACCGCCGATCAAATCGCCGAAGAAGCTGAGTTCTTCTCGTTCGGCACCAACGACCTGACCCAGACGACCTATGGAATTTCAAGGGACGACATCAACAACTTCCTTCCCGCGTATCTCAAGCTCGGCATCTTCAAGCAGGATCCCTTCGCCACCCTCGACCAGGCTGGCGTGGGACAACTGGTGAAGATGGCCGTCGAAAAGGGACGCGGCACGCGCTCGAATCTCAAGGTCGGCATCTGCGGCGAACATGGCGGCGATCCCGAGTCCGTCAAGTTCTGCCACCAGATCGGCCTCAACTACGTCTCCTGCTCACCCTTCCGCCTGCTCACGGCGCGCCTTGCGGCTGCCCAGGCAGCGCTCGAAGAGAAAATGGCCGGCGGTGCCCACACCACCAGCTAACCGCAGCCCGGCACCAAACTTCGAGGGCGTCCGCGCTTGCGGGCGCCCTCGTCGCGTCCCCAGTACAAATAAAGGCTTATGATGATACCTATCAGCTCACTCCTCACCGTAAGCGTTCATCCGGGGAGCATACAACATGACGACCTTTCCTCATGAAATGCTGCGCGAAATCTACGACCAGCCCCAGGCCCTGAAGCGCACGCTCGACCTCTACCTGGGCGCGAGAGCGTTAAAGCCGGAGATTGCCGCCGCCCTCGGGCACTGGCCCAATCCCTCCGGCGAAATTCTCATTGCCGCCAGTGGCTCCAACCGGAACAGCGGCCTCTACGGTGAAATCCTGCTTGAAGACCTCTGCGGCCTGGCCGTCGATGTGGAATATGCAAGCGAGTACAGTTGCCGCGGCGGACCCGCCTCCATCGACGCGCGCCATCCCAGTGTCCTCGTCCTGTCGCAATCGGCCGAAACCAGTGATACGCTGGCTGCGCTCGGCGAGGCCCGCCGCCAGGGCCACAACACCATGGCCATCACCAACGCCGCCCAATCCACCATGGCCACCCAGGCCGATGTCACTCTGCTGCTGGCTGCGGGCCAGGAACGGGCCATCCCCGCGACCAAGAGCTTTACCTGCCAGTTGGCCGCGCTCTACGTGCTCGCGCTCTATGAGGGCGCGCGCCGCCGCCGCATGGATGCGTCCACTCTCGCCGGGCGAATCGACGAGTTGTTCTCCCTGCCCCACGAGATCTGGTCCCAGCTCGATGCGTGGCGCGGGCAAACCGAAGCGCTCGCCGCGCGCTACTCAACCGCCGCCACGGTTCTCTATGCTGGCCGCGGCGTTCACTACCCCATCGCCCGCGAAGGCGCGCTCAAACTCATTGAAGCTTCGTACGTCTACGCCGAGGGCTTCCCGGCGGGTGAGGTCATGCACGGCCCCAACGCGCTCGTCTCTGACCGCGTTCCGCTCGTCGTTCTGGCCACGGTCGATTCAGCGCTCCCGGCCTCGGTCCTGCGCTACGAAAAAACTCTGCAACTCCTCGCCGGCCTCAGAGCGCAGGGCGCCCGCGTCATCGCTCTCGCCACCGAGGACGACACGCGCGTTCTCGCGCTCGTCAACGATTGCATCTTCATCCCGAAGGCCTCCGAGTATGTGCTGCCCATCCTTGAAGTGGTCCCGTTGCAACTCTTCGCCTACTTCATGGGCATCGAGCACGGCGTCGACGTCGATCGGCCGAGGAATTTATCGAAACCTGTCGTGGAAAAATAGCCGCGGCGCGTGGCCCTGATCCCCCGTTCCTTTTCCCGAATCACAACGAGGGCGCCCCCGGTCCCTCGTCCGCCGCGGCGGAGGGACCGGGGACGGAAGCGGTTCCGGTCGAATCGCCGCCCATCCGGAGAACCGAGCAAACAGTCCCCGGCAACCGGCCTGTATCGCCTCCAGCCCTTCGGTCCCTGGCAATTCCCTCCCATACACCTCATTCCATTGCAATTATTTCCCCCACCAATTTTGCCGATTAATTCAGCAAATTCCCTAAGCTTGTCTTAGGCTCCAGGGAGAGCTCGGGAGCGGGCCGAAAATCCGGTGGCCTCGCAGTCCCGTAACCCCTGGTATATATCCGGCACATAACCCCTTTGTTTCCAAATATAGAGGTACGGCATATAGGGAAGGGGGGGGCCGATTGGTGCGCAAAGGAGCAAAGAATGAAACTCACATGTCGGCACATCATGCAGTCCGGCCAGGTATGCCGCGCCTATGCCCTCAGGGACGAGTACTTCTGCTATTTCCACTCGCACCTGCACCGGGCCGCCAAACAACCCGTCAACCTGATCGATTCCTTTGACATCCCCCTCCTCGAAGACCGCTGCGCCGTCCAACTCACTATCACCCGCGTCCTGCGCGCCCTCGTCAACAAAACCATCGACCGCCATAGCGCAGCCACCCTCCTCTATGGTCTGCAGCTCGCCTTGCAAAGCGTCGATCGCAGCAGTTGGGCCATCGGCTTCGACACCGTCGAAAGCCTTTCCCAGACCTCAGACGGCGATGAAATCGCCCTCGGTCCTGACCAGGATCCCGAGGACGACGAGGACGAAATAGAGGACGAGGACGAAATAGAGGAAGAGGAAGAAGACGACGAAGAAGCGCCCTCAGATGCAGCTCCCGACTCCCACCTTGAAGGCGCTGGCGATTCTATTGACGAAAACAACTCCGAAAACGTCGACGACGAACAAGACGAAAACGAATCCACAGAACAGCTCATCGCGGATCTCAACCAACTTCAGTCCATCAACCGCGCCCTGGAGGCGGGGGATATGCGGTCTGCTGCGCGCCTGCTTGGCGTCGGCGGCTGATTGCTGAAAAGACCATTCAATTGCGGGGCTCTGTAAGGGCACGACTTTCACAGCTTGCTGAAAAACTCAATCGGAGGCGGCTTTGTAACAAGGGCACGGCTTCAGCCGGGCCGCAAATGTCGCAAAATGAGTGTGGGCTTCAGCCCCTGCCGCGTTCGCCCCTCTATCTTCGCCGCTCATTTGCACTTTTTCAGCAAGCTGTTTCTGTCGTGCCGAAAAAAGCCCATAAAATGAGTTGGGCTTCAGTATCTGCGTGAGAACTCGTTCCAACCGCGAACTTGCGAACTCGCCACGCCGCAAAGCGGCGCGAACTCGCGGTATTTTCTTGAAAAACACTCTTCCTCACTGCGTTTCCACACAAAGAATCTGTTCTCACCCAGACACTTCAGCCCCTGCTGCGCTTATTTCCATCACAAATGACCGAGGTGACGAGTTTTTCCGCAACCTGTCAAGGCGCGCATGGACCCTCCGCAACCCGTCTCTGAACTAAGTAGATAACTTTCCCCTGGATTTTTTCCCTTTCGCCGCGCGGGAGATGCACACTAGATGCATGATCCAACTCGCCTCCCCAAAAGAACTACCCGTCGTCCTGCTCATCGACGACGACATGGTGAGCCGGGAGGTGACCGCCACATTGCTCACCATGAGCGGCTATTCCGTCCATACCGCCGAAAACGGGACCGCGGCGCTGGAAATGCTCGCGGGTGCAAAGCTCCAGCCCCAGGTGGTCCTGATGGACGCGCAGATGCCCGGTATGAACGGAACCGAGCTGGTTCGAGAACTCCGCGCCCGCAGCAAAGCGCGCATCTACACCTGCAGCGGCAGCAACCCCGCGCCTGAAGTAATCGCCGCCACCGACGGCTTGCTGGTTAAGCCCTTCGATGCCGAAGCTCTGCAAAAGCTTTTCGACGGGCAGAGATCGAAGGCTGTTTCTTCCCTCCTCGATCCCTGTCAGCCTGTCGTCAGCGCTGAGACTCTCGCCCAGCTCCGCACCATGATGCCTGAGCCTGCCGTGCGCCAAATCTACGCTGCCGTCGTCACCGATCTCAGCCAGCGCATCGAGGCCCTGGCCGCCGCGATTGCCAGGCGCGATACTGCTGAAGTTCGCCGCATCGGCCACGCCATCAAGGGCGGCTGCGGCATGGCGGGAGCCATGCAGGCCGCACACCTGGGCGCCTTGCTTGAGACTACCCCGCTCGAACCAAAGGATAACCAGTTGGATAACAGCGCGGTCTTGCTCCGCGATTTGCGTACCGCGGCCGGCGCGTTGGAGCGTATGCTGGAAACTGAACTATCAGCCTGACCTCAGGCGTTTTCAGGGCGGACGTGTCTCGGAGTTAGCCCTTCCAAAATCCGGGCCCCCCAATGTGATTTTCGTTTCCTGGGTGGAACGGCAATTCTTCGTCGCTGGATGGAATGGTTCGCGAACGAACGCAAGTGGCTACTCTGAAGGGCATCAGCGCGAGCACAGTCTTACTGGAACCGCCGAAATCGAAGCCTTGGGAGGCATGCCGTTCAAATGGAACGATCGATCGGAATCGTGATTGCCGATGACCACCCTGTGGTTCGCATTGGCGTGCGCAACATGCTCACGGAAGTTGAAGGCTTCAAAGTGGTGGGCGAAGCCACAGATGGCGACGAGGCCATCACCGAAACCATCGAAAAGCAACCCGACATTCTTCTTCTCGATGTGTCCATGCCGCGTTTGCCCGGCCTTGAGGCCATGCGCGCCATCGTGAATGGTCCCTCCACCGCCAAGATTCTGCTCCTCACCTCCACCATCACCACGCAGCAGATCATCGAGGCCCTGCAAATTGGCGCGCGCGGCATCGTGCTCAAAGACGCCATCGCCAGCCATCTGCAAACCGCCATCCGCACCGTTTTTGCCGGCGATTACTGGATCGGCGGCAAGCGCGTCGTCAATCTCGTCTCAGCGCTCCACGACCTCATGGAAAAGGCCGCCGTGCCGCAGCGCAAGACCTACGGCCTCACCCCGCGCGAGCTCGACGTCGTGGGCTGCATTGTTGAAGGGTGCAGCAACCGCGACATCGCCAAACAATTTACGCTCAGCGAAGAAACCGTCAAGCGGCATCTCTCGAACATCTTCGACAAAACCGGCGTCTCAACAAGGTTGGAATTGGCTCTCTTCGCTATCGCGCATCACCTGATCGCGCCCGAGTAGCACGATTCCTGCCGTCGCGCTATTCTGTTGCTTCGACGCGGAGTCGCGTCTACGCAGGTGTGTTTATGGGAGAACTCAGCAGAATCGGCATCGCTCTTGATTCGGATTTATTGGAGCGTTTCGACCACTCCATTGAGAAGAGTGGGTACACGAATCGTTCCGAAGCCTTTCGCGACCTGATCCGCGACCGGCTGGTGAGGGAGCGGACTGCCGCGCCCGACGCGACCGTCGTCGGCACCATCACCCTTATCTTCAACCATCAGGCCCACGGCATCACCGAGAAGCTCACTGAAGCGCAGCACGAGCACCATGACCTGGTTGTCTCCACGAGCCACGCGCACCTTGACCTCGATTCCTGCCTTGAAGTGCTCATCGTCCACGGCAAGGCGGACCGCGTCGAGCATTTCGCCGACATTCTCATCGGCCTCAAAGGCGTGCAGCACGGCCGCCTGGTGATGACCGTCCCCACGCTCGACGCCGAACACGCCCACGAACACACCCACCCGCACAGCCACTGAGCTGTGAAAACATATTCAGATTGCGTGCCAATCCTTGAGCAGAGGGCCGGGGTATCCAACCCCGACCCTCTGCACAGGATAAACAGCGGATCATTTCAAGCCGACGAAGTTCAAGAAGGACCCCGGCGCCAACGTGCTTGCTTCAGCGGCCGAAAGTATAACGCAAAGTGATTCGCACCTGAACCGGTTCGACGGGGTGCATAACCCTCGTAAATGCCGCGTTGGCATTCACCGCATTCGCAACCGCCGTTACCCCTGCCACGTCTGTTGGCTGGGGCGCCGTTGCTGGCACTCCCGGCAGCGCGGGTAGCCCGAGCTGCGAGACTACTGGCATGATTTGCGATACATAGGCGTAGTCAACATCGTGATCCTTGCGGTTGAGCACATTCAAAACTTCGCCCAAGAGAATCCAGTGCTGGTTGAATTTGTAATTGGCTCCCAGGTTGACCAACGCCGTTGTGGGTGAGGTATAGAGTGCATCGGACGTCAAAGGGCGGGGCCCGAAGTCACGCAGGCGCAAACTCGCCGAAAAGCCTTTGTAATCCTGCAGCGTGGCGCCCGCTGAAACCACCACCCGAACTGCTTCAGGCACTTCCGTGCCGTACGGATTTTGCATGTAAGAGCTGTTCCCGTAAGCGGCATTCCAGTTGGGCGACAGGCTATTGATCGGCGTGCCATCGGGCAGGGCTCCTTGCGCCACAAGTGGACTGTTGGGAACGGTGCTAGTAGGCCCGCCGCAAATCGAGTTTTTTCCGCAAAGCACTGCGGAACCGTTTACGTTTTGGAAGAATGTTGAATCGAATGGGTCGTTTTGGGTAAAGATGGCGCGGGAGTCCGCAAAGTCCCCATCGATAACCAGATGTTCCGTGGGCGTGTAGTAGTTCCCAACTTCTATGCCGTAGCGGTTACTCGACTGAACCGAGGGAGTCGTGCCTCCGGTGTCGCCATCCTGCAGCAGCTCGGAATTACTGTGGAGATACCAGATCTCAACAGTACTTTGCAGATGCGGGACGGCCGTGGTGCGCACGCCAACTTCTCCGCCTTTGGTTTGGGCCAGGAAGGGAACCTTAACCGGGACCGGCGAATTGTAGTAAGGATAGTCGGGCGAAACCGGCTCATAGGTTTGCGTCGAGCCGCGCACGTCGTTGGTGTGGTAACTCATTCCACCCTGCAGATAGAACTCCGTATTGGCCCACGGGCCGAAGATCAAACTTGCCTTGGGGCTGGGCAGGAACTTGGTTGTAGATTGGGCGGTATTGGGATTGAAGTTGGCAGGGTAAGGATCGTTGGGGTACATGGGGTTGGTGGCGTTGTTAAAGTTGGTGATGACACCCCTTCCGTCGTCGCCGCGCACAGCCAGAATCGAGCGGAATCTTTCCCCCCACTCAATCTTGTTTGACACCCAGGGACTTCCAATCGTCTCTGTAAATTTATTCAAAGTCGTGTCCGAGGGCAAAGTCGCGGCCAGAAAGGAGGTGGCACCATCAGCTAGATAGTTAGCGGTATAGTAGGTTTTGCTCGTACGCACGCGATCTTCGGTCCGGTAGAGGCCGTTGTGGATCCAATCTTCACGGTACTGCAGTCCGAACGTGGTTTCCGATCTGTGGTCGAAGAATCGGCCGACAATCGTATGGCGCAGGTCGAACCCAGCCACCCAGCGCCTGTCCTGCTGTTCGAACTGGTCGCCCTTATAAGGATCGACCAGGTAATTGGTGAAATCCGACCACAGATTGAGATCGTAATAGAACCCGTAGGCCATGAGTCTCGTCACGGAATTTTCGCCCTGGTGATGCCATTCGCCCTGCAAGCTATAGCGATGGGAGTGGCCACCATCCTCAGGGCTCACGGAGCCGAAGAAACCGACGTAGGGTATGGCCGTATAAGGGAGCTGATCGCTCGAGTTCCACCGGGTCCCGAGGTACGAACGCTCCGTGACGCTGAAGCCATTGGCATCATCGCCCTGGCTGTAGGTCATAATGCCGTTGAATTTGTAGTAATTGTCGGGATGCACCCATGGGCCGCCATCGTGATACGCTTCTCCGCCATACAGCAGATTACCCTTGCCAAGCTTTTGTGAATTGCCGAAAACAAACCGCCCAAACTGGTACATGCCGCCGTCGACCTGGACAAAGTTCTGGGGCAGCGTCTTATAAAACACCACTTGGGCAGTTCCCGCCGAGCCATAGTCGCCGACTTCGGCGTAATAAGGACCCTTCCGGGCATCCACTCGCTCCACCAGCTCCGGGATGACGGTGTTCATGTCCGAGTAGCCTTCGCCGTGCGCGTGCGAGGGCAGGTTCAGCGGCATGCCGTCAATGAAAATGGCGAAGTCCGTTCCGTGGTCGAGATTGAAGCCGCGCAGAAAGTATTGGTTGGCCTTGCCGCCGCCGGCGTGCTGCGTGATGATGAGACCGGGAAGCGCCTCCAAAATCTCTCCCGAGCGAAGAAGCGGACGAGTCTTGAGTTCATCTTGGCCCACCGTCACCTGGCCGGCGGAGACAGCAATCCCAACGAGGTCATCTGATCGGCCCTCCACTTCTACGGTGGTGACCGCGGTGCTCACAGCCAGAGTGATGCGCAGCGGAGCCGGAACCTCGGTGGTCCCTATGGTGACGGGAATTTCCTTGATTTCAAAGCCGGGCTTAAATATGGCGAGCTGATAATCGCCGGCCTTGAGTCCAGAGAGCACGAAGGAGCCGCTGCCGTCCGACTGCGTCGTCACGGCGCCGTTGGTGCTTTGAACCTGCACGGTAGCGCCGACAATCACCGCACCAGACGCATCGACCACGGTTCCTGAAACGGCGACGCCATTGGGCGCGCCTGCACGCGCCAGCAACCCCGCAAAAAACACAAATAAACTAAGTGCTACGAATCGCACTTTCTTGCTACGCATGGGAACAACCTAAATACGCGGCCTGTTTCTTTGCCTGTGACTCTCGTCACACGTTTGTAAACTTCGTGCTACGGCAAGTGTTACTATACCACCATTCGTGCTACTATGATGTGTTGCTGTATGAAAAACGCTGCACTCCGCATCCCGCGGGCGGCTTTACCTCAGAGCTAGGCGCATTCTGCCCAGAGCGAGACGCATGATGACACGTACATTCCGTGGCCTGTTCAACGACGCTGCGGGCAATCTCGGCGCCAAGGTCTCCGGCATCTACGGCATCCTGCTCGTCTTCAATGTGGCCGCATGGATCTGGGCGGTCCTCGCCTTTCGCCAGTACCCGCTGCTGCTCGGGACCGCGTTTCTCGCCTACAGTTTTGGCCTGCGCCATGCCGTGGATGCCGACCACATCGCCGCCATCGACAACGTGACGCGCAAATTGATGCAGGAGGGCAAGCAGCCGGTTGCGGTGGGATTGATGTTTTCGCTCGGGCACTCCACCATCGTCGTGCTCGGCTCGTTGGCATTGGCCGCAGCCGCGCTCAAACTGCAGCAACACTTTGATAACTTCCGCTCGATCGGCGGCATCATCGGGACGCTCGTTTCCTCGCTTTTCCTGCTTGGCATCGCCCTTGCGAACCTGATCATTCTGCGCTCGGTGTATCGCACGTTCACGCGAGTTCGGCAAGGAGAGCCCTATGTCGACGAGGATCTGAATCTGCTGCTGGCGAACCGCGGCTTTCTGGCGCGCATTTTCCGGCCGGTTTTTGCCATGATCCGCCGAAGCTGGCATATGTATCCGCTTGGGCTTCTCTTCGGCCTGGGTTTCGATACGGCCACCGAGATCGGCCTCTTGGGAATCTCGGCTGCCGAAGCTTCACGCGGCTTGTCCCTCGGTTCCATCCTGGTTTTCCCTGTGCTCTTCGCGGCCGGCATGTCGCTCATCGACACCACAGACAATATCCTCATGCTCGGCGCCTATGGATGGGCCTACATTAAGCCGATCCGGAAACTCTACTACAACGTCACCATCACGGCAGTCTCGGTCCTCGTGGCTTTCGTTGTCGGCGGCATCGAGGCCCTCGGCCTCATCGGCTCGCAACTGCATCTGCAAGGCAGCTTCTGGATGGCTGTCGGCCGGCTCAACGACAACTTTGGCGTTCTCGGCTACTGCATTATCGCCATCTTCGCCCTCAGTTGGATCGTCTCGATCGCCATCTACAAGCTGCGCCGGTTTGAAGAACTGGAGCTGGAAATAGAAGCCTGAGCATTCCTGATCGGCGAGCAAGCGGGGGCATCGTGCCCCTCCGGCAACCGCAAGCCACAAATCTCCCGCCAGCTTGCATGCACGCAGGCTCATCGCCAGATATCTGACGCGTACCAATCCCTAAGACCGGTGGAGGCTTGCAACAACCTTTGTTGCCCACCATTGTGAACACGGCAAATGTGGGCCGCATGTTCTAGAATGGCCTGAGTCGAGTCCCCCAGGAGGCCCCTATGAGCTACGCGCAGAAGCGTGCGTTGGCGATGTTGCTGAGCCTTCCCATTCTTGCTTTGTCTGCATTCGCACAATCGTCTTCGCTATTTACAACACAAGACGAAATCAACGTGACGGCGTCGCCGGCGTCGAGTTCGGAGTTGAGCCTGCCCGTGGGAACTTCCGTGGTGGACTTCGACGTGCTGCCCACAGGCGCGGATGCGCTTATCCTGACCCACGACAAAGCCGGAAACCATGTTGTTAGCTGGCACGCTGGCGACACGAGCGCGGCGACGCTGCTCGATTTACCCGCGGCGTTCAGCGCAGCTTCAATCGCAGTCCATCCCATGGGCCAGCGCTTTTTTATCGAGGGAAAAACCGGCCAGCAATCCCAGATCCTGGCGGCCGACAAAGCGAATGGAAGCTGGACCGAGCACTCCATCTATCAAACCTCCGCTGCGCTGCGCCGTCTTCTTGTGGCCCCGCGACCCTTTGAAACCGGCTATAACGACACCACGGACCAGACTATTGACAGTTACCGGATCTTCTTCGCAGAGCGGCTGCCGAGCGGGGTGTACTCCACGCGCACGATCACCGAGGACGGCCAGCGAGAGTACCAGGTGATCGGCCCGCAGGCAACCTATGTAAAGATTCCGGAGTCGAATGGCGATCCAACGCCCAACTTTGTCCCTTCAGCGCTGCCAGAGTCCTTTCATCCCGATGGGCATTTGCTGATTTGGCAGGATGGAAATGGCTGTTTTCAGCAGCTTGCCTACGCGGGCCAGAACTGGGATAAGCCATCGCATATCGCCGGCAATCCATGCGGCGGATCGCTCACGGTGACCCCGAACGGCGCCGCTCTGCTGCACTGGAAAAGCGGCATGCCGGGCGTGGCAGTGATCGGCGACCACGGCAGCACAACCTCAACCGAGGCCAGCAGCTACCAGTTCATTTCCACGCCGTCCTCTGCGCCGGATGGCAAGGGCATTGTTGGCTTGGTGGAGAGGGCGGGCGCACAGGCACTGGTGTACGTGCCGATTCAGGTCCCGCTGGCTGACGTGATCAATGCCTGGATGTTTACCCAGGACGCCGCCGACCGCGACAGCTACACAGCTCAAGGCGGGCTTTTGCGCACAACCGGCGAAGATCAGATGTACGAGCTTTATGACACGGAGTCCTATGCGTGCGGCAGCTTCGATAGCGCAACGCCAACGCGGCCTTACCTTGTAACAACCGACGTTTTCTGGGAACTGGTTGCCTCAGCCTACGAAGGCACATTCATTGTTGAGGAGCGGCAGCAGGCGATGCCTGCGTTCTGGGCATTTGTGGCCGCTGCGCGCCAGTCGCTCGACGCTTCCTCACCCGGCTCCCCCTGGGCAGCTGCCTTCGATGCGGTGGCGAATTCAAACAGCGCGGCAAACTCATCCGACGCGGAGGCTAGCCACATTCAACAAGCGAGCGGGTCATTTAATTCCCCGGTCTTTGGCAAGGCGTTCAATTTTACTGAGCTGACGCCGCGCGGTTATTACACCGCTACGCCGGAGATGAAAGAGTACTTCAAGGCAGTCCATTACCTCACTTCGGTTGCCGCGGCAATCGATGCGACGCCTTTGAATTCGCTGCCCGACGATGTGAAGGCGAAGGCACTCAAGTGGATCGCAGCCTACAGCGCTTACATCGCGCCCAGCCGCTCAGCCCTGGTGTGGAGTGCCGGAAACTTCGTACCTCCCGCGTTTGCCCTTCATCCCGGCGCCACCCCGCAAGTCTTTCCTCTTTCGTGGGGCTTTGACAACGAAGTGCTGCTGTCGACCGTCTATCACTCCGATTGGCCTGCCGCCGAACAGATTACCGGGCCCAAAGGCCCGCGAGTTCTGCCCTCGGGCCTGGATCTGGCCGCGGCCATGGGCAGCGGCTACGCCCGTTCGTTGCTGAAGACGAATCTTGCGGAGTATCCCGCCCTCGGTCCCGCTCTCGATGCGCTTGAAAAACGAATGCCGCAGAGCGCAGGACAGACCGACCTCTATGACGCGTGGATCAGCGCGCTCGCCGTCGAGTGGGCCGACGATGCCACCTTTCCCGGAACTTCGCAGGACACACTTTGGAACGCGAAGAGGATCCAGACGGGTCTCGCTTCCTGGGCCACGCTGCGCCACGCAACTGTTCTGGTGAACGAGAGAACTACCGCGGAGTGCGGCGAGGGTGGCTTTGAAGCAATTGTCCTGCGTCCGCCAAGAGGCTACGTCGAGCCGAACCCGAAGACCTTCGAAGCCATTGCATCCTTGTTCGATCAGATGGAGCAGGTGGTTGCGAAGTCGGCGAACTTTACGGGGAATTTGCCCCAGGACCCATCGGAAACTAATGATCCTTCGGTCGACGATACTGCTCAACCCCTGCAAGCCGGAATCATCCGGCGCCTGCAAACAACTGCGAGCAAGGTGCGCCTTTTTGAAGCCATGGCCCAAAAGGAACTGCAGAATCAGCCGCTCAGCGACACCGAATATGACGAGATTCTCCACGTGGGCGCAGTGGCCGAGCACGACTTTCTGGTTTACAACAGTCTTGCCAGCGCCGATCTCGCGCTTTCCACGCCCAACCCGTTGATGAAAATTGCCGATGTTGCCGGCGGCGGCGAGGTGCCCTACCTCGAAGCAGCAGTCGGACGGCCGCTCGAATGGGACCAAGTGGTTCCATACTTTGGCCGCCGCGAAATTGTGAAGGGAAGCGTTTATTCGTACTACGAGTTTCCGTCTCCCACGCCGCTCACTGACCTTGCCTGGGCCGGCAAGCCCGCCAACCCGGACGCCGATCCTGCGAATCCATCACCGGCTGACAAAGCGATCAAAGGCAACGTCGATTCCGAGACGCATCCGGCGTGGGTCAGCTCCTTCATTTCCAGGGAGAGCCTGTCATGTCCGGCAAACCCGCCCTTCTAGCCGCTGCTGCCGCGCTTTGCTTGTCGCCGATGGCCAGAGCGCAGACCGCGCCTGGCGATTTTCGCATGCTATTTACAGGCGACGTTATGATGTCGCGCCTGGTCAGGATAGAAATGGAGCAGCGGAGATCGGGCCCGTGGACCGGCTTTTCCGAACTCTTCAAAAGCGCCAGCCTCGTCGGCGGTAACTTCGAGGCCGCTCTAGGCGATCCGGCAAACTGCGCCGCGCAGAACAAGCTCTGCTTTGCTGTGCCCGGCTCCGCGGCCGAAACGATGAAGCAGGCGGGCTTCAGCCTCGTGACCGCGGAAAATAATCACTCCGGCGATCTGGGGCAGGCGGGCCGAAACCAAACGCGTGCGGCATTTCAGCAGAGCGGCCTGCTGGCGCTGGACTTCTCGAGCTCCCCGCAGTTTTTTCGCTTCGGTGAGCTGACGGTTGGCTTTGTTGCGGTGACGACCATCAAGGCCGCCGATGGGCAAGTGCAGCGGGTTCCCTCGGTCGACCTGGCGCAGAAGCTGCGGCTGGCTCGCCAGTTGGCGAATCTGGTCGTGGTATCGATTCATTGGGGCAATGAACTACAGGATTGGCCGACCGATGCCGAACGGCAGCAGGCACGCTGGCTGGTCGAGCACGGAGCGGACCTTATCGTGGGGCATCATCCCCATGTGATCCAAGCTCCTGCCTGTGTCGAGGGCAGGCCGGTCTTTTTTTCGCTCGGCAATCATGTTTTCGACCAGAAATATGCCGAGACCAAGGATGGGCTGATCGCCGACTGCAGCGTCCACGGCGTCCGCCTGCAGTGCGGCGCGCTCAGCACGCATACCGAAGAGACCACGGCATTCCCCAAGCTGGCGGGCAGAAGCGCATCTGCCGATCAGGCTCTCGCCGCTTGTGCTCCGCGGCTTGGTCCGGGTGCAGAGATCCATGGAGTCGCCATCCGCCCCGAACCATGGTCTCCCGATCAACCCGTGGATGGGATTATTCTCGATGGCTACCAGGCGGGAAAACTGGTGTGGCAATCAAGACGCCAATCCCTGGTTTCACTGCAACTGGTCTCCTCAATGGCGGCTGAGCCCTTGCTGCTCTCACTGGAACGCCATAACTCATCCATCGACGATGAAGTGGGTCTGCGGCCGTATGTCTACGCCGTCGGTCCCCATGGTCTGATTGCGCGATGGCGAGGGTCTGCGCTGGCTTGGCCGTTGATCGATGCAGTGGAATCCAACGACGGCGTGCTTTGCGCGCTGCATCGCGGCGATTCCTTTCTGATGCCCGATCCCGCCACGAAGACAACCCGGATCGCAGCTTACCGATGGAACGGATTCGGGTTTAGCGGCATCGAGACTCCACCGGAATGCGAACCGCTCCTTCATCAGGCTTTCGAATGAATCTCGCGGAACAGTTCCCCGCTCTGGCGAAGTTGCCGCTGTCGAATATGCAGATTCTCAAACCACGTATGTCTTCCAATTCTTCTCAACTCGGGCCGCGGCGGCTCGATCCGAGAAAACGACGGAGCGATCCGAGCGAACGTGGCTGGCTGGAATCGAGAGATCTTCGGTCAAAAGACGGGCAAGCATGTCTGACTTTTCGAGGCCAGTCACGAGCCACAGCACCTTGCGAGACCGATTGAGAATGGGATACGTCAGCGTCATGCGCCGCCGTCCCTGGTAAACCCCTGTGAGCGCAACATCGGCATCCATCTCTTCAAGGACCGGGTCATCCGGAACGAGCGACGCCGTATGGCCATCGGGACCAAGCCCGAGGTGGACTAGATCGAGTTCTGGCGGGGCGCCAGCCAGATGCTCCAAAGTCTGTGTGTAGCTGGCGCACGCAGATTCGAGGTCGTCCGACTCCACCGGCATGGCATGAATCTGTTCAGGACGCAGCGGCGCATCTGTAAGCAGGCTCTCGCGCAAGTGCGTAAGGTTTCTATCCGGATCCCCGGGAGGCGCAATTCTCTCATCCACCTGGATCACGTGAACGCCGTTCCATGGGACATCCTCGTGCGCGAGATTGCGAAGCATGATCCATGGTGTCTTGCCGCCGCTTACGGCCATTACAAATTTGCCGCGAGCCGTGACTGCCGCTCTTGCCTCTTCAGCGATGAGCTTTGCCGCTTCACGAGCTGCGGATTCGGCATCGGGCAAGACCTCGATTTTCATTACGCCGCCTCCCTTGCCACTGCGATTGCTTTCTCCTGGCCGGGATTGCTCCAGCCTCCTGGCGGAGACACACGCGCGGCTTCCTTCGGGCCCCAGGTGTTAGGAGTGTACTGATAAACCAGCGTCGTCTTCTTCAGCACCGGTTCGACAATACGCCATGCCTCTTCGACGTAGTCTTCGCGCGCAAACAAACTACTGTCCCCGGCCATTGCGGCTCCGAGAACGCGCTCATACGCATCCATCTCATCCGCGCGCGGATAGTGGCTGGCCAACATTTCGCCGGCTTGGAGAAAGAGTCCTTCTGCTTCCGGAGACAGTGTGTTCATTCCCATAGCGATTGTCGCTTCCGGACTCAGGCGTATCCGGAGATGGTTTTCCACCAACATGCTTTCCGGAATTAGCGTAGGAGGTTTGTGAAACTTACCGACGATTTCGGTAGAGGTCGCCGGCAAGTACTTGCCGGCCCGAATGTAGAACGGTACGCCTTTCCAGCGCCAGGAGTTGATTTCCAGTTTCACCGCGGCGAAGGTTTCCGTCTGCGAGTCCTTGGCGACCCCATCTTCATCGCGATAGCCGCGAAACTGCCCGCGAACCAGGCTCTTTTCGCCAATTGGCGGAATGGCTTTCAACACCTTAACTTTCTCGTCTCGAACCGAGTCGCTGTCAATCGCGACCGGCGCCTCCATGGCCAGGTTCGACAACACCTGAAACAGATGGTTCTGGACCACATCGCGGATCGTACCGGTCTGATCGTAAAACCCCCCTCGGCCCTGAACGCCAAAGTCCTCCGCCATCGTGATCTCGACGCTCTCGATGTAGTTACGATTCCAGACAGGCTCAACGAACGTGTTGGCGAAGCGAAATGCCAGCACATTGTTCACGGCGCGTTTTCCGAGATAGTGGTCGATACGAAAGATGTCCGCTTCATCGAATACGCTGAGCAGGACCTTGTTCAGTTCCTGCGCAGATGCCAGATCATGCCCGAAGGGTTTCTCCACGATGACGCGTGCTCCGCGATCGCAATTCGATTCCTTCAGATGCTGCACGACCGTTTCAAATAAGACCGGCGGAATCGCCAGGTAATGCGCTGGACGTCGTGCGCTCCTTGAGTTGCTCGCGAATCGCGCTGAATGTTGCACGATCCTGATAATCGCCGTCCACATAGCGCAGAAGACCCATTAGTTTTTGGAAAGCGGCTGGATCGAGGCCACCGTGTTTTTCCACACTATCTTTCGCGCGCGCTTTAAGCTGATCAAGATTCCATCCAGCCTTGGCGACGCCGACGACAGGGACATCGAGATGTCCCCTTTTGACCATCGCCTGCAGGGAAGGAAAAATCTTCTTGTAGGCAAGATCGCCGGTGGCGCCAAAGAAAACGAGCGCGTCCGAGGAGAAATTATTCATGTATGGTGCATCCTTTCAGGCAGCCTCACTCTTTTCCGCGGGCTTTTCCAAATGTCCGCCAAATTCAAAGCGCATTGCGGATAGCAGCTTGTCGGCATAATCGGCCTCGCCACGCGAACTGAATCGCTCGTAAAGAGAGGCGGTAAGCACCGGAGTCGGCACCGCTTCATCGATCGCGGCCTTGATTGTCCAGCGGCCTTCACCGGAGTCGGATACTCGCCCTGCGAATTTCGAGGCGCCGGGGTCCTCGACAAGCGCAGTGGCTGTGAGGTCCAAAAGCCACGACGCGATCACACTGCCGCGCCGCCAGACTTCAGCGATATTCTTGAGATCCAGGTCGTACTCGTAGTGCTCGGGATCGCGGAGGGGCGTGGTCTCGGCATCAATTCTTTCTTGCCGCTTCCCCACATTTGCTGAGCGCAACACCGACAACCCTTCCGCATACGCCGCCATGATTCCGTATTCAATTCCGTTGTGGACCATTTTGACAAAGTGGCCGGCCCCGTTGGGGCCGCAGTGCAGGTAGCCCTGTTCGGCGGTGCCATCCGACTGCTTGCGGCCAGGTGTGCGCTCGATATTGCCGATACCAGGAGCCAGCGCCGAAAAAACAGGATCGAGGTGTTCGACCACCTTTTTCTCGCCGCCTATCATCATGCAGTAGCCGCGCTCAAGGCCCCACACACCGCCGCTGGTGCCTACGTCAACGTAGTGAACGTTGCGGGGCGCGAGGTCCTTTGCGCGCTTGATATCATCGACATAATAGGAATTTCCGCCGTCAATGAGTGTGTCCCCTGGTTCGAGGTGGGGCAGAAGATCGCCGATGGTCTTGTCAACAACTGCCGCGGGAACCATCAGCCAAACCGCGCGCGGCTTCCTGAGTTTCTTGATGAGATCGACCGAAGAATCTGCTCCAACGGCATGTTCGTTGACAAGCTCCCGCACTGCTTGTGGGGACATATCGAAGACAACGCAGCGATGCCCTCTTCCGATGAGACGACGCACCATGTTGGCGCCCATGCGGCCAAGTCCTATCATTCCGAGTTCCATAAGTTCTCCTAATCTCCAATTGCGGATACGTCCTATCCATCGAGCCATCTGGAAGACTGCTCACGCAACGCTTCTAACGGCATCGACCCTGGCCGCTTCACCGTGAAAGAGCCTTAACCGCGAACTGACAACCTGCTTCACAGAATCAACGACCGGCCGCAGAATTTTGTATGGCACGACCTCGTTCGGGTCTCGTGCCAGGCTTTCCGCTAATGATCGTCTCCACGCAACTCGCAGTTCGGTATTGATGTGGATGATGTTGATTCCCGCAGCGATTGCTTTGCGAAAAACTTCATCGTCGGTCCCCGAGCCCCCGTGTAAAGTGAGAAAGACCCCGCTCGCTTGCTTGATCTGGGCAATTCTCTCGATATCCAGGTGCTTCTTTGCCTTTCCCTGCACCATACTCTCAAGCATGCCGTGCATGTTGCCCACGGCCGGGGCGAGGATGTCGATCCCCGTTGCCGCGACGAATTGCCGCGCTTCTTCGGGCTTGGTCAGATTTTTGAAGTCGGCCTGTACGGTTTCGTGAATTTCAGAGCCCGTTCCAAATGTCGCCAATTTCCCCTTCCGAACAAATTGCGGGGTTGATCTCTTTGATCGCTTGAACCGTTTCCTTTGTGCGGACCACGTTCTGATCGAAGGGCAACGCGGAAAAATCAATCGTCACAGAGTCAAAGCCCGCATTTGCCGCCTCCATGGCCTTCTTCAACGAATGTGTATGGTCAGCGTTGAGAAAGACGGGCAAACCGGTTTCCTCGCGCAGGCTCTTCACCAGAACGGCCAGCTGGCTGGTGCCAAAGAACTCACGCTCTCCTTCGGAAGCGCCGACTATTACTGGCAGCCTGGTCTCAGCCGCAGCGGCAACCACTGCCTTCACCAGGACAATATCGGCGACGTTGAAATGGCCCAGCCCGACGCCTTCTTTTCCCATCCGTGTCAAAACATCGCGCAGCGTATCCATCCGCGCGCTCCTGAGTGTTTCGATTGCCGTCATTGCTGCTCCTTAAGCTTGCGGTAACGCCGGATTAGATTGTTGGTTGAGCTGTCGTGATTGAGCGCCGGCTCAGTATCGTTCCCGAGTTCAGGAATAATGCGGTGCGCCAGTACCTTGCCAAGCTCCACGCCCCATTGATCGAACGAGTCGATATTCCAGATAACGCCCTGAGTGAAGACGGCATGCTCATAGAGCGCGACCAGCTTGCCTAGCACCTCGGGTGTGAGGCGGTCGGCGAGAATCGTATTCGATGGCCGGTTGCCTTCAAAGACGCGGTGCGGCGCCAGCCAATCGGGCGAACCCTCAGCCTTCACTTCCTCGGGCGTTTTGCCGAAAGCCAGTGCTTCGGCCTGCGCGAAGACATTGGCCAGTAACATGTCGTGATGCCGTCCTAACGGATTCAGCGGCTTGGCGAAGGCAATGAAGTCGCAAGGGATGAGCCGCGTTCCCTGATGGATCAACTGATAAAAAGAGTGCTGCCCGTTCGTTCCCGGTTCACCCCAATAGATGGGTCCGGTGTCATGGGCAACGTGCCCACCATTGAGCGTTACATGCTTTCCGTTACTCTCCATGGTTAATTGCTGAAGATAGGCAGGAAAGCGCTTCAAATATTGCTCGTACGGCAGCACGGCTACTGTCTGAGCGTCGAAGAAGTCGTTATACCAAAGGGAGAGCAGGCCCATGAGCGCCGGAAGATTGGCTTCAAAGGGGGCAGTTCGGAAATGCTCATCCATCTGATGAAAGCCATCCAGCATGGCGCGGAAATTCTCCGGGCCGATGGCAATCATTGTTGAGAGCCCGATGGCTGAATCCATCGAGTAGCGGCCACCCACCCAGTCCCAGAAGCCAAACATGTTGGCCGTATCGATTCCAAACTTCGAGACTTCAGCCGCATTCGTTGAAACCGCGACAAAATGCTTCGCCACTGATTTCAGGTCGCCGCCAAGGCCGGCGAGTGACCAGGCGCGGGCAGTCTGGGCGTTCGTCATCGTTTCCAGTGTCGTGAAGGTCTTCGACGAAACGATGAACAGCGTTTCCGTGGGGTCGAGGTCCTCGACAGCTTCGGCGAAATCAGTTCCGTCGACGTTCGAGACAAAGCGAAAGGTCATCGATCGGTCGCTGTAGTGCCGAAGTGCCTCATAGGCCATCACGGGGCCGAGGTCTGACCCTCCGATTCCGATATTGATGACATTGCGAATACGTTTTCCGGTATGGCCCTTCCATTCTCCGCTGCGCACACGATTGGAGAAGTCAACCATGCGGTCAAGCACCTCATGCACTTCGGGTACAACGTTCTTTCCATCGACCAAAATCGTTGCATCCTTCGGAGCCCGCAATGCCGTGTGCAGCACGGCGCGCTTTTCTGTGATGTTGATCTTCTCCCCGCTGAACATCGCGTCAATGCTAGAGCGCAGTCCGGCTTCCTCTGCGAGTTGAAGAAGAAGCCGAAGCGTTTCGTCGTTGACACGGTTCTTCGAGTAATCGAGATAAAGGCCGGCCGCCTCCACCGCCATTCGCTCGCCGCGCTTCGGGTCGTCCGCAAAAAACTGTCGCAGATGAAGCTTCGAAACGCTTTTGTAGTGCGACGTGAGTGCGCCCCACGCCGACAGCCTGGTTGCTCGCGGCTTTGTCCGGGGATGAACGTATACTGCCATCTTCATGCTCCTTTTGTGCGCGTGCGATCGGCGCGGTTTTGGTGGCTTAACTTTGCTCTAGCTGGCGGCTTTCAGCGCGGCGCCTCTATCAAGCGTCGCCGTCTTTGAAGAAATGACCTGCATGAGATCGTTCCACGACTTAACAAAGGAGTCCGCTCCCTCACTTTGAAGCTGTGCAGCCAGTGCGTCAACATCGATACCAGCCTTGGCGAACCGTCCCAGAACTTCCTCGCTGTTCCCGCCATCGGTTGGCAACAACTCGCCTAGTTCAGTGTGGGTCGCCAGCGCTCTCAATGTGGCCTCGGGCATCGTATTCACAGTGAAAGGCGCAGCCAGGGCCTTAACGTAGAGGATGTCGGAGGCTTTGGGATCTTTAGTCCCCGTACTGGCCCACAAAAGTCGTTGCGGCCGTCCGCCGAGGTTGTAAACGCGCTGCCAGCGCGCCGAACTAAGCAGATTGCTGGACGCCTTGTACGTGCGTTTAGCGATGGCGATCCCAAGCTGGTTGCGCAGCTCCTCGGGCGCCTTGCTTGACACTGCGGTATCCCAGCGGCTGATGAATACCGAAGCGACGGAACCAACAAGCGGATTCAGACCGGCATCAATGCGCCGCTCGATACCCCGAAGGAATGCCTCCGCAGCCGCCAGGTACTGCTCGCGCGAGAACAGAAGAGTGACGTTGATAGGAACGCCGGCAAAGATCGCCTCCTCGATTGCTGGCAAGCCTTGCCTGGTGCCTGGAATCTTGATGAAGAGATTGGGGCGTTGCGCCCGCGCAAACAACTCTTTGGCGGCGGCGAGAGTGCTCGCCGTGTCGTAGGCAAGCAGGGGAGAAACTTCAAGCGAGACCCACCCGTCCACTCCGTTCGTCTTTTCGTGAATGGGCCGAAAGAGATCTGCGGCACGAATTAGATCCTCCAGGGCGAGCTCAAAGAACAGCGCCTCACCCGATACTATTTGCCTCATCTTCCTGGTGATAGCGGAGTCATACGTCGCACTATTTTTGATCGCATGGTCGAAAATCGTCGGGTTCGAGGTGAGTCCGGTGACTGACAGCTCGTCTATATATTGCTTGAGTGTGCCGCTATCCAGCAGGTCGCGGGTAATGTTGTCGAGCCAGAGGCTCTGGCCCTCGTCGTGAAGCAGCTGTGTCGCTTTCATCGTGTCACCTCGTTGGTTGCAAACTGCCTGGGCTCGCAAGCGCCTTCCTTTTCGTTTGCCGTGAGCACGTGATGGGTGTCGTTCCAAAGCACGATCGCCGGCTGCGAGAGGCTGTGTTCATAACCCAGTGCGCTGAGGCTGGCTGTGCCCAACATGAGTGATCGAGCGTTGTGGGCTTCCATACCGATCCAGCGAGTGGCCAGCATGCGAAGAAAATGACCACTGGAAAAAAGCACAACATCGCCCGCAACCGAGCGCACGCGTTCCGCTACACGATCAGCCCGGGCTGCAACCTGCTGGGGCGATTCTCCGCCTGGGCAGCCATCGCGGAAAAGTTCCCACCCAGGGCGTTCCGCCATTATGTCAGCTGTCAAACGGCCTTCGTAGTCGCCGTAGTCCCACTCGACGAGATCGCGGTCAATTTGAGCTGCAGATTTGAAGCCGGCCAGCTCACAAGTCCGCATCGCGCGTTGCAAAGGACTGGTGAATACTTTCGCAAAGGTCAGTCCGCCCAACCGTTCGCGCAACCGCCGGGCATTGCATTCCCCGCGCTCAGTAAGCGGCAAATCAGTCAGGCCGGTGTGCTGACCGCTAACTGACCACGCCGTTTCGCCGTGCCTCGCCAGATAAACGCAGGGGGAAGGCTTGCTCACGTGTTACTCCTTGTGATTTCTCAACCTCTCGAGCCCGTAGGTCGCAGCTCCAACCAGCGCGGCCCGCGTAGTGATGACGTGGACGGGAATGCGCTTCATCAGGTCTTCGAAGCGGCCCTTTCTGGTAAAGGCCTCCACAAATCGCGGCTCCCGCAAGGTTGCCAACAGGTGCAGGGCAACCCCGCCAGCCAAATAGATCCCACCCGTCGCCAGGACTTTCAGCGCTAAATTTCCCGCCTCACTTGCAAGAATCGAAACCACCACCTCAACGGTGGCCTTGCACAACTCGCTCGGATTGCTCAGGTCAAGCGCGAGCTCAACAATAGCTTTCGTCCGGTCCTTGGATGACGCGATCAGCTCCTCGGTTTCGCGTCGCTCAGGGATTTTTTCCTCATCGCGCAGAAACTCGTAGACGTTCGGAATTCCGATGCCAGAGCAAACTCGCTCCACTCCGACGTGTCCCCAACGCCGCAGCATGAAGCTGAGCAGGCGGATCTGCAGTTCGTCCGTCGGGGCGAAATCTGAGTGGCCGCCCTCAGAGCTATGAGCGGAATATTGTGAGCCATTCCACGTTAGAAAGGACTCGCCGAGACCCGTTCCGGGCGCAATGATGGCGATCGGGCCGTGCGCAACGGTGTCGCCTTCGTTGAGCGTGACCACATCGGAAGCACGCAAGACTGGCACCGCTCGCGCAACTGCTTCAAGGTCATTCATCAGGTGAACGGCGCTCAGCCTCAGCTCGCTCGCCAGTGAAGCTTCATCGATTACCCAGGGCAAGTTGGTTACTTTCGCATGGCCATTGATCACCGGCCCAGCCACATCGAACGATGCCGTCTCAATCGGCATCTTCACTTTACCGAGAAACTCGCTGACGATAATCTGCAGGCTTGGGTAGTCGGCGCTATGAACCTGGCCTTCAACCAAAGGCGCGTGCGGCCCGGACTCGTGCGAGTAAATCCCGAGGTCTGTCTTTGTACCACCGATATCGCCCGCAATCAACATGGGTCATCCCTCCCATTCCTGCAAGGGAAGATCGACGGCCTCCATGACTCGGATTGCAGTGACCGCCTTGGCTTCGCTTCGCCCTCGATCGGTCCATGGCGGATTCATGGGTGTGATTAAGCCACATCCAAACAGCCGAATCTATTGGACGAAGGTATGGAGCTATACCATCGTCTAATTGCATTGATGATTGCCTGCCGGCTCAATCGCGCTTTCCGGGTGCTCGTCACCGCGTTCGTGCTCGCAGTGCCTGTTTCGATTTCGTGAACTGAGAGGTTCGCTCTACTGCTGCAGGGCTGAAGTCCACGCGCCCTCCCGCGCCGGAGTGCCCTTGGCCAGCCGGGCCCGCGCCCGATACAGCCTGGTTTTCACTGCCGGTACCGAAATATTGAGTTGCTTTGCAAGCTCTTCCATCGAGCGCCGATCAGCCATTTGGATCTCAATCGGTGCGCGGAAGTGAGGCGGAAGGTTCTGGATTGCACTCACCAAATGTTTACATCGCTGACGCAGTTCACAGAGTTGTTCCGGATTCGGAGTCTTATCCTCAATCTCCAGCGGACGATAAGTATCGCAGTCATCTAAAAAAGACCGAGAGTTTGCTTCGCGGCGAGTCTGCCGTTTGCGAAGAATCATTAGCGCAGAGTTGATGGCAATCCGTGTAAACCATGAGTAAACGCTCGATCTGCACTCGAACTTGGGGAGCGCCAAAAAGGCTCGTAGAAACGTATCCTGCAGAGCATCCTCCGCATCCTCTCGATTTTTTGTAATGCGCAATATAGTCGAAAAGAGTCGCCGCGAATACTGTTTCTCAAATTCATCGAAAGCAGCGGACGACCCAGCCTGGACGGCCGCCACGATCTTCAAATCTCGCTCTGCCTCAGCGGGCCTCACGCTGGAGCTTTGAAACCAACGCGGGCTATCCAGGCTCGTGATTATCGATTCTGTATTCTGTGACGACGGGCTCATCGATACTCCCATCTTGCATGCTCTCGGTGCGGTCTGCACTCGGTGTACCGGAGTGATTAAGCCACAGATATTCATCAAGCGCCATTGAACGAAGGTACTGCCAATACGTTCGTATGGACCTGAAGAATTGCCGTATGTATGCCCTGGATGTGACGAGGCGCAGCGGCTTCAGCAGACGGAAGAGAGTAGCGAAAATTAAGCATTCGGTTCGCGCTCGTCTGGCGTACTGGTGGTGACGCCACTTGTGACCGAGCCTGAATTACCGATCGCAATTTCTTTGTTCCCTTGAATTCAAAGAGCCACCCCGAATTCGAGCCCTGTCTTCATCCGTCAACTGCTCGCGTCCACTTATTCGATGTCCGAGAGAGCTGCGCCAACCGCGCCGGCATGAGTCTCATCCTCGTACGATGGTAGCGATCAATACTTTTGTCCAATGGAAGATTCCTCTGTTTTATGTCGTAATCGCGAATGTTGAAGCTGGAACCGCGATCGTCTTCGCAGCAAAATTCAATGGCCTCTTCGGCAACCGTGTGCCCGCGATTCCGTTCAGCCCTTGGTTGTTAAAACTTACCACCAAAAAACGTTTGAACGTGCAACCCCGAAACATTCCTGGGCATCCGCATCTTATGGACCCAAAGCGAGCAGTTAATCGGCAGTTTCGGCTGGAACACCTGCATCGGTTTTTCCCCGGTTCGGATGAGTGCAAGCAAATCAACTTCGAAAACGGAGATCTTTCCCCATGCATCAACCGCGCGAAGAACAGAGATCAACATTCCGCCTCGATGTTCCCCTTCACCAGTTGCTCACCAGCTCGGTGAGCGAGCGAGTTGAGTTTCAACCAATCGGCCTGCCGCAGCGATTTCCCGATCCTGTTTTTCCCCAGCACCCTGAACTCCTCGGGCCCGTTGCGGAAGACGACGGCTGGGGACCTCCGGAAAAACGCCATTGGACCGCTGGCCAGATTTACCACGCGATGCAAGGATGGCTTTTTCCCTACATCCGCTCCCGCGTGACCGAGGGCGACTTCCACCCATTGATCGCGTACCTCTTCACTGAGTTCAAATGCAATCTGGATTGCCACTACTGTTGGGCCTTCAACAACAAAGTCAAGGGAATGACGGAAGATACGGCAAAGCGTTCGGTCGACTGGCTGCACGCCACCGGTTGCCGGGTGCTGGCATTTATGGGAGGCGAGCCGCTGCTCCGGCCAGACTTCATCCACCGCATCACGTACTATGCAGCCAAAAAGAACTTTTGGATTTACCTGCCGACAAATGCGCGGCTGCTACGCACAGACGTGATTGACAAGCTTGCCGACGCGGGCATTTCGACATTCAATATCGCGGTCGATGCGGTCGATATTAAGGAAGGTCTGCCCAAAGCGCTTGTCCCGATCCGCAAACAATTCGACTACCTGGTGCGAAAGCAATATGGGTACGGTTACTCAGTCTTCCTGAATGTCAACATCTGCCGTAACAACCTTGACGACGTGCGGGCGTTAACGGAAATCGCACACGGCTGCGGCATTGCCACCGACTACCATATCAACGAATCGCCACTGATCGAACAGGACGAGCACTTCCACCACGCCGCCAATAACGTCACGTACATAACCAAGGACGACTGGCCTGCTGTGGAAGAGACCGTTAGATGGCTGACTGGGAAGCAGGACTCCGGTTACAAAATGGTGAATTCGAACACGCGGCTCTGGCAGATGGTCGATTTCATGAAGGGCAGGCACTTCCCCTGGAACTGCCGCGCGGGCCAGAACTCGATGATCATCCGCGTGGATGGCACCCTGGCGCCTTGTTTCCCGATGTATAGCGCCAGCTATGACTGGGGCGTTGTCGGCAATCACAAGTTCGACACCAATCAGCTTGACCACCAAAAGGAAAGCTGTCAGACACACTGTTTCTCTACTCTAAACCACATCCTTGGCTGGTGTTACAACGACCAGCGCGTGATCAAGTACTTCTTTAAGCAGCTCGCTCACGGATTCCAAGGAATGAAGGGACAGATGTAACCCGCAGCTCCCCCCTGCGTGCACACAACAAAATCCCCATTCCTAGGGGAATTGAATGCCGACCGAAGTTCGTGAAATACTGCAGACAGGCTCCGAGATGAAGATCCAGGCCCGGGTCGACGCCTAAAGGGCGCGGCTGGGGACCGTAACCGGATTCGCCCCGCATGCGTGAGTTTAAAAAACCCGTAGAACGCACGTTCACTGGGTCGGAACGCGACCGGGTAACCATCCTGTTCGGCGGCCTGACGTGGAAACATGAGGAGATGATCAAAGCAGTGTTTCGCGGCTCCGGCTATCACTGTGAGAACATCCCCACGCCGGTCGTAGCCGATTTTCAGGCCGGCAAGGAATACGGGAACAACGGGCAGTGCAATCCCACCTATTTTACGGTGGGAAATCTCGTCCGCTATTTGCAGGGACTTGAGAAGCGGGGACTCTCGCGGCAAGAAATTATCGATAACTACGTGTTCTTTACAGCCGGTTCGTGCGGGCCGTGCCGCTTCGGAATGTACGAGGCTGAGTTTCGATTTGCCTTGCGGCATGCCGGCTTCGAGGGCTTCCGGGTGCTGCTATTTCAGCAGACCGACGGTATTAAAGCCGCCAGCGGCGAGCCGGGCCTGAAGTTTTCTGTCGACTTCGGCATGGGCATGCTCAATGCGCTCAATCTGGGCGACGTCATTAACGACCTCGTCTATCAGATCCGTCCGTTCGAGAAGAACAAGGGTGAAACAGATTACGTGATCGGCCAGGCTGTGACAAGACTTACCGACACGCTTCGCGACCGCAAACGCTGGCACATTCTGGATGCTGCACCACCCTGGGCTCGCCCATTTATCGCGGGGCATAAGAAGATTGAAGGCATCGGGTGTACGCTGGGAAAAATCGTGCACAACCTGTGCGGCAAGGAATATCTGGATGCCCTGCACGCCTGTCGCGACAGTATTGACTCAATCGAGGTTGATCGGTTGCGCGTAAAACCTGTCATCAAGATCACCGGCGAATTCTGGGCGCAGACGACGGAGGGCGATGGCAATTTCAATATGTTCGCTTTCCTTGAAAAGGAAGGCGCCCAGGTCGTGGTGGAACCGATCGCCACCTGGATCGACTACATGATGTATGTCGCCAAAGAGGGGGCAAGAGCACGGGCCCAAGCTCAGGCCCCCTATCGCTACCCCGAGTGGTACGAACTGAAGAAGAGGACTGTCAACCAGTTATCGCTGCTCAAGAAGACAGTGGGACTAAGTGCAGGAAGCGCCATGTGGACCTATTTCTATCACCGCACGATTCGTCACATGGGTGGCACCGGGCACCATCTGGTGCCGCAATCGGAGCTGGCGCGCCTTGCCCATCCTTTTTACCACCAGCTCGCCCGCGGCGGAGAAGGGCACATGGAGGTGGGAAAGAACATCTTCTACACCGTCAACCATCTCTGCCACATGGTGCTCGCGTTGAAGCCCTTTGGCTGCATGCCGTCAACGCAGTCGGATGCAGTTCAGTCACGGGTCGTGAGCAAGTTCAAGGACATGATCTTCCTGCCCATCGAGACGTCTGGAGAAGGCGAGGTGAATGCACACAGCCGAGTGCAGATGGCTTTGGCTGATGCAAAGGCTAAGGCACGGGCGGAATTCGACGCAGTGCTGCGAGAGTCCGGCAGGTCCGTCGATCAGCTCCGTGAGTATGTCGCCGAACATCCTCAGTTGAGGCGAGGACTCTATAAGGTTCCTCACCGGGAGGGATTAGCGGGGACAGCGGCGCAGTTTGCCTGCCATGTGAGCGATCTTATGAATCGAGACCGCGCCTACCGCCGTCGTTCGCGAGTCGTCATCCCTTCTCAGCAGGTGGCATAATGCGAGAACCGATTAAAAGCGTTTTCGATCCTTGCCTTGCCGCGATGACGGCGTTGACGGGTTTTGTCTTGAACGTCTCACGCTTCAATTCTCACATTCGGCAGGCCTTGGCTTCCAATCGTTATCGGCCGATTTCTCTGCGTTCCGGTCGTCGCAACGGAGTCCGGTACCGGCCAGGGCTTCAGGAGAAGAGTTGATGCAGCAGCTTCTGGTGGGGCTCGATGTGGGCTCGACGACAGTCAAGGCCATTGTGATGGATGCCACGACGGATACCATCCTCTGGCAGGACTATCAACGGCACGAATCCCGGCAGCCGGAGAAGGTGCTGGAGTTCCTGCGCCACATGGAGGCCGAAACCGGAATCTCGCCGGAAAACACGCGCATCTTCATCACCGGCACAGGCGGCGGAACGATTGCAGAGATGATTGGCGCCAAATTTGTGCAGGAAGTCCATGCCGTTGCACTGGCCGTGGAAAAGATGCACCCCGAAGTCTACTCGGTCATCGAGCTTGGTGGCCAGGACGCCAAGATCATCGTCTTCAAGGATGATGAGGGCACGGGGCGCAAAAAGAAGATCCCGTCGATGAACGACAAGTGCGCCGGCGGCACTGGTGCCGTGATCGATAAGATCAACTCTAAGCTCAAGATTCCGCCGGAGGAGCTTGCCAACCAGCCATATCGCGGCATCAAGCTGCACAAAGTCGCCGGTAAATGCGGGGTATTCGCGGAGACCGACATCAATAGCCTGCAAAAGACAGGAACGCCATCGCAGGAGCTGATGGCATCTCTCTTCGAGGCGATCGTGTTGCAGAACCTGAGTGTCCTCACGCGCGGCAACACACTACGGCCGCACGTACTGCTGCTTGGCGGACCCAACTGTTTCATCAAAGGGATGCGCGAAGCGTGGCAGGCCAACATTCCGCGCATGTGGAAGGAACGTAGAGTCGAGATTCCGGAGGGTGCCACGCCGAAAGACCTGATCAAGGTTCCGAAAAACGCTCAATATTTCGCGGCCCTCGGTTCGGTTGAATTCGGTAAAGACGAAGAGCCGGCAGTCGGCCGCTACCTGGGCGCGGAAAAGCTCGCATGGTATATCGAATATGGCCGCGCTGAGGAGAAGGCGGCATCCGGAGGCAAAGGCCTGGTTACAAGCACCCAGGAACTCGAGGAGTTTCGATCGGCCTACAAGCGGAACAGGTTTGTTCCCGTTGATTTTAAAGTCGGTGAAACGGTCTCCGGTTTCGTCGGAGTGGATGGCGGCTCAACATCCACAAAGGCAGTCCTCTTGGACAAGAGCGGCGAGCTTCTCTCGAAGGCCTATCAGCTCTCGAACGGGAACCCTATCCAGGACACAATCGAGATGTTCGAGAAAATCCGGGAACAGGTTGAAGGACGCGGGTCTCGTCTTGAAGTGCTGGGCGTAGCCACCACCGGGTACGCCAAAGATATTTTGAGACACGTTCTCAAGGCCGACGTCGCCCTTGTTGAAACCGTGGCGCACACCGAATCGGCTCTCAAGTATTACGCGGACCCTCACGTTATCGTCGATGTCGGCGGTCAAGACATCAAGCTGATCGTGTTAAAGGATGGGCGCGTCAAGGATTTCAAGCTGAACACGCAATGCTCAGCCGGGAACGGGTACTTTCTGCAATCGACGGTGGAAAGCTTCGGCATGAAGGTGGAAGATTTCGCCGACCTCGCGTTCTCGGCGAAATCAATGCCGTCGTTTGGGTACGGATGTGCGGTCTTCCTTCAGTCGGATATCGTGAATTTTCAACGGCAGGGCTGGCGGTCCGAGGAGATCCTCGCAGGCCTCGCCGATGTGCTCCCCAAGAATGTCTTCCTCTATGTCGCCAGCATCCCGAATCTAGCGGCGCTTGGAACGCGTTTCGTCCTCCAGGGTGGAACTCAGAATAACCTGGCGGTAGTTAAGGCCGAGGTGGACTTCATCCGTTCAAGTTTCCGCGCCAACGGCGAAGAGCCCGTAATCATCGTCCACGAGCACTGCGGAGAATCTGGAGCGATCGGTGCTGCGCAGGAAGCGCTCAGGCTCTGGCGCAAAGGCAAGACAACCACCTTCATCGGCCTCGATGCAGTGCGCAACATCCGTTACCGCACCACGCGCAATGAGGACACGCGCTGTTACTTCTGCAAGAACAACTGCCTGCGCACCTTTATCGACGTCGATGCGACCGGCGGAGCGGTGTCAGGGCCTCTCCAAATTGAGGCCCTCAAGGATGAACTGCCTGCCACAGCCGGGCAATTTGCCGCAGCAGCACGCAATCTCCCCAGTCTCGAGCAGATCGAGGCCAATCTTCCCGCCGCCGGGCATGGGTCGTCCTGCAGCACAGGCCACGATCGCGATGGCGGGGACTGCGGACGCAGCTCAACGAAAATCACCTCTTTCCGCGTAAAAATCGAACCTCTGATCCAGATTCAGGCTGCGCCCGGAGCGAAGATGCCGGTCGAGCCAGCGAAGCCAACCATGGAGTTTCAACCGCGCAAGACGAAGGTCCCGCTGCGCGTCGGCGAACAGAGGCTGATCATCGCCACCTGCGAGAAGGGAGCCGTCGAAGACCTCAATGACATGAAAGGGATCAAGGCGGAAATAGAGAAGATCAAGGCCGCCAATCCAAACTTTGTCGACATCGCGTCACGCGAGGTGTTCCGTCGTCGTGAAGTCGCCTGCGTTGCCGATCCGCTTCCCAGCACCAAGGGCATATTTGTCTCGAGGGCGGCCAAAGCGCGCGCCACGCTGATGCAGCGACGAGAGTTCCTTCGCGTCGGCATCCCACGACTTCTGCACACCTACACTTATGCACCCCTTTTCAATGCCTACTTTGCGAGCCTCGGTATCCAGCCCGAAAACATCGTCTACTCGGACTACACGACGCCGGATCTCTACCGTGCCGGCGCCAGCCGCGGCGCCGTCGATCCATGCTATCCCTCGAAGCTCGGCATCGCGCACGTCTACAACCTACTCGCGGTGAAGCACAGCAAGCAGCCGCTTCACGCCATTTGGTTCCCGATGTACGACATTCTTGCACACCCCGCTCGTGAACCTGACCGGCTCCAACGCCTGTCCGACAGTCACCACGACGCCAAATGCTGTCAAGGCCGCCTTCACGAAGGAAAGTGATCTGTTCGCCGAGAACGGAATCGCGTATCTCGATCCCATCCTGAACCTTCAGGACCGTAAGATATGCGCTGATCAAATGTACGAGGCATGGCTGCCCCTGCTCGGCCTGTCGCGCCATGAGAACGATCGCGCCATTGCTGCCGGATTTGATGCGCTCGGCCAGTACGAAGCAGAAATACGCCGCCAGGCTCGGGAGACGCTCGACCAGCTTGAGCGGGAGGACCGCATCGGCATCGTCATGCTGGGCCGCGTCTATCACCATGACCCTGGCCTCAATCACGACATCTTGGAAGAATTCCAGAAGCTAGGCTACCCGGTTTTTTCGCAGAGCACCCTCCCTATCGATGAGGATCTGCTGGAACGGCTCTTTGGCGACGAGGTTCGAGCTGGAATCGTCACCCACCCGCTTGACATTAGCGACGTGTGGAAGAATCGTTACTCCACCAGCACCAACCACAAAGTCTGGGCGGCGAAGTTCACGGCTCGTCATCCGAATCTGGTGGCGCTTGAGGTGTCGAGCTTCAAATGTGGTCTTGACGCTCCCATCTACGGGGTCATCGAGGGCATTATCGAAGATTCTGGCACGCCGTACTTCTCATTTAAAGATATGGATGAGAACAAACCTGCCGGAACCATCCGGCTGCGCGTCGAAACCATCGATTACTTCCTTCGGCGCTATCGCGAGGACATGATCGAACGCAAAAGCGGGGAAGTAAACATCAAGGCTCAGCCGGTAGAATTCGAACGCGGTTTACAAGCACCCCAGGAACAGGCCGAGGTGGCCTATGCGGCCGATTGAGAATCCATTCGCACATTCGAGATTCGGACTGCGGAGGGGGCCGAAACGAATCGCCAGTTCTGGATCAAGAGCACCGCAATCTGCCACACGTATGAAAAGAGCGGTGATTTCTGGCTGCCTCAAACCAATAGGAGTGAGTCGAAGGTGCGATTGGGCGGTGCTGCTGTGCTCACCATCGACTATGGAGCCTATGAGTTTGGGGAGCCGTACGAATTGACTTCGAAGGCGAACCAACTCGCTTCTCATAAGTCACGGCAGGGAGTGCGGTAGCCTTCGCAGTTGAAAGCTCGCCTGTATGGCCTCGACAGGGATGCAGGACCTGTGTCGATCGAGATTGAGAACCCGAATGAGGCGTGTTTCCGTGGAGGTTTGTTGACTTCCATCTGAGCTGATCCGAAAAATAGAGTTTCAGCATGCAAGTGGCCTTTGTTCCCGTCTTCGCGGCGATGAAGAATCGGGAGGCAGTATCTCATCATGGGCATCGTTTCTTACCTTACTGCAATGTTCCTGACCGCGTTCGCTGCCGGCATGTGCGGACAGTCGTTTAATGCGCGCACTGTACAGCCTTCGCACATTGCCGGCACTGTTACCGACACAAACGGTGACATCATTCCGGGCGCGAACGTCACCATTCAAGCCGGCTCCGAGAGCCGTCAATCTGTGAGGGCGGACGACAGGGGGTTCTTTGCAATCGACAATATCGTTGCCGGCACTCCATACCAGGTTACTGTGAGTGCAAAAGGATTTGCCGATTGGAAATCCTCGACAATCTCGCTTTCGCCCGGCCAATATTATCTTCTCAACGACGCTAAGCTCACCCTCCTCGGAGTCGAAACGACTGTCACCGTCGTCGCATCCCGTGAAGAGCTGGCCACGGAACAGGTGAACTTCGAAGAACACCAGCGGGTTTTAGGATTTATTCCCAATTTCTATGTCAGTTACGACAAGAATGCCGTGCCGCTCACAACCAAGCTCAAATTTAAGCTGGCCATCAAGGTCTCGGTCGATCCCGTCACGTTTGCCGGCACTAACTTTCTCGCGGCCATCGACCAAGCCGACCGTTACCCCGACTACATTGAAGGGATGAAGGGTTACGGGCAGCGCTTCGGCGCGATTTACACCAACGATTTAACCGACATCATGGTGGGCGGAGCCATCCTGCCGTCGATTCTGCATCAGGATCCTCGCTACTTTTACGAGGGAACTGGCAAAACCAGGTCACGCTTGATGCATGCACTCTCAAGCCCTGTCGTCTGCAAGGGAGACACTGGACGTTGGGAGCCAAACTACTCAAGCCTGGGCGGATATCTAGCATCGGGAGCGATCGCAAATGCTTACTACCCGGAAGCGAATCGGGGGCCTGGCCTGGTGGCGAGGATCTTCGCAATCGATTTCAGCGCCAACGTCGCAAATGGGGTTCTGCAGGAATTCGTGCTAAGGAAACTGACACCAAAGGCCAAAGATCGGAATTAGCAATCAATCTCGGACTTGCAATTGTTTTTGCGCAACAGCTTCTCGTAAAGTGCGCGACAGATCGACACTTTAGCGAAATCGGTTCAGAACCAACATCGATGACGCAATTTCCCGGCTCCCGTCTACAGACTGCAAATCATCACGCGGTACGGAGTCACTTTATGGCATCAACGGAGAAGCTCAACGCTCATCAAAAAGCACTTCGCATCAATCTCGATCCGACCAGTTACGGCTCCTTCGCTGAAATCGGGGCCGGCCAGGAAGTTGCGCGGTGGTTCTTGGTTGTAGGGGGAGCCTCCGGGACCGTTGCTAAATCGATCTCCGCGTATGACAAGGAAGTCAGCGACGATTTGTACGGTTCTGGTGCGCGCTACGTTTCCAAAGATCGGCTCAAAGCCATGCTGGATAGCGAATGGGACCAACTCATCAAACAGTTGAGCAGAAGCCGTGGATCGGGAACTCGCTTCTTTTCCTTTGTCGACACCATTTCTGCCCGCAACTACGCAGGAACAAATGAGCCTCACGGTTGGGTCGGCCTGCGGTTCCAGTTGCAACCTGGCGGAAAGCTGAACGAGATAGTGCTGCATATCAACATGCGCGATCCTTCCAACCCCCTCGAACAAGAGGCTATAGGCATTCTGGGCGTAAACCTGATTCACGCGGTCTTCTATCAACTGGAGACGAAAGAGTGTTTCTTCGAAAATGTTGCTCAGGACATCGAGAGACGGGTTGAGATTGACTATGTAGAAGTGAGCGGAATCGCCTTCGAAGGGTGGGACCAGCGCGAGATCCTAATACAGCTTGTGCGCGCAGGACTTGCAGAGGCTGTCTGTTTCCCATTCGGCAGGTCGCCGGCGCCGCCTATCGAAGTTCTTCACAAAAAGGAACTTGTGCTCGCGCCAGGATCGTTCGAGCATTCAGATCCCAGTCATGCGGCAATCCATGAGGAAATGCTAGCCTCAGGGGTTCAACAGCTTCGCGAAGAGTTAGATCGGAAAGATGCTGAACCGATAGGCTTTTTTTGCTTTTCTGCGAGCCCGCTCTTGGAAGGCGGCCCGCCTCTGAGAATCTCTGATTTGCTGGAACGTATTGATGCCCTTCACGAGCGCGGAGGTGACGTATTGCTGTTCCGTGAACGAGAACTTTATTGCATGGTTGATTTTGTTAACCGCTACACCAAGGAAGCCGTACGTTTCGTCATCGGACTATCTCTTCTGGTTCGTGTATGGGAATATCGCTACACTAAGCTCGGCAGCTTTCTTGAAGCTTTATCTCGCCTTTTGGCGCAAAACGTTCGCATTTACGCCTATCCGATGAGCTCAAAGGATCTTCCGAATTCGATTCAAAGCACTTCAGCGATCGGCTGGGAATGGACCGACACGAATGGATGGGTCTCTGCCCGCGAGCTTCATCCTACAACGCCGCTCGGGCACCTTTACGACTATGTTCTTGCCAGCAATTTTCTTGTCCCCATGCAGATTCCGGCGACTCGCGGAACCCGGGAATCGTCGCCTCTCCGAGCGTGAACACCTCCCGCCCCGCGCGAACAACTGAAGTGAATTCGACAAAGCCTTACGAGCTGACTGCTCCATTTATAGCGTTTGGATTTACAGCGTTTGGATTCAGGAGAGTGGCAAACGATAATGGAAAGGCCCGGCATTTTCAGTTGCCGCCGTCGAACTGCTTGACGCAAAGAAGAAGCATCTCAGCCGCGCGGGATTCCCCCATGTCGGTATTGAACATTGCGTTATATAGGCAAGGTTCCGGCCATTTCAGCCTGAAATACTGCCGGACGTACGCAGCTCGCGCTTTGTCCACTGTATCGACCTGTTCGATTGCCTCGTCCTGAGTTGCGCCTTTGGCGATCAGTCTGCGGATCTTGCAATCGCGGGATGCATAGAGGAACACTCGGAAGACATCGTTTCGATTGCGCAGAAAATATTGCGAACCTCGGCCGACAATTACCGACGGGCCACTCGAAAATGCCGTCTGGACCGCTTTCTCCGAAACAGCGGCGATGTGGCGTGCATCCAACAGGCGCAGCCGGTTGGTGGGCGGCAAGCGTCCCTCAAACGCGCCGCGAAGAAAGTCCTGAAAAAGCCTGTATACGAGGGGATCGATTCGCCCTTCTCTCCGCTCGACCGCCTCTGGCGTACTCTCGGTCAGTCGCGCGATTTCCTGGGTCAACCGTTCGTCCCACAGGCCCCATCCGAGGCGACTGGCGACCATACCGGCAATTTCGGATGCTCCGCAGCCAAACTCGCGCTCAATTGTGATGGCTCGAATCAATGCGTTTATCCTCACCCAACGGCGACATCTCCGCCTGCTCCTGGATCATTCTTCTTCAAGAAAAACGCGAGGACGAACATGATGGAGCAGAGCGCGCCCAAAACCCAAAATATGTCCATATAGGACAGTGCGCCGCCTTGTCGATGCACCAATTCGTAGAACCTCGCAACGGCCTGATCGTGCGCATCGGCGGCACGAAGCCCGGAGTGGGCGATTGTTGAGCTCAGCGCACGAAGTGACGCGTGGTATGCGGGGGAATCGGGAACGATGTGGCCGACGAGGATTTGCTGGTGATACTGAGCCCGCCGGACAATCACGGTGGTCACGACGGAGGTTCCGATACTGCCGCCGATATTGCGCATGAAATTGATCATGCCGGAGACGCTATTGCCTTTCTCGGGAGGAACTCCGATGTAACCCGCTACAGTGATGGGAACAAATAGAAATCCGATTCCTATCACGTGGGCGACACGCAGCCACATCGCAAAATCGAAGCTGATGAACAAATCGATCTGGTGAGCGCAATAGAACAGCCCGATGGCGAGGCACCCCCATCCTGTCGCGATCAACCATCTGGCTTGAATCTTCGATGAGAGCCGGCCGACGATGGGCATCATCACCAGCAAGACAAGCCCGCCGCCGGACAGGACCAGCCCCGCAAGCTCGGCTGTATAACCCATAAGTGTCTGCAAGTATTCGGGAATCAAAACCAGGGTGCCGAAGAGCATGAAACCCATCATGAACATCATTAAGTTCGCTGTCGCGAAGTTGAAGCTCTTAAACATTCGGACATCGATGATCGGCGCTTTGCGGTACCACTCCCAGATGACCAGCGAGATCAGGCAAATCGTTGCGGTTACCACCAAAGTCGTAATGAAATGCGAGCCGAACCAATCGTCTTCCTGTCCCTTGTCGAGAAGGATCTGAAGCGAAGCCACGCCAAGCGTCAGAAATGCGATCCCGATGTAATCCACCCGGATACCCCCGCTCTTTAAACGACGGAGGAATGGCGGATCTTCGACCAGGGTATGAGTCAAATAAACTGCGAGGACGACTACGGGCAGGGTGATGAAAAATATCCAACGCCAGGAATAGTTGTCAGTGATCCAGCCCCCCAGCATTGGCCCGACTGTAGGGGCGAGAACTGCAGTAATGCCATAGAGTGCAAACGCCTGGCCGCGCTGCTCTGGAGGAAACGTATCATTGAGAATCGCTTGCGCCATCGGTTGCAGTCCACCACCGCCAATGCCCTGCACTGCTCGAAACAACAGCAATAGCGGCAGGTTAGGCGCCAAGCCGCAAAGCAGTGAGCTCAGCGTGAAAACAGCAAGCGACATCATGAAATACCGCTTGCGGCCTATCACCTCCGCCAGCCATCCGCTGATAGGCAGCACGATCGCGTTCGCAGCGAGGTACGAGGTAAGCACCCAGGTGCTGTCGTCGTAGCTGGCGCCGAGGTCTCCGGCGATGTAAGGCAAAGCAACGTTGGCAACGCTTGTGTCCAAAACTTCGATGAATGCCGCCATTGACACGGTGGCAGCAATCGCCCAGGGGTTTGCCTTAGGGCGCCAGACCACCGACTCCGACTGAAGAGTCAGCGCCGCCGCGCTCATCGTAAATACACCTTTGCTTCGACGTTCATGCCGGGCCGAAGCTGGTGATCGCGATTTTCACTCGGCTCCAGAACGATCTTCACGGGAACGCGTTGGACAATCTTGACGTAGTTGCCGGTTGCGTTCTCCGGCGGAAGCAAACTGAAGATGGGACCCGTTCCCCCTGCAATGCTGTCGACATGACCGTTGTATGTGCGGCCGTTCGAGTCGAGTTTAATCGTCGCTTTCTGGCCAACTCGCATGTGTTTGAGCTGGGTCTCTTTAAAATTTGCGGTGATCCATACCTGATCCAGCGGAACGACCGTGAGCATCTGCTCCCCAGGGTCGACATTTAATCCGACGACAACCTTCTTTGTAACCTCCCCGGCTACAGGTGCAAGTATTTTGGTGTATCCCAGATTCAACTGTGCTTGCTCGACAGCAGCTTCCTTCTGCTTCACGTCGGCCTCGGCCGAAAGCGCTTTGGCTCGCGTTGAGGCAACGCGCTGCGGCCCGGCTTGGGCATCTTCGTAGTGTGCCTCAGCCTCAGTGAGGCGACTGTGCGCTTCTTGAACGGCTTGTTGCGCCGCGGCCTCGTCTGCTTCTGCCGCAGCTATGGCGGCGACATCGGTCGCAGCGGCGGCATAAGCATGGTCGTAGATTTGTTTCGGTACCTCCTCCTTCGCGAGCAGTAGGCGATAGCGGGTAACGTCATCTTGAGCCTTCACATTTTCCGCTTGCGCTTCCAAGACACGCGCGTGTGCGGCAGCGGCTTCCTTTTCCGCCGCTTGAATTGCCGCTTTGGCATCCTCAATATCCGAGGAGGTGGATTTCAATTGGCTTGATGTATCGACGGAAGATAACGGCACATCGATATTTGAGCTTTTCGCCGCAGCCTGTGAAGTGCCGAGCGTTGCCTGCGCTCTCGCCAACGCCACTTCGTAGTCTTTTGGATCGATTTCGACGAGTGTCGATCCTTCATCGACCCATTGGTTGTCCCCAACGTCGACCTTCTGGATATATCCAGAGATGCGTGCGCTGACAGGGTAAAGATGGACATCTACCTGCGCATCGTCGGTGGATTCGAAGCCGGAAAAATAGTGCCAGAGGAATGCACAAGCAACGCCCAATACAACGATCGAAGCAAGCAATATCCAACGTCTGTAGGAGCGCCTTCTCGGATAAGCCGAGGCTAGAGGGTCAGCTGCGCCAGCGCTCCCCGCTGGTGCGTCTTGCACCGGCGGTGATTCCTGCGGTGTGTTCGTTGCCTCATCGTTTTCAGACATACTCAATTTCCCCTCAAGTACTCTGAGTATTTTGATTCCGCGACTCCGGTCGCTTTCGCCAGGGACATCTTGGCCAGGTTGTAGCTGTAGAGGCTCGCAATGTAGGCATCATTGGCCGTCGCCAGCGCATCTTGGGCTTGAACCACTTCAAGGTTGTCTGTAACTCCCGAGGTGAATCGATCTCGGGACTGCTGCAGGTTCTCAGTGGCCAGTGTCACCGCGCTTTGTTCGACAGACACTTGTTGCGCGGACGCCTCCAGGTCGAGGTAAGCGTCGCGAACTTCTTGATTGATCTCGGCTCGTAAGTCTTGCAGTCGCTGTCTCTGCTGAGTTAACGAGGCGTCGGCCTGGAGTACATCCCCATGCACTCTCCCTCCCTGAAAGATAGGGATGCGGAGCGTTGCAGCCGCGTCAACCGTGCCGTGCGACGCGCCCGGGTTGACTCCAGAGAGACCGTAGTCGGTTTCTGCGCCTAACGATGGGTAGCGTTCAGCAAAAGCGGCCTTGTTTGCAAGCTCAGCGGACCGGACCCGATTCACCTGACTCTGAAAATCGGCACGAGCCTTATACGCGCTTTGAATCGCGTCATCGAGACTCGAGGGCGTCAGCTCCTGATAGGGGACGTGGGTGGTTATCTCGAACTGTTGACCCAGAGGAAGCCCGATAGCTCGGGCCAAAACCAGCTTCTCTTTCGCCAGATTGTTTTGTGCGACAATCAGTTTTTGTTCGCGAGATTGCAGTTGCACCTGTGAGCGCAGAACGTCCACGGCTGAGGCAAGGCCTGCGGTCTTCTGGTCCGATGCCTGTTGAAAAAGGGCCTTGGCCGTGTCCCGTTGCGATGTTGCTGACTCAACCTCCGATTGGTCGGCGATGACAAGCAAATAGTTGGAAACAATCACAAGCACGACAAGCTCGCGAGCATCTTTGGAGCTGAACTCTGCCGACTTCAGCTGCGCCTGTGAAGATCGCGCCCGCTCGATAGATTCCCAATCAAAAGCCGATTGCGTAAGATAAGCCCTCGAGTCAAAATAGCCAAATGGTCCAATGATCGGGTGTACACCAGGGATTGTGAGACCGAATGCTGCTTTGATGTTGACCTGATGGACTCCGAAACCGGTATCGGTGATCACGTTCGGAAGCAGGTCGCTTAGCGCTTGCCAGCGCCGTCCCCGGGCATCGGTAATGGCATCCGTGGCCAAAACGCCGCCGAGATTCTGTTTGAGCCCGCGATTTACGGCGTCTTCGAGGGAAAGCGCCACCGGCGTCGAGCTAATTTGTCCAGCAGGAACGCCGCCGAAGTACGGGTTCTGCGAGAGGGTTTGGTAGCTCTCCTGCCCGGCTTGAACAGCTGCTCGTGGCGCTCCTGTTACTTCGGCTACAGCAATCGGGTTGTACGGCGCCGGTGTAGCCGGTGCGCTGTACTGAGCAGACGCTGCCAAACCACCATGCAGGGCGGCGCTGAGCAGCGTCGTTTTGCCCCAGGTTCGAAACCGCATTGCAAATCCCTTCTTGGTCCAAGTGAATGCAATGAGTCAAGCGCACAACTACCGCAAGCCTTCGTACTATGGAGCTGGCTCGCCAGCGCGTTCACGAACCTATGAAATCAGAAACGTGAAGAGGAAACAATCGGACCATAGTACTGTCGATACCTTGGTATCAAATTCCGAGTCTCCGACCTGCAACCCGCACGCCCCCAAATAATTGAATTGGCACCGAATACGCTCCGAAATGGACAACACCATAATAGTTTCGTGCCGGCTGAGCCCATCGTCTGAAATCTCAAACTCATGCTGGTATCTCTTCATGAAGACATCCGCGCGCATTTGCGATCGACCAGCGAGCCACTGCGGCCTCTTTTCCTCTTGCGCATCTGGGTCCTGACGGAAGAGCCTTTAGGCAGCTTCGCGTGCGATAGACGCCCCGCAACTTGCCACTCAGTGATACCAAGGTACCAACCGCCACCATCGTCTAATGGATTTGCCTCTACCCCTCTGGCTAAATTGCTTTAATCGCGTCCGGTCATGCTTGAGAGACGCGACTGAGGAGCGAAGATCATGGCTGTTGAAACGCTGGAAAAGGTTGGGTTAGAGGTGTTGCGGGACAAAGCAACGCTTTTGCGCGTCGACTCGGTTCAGTCCACGACGGAGGCAGGCAGTGGCCACCCAACGAGCTGCGCTTCTGCGGCGGAAATCATGGCCGTGCTCTTCTTCTCCGTGATGCGCTACGATCCCCGCAACCCGCGCAATCGCGACAGCGATGTCTTTGTGCTCTCCAAGGGCCACGCCGCCCCAATCCTCTACGCTGCATGGGCGCAGGCGGGAGCATTTCCCCGTGAGAAACTGCTTACCCTGCGCAAGATAGACTCGGACTTAGAAGGTCACCCCACTCCCCGATTGCCCTTTGTAGACGTCGCTACCGGCTCTTTGGGGCAGGGCCTCTCTGTGGGCGTTGGTATGGCGCTCGATACCAAGCAGTTGGAGAATTCCGGCCAGCGCGTCTATGTGCTGATGGGTGATGGCGAATCGGCAGAAGGCTCAGTTTGGGAAGCTGCGCAATGGGCCTCTCTCCATCGGCTTAACAACCTCTGCACCATCATTGACATCAATCGGCTCGGTCAAAGCCAGCCGACAATGCTCCAGCACCGGTTGGAAGTGTACAAGGCACGCTGGGAAGCGTTCGGCTGGCAAGCTTTGATCGTCGATGGACACAGCGTTCCCGGCCTGATTTCCGCATTTCAAACAGCTAGCCGAGTCACGGATCGTCCCACCGTCTTGCTTGCGCGAACTGTGAAAGGAAAAGGTTTGATTGGAATAGAAGGACTCGAGCACTGGCACGGAAAAGCCCTTGATAAGAAACTTGCAGCCCAGGTGACGGCCACCCTCGAAGGACAACTAACTGGGGCTGCTACGCAGTGGAAGCCCAATCTCCCTACCGCTCGCAAAGACCATTCCGAGGCGGCCATCGTCGACCTGGCGGTCAAATCTCCGTATGAGATCGGTGGCCAAAAAGTAGCTCCGAGAAGAGGGTTTGGCGATTGCCTTGCTGCGCTGGCTAAAATTGATTCTCGAATTGTAGTGCTCGATGGAGATGTAAAGAACTCCACTTACACCGAGGAGTTTGAGGCTGTTGCGCCCAATTCTTTCTTCCAGGGTTATATCGCGGAACAAAACCTAATCGGAATGTCCATGGGCCTCGCGGCCAGGGGCCGAATTCCAATCGCGTCCATGTTCGCCTGCTTTTTGACGCGGGCTTACGACTTTGTTCGCCTGGCCGCTATCAGCAACCTCAACATCAAAATCGCGGGTACACACTGCGGGATATCGATCGGTGAAGACGGTCCAACGCAGATGGCGCTCGAGGACCTGGCGATGATGTGCGCGGAGCCGGACTTTGCGGTTCTCTATCCCGCAGATGCCACGAGTGCGTGGAAGGCAACCACGTTGATGGTTGGTAAGTCTGGCCCCTGCTACCTCCGGCTCGGCCGCCCGGAATCCCCGATTCTCTATGGTCCCGCCGAGGAGTTTGCCCTCGGCAAATGCAAAGTTCTTCGAAAAAGCGACAAGGACGTGGCGCTCGTTGTCGCCGCTGGCGTAACCGTGTTTGAAGCTCTCGTGGCCTATGAACAACTGAGTCAGGAGGGGCTTGCAATTCGTGTCATCGATCTTTTCAGCATTAAACCAATCGATCGCGAAGAACTTATTACCTCTGCGCTTGCCGCAGGGGGAATCGTTATCACTATCGAAGATCACTATGAACACGGTGGACTCGGCGATGCGGTTCTTGCGGCTCTTTCTGATTCGGCCGTTAAAACGTATAAGCTGGCCGTGCAAAAGATTGCCCACAGCGGTAAGCCAGAAGAATTACTCGACAAGTTTGGCATCTCGTCCGGACATATAGTGAAAGCGGTCAAATCGGCACTTCAGTAGCTCGTGTTTGGTCGGGAATCTTGCGGAATTCGCCGGCCATCACCCTGGAAGGCAACTCCAACGTGGCAATCCACGCGCCCGGCACCGCCTATCGCAACAAGTTCTTCGGCAAGTACGACTACCGCCTCACCGACGCGTTGGGCACAATCTGCCGCAGGAGGCACCGCAAGCTTTTGCCCAGGCGGTCATCGACATCGACCGTTTTTGAGCTGTTTTGGCTAGTGCCGACCCTGCGGAGTAGTGTCGACAAACCTTAGCGCACAAGGTGCGCCTGTTTTCGCCTGACGCCGCATTGCGCGATAAAACCCCAACAGCTCCCTATTTTCTCGACAGAGCCTTCGGACCGCTAACAAAGGGGTTGCCCACTTCAAAAAAGCGCAGCAAGCGGCCGGCCTCGCGAGTGATGCCGATCCGCACACTTGTGCCAATGTGCACGGTCTTCCGAACTGCAGTGCCAAGCCAAAGCGGCCCATCGGCACACAGGTCAACTCCATCCAGCCTCTTGTCGATCTGCAATGCGGCCGCTAGGCGTCCCGGCCCTCTCGTCAAATCCATCAGTTTGTCGGTTTGGCGGCGCCTCTCCATGTGGTTGATTCCCTCAAGAGGCTCCAACGCGCGCAACAGCACCCCTGAGCCGATCCCGGGCTCTTCAGCCGTGACATTGAGCATGTAGGACGTTCCATAAATAAAGTACACGTAGGCAAACCCCGCGCCCAGAAACAGGGACTGGTTCCTGGCCGTTTGCCCGCGGTAACCATGCCCGCTCGAATCGCCGGGAGGATAAGCCTCTGTTTCGACAATGCGGCCGCTGATCCTGTTTCTCCCTATCTTGCGGACGATAGTCTTCCCGATAAGATATCGGGCTAACTCAGCCGCATCGACTGGCAAACTGGCCCGTGAGAGCCGGCGGACATCGTTCGCAACATAACCCCCGGTATGCAATTGATTATCCTATCGCAAAACCAAGAGATGCTATAAGCCGAAGCCACGGCACTTAAGTCACCGCGACCAACCCGGGGCCCTCAACGACAGGTCTTCGTCGTTGGGGTGGGAGCACAAGAACCGGCGACCCTGCACAAAGTTGAACAGTATATACCTCTCTGGTTTTGCCGTAGCCTTCGCCTGTTGGGCACACTTTATCCCGACCAATTGTTTGTCGCAGAACTCGCACTTACTCGGCAAAAACTCCGCGCGTGCGCCGCTCCGGAACTCAATCCAGGAAGGTCCTCGTCTTTCAGGCGGCAGTTCGGTGTCGGGCTGCTGCCTTTACCTCCCTGAGGAGACCCGTCTCCACGTCGAAAACAAAGCCCCGCACAGGGATGTCTTTTGCGATCCAAGGATGCGATTTTACCTTCTCGATCTGTTCCCGCGTATTCTGCTCAGGATCCTTGTAAGAGAAGAAGCGCATGGGAGCGGGCGACGAATCGCCCGTTGAAGCAGCGAGTTTTGCATTCAGCTCATCGTCGGTGAACGTAGTGAATCCGCAACCGGTGTGGTTGAGGAGCATGATCTCTTTCGCCCCGATTATCCGCGTGGAAACAACAAGCTCTCCCAGAACGTCTTCGGTTACCGCTGGTCCGCCGGTTCTGATAACGTCAATATCGGCGTGAGACAGCCCGAGGATTCCAGGGAGGTCTGAGAGGCGGGGATCCATGCAGGTTACAACCGCGATTTTGGGGTTCGGACGCCCCCCGAGCCTTCGATCGTACTTCTTTGCATATTGGCGGTTTGCTTCTAGCGCTTTGTCGATAACACTCATTGTTTGTCTCCATTCTGGTTTGGTGTAGGTTGAATCGTAATCATCGATTTTCATGCGGATGGCAACAGATTCGAGTTGGGAAGTGCGCTGGCTTAAGGCCCGGCATTGCGCGCTACACGCTACCGGCTTGCGCCTGCTTGCTTCTCACGGCCGAAGACTTCGCGATACACCGCATTCAGGTCATCGAGCGCGCGGGCGCAGTCGCCTGTAAAACTCGAGCCGTGCATGATTGCGAGCGTTGTCGGTTTCAGGTCAGCAAGCTTTTTGAGGTTCTCTGCGGTGAGCGGCGTGTAAGGGACGTATTCCGCCAGGATGCCCGCCTGGTAGGACTTCATCGCTTCATACGAACGGCCGACGACATCGTCGGAAGTAATTGGCTCGATGTCACCGGCCTGATGGAAGGTGGTCAGCGCGCCCACTTGGCTGCAAATCACGTCCGCCTCGGGCGCCACGCCCAGCCATTCGTTCAGCGCACCACACTCATCGGACTCAAAATGGCTGAAGCTGATGTGGCGCAAATCCGAAATGTTGATGAGCTTGGAAACTGCTTCACGAATTTCCAAGTGCATTCCCCGCAGTCCGGTGTGAAAAAGTAACGGTTCATCGTCTTTCACTAAGAAACGATTGAATTGCAGATTGCCCCATTGGGCGTATATCGAGATGCGATAGATGTTCGGAGCAATTTCCGTAGTTTTTGCCATACCCTCTTCCTCCTTGCGATTGCTGGACCGACCGAGTTCTTGTTTGAAAAGATCCGAGTCATCCGAAACTCAGTCACGATACACAGGGCTGCTGACGAATTCACATATCCAGAACGACATCCTCTTCAGGTTGAGAACAACACAACAGAACGGTACCGGCCGCAGCGGGCTCAATCGGATCCGGTTGATAACTCACCGAGCCTGAGATCAGTCCGGTCTCGCAGGTATGACATACTCCCGTGCGACATGCCCATCTCGCGGGAACCTCACACGCTTCGGCCAATTCCAAAATGCTTTGGTAACGCGAAGCCCAGGAAACAGCCAAACCGCTTCGCGCAAAGGCCACTTTGGGCCCCTTATCCGTCGTCGCCGCCGGCTGATGCGGCATCCGCGAAGGCACGCTTTTGATTCCAGGTGTTATCGGCGGTAGCGAACCGAATGCTTCCGAATGGATTTGAGACGCGGGAACCCCCTTGATCCGCAGGCCTGAGCTCAAGTCCTCCATGAACGTCGGCGGGCCACAGATGTAAAAATGGGCACTGCCGGGAACCCGGAGACTGGTTATATCCGCAATGGTGAGGCGACCAGGCGCATCAAAATCTTTGCCGACGGTGTCTTCGCAGCCCGGCCGGCTGTACTTTACATAACTCTTCGCGTTGGGCAAATCGTTTAGAAGCCGGCTTGCTTCGGCCGCAAATGGGTGATCGTCTCGATTGCGGGCGCCGAATAGCCACCAGACCGGACGCTTTGTCCGAGAGGACGCCAGAGCGTGCAGCATTGCTAGGACGGGGGTTGCCCCGACGCCGGCGCTGAGTAACACAACCGGATCATTATCCTGCTGGAGTATGAATTTCCCTCGCGGCGCGCTAACTTCGAATACATCGCCGACTCGCACATTGTTCTTCAGGTATCCACTGACTGCACCATGCGTTTCCTCTTTTGCGCTCACCCGATAGCGGCCCGTGCCGGGAGCGTTCGATAAGGAATAGCTCCGCATTAGGGGCGGAGAATCGGGCCTGGTGCGGATTCTTAATACCACAAACTGTCCCGGAAGCGCATCGGCCAGCGGCCTGCTGTCCTCGGAGGTGAGCAACAACGACAAGACGGTTTTACATTCCTGATCAATTGCAGAAACTCGCACCTCGCGGAATCCCGGCCATGCAGGAGGCGGACTGGAATCTCGTGCGAGACCTGGATTACCGTTCAGCGGTTTCCCGCCCTGCTCCTGATCGAGAAGAGCCCTGAAGGACGCTTGCCAGCCAACAGGCAATGCGGGAATTTTCAGAGCACGCTCCAGCTGTTCGCGCGAGTGCCCTGGCAGGTATAAAAGGGCATCGATTTCAGCCACCGTCATTTGCTCGGGCTCCGCGCTGAGCTTAACGATCTCATCACCGGCGCCGATATCGCCCTCCTGAAGCACTCGCATATAGAAACCCGGTCGATGATGCGCCACGAGCAAAGATGCCATCTGCGGCTCATCCATTCGGATGCCAACCCGGTAGCAGGTAACGCGAGGCTGTGTCACTTCCAACAAGGCCCCCCCAATTTGGTAGCGGTCGCCTATGCAGACCTCGTTATCCGGCAGGCCGTCGACAGTTAGGTTTTCCCCAAATTGCCCATAGGTCGGAAACTTTCTGTCAAAGTGGCGCTCCCAATAGCGGTAAGAATCGATTTGGTACACCATTACTGCGCGGTGTTCGCCGCCATGTCCCGCTAGGTCTCCTTGGCCGTCACCGTCGATGTTCAGCCGTCTCACAATGCGCCGGTCTTGCACCGGCTCTTTCCAGATAGCGGTGTGCACCGTCATCCCGCGCCAGGCAATATCCCTGGGCAGGCCGGCGTTAACAGAGAGTAAGCGCGCAACCATGGTCATTCTCCCTGCGACCCATGAGTGTCAAACTAGCCGTTATTCACGCGTGCACGTCGGTGGTTGGATGGTTGCTTCGACGGCATCGCTGGCAGTCCCTTCTTCACCGATAACGTTCTCGCTGATCATTAAGCCACAAGCTGAGAAGGGAATCTATGAGCCGATGGTATCTATCAATACTTTCGTATCAGATAACCCAACCCGCAATATTAATCGGAAGTACAGCGAGCGAAGAAATGGCTGGGATCGGGTTCGATTGATTGTCAGAGTTTGCCGGGCGCGATCTGCTGAACCCACTGCCTGCGCCAGGCCGGTGCCTCGAAGGGATCCGCGAAATACTGTGTTTCGTGCACGACCTTGGCGTTGCGGAATTCCATTATGCTCACCGTGTATGCCCGTCGCTCCTGATATGTGATCGTGTATTCGGTGATCCAGAGATTCCCGGTTCCGATAATTCGCTTCACGTCGAAACCAGACGGCTTGCCCGGATGATGACTCCGTAAGGCCTGCAAATTGCTTCGCCCGAAAATTCGCTCGCCTGACTGAGGGTAATCGCAAATAGCGTCATCATCGTAAATATCGTGTTCCGTGTCTGCATCGCCGGTTGCCGAAGCGTGCCAATGCGTATTCAGCGCTTCACGGATTTGTTCCTCGTGCGTGGACCGCTCCAGCCGCGGTTTCGTGTTCACATTATCTCCTTGTGGAATGAAGCCCGGGATGCCGGTTTTCACCACTTCATTCGTGCTCAGCCCAGAAAAACCCCGCCTGTAACTCTCTCTCTCTCTGCTTCCGTACTAATCGTTCGCTGATACCAACTGGGCGGAAATAGACTCAACTGCGACTACTCCGTTGTTTTGAGGTCTCTCGCGGTCTACGGTTACTCCAAAATCTCTGCCTTCCCATCTGTCCGCTGTGGGCCAATACAAGGTGAATGAGGTTTCACCGCCAGCAGGAAGCTCTGGAGTTGGCAAATCAAAAGTGTGGACTCCAAATCCCGTGTCTCGGGTCGCCGCATCATGTATTGTCGTCCAGCCATCAAAACTCCAGCGCACCAACGCAGGCATTAGCAAGCTCAGACGCAGTGTCTTGCCTTGAGGCATTGTCGAAATTCGATTGTTGAAGCGCCAATCGACATGAGTCGCTTTCTTCTTCTGAACCTGATATCGTTCGACTGGCTGAGGGGGCCTGTCGAAAATCTCACCCTCCAGTAGAGAACGGCGGAGTTTGACATATTCCGCGTGAGCCCAAACCAAGGGGCACGCCGACCCCGTGAGCTTCCCTCGGAATAGCCCGCGGTCGGGAATGTCGGCTGAATCCCAAACCTGCTCTGGAATCAACCGGCCTCCGCAGGTGAAGTTCTCCAGCGCCGTAAGCAGCGACTCGGCAGATTTCCGGCGGCCGGCCGCCAGCTCATAGTGAGCCCGTTCTCCGGTCAGCAGTGGCCAGGGCCGCCCCACGCCGGTGCCGTCGAAAGGCGATCCATCTTCATGCTCGCCATAACCATCTCCGTTGTACCGATACCAACTTGCGCCTTGGGGCAAATCCACACGTAATAAGGCGTCAATGACCTTTACTGTGTTCAGTATTCGCGGATCGTCGGGTGCTCGGAGCCCAAACCGCACGAGCGCGAGCGCATCGGGGCTGACGACGTGCGCAGCCGATTCGCTACTTTGTGCAGCGGCGCGGTTCTTGATTGAAACCGTTCCCTGTAACGGCCCCGCCACAGACGCCGCATCCGGCGGAGCAATTCGAACGTAGTAACCCCCTATCCCCAACTTGAAGGCCAAATCGGTTCCATCGGCATAGCACCAGCGCTCGATGTTGTCATTCCAGAAATCCGCGGTTTGGCGGAGAAACTCAGCTGCATCAGGTTCTCCAATCAGCTCGGCGACGTCGCCTGCCGCCAGTAACGCCGCAACTTCCGTCGCTAAGGTGAAGGGAGAGTACCCCGCATCCTCTTCCCATCGGTCCTGCTGCGTGACCGGACCATTGCGCACCAGATAACCTGCAGCTTTGGCAATCATTGCCCACCACCGGTGCACACCATCTATTCCGTCCGGCGCCTTACGCCTGAGCAAGTCGAACAAGAGGATAGGCAGAGCGGCCTCGTCCATCTGAATGCCGTTCCAGTACGGCTGTCCACTAATCCAGAGATTTTGCGCCCAGTTGCCTTCCGCCTCTTGTGTCGCCTCCAGAAAACGGAGTACCCGCACTGCGTCCTTCGTTGCTCCTGCGGCCGCAAATCCGCCGGCGATCTCCACGAGGTCGCGCGGCCATACCAGGTGGTAACCGCCCAGATCGTCCATCCCTTTGTTAAACCCCCAGGGTATGGAAAGGCTGGCTATCGTGGCGCCCAAAAATTCTTTCGCTTCATGTGCGCGTAGAACCGTCATGCTCGAGCGGTACAGATCGTGATTCCGCTTGGGGGAATCCAAAGCAATCAGAGTTTCTTGCCATTCCTGCCAACTATCGACATAGTGCTTGCGGAGCGCTCCGAAGTCTTCGAAAAGGGAGGATCTTGTCAACTGTCCAGCTTCGAAACAGTCTGAACCGAATCCGATTGCCAAAACGAATTCCCCATCACACGCTGCAAGGTCGATCTCCCCGGTCAAAGCCACATTACCGTTTTCTGCGCGCGTGTACTCCCACTCCATCTCGTAGTGTTGTGACAGATCCTGCCAACCATCGGATTCGCCGACAAATCCAACCGATGTTTTCCGCCAGGGTACTGATCCAGCCATTGCCAGACACACCCCGTGTCGTTCGGCAAAAAGCATTCGCGTTCCCTTATACTCGCCGCTCCACGCGGTGTTGCTATAGCCGTAATTGGCCAGATGGGGAGAAAGAAGAGAGTACAGGTGATAGTCCTCGAGTTCGCCTCGCAAAGGGACGAACCGGATCCTTTGCAAAACAACATTGCGGAAGGGATTAGCCAAAACTTCCTTTTCTATCCTGTAGCGGCCGTCTTTAGAGCTGTTCTTCAGCCGATAGAGCGGTACACCGGGTTCCGAGAGAAGATTCTCAAACTCGCAATCTCTCTTTTCTTCTGAAAAAAATCCCTTGCCATCAGTCACTAGGAACTCCTGGTCGCGCGTGCACGCCTGGTCCAACCGAGGAAAGTAAATCTCATTCAGGATGCCGTGACTCAAGGTGAACCACACGCGATTCTGCGGAGTCAGTGAGGTGCCAATTCCGGTCTTGGCGCTCGAAGTCCAACGTGGTGGGATTCCGGGCCAGCCGGGAGCAAATCGTTCTGATGTGTCGCTCATAGGAATCTCCTTGTCATCCACGTTTGCACGTTTAATTGGGTCATAGTTCGTGAAGATGAAGCTATTAGACGAACGTATTGATCAAGACCTTCGTATCATCTGCTCCGAACTTCCGCTTGTTGATTGGGTATTCATAGGTTTGGCAGGCAGGCCGATTTGCCGTGTGCGAACAAGTCCTCCATGCAGACCGCGGATCAGGAAGTAGCGCAGGAACTCGCGGGAAGAAACGGTCATAACCTTCTGCTTACCGCCGCAAGCTTGGTCCCGGAAAAAGAAGGAGGCGGGGCCGCTGCGCGGGAGGTCGAGGAAATGGGTGGGGATGGCGATGGCAACCGATGCTGACCTGAGGCGAGAAAGGCACGCTCTGCGCGGAGCCTCGTGGCCATTCTTACCAGGTCGGGGACGGACTTAGCCTCCATCTTCTCCATCACTCGGCCTCGATGTGCCTTTACCGTACTCTCGCTTATGCCGAGTTCCGCACCCACCTGTTTATTCAACAGGCCAGACACCACTAAAAACATAACCTGCCGTTCACGATGGCTCAGTGAGGCATAGCGATTGTTGAGCGACCGCATTTCTGCCTCGCGCCCGAGGGCAACAGAGCTACGCTTAAGGCCCTCACGGATCGCCCCTAAAAGAGCCTCCTCGCTGAATGGCTTTATGAGGAATTCAACCGCGCCCGCCTTCATTGCCTGGACTGATGTGCGCACATCGCCCTGGCTGGCGATGAATATGATCGGTGTTTCGATGCGTTCGGCGGCGATCCGCCTTTGCAACTCAAGACCGTTCAGGTCCTGGTGACCGACGCCAAGCACCAGGCAGTTTGGAACATGTGGTCGTGGCCGGCCGAGGAATTCTCGAGCGTACGAGAACATCTCAGGCTGCCAACCTCCTTGGCGAATTAACATTTCCATGAACTCACGCACGGAAACGTCATCGTCGACAACGAACACGATGGGCGGATCAAGCGATGCGTCACACGTCTCCGATTCATGGCCCGGCACGTGTGGGGTTGTAACCGAATGGCCGTTCGATATGGGCGAAAGGTTCTGAAGCGTTTCGTTGTTTGCCCGGATCACGCGTTGCTGGGAACCATTGAAGACGCCGTGTGGAGAAGTCTCCGGTCTCGAATTCCTCCCCGAAATAGATAACAGATTCGGAAGCACCCCGTCATCCGACAAGATTACGGCTCGTTCGATCAAATGCTGAAGTTCTCGCACATTCCCGGGCCATGAATGCGAGCTGAGCGCGCTCAGCGTCTCCTCCGGTATACGGTGAATTCGCTTGCCCACGCGTCGCGAAAAAATTTCTACAAAATGCGAGACCAACAATGCAATGTCCGAACGGCGCTCCCGCAATGGCGGCAGTACAACAGGAAATCCGTTCAGGCGGTAGTAGAGATCGCTGCGGAGTCTTCCCTGCCTGACCATCTCCATGAGATCTCGATGTGTCGCAGCAACCAGACGGAAGTTGACGCGAATTGTCCGGCTGCTTCCTGGACGTTCGAATTCCTGCTCTTGCAGGATCCGCAGCAACTTAGGCTGCAACGCCAGCGGAAGATCACCTATTTCATCAAGGAAAAGCGTCCCCGTGTCAGCCATTTCGAAACGCCCGATCTTCCGCGCGATGGCCCCGGTGAAGGCGCCCTTTTCATGCCCAAAGAGTTCGCTTTCCAGCAGGTCGAAGGGAACTGCCGCGCAATCCAGCTTAACGAAGGGCCGTTCACGCCGTGCACTGAGATTGTGAATGGCGTGGGCAGTAAGTTCCTTGCCGGTGCCCGTTTCTCCAAGCACCAGCACGGTGGCATCGGTCGGCGCCACTCGCGCTACCTCAACGAGGGCAGATTTGAGTGCCGGGCTGCTGCCTATTATCCGTTCAGTTCTACTTTCGGAAATATCCTCTTCAATTGCCGTCGCGCTGCTAAGATTTTTCATGGCCGACTCCAGGCTTCCTGTGAGCCACGAACCGGGCGCTTCTAGCAAGTCGAACACTCTATGTGTTCACATTTATCACAGCCAAGTCACATGGATGTTGTGCCGCCTTTGTCGTTCCCTACGGCTAAACGAAGGGTTTCAAGTAATTGCTCATCGCTAAAAGGCTTGCCTAAGAACGCGAAAGCGCCGGCTTGCATTGCTCGTTTGCGGGATTCTTTATCTTCGTAAGCGGTGATGAAAATGATGGGAACGCCGCAACGTGCGGCAGCGAGGTCGCTTTGGAGCTGCAACCCATTCTTGTTCGGCATCCTTACGTCGAGGATGAGACACGAGGTATCGCGCTGCTGGCCAGAATTCAGAAACTCTTCGGCAGATTCAAAAGCTGCCGCTCGAAAACCAAACGACTCGATGAGCATTGTGGTCGTCCTGCGAACGGACTCATCGTCGTCAACCACCGAGATCAAATCCTTTGTTGCCTCGACTCGCCTTCGCAAGGCTGAACGAATGGTCCGGAGTAGCTCCTCGTCGTTAAACGGCTTGCCCAAGAACGCAACAGCGCCGGCTTGCATCGCCTGCTGACGCGAATCTTTGTTCTCGTAAGCGGTGATGAAGATTATCGGAATGCCACAGCCTGTGGCAGCCAGCTCCCCTTGGAGTTCGAGTCCGTTCATCCCCGGCATCTGAACGTCAACGATGAGACATGAAGTATCGTGCAGCTCGACAGACTTCAGAAACCCTTCGGCAGATTCAAACGCTGCAGCGCGAAAACCGAAAGACTCGATGAGAAATGTCGTGGACCTGCGGATGCATTCATCATCGTCAACTACCGAGATCAGATTTGTTTTCACTCTTAGCTCCGTACTCAACCCACAATATTCCCGTATGAGAGAACAATCTATTAGGCGTTGGGATATTAGCGTGTCAAAAAGGACTATGAGAATAAGCTTTCGTTTATCGGACCGCTTCTGAAGCGCCTTTGAGTTTCTCCATCATTCTTATGAGGTCTATGAGAGATTCCGCGTGCATCTTCTCCATAGCCCGGCTGCGTTGGACTTTCACGGTACTTTCCGCCGTTCCAAGTTGGTCCGCGATCTGTTTATTGAGCATGCCCGAAACGACCATGGAGATCACTTCCTGCTCGCGCGAAGTCAATGAGTCGAAGCGCTGTTGGAAAATTATTACATCCTTTTCCTCTTCACGCCTGCTGCGATCTCGCTCCAGTGCGATGCGTATAGCATCCAGCAAATCCTGATCGCGGAACGGCTTGGTGAGGAATTCGACGGCCCCAGCCTTCATGGCGCGAACGCTCATTGGAATGTCGCCATGGCCGGTGAGAAAGACGATCGGAATATGAATGTTTCTCGCTGCGAGCTCGCGTTGAAAATCGAGCCCACTTAATCCCGGTAGTCTGACGTCCAGCACAAGGCAACAGGGCGCATCTGGCAGCTCCTTATGCAAGAAAGTATTTGCGGAGTCAAAACCTTCAACTTGCAGGCCCACGGTGCTCAGGAGGAACTTAAGCGAAGAACGTACCGATGGATCATCATCGACGACAAAGACTACCGGAGCACCAGTCATGATGGCCCCCCGCCGGTTGCTGGCAGCGTGAATGAAAACACAGCGCCGTAGGGAGAGTTGGGCGTGGCCCAAAGTCGACCCCCATGACTTTCGACAAGTGAGCGGCTGATCGACAAACCCATTCCCATCCCGTTTGCTTTGGTTGTAAAAAAGGGCGTGAAGACACGATCCGCTTCCGAACCAAAGCCTGCGCCGGAGTCGCTTACCGCAACAAGCACTTCTCTGGATTCGTCGATTGTTGATTGTACGCCAAGTAAACGGGGTCGATCCCGCACAGCGGACATGGCCTCGATGCCGTTCATGATCAAGTTCAGCAGCACTTGCTGCAACTGAACACGATCAGCCAAAACAAATGGCAGACCTGTTGTCAATTGGTGATCAAGCACGACCTGATTTTCATGAAGCTCACGGCCAGCTAGGGCGAGTACCTCCCGGATCACTTCGTTTATATCCAACTCGTTCTTTTCGGCAGATTCCTTCTTTATGAATGCGCGTATCCGAGCTAAAACGTTGCTCGCGCGAGTACCATCGGCGACGATTCCTTCGAGGGCCTGACGTAGAACTTCAGGTTCGAGACTATGATTGGCGAGCAATCTTAGGCACGCGCTTCCGTTACTGACTACCGCGGTCAGGGGCTGATTGACTTCATGGGCTATCGATGCCGCCAGTTCGCCCATGGTGGTGAGCCTGGAAACTCGCGCAAGCTCCACTTGTGTCATCTGCAGGGTGCGCTCGCTTGCGCGAAGCTTATCCGCAGCCTGCTTTCTTTCACTGATATCACGGATGAAGCCGGTAAATGCTTTGTGCCCCCCTCTGGTCAGTTCTCCAAACGAGACTTCTACTGGGAACTCCTGGCCATTCTTGCGCAGCGCGGTCAGTTCGGTCCCTTCCCAGTTGATGTGCCGATGGCCAGTTGCCAGATAGCGCCCGAACCCATTCTTGTGAAGGTCCCGCAGAAGCTCCGGCATGAGTATGGTCAGTGGCTGCCCGATCAGCTCCGCCTGATCGTAGCCAAAAACTCTCGCGGTGGCAGGGTTGGCAAATTGAATTGTGCCGCGGTCGTCTATGCTGATCACAGCGTCGGAGGCGGTTTCGACTACAAGGCGATGCGTTTCCTCGCTACTTCTCAGATCCGCCTCGGCGTGCTTTCTATCATCAATATCCGTTTGCAGAAAGTACCATCGAAGAATGCGGCCCTGATGATCGCGCAGCGGGACCCCGCGAATCTGAAACCATCGGTACACCCCATCGAAACGGCGAGTTCGTACTTCGATTTCAGCTGGATCCCCAGTGGCTAGAGAGTGCTTGATCGCGTGAACGTACCCGGGGCGATCGTCCGTGTGAATCGTGTCGTCCGTGGCCCATTGACTGAACTCTTCCAGCGACCTTCCGTAGTAGTCCAGGACTCTTTGGCTGGCGCGCTCTAGCCCGCCGTTCGGGCCTGCAACTGAAATCTGGGCGGGAATGGTCTCAACGATTAAGCGAGATTCATGCTCGCTTTCGCGCAACTTCTCCTGAGCGCGCTTCTGATCGTCGATGTCGGTGGTCGTACCGACGAATTTGAGGACTTTTCCTTCCGCATCGCGCAAGACCACGGCTTGATTGAGATGCCAGCGATAGGTCCCGTCCTGAGCGCGCAGAGACCGGGTTTCGAACGCAAAACCCTGTCCCGAGCGTACTGCGGCCCAAAAGGCCCTCGATGCTGCTTCGCGATCCTCGGGGTGGATCGCGGTCATCCAGGCCTCGGGATGCGACCTGACGAAATCTAGAGTCTGACCGGAGAATTCAAGCCAAACTCGATTCACGAAATCCGGTGTCCCATCGGGTCTGAGCGTCCAGGCGGATACAGGAAGATGCTGCAGCAGCCCAGCCGGGAGTTGCAGCTCTTCGTTGGCTGCAGCGAGTTCTGCAGTTCGTTGCGCAACGCGTCGATCGAGTTCGCTCGCGATCCGCTTCTGTTCGCTCAGGAGCCGGGCCCCCTGCAACCCGATGGACGCCTGATTCGCCGCTACGCTCAGAATAAGTCTCTCGGTTTGCAGCGGAAAATTCGCTCGCTCTGACCCTGCTACGATTACGCCAATTTCACTTTGCAGCCCTAGCCCCAATGGCACAATCGAAATGTCTCGGTATCCCAATGGCTTCCGCATCACCGGGGGCAATTCCTGAGGGCCGGCTCCTAACCACTGTTTGAATAAGTCGCCGATCTCATGCGGGGAGGCTTCCTGTTCTTGCGAAGGAGCGAACTGAACCATCTCGGTGGGAGCCTGACCGTCCTGCTCCTTCAACCGTACATAGATGAGATCCAGCTGGAGCATACGCAGGAGCGCGTCGAGCAAGGTCTGAACAATCTGGGATGGCTCACCGCCGCTCCACATGGCAGGAAGAGCGAGGACGCTGACCAGATCATTAGTGCAGCGCTGAAGGCGCTTGATCTCCTGTGCTAGTTCTTCGGGTTGCACATTCATATCTCTCAAGCCGCCGCACGTGAGCTGCTTCGACCAGCCCGGCGTTGGCGAAATTCTCGCAGGAACTCATTCGGTGGTATAAAAAAAGGATTGTGCTGAAGGATGCCGCCGATGATGACCATTGGATGCGTCCGCATGATGTCAATCACCGAGTCGCCGCCAAATTGGCCGAGATGGTACGTACAGATGACCGCGTCGTCGTGATGCAGCCACACGTCGTTTACCCGCGACTCAAACTCAATCACATCATCGACATGAGATCGATCCTCAACTGACCAGTCCATACGACAGCAAATGCGGCTCATAGGAAATCCACCTGTGGCGTTTCCGCTGGCCAATTGCTCAAACACCTCCAGCATCCGATCCTGATCGAAGCGGCCGTCAGGAAGGTAGACTTCAGTGTTGGTCCGAAGCTCGAGCTGTCCGCTCCGCTGCGCGGCCGCCGGGTCGATGCCCGCAGCAATCAAGCGTTGCAGATGATCTTGTCGTTGACCCGGGTTTAAGACGTGAACGGCTTTGTCGCCACATTTCAGCCCGTCCTTTATGAACGGAAGAAGGATGCGATATTCTTCTTCGTCATTGTTGAAAAAAGCACAGACGTGACGCGTTTCGTCGAGCTGGGAGCCGGCAAGGGAAATCGGCGCACAGACGCTCTTCATGACCTTTGCCTCCTACTATGGATGCCGTGCAACGCAAGCGGTCAAACTGCGCATCCCGGATCAAACGGGGGTCTGGGAGAGGGGCTCATGTACGATCCATTTGAGACTTGAGAGTGATGCGTGAGGCGACACGTGCGCCACCAGAAAATGAATGATGGCGTCGCCCGAGCCGGGCCCAGTGCTTGCTCCATTACGAAGTCAACTGCTCAACTATCCGAAATAGTTCAAGTACAAACCGGGAAAGCTCCACGAACGGTGCCCTGAATCTAACGCAGGTTTGAGCTGTACAAAGGACTCGGCAACCATGAGAAGCAAAGTCAACTCGCGACGAGACTTATTGCGAGGCCAGCGGTTTGGTTGGGCGAATACGTCTCCGCATTTCCAGAGATCGGCTCTCTCCACGCCCACGCTCGCGGCGGTGCTGTCCTGTTGACGGACACCGTCTCACCCACTTGCGACCGTCCAGTCCACTGATACTAAAGTATTCCCAATACCATCGTCTACAGTTTTTTGCCTCAGTCTCTTGCGACCGTCGAAGACATCGGCTCGGCACTGTATCCTATACGCTAACCTCTTGTGTTGCACTGAATTGCATCAGTTCATTCGAACCAGTCGAATCTGTCAGTGTTGCCCAGAACATAAAGAATTTCTAAAGACAACCTCAGCAGGAAACGCAATGCGCCCTGGCAGCAGGCTGAGGCGCGTTCATTTCCGCCTTGAATAGCAGGCCTCGTTCGCGGCCAAGGCAGGATTCCAAATGACGTGTCTCGTGATTCTGGTTGACCGGTACCAAAGCATCACCGATACCATCGTTCAATTGTTCTCCCTTTATTCTTGTGTTGTGATGGTGTCCTGGCCTGCGCAGGCGGCTCGCGCGCAAGTGGCATAGAGAGGATCGCCAGACCGCATCCAACACCATGACGAGTGAATCACGCTAGTTATGAGCGAGTTCATCGGTAAACAGACGGTGGCTACCCAATAAATCGGGTTCACACCTTACTGGCCTGGCCAACCGGCTGGGGTCTGCTGGCCCGCTCAGAAGCCGCGACCGGATCGCGAAGGGTCATACACATTAACACATTATGTGCGGTCTTTCCTCAATTCGGTCCCGGCTTCTATCCTTAGCCACAGCTTGCGCGTGCGTGCCGCCGGCACTCGCGCAGGGTCCCCAAGCCACGCCCAGCATTTGGGCGCCTGCTTCCACGCCGGCGCATGAGATCTATCGTGTCTCGCTCTTCGTGCTGTTGGTTACCGGCGCAATCTTCGCGGTGGTCGGCGGGCTTCTGGTTTTCATCATCGTCAGATTCCGTGCGCGCGGCCCCGATTCCCTGCACGAGCCCCCACAGGTGTACGGCAGCGTTCAGGTTGAACTGGCATGGACCGTAATTCCGGTGTTGATCGTTGTCGTTCTCTTTCTCACCACTGCGCGCGTCATTTTTGCTATTCAGGATGCCCCCGAGCCTGAATCCGCGCTCGATGTTACCGTGGTTGGGCACCAGTTCTGGTGGGAGTTTCGTTATCCGAAGCTGGGCATCGTCACTGCGAACGAGTTGCATGTTCCGGTCAGCTCGGATTCCAAGCCGGAGCCGACCTACCTCAAGTTGCTCTCGGCTGACGTGGACCACAGCTTCTGGGTGCCGCAGCTTGGCGGAAAAACCGATCTCATCCCCAACCACCCCAACCAGATGTGGATCGATCCGCAGACACCGGGTCTCTATCTTGGTCAGTGCGCGCAATTCTGCGGCATCGAGCACGCCAAGATGATGCTTCGCGTCTACGTCGATACGCCGGATCAGTTTGCCGCGTGGGTCAAGAACCAGCAACAACAGGGGGTTGAAGATCAAGCGGTTGCGGCAGGCCGTCACGTCTTCGAGAACGAGGCCTGCATGAATTGCCACACCATTTCCGGTACTACGGCCAAAGGCACCTTCGGTCCCGACCTCACGCATCTAATGAGCCGCGCCACCATTGCCGCCGGCGCCGCAACGAACACACCCGGCAACCTGCGTGCCTGGATTCAGAATCCGAGCGCATTCAAACCCGGCGCACCGATGCCCGCCATGCAACTCAGCGATGAAGAAACGAACGAAGTGGTGGCATACCTCGAAACTTTGCACTGAAGGTCTTGAACAATGGCCGATCAAACACTGCCAATTCCCGGATCGCTCGACGCTTCGCCATCGCGCGGTGCGGCTCTTCTCGAGTGGCTCCATGGGTGGGTAGTAACCGTCGATCATAAGAAGCTCGGCATTCTCTACGTCGTTTATGCCGTGTTCTTCCTTCTTGTCGCCGGGGCTGAGGCGATGGCCATGCGCATTCAGCTTGCCGCTCCTAACAACCACTTCCTCTCGCCGGAACTCTTCAACGAGTTCTTCACTATGCACGGCACCACCATGGTGTTCCTGGTGGGCATGACGATAATATTCGGCATCGGCAATTATGTGGTTCCGCTCATGGTCGGCGCGCGCGACATGGCCTTCCCGCGGCTCAATGCGTTCAGCTTCTGGATGTCGGCCTTCGGCGGGTTGTTCCTCTATTTCAGTTTCATCGGCGGCTTCGGCCTTTACGGCATGGGCAGCGCGCCCGATGTCACGTGGTGGGCCTATGCGCCGCTCACGGCCAGGGCGTTTACTCCCGGCCACAATACCGACTACTGGGCGCTTTCGCTCATTGTGATGGGATTCGGCACCCTGGGCGCGGCCATCAATATTCTGGCTACAGCGTTTTCGATGCGCTGCCGTGGCATGACGCTCTTCCGCATGCCGCTCTTTGTGTGGCTGATGGTTGTAACCAGCGGTCTCACGCTCATCACCATCACGCCGCTCACTGCAGCGCAGGTGATGCTGATCATCGATCGCTATCTCGGTGCTCACTTCTTCGATGCACAGGCCGGCGGCGCGCCCATAGTGTGGATGCACTTCTTCTGGATCTTCGGGCACCCCGAGGTATACGTTTTGATACTGCCTGCATTCGGCATCGCCAGCGAGGTCATCCCCGTGTTCTCGCGCAAGGCCATCTTTGGCTACCCAGCCATGGTCGCGGCATCGATCGGCATCGCCTTTGTGAGCACCACCGTGTGGGCGCACCACATGTTCACCGTCGGTATGACGTCGGTGGGCAACGCCTTCTTCACTCTCTCCACCATGATGGTGGGGATTCCCACAGGCATCAAGATCTTCAACTGGGTGGCGACCATGTGGGGTGGCAAAATCCGCTTCGCCACACCCATGCTCTTCTGCACGGCCTTTCTCTTCCAGTTTCTTTGTGCTGGACTCACCGGCATTATGCTTTCCATCGCGCCCTGGGATTGGCAGTTGCACAACTCCTACTTCGTGATCGCGCACTTTCACTACACGCTGACCGGCTCCTTCGTCTTCTGCATCTTTGCCGCGTTCTATTACTGGTACCCCAAGGTCACCGGGCGCATCATGAGTGAGAAGCTGGGCAAGTGGCACTTTTGGCTCTTCTTCATCGGTTTCCATCTCACCTTCGACACCATGCACTTCGTGGGTATGCTCGGCATGCCGCGCTCCATTTACACTTACGAGGCCGACCGGGGATGGAACACGCTCAACTTCTGGATTTCGATGGGTGGCTTGATCCAGGCGATCGCGGTGTTAATCTTCGCCTGGAATCTGATCGACTCTTACCTGCACGGCAAAGAAGCGGGCAACGATCCATGGGACGCGTGGACTCTGGAGTGGTCCACGCCGTCACCCCCGCCCGCTTACAACTTCGCTGAAGATCCGGTGGTTCGCAGCCGCCGCCCACTTTGGGACCTGAAACACCCGCAGGATCCGGATTGGAAGTACGAGCGATGAGCACGATCCCTATCTTCGCCGACGAAAACTGGCGCCCGCCTTCGCGCGGGCGCGTTGGCATGTTCTCGCTCATTATCGGCGAGTCGGCGATCTTCACCATCTTCGTTGTCGCCTATGTTTATTACATCGGCCGCAGCGCGTATGGACCCACGCCAAAGATTCTTTCTGTTCCCATTTTCAACACCATCTGCCTGCTTTCGAGCAGCCTGACGATCTGGCTCGCCGAGCACGCCATCGAGCGCGGGAGCATTCGCGTCTTCGGCGCGTGGTGGGCGCTCACCATGCTGCTCGGGATTATTTTTCTCGCCGGCACGGCAACGGAGTGGACCAGGCTGATCGCACACGAGGGCCTCACCATCCGAACGAATCTCTTTGGCACAACCTTTTACTCGCTGGTCGGCCTGCACGCAACGCACGTCATTGTCGGGCTCATCATGCTCTCGCTCGTCATGATCTTCACGCTGCTCGGCCATGTGGAGCAACGGCACGCCGAGCGCATCCAGGTACTTTCCCTTTACTGGCACTTTGTCGACGCAGTCTGGGTGGTGGTTTTCACAGTTGTTTACATCGTGGGAAGGTGAGTTGATGGCGGACACAGTTCATCGCGAAACCGAAAACGCGCAAGATCGGACGATTCTCCTGCCCGCTCCCACTGCGTGGCCCATCGTCTTGGCCTTCGGGTGCACCTTGGCTGCTGCCGGCCTGGTGACCAGCGCAGCGATCAGTCTGCTGGGTGGAGTGTTCATGCTCGCCGGAGCCATCGGATGGTTTCGCCAGGTTCTGCCCCACGAGCAACATGAGGAAGTACCGGTTAATGTCCTGCCGGTTATCATCGCATCCACACGTGCGCTGGTCGAGCGCATACGCCTCGGCCCCGAGCACCGCGCACATATCCCCATCGAGACCTATCCCATCTCAAGCGGCCTCAAAGGCGGCATCGCTGGCGGCATTGCCATGGTCGTGCCCGCGATGATCTACGGGCTCGTCGCGCAGCACAGCATCTGGTATCCGGTGAACTTGCTGGGCGGTGCGGGCGTAGCCCGGTGGACTAACTCCACTCCCGCCGAGATCGCGGCCTTTCACTGGCAGTGGTTGCTGATCGCAATCGTAATTCATTCCGTCACTTGCGTGCTCATAGGTTTGCTGTATGGCGCCATGCTGCCTATGCTGCCGCGACACCCCGTAGTGCTGGGCGGCATCCTTGCGCCCGTGCTGTGGACTGGAATTCTCCATTCATTCATGGGCGTGATCAATCCCACGCTCGCGGACCATATCGCCTGGGGATGGTTCCTGGTTTCGCAAATCACCTATGGCATCACCGCAGGTATTGTGGTTGCGCGCCAGGAGCGAATTCTTACCGGCCAGTCGCTGTCTTTTATCGAGCGGTTTGGTTTTGAAGCGCCGGGGTTGATGGATTCTCGGCCAGACGCGGGACCGCCGCGGGACAAGGAGGAGCGCTGATGCGCCTTTTTGTTTCAACGCTCCTGGCGTGTGCGGTCGTGCTGCCTGGCGGCTGCGGGCACGCGCCGGGTGATCCGCCGAATCCGATCCTGCGCCCCGCTGACGTGACCGATTTCGCCACGCTCTACGGCCAGAATTGCGCCGCATGCCATGGAGCGAATGGGCAGAATGGGCCTGCGATCGATCTCGCGAATCCCGAGTACCAGGCGCTGGTCGATGATGCTACCTTGCGCAAATGGATTTCAGGCGGTATGCCGGGCACGGAGATGGCGGCCTTTGCGCAATCGGCCGGAGGAATGTTGACCGACGCACAGGTAAATGCGCTGATCGCCGGCATGCGCAGGCAGTGGTTGCGGCCGAACGTCTACGGCGGCGCAACGCCACCGGCTTATGCAGAGTCTAAGGCTGGCGATCTGCTTCGGGGACAGCAAAGTTATCAGGCGCGTTGTGCGGCTTGTCACGGTTCATCGAGACAAGAAATTACAAGCCCGATTTATCTCGCTCTCGTCGGAGACCAGGCCCTGCGCAGCATCATCATTGCCGGGCGGCCTGACATCGATCAACCTGACTGGCAGCATGACGGACCTGGTGGCAAGCCGGCCGCGCCGCTTTCGACCGAGGAAGTGGATGACATTGTGACGTATTTGGCAAGCCTTCGGAACATGGCGTCAGGGCAGGCCGCTTCACCCGTGCAGGGCGGGAGGTGATGGAAATGAGTTATGAAGGACAAGCACCCGGCAAGCAGGCCTCGCAAATTGTGAGCGAGAACGGCGCCGCCCCGGCAGCGAATCACCTCGATGCCCACGCCGTTTCGCGCCGCTGGCTCCTGCTCAAAGCCGGCGTTGCGCTCAACGGCCTCGTTGGTGTCGTCCTCGCCGTTCCCATCGTGCGCTATCTGTTCGCACCGTGGAAGAAAGATTCGAGTTACGACTCGTGGGTTCCCCTCGGCGTGGCCGATGCATTTCCGGTCGGCGAAACACGGCTCGCGTTCTATAACAATCCCTACACGCATCCGTGGGACGGCGCAACCGACAATGTGGCTTGTTATGTGCGCCGCCAGGGAGCGGATCAGTTCAGCGTTTTCGCCATTAACTGCGCGCATCTCGGCTGCCCGGTGCGCTGGTTTCCGCAATCGCAACTCTTCATGTGCCCCTGCCACGGCGGCGTTTACTATGCCGACGGCTCACGCGCTTCGGGCCCGCCCGAGCGCGGCCTGTTCACTTATCCCTGGAAGATCGTTTCAGGAATGCTGCAGATTGATGCCGGCCAGATGCCTACGCTCTCGAACACTGCGAAGGTCGTGAACATCAAGCTCGGCAATGGAGACAGCCCATGCCAGGGATGAAGGAAACTGCGGAGCGCGTTTACGCATGGCTCGAGCAGCGGCTGCAGCTCGAAGCACCGGTGAAAGACGCAGTTCTGCACAAGGTTCCGCGCAACACCGCGAGCTGGTGGTACGTCTTCGGCAGTGCTGCGTTTACCCTGCTCTTTCTGCAAATCTTCACCGGCGTCTTGTTAGCTTTGATCTATGTCCCTTCGGCAGGCGCAGCCTGGAGCAGCCTGAACGTCTTAAATCACCAGATCGCCCTGGGATGGTTCCTGCGTGCGATGCACGGATGGGGATCGAATTTCATGGTCGCCATTGTGCTCATTCACATGGCGCAGGTCTTTCTTTTCGGTGCGTACAAATTTCCGCGCGAGCTTACCTGGATCCTGGGCGTTTTTCTTTTGCTCATGACGCTGGGCATGGCGTTCACTGGCCAGGTGCTGCGCTTCGACCAGGACGCTTACTGGGGTCTCGGCATCGGCGCTTCCATCGTGAGCCGGGTACCGTGGATCGGCGGAGGACTGGTTCATCTGATGCTGGGCGGTCCCACCATTGCCGGCGGCACGCTCTCGCGCTTCTTTACGCTGCACGTCTTTGTGATCCCGGCCACGATGCTCCTCTTCGTCGCACTGCATGTGTGGATGGTCTTGAAGCTCGGAGTGAATGAGTGGCCGATGCCGGGGCGGGTTGTTCGCCGGGCCACGTATATTTCAGAGTACAGCCGCCTGGCGCACGAAGACGGCATTCCTTTCGTTCCCGGCGCCTTCTGGAAGGATCTTCTCTTCTCCGGCGCGGTTCTTGCCGCCGTCGCCGTGTGTGCGTTCGTCTTCGGCCCCTTTGGTCCCGGGGGCCAGCCCGATCCTTCCATCACTCAAACCGTCCCCAAGCCGGACTTCTTTTTCCTGTGGATTTACACGATCCTCTCTTATCTCCCGCCTGCGATGGAGACTCCGGTGCTCCTCATTGCACCCATCGTGGGCATCGCGATCCTGTTGGCTCTGCCGTTCTATGCATCGGAAGGAGAAAAGAGCTGGCATCGACGTCCCGTTGCAGTGCTGGCCGTCTCGACCATTGCGGTCTGCTGGGGCGTGCTGACACAACTGGGAACCACAACCCCGTGGAGCCCGCACATGGACGCGTGGAGCAGCGATCCCATCCCCGTCCGCTATTTGCGCCGCGCCACGCCCCTCGTCCGTCAGGGCGCCGCGGTTTTCCAGGCCAGGCAATGCCGCAATTGCCACTCCATCGGCGGAACCGGCGGCGAGCGTGGACCTGCGCTGGACGAAGTAGCAACGCGCATGACCATCGACCAGATGCGCTTCAAAGTTGTGAGCGGCGGCGGCAACATGCCGGCCTACGGCAAGAATCTCACTCCGCCTGAGATCGAAGCGCTGGTCAGTTTCCTTGAAACGCTCCATCCGGCTAATGAGCCGCCGGCTTACGACGCGTCGCGGCGGGCCGTTGAATCTTCGCGGCCCGAAGGCCGCTCCGGCGCGCGCACGAATAGGGATTCCGACCCATGATTGAGTCGATGATCGACAGCACGACAGTCGCGGATCTCTTCACCGATTGGGACATTCCCTGGGTTGTGACCTCGGAACTTGCGCTCACGGCGGTCATCTACACGCTGGGCTGGGCGCGCATCCGGCAGACGCGGCCTGCGGAGTTTCCCGCGTGGAAGTTGGCCGCGTTTCTCGGCGGCATCGTGGCTGTCTTTTTAGCCGTCGCTTCGCCGCTCGATGCTTTCAGCGAATCGCTGCTGTTCATGCACATGGCGCAGCACTACGTGCTGATGTCCATCGCTCCGCCACTCATCGTGCTCTCTGCGCCCGTTGTTCCCCTGCTGCGCGGCCTGCCCCGGTGGATCATTCGTTTGCTAAGGCCGCTGTTCATCGCGCGCGTATTTCACGCTGCTGAAAGATTTCTCACCCGCCCGCGCGTTGCGTGGCTCGCCATGAATGCCGCGTATATCGGCTGGCACATCCCGCGTGCCTACGAGTTCGCCCTCGCTTCCGAGAATTGGCATAACTTCGAGCATGCCTGCTTTCTCTTCACTAACCTGATGTTCTGGTGGCCGATCATCCGGCCGTGGCCGGGTCATTCGGCGCGGTCGCGCTGGTTGCTGGTTCCATACCTTTTGCTCGCCGACTTTGTCAACACGGGAGTTTCTGCCTTTCTCTGCTTTTCGGGCCGGCTGCTCTATCCAAGCTATGGCGAGATTCCGCGCCCCTTCGGCCTGAACGCGCTCAACGACCAGGTTGCCGCAGGTGCCTTCATGTGGGTCTGCGGATCGATGGTTTATCTGATTCCGGCGGTCCTTATCACCCTCCAAATGCTTGGGACTCCTGCAAGATCGGAAACGGAGATTCTGTCCCACAGACGTTTCCTATCGCAAGGTTGCAAAGAAATACCTGGAGAGATTGTCTGAATGGCAACTGAATCCGATATTCGGCGGCTGGTTGCGCAGGAAGAGTTGGAACGCCGACTCTCGGCCAGCCTGAATGTATTCATGAAATACTGCGTCCTCACAAAGCCAGACATAAATCTGCTTGTTGCAATCACTGTTTTGGCTGGGTTCTGCCTGGCGTTTACGGGGTGTCCCCGTCCTTTCCCACTCCTTCGCCTGATCAACACATTAGTTGGAACCTTCCTGGTCGCTGGGGGAAGCTGCGCTCTCAATCAATACGCCGAAAGAGGATTTGACGCCTGCATGCGACGCACGGCCCGGAGACCTCTTGCTTCAGGCGATGTAAATCCGGATGACGCTTTCTTGTTTGGGCTCCTTCTATCGTCGTTCGGACTGGTTTATTTGGCCTCCGAAGTGAATTCGCTGGCCACCGTCCTCGCCGGCCTCGCGTCCGCAATTTACCTCTCTGCTTACACGCCTCTCAAGAGAAAAACGCCAATTTGCACATTCGTAGGAGCGATTTCCGGAGCCATACCACCCCTGATTGGATGGGCAGCCGCTTCTGGCGGCCTGAGCCTCGAAGCTTGGGGTCTCTTCGCCATTCTCTTCCTATGGCAGTTCCCACACTTCATGGCAATCGCCTGGATTTATCGCGAAGACTACCGAAGAGCTGGATACTTCGTCTTGCCCGTAGGAAAGAGAAATTGTCAGATCATGGAGTGGCAAACTTTATTCCCGCTGTCAGCGTTGATTCCCGTAGAGTCAGCTTTCAAGGTATTCGGCTTCGCTGGATGGGCATGCGTCGGTGGAATCCTGATTCTGACCCTCGCATTTTTTTGTTATGGTGCGGGGCTTGTCCTGAGAAAAAACAATTTAGCCGCCCGGCGACTGCTGTTCTCCTCCCTGTTTTATCTCCCTTCCGTTCTTTTCTTGCTGATGTTCGATAGGGCTTGAATGGGTATTCTCTCTAAGGGGCGTCTCGCTCGCGATGGCCTGAAAGTTCCCCTTTGGCGGGAGCCATCTACGGTCCCTTATCTCGCGTGAGACCTCGAAGCACGCTTCACTTGCGTACACTTGAAGCGACTGGAGTTCCTCGTGACAGCCTGGACAACGTTTCTTCTTTCATTCAGCGCGCTTCTCCCCATTATCAATCCCCTCGGCTCTGCGCTCGTGTTTCTTGGCTTGGTGGGCAAGGCTCCGCCTGCCCTCTATCGCTCTTTGGCGCTTCGCATCGCGATCAAAAACATCGTGTTCCTCGGGGCGTTCGAGATTCTCGGCTCGGCAATCCTAAACTTCTTCGGTCTATCGCTTCCTATCGTTGAAGTCGCTGGCGGCATCGTCGTTGCCGGCATAGCTTGGGGCATTCTCAACCAGAATGATTCCGGTGCAAGTGTGCGACAGAAACAAGAGGAGTCCGATGATTCAGGCGATGCGATGCTTCACGATCTCAAGGAAAAGCTGTTCTACCCTTTTACATTTCCTATTACTTCCGGCCCCGGAACATTGGTTACAATGCTGACGCTAAGCGCCCACATCTCGAGAAGCAAGCTCAGCGAGAATCTACTCGGTCACGCAGGGATTTTCGGTGCCGTGATCGCAGTGAGCATCTTGGTCTACGTCTGCTATGCATACGCCCCAACCATTACGACCAAAGTCTCCAGGCCGACCGCCCATGGCATAATGCGCGTCATTGCCTTCATCATGTTGTGCATCGGAGTTCAGATCGCCTGGAATGGCCTGTTTGCCCTTCTAAAAACCCTGCCAGGAACATAGGCGTTTCCGGGCGCCAGGTCGTCTACATGTCAGTTCGCTCAGATTCCTCTATTCGCTGCGAGTGCCCGAATACGGGTCATAATTGAAACAGTGCCATTCACTCTTGCTCACGCCGCTGCCGCTTTGCCGTTTCGCCGGACGCGTCTGATCCCTTCGGCTCTCGTCATTGGTTGTTTTGCTCCCGATTTTGAAGACTTCGCGCGATTCGCCCCGAAGTCAGCCTTTGGGCACACTTTGCTGGGCGTGTTTGCGCTCGATCTGCCTCTTGCTCTTGCGGCATACTGGATCTTTCACAGGTACGCGAAGGAGCCGCTCTGGACATGGCTGCCGAAGAGCGTGCGTCAGAGGGCGAAGCCTGGCCCGTCGCGGTTCTCGCTGCGGGGAGCAGGGCGGATTGCTCTTGTTTTGGCCTCGATTCTCATTGGAGTGGCGACGCACCTCATCTGGGATTCGCTGACTCACTCCGAATACTGGCCATACCGGCACTGGCGTTTATTGAGCCATCCGATTCAACTGCCCTTTGCAGGGCCGATGCAATATTACAACGTGTTCCAGATGGGCAGCTCTGTGCTCGGCATGCTGGTGCTGCTGGTGTGGTTCGTGTGGTGGTACCGCGCCGCCGTCCCGAGCAACTCGCCGGAGGCAGAACGGCCTCGAGGGAATGAACGGGCGGTCTTGCTGCTTGCGCTTAGTGTTGCGCTCATTGGAGCAGGTATTCGAGCTTTCGCGGGCGTTGGGGTCCCTGCGGTGAGGCACGAAGCAGCGCTGTTCCTCGAAGAAGCGGTTATTACCGGAATCAGTATTTTCTGGATTGAGGCCGTGGCCTATGGTATTGTTCGCGATCGAGCAAGCAGACAGGCGCAGGAGACCTGATTGGGCCGGGCAAGCATCGTTTTCTGCCGCGCCCCAACTCGACCTCGCCACTATAACAAGTAACTCTTCCGATTGAGATTCCTCGAGGATTCGGCGGACCTTGACCCGCCCGAAGCTGTGCCTCAGTGGGCGTTGCCTGCTTCTTGCGCGGCCAGCGTCCGCAACTGCGCAAAGCCTGGATCGTGGACAGAGGTTCCGCCGTCCACCACGATGTTTTGCCCGGTAATGTGCCTCGCCTCGTCCGACGCAAGAAACGCCACAACGTGCGCGATGTCGTTGGGCTGGCCCAGCGACGGCAGCAGCGTTCCGGATTCGACGATATCCTGTATCGCCTTCGGCATTTGTTCAAGAACGGATTGAGTCACGGTCATGCCCGGCGAAACCGTGTTGCAGCGAATCCCCTGCTTGCCGTGGGAGGTGGCGATGTTCCGGGTTAACTGCATGATCGCCGCCTTGCTGCAGTTATACGCCGCCAGCATCGTGTACCCTTGCAGGCCCGTATTGGACGCGGTATTGATGATGGAGGCCCCGGCATGGCGGGGCATATGCGGCAGCGCGTATTTGCAGCAGAGCATGGTGCCCGTCAGATTAATGCGAAAGGCAGTTTCCCAGGTTGAGAGGTCCATCGTCTCGATGTCTTTGTCGAGCACAAGCGACTCGATGGTAATGTGTGCCGCGCAGTTGTGCAGAATGTCGATCCTGCCCCACTCCCCGGCGACACTCTCCATCGCGGCGCGAATCTGATCTTCTTCACGGAGGTCGAAAATCAGCGGCTGGGCCCAGCCGCCCTTGCTCCGGATTTCGCCGACCGTGACATCGACGCCCGCCATTCGGCGGTCCGCGGCCATTACTTTCGCCCCGCGCTCCGCCATCACCATGGCCGACGCAGAGCCGATGCCGCCGCCCGCGCCGGTAACAACCGCGATCTTATCTTTCAGTGAGTTCATATTTGCCTTCCGTTGTTGGGCTGCTTCAGTGCAGCCTTACGATAAAGTATAAGAAAGATTCACTTTTTCTTTTACGCGAATCAAAGCAGCGAAAGAGCTTCGATGTCAAATAGTTTTTGTCGATTCACCGCATCGCAATCGGCGATAGATTTTTGACTCCTTTGGAATCCCCTCTCTATCAACCGGCCGTTTCAGTTATGGTTGAGATCGGGGGGATCTCCACATGTCATCCAGTACTCTTACGGTCACGGACAATCGCACCAATCGGATATACACGCTTCCCATCGAAAACGGAACCATCTCCGCCACCGATTTTCGGAAAATCAGGGCCGGCGAGGATGATTTCGGGCTCATGGTGTTCGATCCTGGCTTCGTCAACACGGCATCCTGCAAGAGCAGCATCACATTCGTCGATGGGGAGCGCGGCATTCTGGAATTTCGCGGGTATCCCATTCAAGTGCTGGCTGAACGCTGCACTTTCCTCGAGGTCGCCTGGCTGCTGCTCTTCGGAGAGCTGCCGGACGAGGCGGAATTGAAACAGTGGAGATATGAAATCACTCACCATACCATGCTGCACGAAACTACAGTAAAATTCATGGACGGCTTCCGCTACGACGCCCACCCCATGTCCATAGTGGTAAGCACTGTGGCCGCGCTCTCCGCTGTATACCCTGACGCCAAGAATGTCGAGGATCCCGCCAACCGTTTGCTGCAAATCAAGCGGCTCATCGCCAAAATGCCCACGATCACCGCATGGTCCTATCGCCACAGTGTCGGCTTCCCCTATGTCTACCCGGACAACGACCTAAGCTATACCGAGAACTTCATGAACATGCTGTGGAGAATGGTTGAGCCCAAGTACGCGGCCAACCCTACTCTTGCCCGGGCGCTCGATGTGCTCTTCATTCTCCATGCTGACCATGAGCAAAACTGCAGCACCAACGCCATGCGCGCAGTGGGCAGTTCCCTGGCGGACCCTTATCTCGCGGTCTCCGCCGCCGCAAGCGCATTATCTGGCCCCCTGCATGGGGGCGCAAACGAGCAGGTTCTCAAGATGCTCAAGGCAATTGGATCCACTGACAATGTGCCCGGCTATCTCCAAAAGGTGAAGGAAGGAAAGGCGCGTTTGACGGGATTCGGCCACCGCGTCTACGAAAATCGCGACCCGCGCGCGGAGATCATGAAGCGCATCGCCGAGCAGGTATTTGAGGTTACAGGGTGGAATCCAAGATTCGATATCGCCCTCGAGCTGGAAAAAGCTGCGCTCGAGGATAAGTACTTCGCTGAACGCCGTCTGTATCCCAATGTCGACTTCTATTCCGGAATCATCTACCAGGCCATGGGCTTCGAACCGGAGATACTTACTGTGCTCTTTGCCATTCCGCGCTGCGTCGGCTGGCTGGCCCAGTGGGACGAGATGCACCGGGACGCGGAGCGGAAGATTGCCCGCCCGCGCCAGATTTACACCGGAGAACACGAACGCCGATTTATTCCGCTCGAACAGCGCGCGGCGGTCGGCGCCAGGAAAGGGTGAATTTGCGTTAAGGCGTTCGGCGATGCTCACCACCCAGGGGCGTGCCGACTTCAGCATGACCGGTCATATCCAGTGACCAAAAAAGTGACCTTGGGGTTCCAACTCACCTCAGAGCGGCAATGCCCCGTGCGGTGCTATTTCCGATGTTGACGGCAAAATTTGCGGATCGGCTGCGCGCATGACCAGACCGCCCTGCCACTGAGGGGGCGCAGGCGCCAGTCAGAGTCCCGGGCTCGACCGCAATTCTGCCTCCGGTCCGAATGCCACGTGCCCCGGCATTGTCCGTAGTGGCTGCATTTAGTCTGAGTGGCGAAATTTCGTCGCCGTCTCTTCGTCGCGACTTCTCTCGTCTTTCCGGGTTCGCCGTGCATATCGCCCTTAACGCTTGTGTTCTCAACAAGAAGGCCGCGCGCATCTGGTGACGAAGACTTTGGACCCGCATATGCATAACTCAACGCGTACGCAGGGCAGGCCGGAAAGTTCGAAAGCGCAATTACAACGATCGACCGAATTCTCATTGGAGGCACGCCGTGGAAACGTTCCATTTGGATTATCTTTCTTGCTTACTCTCCATCTTTTCCACCGTGCTGGTGGGACGAAAGCTCTGGTTCGGCCTTATTCTCTCGATCGTCAATAGCTTCATCGTTTGTGCAATTGGATTCCACACTGCGCAGTTTGGCTTCATTCCCGCCAACCTGTTTTGCATCGGAATAAACGCAGTCTACATCCGGTCGTGGCTCAAGGATCGACCCGCAAGCCCCGACTCCGATCGCAGCAAACCCCTGATGGCCTGGTCCCTGCTGATTCCGCGAACATTGAGTGAGGAAACATGCGCTCGCAAATTAATTTGAAGCAATCAGAAACCCCCGATAGAAAATTCAACAAATAGTCTGCGACTTTGCGCCGGAAAGCAGGACGCCGGCGATCGGTTCGGATCGCAAACATGCGGGAATCCTTGAGGGCTCTCCGAATCTGCGATGATAGGTAGAAGTGCGTGACAGCATCTTGAGCAGATCGGAACCACCGCCCAAGTGAAACCCGCAATGCGCCGCGTGGCGCTGATTTACAACCCGGCTTCAGGGCAGATTTCCGCGCGGCGAACGGTGGCCGTTGAGGATGCCCTCGCGGTATTCCGCGATGCAGGTGTCGAGGCCAAGGCGTTCGTCACCGGGAAAGCCGGGGAAGCCACGATTCACGCGCAGCAGGCAGCCCGCGAGGGATACGACGCGATCCTGGCCTGCGGCGGCGATGGCACTGTGCACGAGATCGTCCAGAGCCTGGTGGGGACCGAGATCGCTTTGGGCGTGGTTCCGCTGGGCACGGCGAATGCCCTGGCATCGGATCTTGGCCTGATTGCGTCGCCGGCAAAGGTTGCGCGGAAGCTTCTGTATGCTACGCCAACACGGGTTTCCGTTGGGCGCATCCACTACCGGGATAGCGCGGGAAACCCAGGCTCACGCTACTTTGTTGTCGCGGCGGGAATCGGCGCCGATGCCCTGTTGATGTCGCGCCTGGACACGCGGCTCAAGCGGCGGCTCGGCTACGTCCTCTATTTGATTGAGGCGTTTCGCATCTGGGCCACCTCCTCATTTCCGCTTTTCGAGGCCGTTCTGCCGGCGAATGGAAACGGCGGGGAACGCGTTGTGGAGGTCTCGCAGTTGCTGGCGGTGCGCGTGCGCTCGTTTGGAGGGGTTTTACGCGCCCTCGCTCCTGGAGCCAGTTTGCGCAACGGCAGCCTGAGCCTGCTGGCGTTCAAGACGCAAAGCCGTCTGCGCTACCTCTCGTTTCTGCTTGCGGTGATTGCCGGGCGGCACACCTTCACGCGCGCGGTGGAATTGCTGGACACACCGTTCATCGAGTGCCGCGCTCTTAACGGCTCGCGCGATGAGTTATTTGTCGAGGCGGATGGCGAGGTTCTGGGTGGGCTGCCTGTGAAACTCGAAGTCGTGCCCCACTCGCTTACGCTGCTCGTCCCTCCCGGCGCGCAGCCGTGATGCGATGAGCCGGCTGCAATCCGCGTGAGATCTCATTCTGCGTAGAGATAGCCTTTTGCGGTTTCCACGAAAGTTTCGAGGTCGTTTGCTTTCCAGGCTTCGCTGCGGTCGAGCTCGCACGCTAGAAGATTGGCGACTGTGGGCGCAGCTTCAATAGCGGCGCGCGCATCGAGGAAAAGAGCGCGGGTGCGCCGGGCCAGCACGTCTTCGACCGTGCGCGCCATTTCGTACCGTGCCGCCCAAACCACCTCGCGCAGCCGGAAGGGCAGGCGCGGGTGCAACAAGGCATCGAGGCTGGCGTCTGAGGTTGCGTCCCGCGACGAAAGGGCACAAAGCGCCGTCAGATCGGATCCGTAGACGCTCTCCCACGCCGAGCTCGCCGTGGTCGCATCCCCAACCCAGCCGTGAAGCTTCAACTCCAGGGTCCGCGGCGGCTGTTTGGGAAGCGCGGCAACTTGTGCGGCGCGATCGATGGTGTCCTGGCCCATGCGGCGATATGTGGTCCACTTGCCGCCCGTGACGGTAACGAGTCCGGAAGGCGAAACCAGAATGGTATGGTCGCGGGAGAGCTTTGAGGTTGCGACGCCGCCTTTGCGGACCAGCGGGCGCAGGCCCGACCACACGCTGAGAATCTCCTCGGGGCGCGGAGCGCGGCCGAAGTATCGGGCGATATGGTCGCGGAGAAATTGCTTCTCTTCAGGCAGTGCGCGCGGCTCAGCGGATTTGGATTCGACCGGTACGTCGGTGGTGCCGACGACGAGCGCGTTGTGCCAGGGAATGGCAAAGAGGACGCGGCCATCGGCCGTTTTGGGAATCATGAGCGCGGTATCGCCCGGCAGAAAGGAGCGCGGCAAAACGAAATGCGATCCCTGGCTGATGGCCAAAAGCGGGCCGCGAGGGCGGCCGTCGAGCGCAAGTGTATCCTCGGCGTGCACTCCGCAGGCATTGATGACCGCCTTGGCCTGCACGTCGAAGACGGCGCCCTCTTCGCAATCGCGCGCCTCAATTCCCACGATCTTGCCGCCGCGCTCGATCAGTCCGGTGGCTTCAACATAGTTAATGGCGATTCCGCCGAGATCTTCGAAGGTGCGCAACAGCGCGATGGCATAGCGCGCGTCGTCAAACTGGCCGTCGTGGTAGAGAATGCCGCCGCGCAGGCCGGCGCTTTTGATTCCCGGCAGCTTTTTGAGCGTGGTCTCGCGTGAGAGCACGCGCGAGTGGCCGAGCGATAACCTGCCCGAGAGCCGTTCATAGATTTCGAGACCCACGCCATAGTAAGGAAGAGAAAGATAACTGTAAGCCGGGACGACGAACGAGAGATCGTGGACCAGATGCGGCGCGTTGCGCAGCATGTGTCCGCGCTCGCGCAAAGCATCGAGAACCAGCGTCAGGTTCATCTGCTCGAGATAGCGGACCCCGCCATGAACGAGCTTGGTGCTGCGGCTGGAGGTTTCCTTGGCGAAATCGGAGCGCTCGATCAGCAGTGCGCTGTAGCCCCGGGCGGCGGCCTCGACGGCCGCGCCTAAGCCTGTCGCCCCGCCACCAATCACTAATACGTCCCACGGCTCTGTCTGTTGGCCAAGGCGGCGGAGGATTTCGTCTCTCATATCGAACTCGCCACTCTAAGCCTAGCTTAAAGTGACCGGCCGCGTTGGCGCGCTCGGTGACTGGCCGGATGCCATTTGCACGCCTTGCAGTAGAATCGCGGCGCGGCGGGAGCTGATGCGGTTCGCGGCGAGGGCCTGCATGATCTGATTGACAGCAAGCGCGCATCCACTGGAGCCGATGACGGGAGAGATCTCGATGTTTGCTTCGGGTGAGCGGGCCGGCCGCGCGGGCCGTGGTGCACGCCCGTGAAAGTAACAGAACGCGCTGCCGCGCATGGCGGGCGATTGGCAGTGAAGTCCGCTGGGCATGATGTGGCGGCATTCCTTGTACTCGGACATAGAGATATCTCCTTTTTTTATTTGGATACCCCCCATCCCCCTCCCTGGGGGGTGGGGGGCAATTCTCCTGTTTTCTGCGGGTTAGAGGGCTGGGTTCTCAAGTAAGTCTGCTGTTTTGAGGAATTTCGAAGCTGAAATCTTCAAAACAGAGATTTTGCAAGCCGTGACGCGGACTCTGATGCCCGGCGCGGCGGAAGGTGCATGCGGAGTGTGTTTGCTTTCAACTCAAGAGTAGCGAATTCGGCATAAATAACCTGCAATGAAAGTGGGGCGGGAAAGGATTGAAAGGAAAGGAGAAAGGGAAATTGCGGGCGGGGAAGGGATTGACAAGGCAATGGGGTGCACCCCTCCGGTGAGACAGTTTGTAATTTGACAGTTCGCCGTTGGATGAAAAGTGGTGTTCATTTGGTAGGTTCTGCGGCAGACCGGACCGCGGTTGGTGAAGCGGAGACAGGCTCTGCGGGAGCGCAACCTGTCAAGGAATAGCCAACTGGTGACTCATCGATCAGATGGGTTGGGGGGCCGGGTGAAACCGGCTCCCCATTTGCTTTCGGCGGCCGGCCGCGGCGGCGCTTCGCATGGTCATACTTGTTCTCGCGGCTCACGCGTGCCGAAGGCCAACCGGCAGTATTGGGAAAAGAAGATCGCGCAGAACCGGGAACGCGACCTCCGCAACCTTGAGAACCTCCGGGCACTCGGATGGCAGGCTCTGACCCTTTGGGAATGCCAAATCAAGACGATGGATATTGCCGCATTTAAACGTTTCCTCGATGGAGGCGTCAGCTAGGCTTCATTCATGCCTCACTCCGCATATCGATTTGCGCTCATTGCAGCTTGTCGGGGTAATCCACGTACACCGCCTTCCACATGGTGAAGAAGTCGAGCGCGCCGGCCACCTTGCGGTCGCCGGCGCGCCTGTTCGATGCGGGTTAATACGTGATTTTCAAAGCGAGCTGGAGGATGCGCGGCTGGAAAGTGGTAGTAATGGTGCCGCCGCTGCCTACGGCGCCGCCGTCGGTACCGCTCACCGTTCCGCCGCCCGTTCCGCCCGGCAGATAGAGGTTGGTGTGATTCAGGAGGTTGTAAGCCTCGGCGCGAAACTCGACCTTGGCGCGTTCAATGGGCGTGTCGAAGTGTTTGTTGATCGCCAGGTCGGTCTCGTAGAACTTGGGCGTGCGGCCATAGTTCTTGGGCAGGTTGCCGAAGGGGCTCGAAAGACCATCGGCGGCGGTGTTGTTCACGTAGGTCGAAGGCAGCGTGAGCGAGGCCAGATTGACGTACTGAACGGTGGTCGCGGAGATCTTGTTTTTGCCCAGTCTGTAGGGAACGCCGGGCGTGAGGTTGGGGCGGTAAAGATTCTCGCCGCGCCAGTTCTGGCTTAGCTCCGGCGAAACCGCGTTGGCCGCGGCCGGAGTGTAGGTGATGTTGAAGGGCGTGCCTGCCTGCATGGTGTTCACGCCGCTGATCTGCCAACCGCCAAGTAGCGCATTCACGAATCCGTTGGAGTTGTTCAGGTATTGTTTCCCTTGCCCGACCGGCAGATCGTACACCAGGGTGGTGACGTTCGCCATGGGCAGGTTGTAATCAGACTGGCCGTAATCGCCTTCGAGATTGTTGCCATCCTGCGGGCATGGCGTGTTGGCGTCGAGTGTAGAGGATGCGTTGTCGAGCGCGTGCTGGAAACTAAAGGAATTCAGCAGTGTCAATCCGTCCACCATGCGCTGCTCGTAGCGAACTTGAAGAGCATTGTAGCTGGAGTGAAACTCGTTCAGCGCATCGGTAATATCGCCGTTTTCGAAGGTTGGGTAGAGAGCCGGATCATTGAGCAGGTAGCCGCCCCAGTTGGGATAGGGACGCGCAAAGCCGTTGGAGGGGTTCTTCTGGTTGGCGTTGATGAAGCCCTGCAGGTGCAGGCCGTGGTTGCCGACGTACGCGACGTCGAGCAGGATGTTTTTGGCCAGCGTCTTTTCGACGTCAAGGAACCAGCTCTCGGCGTAGCCGTCCTTGGTATTGGGCGGAATGAAGTCAATGTCATCGGTGCCGGGGCTGAAAGTTGTGGCCAGACCGGTGGGGAATCCGCCGGAAAGCCTGTAATAGCCCTGCGTTGCTACCGAATTCGGGTTGGTGACCGCGGTAAACATCGCAAAGGGTGCGTTGATGGCAATGTTGTTACCCGAGCCGGCGCGCCAGTAGTGGACAAATGCGGTGCCATAGCCGGCGCGAACCGCAATTGTGGGAGTCACGGCCAGCGCAAAGCCGACGCGCGGCGCCCAATCGTTCAGCGGAGGATTCACAAGTTGGCTGCCAAAGAGTCCGCCGCCGCTATAGGTGGTAACGCACGAAACCGTGCCGCACATTGGCGAGGTGGGATACTTAGCGCTGGGCTCCAGCGTCAGCATTGTGCCCGTGGCTGGGTTGAAATTGGAGAGATAACCATTCCGAGCCTCCCAGGAACCTCCATACTCCCAGCGCAGACCTAGATTGAGAGTCAGCTTGGGAAGGACCCGCCAGTCATCCTGGACATAAGCGCTGTCCATGGTTTGGGTGGTATGGGCGATGAAATACGTGGCCAGCGAATAGGTGCGGCTGGCGCCGAAGAGGAAGTCGGCCCAATATGTGTCAGTGGTGTTGCTGGTGCCAGAGGGACAGTTCGACGCATTGGAGACCCCTCCAACCGTCGCCGGGCAGACGCTGTAACCGTAGCTGAAGGCGAATGAGCCGTAAAGTGGATTTGAATCCTCGATCTCCTGCCAAATGTGCTCATACTCATAGCCGAGCTTAAGCGAGTGTTTGCCCCGGATCCAGGAGAAGTTCACCTTGGGATCGACAAGCGAGGGATTCTGCCACTGCGGATTCGTGCTTTGGCGTCCGAAGGAGCTAAAGCCGCCGGAGATGGCGATGGAGGGTAAGCCACCCGAGACATTCGCGATGGTGGGCAGGCCGGGAATGAGGCTGGTGAAGTCGTAGGGCGATCCGATGGCCTTGGTCCATTTGCCGGCGTCGGTGCCGGAGAGCGCGAGGCGCGCGTCCAGGTACTTGGTGGCGCCCGTGGCGTGGTTGAAACCAAGCGCAATCTGCTCATCGTGAATCTTGATTTCGCCGTTGGCCTGCCCGTCGATAGGCTCGGGCAGCGTGGGATGGTTGTCGCCGGTCTCTTTTCTGTCACTGACCTTCAGGAACCAGGAGGTGTTCTGGCTCTGCTGGAAGTCAATGCGGAGGTCGCCCTTGTCGGAATTGTCGGTAAAAGGCGCGTTGGTTGGGCAGTCGTTGGAAGCCTCGCCGGCGGTGCCACCGGTGCCGGTTCCCACGGCGACCGTGCACTGCGAAGGCAATTGGGTGAGCGCGTTCTGGTAGTCGGCCGCGATGGCCTTCGAGGCCGGATCGAGGTCGGCCTGCGCCTGCGCGGGCCAACTGGTAATTGGTGTGTGCGCTGGAATGTAAGTCCCGGGGTGCCATGGGTCCTGAACCGCTACGGCGAGACTTCCGTTCAATTCAGCCGTCGTGGGCACGGTGAGCACCACGAGAGGCGTGAGCGCCTGCCGGAAGCCCTCGTAATCGAGGAACCAGAAGAGCCGGTTCTTGAGGATTGGGCCGCCAAAGTTGACGCCAAATTGGTTGCGGTCGAATACCGGCTTCTTCACCGGGGCGAAGTATCCGCTGGCGTTCATATCGGTGTTGCGATTGAATTCGTACAGGGTGCCGTGGAACTCATTGGAGCCGCTTTTTGTGGCCACGTTAATGGTGGCGCCTGACGATCGGCCGTATTCCGCGCTTTCGTTGTTGGTCACCACGTCAAACTGGGCAACGGAATCGGGCGGAGGCTGAATGATCTGGTTGTCGAAGCCCTGGTTGCTCTCGCCATAGGAGTTGTTGTCCATGCCGTCGATCAGGTAGTCGTTGAACATGCTGCGCTGGCCGTTGATGCTGTACGAGCCCTGGCGCAGAAGCGACGTGACGCCGGTTTGATTGACTTGCGATGGATCGGGCCGCGCACCGACGACGTAATCGATCAAGTCGGAGTAGTTGCGGCTCACCAGCGGTAGCGCTTCTGTCTGATAGTTGGTGATGGTCTGGTCGCGCTGGCTCGACTCGGTTTGAAGCTGCAGCGCGACGTCGCTCACCTCGACTGTCGTGGCCTGGGCCGTGCCAATCTTCAGCACCAGGTCGATGCGCTCACGCGCGCCGACGGAGATGGTGATGGATTTTGCCTCGGCTGTGCTGAAGCCGGGGGCGCTCGCGGAGATGCTATAAACACCCACGCGCAGCTCCGGAACCTCATAGTCGCCCGACGCATCCGTCTTTACCGAGGTGGCAACACCAGTAGCGTCGTTGGTGACGGAAATGGAAACGTTGGGAACGGCAGCCCCGCTGGAGTCGCGAATGGTCCCGACCAGGTCGCCGTTGTCGTACTGGGCAATGGCCGTGCGCGATGAAAGCATCAGGAGAAGTGTCACCGCCAGAAACGTCCACGCGAAACCTTGAATCCCGCAATTCGTCCTGCGGCTCATTCCGGATTGTTGCCCTTCAGACCGATTTATCGAATTCATATTGCCTCCCAATGTTTTTGTTTCAAAAAGCGGTTGGTGTTTTCCTCGTTGAAGTGGAAAGTGGCGCCTTCGGGAACACTCTGTCTTGGATATGGAGCGCTTAGGTAACCATGGACAACTGGATTGGGCCGCGGGAAAACCTTTTCTTCCGCGGAGGAGTGAGCGTGCGATAATCCGGCACGACCCCAGAAAAGAGACAAATGTCAGAAAATGCCGCAGAGATCCGGTGCGTTGCTTTCAATGTCATCCTTGGCTTCATTTGTTAAAGCTCAAAGAACGCATCGTGAAATATCCGCTAAAGACCAAATCCCACCCTAAACACAACCTGCCTCGACCGGGGAAGCATTCACAAAACGTTCTTCGGCAAACCTGTATTTGGCGCGATTTCGCTCAATCTCTTTCCGCGTCAGGACCCTAACAAACGCGTTGCGAGCGTGTCAAGTGGAATCTGCACACGTGTGTGCAAAGGGCTTATGGCGGAAGCCACGTGCAATCAATCAGGGAATCACGCTTGCGCAACTGTCCATCTGGCCGCGCCGCAACTCGCCGGCCTACTCCATCGACTCGCGCGCCTGACGCCAGAGGTCAAGGTCGCCCTCTTGCGCATGGCGGTCAATCTGTTTGAGCTCCGCTGCCGTGAATTTGAGTTTTTTCAATGCCTCGAGCGAGTCGTCGAGCTGCTCTACGTTGCGCGCGCCGACGAGCGCCGAGGTCACACGCTTGTCGCGCAGCACCCACGCGAGGGCCATTTGCGCCAGAGTCTGGCCGCGGCTATCGGCGATTTCATGGAGCGCGCGTACACACTTCAAATTCCTCTCACTCAGGAACTCTTTGAGGAGCGAGGAGTTTTTGCTCTTGGCGCGGGAGCCGGCAGGAATGCTTTTGAGATACTTGCTGGTCAGCAGCCCTTGCGCGAGCGGCGAAAATGCGATGCAACCGGCGCCCAGTTCGTCGAGCGTGGCCAGCAAGCCGTCTTCGATCCAACGATTCAGCATGGAGTAGGAGGGCTGATGAATAAGCAGCGGGACGCCCATGCTCTTGAGAATCGCAGCGGCTTCGCGGGTGCGTTCGGGGCTGTAGGACGAGATGCCGATGTAAAGCGCCTTGCCCTGATGCACCGCGGAGACCAGCGCGCCCATGGTTTCTTCGAGCGGGCAATCCTTCCAGGGACGGTGGGCGTAGAAGATGTCAACGTAATCGAGGCCCAAGCGCTGAAGGCTATCGTCGAGCGAGGCGAGCAGATACTTCCGCGAAGCGCCGATGCCGTAGGGGCCGGGCCACATGTCCCAGCCGGCTTTTGTCGAAATGATGAGCTCGTTGCGCAGGCCGCGTGAATCCTTGCGGAGACCAAAGTCCTTCCTCAATATCGCCCCGAAGTTTTCTTCAGCCGACCCGTAGGGAGGGCCGTAGTTATTGGCCAGGTCGAAGTGCGTTACGCCGCGGTCGAAGGCGCGGCGAATGACGGCGCGGCCGGTTTCGAAGACATCGGCGCCGCCGAAGTTCTGCCACAGGCCGAGAGAGATGGGCGGCAACACAAGGCCGGAGTTGCCGCAGCGGCGAAAGGCAGCGTGGTCGTAGCGGGTGGGGTCGGGAATGTAGGCGGTTTCCATGACTCCCCAGCTTACTACTCGCGGAGGCCTGACCTCGTCGACATCATTTCCCGCGGCGTCGTGCTGTATTTTCCCGGAGCAGGCCATTGGCGCGGATAGATTTTCATTCTGATGGGTGGGGTGGGACACACTCCTGCGCAAGGGGATAGCAGCTTGCACGCGGGGACAGGGAAGAGCAATCCACATTTGCGGGTGAATTGCGGCCGAATTTTGGGGAAAAGTGGAAGGTATAGGGACCATGCGTCCCTCCAGATGACAGCGCTGTGGGGTGATTGAGTGTGATCGGGAATTACTCCGCATTATCGATCTGGGCGCGCTGCAGCTTGTCGGAGTAATCGACGTACACCGCCTTCCAAGTGGTGAAGAAGTCGAGCGCGCCGAGGCCTTCGCGGTGGCCGTTGCCGGTGTGCTTGACGCCGCCGAAGGGCAAATGCACCTCGGCGCCGATGGTGGGGGCGTTGATGTAGGTGATGCCGGCTTCGAGGTCGCGGATGGCGGCGAAGGCGCGATTTACGTCTTTCGTGTAGAGCGCCGTCGAGAGGCCGTAGTCGATGGAGTTTGCGATCTGGACGGCTTGCTCGAATGTCTCGACTCCGATGAGCGCAACGACCGGGCCGAAGACCTCCTCGCGCGCAATGCGCATCGTGTGCTTGACTGCCGCAAGCACGGTGGGCTCGAAAAACGTTCCGCGCGCGTAAGCGCCGCCGGTCAAGGCGTGGCCGCCACAGAGAAGATGCGCTCCCTCGCGCAGAGCAATATCGACATACTTTTGCGAAGTCTCAATCTGGTTGGCGTTCACCTGGGGGCCGACCTCGACGGCTTCGTCGAGGCCATTGCCGACGTTGAGCTTTTCAGCGCGCGCGACAAATTTCTCAGTAAATTCCGCGGCAATTCCCTTCTGCAGCAGGATGCGGCTGGCGGCCGTGCAGCGCTGCCCGGTGGTGCCGAATGCGCCCCACAGCGCGCCGTCGAGCGCGAGATCGAGGTTGGCGTCGTCGAGGACGATCTGCGCGTTTTTGCCGCCCATCTCGAGCGAAACCTGCTTGAAGCTGACAGCGGCGCGCTGCGCGACCAGCGAGCCCACGGCGCTCGACCCGGTGAAGCTGATAGCGCGCACATCGGGATGTTCGGCCAGCGCCGTTCCGGCCGCAGAACCAGCGCCGCAGACGATGTTCACCACTCCCGGGGGAAGGCCCGCGTCGACGAGCGCCTGGACGAGGTTATAGGTCGAGAGCGGCGTGTCGCTGGCCGGCTTGATGACGCATGTATTGCCCGCGACCAGAGCGGGAAAGAGCTTCCAGCTCGGAATCGCCATGGGGAAGTTCCACGGCGTGATGAGGCCGACCACGCCAACCGGCATGCGCACGCTCATGGCAAACTTGTCGGGCAACTCGGAAGGGGTGGTGACGCCGAAGAGCCGCCGCCCCTCGCCGGCCACATAGAACGCCTCGTCGATGGCCTCCTGTACGTCGCCGCGCGTCTCGGCCAGCACCTTGCCCATCTCGCGCGTCATCTCGCGCGCAAATTTTTCCTTGTTTTGGACGAGGATGGTACCGGCGCGAAGCAGCACCTCAGCCCGCTTGGGCGCAGGAACCAGCCGCCAGGTAGCGAAGGCTTTTTTCGCCGCAGCCACGGCCAGCGCCACATCCTCGGCGTCCGAGGCAGGAAACGCGCCCACCACGTCGGAGTGGTCGGCCGGGTTCAGGTTCAGGGTGGTTATGCCGGTCGCGGCCGGAAGCCACTGGCCGCCAATCAGGTTGTGATAGATGGGATAGGTCATATCTCAGTTCTCAGTTGTTAGTTGTCAGTGGTTAGTGAACCGTGGCCGGCAACCATTTCGGCATTGGTAGCCTCATGCCCGCCGCAATTGAGCCCGCCAAACAGCGTACGCCCGGACGGACGGTTCCGGCTAGCATCGCGCGCCGGGATGGGCGGCGGTTGCAGGCCCCGGTTTGCCGCTCCGGCAAGGCCCACACGCACCCTCCGGTTACCACTGTACCCACCCCGCAGTGCCGCAAAAGCCCAATGGCCGTACAATAGCATTGCAAGCCTAAATTTTTCCGGCTTTTCGAGGTTGATTCGATTTCTCCATGTCATTGAACGGCTACACTTCGCGCACATCGCGGACGCACGGCCTGCGCTCGCTTTTCAGCATGTTTTCATCTGACCTGGCCATCGACCTGGGCACAGCCAACACGCTCGTCTTCGCGGCCGGCAAGGGCATCGTGGTCAACGAGCCCTCGATTGTGGCGATTAACAAAAATACTGGCGAAGTAGAGGCTGTGGGCAAGGAGGCCAAGGATATGCTGGGGCGCACGCCCGGCAACATCGTGGCCATCAAGCCCATGAAGGACGGCGTCATCGCCGACTTCAAAGTCACGGAAAAGATGTTGAACTACTTCATCCAGAAGGCGCACAACCGCAAGATGCTGGTGCATCCGCGGATCGTGATCGGAGTGCCTTCAGAAATCACGCAGGTTGAAAAGCGCGCCGTCGAGGACTCTGCCTATCGCGCCAAGGCCAGCGAAGTGTATCTCGTGGAACAGGCCATGGTGGCGGCCATTGGCGCGGGGCTTCCGATTACCGAGCCCTCGGGCAACATGGTGGTGGACATTGGCGGCGGAACAACGGACATTGCGGTGATTTCGTTGAGCGGCATCGTCTACTCGCGCTCCGTGCGCATGGCCGGCAACCAGATGGACGAGGCCATTACCAACTATCTCAAGCGCAAATACAACCTGCTGATCGGCGAGCGGACGGCCGAGCACATCAAGATCGAGATCGGCTCCGCCTTTCCGCTGGACAAGCCTTTGACCATGGAGATCAAGGGACGCAACCTGATTGAGGGCGTACCCAAGACCATCACCATCGACGACAGCGAGATTCGCGAAGCGCTGGGCGAGTGCATCGCCGTCATCATGAACGCGATCCGCGTGGCGCTGGAGCGGACGCCGCCCGAACTGTCTGCCGATATTTCCGATCGCGGCATTGTGCTCACCGGCGGCGGCGCCCTGTTGAAGAATCTCGACAAGCGCATTCGCGAGGAGACCGGGCTGCCCGTATCGGTCGCGGACGACCCCCTGGCTTCAGTGGTGCTGGGCACGGGCAAGATGCTCTCGGACTTCCGCCTGCTGCGCAAGATCAAGATTGATTGAAACAGTGGTCAGTGATCGGTGGTCAGTGATCAGAAAAAAACTGCATGGTACAGGCGATCGTGAATTTCGCGGTGGGTTTCAACTTGCACGTCCACCGCCAGCGATTCCGGAACACAGAATGCCGGTTTCGGCACCAATCCGTCACTGACCACTGATCACTGACCACTGTTCGCTGGTTTTTATGGAATCGTTTTTCACCCGCTATCGGAACCTCGTGGTGCTGCTGGCCATCCTGATGGCGCAGATCGCCGGGCTGGCGGTGCAGGTGCGCCGTACGAGCGGCGGGAGTAACAGTCTTGACGCGGCGGATCCGGGCAGCGTGCGGCTGATTCGGCTTTGGGCCAATGCAATCATCGCGCCGCCGGAGCGGCTCATCCACTGGGTCAACCTCGGCGTTGTGGGTACGTGGACCGACTATTTCGACCTGGTGCGCGTGCGCCGGCAGAATCAGGATCTCGAGAAGACCATAGGCCGGTTGCGGCTTGAGCAGGCCGCACTGCTTGAAGACGCCCGCCAGGGCCAGCGTCTCCAGGCTCTGCTCGGCTTCCAGCAGAAGTACATCTATGCCACCCTTGCCGCGCAGGCTTACGGCTCCAGCGGCAGCGACCGATCGCAGGTTTTTTATATTGATAAGGGCGCCCGCGACGGCCTCAAGCCGGATATGGCGGTGATTACAGCGGACGGCATCGTAGGAAAGGTGCGCGACGTCTTTCCTCATACCGCGCAGGTGCTCGCCGTCAACGATGCGATCGAGCGGCGCGGGCGTGATTCTGGAAACTACGCGCATTCGGGGCATTTTGAAGGGCGATGCGGCAGGCCGGCTGGAGGTCGTCGGCGTCATGGCCGATCAGCGCATCAAGCCTGGAGAAAAAGTGCTCACTGCGGGCGGCGACATGATTTTTCCGCGGGGACTGCCCGTAGGCGTGGTCGAGAAAGTGCTTCCCGATCCCGACCGCGACGGGCTGGTCGACATCCTTTTGACACCGGCCGCGCATCTTAACCGGCTCGACGAGGTGCTGGTCATTACCTCAATCGAACCGCGCTTCCCGCCTGACCAGCGAAAGGACATCGCCGCCAGCGATCAGCTCGAAACCTCCGTTCCCCCTGCCATCAGGGACCAGGTGAAGGCCTCGGAGATCATGGCTGAGAAGCTGCCCGGCCTGATCGATCCCAACCTTCCCGCCGACCAGCAGCCATTGCACGATACCAGCAATCCGAATCCCGCCACGCGGCCGCCGCAGCCACTGCACCCGGATGAGTTCTCGCCCGTCGCGGCCGGACCCGCAGCCGGGCCTGACGGATCGGAACCAGGCACAGACTCCGCGCCCAAGCCCAAACCAAAGAGCCCATCCGCGGCGCCTGCCACCCCAGCCAGCGGGAATACGGGCAAGCCCCAAACGAAATCCGCGCCGCAAAAGGCACCGCCGAGGAACCCATAGTGATGCCTTTGCTCGGCGCCGATCTTCGGCGCGATATAAAGATCCACCGCTATCCGCTGCTGGTCTACGCACTGGTTCCCCTGGCCTCGCTGGTTCTGCAGGCCTGGCTGCCGCGCGTGCTCGGCCAATACGCGTGGTTCGATCTGCCTTTGGTGGTCACCGTTTACTTTGCTCTCGGCCGGCGCAACCCCATTCAGGGCACCGTGATGGGAGCGCTGATGGGCTTGTTTGAGGATGCGCTCACGCAAAACGCTATCGGCGTCAACGGCATCGCCAAGACGGCCGTCGGCTTTCTGGCTGCGTCGGTGGGCGTTCGCATCGAAGTCGAAAATCAGATCGTTCGCCTTCTTCTCAACTTCTTGCTTTCATTGCTCTCCAGCGCCATCTATCTCTTCGTCAGCCGATTCCTGCTGGGACTTGCCCTGGAGTGGAGCTGGCTTGCCGAGCTGTTGCGCGCCGTGGGCAACTCGCTGATCGCGTTGGTGCTGTTTCCCCTGCTCGACCGTCTGCAGATCAGGGAGTGAAAGAGCAGGGACTGAGGGACTGAGGGGCGGTGGGACTAAGGAACCAGGGACTGAGAAAATCGCGAACACGGAATGCGGTGCCCGTAGTTTTTCGTCACCGCCCGTAATTTCCGGTTGATGATCAAGGTAATTAAAGTAGAGGTATTCTAGGGCTCAGAGGGATGAATTTAAGCGGCAATCGCGGCGAAAAGCTTTCCCCGTTCAAGTTGACGGTGGTGCAGTACGGCATTCTTTTCTTGATGCTGGCGCTGGTTGTGGGTTTGTGGCGGTTGCAAGTGCTGAACGTATCAAGCTACCGCGTGCTGGCCGAGCAGAACCGCATCCGCAAAGAGCCCATACTGGCCCCGCGCGGCAAGCTCTTCGACCGCGAAAACCGCATCGTTGTCGACGACTACCCTTCGGTCTCCTGTTTTCTGGTACGCGAGCAAAATCATAATGTTGACGCCGATCTGCCATTGATTGCGCGCGGTCTGAATCTCGATCTGGATCAGTTGCGCGCCACGCTGCACCGTTATCGCGCCCAGCCTGGCTACCAACCCATCCCCATCAAGCAGGACGTGACCGCCGACGAACAGGCCTTCATCGAGGCGCACCGCAATGAGCTGCCCGAGCTGGAAACCATCGATGAGGAGCGGCGGCTTTATCCACGCGACGGTTTTGCCGCGCATCTGATCGGCTACGTGGGAGAGGTCAGCGAGGACGATCTCAATAATCCGCGCTTCGCCTACTATGAGCCGGGCGATGTGGTGGGCAAGGCCGGCGTCGAGGAGACTTACGACGAACTGCTGCGCGGCCAGGACGGTTCTCGAGAAGTGATTGTCGACAGCCATGGCCGCGAGGTGGGCTACTTCGGGATCGAACACGCCACCCCCGGCCAGGATCTGAAGCTCACTATCGACAACGACTTGCAGCGCGCCGCGGAACTCGCCATGGGCGACCGCACCGGCGCCATCGTGGCCATGGACCCGCGCAACGGCGAAATTCTGGCCCTGGTCTCGCGCCCCAGCTTCGATCCCAACGATTTTGCCGTCAAAATCGACCGCTCCGACTGGAACAAGCTCGTCACCGACCCCGACCACCCGCTGATGAACAAGGCCATCCAGGCGCAGCTTGCCCCCGGTTCCACGTTCAAGATCCTCATGTCCGTGGCCGGCCTCCAGGAAGGCGTCGCGCAGAACATGCGTATCGTCTGCAACGGCGGATGGGGCCCCTACGGGTACTTTCACCACTGCGACGAAAAACACGGCGTGGTGGATATTTACAACGCCATTCCGTACTCCTGCGACACATTCTTCTACATGCTCGGCGATAAGCTCGGCATCGACCGCATTGTGAAGTACGCCGACGAATTCGGTTACGGCCAGAAGACCGGGAATCGACCTGCCGGGAGAACAGGCCGGGCTGATGCCTTCGCCGGATTGGTTGATCAAGAACTTCCACCACCGCTGGTACCCCGACGAGACCCTCGACGTAGCCATCGGGCAGGGCGCAGTTGAAGCCACGCCGTTACAACTGGCGCGCATCATCGGGGGCATCGCTTCCGGTGGGCATCTGGTGAGGCCGCACGCGGTGTTTCCTGACCAGCTCCCAGCCGATTTCCGCAAGTCGCTCGCGGATAGTTTTCCCGGTTCGGGGGATGCATATGTTCCCATCGATCCGGCAAACTGGGACATCATCACCGACGGCATGGCCGAGGTGACTGAGCCGGGGATGTTTCATACCGCAGGTTCGGCGCACCTTGAAGGCATCGATATTGCCGGGAAGACCGGGACTGCCCAGCAGATGAGCCACGAGGCATTGGCAAAGACCGGCAAGGGGAAGGCCACCTATCCCAACGTGTGGTTTGTGGGTCTGGTGCCACGGCGCAATCCTGAGCTTGTGGTTGCGGTCCTTTGGCAGAACGGCGAATTCAGTTACTACCCCGCGCGCATCGGCGCCAAAGTGGTGGAGGCTTACGTAGATAAGAAGCGGCGTCTGGCAAACAACCTGCCGCCGCCGAAGACCACGCAGCCTGTCGAGGTCGGCGCCGTTTGGTCCGTGCCTGGCTCGCCTTCTGGCGCGAAGAATACTGCGGCTGCGACACATTCAGAGCGGGCATTTCTTCGTCGCGAATGGACAGATTGTGGCGGCGAACGCTCCGGCCGCGAAACCGCTGCGGCACAGGACAACCGCTCTAACGAATCCCGCTTCAACAGCTCCCGTTCCTCGGGCGGCAGCGGGTTCGCACGCCGTTCGTCCTTCGCAGGCAGCCGCGGCATTGCCCGCGCGGCAGAAGGAACACTAGCCGCCATGCGCCGCATTCTAAGTTTTCGCGACTTCGACTGGGCCCTGCTGGGGCTGCTGCTTCTGCTCTGCGCCGTCTCGGTGGTTGAGGTTCACTCGTCCACTGTGCATACCAAGTTCGCCAGCTTCGGGACGAGGCAGATCTTCTGGGTAGCGGCGGGGGTGGCCGCCATGTTCATCATTTCAAAAATCGACTACCATCGCGTTCTCGACTGGGCTCCCTGGGCTTACGGCGTCGGTCTTCTGGCCCTCGTCGCGGTGCTTTCGCCACTTGGTCACAACGCGCTGGGCGGACGCCGCTGGATCAAGCTGGGCCCCATGCTGGTGCAGCCGTCGGAGTACGTGAAGCTGGTGCTGATTATGATGGTGGCGCGCTACTTTGCCAACCTGGGCGGGCGTAGCGTGACCTGGAAGGAGATTCTCAAGGCATTTGCGCTGGTGGGCATCCCGATGCTGCTGGTGATGAAGCAGCCGGACCTGGGAACTATGCTGTGCTACACGCCCATTCTCGTTGCCGGATTGTTTTTGGGCGGCATCAATTTGCGCCAGGGCCTGATCCTGCTTGTGACAGGCGCGGTTCTGGTGGGCGGCGTCTGGTCCAGCGGCAAGTTCCTCAAGTCCTATCAGAAGGATCGGCTCACCAGCTTCATCAACCCCGGAAACGACCCGCGGGGCAAAGGGTACCAGGTGCTGCAGTCGGAGATCGCAGTCGGTTCCGGCGGCATCTGGGGCAAAGGAACCGAAAAGGGCACGCAAACCCAGGGCTATTTCCTGCCCATTCCCTATACGGACTTCATCTTCGCCGCTTTCAGCGAGGAACACGGTTTTGTGGGCGCTTTTTTTGTCCTGCTGCTATACTTCCTGATATTGATGCGTTTGATTCAAAACGCACAAACAGCCGCCGACCTGCCCGGTTCACTCATTATCATGGGAATCGTGGCTGTGTTGACCTTTCAGATTGCGGTCAACGTAGGGATGGTCATCGGGTATATGCCCGTCACCGGAATCCCTTTACCTTTAATGAGTTACGGTGGATCTTCGGTGCTGTTCACGTTCCTGGCGCTGGGTGTGGCGATGAATGTCCGCATGCGCCGGTTCGTTAACTGACGGATCTCGAGCCAACAGGCGAGAGGATGTCGCCAGAGCAAGTTTGGCTCTTGTGCTTGTCCGGAGCAATTTCAAGATTGTATCCGGCCGCAAGAGTATTTTTTTTAAGTATTTCGCCGGCATGGTCCCGATGGATCGCGCCCGGCAGGATTGGGTTTATGAGCACGCAGAGACGGGAAAACCGTCGGCTTGCGAGTTGCACGGATCGCGTGGCAGCCCCGGAATGGGTGGACACAAACTTTCCGCGATCGGATCGCCGCAACCAACAGCGCGTTCGGCTTGTTGTCTTGTCCATCCGCTTCGGCTCGCCGCCTTTAAGGCGGGCAGCCAGGCGGAGGCCGTTGCTCAAGCGTCTTTCCGATGATTCACCCGACCCCTACCCTGCCGTTTTTAGCGCGTCTCCATCCATCCTTGCCGCAGGCTCCGGCCGCCATAAGCCGCCGGACGGAAAGGTACGATGGCAAAAGAGATTTGCATTTCCAGCACGCCGCATGAGACGCGGCTTGCGATTCTAGAAGACGATCAACTCGCGGAAATCTATTACGAACGCGAAAACGAGTACACCCTCGCGGGATCCATTTACAACGGCCGCGTAACACGTGTTTTGCCCGGCATGCAGTCGGCCTTTGTCGACCTCGGCCTGGAGCGCGACGCGTTCCTCTACGTAACCGACTTTATCGAGCTCGAAGACCAGGAAGAGACAGACGAACTGGAGAAGGCCGCGGCAGCCGGGCAAGCGCCTCGCGAGGTCAAGCATCCCCAGGGATTCGAGCGCGATGGCGGACGCCAGGATGAACGCGGCCCACGTCAGGGCCAAAAGCCAGAACCAAGACAGGATGCGCGCCCCGATCGCCAGATTCCTGATCGCCAGGTACCCGAACGCCGCCCGGCCGAAGAAGCCGCGCCTGCGACCGCAGCCTCGATGGCTCCCAAATCCTCCGGACGAAACGAGATGCCGCAGGCCGAAGCTCCACAGGAGCTTGAAGAAGCAGGTTCACGCCGCTGGCGTGGCCGTCGGCGCCGCCGTGGCGGCCGGGGCTCGAGCGCTCCGCCCGAAGCTCAGGCCGAAGTAGAGGCGGTCACCGAGACTGCCGGCGAGCCGGCCATCGAATCCGAACTCGCCGCGGAGATACCTGTTGCCGAGATTCCCTTAGCACAGCCGGCGCCGCGCGCGCATCAGGCTCCAGGGGCCTTTGTGCTTCCCGGAGAATCGCTTTCAAAGTATGGCAGCGCGCCCGCGGCGGAAACCGAGAGGCCTGCGCCGCCGCAGCCCGCTCCAGCCCGCCCGGCCTCGGCTTTCAAGCCTTCTACGCTGATTGAAGCGCCTATCGAATGGGATGGCAGCGGCCTTTTGCCCGGAGAATCGATCTCCCGGCATCGCTCCCGCCAGCCCGAGCCCGAGGTCGAATCGAGCGAGGAGCCGCAAGCCGCTTCGCCCGTTGAATCTGGATTTTCCGCTGAGCCCGCCGGCGAGTTTAACCAGGAAGAAACTCTTGAGAAGGCGCTTGAAAATCTGCCGCCTTCGCGCGAGGAAATTGAGGCGGCAACGCACCCGGAAGCCTCCATCGAATTCGAGGAAGAAAGCCTCGATGAGAGTTCGCTGGAGTCTCCGACTGACGAAGCGCCGATTTCGTTCGAAGCCCCAGAAGACAGCTGTTACCGCAGAAGAGGAATTCGAGGAGACCGTTCGCACCTCGGAGGAAGAAGCGGATGCATCCGCTTCGCACCGCATCGACCCCTCCTCGCCCACAGGCTTCCGGCTCTTCGGCTTTGGCAAAAAGAAGGAGAGCGCTCCAGCCGCTGGATCCGACAACTGCCTCATCCACTTCAACTGCCTCATCCACTTCAACCTATGCTCCCGGCGCCGGGCTGGTTGAGGAAGAGGTCATCGAAGGCGAGGAGCTTGACGCCGACGCACCATCCGCGCCGCCACAAACCCGATGTGCACGACCTCGACGATTACGAAGAAGAGACGATTCCCACAAACCTTCGCACCGGCGATCTGGGCGAGATGCTGCAAGAAGCCCATCTCGACCACCGCATCCAGTTGAACTTTGACGAAAAGGGCGTCGAGGAAGAATTCGAGACTCCGGAGGAGGAAGAGGAAGCCGCGACGGCGACCCAGCAGCCTGCGCCCGGACGCGAGCGCCATGGTCGAAACGATCGAGGCGGCCGCGGCCAGCGTGGCCGTGGAGCCCAGGGCATTCGCCGCGGACCCTCGCGCCGCTCGGCGCAAACCTCCGACCTGCCCGTCATCTCCGATCTTCTGAAGTCCGGCCAGGAGATTCTGGTGCAGATTGCCAAGGAGCCGATCGCCAAGAAGGGCGCGCGCATCACCAGCCACATCGCCCTGCCCGGCCGCTTCCTGGTCTTCATGCCCACCGTCACGCACGTCGGCGTCAGCCGCAAGATCGCATCCGACGAGGAGCGCCATCGCCTGAAGCGGATTCTCCTGCACGAACGCGGCGAGGCCCCCGGCGGATTGATAGTGCGCACCGCCGCGGAAGGCGCGACAGAGGAGGAATTGAGAGCCGACCTACGCTTCCTCTTGAATCTTTGGAATGAGATCAAGCAGCGTTCGGAATCCTCCAAGTCTCCGGCGCTCATCTACCACGATCTGTCGCTTATCGAGCGCATCCTGCGCGATCAGGTCAGTTCGAACTTCTCCAATATATGGGTCGACTCCGAGGCCGACTACGAACGCATCGTGCGCTTCCTCAATCGCTTCTCGCCTACGCTGGTGCGGCGCGTGAAGCTTTACACCAAGGAGACGCCGCTCTTTGAGCACTTCGGCATTCAGGATGAAATTTCCAAAGCCCTGCGCTCCAAGGTCTGGCTCAAAAGTGGCGGGTCGATCGTCATCAACCAGACCGAGGCGCTGGTGGCCATCGACATCAACACCGGCAAGTATGTTGGCAAGTCGGCGCGGCTTGAGGACACCATCGTCAAAACCAACCTCGACGCGGTGCCGGAGATTGTCCGCCAGATTCGCCTGCGCGACCTGGGCGGCATTATCGTGATCGACTTTATCGACATGGACGAGCGCAAGAACCGCTTCAAGGTTCTCGCCGCACTGGAAGAAGCGCTGAAGGCAGATCGCGCTCCGACCAAGGTGCTGCAGTTTAATGATTTTGGCTTGGTCGCCATCACGCGCAAGCGCGTCAAACAGTCACTGGAGCGGACTCTCAGCGTTCCCTGCTACACCTGCCAGGCCACCGGCATGGTGAAAAGTCCCACCACCGTCTGCAACGAGATTTACGTGGAGATGCGCAAGATGCGCAGGCACTTTGAGAACGCCGACGTGATGCTGCGCGTGCATCCCGAGACGGTGAAGGTGCTCAAGGCGAACGGTAACCAGTGGCTCACCGATTTCGAGGAGTTGACTGGCAAAAATGTTCTGGTCAAGAGCGACGCGACGCTCCAGCCAGAGCAGTTCGACATCCAGGGCTGAGCGCGAAGCAACTCAGCCAAAGGCCGGAGCGATGCTCCGGCCTTTGTTGTTCTTGCTCGCCCATGCGCTGGCTGGTCTAGCAGATCACATGAATCGGAATGCCGCCTTCAAGTGGCACTATTTCGGCAAGCGGGATGCGCATTCCCGGCGGTCAAACTTTCTCTCCACATGCAAACCTGCGCAGAATTTTGGTGTCTAATTGATTGCCGGGCGCTATGCACCGGACGCAATTAACACAATTCGATTCTTGAGGTTCCGACATGCTATCTCTCAGTTGTGTGTCGCTCAGGCGACGTGTCAGTTCTTTCAGTTTCCTTTGGGTTGCAGCCCTGCTTGCGGCCAGTATGGCGAGGGCGCAGTCCACACCTTCTTCAGATCCCCCGCCCGTTCAATCCAGCGCAGCCGGCTACTCGTCCAGCCAGGCAGGTCTGAGCGAATCGGGTTTGCAACTCGCCGAGTTCACGCTGGCTGGCAGCGCATTTCCCGGCTCTGCCCCCTCGGCAGGCGGCGCATCGGCCGCGGGCCAGTATGGTGGTGAGAACGGAGGCGGGAAGCACGGATTCCTCCACAATCGCAACTGGACCTTTGAGGCCGGCGGCGGCTTTAACGGTCCTATCGGCAACGACACCAACCAAGCCGGGGTGGTCTCAAGCCCTGTCGCAGTCATCACATGGGGCGGAAACTTCACCGTCGGCGGAGGCCTGCGCTTCAACAAGTGGATCTCCGCGCTCGCCGAGTATCAGTTCATAGGCGACAAGCTGCCAGGGGCGCTGATTGCGGATGTAAATAACGCTACTGGCGATGCAGACGACATCTCCTCGGGCAACACCCATATCAACTCGATCACCGGTTCTCCGGTCATTGATTTGTTTCCGAAGAAGTCGAATGGCATTTACCTGGTTGGCGGCTTCGGCTGGTACCACAAGTCGACCAACTTCCAGGCACCCGAGGCCGTAATTAGCTATTACGGCGAGTATTACGAAAATGTCACCGTCACCTCTTTCACCTCGAACCAGTGGGGCGGCAACGCCGGATTCGGCCTCTACCACAGGCTGGGGGGCGGAATATATGGCAGCGACAAGGGTCATACCGAGATCTTCGCCGAGGCGCGCTACACGTTCATTCACACGCCGCCGCCAACCCAAGACAACGGCCTCGGCACCACCGAACTGATCCCCGTTACGTTTGGTGTTCGTTTCTAACTAAACCCGCTGCTCTTTTTTACCAACCGGCCTGGCGCATCCGCTCAAGCACGATGGCGCTGTAGCGATTCATGCGCTCAGGCCGCCGTTTCAAGGGAGAGGGCAGAATGGCGGCCAGCCGCGCCCCCTGTTCCCTGTCGATATTCCGCGCCGAGCTTCCGTACCATGCATGAGCCGCCGCGTCTGCGCCATAAATGCCCGGGCCCCATTCCACCTCGTTGAGGTAGAGCTCCAGAATGCGCCGCTTGCCAAGGACGAATTCGGCCACGGGGACCAGTGTGGCCTCTGCACCCTTGCGAGGGACCCGGATGAAAATTGACTGGCCTGTTCCGAAGAAGAGATTTTTTACAAGTTGCTGCGTAAGGGTGGACGCTCCCCGCACGCGCCCGCCATCCATGTCCTCTTTGGCATCGATCTCGATCGCATTCCAATCGAACCCATTGTGCTGGTAGAAGCGCGCGTCCTCCGCGGCGATGACGGCGTGCTGGAAATCGGGCGAGATTCGCTCAAGCGGAACGAATTTGTAGCGCTCGCGATAGGGCTTCGAGTGAATCCGGGCCTGCCACCGGCGCTCGATGCGCAAGGCAGTTGTCGGCGGATCGATCCACTTGGCCGCCACGAGCAACAGCGCAGCCAGCGACCAAAGAGCAGCGACGCCGAGACCAAGCCATAGCAAAAAGAGTAGAAGAAAACCCTTGCGGCGCGCGGCATGGTGGCCATTGTATAACTTCGCAGGCACATTTCAGGATAAGTGACCGCGCGGGGCGGCTGTCTCAGAAGGCGAGCAGGCGGTCGAAAAATGCGCGGTAGCCTTTAAGCGCCTGGCGCAGGTCTTCGGTATCGATCTCTCCGCCGCGATCCCACTGTTTCTCCAGTTGCTTCCTCTCCGATGCGAATTGCGCGGAGATGCGGGCGAATATGTCGGCTACCAGACTGTCTGCCTGCTCGACGGCCGCGCGCGGTTCATCGACGAAGGAGCTTTGAACCCGGTCCCAGTGCGAGCGAAGGCCGCGCAGTTCGTCCTCCGGAAAAAGCGGGTTGAATTGCATCCGTTGACTGGCGGCGCCGGCTGGAACGTGCGCAGGAGCTTGATCGGAACGCGCGTCGTTCCCGCGAGTAGCATCAAATTCGGGCTCGGAAGCAAATTCGTCACCTTCGGGCTCGGCAGTAAATTCGTCGTCCGCTTCGGCCCATCGAGGGACCGGAGTATCGGCTGTGACCCGGTTCTCTTCACTACGAGGCTCGTTCATGGAGGTACCCCCTTGAGGTAGTTGTGACTTTCGGCAGATCGAGCAATTCGTCGAACAGGGAGCGGTAATGCACCATGGCCTGACGCAGGTCCTCGGTTCCGGCGTTGCCGCGCTCATGGCGCTGCACGATGGTGCGCGCGGCGCGGTAATTCTGCACCACTTCGGGGTAGGTAACGGAAACGTCGGCCTCACGTTGTTCAAAGTCGGCCATGGGATAGCCTCGTGCGGTCATCACGCGGTTCACCAGGGAGTCGGCCTCAGCTACGGCCAGGGCGGGTTCGTCGACGAAACGGCGCTGAATGGCGGCCCATTCCTCCACATAGCGGTCACGTGTGGCCGGCGGCAGTGCCTTAATAGCAAAGTGGTGGACGCGCTTCTCGCGCTTGAGAAGATCAAGCTCGGCTTTGGTCTCGCTTCCCCGCTGCAAGACGGCGCGATCGTATTCCACTCCGAAGTGATCTTTGAGGCGCCGGCTCCTTTGTTTGCGGTAGACAATAAATGCAATAACGGCGCCGATAACGATTATCGCGGCCACGACAATTATGGCAACGAGGGTATTATGATCCATCCTCTGCCTCCCTTCTGCGAGTGTGATGCCGAATCGGAGTTTGGAGTTGTTGCCAAAGGGCGAGCGGCGGGCGACGGCGACTGTGGAAGTGGTTTGAGACAACGATATGCGAAGTTTGACGCGCCGGAGCCTCTGTTGCGAGTAAGCGCATTGGGGCAACAGGCGTGGACGCAAAAAGGTTGAAAGTGCGTAGTACTATATTGCTCGGAGGCGCGAGAATGGAAACCCAGGTCCGCACTGATGGAAATAGATTCTGCGCAAGCTGTGGCACGGCTCTGCCGCCAGTTGGCAGTTTTTGCCCTTCGTGCGGCCAGGCAATTCAGCCGCTCCCCGCGAATGCTGCACAGCCGGCTTTATCCAGCCCTCCGTGGCCCCAGCCTCCCGCCCCCGCAGCCGGCCAGGCGGCTCAAATGGGCGCACCCGGTGTGTTGTGTCCACGTTGCGGCTCTCCTCGAGTTCAAGCCGGGAAGCGCGGTTGGAAATGGACGACGGGAATGATCGGAAGCGGCAATATCGTCATTACCTGCCTGCAGTGCGGAGAGAAGTTCAAGCCAGCTTAAGGCGCTTGGATTTTTCGACTTTCCCCGAAAAACGACTGCAGACTCGGTTGCCGCATTGGGCAACGCTTCGGGGACGCGCAGAGGCGGCCTGCGCCCAAGTGAACGCGGAGGTGGCGTTGCGGGAATACTTGCAGACTCTGCCTGCACTGCCTACAATAAGTGCATGCAATATTCGATCCGCAACGTGCCGGACTACTTAGACGCCGCCTTGCGAAGGGCTGCCCGTGCACAGGACAAAAGTCTGAACGAAATCGCGATCGAGGCCCTGGCTCGCGGCGCCGGCGTGAGCGGTCAGTTGCGCCGTCAGCGCGATTTGGGCGATCTTGCGGGAAGCTGGAGAGAGGACCCCGTCTTTGAAGCCGCCCTGGCCGCACAAGACACCATCGACCAGGAATTGTGGCCGAAGAAGCCCGGCCCACGGAAGCGAACCCGCAAGAGAGCGGCATGAGACTGGCTCTGGATACCAATCGTTACACCGATGCTTGCCGGGGCGAGTCATCGGTTATCGAAACGGTGGAACGGGCCGACGAGGTCTGGCTGCCATTTATCGTGGTGGGCGAGTTGCGCGCCGGGTTTGCTTTGAGCAGCCAGGGAACGCGCAATGAGGCCGCACTGCGCCGGTTCCTGCTCAAGCCTGGCGTGGGGATTCTTTACGCCGACGAGCAGACTACTCATCACTATGCGAGCATATACGGGCAACTGCGCAAGCAGGGAACGCCGATTCCCACCAACGACATGTGGATCGCGGCGCTTGTATTGCAGCATTCGCTCGTGCTGTGCGCGCGCGACGCGCACTTCGACGCCCTGGCGCAGATCACGCGCATTTAGCTGGAGGGGTCCTTGCTTTCCCGGGTCGCAGAATCGGCACCTGGGACATCCGGCGACAATACAAACCGGAGAGCGTTTATCGATTCGCAGAGAAGATGAGGTGTATGACCCGAACCGGCCCGACGCTTCTTCTGATTACCGTTTCATCTCCGGAAATGCAATGGGTCCGGCGATCTCGCGTGTTGAATTTTCAGCAGATCACGATGCCGTACCTGGCCGCCTTTGTGCCTCCTCATTGGACGGTGCTTCATGTCGATGAGGTTGTAACACCGATCGACTTCAGCACCAAGGCGGATCTCGTGGCGATGACCTTTCACACGCCGAGCGCCCCGCACGCCTATAAGATTGCGGACCGTTTCAGACAGAACGGAACGAAAGTGGCGATGGGTGGGCCTCACGTGACACTGATGCCTGAAGAGGCCGAGATGCATGCGGACGTGATCTTCGTCGGCGAAGCGGAATCGGCCTGGCCGCGATTTCTCGCCGCGTTTGAAACCGGTGAGGATGAAAAACGCTACTGCTCCAATGAACCGCCTGCGCTGGATGAAGCCCCGTTTTCGCGTCATGACCTGTTTCACAGGCGTGACCATACCGCCGGCGTCCTGTTTGCGACGCGTGGTTGCGTTCATCGCTGTGACTTTTGTTCGGTCGCGGTGATGTACAAGAGCCATTTGCGCACCAGACGGGTCCAGGCTGTCGCTCGGGAGTACGCATCCTTCGATGGCAAAGTTGTGATTTTTTGGGACGACAATATTGCCGGAGATATTCCCTACGCCAAGGCGCTTTTCCGTGCTCTGGCTCCGCATCGTAAGTGGTGGAGCAGCCAGGCCGGCATCCGTGCCGCCGACGATGATGAATTCTTGGATCTGGCAGCTCGCAGCGGGTGCAAGCAGCTTTTCATCGGGCTCGAGTCAGTATCGCAAGCGAGCCTGGATGAGGTGTCGAAAGGATTTAATCGCGTGGAGAGGTATGCGCGGGCTATCGAACGAATCCACTCTCACGGGATTGCGGTGCAAGCGGGGATCGTGTTCGGTTTCGATCACGATACGGAAAAAGTGTTTGAGGAAACGGTGGATTTTCTGGAAGAGTGCGGAGTCGAGAACGCCACCTTCAACATCCTGACGCCTTTCCCCGGGACTCGCCTGTACAAGCGGCTGGAAACGGAGGGCAGGATTCTGACGCGCGCGTGGGAGAGGTACAACAGCCGAACGAATGTCGTGTTTCAGCCGCGATACCTCAGTCCTCGGGCGCTGCTGGATGGCTATCGCTATGCGAATCGCCGGTTCTACTCGTGGAGAAGCATTCGCCGTCGCTTGTCGCGCTCTCCTGTGCAGTTGATGTGGGCATTGCCATTGAACATAGCCTATGCTTTCGCACTTCGCAGTCGCAGCTAGTACCGGCGCCGCATGACTCCGAGCCTCTGTTATCCTCACCGCATGAACACACGCGCATTGGGTTGGACGCCGGTGCTTCTCGCCGCCATCATGCTGGTGGCACAGCAGAACAGCGCATCGGTCGATGTTCCGGCTGGCGCGCGCCCCATTCTCGAGGTGAAGGGCGACGGTTTCCAAATCTACACCTGTACCAGCACTCCGCGGGGCCAGAAGTGGGTTCTCAAAGCTCCGGATGCGAAACTGCTCGACGGCGCGGGCAACGCGATCGGAAGCCACTTCGCCGGCCCGTCCTGGAAGCTTTCAGATGGCGGAGAAGTGCAGGGCGAGCTGATCGCGAGCCGTCCCTCGCCCGATCCCGATTCCGTGGCCTGGCTGCTCTTGCGCGCCAAGCCGGGAACGGCAATGGGAAGCCTGGCCGGCGTGGCTTTCATACGCCGCACCGACACGCACGGCGGAGCCGCGGGAACTGCCGGTTGCCAGGCCGACGCCGACACAGGGAAGTCCGAGCGGATCCCCTATACCGCGACCTATACCTTCTATTCGGCACAATGAGTAGCGAGCGCAGCCTTTCTCGCGCTGGCTGGGGAATGTCGCGGGAAACCCAGGCCCCAGAGGCAAGGCCCCGGGCCTCGAGCGGGTGCACTTATGTATCCTATTGGACATGACAAAGCAAGCGTGGATGGTTCGCGCTGGACGCGATTCAGTCTTTATTGAAGAGTTTCTCTCTCACCAGATGGTCGCGATCGGATGGTCAAAACTATGAGACCTATCAAACATCCGGAGTTGCGCGGAGTTGAGCCAATTAGTAGCGCAGTGCTGGCCCGACGACAACAAGTCCCAGCATTCGACGAGCGTTGGTCAGGTGTACAGATTCCGAGAGGAGCTTGTTCCCGGAGAAGCTGTCGTTACATACGACTCCAATCGGAGAATCTATCATCTCGGAACCGTGACGGGAGATTATGTCTATCATCCCGAGTATGATCCGGAGCTCAAGCACACCAGGACCGTAAATTGGGAGAGCGAAATCCCGCGCGACGTGCTTACACCCGAGTCGAAGAACTCCCTCGGGTCGATCTCAACTATCTTCTGCATTTCCTCAACCGCAACCGATGAGATCCTCTCTTTGAGCCGAAATGGAACCCCTTTGCAATCAAATACCGGCCCTTCTGAAGAGACCGAGGTGGATGCAGAGGTGGAAATACGGAAGGACACGGAACAACGAGCCCTTGAGTTCTTACAGGACAAGTTGAGCAAGCTCGCTTGGGACGAGATGCAGGAGTTGGTTGCAGGCCTATTGCGGGCGATGGGATATAAGACAAGGGTCTCACCCGCCGGAGCTGATCGGGGCAGGGACATAATTGCCTCCCCAGACGGGTTTGGCTTTCAAAGCCCACGAATCATCGTTGAGGTTAAACACCGCAAAGGCGCAATGGGAGCACCCGAAGTTCGAAGTTTCGTCGGAGGCTTGCGTCAAAATGACAACGGCCTATACGTCAGCACGGGTGGGTTTTCGCGTGAAGCACGCTATGAGGCAGATCGCACGAACCAAAATTTGACGCTGATGGATGCGGACGATTTAGGGAAAGCAATTGTCGAACATTACGACCGAATGGACGCAGAGAGTCGCGCTCTATTACCCCTAAGAAAGATATATTGGCCGGTGTAGCCAGGTACTCCAGGTCTCGTCTTTGAGACCTGGGAAGTCACAACACTTATGCGAGCGATCAGCGAGCGGCTGCCCCACAGCAGGTGGCTACGCTCCTGCTTTCCTCTCGATCTTCGCCCAGGTGTCTTTCAGCGGGAGGGTGCGGTTGAAGACGAGTTTCTCCGCCCCCGAGTCGGGATCGACACAAAAATACCCGACGCGCTCGAACTGAAAGCTGGCTCCGGGTTTCGCGTTCGCAAGTGACGGCTCAAGCCTGGCGCCCAGCAGAATCTCCAGCGAGTTGGGATTGAGATTCGAGAGGACGTCTTCGCCTTCCGCGATGTCGTAGGGGTCAGATTTCGTAAACAGCTTGTCGTAGAGGCGGATTTCGGCGGTGATGGCGCGGGCGGCCGAGACCCAGTGCATGGTGGACTTGACCTTGCGGCCGTCGGGCGATTGGCCGCCGCGACTTAATGGGTCATAGGTACAGTGCACCTCGACAACATTGCCGGCCCCGTCCTTCACCACACTCTTGGCGGTAATGAAATAGGCGTTGCGCAGGCGCACTTCTTTGCCCGGAGACAGACGGTAGTACTTGGGCGGAGGAACCTCGCGGAAGTCGTCCTGCTCAATGTAGATTTCGCGCGAAAAGGACACTTGGCGCGTGCCGGCTGCGGGGTCTTCGGGATTGTTCTGGACTTCAACAAATTCTTCCTTGCCTTCGGGGTAGTTGTCGATGACCAACTTTAGCGGGTGCAGGACGGCCATGGCGCGGCGGGCGCGGTGGTTGAGATCGTCGCGCTGGAAGTGCTCGAGCATTTCCATATCTGTCGTCCCGTTGGTGCGCGACGCGCCGATGGAGTTCGTGAAGGCGCGCAGAGCTTCGGGTGTAAAACCCCGGCGGCGAATACCACAGAGCGTGGGCATGCGGGGATCGTCCCAACCGCTGACGCGATTCTCCTGCACAAGCTGCAGGAGCTTGCGTTTGCTCAAGATTGTGTAGGTGAGGTTGAGGCGGTCGAATTCAATCTGCTGCGACGGAAAGATACCCAACTGCTCGATATACCAGCGGTAGAGCGGCTGGTGGTCGGCGAACTCCAGCGTGCACATGGAGTGGGTGACATGCTCAATGGAATCCGACTGGCCGTGTGCGTAGTCGTACATGGGGTAGATGCACCACTCGTCACCGGTGCGGTGGTGCGTGGCATGCAGGATGCGGTACATCACCGGGTCGCGCATATTGAGGTTGGGTGACGCCATGTCGATCTTGGCCCTCAGCACGCGGCTGCCGTCGGGGAACTCGCCCTTCTTCATGCGGATAAATAAATCGAGATTCTCGTCGATTGTCCGATTCCGATAGGGGCTATCCTTTCCGGGCTCGGTGAGGGTGCCGCGGTACTGGCGAATCTCATCGGCCGTGAGGTCGTCGACGTAAGCTTTTCCTTTTTTGACGAGCTCTAAAGCCCACTCGTAGAGCTGGCCAAAATAGTCTGAGGCGTAGCACAGCCGCTCCCAATCGAAGCCGAGCCAACGCACGTCGGCCATGATGGAATCGACGTACTCCTGCTCCTCTTTTTCCGGGTTCGTGTCGTCGAAGCGCAGGTTGGTTTTGCCACCGAATTCGTCGGCTAAGCCGAAGTCGATGCAAATAGCTTTGGCGTGGCCGATGTGCAGGTAGCCGTTGGGCTCGGGAGGAAAGCGGGTCTGGATAATTGCGTCGCCGAACTTTCGGGTGCGCACGTCCTCGGCGATGATGTCGCGGAGAAAATTATTAACGGTGCGGACGTCGTTGCTTTCCAGATTCGTGTCGGTCATGGCTTTCATCATTATTCCACGGGACGACTGTACTCAATAGGCTCCGCTTCGCTTTGGAGGATTGCGGCCGGAATCGGAGAATGTGCCTAATACCAGCTTCTGGCCAGAGGCTGACGTTTCATCAGGGTTCAGGTGTGCCGGGGGAGAGACCGCGTGCCGGCGCCCTCGCAGCATGCGAATTGACCAATTCCGAGCGTTTTCCCAATGATTTGAGGTGCAGGTGGCCTCAGCCGCCGATCTTATCGGTTAGCTCTATCCAGCGTTCGTAGACGGCATTGTGTTCGGTCTTTGCGGCTTCGAGTTCGCCCAGAGCTGCGGTGAGGGCTTCGGGATCGATGACGACTTCGGCAACCTGAATGCGCTGCTCGGCGGCACGAAGGCGTGCATCCGCTTCGTCGATGCGTTTTTCCAGGGTGTCGTACTCGCGCTGCTCCATGTAGGAGAGCTTCCTGCGAGTTCGAGACGTGGAGGATACAGCTAGAACCGGCTGCGGTGATTCCTCCGCCGCGCCTCCTGATCCTGCAGGGGTCTGCTGGTCGCGCCACCTTTCCCACTGGAGGTAGTCAGCGAAGATTGCAGCGTTGCCGCGGCCGTCGAGACCGAGAACGGCGTTGGTGACGCGATCGAGCAGATAGCGGTCGTGCGTGACGAGGACCAGGGCGCCGGGGAATTCGAGCAGCGATTCCTCGAGAATCTCGAGCGTGGGGATATCGAGGTCGTTGGTTGGCTCGTCGAGGATGAGCACGTCGGCGGGCCGAAGCATGAGCCGGGCGATGAGGACGCGTGCGCGCTCGCCGCCGCTGAGTCGCTCTACCGGCTGATTGAGCTGCTCGCTGGTAAATAGAAAACGCGACGCGTATCCGGCGACGTGAACGACGCGATCCTGATAGACGACAGAATCGGAGTCGGGCGCGAGCGTGCGGCGTAGGGTAAGTGAAGGGTCCAGCTCTCGCATTTGCGAAAAATAGACGATGCGAAGGCCCGGTGCACGACGGATTTCACCGGCGCTGAGTGTGATTTCGCCGGTGATGGCGCGCAGCAGCGTGGTTTTGCCCGAGCCGTTCGCACCGGCAAGGCCGAGCTTCAAGCCGTTGGTCAGCGTGACATTGACGCCATGCAGGATTTCGCGATCACCGAGGGTGACGGCGGCGTTCTCGATTTCGATGAGACGTTTGGTCTGGCGGCCGGTGGCGTCAAAAGTGATGCCCGACGTGGCGATTCGCGTGCGGGATTCGGAATCGCGCAGCTCGGAGATAAGGGAATTGGCATTGTCAATGCGGGCTTTGGATTTGGTGGTGCGGGCCTTGGGGCCGCGGCGGAGCCATTCCATCTCTACCCGGACGCGGTTGCGCAGGCTCTCCTGGGCGCGCTGCTGCCACTCGACGTAGGCCTCTCGGTCTTCGAGAAATTTGGAATAACTGCCTTTTACGCGCAGCAGGCCGTCGGAGTAAATGCGGTTGAGCTCGATGATTTGGGAAGCGACGTTCTCCAGGAAGTAACGGTCGTGGGTGACCACGACGAACGCGAAACGGGCGGCTCCGAGCAGGCCTTCCAGCCATTCGATGCCGTCAAGATCCAGATGGTTCGTGGGCTCGTCGAGGAGAAGGACTTGGGGATCGGTGGCAAGGGCTTCGGCGATGGCGAGCCGCTTGCGCCAGCCGCCGCTCAGGCTCGCGGCTTCACGGTCCATGCCGGGATTGCCGGGAGCGTCGACTTCCGCAAAGCCGGCGCGGCCCAGCGTTTCGCGTAGCCGCTGCTCGCGGGCGACAGAGGGAACGGCGGCGCGCTCGAGCGCGGCCTCGATTGCCTGGCGGACCGTGATTTCGGGAGCGAATTGTGAGATCTGATGAACGCAGCCGATGCGAACGCCCTTGCGGAAGGAGACTTCGCCAGAGTCGGGTTGCTGCTCCGCGCCGAGGACGGCGAGGAGAGTGGATTTGCCTGCGCCGTTAGGACCAATGAGTCCGATGCGATCGCCGTCGTGGATTGCGCAGGAGATGTTGTCGAAGAGAGGAGTAGCGCCGAAACGCTTGTAGATACTCTGCGCGATCAGGATCGGCGGCATATTTCCAGTTTACGGTGAAGAGATCTCCGGCCGGCCTCAACCGCGTTCCTTCGGGAACGTCCATGAATGAGTGCGTTCCCGTCTGTTTTCCAAGTCTAACGCTCTCGGACTTCGAGCCAGTGGACGTCGCGAGCCTCATGGTCAGTAATGACAGCGGAGCCACAAGCCGTTAACCAGACTGCCCGGCTGCAAGCGCAGGGCTTGCGCGTTCATCGCCGGAAAAGACTTGACTTTGTTTTTCTATTCGACAATTATCGAACAATCAACCAGGCATTGCAGGACCAGGAGAAATACCGATGAAAGTCATCGCCGTCAACGGCAGTCCGCGCAAGAAGTGGAACACCGCCACGCTGCTCGATCACGCTCTGGAAGGAGCCCGCTCGGTGGGCGCCGAAACCGAGCTGGTCCACCTCTACGATCTCGATTTCAAGGGCTGCCAGAGCTGCTTTGGCTGCAAAAAGCTGGATGGGCCCAGCTACGGCCAGTGCGCTGTCAAGGACGGCCTTCGTCCGCTGCTCGAAGCCGTTCCCTCGGCCGGCGCGCTCATCCTCGGCTCGCCGATTTACTGCATGCAGGCCACCGGCGAGATGCGCTCGTTTTACGAGCGGCTCATCTTTCCCTATCTGGAGTACGCTGATCCGCCGCGCTCGCTCTTCCCCGGCAAACTCAAGGTGGGCATGATCTACGACATGGGATTGCCGGAAGCGATGGCGCAGAAGATCGGGCTGGAGGGTGCGCTGGCACTCAGCACCGGAATCACGAGTGTGATCTTCGGCCAGCCTGAAGTTCTGTTCTGCTATGACACCATGCAGTTCGACGACTACTCCAAGTACGCCGCCGCGCGCTTCGATCCGGTGAAAAAGAAGCAGCGCCACGACGAGGTCTTCCCCGAAGACTGCAAAAAGGCCTTCGCGATGGGCGCCCGCCTGGCACAATAGAACACAGAAAATCAGACAAAGAAGGTGGGCGACTCGATCCACGGCGACCTTCGTAAACCGAGTTCGGCGGGATCGAACCGACGAATCCACGAGCGTCGGCTCGGATTGTGCCGTAGTAGTATGGTGCCTTACGCGAGAACGGCAATTCAGCCGGCGCGGAGAATGCGAAGCGCGGAGGCTGAACGTATGAAGTTGGACACAATAGAGATCGTGCTCCGGCCCATTGGCACGATCAAGACGCCGTTCGCGAGGGCCAGCGGAACGCCGATTCAGAGCCGCTATGCCCATGGTGCCGAGGGAACCGTGGAACTGTTCGCGGAGTATGAATCGGGGCTCAGAGACATTGATGGCTTCGATCGCCTCTGGCTGATTTACCTGTTCGATCGCGCTTCGGAGGCGCAGCTTGTGGTTCGTCCCTATCTGGATCGCGCCGAGCATGGAGTATTTGCCACGCGTTCGCCGGCAAGGCCCAACAGAATCGGAATGTCTTCGGTGCGGCTGCTGCGCGTGGAAGGAGCGCGGCTGTTTGTCGCGGACGTGGATATGCTCGACGGCTCCCCGCTCGTGGATATCAAGCCATGCATCCCGGAGTTCGATTACCTTGCCGCGCGCAGGGTGGGATGGTTCGAAGGCCGCTTCGCAGAAGGCGCCGTGGCCGATAGCCGTTTCGAGCGCTGACCGCACTTTACCCACGGAGAGCATGGACCGCAACCTCGACGGATTGGAACAAAAGCTCATCATCGGCCGCCAACACCTCGCTGGCCGACTCCCAGGGGCGATCTCTCATGCGGATGGTAACGGAACGGTCATCGCCGTCGGCGCGGACCATCCAGTCGGCGACGGATTTAGCTTTTTCCTCGAAGGTCATGGTCCCGTGAATCACACTGCACCCCGTGATACCCTCCACGCCCTGCGCGAAGAAGTGTCCCCCCTCGACGTGGGCGCTTTTCTGATCGGCACGCGAAGTTCCCATCTCAAGAAGGGCCCGCTGACCGGCGCGCATGCCCAGCGTGAGGCTGACGCTCATCGTGTCCCAGTGCAGCAGCCGCGAACTGTCTATCAGAGGAATCTTCTGGCACCAGTTAAGGGGGGTGATGGCGTGCGGAAAGCAGTCGTAGCGCGCGATATAGATCTTGATGTCCAGCACCGGTGTTCCGTCGACAGCGTCGAGACCGCGCACGTTCAGACGGTTTTCCTCTTTCCCTAATAGCTCCACAACGCAGAAGCCGATGCCGGAAGGCCGAGCCGGCGATCGGGTGGTGTACACCCCCTTGCAAGTGGGCTCGCCTAGGTTGGGCATGGTCAACGTCTCGTCGTCCTCGGCGATCCCGGCGCGTCTTTTCCATTCGTCGCGGCGGTGCTGGTGGTAGAGCACGTGCAGGTGCGAGAAATGCTCGAGGCCGGCCAGCGCGGGCAGCAGATCGCCGCGCATCAGGATCACGCTTTCCTCGGTGTAATTGGGGATCTGGCTAAATTCCTTTAGTGGAGAGAGCACCACTCCCACGGGGCGGATGAAGACGGATTGCAGCCATTGATCGTTCATTGTGTTTTCCTTGTGGCGGTGGCGAGAAGCTGGTTGAGTTCAGCGTCTGTAAGGTTCCAGTGGTAGAAGGTGGCGTAAAAGCGGCGGGTTTCCGCGCGCATGTCGTAAGGGAAGAGATCGGGATAGAGAAGATTGGCGGCCCACTTGATGCCGATGATGCGATTGACCGAAGGAGGACGATCCATCCAATTGAAGGGATACTGAGGCACTTCGTACACTTCATGATTCTTCACAGCGCGCACCATCCGCCAGGCGTCATTGCTCCAAACCGAGCGATAGAACTCGCCGGGAGGGTTGGTGTGGTCATAACCGGAGATCACAACGTCGGGGTTCCACTGGAGTATCTGCTCCATGGAGACCGGCGTGTGCCCATATCCCTGCTGGCTGGGCACGGCGGCTACGTTTTCCGCGCCGGCAAAGATGAGAGCCTCGGAATGCATAGAATTGCCGGGCTCAGTCTCCAGGCCAGTCGGCCCCTCGGCATAGTACACGCGCCGACGGCGCGAGGCAGGGATGGTGGCAACCTTCTTCGAGATTTCATCAAGCGTGCGGCGGCACTCGGCAGCCAGTTCGGTGGCCCGCGCTGGATCGCCGAGCAGCTCTCCGGCTTTGAGATAGGCATCGGGGAGTTTGTCCAGACTGCCATCGAGATAAAACACCGGAATATGAGTCTGCTGTTGCACGCGCTCGGCCACAGCAATGCCCATGGGATCGCCCATGGAGATCAGGACGTCAGGATGCGCCTGAATGATCGTCTCCAGGTTGCCGGTATTATTCTTCCCATACCAGCCGCCGAGCACGGGCAGATGCCGGTACGGCTCCTGATAGAAGGCCAGCTCTCCCGGATCAGGCTGATAATTCCAGCCGGCCAGCAGTTCAGGCGAGAGCGTGTAGACCAGGACCGTGCCCACCGGACTCATGCCCAGCACGCTGTGAATCTTTTTTGGCACAATCACGGTGCGGCCCGCCATATCGGTCAGCGCGCGCTGATCGCTGCGCAAGGCCTGGGCGCCGGCGAATTGGCTTAAGCAGCAGGAGAGGCCGAAAAGAACAGCGAGCGACAGAATGCATTTTCTTCTCATATTCACCTAAATCAAAAACGGGGAAGGACAACCCGCATGCCTTCCCCGGCGTCGACAACTCGAAGCGGAGTTTCAAAGGTTTGTTCGAGCAGCGCCTGGGTCAGGATTTCATGCGGCTTGTCCATGGCAAGGATTCTGCCCTGCTTCATGAGCGCAACCCGCGAAGCGCATAGAAAGGCGAAGTCGGGGAAATGGGTGGTCATCAATATGCCGAGCCCGCTTGCGGCCAGTTCCCTAACGTGGCGCAAGACCAGCATCTGGTTGGCGAAGTCGAGATTGGCGGTGGGTTCATCGAGGACCAGCAACGGCGCCTGCTGGGCCAGCGCGCGGGCGATCAACACCAGTTGGCGCTGGCCGCCGCTCAGCTCCGTATAGAGCTCGTCTGCGAGCGGCAGGATGCTCAGCCGTTCCAGAGCTTGCTCCGCAATGGCGACGTCAGACCGGCCTGGGGAAGAAAAGAGCCTGGTGTGGACCGAGCGGGCCATCAACACCACATCGCGCACGCGAAAGGCGAATGGAGGCGTGTGCGCCTGGGGAACATAACCCAGGGTTCTGGCGAGGCGCTGGCGAGGCCAGCGGCGGATGTCTTCGCCGTCAACGCAGGCACGGCCCGCGGTTGGAACCATCAGTCCGAGGATGGTCTTAAATAGCGTGGTCTTACCCGAGCCGTTGGGGCCAAGCAGGCAGAGCGTTTCACCGGCGTCAAGCGCCAGATCAACGTCGAAGATGACGGTCTTGCCGTGATATCCGGCAGTAACGCGCTCGACGGTGAGATTCATGCGCGGCCCATCCGGGTGTGAACGACCAAATAGAGAAAGAAGGGCACGCCTATGAGAGAAGTGAGAACTCCCAGTGGCACTTCCAGGGCAAACATGCCGCGCGCACAATCGTCGACCAGCAGCAAAAAGCAACTTCCAACGAGGAAAGACGCGGGCAGCAAGGCCTTGTGATTGGCGCCCACCATCATGCGCGCCAGGTGGGGAATCACGAGCCCGACCCACATGATCATTCCCGCCACGGAAACAATGGCCGCGCTGATCATGGCGGCGCAAAGAATGATCACCGTGCGGATCATCCAAGGGTTAACGCCCAGCGCCTTGGCTTCTTCTTCACCAAAGCTCAGTACATTGAGCTTCCAGCGCAGGAGCAGCAGAAGAGCCGAACCCACGAGGAGGGGAGCCGCGACGAAGAAAAGATCATGGCGGTTGATAGCAGACAGGCCGCCCACCAGCCAGAATGTTATGGCGGCCAGTTTGCCATGTGGATCGGCAACATATTCAACCAGGCGGATGAGCGCCATGCCCGCCTCGCGCACGATGATGCCGACCAGGATGAGCGTGAGCGTGGGGTCGCTGCCGGAGCGCGACAAGGTGGCCGCCAGCAACCAGGCAAGCATCACCGCCGCAAGTCCGCCAACAAAGCCGAGCAGTTGAATTCCCAGGATGTTGAACCCCAGGAGGATGCCCATGGAAGCGCCGAAGCCCGCGCCGGAGTAAGCGCCGAGAATATCGGGTGAGGCCATCGGATTGCGAAACAGGCCCTGAAATGCCGCTCCGGAGATAGAAAGAGCGCCGCCAATAAGAAGCGCGGCCAAAATGCGGGGCAGGCGCACCTCCAGCAGCACGATTCCCGCCATGCCGCTGTCTGAAGGCTTCGTCAAAACCTGCCACCAGGCCTGCCAGGGGAGGTTGTAGCGGCCGTAGAGAAGAGAGAAGACAGTGAGAAGAATCAGGGCCACCCATAGTCCAGCGAAGACCAGGCGCGCGCGCACCATCGAGCGAGGCGGGCGCACCAACGCCTGCGCACGGCCCTCCTCCTTGCCGGCAATGGTTTGTGCTGTGGTCATGCGCGCTCGACCAGCTGCGTTTTGGCAACCTTTACCATGTGTGAGCCGCTCGTAAACAATTGACGCTGCCCGCCCTCGCCAACGGTCTTCCACACGCGGTCCTCATCTTCCACCATCAGGCCGCCCAGAATCTCGATTCCGTGTTCCAGAAGAATGGGAGTGAGCGGCGTGCTGGGTCCGGCGACCACGACGCGGGCATTCCGGCTGAGCTCAAGAAGACGCGGCATGGTTTTGTTGATCAGCGTGGTGGCCGTCATGATCACTACGTCCTGCTCGGGAAGAATGTACTCGCACGCGGGGTCAGGGAGGTCTCCCGGCTCGGGGCGCCGTTCGAGAATAGACAAATCGCAAACCGCGGCAACGCGCTCCAGGTTGAAAAAATGGCCGACGACGGCAACGCGTTTGCCGCGCAGTTCCTCGAGCAGACACGCGAATACGTCCACATCGCTGGTCTCATCGAGAAGCAAACCACAGTTGCTCCGCATTGTGTCCGGCGCATTCAGCACCGAGTTGATGGCGGCCAGCCCAAGCGCCGCTTCATAAAGATTCCAGGATTTGATCCCGGCGGCCAGTTCGCGGGTTTTCATGCCGGCCAGCTTGCCGGCCTTTGAAAAGCCTTCAGCGTCTTCGCGTGGGCGCATGGCCACACCCACGCCCCGGGAGCGGACGAGGAACCAGCTCAACCCAGCGAGGCACGCAGAAACTTGAGAGTCTTCAGGGACTGCGGCGATGAGATCGTCGTAGAGCTTCCATGGATTGGTCATAGCACCATTTTCCTGCAAGTCATAGAGGTTTGTCACGTACACGAGACAGATAAATAAAACTGTCTCTTGATCTTGACGATGGGTTGAGTTAACATCGGGGCATCATCAATTGTCAAGGAGACACGACAGATGTCATGTAAATCATGTATAACCTTTCTGCTTTTGTGCATGGCCACCGCCTTTCTTGCCGTCTCTGCCGTGGCGCAAACGCAAGCGGAAGCGCCTTCCACATGGAATCAGGATCAAAACTATCTGGCCACCTTGAGCCACGCGGATGCGGCCACTCAGCAGGATGCGATTACCAGTGTTCGCGCCGAAATCGAGCACTGGATCGCCAGTCATCCCAACGCCGCGCTCCACCTTCCGACTGCGCCTCCCAAGCCCTGGACCGCGGAGCAGACAGCCGCCCAGTTGCGCCTGATGCAGGATGCCGTAAGTGCGATTCTGAATGCCGATCCCGACCATCCCTTCCATCTTGGCACCGTCAGCGTGAACGTGAACGCCACGGTTTCTGCGCTCTCGCCGATGGCCGACAGCATCGACCAGACGGAGTTTAGCAAGGACAACGATATCAATGCGGCCCAGGCGATGGTGAACATGCCTGGTGTTTCGCTCTCGCAGCAATACGGCGGCAGGAACCAGGTAATGGTCTCCATACACGGCTTCAACTACCTGCAGGTTCCGCTGTACGTTGACGGCATCCTGATGAACGACCCCTACGACTCAACGCTGGACTACCGCGAGATTCCCACCACTGATATCGCGGAGATTCAGGTGGCCAAAGGATTCTCGTCGGCCCTGATTGGGCCCAATGCGGTGGGCGGCGCCATCAACATCGTCACCAAGGAACCGCAAAAGAAGTACGAAGGGGAGATGCTGACCGGAGGTTCTTCGGGAGATGGATTCATCTCCTCGATCCGTCTGGGCTCGCGGATGCCGCAATTCTTCGTGGAGGGCTCGCTCGATTGGACACAGGCCGATTACATCCCCCTCTCAGGGAACTTCGTCGCCAATGTGTTGCAACCCAACGATGAGATGAATCTCTCCTACGCGCACAATGCCAAGTACAGCGGCCGCATCGGCTGGACGCCGAACAAAACGAACGAGTACGTCTTCACCTACATGAACGAGAAGGCCAACGATGGTGTGCCGCTAAATACCGGCAACGATCCGCTGAACGGCAACGATTGCAGCGCCTCCACGCTCACCAGTTCAACCCTCTACACTTGCATTAGCAACACCAACGGCAGGTACGCATACCGTAGCTGGAGTTTCTGGGATAAGACCAGCTATTACTTCCATTCCAATACGGGTTTGGGAGACAAAAGCTCGGTCAAGCTGCGCGTTTTTTACGATGAATATCCCAATTTGTTGTACTTTTACAACCCCCCTGGCAGCCCTCCTCCCGCTAGCCCCCTCTCGCTTTACACACCGTCCAATCTGGATTGGGGATCGGTTACGCTCTACGACGATCATTCCGACGGCTTTTCGACCGAGTTCGATACCAGGAAAATTCGTCTGAACGCGATCAGCGGATCGTTCTACTTCAAAGACGATTTGCATCGAGAGGTTCCGGCTCCGCAGGGCCTTGGTAAAGGGGAGCTGCCCTTCGGCGACGATCGTCAGCAGATTGCGTCCATCGGCCTCGAGGATTTTGTCACAGTCACGGAGCGCCTCTCCGCCACGGCGGGCATGAGCTTCGAACATATTGACGGCCTGCACGCAAGCAATAGCAACAACGATTACTACGCTTTTATCGCGCCGCAGTGCCCCAGCAACGTCGTCAGCGCCAGCAACTCTGACCCCGACACTAACTTCTCGGCGTGTACGCCGCATCAGTGGGCCTACAACCCCCAGGTTTCGGCTACGTACACATTCAAGGATTCCAGCCACCTGTTTGCCGGATTTACAGAGAAAAGCCGCTTCCCGGGATTGAAAGAGATGTACTCCTTCAAGCTGGGCAAGGGCATTCCCAACCCCAATCTGCAGACCGAGCACTCGCAGAACTACGAGATCGGCTACCTGCGGCCCTTCGGCGGCAAAACGGTGGGGCAGTTGGAGTACTTCTATAGCAAGCTGAATGACGCCATCGAATCGATTCCCGCTCCGACGAGTGTGCAAGACCTCTATCCGGGCGCATGCTCGAATCCTAACAGCTGCTCCATCAACGAGAACGCCAGCCATGAGACCCATCAGGGAGCCGAGTTCGCGCTGCACACCACTCCGGTGAGCCGGGCGACCTTCGACGCCAGCTACACGTATGTCAACAAAGAGATCGACGGCTTCAATTTTGCAGGCCAGCCGATCACGGGCTATCCCTGCGGCAGCGGAGATTATCTGGCCGTTGGCACGGGAACTCCAACCACAACGACAATCCCCGACAACACCTGCCTTACCCCGACCGATCTTCCCAAGAACAAGGCGGTGGCTTCGGCGACTCTGCGCCTGCCCTATAACGCGATGCTCAACTCCAGCATTCGCTACGAGGGCGGCAACAAGGCCGTCGAAAGCTATGAAGTTGGCAAGACCTACTACATCGAGGCCCTTCCCATGTCGCACTTCGCAACCTGGGATCTGGCCGGCACTGTCCCGGTCTATAAGGGAGCGACGATGCAGGCAGGCGTGAAGAACCTTCTCGACCGCAACTATTACTATGTTCTGCAATATCCCGAGGAGGGCCGTAACTGGTTCATTAACATGCGCTACCGCTTCTGAGATTCCGCGCGTAACGCGCACCTCCGGCAGACGCGAGCGTATCTCGATTTACGACCGCCTTTAGCTCGCGGCCTCAAGAGAATGGGTAACAGGAGCAGCGCAGTCGCTGCTCCTGGCAGTGTTTCAGTGAACACCGGCTGTAATCACATAGCTGCCGGCGGCGGTGGATGAGGACTTATGCTTGCGGACGGAATTATTGCGAGGGACAACCATACTCCCGGGTTGCTTCAACCCACACATCGATGAGATCGGGTTTGCAGTCCTGCATGTCACCAATGGTGGGCATCATAACGAAACCTCCCCCCGCGCCCACTTCACTACACATCAGCTTGGTATGCGCGCGTACTTCCTCGGAGGCGCCACTGATCAGCAGGTAGTTCGGCATGCCGCCTACAATGCACATTGTGTCGCCGATTTCCTGCTTCGCTTTGATGAGGTCCGTGCTCTGAAAAATACCGACCGTCTTGCCTTTCGGCAACTCCGCCAGGTATTTCAGCCGCTGGTCCCAGGCACCTTCATATAAGACAATCGGAGTAACACCGGAGTTGATCAACCCCAAGAGCACCTGTTTCAGTTGCGGCCAATAAAACTTTTCGAAGTTTTGCAGCGATATAAATCCGTCGGAGCCACGATGCAACGGCAGGAAGGAATACGGAATTTTCCGTTCCCGGCAAACTGCCGCTGCATACTCGAGAAGCACTGGCATCACTCTCTCCTCGGCAGCAAGCACCTTTTCAGGATAACGGCGAATATCGGTGAAGATACCTTTCATCCCGCGTAGCGTATCAGCCATGAAATCGAATGGCGCGGAGACATTTGGGCCGGCAAAGAACGGGCACGGAGGAAATCCAAGTTCCATCAAGCGGCGAACCGATGCAATTTGACGTCCCACCCATTCGGCTTGTGCCTGTGCGGCCTGCTGGAGCTTCTGGAATGCAGCTACCACCGGCGGCACAGTCAATACCGGCCCTAACTGAGCGACTGCGTAATAGCCCATCAGACTCATGGCCAACGGCGGCAACATGCCCAACCCCGCCAGCTCGCCAAAGACCCGCGGAAGGTATCGCCGAATTGCCCAGTCAGAAGGGTCGGCGAGGAATGCATCGTACTCTTCGGCCTTCATGTACTCAGCTTCGTGATACTGGTAAGCATCGTTGGGCCCGAGTCCATAGCCCGGCCACTTTGTCATGCGGTCTCCGAGTATCCGGCTTGGTTGCGGCGTACCGAAGACGCCCTCGCACATATCGGGCTGAAACCGCAATGCCGCCCGTTCCAGCGCCGCCTGCGCCCTCTCAGGATTTTCGTAGAGCTCCAGATTTGTCACTCCCTCCAACTGCGGCAGCAAACCGAGAAACGGCATGAAGATCGGCACGCAATCCGGCTGCCTCAGTTGCAGAGTATCCACAACGCGTTTCATGCGCCGATCCAGCAGTTCTGCGGCCGGATCGTTTGCCACCCGAGTCGAAGCAGGCTTAGTCATCGCATTCGTCCATGTCAAACATTTTCAGGAGGGGAATTGTCAATTCATTGAATAACTCGATTGGAACCGAACCAGTGCACCCATAATGAGGGCCATTTGCGTTCCCCGATTGCGAATAACCCTGCCATTTCCCAGTCCTTCGTTCTCATTGCGCGCCGATTGCGCGTGCGGTGATTCGTTGAATCAAGCATGCGCTGCTCGCAAGGACCGGCTCTCAGTCATAGCGCCCATACCGGGCAATCGTATCCATCATCGCCTTGACATTCTCGTGCCGGGAGTCGACGGGCATCGTGCATCCATTGCTGAAGATGTACCCGCCGTCTTTTCCAACCACATCGATCAGTTTCTTGCAGTATTCCGCTGTTTCCGTTGCGCTGCCAGTGGTGAGCAAAGCCGGCAAAACGTCTCCTGCAAGGCAAACGTGGTTCTTGAGAATCTCCTTGGCGCGAAAGATATTGGACGCGCCGTCGGTTTCAACGATGCACTTGCCTTTGGGCAATTCCAGGAACCTCTCCATTTCGCGATCCCAGTTGGTATCGAGATGAAAAACCGGGGTCAATCCGTTTTCAATGAGCCTCAAAGCACCGTCTTTGAGGAAAGGCCAGGAGAACTTGTCGAACATTGCTTTGCGAAGAAATGTTGGGGTACAGCGGGTTCCAACAACAAAGATGCGGGGAATTCCTGAACGCCTGGCACTCTTCACAGCCGATATCGATTGTGTCTTTTTGAACTTTCCACATAATATCGACCAGTTCATCGCGCAGGCGATAGAGGTCGGTGTTGAACTCGGTCATCCCCCGCGTCATCGAGAACACCTCGAACGGGTAGGCGAAGGTCCCGCCATAATAGAATGTTTGTCCGCGCCGGTAGGCAGCCTGGATATCTCTTTTCAGCAACCGGTTGCGGCGCCACTCCCATAACAGATAATGAAGGAGTCCTTTATCGGGCCGGATACGCTTGGTTACCGCCATCATATATTTGGCCATGCCGGTGTTCATGACGGCTCGCAATTCCTCTTGCGTGGCCAAGGACTCTTCATGGATCTGGAAGGGAGAATCTTCCGCCAGTTCTTCTCCGGGGAGCGCCACTTTCTGGAACCAGCGGTTGCGCAGTATCGGGCCATATCCCATGTCGGCAAACGCCGACCGGATGCAGTCCCAGATTGGATAGGCAGCCTTCAGCTTATCCATGCACCGCTGAGCGAGATCCCAGTCGTTCAAAAACTGCGCCTGGGTGACTCCGGCGAATCTGGCTGCATATCCAAACACAAAAAGCGAACAGACGATTCGGTCAACGGGTTTTAGCTCGATGGTTGCCCGCAGCCGCTGCTCCGGCGTCATGCCAGCGGGAGCAATTGGTTCTTGGCTCTCGGACGCATTCAGCACTTCACTGGTACTCATCATTGTCCCCGTTATGTGTTGCCCATTAAGCACGCAATGCCCAAGATTCCATCAACCCTCCGGGCGTGCCGATCCGAACCCTCCGCCGCAAGGCGAAAGATTTCTCCGGCTCCCGTCCGTGTCGCGTGATTCACTAATCCGCTTTAACGGCATCCCTCACCGGCTTCGAGGGCTTGAGATAGTTCTCGTATTTCTTAAATCGTTGCGGAATCTCGTGCGCGTTGGGATGCGGAACCAGCGAGCGCTCCTGGAGGTCCTTCCCGTGCATGAATTTGCCCGAGAGCAGAACGTGAGAGTGGGGCTTGTCCTCTTCCTTGATGTCGAATTTCACCTTCCCGTCAGTCACCGTGAGCGTTCCAGTCACGCCGCAGATGCCGCAGATGGCGGGGAAGTTACTGTCGCCTTCGCGAATCTCCACCAGCTTGGAGTGGCAGAGCGGGCATAAGCCTGGTTCTCCGATGTAATCGTCTGGGGTGAGCTCGCGCTTCAGGCACTCAGCCAGGTGTTTGCCCGAGCTATGCGCCCGCGTCAGCAGATCTTCGCGGAAGAGCACGGATTTGGGCAGAGCGACCCAGTTGGCTATGATTTTGTCCAGCACCTCGACCTGCATGGGGAAGACAAACAGGTGAAGCAGAGGAGCAGCCAGTGTATCCCACTCGCTGCCGCCGACGGCGATCAGGATGGCGCCGCGCTGCTTGAAGAAGCGCGGGTCGGGGCCAGTTCCCTTGGTAATGCCCTTGGCCGCGCGCATATCGCGGGCGATCATCTGGAATGCCATGTCGTGCGATGGACCCATGCGGTCGTTCAGAGTCTTCAATTGGCCGCTTGGGCTCTTTTCATAAGTTGGCGACCCGACCACCATGCCGTCGCATTCCAGAAACTTTTCGTTGAAGAAGTTGAAATCGTCGTTCTTTATGACGCATTGACCGGAGCCGCCCTTTTCGAATAAGTCGATCACGCAGGAGTTGCAGCCGGTGCACGGCTTGATCGTGAGGTCATGCAGCCGTATAAGTTCGACTTCGGCGCCGGCTTCTTCCGCCCCCATCAAGGATTCCTTGACAAGTATCTCCGTGTTGCTGTTGCTTCTGCCACAAGTAACTCCCAGAATCTTCATGATCTCTCCTTGTTGTTGTAGCGATCCGTATTCTTACCGGCATTGTCGATTGTCAGGTCCAGTCAAGTGTTCGGGCCTTCTTTTCTTCCATCCGTATAGCCGCTCCAGGCGCTTGTTCAGCGGCCAATTGTGTTCAAGTCCTCAACCGGCAGCTGGCTCGGCAGCCGAAGGCTTGGACGCGGCAAAATGTAATAGGCCAGCGCAGGCAGCAAGATCATTGCTCCAAGCATGTTCCAGATAAACATGAAGGCCAGCAGGATTCCCATGTCGGCCTGGAACTTGATAGGTGAAAACGACCACGTGATCACGGCCACCGCCAGTGTGAAGCCGGTGAACAGCACGACTCGTCCGGTAAAACAAAGCGTGCGGTAGTATGCTTCCGACAGCGACCGCCCGTGACGCAGATGGTTCATCGTCACGCTGAGCATGTAGAGCGCATAATCAACGCCGATGCCCACGCCCAGCGCTACCACGGGCAGAGTGGCCACCTTCACGCCCATTCCCAGCTTCGCCATCAGCGCCTCGCACAGCACGGAGGTCAGCATCAGCGGCAGAACCGCCACCACCACGGCGCGCCAGGAACGGAAGGTGATGAAGCAAAGCAGAATCACCGCTCCGTAGATCCAGAACAGCATTTCGTGCATGGCCTTCTTCACCACGATGTTGGTGGCCGCATCGATGCCGCTGGTCCCCGCGCCTAGCAGGAATTTCGCATCGGGCGTATTATTTTTGGCCGCGAAGGCTTCCACCGCATTGACAACCCGGGTCAGAGTCTCGGCTTTGTGATCCTTCAAGAAGACCGACAGCGTCAGCATGTTGCAAGGATCGTTGTAAACGCCTCGCGGCGCGTTGGCGGTGATCGTGTCGATCATGTCCTGGTTGCGCGGAAGGTCGTACCACAGCATGCTGCCTTCGTTATAGGAGGTGAAGATCTCGCGGTTCAGCAAGGCCAGAGAGTTGGTGGACTCGACGCCTGTCAACTGGCGCAGTTGCCATTCCAGGGTGTCCACTCGCTCGAGCGTATCGGCGCGACTGCACTGCTGATCCGGTGTCTCCACCATCACCGCCAGCACGTCGCTGCTGGCACCGTAGTTGGCATTCAGGTAGGCATTGTCCTGGTTGTATACCGATCCTGGCCGCAGCTCTGGCGCGCCTGGATCGAGATCGCCGACCTGAAGATTGCGCCGCACTACCAGTCCCAGCCCGGCCAGCACAACAGCCACCACAATCGCCACTGCCGCCCACTTTTTCTGTGTAAACAGATCGAGGAGCTGCCACAAGGGGTTTTTCCTGCCGCCCGACTTCTCAGCCAGCTCGGTGTGAAGGCTGCGTTTGGCAGCTTTGGCACTCACGCCCACGTAGCTGAGCAAAATGGGGACCAGGATCAGGTTGGTGACGATCAGGATGGCTACGCCGATGCTGGCCGTCAACGCCAATTCTTGAATCACCTGAATCTGGATGATGGCCAGCACTGCGAAACCCACGGCGTCAGCCAGCAGAGCGGTCAACCCGGCCAGGAAGAGCCGCCGGAAGGTGTAGCGCGCAGCCACAACCTTGATCGTTCCGCGGCCCACATCCTGCAAAATGCCGTTCATCTTCTGCGAGCCGTGGCTCATCCCTATGGCGAAGATCAGGAAGGGCACTAGAATCGAATACGGGTCGAGCACAAAACCCATCAACGCCAACAGGCCCAACTGCCAAACCACGGCCACCAGCGAGCAGAGAACTACCACCGACGTTGCCCGCCAGCAACGGATGTAATACAAAAGGAAGCTGGCGCTGATCAGTATCGCCATTGCGAAGAAGAGCAGGAATGAGTGCAGTCCGTCGATCAGGTCGCCCAATACTTTTGCGAATCCGGTAATGTGAATGGCGACCTGCGCACTCGAATATTTCGTCCGAATCGCCTCCAGCTGCCTGGAAAGATCGCCGTAATCGAGCGGCTTGCCCGTGGCCACATCGGTCGACAGCAGTGGAATAAAGACCACGCTCGACCGGCTATTCTGCGCCACGATCTGGCCAACTTCCCCCGAACGCTCTACGTTGGCGCGGATCTGCTCGATCATGGCCGGCGAGCCATCGTAGGTGTCCGGAATCACCGGCCCCGATTCGAATCCTTCCTCGGTCACTCCGCGCCACTGCGTCGAGGGCGTCCACAGCGACTTCATGTACGCGCGGTCCACGCCCGGCATAAGGAAGACGTCATCGTTGATCTGGCGCAGCGTCTCCAGGTAGTTCTTGTCGTAGATGGTGCCGTTTTTTGCCTCTACGGTGATGCGCACCGCGTTGCCGAAGCCGCTCAGATCGGCCTTGTGGCGAAGATAGTTGGCGATATAGGGAAATTTGGTTGGAATCGTCTTTTCGAAACTCGCGTTCAGCTTGAGCTTTGTGGCTCCAAAGCCAAGCACCAGCGTGATGATCAGGCACACGGTCATCACGATGCCGCGGTTGTTGAACAGGACCTGTTCCAGGGGCCAGCCGGTGTGAATGTCGAACTCCTCCAGTGTTCGGATGACCGGCTGGTCATCCAGTGCACTTGTTACATTCACTTCGCGCCTCCACTCTGGCTACTGGCCGTCATCGTTCCCACCGGAACAGGGATCACCCCGCCGTATCCCACCGTCAGCAACACTCCATGGCCCTCGTCGGCCAGTCCGGCAATGGGCGGCAGGCTGCCGGAAGGCAGCGGCCGCAGGCTCACGCCTTTGTCCTGGCTGGCCAGCAGCATCCCTGCCTGGTTGGCAAAGACCAGCGTGCCGTCGCTCATCACTGCTGCGGAGCTCAGTGAGACAGGAATTGGAACATCCACCTTGGTAAAGCTCCTGCCTTGGTCGGCAGAGCGGTAGGCATTGCCCTTCATGCCGCCCAGAACGATCTCACCGGCCGGCAGCAGCGTGAGCGTGAAATAAGTCCCCTTGTACGGCGTCTCCACGCGCGTGAACTTGTTCCCGCGATCCAGGGAGCGGAGGAACAGTCCCTGTTCTCCAGCCAGATACATCGTGTTGCCACGCTCCGCGATGCCATAGATGTGCATGCCGCGCGGATTATCCACATGGTCCATCCAGGACTTCCACGTGATGCCGCCGTCCTCGGTCTTGAAGATCAATCCGTAAGCGCCCACGACGTAGCCCGTCTTGTCGTCTTCAAAGAGCAGATTGAGAAACGGCTTGTCCGGTCCGTCGCTCACCAGGCGCTGTGCATCGGCGAGCGCGCGCTGCGCCTCGGCGTTGCCCGGACCGGCGTGTTGTGCGTCGCCCTGGGCTGCGTCCACGGCCAGTTGCGCTGCGGTTCGGCCGTCCAGTTGGCGGGTCCACGTCTGGCCGCCATCGTTGGTGTGCAACACCACGCCGCTGTGGCCCAGCGCCCATCCCGCCATCGGCGTCGCGAACTTCACGCGCGTCAGCGAAGCGCTGGTGGGCACGGTGGCCTGCCGCCACGTGCGGCCATGATCGTCTGAGTAGATAATCAGGCCCCGTTCGCCAATCGCAACGATCCGGCTTCCCGCCATCGTCACATCCAGATAGACCGCCTTTGTGGGAGACAGTGCAACCACCGCCGGCCGGTCCATCTCATCCACCGCCTGCGCCGTCAGCGGCGCCGCTGCCAATCCCCACGCAGCTGCAAAAAGGGAAAATAAAAAGAGCAGCCTTCTTCGCATCCAACTCTCCAGGCTCTTCATCGATTCGGAAATATTGGGGCGGGTCCTGGCCCGCCCCGCTTGTCTAACGGATTCCTTCGCCGGCCAACGCATCGCCGGTGAATGTACTGTCGGGCCAGTGCTTGGATTCGATCTTGTACTGCTCGGATTTCTGGTTGTACATGTTGGCCGAGTACCAGGCCCCGGAGGTCATATCGTAGAAGCCGAAGTTCAGGTCGGTCACGGCCGGCGAATCCGGCAGCACCATGGGCAGCGCCCACAGCGTCTTCCACAACTGGCCCTTCGAGTCCCAGCGGTCGCCGAGGACCGCCTGCCACGAATCCTCGTCGATATAGTACAAATTGCGCACCGCCTGGTGACGGTGCCCCGGCGCCAGCGTCGCCTCCACAACCCACACCCGGTGCAGCTCCCAGCGCACATAGTTGGGATTCAAGTGATGGGGCATCAGGACATCCGAATCCTTCGTGGGCTGCATGATCTTGTTGTCGTTATACGGAATGTACATCTCCTTTTTGCCGATCAGCTTCCAGTTGAAGCGATCCATCCGGCCAGAGAAGACTTCCAGCTCATCGAAGCTCATCACTCCGGCCGTCGCTGGAGTCGGCGTATCGCAACAGGGATTGGGCAGCTTGCGCACCCGTCGCTGACCGGTAAGATAGACCCACGAATTGGTCTTGTCGTCGTCCACATTCTCGCGTCCAACGATCGCCTCTCCGGCGCGGATCGGAGGCCCGGAGTTGACGAGCCGGAGCAGCCAGTAATCGCCATTGAACTTTGCCGGCTCACCGTCGCGGTAATAATAGGGCATCGCTTGCTCGGCTTGGCCGTCGGTGCTCAGCACCAGCCGCCCATCGGCGGTGCCCAGGTACTGATCCACATCGAAGTGCCAGTCTTGACCGCGCCAGTGCAACAGGTGATTCCACATCACCTGCGCGCCGGTCGTTGGCATCGGAAATGGGATGCCGCCGAAGGCGCCGAACGGCGTCGGCCCGGAGTGCAACTCGACGATCTTGGACCGCGTGGCATTCCGGAAGGTGTTGTCGTATACCCACTGCGGCGCCGCCGCGGTGCGGTGCGCGGGATACACATCCACGCGGTATGTGGTCGGATACCGCTTCAGCATGGCCTTGGTTCCGTCGGTCAGCTTGTCGGCATACTTATCCATGTTCTGCGCGGTGATCGAAAACAGCGGCTTCTCGTTCGCGAATGGGTCGCCCCGCCGCTCGCCATGCCAATATCCGGACGGAACCGTTGTCATGCCGCCCGTCCATGCCGGAATGGTCCCATCAGGACTGCCCGCCTTTTCGCCGCCCAGCGGAGTCAGGGTGGTCTTCAGTTGTTGTGCTTCCTGCGGCGTCACCTGGGCGCTTGCCATCACACTGCTCGCAAGCAGGCCCGCCGCACAGATGAAGAGTACTTTTTTCAGTTGACTCATCCTCGTAATCCCTTCTTTACTTTGCATGGCTCTTGTAGTTGAAGCCGATAGTGCGGCTGAATGTGAACCGGATATTGTACCGATCGGCCAGGTCCTGCTTCATGCCGTAGTGATCGTTCGCGTCCAGAAAACTCCCTACCGGCCCGTAGTAGCCGGTGAGCGTTGCCCCGAAGCGCCAGTGATCCAGGTAGGCGATCGCCGCGCCGGCGCTGAAGTCGCCGCCCTTGTCATACCCGAAGGGCAAGACCACAGAGGAACGGGCTGTCGGGTAATAGGAAGCTCCCACGGGAATCGAGAGGTCCATTCCCGGCAGGAGTTGCCGCCAGGTGGGCTCATAGGTGGTGCGAATACCAACAGCATGTTTGCGAGTGTTCAGATCCAGCGCCGCCGGATTCTTGTCGATCGACTCCAGCATGTTCCAGGCGATTTCGCCCACCCACGATGCTTCTTTTGAGATGGGTGAAGGACCGAGGCTGGCCAGCCAGGAGACGTTGCCGTGAATCGACTTGCCCACCGCGTACAACGGATTCGAGTTGGCGTCGGGCTTGGGCACGAACCCATAACTAAGAACCGATGCGTCCACCTCAGCGTCGCTCACCAGGTCCTGGTTGAAGTGCGCCCCGAACTCGGCCGCGTAGTTGAAGGCCCCGTGGGTCTTGGTGGCGCTCACCGCGATGGCCTTCACGTTCTCCGGATAAGCCCAGTAATAGTTGCCGATCTGCCCGGCCATGAACTGCGCAAACGACTGATTTGAGCACGAAGCCGACGTTGGACAGAGGGGCTGCAGGTAAGGATAACCCACCTTTTCGTGATACTGGATTCCGTAGACGCCGGCGTCCCACCCATCGGGCAGTCTCACCTTGACTTCCACGCCGAACTGGCCGTAGTTCTTCGGCTCGCGGTCCTGTGAGTGCCAAAAGGCAAGAGGTCCGGTAACGATGGGAGGAGAATCTGGGCCTGTCGGAATCACGAGCGGCGCACCCGCAATCAGCCGCTCGTCGCCGGCGCCGATAATGTCGGCATCGGAGAAAAAACTGCCCACAGGAGGAAGACGCGTTGGCGCCCAACGCAGCTGGTAGTAAGCTCCAACCGCGAACTTCGGGTTGAACTGCCATTGCATCGATACCTGCGGCACCGGCAGGATCAGTTCCTTGAATTGTGTTGTCGGGTCGGTAGCAAACTGCACGGCATCCACCGGCGACATTCCGCCGGCGATGCCGTTGTTGCCGAAGAACAGGCTCTCGCCCCACTGCAGTGCATACTGGCCGCCGCGCACGCTCAGCTTGGTATTACCAATGTTGAACTTGCCGAAGGCGAAGGCATCCAGCAGCTCCTCATCCCCCAGCACCGTGGCCCGCGCCGGTTCCGTCCACTGGTTGTAATTCACGGAATAGGCGTTAAAGGTTTGCGGCGAGTTGTCGGCGCTGTTTCCAAGATAGGCCGCGTCCCCCCATCCCGCCGCGCTGGCGTGGATGCCCACGTTCCCGTAAGTCATGTCGATTTCCGTGAAGATATCTCCCCGGTCGGCCATGATGCCGCGGTCGAAGGCACGGTCGCCGTCATCGAGATTGGTGTTGGAAACATTCACCGCGGGATCGATGAGTTTGTCGTTTTGCCCCTTCAGGCGCACGCCCACACCGTACTTGATCTGGGCGTCCCAGTTGATCTCGAGGAACCGCTCGGATCCGGAATTTGTGCCCGGTGGTGGGCTGGAGGGAGGGCTTGCTTCCTGCTCCTGCGCGGTTGCTGGAGCAGCAGTAGAGTCTGGAGCGGCGGCGGCTGCGGGAACCAGTTGAGATGCATCAGGCTTCGCCTCCTGCGCTGCAAGAGACGGCAAGGCCAGGATGGCCGCGAAAAACGCCAGCGACAGCAATCCCGGCAGGACGGCGATTCGATTTCGTCTGACACTCAGAATGTCTGGCAAGGAATTTCTCCTTCTTGTGTTGGCTGGTTGCGCACGGGTTCGGCCTGTCTGAGGCCGAAAGAAAATGGCACCGCTCCTCTCGTGCCATGCCGGACACGGGATGCAGCCCGGCGGCAAATCGGGAGCTTTTGGGGGAGTTGCGTGGAACAAATATAGGGCCAAATATCCACCGGTGCATCACTCTGGGCGGCTCCGGTTTTGCCTATGGAAAAAGGAAGAATCGAGATGCGACCTCGGACCCTCCCCCATCGGGAATCTCTGCGATCGTGCAAGCCCTGCGAAATTCTGTAACAGATGGTCACGCGTCAACCTGCTGATCTTTACTCGTTCACTCAACGGCTCTGCAGCCAACTTCGTTCTACTGCAGTTCCGGTCAGCCGCCCTGTCCTGCCAATCCCCTGCTCTGGATCTGCGTTTCTGCCGAATCGCGGCAGCCCGGCAAAATGATACCCGCGGGTACCAACGCAACCATAAAACTCCGCAACGAATAGCGCAGTTTCTTCCCTGAAAGACCGGAAACGCCATCCTTGCGGCGGCTCATGCATTATGGTACTGTGTGGTACCCTGAGATTTATCGATGTATATCACAGTGCCGGGATGAAAGTAAAATCATTTTTTATGTGGAGATGATAATTCCCAAGGCAGGTAACATGAAACATCCGACGCGCTTTGTTGTTGCCATTCCGAGCGCTTCATTTTGCTATGCTGCATGCATTTCAGGGCGATCTGGTCTAAATATGCATTCATGGTTTCTTGCCGTCTCGCCATGTTTGCGGTGATCTATATCACGCGAGCAACCATTGAATTTTAAATGATGTAACGCATTCTGACAGGTAGAGCATGAAAAGCAAGAGGAAATTGGCGGAAGAGACGACCGAGGCGCTTCCGGCCCGCCGGGAGCGCATCCTCAACGCGGCCGCGGAGTGTTTTCTGGAGCTGGGATTTGAGCGGACCACCACGGCCGAGATTGCGCGCCGGGCCAGGGTTTCCAAGCGCGAACTGTACACCCACTTCGAGGACAAAAGAGACCTGCTTTCGGCCGTAATCTTCAATCTGCAAAACGAAGTGAATACCAACCTGACCGGACTCTGGTCATCCCAACGAGATCTGGAGGAAGTTCTTCCCAAAGCGGCAAAGATTCTTCACAACTTCATCCTTTCCGAGCAATTCGGCAAGTTGCTGCGCATTGTGGCCGCCGAGTCCTACCACAATTCTCATATTGCGGAGCAGTTCTACGAGATGGGACCGAATAGTGGGCGCAAGGCAACCGCCAAATATCTCAAATATCAGATGGAGCAAGGCAGATTGAGGCAGGCCGACCCTATACTGGCGGCAGATGATTTTCTCGATCTGGCGGTTGGCGCTCAGTTAATGACCGCTGTGATCCTCGGCCAGACCAGGGACGAACCGCAGCGCCGCAACCGCGTCAAGCACGCCGTGGAAATATTTCTTAAGAATTACGCGATTACGGATTGATGGTTTACAAACAAGCCTTCTCAGGCTCTGGCCCGCCATCCGCCCGCACCAGCACACTCTTCGCGGGTCACCCCGGAGTATGGAATGGGGCTCACAATCCCCCTACTCTTGAAAATATCCGTCGCCGGAAAGATCCGATTTCCATGCCAGGTTGCGTTCGAGTTCCGCAATCGCGCCGATGATGACCACGATAGCGCGGCCCAGCGGGCCGCCGGTGTCGATCTGCTCGCGCGGTTCAGTTCGTCGAGCACTTCTAAAAAGTGGCTTACCGACCGGGCAATCCGGTCACTGGCCCAGACCAAAACGACATCGAAGCATCCGCGGCGGGCGTCGGCCATTATCTGGTCGAGGCCCGGCCGCCTTGCTTTCGCGCCGCTGATCCGGTCCGTATACTCCTGCACGATCTCGTAGCTGCGCTGAGCGGCCATCTGGCGCAGGTCGAGGAGTTGGGTCTCAGGATGTTGATCCAGACTCGAGACCCTCATATAAAGAGCGGCCCGTTTCATTTGCGCCGCCTTGCTGGTTTCGATGCGTGCTTAACGATGTAACTGCGGATGAACTTCAGCAACTCGTCGGTCATGTTTTGGCCGCGGGTGGCGGTCGCCGCCTTGAAGGCGTTGTGCAACTCGACAGGAACGTTCAGATTCATGCGCTTGACTTCCTCGTTGTTGACGGTGACGATCGGACTCACCTCCTCTCTAGAGGTGAGATTATCTGGTTATGAGTACGGCGCGCCAGGGGCGGCGCGCCCCGATTAAAACTCCCAGGCCGCCTTGCAGACCAGGACCAGCGTGGCGATCTGGTCGAGATCCGTTCGTCAAGGTCGATGACGGATACGTGGCCTTGTGAACCGCGTCGTATAGGATGGCCGCGCAGGAGAGATTTCTTGAGGCCAGCAACGTCACGGCTGCTGTGGCTTAGAATCCTTGGGTTGAATCTTGGGTCGGATGAGATTCGGGAAAAGCTCGAATGGTCAGCTAAATGGTTGAATTGATTTGGTGGACCTGGTCGGGATCGAACCGACGACCTCTTCCATGCCATGGAGAATCAACAACTTACGGCACAGACGGTAAAGGAGTTATTAACCGGTATAGCCGTCAAAACCGGCACAGTCGGCGCTAATTGGCACCAAATTGACGCCAAACTCTCAACTACATTGGGCTTGATGGGCAGGCTGAAACGTGGCGGGATCAGCCCACCCCTACTCTCTGTTGCTGCGCATCGCAGTCGCAGCCATTTCAGGAAGTGTCCGGCCATGATCGGAATGATAATCATTCTCTTTGTGGTTGATTATCATCCACAAGATGGCTGATTATGTACGTATGATCCATCGCCACCTTGCCGACCCCTTGCGAGATGCGCTTGCCGATACGCCTGCCGTGCTGATCAACGGTGCTCGCCAGACGGGGAAGAGCACTCTGGTCCAATCAACCGACTTGGCCTCGCAGAATCGACAATATCTCACCTTCGATGATCCCGGCATCCTTGCCGCCGCCAGACGCGATCCCAACGGCTTCATCGCCGGCCTGAACCTGCCAGTCACACTCGACGAGGTTCAGCAGGTTCCAGAGTTGTTTCCGGTGATCAAAGCCGCCATTGACCGGAATCGTCAGCCTGGACAGTTTCTGCTGACAGGATCTGCAAACGTCATGCTGCTGCCGAAGCTTTCCGACTCATTGGCTGGGCGCATGGAGGTTCTTACCCTCTGGCCGTTTTCCCAGGGAGAGTTGCGCGGGGTGAGAGAAAATTTCGTCGAGCATCTATTTTCAACGGGGCACGTTTCAACGGGTCGCGAAACGGGTCGCGAAACGGGTCGCGAAACTGCTCGCGCAAACAGGTCCGGCAGAAGATCCTCTGCTTCGTGGGAAGAACTGCTGGAGATCATGGTCGCAGGCGGGTATCCGCCTGCCGTCGCCCGCCACACCCCAGCGCGCCGCGACGCCTGGTTCCAGTCCTACGTGTTGACGATGCTCCAGCGCGATATTCGCGACCTGGCCAGCATCGCCGATTTCACCGCGATTCCACGTCTCCTCTCGGTGGTTGCTGCCCGCGCAGGTAGCTTACTCAATTTTGCTGATCTGTCCCGTACCATGGCGCTGCCCCAGACGACACTGAAGCGCTATTTTGCTTTGCTCGAGAACACATTTCTGGTGCAACTCCTTCGCCCCTGGGCACGGAACTTGGGCAAGCGCGTGATTCAAACCCCGAAGGTCTACCTCAATGACAGCGGCCTGCTAGCTACACGCTCGGCGCCACCGTCGACCGCCTGAAAACGGAAGGGAACTTGACCGGACCTGTACTCGAAAACTTCGTCCTGATGGAGTTGCGAAAACAGTGCAGCTGGAGCGCGATCAGGCCGGATCTATTTTACTGGCGGACAGTCTCCGGCCAAGAAGTCGATTTTGTGCTGGAGGATCACGCCGGCAAAGTGGTCGGAATTGAAGTGAAAGCGGCAGCAACGCTGGGAAGCAACGATGTACGTGGGCTGAAGGCATTAGCAGGCGCGGTCGGAAAAAGCTGGATCCGCGGCGTAGTGCTCTATTCCGGAACCGAGGTCATTCCCTTTGCCGCTGATCTTCACGGAGTGCCCTTAAATAGCCTATGGTCCGAATAGCGAATCAATTTCGCAAGTCCCGGCTTCAGTTGATCCGTCTTTCCTCGATCGGGCGCGCCAGGGGTTGGTGAACAAGGCGAAAATCGTAACCCGAGTGTTCACACTGCGCGACCTCGGCGCGCAGGTTTGCCGTGTGCAGATGGCGCCAGTTTTGCTTTCGCGGACTCTCTTACAGGTTTCAGAGAAAGCTGATTTCCATTTCGATCCTGTGACCGCATTCTCTCCCTGGCGTTCCGCCAGCGCTTCACCTGCCCTCCGCGATGCGTTTCCTCGCTGCCGCTGTGAGCGTCTTGCGCCGTGATCCGGCAGGCTTGCCACTGACCGCTGGCGCTCCTTCCGGCGTGTTCCCTGCATCAGCGCGAACTGTTTTCGTTTTTCCGGGAGCGGACGGTCTTTTTGCTGCGCGGTAATTTGGCCGGAATTCGCTGCAGGGTATCGCCCATTTCGCCTTCGCTCTCCAGTTCGATGCCGAAGACGTCGGCCAATTGATCCTTGGCGATCGTCTTCCCGCCAGCGCCCTTCAGCTTTGGCGAAGGCTGGCCGGCTTGTGCGATCAGTTCAAGATGATCCACCTCCCTCACCTTGAACAGAAGCTGGGGTTCGTGATCGAGACGGTTGCCAACGCCGTACAACGTGGCAGCAACGTGCTTGCACATTCCCGCCCAGTCGGGGCAGGAGCAGGACATCTCGATCTCCGCGGGCGCCGGGAACAGGCCGCAATCACGGCTGGTCACGACGGACATAACACGTTTCGAGAGCCGGCCCTGCAAAAGCTCCACCACTGTGCCGATCCCGGCGCCGCACTGTTGTTTGAGCTTCTTCCAGCGCGGCGTGGCAAGCGGCCGAATCCGGATGACAATGAGGTAGAGGCTCGAGCCGCTGACCATGGACGTGATCTTGCCCGTCTCGATCTGGAGATCGACCACCGAACCGTTGCGCACGTAGGTGCGGCCGCGCGGCAGGCGATTCTCAAAATCGCTGTACGACTCCAGGTTGTCGCACCCAGGCTTTGCCCCAGAACGTGGAAGCGATAGCTCGGCCCGCGATCTCGACCGGAGACACCTGCGTGCCTTTAGCGGCCAGCCGCCTAACCTCGCGCAGGGTATTGGCACGCCGCTGCGCCACAGGAACATACGGCGCATAAAATCCCCAACCCATGTTGCCCTCACTATATCGACTTATAAACGAAACAGGTATTTAGCGCGTGAGGAAAACGTGGCCGAAATTCGACTTGCATTCCGCTGCAGCGAGAGCCATCTTGTAGGTATGGCCATCGATCTCGTTCAAATCCGTACGCTTGCAGAGCGAAAGGAACAGGAGAACTGGAGATTCCGCCAGTTTGTCAAATTCGAGTGCGAACTCGACGAGAAAGAAATAGACCGCCAGGTATGGGAAACCACGAAGCGCATCTGGGCCGGCATCGATTGCACAGCCTGCGCCAATTGCTGCCGCGAGGTCCGGCCGACGTTCAGCGAAGAAGAAGTGAGCCGTCTCGCTATGCGCCTTGGAACGACGCCCCTGCAGTTTATTGATACTTATCTGGAGCCTAACGGAGACGACGATAATCCTTGGAAAACACGGACCAACGCCGTGTCCGTTCTTGAAGGAAAACCGCTGCAGCGTGTATGAAGACCGTCCCGCAGACTGCAAAGGATATCCGTATCTTTACGAACCCGGATTCTCGTCGCGCACGATAGGTATGATCGGTCGGACATTCACATGCCCTATCGTTTATGAGGTGATCGAAGAGCTGAAGCGATCATGGGGCTTTGCGCGACGAAAGCGGCCGCTAAGAAGAGCTATTTTTCAGTCGCCTTGCCGATATCGAACGCCACAAAGCGCAGTAATTCGGCATTGCTCATTTCCGTGAGCAGCGCCTCTGGGCCGCCATCCAGCAGATCGCGCGCCAGATTCGTCTTCTGTGCAATCAACGCGTCGATCTTCTCTTCGACCGTGCCGCGGCAGATGAATTTATGCACCAGCACGTTGCGCTTCTGGCCAATGCGGAAGGCGCGGTCCGTTGCTTGGTTTTCCACGGCGGGATTCCACCAGCGGTCAAAGTGAATCACGTGCGACGCAGCGGTCAGATTCAGCCCCGTGCCGCCGGCCTTGAGCGAAAGCACAAAGAACGGCGGCCCGTCATCCCGCTGAAAAGCCTCCACCAACTCGCGCCGTTTGCCAACGGCAGTCTCGCCGTGCAGAACCAGCCCCGGCCGCCCGAAAATGCGGGCAAGAAAATCGGCCAGCGGCGCCGTAATCTCGCGGAATTGCGTGAAGACCAGCGCCTTCTCCTGCCGCTCCGCCAGTTCCTCGCAGATCTCATCGGAGGCGCGCGAACTTTCCACTATCGTCCGCCGCATATCCGTTGTCGCCGGTCCACTGCGAAGGGTGGTTGCAAATCTGCTTCAGCCGCATCAGCGACGCCAGCACGATGCCGCGGCGCTTGATTCCGTCGGCCTGATCAACCGCCGCTGCCAATTCCCGCACTGCCTGCTCGTAAAGCACCGCCTGCCGCCGGCTCAATCCACAGTAGGCGTTCACCTCGGATTTCTCCGGCAGATCGGCGATCACGCGCTTGTCGGTCTTGAGGCGGCGCAGAATATAAGGACGCACCAGCGTGCGCAGCGGACCATACGGATTCGATCCGCCCGCCGCCATCTGCTTGGTCAGGCGGCCAAATGACTTGGCGCCTCCCAGCAGGCCGGGATTGAGGAAGTCGAAGAGTGACCACAGGTCGGAGAGACGATTCTCCACCGGCGTGCCTGTCAGCGCGATGCGGCCTTCTGCGCGGAGTTCCTTCACCGCCCGGCTCTGGCGTGTGCCGAAGTTGCGGATCGCCTGAGCTTCGTCGAGAACCACCAGCCGCCAGTTACGTCCGCGCAGCCACTCCAGCCGGGTCAGCATCGTGTAGGTAGTGATCACCAGGTCGCAATCGTTCACCGCATCGCCAGCCTCGGTGACGCCCTCCGAGGGATGCACTATGAGCATCGATAACGACGGCGAAAAGCGCTCAAGCTCCGCTTTCCAGTTCGCGATGAGCGAGGCTGGAACCACCAGCAGGCTGGCTTTACCCTCAGATTCTGCTTCCTTTTTCAGATGCAACAGCAGCGCGATCACCTGCACGGTCTTGCCCAGCCCCATATCGTCGGCAAGGCATGCGCCCAGGCCTAGCCGCGTGAGAAATCGGAGCCAATGGACTCCGGCTTTCTGGTACGGGCGCAGATCGCCGCGAAGATCCGCCGGAACTGCATCGGGGCCTACGCCCGGTTCGCGCAACTCGCGGAGCAACTGCGCCAGATCGCCGCCGACAGAGATGCCCGCCCACTCGCGCGCAGCATCTGCCTGTTCGATCGCCGCATCGGGTCCCAGTTGGACGCCGGCAAGCAGGCGCATCCCTTCAAAGAACGTGAGACCACCGTCCCGCGCCTCGCGCTCCACCTTCTTCCACTGTTTCAGCGCTTCGGCTAGCTTCTCCCGGTCCACCTCTACCCATTTGCCACGCAAAAGAACTAGTCCGGTCTCCGACCTGAGGAGTCTCTCGATCTCCTGCGCGTTGAGCGGGTCGCCGTCCAGCACCGTTTGCACCGAGAAATCGAGGAGCGCATCCACGCCAAGCTTCCCCTTCAACTGCTGGCCGATCTTCACGCTCACGACCGGCCGTGGAGGATGCGCGGCCTTCCACCAATCGGGCACGCGAACGATGAGGCTGCTCGACTCGAGCACCGGTATGGATTGCAGGAATTGATAGGCCTCCTTGGGCGTCCAGGCCAAAGGCTGGTAGATCCCGCCGGAGTCAGCCAGCTCTTTCACCCAGGCAACGGATTCTGCTGCCTGCTGGATGGGCTGCAGTAAGGCCAGCAGCGCCGCGCGGTTCCTCGCGCCGGCGTACTCCTGGAGCGCGCGGCTCAGCGGCAGATGCTGCGCCTTGCCCTGCGCAGAGAGCCGCGTGGCATAGGTGGCAAGAAAGGCAAACGGCGACTCGGGATCCCGCTTGTTCTCCGCGAGGTGAAAGGTTACGCGCCCTACGGTCCGCCAAGCGGGATTGAGCTGGTGCAGATAGTCCCGGGCGCCCAATCCAGACGCACGCGCCTCCTGGTGTATCAGGCTGTCGAGCTCCTGCCACCAACGGACAAAGCAATCCGGGCTAAGGTATTCGAACCCGCGCATGGGTGGGGCCTCAAGCGTCGCGGCCGCAAACTCCGCCGTGTCAGGCATAGGCAAAGCGGGCAATTCGGACCCGCCTGAAATCTACCGGGGCATGGCAGAGGGCAGTTAAATAGCGGCAGGCGAATTCACGCGCCCAGGCGAACTCCGGCGGTAACGGAGAAGCAAGTTCGCGCGCTCCCAGTTGCGAGCAGGCCCTTGGGCCTGCGACGCCGAGAATGTCCGAAGGACTCGTTCGCACAAGAACCATCCGGCAGCGTCGGCTCGGAAGCTGCATCGAGAACAAGCAACCGGCCATGCGGGGAAATGGAAAGGGCTATACTCATGCGATTTCCGCCGCTCTGAATTCAATCTAGCCGATCGAGGCAACGCGGGGCGGCCGGAGCCGTTCCCCATTGTCCCTTCATCCGATTCACAGCCGCGCAACGAGGGGTACCGATCTTCGACCCCTATCGACATAGTCTTCCGGTCGGCGACGCCTGTTAAGAAGACGGAAAGGAGATAACATGAGCAGGTTTCAGCAAGGAAGTTTATTCAAACTGGAGCGCAAAAGCCGCCCTGACGTTTGGGTCTTCAGGT